>MBQZ01000043.1 GCA_002134785.1 Crenothrix sp. D3
CGCTCCAATAGAGATAAGGTTCTCTTTTGGTGACTTTCTGACTTGGTAAGCATTCGCTTGTCGTACCACTCCAACGCTACAAACTCAAAACTATCAACAGCCGATAATCCAGCATCAATACGCTTTTCGTTTTCGATCGTTTGTCGCTGCACTGCTTTTGCTTCTTTGCGTGTATCGCTGGGGTCTATGCCGTTTGCATTTTGATTGCGTACTTCCTGAGCTTTTCGCCTGGCATCGGCTAAACCAGTGGCAGGGTAGACACCAATGGATAAGGTTTTACGCTTACCTCCGATGGTGTAATCAAATCGCCACCACTTCGCGCCATTAGGTTTAATGAGCAAATAGAGACCGCCACCATCATTAAGGCGTTTATCTTTGTCGGTGGGTTTTGCGTTACGAACAGTAACATCGGTTAGTAATTCTTTAGCCATTTGCAGTAACTCCGAATGCAGTAACAGTAAGTTTTACCTGTTACTGTAAAACTTACTGCACTAAATGCAAGCTGTTACTGCATTTCTTTACACTTCGTTAGACAATAAAAAACCCGCTAAGCCTTGAGACTTGCGGGTTTTTAAACTTCTTTGAATCTTAATAAATGATTGTTTGGTGGAGAGGCAGGGATTCGAACCCTGGGAGGGGATCAACCCTCAACGGTTTTCAAGACCGCCGCATTCGGCCGCTCTGCCACCTCTCCAAGCCGTCTATAGTAACGCAAGTCTGCATTAAAAATCAATTTTTTAATCACAATTAGTGATTATTTTTAAAACGTTAGTCATTTAACAGAAAATGACTAAATATTGTAAGCGGTTTCACCATGTTCGGTGGTATCCAAACCTAGACGCTCGTCTTCTTCAGTAACACGCAGCCCAATCAATGCGTCTACGAGTTTAAATGCGGCAAACGACACAACACCTGACCAAACAATGGCGATAACGACACTCCACAGTTGGCTAATCATTTGCGTCATCATACTGTATTCACCAACGCTATTAGTCACATAATCCCACACACCCGTACCACCCAATGCAGGGCTGGCGACTACCGCAGTGCCTAACGCGCCTATAATACCGCCGATACCGTGAACACCGAACGCATCCAAAGAATCGTCATATTTTAATTTAGCTTTCAATATTGTGACTGACCAGAAACACACGCCACCTGATACTAAACCTAATAAAATAGACCCCATTGGACCTGCCCAACCACACGCAGGGGTAATCGCAACTAGCCCTGCAATTGCACCTGAAGCTCCACCTAACATACTGGGTTTACCGCGTATAACCCATTCAGCTGCTGTCCACGATAAAGTGGCAGCGGCGGCGGCTAATAAAGTATTAACAAACACTAACGCGGCTAAACCATTGGCTTCTAAATTTGAACCGACGTTAAAACCAAACCAACCAACCCATAATAATGATGCACCAATCATGGTCATGGTGACACTGTGTGGAGTCAGAAATTCTTTGCCGTAGCCTATGCGTTTACCGATTAATAAACAGCCCACTAAGCCAGCAACACCTGCATTGATGTGAACGACTGCACCACCTGCAAAATCCAACGCACCTTTTTGAAACAAAAAGCCAGCGTGACTCGCAGCGGTTGTCGCCGCGTCAGCACTGCTATACGCATCAGGGCCATCCCAATACCAGACCATGTGCGCCATTGGTAAATAAGAAAACGTGAACCACAGGACAGTGAATAATAAAACTGCTGAAAATTTAACCCGTTCAGCAAATGCACCGATAATTAACGCAGGGGTAATAGTAGCAAAGGTTAATTGAAAAGCGACATAGCAGTATTCGGGAATATAGACCCCTTTACTAAAAGTAGCCGCCAGCGAATCGGGCGTAATACCTTTAAGAAATAGCTTGCTAAAACCACCAAAGAACGCGTTGCCTTCAGTGAATGCAAGGCTATAACCATAGATTGCCCACAATACCGCGACCATTGAGAAGATAACAAATACCTGCATCAATACCGATAGCATATTTTTGACGCGTACCATGCCGCCATAAAATAAAGCTAAACCTGGAATTACCATAAGAATGACTAATACCGTGGAAATCATCACCCACGCGGTATCGCCTTTGTTAGCACTCGGTGCAACAGCGGCAGGTACAGCAGCGACTGTTGAAATTGTTGCAGTCATTACAGGCTTGGTTAAATCAGGTAATGCTTTGATAGTCGCCGTCTCAGGGACAGGATCAGCAAACGAGTAACCTGCAAAAGCCGATAACCAGCACAATACAAAAATACTTAATAATGATTTCATGTGAACTCCCATTGAATTACAGTGCTTCATCGCCAGTTTCTCCAGTGCGAATCCGAATAACTTGTTCTAAATCAGCAACAAAAATTTTACCGTCACCAATTTTTCCTGTATTAGCGGCTTTAGCAATCGCCTGTAAGGCTTGTTCGACTAAGGCATCAGGTACAGCGACTTCAATTTTCGCTTTCGGTAAAAAATCAACGACATATTCAGCACCGCGATATAGCTCGGTGTGACCTTTTTGACGACCAAAACCTTTGACTTCGGTCATGGTAATTCCAGAAACCCCCATGTCTGATAATGCCTCACGAACATCATCTAATTTAAAAGGTTTAATAATAGCGGTTATTAGTTTCATACAATGCCTCTGGCTTAGATTAACGACTCACTAGACCTAAAGCACAGACTGTGCCAATTACAGTATTATGTGTCTGCTACCGCTTATTACCTAGGGTTACTGTATTATTTCGAATGCTATTACGCGCCATAATGGTTCGCTGTATTTTTTATGCTCCGTAATAGTGCGTAATAGTCGCTAAGCCTATTTTTAAATAAAAAAGAAGGGATATAGAAATTTAAACGGAGGTCTGGCTTAGTCTTATTTATCAATTGAAGGGAGCGCGGTGAACAAGTGCAAACAAAAAAATATGCCCGTAGGCATATTTTAATTTTTACAATAAGGGAATTAACAACTATAGCGGTTCACTTACGACTTTTTGGAATCATCATTTTACTTAACTGCCGATTGGTAAGCCAAACTAACACTCGAAAACCCAGCAATAGCACAATGATTATTAAATAAAACAAAGGCTCAACCAGATTACCTTTAAGTTGCCAGAAATAATGCAGAATACCAGCACCTACGGCAAGATAAATAAATCGATGCAGTTTTTTCCAATTTTTCCCTAGGTATTTTTTAATCTGTTTCGGTGTACTAATCGCTAATAAAAAAACAATAATATAAGCCACTATACCCAGCCAGATATAAGAGCTTTCAATAATATCAATGCCAATCATGCGCCACTGAAAAGCATGATCAACCAGCAAATAACTGAGTAGATGTAAGCTGGCATAAAAAAAAGTGTATATCCCCAGCATTTGCCGATAAGTAGTCATACCTCGCCATTTGGTAATGGTTTGAACGGGGGTAATTACTAATGTTAAACACAAAAATCGTAACGTCCAATCGCCTAAACGGATGTGTAATGCTTGAATGGGATTTGCGCCTAATTGGTCGAAAGCAATATCAAAAAGTAGCCATACCAAAGGAATTAAACCAGCCAGCAATGTTGTAAGCCATAATTTATCAATACGCATCATCAGAAAAAATGCTCTAAGTCCATATCGCGATACAGGGAGGCGACTTGTTCGCCATAGCCATTGAATAATTCTGTTTGTCTCCTTGGCGTAAAAAATCGACTATTTAATTGTCGCTCACTGTTTTGACTCCAGCGAGGATGCGGAACATTAGGATTTACATTGGCATAAAAGCCATAGTCATGGGGCGCAGCTTGATTCCACGTTGTCAGTGGCGGTTTTTCTAGTAACTCAATTTTTACGATGGCCTTAATGCTTTTAAAACCGTATTTCCACGGCACAACTAATCGTAAAGGTGCGCCATTTTGTTTGGCTAACACGTCACCATACAGTCCAACTGCCAAAATGGTCAGCGGGTGCATGGCTTCATCAATGCGCAAGGCTTCGGTGTAAGGCCATGTGAGCATTGCATTACTACGTTGATTGGGCATGACTTCTGGTTCATGAACGCTGGTGAATTTTACAAACCTAGCTCTTGATAAGGGCTTAACACTTTTTAATAGACTGGCTAACGAAAAGCCAACCCACGGCACAACCATTGACCAGCCTTCAACACAGCGAAATCGATAGATTCGTTCTTCAAGGGTTTGTTGACGCACCATATCCTCCAAATGAAAACGCGTAGGTTTTTCTACTTCGCCGCTTATTTCTACCGACCAAGGATCAATGGTCAGATGTTGCGCTAAATCAGTCGAATCTTCTTTATTAAAGGCAAACTCATAATAGTTAGTGTAATTTTTAATGAGTTCAAGTGGCGTAGGGGTTAAATCATGTGCGGAAAAATCACCTTGGGGTAACTTATTCCACATTGGCTTATTCTCACTCGCCCACGCTGGCGCAATCCCAGCCCCTGTTATCGCTAATAAGGATTTAATAATTTGTCGCCGCTGTTTAAATATTAACGGATCAGTAATTTCACTAGCAGCGATAGATTTTTGGGTTTTAATAATCATGGCGTTATTATTTTTTGCCTTTAGGCAATAAGCCAAATAACTTTATTATTTTACTTTCAGTAATAAATGCCAGTGAAAACAGTTGAACAAAATTTTCCGCGCCTATTAAATCCAAACCAATCTGTTTAGGCACAAGATCTGCACGGGTATTAAACATCCTATCCCAGATTGATAGCACAATACCGTAGTTGCTGTCGTGTTCTGCGCGTAATGTTGAGTGATGGGTGCGATGTAATGACGGTGTGATAATAAGTTGTGAAAGTATATTTTCGTAAGGAACGCGAATATTCGCATGATGAAAAAAGATAAAAAATAACTCGATAATTTCAATCGACAACACAACATAAGCATTCACGCCAATTACAATTACAAATACACATTTGTAAATCATTTCTAACAATAAATCGAACACATGAAAACGAAAGCCTGTCGATACATTAAAACTTTTATCACTGTGATGAATTTTATGGAATCGCCACAAGCCTTCGTATTTATGACTAGCAAAATGCCAAATATAAATGGCTAAATCAAACAGCGCGAATGCCAATAGCCATTTAACAGGATTATCGGGTACGTTACTTAATAAACCATGTGTGGCAAATTGTTGTGCCACTAAAAATAATGACGATGCCTTTACTGTGGTTAAAATCAAATTATTGACCACGAATGTCGTGGTATTAGTGACAAATGAGTCTTTGTGAATTTGCTGCGGAAAATGTCGATAGGGTTTGAGTTTTTCAATGATTAGCAGCAAAAAAAAGGCGAGCATAGCACAGCCAAACAACAAAGCTAGCGCGTCACTATTACTGGTATTCTCTAGTGTATCCATAACGTTTTACTCCAACAGTGCAAATGCTTGGTTATTGACTATTTAATAAATCGGTCAAGGTTTTAATTTGGTTATTAGCATCAACCTGTTTGGTTATATCGTACTGCACGCCTAAATAATAAAGGACACGCTGTTTTTTATCGAACAGAGGAACTATTTTCAAATGATTGTAAAATAAAGTGCCATCTTTTCTATAGTTGCGTAAGGTGACTTCAACCGCTTCATGCTTTTCCAATGCCTTCGCAATTTGCTCACGTTCCGCTTGATCGCGATCATCGCCTTGCAGAAAACGGCAATTGTAGCCAATGATTTCTTCTTGGTTATAACCCGTCAAGCGTTCAAAGGCTTTATTAGCATAGATAATCGGAGTATCTTCCAAGTCAGGGTCTGATAAAGTCACCCCATTAACACATTCATCTAAAATAGCAGACAACACTTGCGGAATAAGACCGCTATCTTTTTCAACAACAAAAGCCATGACACACTCCAAAATAGTAGGTTATTAATCTTACTGAACTTCAGTAGTAATTAAATTTTTAATGTTTTCAACCGTAGTTTCAGTACCGTCCTCAATAGCAGAACGAATCAGCTTTTGAAAAGGACGCATAAACACTTCAAGCTCTAATAATTCAAAACGAAAAGTTAATCGTGTCGGTTTTTGCAAACTATCACTTTCCAATAAATAACTGTGTTTATAGGGTGCAGTTATCCCTTCAAAAATGAGTTTAAAATTGGGTTCGTAATCCGTGATTTTAAAAACTGATTCGACTTCTGCACCGTTGTCTTTACGAATTTGTTTTGCTGTTGCACCAACAAAAACCTCTTTGCCATTCAATGGCTCAAATTCAACAACTTCAACAGCCCACTTAGGATAATTATCAAAAAAATTCTTTCCAATATAGGAAAAAACATCATTTGCTGGCTTGGGAATGTCAATGCTTGATTCACCCGCCACTGGCTTCGATGAGTCAAATGGAAACTTGATTTGCATGGTATCTCCTAATTAGTTGAGTGAACGCTAAACTTCATTTAACTCTTTGATTTTTAAATGTATTAATTACTCTCTACAGATAGCGTACAGGTAATATACAGATAAACATGGTATAGAAAAAAATCAGGTAACACTACAAATTTTATTAATGCCCACCTAAAACTCTTTGTTTTAGGATGTGAACTATATAAAGCCTAGGAAAACTATCAAGTGTTGATGTACATAATTAAACGGTACTAATTTTAATTAAGTTAAAAAAGATACGTCTGTTTTGTAGTCACGAAAATTCACGCATCGACATGAATATGTCGCTAGGCGATGATGAAAATCCTGAACTATAGGCATTAATAAAGCGAGGCATCGAGATTGTGCAATGGAAAAAATACGCCCGTAGGCGTATTCTTAATTACTTAACTTATGTTACGCACCCATTTTTAAAATCAATGAGTTACAGTTTTCTGAATTCGCTACAGCTATTGATCCTTCTGAGCGACTGCGTAACATTAGTTGCTTAATACGAAAGGAAATTTAGAATGTGATAGTCGCATCAGTAGAAAACAAAAATTGATTTTGTTTAGTGCCACCATCAAACGCATTATAAGGAACACCTGCCGAACTGCCATCGTTCCAATCATAACGCACATTAGGACGCACATTTATCCACGGTTTTGGCTTCCAATTTAGACCCGCAGTAATCGCGTAGTAAGTCGCAGGCTGACAAGTCGATAAGAAATTACCGCTAGCCGCTGTACTGACTGCCGCACCGTTATCATTATTAGTGGTTGCTGCAACACGACCTGGCGAACAGACACGGAAACCGTCTTGGTCTCTAAACCATTCACCACGCATACCTACCGATAAATCATCTTGAACATCGTAGTATAAATGCGTGTTGATACCGTACCACTGCGCATCTCTGACGGTAGATAAGGCAACGTTATTCGCATAGCCGTGATCGTGTTGCACAATCAAATGGGTTTTATCGGTAATATTGTGTTTTAACACGATGCTGTACATTCCCCATGATTGGCTACTGTGTTCAGAAGTGCCACCATAAGTGCCGCTGATATTCGCCGACGAGGCTTTATCGGTACTTGTCCACGTTGCACCAGCGATACCTGCCCAATTGCCCAATTGTTTATTCCAACCACCATCCCAGCCACCAGTCGCACTGCCTGTGGTGACACCACCCATTACTGAGACATTACCGTTGACGGTATAATTACCTAAAATACCCGTGTGAGTGAACGGTTCGCCATATTGCATGGTGTACGCATGAGAGTAGAAAAAGTTATCAGGCGCCGGCACAGTTTCATAACCAATCGGTGTATAAAAATGCCCCGCTTTCACATTCAAACCGTTACCAACAGGAATGTAGGCTTCAACGTAGGCTTGCGGCAACGCAATGTCATAAAAACGATTTTGACCGCGTAACATATGCAAATCCCAGTTGCTACGGTTCAAAGGTTGTAAGGTATTCACATCATAAGCAGGTACACCATAAGCCTGTGTGAAGACGGAATCAGTACCGAACATGAAATCAAAACGACCGCCAAAATCCCATTTATCGCCTTCGGTTGCTACCGCACGTTGCACAAATAAATTCAGTTGATTCAGTTGAAATTCACTCGCACGATCACCAAACGTAACAGGGCCATTAAATCTATCGGTTGGATTGCTAGAATTATAAGTAACACCGCCATTTAACCAACCACCGACAACAATGCCATTATTTTTCAAAAACTTAGTTTCATTAACATCATACTTTGTCAGTGCTTTAATCGCGCCTTTTTCTGGCACAGCCTCATATTGTTCAGCTTTTGCATTAAGATCTGCCTCTGTTGTATCTGCCGCCGCTTCTGGTGTTGCGACAGCAATGGATAATAGGCTGCTAATAGCCGCTAAAATCATTCGGTTTTTACGATTCAATACCAAGTGTTCCATTTTAATAACCCTTTCAATAAATAAACAAATACAATCAAGTGAGGGTAAAAATCCTCTCTAAACGTGTAATAATCTCGTAATAATTGTAGCAGATACCGTGCCAATAGTTGTTTTAATGATAAAATCGTTGTTTATCCGCTATTATTTGAGAATAATAGCAAATATTTGCACCAAAATAACGCATACAATTGCAAATATCGAATCAATAAGGTGCATATTTTCAATTGCATGAAAACAATATTCACTCAAGCCACCATGACTGTTTTTTTAGTGGCTAACACAGCAAAAAAGATGGTATCTTTATTACGGCTTGTAACATTAACCCAAAATCTTAGGAGACGATATAAATGGCTATAGCAAAAGTATTAAAAATGATTGAAGACAACGACGTAAAATTCGTTGATTTTCGTTTTTGTGACACACGCGGTAAAGAACAACACGTTACTTTCCCTGCCCACAGTATTGACGAAGACACGTTTGAAGAAGGCAATATGTTTGATGGTTCTTCAGTGGCTGGCTGGAAACACATCAACGAATCAGACATGATTTTAATGCCAGACCCAACCACTGCGGTTATGGATCCCTTCTTTGATGACAACACATTGATTTTGCGTTGCGATATTATCGAACCTAAAAATATGCAAGGTTATGAACGTGATCCACGTTCATTAGCCAAACGTGCAGAAGCGTATTTAAAATCAACAGGGATTGCTGACCAAGCATTCTTTGGCCCTGAAAACGAATTCTTCATCTTTGATGACGTGCGTTGGGGAACTGATATGAGTGGCTCTTTCTACAAAGTTGACTCAGAAGAAGCAGGCTGGAACTCAGAAAAAGTCTATCCAGACGGCAACACTGGACACCGTCCAGGTGTTAAAGGTGGTTATTTCCCAGTACCTCCTGTTGATTCATTCCAAGATATGCGTTCTTCAATGTGCTTAACCTTAGAAGAAATGGGTCAAACCACTGAAGTTCATCACCACGAAGTCGCGACTGCGGGTCAATGTGAAATCGGCGTTAAATTTAACACTTTAGTTAAAAAAGCGGACGAAGTATTAGAACTGAAATACGTTATCGCTAACATCGCACACGCGTATGGCAAAACAGCGACTTTCATGCCTAAACCCTTAGTTGGCGATAACGGTAGCGGTATGCACGTTCACCAATCGTTATTCAAAGACGGCAAAAACCTGTTCACAGGTGATTTATACGGTGGCTTGTCTGAAACCGCGCTGTTCTACATCGGCGGTATTATCAAACACGCGAAAGCCTTAAACGCATTCACCAACGCCTCAACAAACAGCTACAAACGTTTAGTACCTGGTTTTGAAGCCCCTGTGATGTTGGCTTACTCAGCGCGTAACCGTTCAGCGTCAATTCGTATTCCTTTCGTCAACAACCCAAAAGGTCGTCGTATCGAAGTACGTTTCCCTGACTCAACTGCAAATCCTTACTTAGCATTCGCAGCTATGATGATGGCAGGCTTAGACGGCATTCAAAACAAAATCCATCCTGGCGATGCTATGGATAAAGATTTGTATGACTTACCTGCTGAAGAAGCAAAAGCAATTCCACAAGTCTGTCATTCATTTGACCAAGCGTTAGATTGTTTAGACAACGATCGTGAATTTTTAAAACAAGGTGGCGTTTTCACTGATGACGTAATCGACGGTTACATCGCATTGAAAATGGAAGAAGTCACTCGTATCCGTATGAGTACACACCCAGTTGAATACGATATGTATTACAGCCTATAAGCAGGTAGAGCCGTCGATTTATCGCGGCTTTTCTTAGCCAACACAAAAACGCCCCAGTAATGGGGCGTTTTTCGTTCAGCCACTTTGTTGTAGCTGTTTATCCGTTCTACATGACTATAAGAGTCTTTTAAAAGGTTACTTTTTATGTCCGCCACAATACTGCGCTATAAATACGTCCCGCTTGATGATTCCTTCAAGAAACCGCCTGATTATAAAGACGGTTCACTTTGTATTATCAAAGTTGGAACAATCAAATTTACTCACCCGAAGGATTTTAATGACCCATTTGATTGTTACCCTGATATAGATGGAAAAGCAATAAGTAAAGCTTATGGGCAGGACAAAGCATTTTTTAAAGAACTTGGACGAAGACGTAATTTATCACCAGCACAACGTATTCAGGAAAAGCCTAAACAATTAAAAAATATAGAAAAAGCTCAAAATATTAATGAACTATTGAATAATGAAGTTGGAATTTGTTCTTTATCGAGAAATCTATTGAACTTATTAATGTGGGCGCATTATGCGAGTAGCCACACTGGTTTTGTTGTGGAGTTTTCTGTGTTTAACGAACACTTATCATTAAATGACGCGATTAATTGTTCTATGACTTGTTTAGTACCTTTTCCTGTCAACTACAAAAAAGAAAAGCCAATAATAACCAGTCGTGATTTATTTTATGAGTATTTTCTTATTAAAGGAGAAGATTGGGAATATGAACAGGAAGAACGAGTAATTGATCTGTCCATTACCCACAACTAAAAGCCGTTTAAAATAGGGCAAGTAAAACCGAATCAGTGCAGGACAGACTATTAACTGGGTAGCAGAAGAATTTAAGCACGTTGATTTAGGCGATCAACGGAGAAACAAGAGACTAATCAAAGTGATGAGCGATTTATCAAGAGACATCGGGGCGAGTATCGTGCAGTGTTGTGATGGTTGGGCGGCGACGAAGGCGGGTTATCGATTGTTGAGTAACGAGGCGGTAGAGTGGTCGGCGATCTTGGAGCCGCATCGTGAGAAGACGGTGGCACGGATGGCGCAGTATGAACGAGTTCTGTGTATTCAAGACACGACGGAGTTAGATTTTACACGGCATCCCAGCACCCAAGGGCTGGGTCGGTTAAATCATGATTATCGGCACGGGATGTATTGTCATCCGACCTTGGCAGTGAGTGAAACTGGGGGGGTGTTAGGGGTATTGGATGCGTGGATGTGGTCTAGGCAGGCAAAAGATGAGCCCGACATCAGGGAGAGTACGCGTTGGACGGAGGATTATCAACGCGTTGCCGAACTCAAGGCGGAGTTGAGCTGCACTGAAATCGTTTATGTTGCCGATAGAGAAGCCGATATTAGAGAGCTGATGACGGCGGCACAACAGCAAGAAAACGCTATTCATTGGCTGGTTCGTGCCAAGCATAACCGTGTCACTGGGGATGGTAAACTGTGGGATCGCTTGAGTGTTGCCGAGGTTCTTGGTACGGTGCAGTTCACCTGAGCATCGCACAGCAACGCGTCAGGCACGTCCAGTCGAATTGACGTTACGCAGGGAAAGAATAACGCTGCCAGCCACCAAGCAATACCCTGCACTGACCGTCACCGCGTTATTGGCGAGGGAAGAACACCCCCCTGAAAACGAAACGCCGATTGAATGGCGGCTACTCACGGATGAGACCCTTACCACCTTGGCAGACGCGGTGTTGCGTATTTAATGGTATCGTCGCCGATGGCTAATTGAGATGTTTTTTAGAACCCTTAAAACGGGTTGTAAAGTCGAAGAATTGCAGCTCGCTACCAAGGAACGCTTAGAAAAAGCCCTCGTCATCTATATGATTATTGCGTGGCGAGTGCTGATGCTCATGACCTTAGGGCGCGATGTGCCTGAGCTGCCTTGTGAGGTGATGTTTGCTCGCGAAGAATGGCAAGCTGCGTGGATTGTCAGTCAAAAAAAGCCTTTGCCGCCTAATCCGCCTACGTTAAGGGACATGATTCTAATCGTCGCCCGCTTTGGTGGCTTCTTAGCGCGTAAAAATGACGGCAACCCAGGTGCGGAAGCCTTATGGCGCGGGTTACAACGTCTCCGTGACTTTACTGAAGCTATCAATGCCACTTCACAAGCATACTTGGAATAGTATTTGTGGGTAATGGACAGCCATAATAATCACCGATTTTATTGGCAATACGGGGATCAAACATTGCTCAAGCCAGGTATTAAATAATAGCGTATCGGTTGAATAGCTATAGGTTAATGGTGCATCAACTTATTATTTAATAATCCTGCAATGATATTTAATTTTTCGGTGGAATGTCCCTTTTTATCATCCATAATTACTGTGCCGCGTAATGACCTGCCATACTCGTTTTTCATGCTGTTTTTTATACCTGATTCATCAAGATAAACAATGTGTTGCGATTTAATCACTTTGAGTTGTTCGATAAATTCAGCGCGTGCTTGCTCATTTCTTTCTTCATAAAGAAACGTTTTTTTTTCGTGTGACACCGCATTGTTTTAAACGCGCATGAACCGATGGGATTTTAACCGATAAATGCGTCGCTATTTCATCAAGCGTTGCCGATGGATATTGTTTTATATAGCTTAATAAATCTTCATCGCTAAACTTTCTTTTATATTCCGTTCTTACCTTGGGTGCTAAACTGCCAGTCTCTTTATATTGTCTAATCCAGCGATTTAATGTGTCTTTTCCTATAGTAAATATTTGTATAATTAAAGTCTTGTGGAATCCTGCTTCGTAGCAGTCTATTACACATTTTCTCAGGTCTTCGCTGTAGGCTTTTTTCATGGGGTTTTATAGGGATAAATGGATTATATTGAAACTAAAATACTATATAATCATGATGAATTTTGTTTAAAAATAGCGGGATTACCTATTATGAAAAGCGACAGAGTTTTTTTACCCATATTAGAAAATATAAATCATTCGGAATTTCTGCCATACCCTGAATTACAAGCGTTGCAATTGCAACGCTTACAAATGCTGTTAAAGCGTGTAATTAAATATGTGCCGTTATATCGTGAACATTATTCTCAGCACTTAGAAGTAGTTCAGAATCTACATTCTGTTGATGATTTATGGCATCTTCCTGCGATTACTAAAGAAGACTTTATTAACGCAGGCGCAAAAAATTACATCGATGAACGGCGTGATTTGCAGAAATTGATTTGTCGTAGTACCAGTGGTTCACTGGGAAAAGCGATAGATTTATATGCCACCCCTTTTGAAACCTTAACTGGAAAAAGTTTATATTGGGCTGGTTGGATGTGGCGAATTACACAAAATGACCGTTTATTTTGTATGTCAGCTCCACATCTGGAGTTTCAGCATCAATTTGTACCCAATATGTTTATTCCGACAACGTTTTGTAGAATTCCAACCCACTGTGTTACTTGGCTCAGTTGAATCTATTGCTTTGTTAGCGCGTGACCTGCGGCAACATAATATTCGTAATTCTTCAGTAAGAAATATTTTTCCCTTCGGTCAGACACTTACGTCATTTTTAAAGGCAATGATCCGTGAAAGTTTCGATTGCAACATATTCAATTTATACGGAGCAACCGAAACCTATTGGATAGCGCGTGAGTGTGAATATCACACTGGTTTACACATTCCGATTGACCGTAATATCGTCCACATTGCTAAGCTGAATCAACCTAATCAACCAGCGGTGCTTGGTGAACAAGGCGAAGTTATTGTGACCTCGTTAGGGCGTTGGACGACACCTTTTATACGTTATCGTTTGCACGATGTGGCATCAATTGATTTCAGCCCTTGCCCTTGCGGTCGCAATACAGCGCGTTTAAAAACAATAGAAGGTCGGATTCAAGATTTTTTAATGTCTAGTTCAGGGGGGTGGGTATCACCAGGTGCTATTTCTACTGATTTGGCTTATGGTCGAACAGCTATCCTCGATTATCGTATCGTGCAGGAAACATCAAACAAGGTAAAAGTTTGGATTGTGCCATCGCCCGATTTTAGCAATAAAGACCGACAACATATTATTGCCGCAATAACACAACATCTAGGCTCTATTTATATTGAAATTGAATTAATTGCACACATTCCGCGTGACCCATCTGGTAAACGTAGACGGGTGTATCGAGTGTTTGGTTTAGCGATATAAAGGTTTCATTACAAATTATGAAACCAACCAAAACGACTTTGTAATGCCCGTTCGCAAGGTTCAGCGGTCATTGTTCTACCATGTAAATAACGGGTATTATCAATAAACAAAATATCTTTAATTTGCCAACGATGGTGGTATGACAAATTATCGTGAATATCAATTAATTCATTAATTATCGCTTCTGTAATTTCTTCACCATCACCAAAAAATACTCGATTTGAGTATTTTGTATGAACATTTTTATCGAGATAGTTAGGGTGTGTAATGCGGGGTAAATGTGCTAAGAGTCCTGTGGCAAAAGCACTTTGACCATTAAGAGTCTGAGTAATCGCTTCTGTAGTGTAAAACATCTCTAGCACGCTATCTTGTATGCGGTATTTTAAATTTGGAATAGTGGCAAGCAAGTTACGCAAACTGTGTATATCTTCAACATTGAATTCAGGCTGCCAGCGTTCTGATTCCCAAATCATGTTGTAGGTAAGCCCAGCCCTCCGAAAATGCTCGCGTAACGGTATTGACATTTTCTCAAGAAATTGACAGCCATCGACTAAAGTTGTTTCACCACCCAATGTTAACGGTGGCGTTAAACACAGAAAAAAACACGCCTCTGGTGGATGAAAAATGCTATTAGAAAATACCCCGTAAGGTCTGTAACCGCCTTCCGTATGTGCTAATAAAGTAAAATTATCTTTAAATACGTTGGTACTGTAACCATCACTTTGGCTATCTTGCCGTTCAGCACGGGTAGCAACCTTATGAAACCGATTACAAAACTTTTGTGTAAATATCTGAAAAGAACTTGAATCGAAATCCCAGCCGCGCAACAGTACAACACCTGTTTCTTTAAAGGTTTGCAGTATTTCAGTTGAATTAATAGCCTCGGGCGAAAGGCTATTATTATTTTCAAAAACAGTGATGGAAATATTATTTTTTGTTATTAACATTCGTCATTTAACACAGAATGGGTAATGACTGTAAGCCACGAAAAATAGTTGTACAATTCCACTGTGGTGCTTGTGATGCTAAACGAATATTGGGCAAGTTGGCTAAAATTTCACTAAAAGCAATCCGCGCTTCGGTGCGTGCTAAAAAACTACCTAAACAGGCATGAATTCCTAAACCAAACGCTAAATGAGCATTTGGCGAGCGGGTAATATCAAATTTATGGGGTTCAGAAAATTGTGAAGGATCGCGGTTAGCCGCACCGAGAATCCCTGCTACTTGCTCACCCGCAGCAATGTGTTTGCCATTAATTTCAAAGTCTTGCGTAGTTATACGAAAAGTGGTGCGCTGTAAAGGACTTTCAAAACGTAACATTTCTTCTATAGAAGAAGCCATATATTCAGGTTGTTTTTTAAGTAATTCAAATTGTTCAGGGTGATGAAGCAGCGTTAATAATCCGCTACCAAGCAGTTGTATAGTAGTTTCATGCCCGCCAATTAAAAGAACAATTATCATAGTAAGCATTTCAGAGTGGTCTATTTCACTGTTATCGAATGCTTTTAATAATAAACAAATTAAATTATCGCTTGGATTTTGACGATAGTGATGCACTAAATAGTCAAAATAATCATTAGTTTCCTCTAACGCATTGGTTTGTTGTTGGTAGATTTCAGGGTTTAAAACAACTGAATCAAAGCCACTGGCAATTTTTTTAGACCATAAATAAATTTTATTGTGATCCGAGGGCGGTATACCAATCATTTCCGCAATGATGGCAATTGGCAAAGGTCGTGCAAAATCAGTTATAAAATCAACTTCCGTTTGCTTAGACATATTGAGAATAAGCTGTTGGACTATTTGTTTTATTTTTGGCTCTAATTCGGCAATCTTTTTTGCTGTAAAAGAATTTCTGATTACATCACGCAAGCGTGTATGCGTGGGTGGGTCTTGATTTAATAAAGTTAAATCAAATGCTCGTATTTTTTCAGGCGCACGCGCTAGACTAATTTGTTTGGAAATAGTCTCTTTTTCTTTCAATAGTGTCATCACATCTTCATAGCGGCTAAATAGCCATATTCCAGATGTTTTCATTATTCCTGAGGTATTTACCTGCTGATTTGGAGAAAGTAAATAAGGCTCACCTGTCTCTAGCAATAACTGATAGGTAGGATAAGGATCGTTAATAAATTCGGGACTGCTAAAGTTTATAGAGTTCATATTAATTTTAATTAGGATAAAAAGCCTTTGATTCTGGCTTCAAACAAGCCGCCTTGATCATCAAATACTTGTGATTGAATAATGGCAAGTATATTTTGCCCCACTTTTTTGATAGAAACGACTTTTATCGTTACTTGAATATTGTCAGGATTGCGGATTGCTTTTTTACTGATTATATTGCTTTCAATCAGCCAGACTTCGCGGGTTTTTTCTGTGTAACCTGCCCAGATATGCCCGTAAATAATAGCTAATTGTGATAAAAATTCTAATATTGGAAAGGCAGGCAAATGAAAATCCGTTTTATCAAAAGGTGATATACAGGATGAAATCATCCTAATCCGCGCTTTTAATATGTCATTCTTAATGTTGACTTCTAAAATTTCCCAATTTTCTTGTTTTCTGCCTTCGGTTAAATAAACCGAGGATAATTTAGCAATTTCTTCGGTTGTCAGTTCTTTTTCAATGGGTAATTTCATGAATATATAAAAGCGTAAATTGTCGTTAGGGGGATGCCAAGCATCCAAGCGGATGCCACAGTAAATACTATATCAGCACCAGAAAAATCTGAATTAATTATCAAAGGCATGGTTTCGATTTTCTGATGATAAAAACAAATAAACGTCTGATTGTAACGAGTATCTAACCATACTGCTCGCCCACCTTTTTCAATATGTGCTAAAACCTCGGTCTGTGTCGCGTTAGTTGACACAAGAACAATTTCTTGATGCGTTAAAAACTGTCGCTGTACCATGCAGTTTATATCATCTGCATTTAAAATGACCGCTTTACGCGCCCGTTGCAATACACTGATATTTAAATTAGCAAGAGCAGCAGGGCTATACGGTTCATTAAGTGAAATATTTTCTAGCTGGGTATTCATTAATATCGCTATATCACAGACATCGAAAATTGTACCTCCATTTAAAATCTGTTTAAAAGTAAGTGGAATAATAGCTGTTTCCACTGTTTTGTCGGTTAATAATAACCGTTCGCCAGCAAATGCCCCTAAATTTTTCCATGCCACTTGTTCATCACCAATCCAACAGCCTTGGCTCGTAGTAAGTCCAGTCATTACCCCAGATTGACACATTATTTTATGCAGTAACCCAGCGATTTTTTCGATAGTGTCTTGATGCCCTACGATGGCGGTGATAGGAATTCGACCATCAGCATTGTTTAACAATTTGCTTAGAATAGCTGAATAACGCTGTCCTTTTACGGTGTCAGAATTCCCACTTATTTGAGGCTGGGCATTGACTTCACAGATGCCGCAATTTACTTGATGCCATGCTTGGCTAATATCAGGACTTAAAAAATCAATCCCAGCAACGTCCAAGCCTAAATAGTGAGCGACTCGAATCGCTAAGCGTAAATTATCAGGATGTACTAGGCTTAAATCTACAATACTGGGTTCGCCGCCCACTGCCACATTGCAAATTCTAGCTAACCTGACAAATTGTCCGATTTTAGGAATTGCCGCAAAACTTAAATCCTGTTCGGCTAATAAAAAAGCGGTTTCCTCAGTAATTTTAATGGGCAAAAGTGTTTGTTGTTTGCCTGAATTGCGGCGTGGCTCTGCATTGGTTTTATCCAGTAATTGCTGAACGCTGGAAATACCATCGCCAATAATATGTGCGACTGTACGTCGTGTAACTCTTTCCACTACGCCATCAATAACACTGATGCGATAATCATCGCCATCTATGTGTTTCTCCACCATGATACGTTGCGAATTTTTAGCCGCCTCCATAAAGGCTCGCTTGACAGCATCCGCATTGAGCAAACCTGCTGCCACGCCTACACCTTTATCCAGAGCTATCGGCTTAATCACAACGGGATAGCCCATTTTTTCAGCCATTTGTAGAGCAGTATCGACATTTGTAGCAATACTTTGTAATGGAATTGGAAAACCAGTAGCGCGTAGTAATTGGGCACAAAACAATTTATCTTTAGCAAGAGCAACCGCTAAAGCAGGTGTGGTATCGGTAATTGAGCTATTTAACCACCGCGAATTTATGCCATAACCGAACTGATAAATTTTATCTACTAAATGTAAATAAGGGATATTGTTTGCATAAGCGGCATTGAAAAAATGAAAGGCATTAACACCCGTAAAACTGCCAGCAGCTACACGTTTTAATTTTACTAATAGAGTTTGATAAGCCTCTTGTAATAATGCCCAATTCATAACAGGTTCGCTAATCAAGCTGTTGAGAGCGTGTACAGACCAAGTTAATGCGTCAATAGCACTGGGGGCATGAAAATAGGGAATGGAAAGACAAAAGCTATTGGGTTGATTTAATGGCTCGGCTTGACCTGAGATAAAAATAGGATGCCCACCTTGTTGCTGTAAAACAATAGTGCAAGCAATCAGTAAATCCGCTAATGCTTGTGCAGATAATTCGGGCGGAACAACAAGTGAGGTTTCAGTTGTAAATAACTGATTTAAGTTTATATCAAGCGTTGTGGAATCAATAGGTTGGCTAAGTTCAATGGTTATTTCAGCAAACATCACAGTTTGCCTATGGTGTGCAACAAAACCTAGAAGCACTTTTATAATAGGGGATTTGAAGGTAATAGGCTTTAACATTATAACTTTACGTTTATAGGTGAAGGGTTAGTAGTGAGTGGTCAGGTAAAGAAGGTCAATCGACCCTATCATTTGCCCTATCGGAATTTGTATAATTGGTGGGGCTGGAAAATCGCCGTGCCAGCTAAGCCCATCTGAATTTTAACTAATATCTTTTCTCTGCGTTATCATTTGCGCAAATAAGGGTGTAATACGGCTATCGCCTATTGCACGCTTTATTTTAGTCATAACTGGTAGTTGTTGTTCTGCCATATTATTTTGCCGTTGGGTTTTGCATTTGTAGAATCGATTGCCCCCAGTTCATTACGACTCAATAGCCGCACTTTGGATTGTCTAGCCAGTTCAATTGCATTGGTGGTGTA
Organism: Crenothrix sp. D3; assembly: GCA_002134785.1. GTDB lineage: Bacteria > Pseudomonadota > Gammaproteobacteria > Methylococcales > Methylomonadaceae > UBA4132. The sequence goes on from MBQZ01000043.1 coordinate 19,316, forward strand.
GTTGCCTATCGTCACTACCTACCCACGCACTGTGACAGCGATAATACGCCATGCCTGATAAGGCTTCTTGTACTGCCAATACGCCGCACTGCCTGTATAGCACTTGGCTTGTATGGCTATCCGTTGTTGGTCTTTGTACAGGATTAAGTCCGCGCCATAGTCACCTGTCACAGGTGATGTGGCTACACTAAACAGGACACTTTCCTATAAAATTACTGAAAAGACCTGAGAGTGCTTACATGACAATCCAAGCCAAACAAAAATACACCGCTGAGTTTAAAGAGAATGCAGTAAAGCGTGCGAATGAATCGAGTAATGTAGCAAAGACCGCCCGCGAGTTGGGGATAAAGGAGAATACGTTGACCAACTGGGTTTATCAGTATAGCCGCCCCCCCAAGCCAGACAAGGCGGTGCGAACGGATGAGCATTTATACGATGAGCTGAAACGCTTGAAAAAAGACGTTGCGCGTTTGACGGAGGAACGCGATTTATGGACAAGGCGGCAGCGTACCCTTCGTGATGCTCAGGACAGGCTTTGCCAAAGAAATACGGTTCAGACCGCATGGATTCTGGAGCAAAGTGTGGATTATAGCGTGGCATTATTATGTTCGATGCTCTCTGTGAGCCGTAGCGCGTACTATGCGTGGACGACAGCGGCTGAAAGTCGCAAAGCCCAGCGCGATAAGGAACTGAAAACAGTGATTACCGCCGCCTTCATTTAAAACCGTGCCGTCTATGGAACGCGCCGTCTTAAAGCAGTATTGGCAAAACAAGGCGATAGCGCGAGTCGGCGACGCATTGGGCGCATCATGCAGGAAGCGCGGTTAGTGTGCAAAACCAAGCGGCGGTTTAAAGCAACCACAAATTCTAAACACGATCTGCCTATTGCACCTAACCAATGGGCATCGCCAGTTTGAGGTAAATCAAGCCAATCAAGTTTATGTCGGTGACATCACCTACATAGACACGCAAGAAGGTTGGTTATATTTAGCCGTTGTCATAGATCTCTACTCTCGGCAAATTGTCGGCTGGTCTATGGCAGAACGTATGAAAACCAAGTTGGTCAACGACGCACTGATGATGGCAATCTGGCAACGTAAACCTGCTAAAGGCTTGCTCTAGCATACCGACACCGAGGCAGTCAATACGCCTCTGATAGCCATCGAAAACTGCTTAAACAACACGGCATTCAGCAAAGCATGAGTCGCAAAGGCAACTGTTGGGACAACGCCGTCTCCGAGAGTTTCTTTCACACCTTAAAAACCGAATGCGTAAACCATGAAAACTATGCGACCCATGAAGCGGCTAAAAAATCCATCTTTGACTACATCGAAGTCTTCTA
>MBQZ01000044.1 GCA_002134785.1 Crenothrix sp. D3
CAATGACACCCAGCAACTCGCGCCGATGTTGGCAAAAGCGCAAGAGGTTCTACAATCTGATAACCTGACTGGACTTGGTGATGCGGGCTATTACGACGGCGAACAGCTCAAAACCTGCGAAGAGCAAGGCATTCAAGTCTACGTCGCCATCCCCGACAAATCCAAAGCCATCGCCAAACAAGGACGCTACACCCGTGACCAGTTCCGCTATGATGCTGAGCTAAACACCTACACCTGCCCACAAAACCAGACCTTGACCCCCAGCGGCAACCAACAAAAAAACGGCAAGACCTTACCCGCTACCAAAGCAAAACCGCCGATTGCCGCCCATGCCAACTTGCCAACCACTGTTTGACAGAAAAAGCCCGCATCAAACAACTCTACCGCTGGGAACATGAAGCCGTGGTTGACCGCCACAAACAACGGATGGCACAAAACCCACAGCGTATGAAACAGCGCGGCGCACTGGTCGAACACCCCTTTGGCACACTCAAACACCGTGCTGGAATGCACCATTTCCTCATGCGGGGACTGGAAAAATGTCGCGGTGAATTCAGCTTAATGACACTCGCCTACAACTTTATCCGCGTTATCAACATCTTGGGTATTGATAAACTGCGGGATTATTGTGTCCAGCGTTCAGAGAATGCGTTAAAAAATGCTCAATATGCTTAATAATAGGGCTTTTTTGCCCTGTTTTGGGGGTTTCGGGATGTTTTTCGCTCAGTTTTTGGCACTATGTACAGAATGGCTTTGGCACACAGCATTATGTTGTTTAATACTTTCACAGTCTCTGGAGTTTGGGAACGAGAAAAGTGTTATGGGGCATTATCGATGCGTGGGTATGCCAATTACCCGCTGAGGCATTTCAACAAATTCTGCCGATGTTACGGCGTACCTTTAGCACCTTTGATGCACCGATACGGCGACAAATGGGCGAACGGGTGCAGCATAATCAAGCGGTGTTACCCAAAACTACGGCGATAACTGAACATAATTCTGAGACGGCTAAGGCGGTGTTGCCGTTGTTGGCGCGGATTTTGGGGTTGGACACATAAAGAATGAAGCGGAAGTGCTATAGTGCTATAGGATGGGCTGACGCGAGGAAGCCCATCTGTCGCGATTGATGGATAAGCAAAAAGACGCTTGCCTACTTGACTAACGAAGGAGAAGAAAAGAATGCTTAATCGAATGCTATTAATGAAGGCACATGTGCTATTAGCGGTATTTATCTTGCCAGTTGCCATCATGTTTTTTGTCACGGGAGCTTTGTATACTTGGGGAATAAAAGGTGATTCTGAAACGGTGGTGCAAAAAATCGTGTTGCAACAACCGCTACAAGAGCAACTGGGTTCTCTTGTTATAGTGGTAGAAGAGACGTTTAAGCAACAGGAAATCGCTGTGCCTACTGGAAAAGCTAACATAAAAAAACTGGGAAACTCTTTTCAATTGGAATGGACAGGGGCAAGTAAAGATGTAGTTTTAGAGCCTACCGCCGACCCACTTATTGCCGAGTTGAAAATAAAGAACAATGATTGGCATAGACATTTTGTGCAGTTGCACAAAGCAAAAGGCGGCATGGTCTTTAAAATCTACGCCACGCTGTTGGCAATGTCGTTACTTTTTTTGCTGTTTAGTGGTTTTATCATGGCGTGGCAATTGCCGAAATTACGCAAAATGACCTTAATTTCAACAGGCTTGGGAGGCATTTTTTTTGTGGTAATGCTTGTTGTCAGTTGAATAAAAAAGTTGGTTCTGTCGCAAAGTTTGCTCACAAAAATTGTCGGAAGCCGCTCAAGAAATCGCTCACAATCCGATGGCATTAGAACTACAGCGTATGCAGATGATTACTGAAATGGGTGCAGAGCAGAATTCCACCACGATTATTTTGATGCCGTCTGAGTTTATGGCAATGGCTCAAGCGATTGCGGAGAAGTTGAACAAATAAAAAATTAGACCTGCGAGAGTTTCAAAACCTCGCAGGTCTTTTAAACCATAATGAGGTTGACCATGCAGCAAACAGAACGCCAAACTCGCTGGCGCATGATTTTAGGTAGCCAAGCGGCGGACAGTATTAATATCAGTTTAAGCGGTGACGCGCTGGCTATCGATCAATGTTTAGAGGCTTTGTATGGCGACCGTGACGGCAAAGGGCAGAAAGGCGGTTTACAAAGTTCCGCGCCGAATGTGGCGCGGTGGTTAGGCGATATACGGCAATATTTTCCCTCGTCTGTGGTGCGGGTGATGCAGCAGGACGCGATTGAACGGTTGAATTTGCGGCAAATGTTGCTAGAGCCTGAACTATTAGAAACGGTAGAAGCGGATATTCATTTAGTCGCCACGCTGATTTCGTTGAAAAATGTGATTCCCAGTCGCACTAAAGACACGGCGCGGCAAGTAGTGGCAAAGGTCGTTGCTGAATTATTAAAACGCTTGCAACAACCGATGCAGCAAGCGGTGACAGGCGCGTTAAATCGTTCGGTGCGCAATCTACGCCCGCGTTTTAAAGAAATTGATTGGCATCGCACGATTCGCGCCAATTTAAAAAATTATTTGCCTGAATATAAGACTGTTATTCCTGAAAAATTGATTGGTTTTGGTCGTAAGCGGTCTTCGTTGCGGGATGTGGTGTTGTGTATCGATCAAAGCGGTTCGATGGCTCCATCGGTGGTGTATTCCAGTATTTTTGCCGCAGTGATGGCGAGTATTCCCGCGCTCAGCACCAAGATGGTGGTGTTTGATACCGCTATTGTCGATTTAACCGAAGAATTACACGATGATCCTGTGGATTTATTGTTTGGTCTGCAACTCGGCGGCGGTACGGATATTAATCGCGCTATCGGTTATTGTCAGGGTTTAATCACCCGTCCTGATGACACGGTGTTTATTTTAATCAGCGATTTGTACGAAGGCGGCAATGCGCAATCTATGCTTAAGCGGGTGGCGGCGTTAGTGGCTTCAGGTGTACAAGTGATTGCGTTGTTGGCTCTCAGTGATGAGGGCGCACCATTTTACGATCATGACATGGCTGCTAAGTTTGCCAGTTTGGGAATTCCAACCTTTGCTTGTACACCCGACCAATTCCCTGATTTAATGGCGCACGCGCTCACTAAGCAAGATATGAATAGCTGGGCAGCGAAAGAAGGCTTAGTGTTGAGTCGGAAAAATTAAACTATTACGAAATTGGCTTTTTAGAAAATGATAAGAATTATTGCAATTGTTGTGTTGATTATTGTAGGTAACGGATTGTTCAGTTGGTTGAGCAATTTACCTCATGACATTGGTAACGATGTTCCCCACGGTAAGTTAAACAGTTTGTCGTTCGCGCCCTATCACGATGGTCAAAGTCCGTTTGAAGCCCATTTTCCGACGGCTGCACAAATTGATGCTGATTTGGCGTTGCTTGCTGATAAAACTTACAATATTCGCACTTACGCCAGTTCTGAAAGTGAAATGCCGTCTATTCCCGCATTGGCACAAAAACACGGTTTAACAGTGACGCAAGGCGCGTGGTTAGGCAGGACTGATAAAGATAATCAACAAGAAATTAGCTCGTTGATTAACGCAGCGAATACTTATCCCGATGTGGTGAAGCGCGTGATTGTTGGTAATGAAGTGTTATTGCGTAAAGATTTAAACGTTGATGAACTGATTAGTTATATTCGTGCAGTCAAAAAAGCCGTTAAACAGCCTGTTTCTTATGCAGATGTTTGGTCGATTTATATGCAGTACCCTGAACTCATCGATGAAGTTGATTTTATTACTATTCATATTCTGCCTTACTGGGAAGATGACCCTGTGACTATCGAACAAGCCCCTGAGCATATCGTCAACATCTACAAAAAAATACAAGCAAAAGCCGCAGGCAAAACCATACTCATTGGTGAATCAGGTTGGCCGAGTGCAGGACGACAACGCGGTTTAGCGGTGCCTAGTGTGGTTAATGAAGCGCGTTTTATTCGGGAATTGATTCAATTAGCCAATAAAAACCACTTCGACTACAACATTGTTGAGGCAGTTAATCAGTCGTGGAAAAGTGATTTAGAAGGTGTAGTTGGAGCTAATTGGGGGTTATTTTCAGCGAATAGAACTGAGGTGTTTCCACTGACAGGGAAGGTGTATGAATCGCCACGTTGGGCTGTCGGATTGTCCGAATCTATAGGGTTATTTCTACTCGTTACGCTGTGTTTTTGGCGACAAATTAAAGAGTTAGCTACATTGCATCCTGCTAAAGTCAGCGGTTTTTTAGTGTTTGAACAATTACTCAGTGTTTTATTAGTCAATGAAACTAATTGGTTGTGGGCAACTAGTTTTAACGGTTGGCAGCGGGTCTATGCGGTAACTGCCATTCTCTTAAGTACCGTAATGGCAGGTTTACTGCTACACCGTACTTACAAGTTATTGACGCAGAGTATCATGGTAAATGGTGGCGCGTGGCTGTACGCACTTTATATGATATTTGTCGGTTTCGCGCTTTATAAAACCTATGGCATGGCTCTCGATGGGCGTTATACCAGTTTTCACTACCCAACAACGTATATTCCCGTTATTGGTATGATTTATTTAGTAGCAGTGGGTTATTTTATGTCCGACCGCCGTTTTTCGTTGCGACTTTTTAGTCTGAATGAATTAATTGGTTACAGTGCTGTTCATCAGCGACAAGATAAAGTGTTAGGCTATTTGCTGCTCATTATAGGCGTGGCTTTGCTTGTTGGTGAAACGTATGCCTACACCCAAGGCGGCGATCTTGTGCTTGCTTATCCTGAATTAAGCGATCTTATTTGGCGAGCATTCATGCTGACTGTTAGTAATGAACAACTAATAAAATGGTTGTTGAGCTTAATTGTCCTCGCGATACCGCTATTGGCTAATGGTTATGTGCAGCATCTTATGGAGTCCAAAACAAGTTTTGGGCGTTTTTAATCGTCCAAGTCTTGCCTTGGACTCCACTCTAATTATCCACCTTTTACTCAAAAAAATAGTGAACATAAAAACAACCGCTTTAATTATCGCTACCTTTGTATTGTCATCCTACACAGTGCAAGCAGATACGACCATCGCGAATAAAGTTAGCGATTTATTGGCGCAAATGACGCTAGAAGAAAAAATCGGGCAGATGACGCAAATAGATTTTGCCGTTATTGGTGGCGATCCCAATGCTGATTTTCCTATGGATACCGCTAAACTCGACGATGCCATTATCAATCATCATGTCGGCTCTATTTTGAATACGCCGTTTGACAAAGGACGCTCTGTTGAGACGTGGCGAAAAATAATACAGACAGTACAAGATACGGCGGCAAAAAGTCGTTTAAAAATACCCGTGATTTATGGCATTGATGCCATTCATGGTGCGACATTCACAAAAAATGCCACCCTATTTCCGCAAGCCATCAATATGGCAGCCACATTTAATCCTGAATTAAGCGGTAAAGAAGGTGAAATTACTGCCCGCGAAATCAAGGTTTCGGGTTTAGCTTGGAATTTTTATCCTGTGATGGATATAGGTCGTCAACCCTTATGGGCGCGTTTATGGGAGACTTATGGCGAAGATGTGCATTTAGCGACTGTTATGGGTTCAGCCTATATCAAAGGTCATCAAGGCACTGATTTTTCCGCACCTGATAAAGCTGCAACCTGTTTAAAACATTTTGTTGGTTACAGTTTCCCCCTAAATGGTGAGGATAGAACCCCTGCGTGGATAAGCGAAAGAATGCTACGCGAGTATTTTCTACCGACTTTTGAAGCAGGTATAAAAGCAGGATCACCGACTGTTATGGTCAATTCTGGCGAAGTTGATGGTATTCCTGGCCATGCAAATCATCATTATCTGACTACAATTTTGCGTGAAGAAATGGGCTTTAAAGGCGTTACCGTGTCCGACTGGGAAGATATACAACGGCTTTATACGCGTGATAAGCTGGCGGCATCACCTAAGGAAGCAGTCAAAATTGCAGTAATGGCAGGCATTGATATGAGCATGGTGCCGAATGATTTTTCGTTTAGTGAGTTATTACTGGAGTTGGTTAAATCCAATGAAGTACCGTTGGCGCGTATTGATGAAGCGGTTACACGGATACTCACGGTTAAATATCAAACGGGATTATTTAACCCCGACACGACTTTTTTACCCATCAGTCAGTTTGCCACCGCTGAAGCCCAGCAGATTAACCAGCAAGCGGCGCATGAGTCTATTGTGTTGGCGAAAAATGCCAACTCTGTATTACCGCTAAAAAAGTCAGCATCTATCTTAGTAACAGGGCCAACGGCTAATTTACTGAGTATTCTAAACGGCGGTTGGACTATGACGTGGAATGGCGATAATGAAAGCCTGTATCCGCAGGGCAAAGCCACAGTATTAAAAGCCTTACAACAAAAATCGACGGGGAAAATCACTTATATTGAAGGCAGTTCTTTCGACACTGAAAAGAATATAGACCAAGTGATTGCTGAGGCAAAAAACCATGATTATGTACTGCTTTGTTTAGGTGAAAAAACATACATTGAAACCTTTGGCAATATTGATTCACTTGCCCTCGAACCTGTACAAATGAAACTCGCTAATGCCGTTCTTGCCACGGGTAAACCTGTTATTCTATTGATGTTAGGCGGTCGTCCACGCATTATTACGCCGATTGCCGACCAAGCCGCTGGGGTTTTGTTGGGCTTCTTACCGAGCATGGAAGGTGGTGTCGCGATTGCTGATATTTTATATGGCGACTATAACCCCAATGGCAAATTACCGATTTCTTATCCAAGAAATACGAACGGTATTACGCCTTATGATTACAAACCTAGCGAAGTTTTTAAGCCGAATACTTATTCTCCGCTGTATCCATTTGCGCATGGTTTAAGTTATACCACGTTTGCAACCAGCGGCTTAACGCTGGAAAAACATACTATAACTCGCTCAGAAACGCTTAATGTCACCGTGCAGGTTAAAAATACGGGGGCAGTTAAAGGTAAAGAAGTGGTCTTGTTGTATCTTAATGACGTAGCTGCGTCAGTAACGCGCCCGAATAAACAACTCAAAGCCTTTAAAAAAATTGAATTAAATCCCAATCAAACAGAAACCGTCACTTTTACGCTCACCCCTGCCGATTTATCGTTTATCGGTGTGGATTTGCAGCGAATTGTTGAAGCGGGTGACTTTAACGTCATGATTGGCAATGAATCAGCAACCTTTACCGTGACAGAATAATGACTTCTCATACCGCTGACAGCAATGAAAAAAATAACTGGGGTGCGTTGACGATATTGACCTCGCTGTTTTTTATCTGGGGGTTTATAACGTGCTTAAATGATATTTTAATTCCGCATCTCAAAGCCGTTTTTACTTTGAATTATGCACAAGCCATGCTGATTCAATTTTGCTTTTTCATGGCGTATTTTGTTGTTTCTGTACCGAGTAGCTATCTCATTAAAAAAATTGATTACAAAGGTGGCATTATTGCGGGTTTAGCAGTAGCTGGCGTTGGCTGTTTACTATTTTATCCAGCCGCCAGTACACGCTCTTACCCCTTATTTTTAACCGCTTTTTTTGTGTTAGCCTCAGGCATTACCTTGTTGCAAGTTGCGGCAAATCCCTACGTTACTGTGTTGGGCAGTGCGGAAACAGCCTCAAGTCGGCTAACGCTGACTCAAGCCTTTAACTCGTTAGGCACAACCATAGCCCCTTATTTTGGTGCGTTGTTTATCCTTAATACGGCAGTAAAAACCGTCGAGGAAATAAAACAACTGGGTACTGAAGAGCTGTCAATCTATCAAGCCAGCCAAGCCGCCGCTGTGCAGCAGCCTTATCTAGTGCTTGCCGCGTTATTATTTTTTGTCGCTGTTATTTTCGCGCTGATTAAACTGCCTAAAATCACCTCCGCAACAACGCAACAAGTCGAAGCTGACAAGATGCACCACAGCGCGTTGAGCTACAAACATTTGCTATTGGGCGCAATTGCTATTTTTGTTTATGTGGGTGGTGAAGTATCCATCGGTAGTTTCCTCATTAGTTTTCTCAGTGAACCCACGGTTGCACACTTAGACACTCAACAAGCGGGAAAATATGTGTCTTTTTATTGGGGTGGGGCAATGGTGGGGCGATTTGTTGGCTTTGCTGTTATGCAAAAAATTCACGCGAGCAAAGCATTAATCTTCAATGCCGTGGTTGCCGCACTGTTGGTATTGCTAACCATTTTGAGTAGTGGGCAACTGGCAATGTGGGCTATTCTTGCCGTTGGCTTATTTAACTCGATTATGTTCCCCACTATTTTTTCACTCGCACTGCGTGGTTTGGGTCAATATACCGAGCAAGGCTCTGGCATTTTATGCGCGGCAATCGTTGGCGGTGCTATTCTTCCTGTCGTGCAAGGATTATTTGCTGATGTCATAGGCATTCAATACGCGTTCTTTATACCGCTGCTTTGCTACTGTTATATTGCTTATTATGGCTGGTTTGTTTACAAGACCGTCGAAGTTTAGGTGATAAATGACTGCCAGTCCTTGAAGGACTGGCAGTCATATTCTTGAAAACTTATCCATATTTACTTATAACTCGATTCGCCTTTTTTAAAATACCCACTCACTTATGAAATTTTCAAGATTCAGCAGTTTAATTTTTGTCCTCGCGCTATTAGGAAACCTGTTGGTTTGGGTGGGACTTAATCCCAGTGAAACGCCACCGAATTGGCAAGGTAAATTACACGGGCTTGCTTACACGCCACATCAAGCGATTAAAAGTTATGATGAATTAAGTGCGAATCCCGATGTGACTCTGGAACAAATTGAAGCGGATTTTAAAATTTTTGCGGATAAAGTGAACAACGTTCGTATTTACTCGGTAACTCACGGGCAAGAAAAAGTACCAATGGTTGCGCAAAAATACAATATACAAGTAATGGCGGGCGCGTGGATTAATGATAATACAGAACAAAATACCCAAGAAATTAACGCGCTCATTACACAAGCTAATCAATACAGCAATATCAACAGAGTGTTGGTGGGTAACGAGGTCTTGTTTCGTCAAGAATTGTCCGTTAAGCAATTGAGCGATTATGTAGACCACGTTAAAACCCAAGTGCATCAGCCTGTTAGCGTCGGTGAGCCGTGGAATATTTGGTTAAAAAATCCTGAGCTGGTTAAACACGTTGATTTTATTGCCGTGCATATTTTTCCTTATTGGCAAGGCAACAGCATTGAAAGTGCGGTGGCTGAAATGCAGTACCGTTATGAAGAATTACGCCGCGCTTATCCAGATAAAGCCATCGTTATTGCCGAAGCAGGTTGGCCCAGCAAAGGTAATTTTAACGGTGCAGCAAAGGCTTCTTTACTGAACGAAGCCCGTTTTGTACGCGAATTTGTCAATTTTGCTGCTACGCATAATTACGACTATTACCTCATGGAAGCCTTTGATCAACCGTGGAAACATTCAACAGAAGGCGAAGGTGGTGGTGCAGCAGGCGAACATTGGGGGGTTTTTGATTCAATAGGACGGCAAAAATTTCCTTTTGTCGGCGCGGTGAGTGAAAATCCGTGGTGGATACCCGAAGCAATCACTGCATTCGCATTGGCTTTATTACCCACTTTACTTTTTTGGCGACACAGCAAAGGCATTCGTTATCGCGGACAATTCGCCTATCTTTTTTTGATCCAAGCGTTCAGTTCTTTGCTCAGTTATTGCCTATTCGCGCCCATCATGAAAGGCTTGAGTCTCTACAGTATCGTCGCGTGGGGTTTATTATTACCCGTGCAGTTGCTGTTAATGGCGGTGGTGTTGATTAATGGTTTTGAATGGGTGGAATTACTTTGGAAACGTCGCCAACGTGAACATCAACCGCTAACCGCTCCCTTACTAGCAGAAAACGACTACCCAAAAGTGTCTCTTCATGTCGCCATCTGTAATGAGCCGCCCGATTTAGTGATTGCCACGTTAAACGGTCTAGCACAACTGGATTATGCTAATTATGAAGTGTTGGTGATTGATAACAACACCAGTGATGCCGCTTTATGGCAGCCTGTGCAAGCTCATTGTGAGCAATTAGGCGAGCGGTTTCGTTTTTTTACCTTAGGAAAGTGGCAGGGTTTTAAAGCAGGGGCGTTAAATTTCGCCTTACAACACACCGCAGCCGATGCTGAAATTGTGGGGGTTATTGATAGCGATTACGCCGTTGAAGCCAATTGGCTACGCAGTCTTGTCCCTTATTTTCAAGACAGCAAAGTCGGTTTTGTCCAAGCCCCACAAGATCACCGCGACTGGCAACACGATACTTTTCAAGAAATGTGTAACTGGGAATACGCGGGCTTTTTTAATATTGGCATGGTGCATCGTCATGATAGAGATGCCATTATTCAACACGGTACGATGACCTTGATTCGTAAAAGTGCGTTAGAGCAAGTCGGCAACTGGTCGGAATGGTGTATTTGTGAAGATGCAGAATTGGGTTTAAGCCTAATGGAGCAAGGCTATAACGCGGTTTACGTTAATCATGCGTTTGGCAAAGGGTTAACGCCGCTAACCTTTACGGGTTTTAAAAAACAACGGTTTCGCTGGGTTTATGGTGCAGTACAAATTCTGCGCCATCATTGGAAAAATTTAATCAATCCACACAGTCACTTAACGATAGAGCAACGCTATCACTTTTTAGCAGGCTGGCTACCGTGGTTTGCTGACGCGCTTAGCCTCATCTCGACAGTAGGCGCGGTATTTTGGTCAGCGGCTTTAATTATCGCGCCCGATTATTCGCGTTTTCCCTTGGATATGTTCCTCATCACCGCTTTTAGTTTATTCATTTTTAAAATCGTTTACGGCTTATCGTTATACAGTGCCTTAGTGCCTTGCACGCTAAAACAACGCATCGGCGCGGCAATTGCAGGCATGAGTTTAACGCACACTATCGCGCTCGGCGTTATTCGAGGTTTATTAACCACTAATCAACCGTTTCTACGCACCGCCAAAGCGGAAGACAAACCCGCATTACTGCAAAGTTTGTTAATGGTACGCGAAGAACTGGTCATGTTAATCGGCTTATTAACCGCGATGACTGCCATTATTTTCCACTATAAAATAGCCGAAGCCGATGTTATTTGGTGGCTGATTATCCTCAGCATTTTATCGCTACCCTATATCGCCGCCCTGATTATGTCGCTGGTTAATATCAAAACTGTGACAAACACCCCCGTGAAGTAGGGGCAGGTCTTGTGCCTGCCCTTCATAAATCGGTACATTATTTAAGGGCAACCACAAGGGATTGCCCCTACCGTACTACGCATTACATTCACCCTGTGAGTCAATAAGTTCTAAAATAGCAAACATTAGCAACAATAAACGGCAAAATCAGCTTTCGTGGCAAAAAAAATTCTCACCCCAGAAGACAGTGATTTGTTTCGGCAAACTATCGGCACCGTGCTTGCTGTCAAGCGTGACAAGGTTTCATTAACCAATACAACTAAACCGAAGCCGTATCCTAAACCTGCGGTTATTAATGTCGATGGTCACTTAATCGACACTGCAACCGCCTTGCCCATTGAAAAAGTGGGCATTGAAGATAGCCTGAGTTTTTTAAATACAGGGCTACAACATAACGTATTAAAAAAACTACGCCGTGGATTTTTTGGTTTAGACGCGGAAATTGATCTGCACGGTCTTAATAGTGACGAAGCCAAACGCCAGCTCCTGCATTTTCTGCACTATTGTGTTGAAGACGGTTATCGGTGTGTGCATATCGTACATGGTAAAGGGCATCGTTCACCCGACCAGCATCCCGTGTTAAAAAATAATATGAATATCTGGTTAAGACAACATAAAGACGTGCAGGCATTTTGTTCGGCAACGCCTAAAAATGGCGGTACGGGTGCAGTGGTTGTATTATTACAGTTGTCTGATAAATATAGTCATCAAAATCAACAGGATTTGGAGTAAAACAGCTTTAGCTGTTTTCTAGCCAATAGCTAAAGCTGTTGGACTCCTGATAGTAGTGCCAGCTAATAAAAAGAAACTTCATTATTAAAACCATTTCGGAGAATTACATGAATATCATCCAGATATTGACTGACGCAGTGCAGTTATTCAAAAAGCTACTGAATGATTTAAGCGGCAAACGTAGCTTAATTTATTTGCTAACCTTGGCTATTGCGGTGTCTTTAGGCGCGGGTTTTATACTTTATATTCTTGACCCTAGTATTCACTCATTGACCGATGGTATTTGGTCTGCGTGGGTGACGATGACTCATGTCGGTTTTGGTGATGTCGTGCCGACTTCGTTATTGGGTCGTTTGTTTTCAGCGGGTTTAATCTTGTTTGGCTTGGCGTTATTCTCCTTATGCACTGCCATATTATCCGCTTCATTGATAGGTAAAAATATGGATACATGGGGCGATAACGTGCGTCAAATTGAACAAGAAACTAATCGCATTGAAGCCGATGAAAACAAAATTCTCTGCGAATTAGCTAAACTGCATGAACGTATGGAACGCCTAGAAAACGCACTGAAAGACAAATCATAATGACACATTCTATTCAATTCTGGGCAGTTGTCCCAGCGGCTGGGGTTGGTAAGCGGATGAACGCTGACCGACCTAAACAATATTTAGACTTAGCGGGTAAAACCGTGATTGAACATACGCTGTTGCGTTTGTTACAAGCCGATGTGTTTACCGCTGTCGCGGTGGCAATTTCAGAAGAAGATCCGTATTGGTCTGAACTAAGCGTTGCCAGCCACGAAAAAATCATTCGAGCTAAAGGCGGCAAAGAACGTGCTGATTCCGTGTTATCTGGTTTACACGCTATCCGCGACCAAGCGACGGACAATGACTGGGTATTAGTGCATGATGCGGCTAGACCGTGCATCACTTCTGCCGATATTCACCATTTGATTGATTCCTTAGTGAATGATGAAGTGGGCGGTATTTTGGCGTTACCGTGTGCCGATACGCTGAAAAATGTTGAGGGTAAAAACATCCTCGGCACATTAGACCGTAGCCATATCTGGCGAGCCTTAACCCCGCAAATGTTTCGTTATGGTGATTTAAAAACTGCCTTAGAAATCGCAATCGGTAATCCCGCGATTACCGACGAAGCCAGTGCCTTAGAACTGCAAGGCAAACAACCCAAAATCGTAGAAGGTCGTCCTGATAATATTAAAATCACTCGATCTGAAGATTTAGCATTAGCGCAGTTTTTTATGGCACAACAGCATTTCTAGTCTTTTCGCCAATCATGCAGGAAAAAACACTATGAGCAAAAATTCGCACCGTTTTCCTTGGGGCATTAGAATAGTGATGCGGGCGGGAAAATTGCAGTGTTATTTAACGCAATCGTTTTCAGTATTGGCGCATGATAAGTGGCAGGCGGGGGTTTCTGTACCGCTGGCGCAAACCTTGAGTGATTGCGAGGGCTTTTTGTCTGGGCGTTATGATGTAGTGTCTGAAGAAGAATGTTATATGCGCGGCGCGATGCCATGAGTGTATTTGAGCTGAATCTATTTGCCTCTGACCAAGCACAACACCTTGACGGCGTTACCACGTTTGTCGGCGAAGATGCCTCAGGCAGTTTTGGCATTCAAGCCCATCATGCGCGTTTTATGACCACGCTGATTTTTGGGCTGGCGCGTTTTAAACAGGCGGACGATGTCTGGCACTATGTCGCTGTTCCTAGTGCGGTGCTGTATTTTAATGACAACGAGCTGACCATCACCACGCAACATTTTTTGCTGGATAGTAATTTAGAACGTATCAGCAACTTATTACAGCAACAATGGGCAAATCAGGAAGACGAAGTACGCGCCACACGAGAAAGCCTAAAACGCATGGAACAAGCCATGCTAAAACGCTTGATGTCCTTAAAACATAAAACCGTGTGGCAATCATGAACCGACAACAACAACTAAAAAAACGTATCGACACGCAGATTGAACGCATGAAACAAGCGGAGAAAGATAGACCCAATTTGTTATCGCAAACGGTTTATATTGGTACGCTGGGGCTAGTGATGGTATTACCAATCGTCGCAGGCGCGTATCTTGGGCATTGGTTGGATGGTTTGGTTACGGGTTATTCTATGCGCTGGACGTTAAGTTTATTGTTTAGCGGCGTAGTGGTTGGCTTTTTTAACGTGTATTTTTTGATTAAAAACAAATAGGGTTTAGTCATGGAAGGAGAAGTATCAATTCATGTCGGTTCGTTGGTGATTGGTTTATCACTGTTGACAACTTGGGGTATTATGCTGGTAATTAGCCTGATTGCGTGGCTGACTACCCGCAATCTGGAGATATTGCCGAATGCGGTGCAGACACTGGTTGAAGGTATCGTGGCGAGTATCGACGAAGCGATACTGGCAGTCGCACCAGAACACGGGCGGCAAATTATGCCGTTTATTGCCACGCTGTGGCTGTTTTTGATTGTTGCCAATCTGGTCAGCTTAATTCCAGGTTTACATTCACCTACCCGTGATTTGTCAGTGACTTCCGCCTTGGCAGTGTTGGTATTTTTTTCGGTACACTGGTTTGGTATTAAAACGCAGGGCTTAAAAAAATACCTGCATCATTATCTCAGCCCCAGTCCGATTCTATTACCGTTTCATATTATCAGTGAGTTCACCCGCACAATCGCCTTAGCTATTCGCTTGTTTGGTAATATCATGAGTTTAGAAATGGCGGCAATGTTGATTTTGCTGGTGGCGGGTTTTCTCGCCCCGATTCCTATTTTAATGCTGCATATTATTGAAGCCTTGGTACAAGCCTATATATTTGGGATGTTGGCACTGATTTATTTGGCGGGTGCTATGCAATCTCAATCTCTTAATTCACAGGAATAATTATGTCTGATATTACCCTCATCGTTCTTTGTTCCAGTGTTGCCGCGATTATCGGTATTGCTTTGGGTATCATGTTGCCGTCGATAGCAATGGGTAAGGCGATTAGTAGCGCGTTGGAAGCCTTATCGCGGCAACCTGAATCTGAAAAGTCGATTATGCGCACGTTGTTTATCGGTCTCGCTATGATTGAATCGCTGGCGATTTATTGTTTGGTAATTATTTTAATTGTGCTGTTTAAAAATCCGTTGCTGGAATATATCGTTAATAAATAAGATGCAATTCGACCTCACCACCTTTATTTTTGAAATCATCAATTTCCTGATTTTAATCTGGATATTGCAACGCCTGTTTTATAAACCTTTACTAGAAGTGATTGCCAAGCGCAAACAATTTATTGACCAAACTTTAGCCGATGCCAAAGCCATACAAGCGCAAGCCGATGAACAGCGCAGTCTGTATGAAAATCGGCAAAAAGCGTGGGAGCAGGAAAAACAAGCGGCGATTACCGCGCTCAATGTGCAGTTAGAGCTAGAAAGAACAGCGGCTATGAAACAACTGGCGATTGATTTGGAAGCCGAACGACAAAAATACACAGTCACACAAGCACACAAACAGCATGAGCTTGAACAACAAATCGAAAAACAAGCCCTCATCAATGCTGCTAAATTTGCCAGTTTGCTACTCAAACAAACGGCCAGCCCTGAGCTAGAAACGCGATTATTTGAGTTGCTACTCAGTCGTACCACTGTGTTACCCGCCGCTTGTTTGCAAACATTGGAAGAGCAAGCCGACATTGCCATTAAAGTTAGCACTGCTTACCCGTTAACCACTGAACAACGTGAGCAGCTACAACAACAACTCAGTGTGCAAATTTCGCAACCGATACGCTTTGATTATCAGCAAGCTCCTGAACTGATTGCAGGTGTGCGTATCGATATTGGTGCGTGGGTATTAAATGCCAGTCTGCAACACGAATTATCAGGTTTTGTCCAATTTGATTATGACGATTAACGCGTTACTGGATAAACAAAGTGCGTGGCTAAGCGACTACCGCTTAGATTTACGCATAGTCGAACAAGGCACGGTTATTTCTGTCGGTGATGGGATTAGCTGGATTAAAGGCTTGCCATCCGCTGCGATTGAAGACATTTTAATCTTTGCAGATGGTAGCAAAGGCATGGTGTTCGATTTGAATTACGACAAAGTGGGCGCGATTTTGTTGTATGCCAGTGAACAGTTAACCGCAGGAACGACGGTACATCTCGCTAAACATCCCTTGAGTGTCCCTGTCGGTGATGACTTTATCGGTCGAATTATTGACCCCTTAGGCTTGCCGCTAGATGGTCAACCCGCGCCACACGCCATTCAGCGCGAGAATTTAGAAAAAGCCTCGCCCGCCATTATTGCGCGTGATTTTGTCCAAAAACCGCTGTACACAGGCATAAAAATTATCGATACGCTGATTCCTATCGGCAAAGGGCAACGGCAATTATTGGTCGGTGATGAAGGTTTAGGACGCAGTGCGATTGCGATAGACACAGTCATTAATCAAAAAAACAAAAACGTGTTGTGTATTTATGTATTGATTGGGCAAAAACGCTCAGCAGTAGTCAGCACCATAGACACACTCAGACAACATGGCGCGTTAGAGTACACGGTGTGCGTGGTTGCCGAAGCCAGTGCCTTACCTGGTTTACAATATATCGCCCCATTTGCAGGTTGTGCATTGGCTGAATATTGGATGGCACAAGGGCTGGATACGCTGATTATTTACGATGATTTATCCACTCATGCCCGCACTTATCGCGAATTATCGCTGTTATTACGCAGACCACCAGGGCGCGAAGCCTATCCTGGTGATATTTTCTTCATCCATTCCAGATTATTAGAACGCTCAACCTGCCTGAATGCAGAAAACGGCGGCGGTAGTATGACTGCATTGCCCATCGTCGAAACCAAACAAGGTGAAATTGCCGCCTACATTCCCACTAATTTAATCTCTATCACCGATGGGCAGATTTATTTAGACAATGATTTATTCGTGTCAGGGTTTCGTCCTGCGATAGACATTACCCGCTCAGTCTCGCGTATCGGTGGTAAAGCGCAACACGCCAGTATTCGCCATCAAGCAGGGCAAATGAAACTGGATTATCTCCAGTTTTTAGAATTGGAAGCTTTCACCCGTTTTGGTCAGCGTTTAGAAGCCTCAATGGAAGCGCGAATTAAACGCGGGCGTTTACTGCGAGAAATTCTTAAACAAGATAGACTCAGTCCACTCGATAGCTTATTTCAACTGGCGTGGCTGATTGCCTTTAACCAAGGCTTATTAAATTCGGCTGAACCCAAAGATATTCAGAACTGGCTAACGTGTATTGAACACGGCATAAAAACCACCGCATTAACGCTAGATAGCAGTCACGAACAATGGCAAACAGTTCTGCATGAATGGCTAAAAACCCCATGAGCCAAAGTCACGAACTGCAATTACATATCGTCAAACTCAATGAGATACGCAGTATTCTCAACTCCATGAAAAATTTGGCATTGATTGAAACCCACAAACTGGCGCGTTTACAAAGCCTGCAAACGCAAGCCGTGGCAGCGATTGACACCGTCATCAATGATTTACTGACTTTTTACCCACACTTAACGATTGCCGATAGCCACGCGCCGTCAATTTGCTTGCTGGTCGGTACAGAACGCGGCTTTTGTGGTGATTTTAATGAACAACTGATACACGCCAGCAGCGCACAAAACTATACTCACACCATCGCCGTCGGTAGCCGTTTAGCGAATAAATTAACCGACGAGCAACTGAAAACTGTCACGATTATCGAAGGCGCGAATGTCGCCGAAGAAGTGCCATTAATTATTAACCGCCTGATAGACAACATTGCCCCCGCCCATCACTCAGCAATTCGCCTAACCGCTATCTATTACGACAGCCCAGCCCAACCCATTAACCAACGGCAACTGCTACCGCTCAGCCCACAACCCAGTTCAATAGCAAATCACCGCCACCTGCCATACCTTAATCTCTCACCCGAAGTATTCTTTGCCGATTTACTGGGTCATTACCTATTAGCAACACTCCATAACATCTTCTATTGTTCACTAAGCACAGAAAATCACCGCCGTTTACAACACCTCGAAGGCGCGGTCAATCATTTAGATGATGAAACCACCAATCTGCACCGCAAAGTACAAATTTATCGCCAAGAAGAAATTACGGAAGAGATTGAAGTTATTTTGTTGAATGCGGAAAATCTTTGATGGCTGGTGCGAATCAATTCACACCATCACTATTAATCCACGATTTGATGGGTTTCGGCTATCAACTCTAGCCAACCTATGAGCTGCGTAGGGAGTATTAGCGAAGCGTAATACGCAGCATGATGTTCATCACATACGGCGCAATAAGGCTCTCGCGCCCTACGAGCTTATTGTAAGATTAAGAAACGCTTTTTTATCTTCAACCGCAATATGATGTTGCAACCATTTTTTTAAAAATCTCAGTAACTCATTATTAACTACGGATTCATTTTCTTTAGCTTTTCTTTGAATTGTTAGCAGTTGATCTTTTAAGTCAATATGATATTCACGGTGCGCTTCTAACTCAGAATAACCCAAGGTATGGTATAGCTTTTCTTCAAAACTAAAATGAACTATAGTGTAATCTATGAGGTCACTTAAAACTTCTTCTATAATATCTCTATCCGCGTTGTTCACAATCACTTCTTCATATAATCTGTTAATTAAACTTACTAATATTTTGTGTTGCTCATCAATTTCAGGAATACCAACACTTAAATAATCCGACCATTTAAAAAAGTTATTATCAACATAAACAGCCATACTTGGGTCATATTGCAATGAAAATATAGTTATATCATCAGATTGTACTTGGTTGTCAGCAAATATAACAACTTCATTATATAAAGTATTAACTAGAGTTTTGCTATCATGATAAGTGGAATTTAAAACATTAATGGCTCGCTCTAAAGAAAAAAACTCTTGTTTATCATTTTCTGCTTCTGTTACGCCATCGGTATATAAAATTAAAGTATCACCTTCTTGTAACTGTATCTCAACAACTTCATACTGCGCTTCATCATGCACACCCAATAAAATATTGCGTGGAACATTGAGAATCTCAAAAGGTTCATTTTTATGTGCCAATAAAGGTGGATTATGCCCTCCATTTGAATAATGTAATTCGCCCGTTGCTACATTTAATAATCCAATAAATAGGGTAACAAACATATTTGTGTCATTATTTTTACACAGTAATTTATTGATCTTCATTAATGCCGTAGCAAATTTTTTAGGTTTGGTAATTATTGATCTTAGCAATGTCATGGTTTCCATCATAAACAAAGCGGCAGGGATACCTTTACCTGAAACATCACCAATAGCAAAAACAATATAGTTATTATTGAGTGTAAACTCGTCATAAAAATCCCCGCCTATTTCTTTAGCTGGACGCATTAAGCCATAAGTTTTAATTTGCGGGTGTTGAGGGAATAAATAATAACACTTAGGCAGCATATTCATCTGAATTGCCGTAGCAACAGATAATTCTTTTTGCAAATTTTCAAGCAGTTGTATCTCGGTTTTCCTTAACCGCTGCATTTCATCCTCATCACGCTTGTAATCAGTTATATCTCTAATCACACCGATAAACATCAAATGTTCATCGATACACATTTTGCTAGTACACAAATCGATAGGAAAGACCTCACCGTTAGCACGCAAACCTCGAACTTCTCGCCTGTTCTTACCGAGAATTTTTGGGATTTTGGTCGTCAGATAACTTTGAATATAACCATCGTGTTCACTAGCGTAGGGTTCTGGCATTAAAATTTTGACATTGTGACCAATGACTTCTTGGGCGTTATAGCCAAAAATCTTTTCAGCGGCTGGATTAAAGGTATTGATTATGCCGCGTTCATCACTGATGATAACCGCATCAACTATATGGGTGATGATACCTTCGACCTTGCAGTGTGCTTTTTGTGCTTCTTTCACTAGCCTGTTAGCTAGACTACGCATGAAAAATGCAGCTAATGTAGCTAATGTGGCAGTCAAGATGATTGTAATGCTATGTGATTCCCATAAAGTCAATTCACCCTTGAAATATATCTCTTTCAAAAATTCGTAGATAATCATTAGCACTGCCGTGACAAAAAAAATACAGAATAATTGAGTAGTACACAATAATTTGTAGAAAAGTTTTTTCATCTGTAAGACTATCCGATTAATGACTGAAACTGAATAAGTTCATCCTTGGATTCAAGTCATAAATGCAATTCCAGAGTTCATGCAGCTTTGCGTTCAACTTGTGCAAAAAACACCGCATAAGGTGTTTGGTAATTTAATCCTTTTCGAGGGCGGTGGTTGAGGCGGTGCATGACTGCTTCAACCTGTTCATCGGTAATGTCCTCAAAACTGCTGCCTTTGGGGAAATACTGACGAATCAAGCCATTGGTGTTCTCATTCAAGCCCC
>MBQZ01000045.1 GCA_002134785.1 Crenothrix sp. D3
CCATTCGCTGACTATCACTGGCACATAAACCCAGCTCTTGGGCGATTTGGGCGTTCGACACATTCAAACCAAGAAGGTACAAATAACTTATCCATACCGTAATCGATTGATGACGACCTGAGAAAATCGTTCCTGTCAAATCATCAAATCGCTTCGTACATTTTTTGCACTGATAGCGTTGACACCCTTGATGGCCGTCATTTTTACCCCGTTTGCGGATTTTATTTGAGCTATAAAATGGGCAGCTGTATCCACTTTTCCAACGTAACTTCCTGATGACACGGTAAGCTTTGCTCTCATCTATTAACTCTTGAAGACGTAGGATCATGGGAAAAATGCAGATTTTATCATGTCCTCAAAACACGATATGAGCCATAACATTACCTGATTAGAAAGATTCATCAGCACAATTCAGAAGGCGCATACTGTTAGCAACAAACAGAGGAGTACAGGTCAATCGCATCCAATTTCAAACGGGCTTATCGCTACCTTCGTTTCTTGAGCAATACGGCACTGAGGCGCAATGCGAAGCCGCGCTGGAGAGTGTACGCTGGCATCAAGGTTTTCGTTGTCCCGCTTGCGACGAAGCGGGTCATTATGTGCTTAAGGGCAAAACGCATAAGACCTTTCAATGTAAGGGCTGTCGGGTGCAGACATCGCTGATTGCGGGGACGTTGTTTCACAGTACGCATCTCGCGCTGACTGTCTGGTTTTTGGCAATCTACTTGGTCAGTCAAGCCAAGACGGGCTTGTCAGCTCTGGCGTTGAAACGGCAGTTGGGTGTGCGCTGGCATATTCAGCAGAAGTTGATGCAAGCCATATCTGAACGTGACACGCTTTACACGTTACACGGCAACGTTCAAGTGGATGATGCTTATCTGGGTGGTGAACGTGTTGGCGGCAAAGGGCGCGGCTCTGAGAACAAGGTTTCTTTTGTGTCGGCGGTTTCGCTTAACACCGAAGGGCATCCGATGTACCTCAAAATGGCTCCCGTTTCAGGTTTTACCCGCAAAGCCATTGTCGAACGATGCTCTGAAAGACTTGAGTCCAGATTGTGTTGTCATGTCCGATGGGCTGAGCTGTTTTACGGGCGTACTCGATGCAGGCTGCCAACACCAAGCCATTATCGCAGGTGCTCGCAAACCAAAAGAGATGCCAGAATTTAGGTGGATTAACACGCTATTGGGTAATCTTAAAACCAGTTTGGGGGGTAGTTATCATGCTTTCAACTTTGCTAAATACGGTATACGCTATCTGAGTGCGTTTGTTTATCGCTTCAACCGACGATTTTATCTTGATACGCTTCCCATGCACTTGCGTGTGCCGCCGTTACCAGTAAACCCCGTCCTGCAACTTGGCTTCGCCAAGCTGAAGAATCTTGCTAATCAGGTTAAATCTTTCCAATTTCGTATTCGTGGCATGAGCTTAATGCCTAGCAGAAACGCCAATCCATAAACAGGTGTACTTTGCGCCTGTGTGTCGCCGTGCAAAATATCGGGTTGGATGTCAGACTTATTCTTGGTCAAACCGTCGAGAATATAAATGGCTTCCCATGTTCCACAGGGGATGAAATGGGAAAATAAGGCAATGTAAGCATCACTGACGTGGTAATACGCTATGCCACCATAACCGCCGTAGCGAATATGGCATTCCGACAGTAAGTTATTTTCATACAAATTCCATTGTGTACCATCGGCGGCAGCTCGTTTGTTATCGCCCCAATAACGCGGCAACTGAAAGCGGTTGTAAGCATTGATGATCTCTGTAATTGCGGCTTCTAATTTTTCTGTGGAAATCTGTCGTTGATTCACAAAGGAAATTTGCCGCGCATTGATGTGGGTAATATGGCGAGCCGTTTGCGTCGCGCCTAAGCCAGTGCCATAAGCAAACGTTGTCAAAATTTTACGGCGCACTTTTTCTTTGAGTTTACCTTGATGTCCACTGAGCGGGTTAGATAGTTTGTAACTGAATTTTATCTGGCTCAGTTGAGTTCAAAACCTTATCCAGCAAGGCATAACGGCGTAGGATTTCATCCGTTTTGCCTTGGCTATCCTGTAAATATTTCTGCAATTTTTCTTCAGCGAGGTGGGATACCCTGCTCATTTGCTTGCAAAAAATATGGCACAAGTCGTCGGTAACACAGGCAAGCCGCTGACGAATCACCGCTAACGTTATCGCATAGCGTTTCGAGGGAGATAAATCAATCATGCTGGCAGTATCGAGGGCATTTCCTTCCAACGCCCACTGATTGAGCTTTACCACGGGCATAGTTTTTAACACGGCGTTGTATTTTGAAAGCGCGGTCAACTGGTTAAAACGTGCCAATAAATCGCGCATACCATGAATCGTCGGTTTGACAGGTTCTTGTTTAATCTCGTACCACGGACTGACTCGACTCGAATTATCACCGACAATAAACAGTGCATCGAGAAACTTTGCCCCTAACTCGCCTAAAGAACCATGCACTTGCTGGTACAAACTCTGATTGGCTAGGCGTAAGGATTCGTGCGTAATTTTCTAGTAGTGGTCTGTAGCCCTTGGTACGCCTAACCTTTAGAATTTTCTCGATCGTGTTTAACTATAGCCAGAACAGTATTTTTGCTCAAATTGAGTAGCCTGCCAATTTGGCGATAAGAATGCCCAGAAGCAACAAGTTCTAATACTTTGGGTGCTAATTTGTCCGATTTCACACGTTGCCCAAGGCGACGACCAAAGACAACCCCGCGAGCTTGTGCGGCTTTGACACCCGAAAGAACCCGCTCACGCAATAAATCCCGTTCAAATTCTGCGAAACCTGCCATTAACGTGGCAATCAACTTTCCTTGTGGTGTAGCTAAATCGAACTGCAATCCTGTTTGGGTTATTAAGAGATTTGCTGCCAAATACTGCTAAATTCAGTAAAACCTAGCCATACCGCGACAAACAGCGAAAAAACGATGCTTAACTTAACTCGAATTGACAAAAAAGAACGCCTAATGAGAGCCACGACAGGTTTAACCCTGAAGCAGTTTGACGAATGACTGGGTGATTTTGATAGCGCGTATGAAAAAGCGATGGATGCGGACAGAAGCAAACGAGGTTGTGAGCGTAAAAAAGGGGCTGGGAAAAAGCCAAGGCTGGCAAGCACACGGCTGAAGTTATTTTTCGTGCTGATTTATCTGAAATGCTATCCGACCTATGATGTGTTGGGGATGCTGTTTGATCTCGACAGTGGCAACTGTTGTGATTGGATCAAACGTTTGCTGCCCGTTTTGGAGACGACCTTGGGCAAAAAACAGGGGTTGCCTGCCCGTAAAATTCGCAGTGTTGAGGAATTTTTACAGCTTTTTCCGCACGAGAAAGATTTGCTGATTGACGGTACTGAGCGCAGAACGCAACGTTCAAGCTGTGCAAAAACCCAACGCAAACACTATTCAGGCAAACAAGGCTGCCATACGCGCAAAAATATCGTCATGGCGAACCCTGAAAAAAAGATTCTTTTTCTAAGCCCTACCAAGGCAGGTCGTTATCACGATAAAAAACTCTTTGATAAAGACACCTCGTTTCGAGGTATTCCACCAGACCGAACTCTTTGGTTGGACAAAGGCTTTCAAGGCGTTCAACACCACCCTAAAAACGTGATGATGCCCAAGAAAAAGCCCCAAAATGGACAGCTGACTGCGGATGAAAAGGCAGAAAATCGCTTCATTTCCGCGCTTAGAATGCCGATTGAACACGTTTTTGCGGGCTTAAAACGCATGAATTGCTTGCGTCACGTTTACCGTAATCGCGACGGTCAAGATGATCAATTCATCTTTTTAACTGCTGGGTTGTGGAATTTGAATTTAGCGGGCAGATAAAATCAACACATTCACAGCAGCGTGGCTGAGTTTTAATTATTTGGCAGCTTCTCTAATGTTTTGTAGGGACTACCCAGATACGCATCATCCACTTGAACCTTACCCTGTAACGTGTAGAGCGTGTCACGTTCGGACATAGCTTGCATCAACTTCTGCTGAATAAGCCAAGCCGTGGGGTAACTAACCCAACTGCAGCATCAAAATCAAAGCCAGAGCTGATAACCCCATCTTGGCTTGACTGACTAGGTAGATTGCCAAAAACCAGATAGTCAGCTCGAGATGCGTGCTGTGAAACAACGTCCCCGCAATCAGCGATGCCTGCACCCGACAGCCCTTACATTGAAAAGTCTTATGCTTCCTGCCCTTAAGCACATAATGACCTGCTTCGTCGCAAGCGGGACAACGAAAACCTTGATGTCAGCGTACACTCTCCAGCGCGGCTTCGCATTGCGCCTCAGTGCCATATTGTTCAAGAAACGAGGGCAGCGATAAGCCAGATGTGATTCATTGCCATGACCTGTACTCCTCTGTAAATTCGCTACCAGTATGCGCCTTCTGAAGTGTGCTGATGAATCTTTCTAATCAGGTGATTTTATGCCATCATCTGCCATTTGGAATACCAGTCTATAATACCTCATCTTTGTTTTTCCAAAATGATACCTATGATGATTCCAGAATTCATGCAGGCTATTGAAATAGAAGCCGATAGATTACAACTCACTGCCCGCCTTACACCTAAGCCTGCTAGTCATCAAGTATTAATTAAAGTGTCAGCGGCGGGCGTTAATCATCCTGATATTTCTCAGCGTAAAGGGGTGTATCCACCACCGACAGGCGCGTCGGATATTCTCGGCTTAGAAGTGTCGGGTACGATTGTGTTAGTCGGTGAAGCAGTGAGTCATTTAAGCGTCGGTGACAAAGTATGCGCGTTAGTCACAGGCGGCGGTTATGCGGGTTATTGTTTAGCATCGGCGTTACTGTGTTTACCGATACCCAAAGGTTTATCATTTGTCGAAGCTGCCGCCTTACCCGAAACTTTTTTCACCGTGTGGAGTAATGTATTCGACCGCGCCCAGTTACGCGCCAAAGAAACACTATTAGTACACGGCGGCAGTAGCGGTATCGGCGTTGCCGCCATTCAATTGGCTAAAGCCTTTCATGCGAAAGTCATTGTTACTGCGGGTTCTGAGGAAAAATGTAACGCCTGTGTCAAACTTGGTGCAGATACCGCTATCAATTATAAAAAACAGGATTTTGTCACCGTTGTTCATAAAGCCACGCGCACTAAAGGTGTGAATGTTATCCTCGATATGATTGGCGGTGATTATTTTCCGCGCAATGTAAAATGTTTGGCTTACGATGGACGCTTAGTGCAAATCGCCTTGCAACAGGGCATAAAATCCGAGATTAATTTATTGCCTATTTTGGTGAAACGGTTGACTATTACAGGCTCAACCTTACGCGCCAGAGACGATGCGTTTAAAGCCGATATAGCCAACAAGCTACACAAAAATGTGTGGCCGTTATTGGCATCGGGCAAAATTAAACCGATTATTGATTCCACCTTCACGCTAGATGAAGCTGAAAAAGCCCATGAAGTCATGGAAAGCAGTCAGCACATCGGCAAGCTAATTTTAGAGGTCTGACCATGAGCCACCGCACATTGATTTCTGCATCTGAATTGCAGCATTTTATCCAACCTGATTGGGTGATTATTGATTGCCGCTTTTCGCTGACTAACAGCGAAGCGGGTAGTTATGTGTATCGGCACGGGCATATTCCAAATGCCCGTTATGCGCATTTGGATAATGATTTATCATCCCGCATTACTGACCGCACAGGTCGTCATCCACTACCCGACTTTAATAGCTTGGTAAAAAAACTGGGCGCGTGGGGTGTGAAAAATAACAGTCAAGTCGTGGTCTATGATGATGCAGGCGGCGCGTTTGCGGGACGATTATGGTGGTTATTACGCGCCTTGGGTCATGATAAAGTGGCTGTATTAGATGGCGGAATAAAACATTGGCAACAACAATACGATATTACGACCGCCTTACCGCGTATTCAATCGACTACGTTTAGACCTTATATCAATAATAATTTGTGGCTAACTGCCGAACAAGTGGAAAATCAACTGGCGCGTAAAGTCATCACGCTGATTGATGCCAGAACCCCCGAACGTTATCGCGGCGAACAAGAACCGATTGATCCCGTCGCTGGACATATTCCCTACGCCTTAAACCGCGCCTTTCAACGCAATTTGGATGCACAGGGATTATTTTTAGCACCTGACCAATTACGCGCTCAATTTCAACAACTCATTGGCGATGTCAAACCTGAACACGTCGTGCATTATTGTGGCTCAGGCGTGACTGCTTGTCATAATGTATTGGCAATGGAACACGCAGGCTTGCTAGGTTCTAAGCTGTACGCGGGTTCGTGGAGTGAATGGATACGCAATAAAAATCGGGCAGTGGCAACGTGCTGCTAGTAAATAGCGGCGTGACACATTAGAATCATCTTTTTTTAAAGGAAACCATACCATGAGTTCAAATACCGTGATTAACCCGTCAGCGTCTAGCACACTGGCAACCAATAAAGTCTTAAAAAACACTTACTTGTTATTATCCATGACGCTGTTTTTCAGTGCCATGACCGCAGGTCTGTCCATGTTCCTTAACTTGCCACCGTTTGGTTTTCTTATCACTATCGTGGGCTTTTATGGTCTGATTTTTCTGACCTCAAAATACAGCGACCGTGCCTTAGGCTTGTTCTTTACCTTTATGCTGACAGGCTTTATGGGTTTAACCCTCGGCCCGATTTTAAATATGTACATTCACAACTTCAGCAATGGTCATGAATTAATCATCATGGCATTAGCGGGTACAGGTACAATTTTCTTAGGTTTGTCAGCTTACGCATTAACCACTCGTAAAGATTTCAGTTTCATGGGTGGGTTCTTAATGACAGGAATGCTGGTTGCTATTTTAGCGATGATTGGCGCAATCGTATTCTCTATTCCCGCTCTATCACTCGCCGTTTCAGCAATGTTTATCTTGTTGATGTCAGGCATGATTTTATATCAAACCAGTGAAATCATTCACGGCGGCGAAACCAATTATATCCGTGCTACAGTGTCTTTATACGTCTCGCTATACAACTTATTTTTAAGTTTATTACAAATACTCGGCGTATTTAGTGGTAGAGATTAAAACAGTCTGCTTTTAAGCTAGGTTAAAACAAAAAGCCCGACTTAACGTCGGGCTTTTTTATGCCTAGCGATGCAAAATAAGTTCTAACACCAATTTGCTACCAAAATAAGCCAGTAGTAAAAAGACAAAGCCGATGAGCGTCCATTGAATGGCTGTTTGTCCACGCCAGCCGTAGCGGCTACGACCAAGTAATAAGCTGGAAAAAATAAGCCATGCCAAGATGGATAAGACCGTTTTATGGACGAGATGCTGGGCAAATAAGTTTTCGATGAAAACAAAGCCACTGATGAGCGAAATACTGAGAAAAAATACGCCCACGCCCAACATTTGAAATAACAGGGATTCCATTGTTTGTAATGATGGCAGGGATTGTATAAAGCGTTTTGGGGGATGACTTTTCAGTTGCTGGTCTTGAATGGCAAGCAGTATGGCTTGCAAGGCAGCGATGTTTAACAGACTGAAAGCAATGATTGAAGTCAGAATATGGGTACTCATTTGCCAGTTATACGCTTGTAACAAATGCGGTTTGTCATCAACATTCAGCTCTAATGTGAGCATGAGGGCTGCAATCGGTAACACTGCCAGTCCTAATTTTTCCACGGGTTTATTGAGTGCCGCAATCAGCAATAGCAAGGCGACAATCAGTGCAATTAGTGAACCTGTACTAAAAAAACTAAAGCTAAAACCATTATTTTGCAGGCAAGCCAGTCCAGTATAAGCACTGTGCGTGAGGACTGCCGTCCACGCTAAACCCAGCGCAGTCAGTTGAATACGGTGTTGATGAATATGTAAAACAATCAGTAATGTGCCGCCTAAATAGGCACAAATGGAAATAATGGCAAGTACAGTGGCGTTCATGAGTGTGTTTTATGGTGACTAGATAAATTTGCAGGTGTGCAAAGGTCTCAATGGCTATGGTAATATAATGGGTTAAATAGTCCTAGCGCATTTATATGAGCGGGTGTTCCTTAATATCAACAATGAAGATGTAGATATGTTTGATAATTTAACCGATAAATTAAGTAGTACGCTTAAAAAACTGAAAGGTCAAGGTCGCCTGACTGAAGACAATATTAAGGATACCTTGGGCGAAGTACGCACAGCTTTATTAGAAGCTGACGTATCGCTATCTGCGGTAACGGACTTTATTGAACGTGTCAAAGAAGGCGCGTTAGGGCAACAAGTTCAAGGCAGTCTAACACCTGGTCAATCCATGATTAAACTGGTTCAAGCTGAACTGGTTAAAATGATGGGGGCAGCGAATGAAGATATTAACCTTCGCGCTGTACCGCCTGCGGTGATTTTAATGGCAGGTTTGCAAGGGGCAGGTAAAACCACCACCGTTGCTAAATTAGGTCTATGGTTAAAAAAGAATAAAAAGAAAAAAGTCGGTGTAGTCAGTGCGGACGTTTATCGTCCAGCGGCGATTAAACAGTTACAAGTGTTAGCTGAAGACTTGGATTTAGTTTTTTTTGAGAGCGATTTAACCCAAAATCCTGTTGATATTGCCCTCAACGCCATTGATGCGGCGAAACGAAAATTCCTCGATGTTATTATTATTGATACCGCAGGTCGTCTGCATATTGATGATGAAATGATGGGCGAAATTAAAGCCCTTCATGCTGCGATTAACCCGATTGAAACCCTGTTTGTCGTTGATAGCATGACGGGGCAAGATGCCGCGATTACTGCTAAAGCCTTTAATGATGCTTTGCCGTTGACGGGTGTTATTCTGACTAAAGCCGATGGTGATGCACGCGGCGGGGCTGCGTTGTCTATTCGTCATATCACAGGTAAACCGATTAAATTTATCGGTATGGGCGAAAAACCCGATGCCTTAGAACCCTTCTATCCCGATCGTATCGCCTCGCGTATTTTAGGCATGGGCGATATGCTCAGCTTGATTGAAACGATAGAGCAAAAAGTTGATAAAGAAAAAGCGGAAAAATTAGCTGCAAAAATTAAACAAGGGAAAACGTTTGATATGAGCGATTTTCGTGAACAATTGCAACAAATGGAAAACATGGGCGGCATTAGCTCAATGATAGATAAGCTACCTGGTACGGGTAATATCTCTCAAGAAATGCGTGATAAAGTGGATGATAGAGTGCTAGCACGACAAATTGCCGTTATTAACTCCATGACCAAGCAAGAAAGACGTTATCCCGACTTGATTAAAGGCAATCGTAAAAAACGTATTGCGGCAGGATGTGGTCAAGAACTGCATGATGTTAATCGCGTTTTAAAGCAGTATTTGATGATGCAAAAAATGATGAAGAAGTTCAAATCAGGCAATATGGCTAATATGATACGCGGCATAAAAAGTAACGTCGGTAGCATGGGTATGAAGCGTTAATAAATAACGGTACGCCTAATAAAGCGAGGGAGTGAAATACAAACCTAGTCGTCGGACTATTTTTTTTTGATATATGCAATAAAGACCTGCGAGATTTTTAAAACCTCGCAGGTTTAGCAACGTTACCCGACATAACTAAACTGTCAAAGTACTAGGTTTGTCGGAAACGCCTACAGGGCTAAATCTAGCCTGACTTCCAGTCTGTTATTTGTACTGAGCTCAGTGAGTTTAGGATGAACTTGCACAACTATTTTGGCTTTTTTTAACGTTACTGATCACCATATCGTATTTCGGCTGATTTTTAACACCCGTGTCGCTGACACCGCTACCATTGATTGCCATCTCCACCACCTGTCCCTTAATGCCCATTTGGCACGCTCGGTAGCGATAATTCAGCATAAAGGTCTTCTATTTCGGCGGTTCCTCCGCTCTGTCGTTTACTATAAACCGTAATATTCCTGCCACTTTAGTATAAAGGTTCATGTCTTTAGCCTGCACGCGCATAACTAAAAAGTCTCATGGCTAAAATATCTCTTAATCTAAGCATGATTTTCAACATGAACATCACTCAGAAGCTAAGTATTAAAGATTAATGATGACGGCGAGCTTTGGTCATTTACCCATACTCAAAGGGAGTAGTGGTCGTGAAGGTCGTTACAGGTAATGGACAGATTGTAAGTCGGTCTTTGTTAAATTTTTCTTGTAGGAAGGCATTTGTTGTCATAAATATCTCAATTAATAATATACTTATTTTTTAAATGTCAGGGAATATTAGATAACCACCATGTTTTACTCATTAAAAACTACTATTAAAATTTTTGTTGACTATTTTATTCTGTTATTTTGTTGCTTATTATTGGTAGCCTGTGGTGCATTGGAAATTGTGCCAAGTGCTACGATAGATGCGGAAAAAGCGTTTACACCGCCTGATAGAACAAAACGTATTTCTGAAACCAGTGCTATTGAAGCATTTAAAGAAGAAACCAAGAAAGTTGACGATTATTTATTGTATGACGGTGATGATATTAATATTGAAGTCATCGGTCGTGCAGAATTGTCGGGTATGCAGCGCATTGGCCCTGATGGACGTGTGACGTTGTCGGTAGTAGGTTCGGTGATGGTCAGGAATATGACGCGTGAACAAGCGGCGGACACTATCAATAAAGCCCTTTCACCTTATTATTTAGGTATTTATACGACAGTGCGTGTAGAAAATTACAATTCTAATCATGTCACCATTATAGGCAGGGTTGAGCATCCCGGCGAGATACAATTTAATACCGCACCTAGATTATTGGATATTTTAGCGAGAGCAGGCGGTATGCCTTTGTTACGCAAAGAACAGGTATTAACTCGTTGTTCGATTATTCGTAATGATAAAATTTTGTGGATTGATTT
This sequence comes from Crenothrix sp. D3, assembly GCA_002134785.1. Classification (GTDB taxonomy): domain Bacteria; phylum Pseudomonadota; class Gammaproteobacteria; order Methylococcales; family Methylomonadaceae; genus UBA4132. Next base: position 10,806 of record MBQZ01000045.1, read on the forward strand.
AACCCGTTTATTAACAGGGGATACAGGGTTAAATGTTACATTGCAACGCAATGATTTGGTTTATATTCCCGATTCAAGCGATACGTCAGTCTTTGTTTTGGGGGCGGTTAATCGTCCAGGCGTATTTAGTTTAACCCCGCAAATGTCGTTTATGGATGCGTTGAGTCAAGCAGGGGGAATTACTGAAGATGGTAATTTTAATGAGATACATCTGATTCGTCCCAGTGCAGAGGTCAATATGGAAATTGATATGACTGATATATTAGCCCCAAAAAAGAATTTAAATGTGGCGATTAATGAAGGCGATATTATTTTTGTGCCACGTCATGGTGTCAGTCAGATTGGCTACCTTATGCAAAAAATTAATCCTTTTGCGAGCATGATTACGATTACTACGCTTGCTAAATCACTGGGACTTTGATACAGATGGCTGAATCCAATTTAGCATCAAGAGCAGATGAGTCTGTTGCAACAGGGACTTTGATGCCGTTGGTTAGCCTACGGAAACATTATAAGCTCGGTCTTGGTATTTTTATTGTCATCGCGTTGTTAGGTATCCCCTTTGCGTGGCTTAAAGGTACTTCTTATTATTCGGTTACTGCGACCATCCATGTCGCTCCACGCGCCTCTAATATACTGCAAGAAAACAAGGAACAAGAGATTCCTTCCTATCAGCAATACAAGCAATTTGTCGATCAACAGGCGGGGACTATCGCTCGTTATGATTTATTACTTGCCGCCTTTAAAAAAATGGGCGATAAGCGTTTTTTGTGGCAGTTTCCAGAAGAAACCGAGCGACGTGCCGCCGAAAGATTGCAAGCCGCATTAGTCATTAAACCTGTGAACGATACCTATTTATTATCGGTCGCACTGGAGTCTGATAAAAAAGAAGGCTTAGAAGAAATTGTTAATGCCGTGGTAGAAAATTATGTAGAAAATGCCCACGAAGAGCAGTTAGTCTATGCGTCTAAAGAACGTATACAGCTACTTTATGTCGAACGGGATAGGCTGCAAAATATTATTTCAGAGAAAAAAAAACAGTTCGCATCCATTGCTCAGGAATTAGGCGTAACGACCTTCGTGGATAATACGGTTAATCCGTACGATGAGTTATTGACCAACAGTCAGTCGGCGTATTCAGAAGCACAACGGGAACGCATGGTGGCTCAAGCGAATTTATTGTTATTTGAGAATCCTAAAGATCCTCAAGCCGCATCAGCACTGGATGCCGCTGTCGCTGAGATTGTTTATAAAGACCCAGGCTTAACAAGCCTAAAAGCCAATATGTATGAACGTCGTAGCGAGTTGATTAGGTTAATCAGTGGCTTAGACCCTAAACATCCAGGTTATGCGCAAATAAAAAGTCAATTGGAAGTGATTGAGGCCGACGTTGTAGTTGCCACCGAACAATTGATAAAAAATGTTAAACAAATGTTGTTGGAAGAACGTCGTTCTAAAGTCACTTTAGCAACAAAAATTGAACAAGATTTATTGAATCAGATTAGTATACAAAAGAAAAATGCCGCTGGTTTTTCAAAACTTTACAATGAGGGGTTAACATTAAATCAAGATATAAAACGTTTTTATAGTCAATTGGAAACGATTGAAAATCGTGTTAGTTTCCTTGAATTAGAATCTAAAGCACCGGGTGTTATCCGTATAGAAAATCTTGCACGCCCCCCCGAATTTCCTATTCGTGGTGGTCGTAAAAAATTAGTCATTATCATGTTCGTCTTAGGTGCCATCTTAGGTCTCATCGTACCTATTATGATTGATATGTTCGATAAACGGATCAGAACCGCAGGACAAGTAGAAAAGCTATTAGGTTATAAGCCATTAGCGGCATTATTAGAAGCTAGTCAAGACGATGAAATATCACAAAATAATATTGCACATCAACGGCGACGCTTGGCATTAGCATTAGAATGTGAACGCAAACAATCGGGTAAATCCAGTAGTTTGGTGTTATTAACCTCGGTGGTACACAACAGTGCGGTAACATCATTGGCATTAGCACTGGCAATGGATTATAAAAAAATTGATGAAAGTGCGATTGTCGTTGAAGTTAATTTATTAACATCAGATGCTCGTTACGTTAATAAAAATAATAGTACGGGATTAGTGAATTTACTGTCTGATTCTGAGCTGACACTTTCTGAGGTGATTAATCCTGCTGACGAGTATTATCCAGATAGAATTTCTGTTGGTTTATCAACAGAAAATTTACTATTTGGTTATCAGAATTTACAGAAACTGTTAGAAAAAATGTCTGAAACCTATTCAGTCGTTATTTTAGATACCGCTCCTATTTTATACTCGGCAGATACTGAATTTTTTGTCAGTATCTGTGATATTACTTTATTATTGATAGCCGCCAATCAAGTTAAACCGGGCGAAATAAAACGGGCAGTAAAATTACTCGAACGAATAAACCCAACAACCATTGGTTTTGTCGTAACACGTTTAGAGATTTTTCAAGGCGGGGGGTATTATGCGTCAATGAACAAGATGTATTCCCAGAAAGAAACAGAAGAAGCCGATTTAAATTTAGTCGCTAACTATTATAAAAAAAATGACCGTTAAAAAAACTCGATTACTTTACTTATTACACAGTGGCAATTTATATGGCACTGAGCGTATGGCGTTGGTTACTTTAGATGGTTTGCGTGACCAATTTGAGCCAGTGCTATTTGCGCCGTCTGGGACTGTGCATGATGAAGCACGGCGGCTGAGCATAGCGTCGCATGAATTTAAAAGTTCCTTGGATTTATTTAAACAAATCCCTGCCTTTTTACGCGCAACTGATAGCGTTGCTGTGTGTGCAACAGGCGTATCACATTCGTTGATGTTCATTATGTGGAATTGCTTTTTTAGAGTAAAAAACGTGCATTTACATTTAGTGCATGGCGGTACTGACGAACGGTTAAGTTATGGTAGAAAAAAACGGCTTAACTATTTTCCTGTGTTATTAGTGGCGGTTTCACAGTATGTGCAACAACGCTTATTGGTTCATGGTGTGCGTCCTCAACAAATTAAGGTATTGGAAAATTTTTTGCCCGATACACAAATTGCCAACGCGCCGCAGCGTCCTGCGTTTCAAGCCGATGGCATTCGTAAAGTAGTAGTGATTTCTCGTATAGACCCGATTAAACGCATAGATTTATTGCTGGATGCACTGGACATAGAACCCGCATTAAACAGCCTTGAAATACGCATCTTGGGAACAGGTTGGGATTTTGAGGCTTTAAAAGCACGCGCCAAACGTGACCATGCAAATGTGACCTTTGTCGGTTTTACCGATCAAGTGGCACAAGAACTGACTGCAAGTGATTTATTACTGCATTTATGCCCCACTGAGCCGTTTGGGTTAGCGATTTTAGAAGCAATGGCAGCACACGTTCCTATTCTGTTACCCAATCAGGGCGGCGCGGCTGGCTTGATTGAAGCGGGCGTTTCTGGGCTTTATTTTCAAGCCAATGATGCCCACGATTTAGCGCGGCAGTTATCTTATTTACAATCAGCGAAGGCTGAGGAGTTGAATAACTTAGCTGCTAATGCCCATCAACGTTTACTCCAGCATTATTCCAGTCATGCTCGATTAAATGATTATCGCGAATTATTTGAGAAGGTGATACACCATGATTAAGCCCTTGGTTTCTGTGGTCGTAATAGGTCGTAATGAAGGTCAACGTTTGGCGGCGTGTTTAACTTCTATCAAAGACGTGACGCTACCCATAGAATTGATTTATGTGGATTCTAATTCACAAGATGGCAGTCCAGAATTAGCAGAATCATTAGGTGCGACAGTGTTGCGCGTTAAGCCAGACCGACCTTGTGCCGCGATTGGACGCAACGCGGGTTGGCGGGTGGCAACTGCACCGACTATTTTATTTCTCGATGGCGATACCTTGCTGCACCCTGATTTTTTGCAACACGCATTAGATGCCATGAATGATGAAACCGTGGCGGTGGTCTGGGGGCATAGACGTGAAATGTATCCCGAACAGTCTTTATATAATCGCGTGCTGGATTTAGATTGGATTTATCCCGCAGGTGTTTCCGAATTTTGCGGCGGTGATGCCTTAATGCGTCGTAGTGTTTTGGAACAAGTCGATGGATTTAGCGAAAACCTGATTGCAGGCGAAGAACCCGAATTATGCCAACGCATACGCGCATTGGATAAAGTCATTCTGCATATAGATCAACCGATGACTCGCCACGATTTAGCCGTTACTCGTTTTTCAGCCTATTGGAAACGTGCGTTACGCGCAGGTCATGCCTATGCAGAAGTATCGCAACGCATGAAAAACACCGCATTTCCACTGTGGCAACACGACAGTCGCCGCAACGCATTACGCGCTTCGGTGTTAATTGGTTTGATAGTTGCCGCAATATTGTTCAGTATCCTCACCAGCACTATTTTCGCAGTTATCGGTGTGCTGGTGTTTTATGGGCTGTTAATGGTGCGTTCTGCTTATAAAGCCCGTTGGAAAGATAAGCATCCTGTCACCCTATTGCTATACGGCATCCATTCACAGTTTCAACAAATTCCAATTGCCTGTGGTCAATTAAGTTATTGGTATCACAGGTTTCGCAATAAACAACAAGGTTTGATTGAATACAAATGAGCGGCTTAATAAAAAAAATACTGGTTAGCGTATTACGCCCATTCGCAGCAATCAGTAATAAACTCGATGCCGTGCGGCGTTTATGGGCAAATACCAGATTAAACAGCGCGTTAGGTGGCAAGGTTGATGCGTCGGTAGTGGTATTAAATATGCCTGAATTGCACGGTACACGACAAATTACCCTCGGTAAAAATCTGTATTTATACCGTGATTTATATTGGGAAACGCAAGAAAACGGACGCATCACTATCGGCAATGATGTGGTGTTATCGCGTGGTGTGCATTTGGTGTCGTTTGCGGAAATTATTTTGGAAGACGGTGTGATGATTGGTGAATATGCCAGTATTCGTGATGCCAATCATGAAATCGTTGCGGGTCGTTCGGTACGTCATACTGGTCATACTGGCAAACCGATTCATATTTGTCGCAATGCGTGGATTGGCAGAGGTGTGACTATTTTAGGCGGCGTGACTATTGGTGAAGGTGCGGTAATTGGTGCAAATGCGGTGGTTACTAAAAATATACCTGCGGGCGCAGTGGCAGTAGGCATACCAGCACAAGTGATTAAACCCTAGTTAGTCCGTGTTATCTTACATAGTCTATCTGGCAGGATTCTGGACTTATCGTGTTGCTCAAAGTCAATCAGTAACTAAAGCCTTTATCTGGGCTTATATGCCGATATTGTTACTATTCCCAGATTACTATAAAGCCATTACCCCTGGATTACCCGATCCTACCGCTAATCAAGCGGCGGCTGTGGCGTTATTTATGGTGTTTTTTTCGCAAGGTATGCCAGGGTATCGCTTTAGTTATACCGATGTGGTGGTGGGTATTTATGCGTTTGCGGTGTCTGTTTCAGAATTTCTCGCTTCGGGTTATTCCGATGCACAAAACTTAATGTTTAATGAATTGTCTGCCGTATTATTTCCCTATTTATTTGCTAAAAGTTTAATTGAACCGTTTAATCTACGTTATGACTTTGCTAAAAGCATGGTGTTATGCCTGAGCGTGGTTTTTGTATTAAATGTTTATGAAAACAAAATGGGGACGAATGTCTGGCAATTACTGTTCGGTATGTTTTTTCCTGGACAAGGTGGCTGGGTAACGACATTTCGTTTTGGTTTAGCCAGAGCGTCTGGTCCTTTTGGTCATTGTTTGGTGGCGGGTATTATGATGGCGGCAGGTTATCGCCTTCAACGCTGGTTGCAATGGTCTGAAGCATGGCCTAAAAAAATGAAATACTTAAATTGGGTGCCTTGGTTTACGCCCGCACAATTTTTTACCTTGATGATGTTGGGTGGTGCATTGTCAACATTAGGCAAGGGTCAATGGTTAGCAGGCATTGTTGCCGCAGGCATTGTGATTATTGGACGTTCTAAACAACGGGTTGCTGCCATGACCGCAGTCATTGCGGGCATGATTTTTGTCGGTCTGCCATTACTGATTGCTTTTTTAAATTATGCGTCAGTGGGGCGGGCGAATGCGGCGGACGATAATCAAGAAACCGCCGCTTACCGTTATGAATTAGTTGCTGAATACATGGATGTTGCCAAAGAGCATTTATGGTTTGGCTGGGGGTTAATGAAGTGGCCAGAAGTCCCAGGGTTTGAATCCATAGACAATCATTTTTTGCTGACTTATTTAAATCATGGTGTGATTGTCGTGAGTCTATTATTAGGCATTATTTTCGTCATGATGGGGCGTTTAATTCATCATGGTATGACGCAGCCTTTGTCCGAGCCTATAGGTAGTTCATTAGCGTTTACCCTCGCAGCGATTTTTTTAATGTATTTGATTGCGGTTGCCACCGTTGCTATGATGGGACAAAGTTGTACCTTATTTTTCTTAGTGACAGGATTATCGGATGCGTATTTGCGTACCAGTACTTGGGATGGGCATAGCGGTGAAGAAAATGCACAAGTCCCTGATACACGGCTGTTTCGTTTTCGTAAAGTGTTATAGGAATGATTGCCATGACTGAAAAAACACAAGAACAGCCTGATTTACAGGATTTGAAAAAAACCGCAAAACACGGTGCTTTCTGGACGGTTGCCAATTATGGCGTAAGTCAAGGTCTGCGCTTTGTCAGTAACCTGATTTTGACTCACTTGTTATTCCCCGATTTATTCGGTTTGATGTCGTTAGTCAATGTGGTGTTAATGGGATTGAGTTTATTTTCAGATATAGGCGTAGGCACGAGTATTGTGCGTAGCCAACGCGGTGATGATCCCGATTTTTTAAACACGGCTTGGACATTACAAGTTATTCGGGGGTTTGCTATATGGCTATTTTCCATCGCCATTGCCTACCCTATGGCGCAACTGTACAACAGCCCAGAATTGATTTGGTTAATTCCAGTAGTTGGAATTTCGGCAATTATTTCAGGCTTTAATTCGACAGGATGGTTTTCCAGTTTTCGTCATTTAGCAGTGAAAAAACTGGTGATTATGGAACTGTCTTCACAGCTTCTGTCTTTAACCATCATGATGACTTGGGCATGGCTGTCCCCCTCGATTTGGGCATTGATTGCAGGCACGTTATGCTCTACCTTGCTTCATGTAATTTGGAGTCATTTTCTGGTATCGGGACAGAAAAGTCGCTTTCGTTGGGATAAAACCGCCGTCTATGAATTAGTGTCTTTTGGTAAATGGATTTTTATTTCCACCGCACTGACATTTTTAGCAGGTCAAGCCGACCGTATTATTTTGGGAAAAATCTTTTCCTTGGAAATGCTTGGTGTTTATACCATTGCTTTAACGCTGTCTGATGTGCCTAGACAAATGGTCTCAGGGTTAAGCGGCAAAGTCATTTTTCCGACCTTATCGCGTTTAGTCCATTTACCACGCGCTGAATTTCGTCATCAATTACTGCACAACCGTAACCGTGTGTTAATGTTGTTAGCGGTAGGATTAGCCTTTATGGCGGCGTTTGGTGACATCGCCATTTTATTTTTATATGACCACCGCTATGACCAAGCCGCATGGATGTTCACCTTATTGACCATCGGCGTGTGGTTCAATATGTTATCGCAAACCATAGAACAAGCCTTGTTTGCCATTGGCAAACCCAGTTATGTTGCCAGCGCGAATCTTTGCCGTTTTTTATTTAATATCGTCGGCATTCCATTGGGGTTTGATTATTTTGGCATTTTGGGGGCAATCGTTGTGATTGCTTTAAATGACCTGCCGTTTTATTTAGTCATTATGTTGGCAGTTTGGCGTGAAGGTTTATCGAGTATTCGCCAAGATATAAAAACCAGTTTGATATTTATCGCTTTAACCTGCTTATTATTATACGCACGCTGGTTATTAGGTTTTGGATTACCTACAGATGTCATGCACTTAGATGGTGGTGGATTAAATCTGTTATTAAACAAACTATTAGGAGTCCAATAGCTTTGACGATTGGCGAATCGCAATATGCTAAAGCTTTTGACTCCAGATTTAATCCTGCTCTCAAAAAATTAACTTAACCACAATCCATAACATTTAAAAGTCTCTCGCCAATGTTATGACACAAAATGCCTGAATACGCGCCGTAAATAGGCAACTAGCAACAAAGGGTCATACCACGGCGCATCACGCCAGCACAGAATAAAACCTCGCCAGCTCCGATTATCAACCGCCCAATACAAACCTTGTGGAAATAGCTTGATGAGCCGTGAGGATTGGGAAACTGGCTTGGGTGGCGTAATATAGCTAAAGCAGTATAATTTGATTATTTTAAATTAGATGACATATTCAGCCGATTTCCGCCAAAAAGTATTGGCGATTAAAGAACAAGAAGGGTTAACACAAGCGGAAGCGGCAGAGCGTTTTGG
>MBQZ01000046.1 GCA_002134785.1 Crenothrix sp. D3
TAAATGAAATGCTGTCATAAAAACCTCTATAATCTACCTTGTGAATGCTGGCTGTCGGTGAACCGCGCCGATGATACTGTTCGATTGTTGGCTTAAAGCAAGTCACTGCTGCATCATCTACGAGTCGTTGGTGCATAAATAATGCGGCAGAGATAGAATAAAGCACGAGAACGAATAATCAAGGGTAGAGGTCATGAGCAAGAAAGCATTGTCAGCTAAGGAGCAAAAGGAAAAAGTCCAGTATCGGGTAAAGAATTGGTCGGAGTATGATGCGGCGTTGGTAAAACGAGGCAACGTGACAGTTTGGTTTGCAGAGGACGATGTCAGGAAGAATTGGAAGCCAGCGGCGACAGGGAAACGAGGAGCAGTTATGCAGTATTCGGATAGGGCAATCCAAACGCTGCTGGTGTTAAAAAGTGTTTTCAGTTTGACGTATCGTTCATTAGAAGGGTTTGGTCGTTCATTGATGAGCTTAATGGGCTTGAACTTACGGATACCAGACCACAGTCATCTGTCACGGCGAGCAAAGACGCGTGTGTCGTGATTCCTTGTCGTATACACGACGAGCCCCTTCACGTTGTGATAGATTCAACGGGTTTAAAAGTGTACGGCGAAGGCGAATGGAAAGTACGCCAACACGGTGTGAGTAAACGGCGGACATGGATAAAAGTCCACCTTGCCGTCGATACTAAGATATTGGATATTATCGGCGTAGAAGTGACAACGCCAGAATGGGCGGATGATGAGGTATTTGAAGGCTTATTGAATCAAATCGAAGGGACTATTGAGCAGATTGATGTCGATGGAGCTTATGATACCCATGCTGTTTATGAAGCCGCGAGCCAGCGGGGTGCAAGACTGATTGTGCCACCTAGAGAAAATGCCGTCCCGTGGGACGACGACCATCCGCGCACAAAAGCATTGGTGGCTATTGCAGAACAAGGCATGAAAGAATGGAAAAACTCAACAGGCTATTATCAACGCAGTTTGGCTGAGAATGCCATGTATCGCCTTAAACAGTTACTCGGCGATAGACTCGCTTCCCGCCTTTTTGAAACCCAAGTCACTGAAGTTCATGACCGCATAGCTGCCATGAATATCATGACGGCTCTAGGAATGCCCATTTCCGATCAAGTAGGCACAGCTGCGCCCTGAGTTTTTGGGGTAGGGGCTTTTTGGCTTTGTCATTATTTATGCACCAACGCCCATCTACGAGTCGGATTTATCAGTCCAAGGGCGCAAGCGGCATCCAGTGACTTTTCCCTGAGTCTTGCTCTCATGTGAAACTATAATACAACGTAATCAGGTTAATGCCCTTCACCGTTCGATGATGCTTGCCTGACCAAAAATACCCCACCAATTCCATGTACTGACTGTACGTCTTGTCCAATACCGTGTCTCAACACTCAACGTCCCGCCCTTTAAATTCAATGACCCTCTGACTTCTTCGAATAAATCCAATGGACTATACGCTTCTCGGTACAAAAATCGGTTAACGCTATCGTGTGAAATGCTCATGACTTCTCCTAAACGGCAACAGCGATTGGATTTCGGTTCACTCAGTAAAAAACTAATGGTCATCGGCAACGTACACCGTGCCGTTGGCGGGCGACTCGGTTTCCTTATCACAATCTTGCTATTTTCTTAGTTAAGGGAATATTCGTATTTTATAGCAGCTGTCAATGCGTAACTTCTATTCAAGACCGTATGGCTACCGTAACGATATTCCATCTTAATTTCCTACTAAAATCGAAAATTCTACTCCAAGTAGGTGATTGGTGATGAAATCTGTCCGACTAAAGTCGGAGCTTTTAACCTTTCATATTGAAATAAATGCTCTCATTACCTCATAAAATTCTATATTTCAAGTGTTTTTAAGTGTGATTGCCCTGCGCAGAGAATGGTGAAGTCTTGATTTAATCGGGTTCGATAGCTATAATCTTTCAGCTATTATGTTTGGAGAGTCGTATGACAGCTGGAAAATACTCTACTGTCGTTAAGATACTGAGTTATCAAGTGTTGATTATCCTCATTGTCACTGCTGGCTTTGCCCTTATAGCTGGGGAACAGCAAGCCTTATCTGCGGTTTTAGGGGGTATGGCGGCTTTTATTCCTAACCTGTATTTCGCATTACGAATACACAGGTCAGCGGGGCAGGAAGCTAGAAAAATCGTTAATTCTTTTTATGCAGGCGAATCAGGTAAGTTGTTATTGACTACCGCGCTGTTTATAATGATTTTTCAAGTCTCAAACATACAAATATTACCGCTGTTAGTCAGCTATATGGCGGCGTTATCAGTTTTTTGGTTCGCATTATTGATGCGTTGACATTATTATTTTTCAAAGAGAGGAACGATGGCTACTGAAGCTCATGCCGAAGGCGCAACTGGTTATATCATTCACCATTTAACGCCGTTACACGTTGGTGAGGGTTTTTGGACACTGCATTTGGATACCTTATTTTTTTCGGCCGCTTTAGGTGGGTTGTTTATCTGGTTTTTTAAATCAGCAGCCGAGAAAGCGACATCGGGCGTACCTAATTTAGTACAAAGTTTTGCCGAAATGCTGATTGAATTTGTCGATCAGCAAGTGAAGGATAGCTTTCATGGACACAGTAAATTAATCGCACCTCTTGCACTGACTATCTTTTGCTGGATATTCTTATGGAATTTCATGGATTTATTCCCTGTCGATATATTGCCATTGGTTGGCTCAATGATGGGGCTTGAATATCTGCGTGTCGTACCTAGTACCGATTTAAATGCCACATTTGCAATGTCTATCTCGGTATTTTGTTTGATTATTTTTTACAGCATCAAAATAAAAGGTCCTTGGGGCTTTGCTAAAGAATTAATGTTTCAACCGTTTGGCCCTTGGTTATTACCATTCAATTTGTTGTTAAAATTAGTCGAAGAAATTGCCAAGCCTATCTCACTGGCACTGCGTTTATTTGGTAACCTGTATGCAGGTGAGTTAATCTTTATTTTAATTGCTTTATTGCCTTGGTATCTGCAACCTGTACTGAGTTTTCCTTGGGCAATTTTCCATATTTTAATCATTACGCTTCAAGCGTTTATTTTCATGGTATTAACGATTGTTTACCTGAGTATGGCGCACGAAGATCATTAATAGTTTTACTTTTTTATCACTTAAATTAACCGTTTGGAGGTTTCATGGAAATTGCAAGATTAATCGCTGATGTACAAGGCATGACTGCTATTGCAGTAGGTCTGGTTCTTGGTATGGGTGCGTTAGGAACAGCAATTGGTTTCGGTCTGTTGGGCGGAAAATTCTTAGAAGGCGCGGCGCGTCAACCTGAGATGGTACCTATGCTACAAGTTAAAATGTTTGTTGTTGCAGGTTTATTAGATGCGGTAACGATGATTGGTGTTGGTTTGGCGTTGTTCTTTACTTTCGCAAACCCATTCTTGTCGGCGGTAACAGCGGCAGCTGCGGGTTAATTCCAACTGTCTAATTTTAATAGCAACAAGAGGAACGCATCGTGAGCATCAATGCTACTCTAATTGGGCAAATGATTACCTTTACACTTCTGGTGTGGTTTACCATGAAGTATATTTGGCCACCTTTATTTGACTCGTTAGAAGAACGTCGAAAAAAAATTGCTGATGGTTTGGCAGCGGCTGAAAAAGGTCAAGAAAATATGCACTTGGCTGAGAAAAAAGCTAAGAATGTCATTAAAGAAGCTAAAAATCAATCTGCCGAAATTGTCAACCAAGCACAAAAACGCGCTAATGAACTAATTGAAGAATCTAAAGACCTCGGTAAGAAAGAGGGTGATCGAATGATTCTGGCAGCAAAAGCGCAGATTGAACAAGAAATACACCAAGCAAGAGAAAATTTGCGTCAAGAGGTCGCCGCTTTAGCATTCAGTGCCGCAGAAAAAATTCTGGGTGCAGAGATTGATAAAGCTAAGCATCATGACATTATCAGTAAAGTCTCTAATCAACTAGGTTAAGCAGTATGAGCGAATTGGCAACATTGGCAAGACCTTATGCGGTAGCTGTGTTTAAAAGAGCCAAAGAAACCGCTACCACTAAAAAATGGTCGGTAGATTTGGCGTTTATGTCGGCTGTCCTCAGTAATAAAGATATTTCTGTGGTCATCGATAATCCCAAAGTGAATAAGCAAGCATTGACAGTATTCGTGTTGGATATTTGCCGAGGGCAGGTAAGTGAAGAAGCTGAAAATCTTCTCCAGTTGCTGGTTCACAATAATCGGCTGACCTTGATTTCCATCATTGCCACGCTTTTCGAGACCTACAAGACAGAAGATGAAGGTTACGTTAATGTTGAAGTCGTTGTCGCTTATGCGTTTTCTAAAGACGAAAAGCCTAAGTTTGCTTCAACTTTAGAAAAGACTCTTGGTAAGAAAGTCAATATGAATATCAGCATCGATAAATCATTGATTGGTGGTGTTTTAGTCCGCGCGGGCGACCGAGTGATTGACGGCTCTATTAGAGGCCAACTTCAACAAATGCAAAAGACGCTACAGTGAGAGTGAGAAGAGCAACATGCAATTAAACCCATCTGAAATAAGTGATCTGATTAAAAATAAGATCGAAAACTTTAACCTGAGTGCCGAAGCGCACACAGAAGGTACAGTTGTCAGTGTGACTGACGGTATTGTACGCGTACATGGTTTGTCAGAAGCGATGCAAGGTGAAATGCTGGAATTTCCAGGCAATACCTTTGGCATGGCATTAAACCTCGAAAGAGATTCAGTCGGTGTGGTGATATTAGGTGCTTATCAACATATCTCTGAAGGCGATACCGTTAAATGTACAGGCAAAATTTTAGAAGTACCCGTCGGTGAAGCCTTGCTAGGTCGTGTTGTTGACGCGCTAGGTAATCCAATTGATGGTAAAGGTGCAATCAATACCACCGAAACCGCTCCTATTGAGAAAATTGCTCCTGGGGTAATTACCCGTCAATCGGTGGATCAACCTGTGCAATTAGGGCTAAAATCGATTGATGCAATGGTTCCTGTCGGTCGTGGTCAACGTGAGTTAATCATTGGTGATCGTCAAACAGGTAAAACAGCGATTGCGATTGATGCCATCATTAATCAAAAAGGCACTGGTATTAAATGTATTTATGTGGCGATTGGACAAAAACGTTCATCTGTTGCTAACGTAGTACGCAAGTTAGAAGAGCATGGCGCGATGGCTCATACCATTGTGGTTGTGGCTTCTGCCTCTGAATCAGCGGCTTTACAATTCATCGCGCCTTATACAGGTTGTTCGATGGGTGAATTTTTTAGAGACCGTGGCGAAGATGCGTTAATCATTTATGATGATTTAACCAAACAAGCGTGGGCGTACCGTCAAATTTCGTTGTTATTACGTCGCCCACCAGGTCGTGAAGCGTATCCAGGTGACGTGTTCTATTTGCACTCGCGTTTATTAGAAAGAGCTTCGCGTATTAACGCCGATGAAGTTGAAAGGCTGACTGGCGGCAAAGTAAAAGGTAAAACAGGTTCGTTGACTGCCTTACCAATTATCGAAACCCAAGGCGGTGACGTATCGGCTTTCGTACCGACTAACGTAATTTCGATCACTGACGGACAAATTTTCTTAGAAACTAGCTTGTTTAACGCGGGTATACGTCCTGCGGTGAATGCAGGTTTGTCAGTATCGCGAGTAGGTGGCGCGGCACAAACTAAGATTATTAAGAAGTTAGGCGGCGGTACACGTTTAGACTTAGCGCAATATCGTGAATTAGCGGCGTTTGCTCAGTTTGCTTCGGACTTAGATGAAAATACGCGCAAACAGTTAGAACGTGGTCAACGAGTAACGGAATTGATGAAACAAAATCAATACTCACCGATGTCAGTTGCACAAATGGCGGTGTCATTATTTGCGGCTAATGAAGGTTTTCTCGATAACGTTGAAATCAAAAAAGTACTCGCTTTTGAAGCCGCTTTATTGTTGTACATGAAATCAGAACACGCTGAATTAATGGATAACATTAATACAACTGGCGATTTTAGTAATGAAATCAGTAGCGGCATAAGAACGGCTATCGAAACTTTCATTAAAACTCATAGTTGGTAAAAGGGTCTCCTTATGGCTGTTGGTAAAGAAATACGCACTAAAATTGCGAGTATTAAAAATACTCAAAAAATTACTCGCGCAATGGAAAAAATTGCTGCTAGTAGAATGCGTAAAACAAAAGACAGAATGCAGGCGACACGTCCCTACTCTAAAAAGATTGCCCGAATTATTAAGCATCTGGCACATGCAAATCCAGAATACAAACATTCATTTTTGATTAAACGTGACGTAAAGCGCGTTGGTATTATCGTAGTGAGTTCGGATAAGGGTTTGTGTGGGGGCTTAAATTCAAATGTGTTCAGAAAGACGCTAACGCATTTATTGCAATGGGAAAAAGACGGTATCGATGTTGATATTGCAACCATTGGCAGTAAAGCAGCGGGGTTTTTTAGCAATCTGAAAGCGAATGTAGTGGCTAACTCGGTTAAATTAGGTGATTCTCCACATATACAAGATATTGTGGGTCTCATTCGAATCATGCTGGATTCTTACAATGCTGGGCATATTGACGAATTATATGTAATTAATAATGAATTCGTTAATACCATGACGCAAAAGCCGATTATTCAACAATTACTGCCAGTGATCGCCTGTGAAATTGATACAACACTCAGCGGTCGTCATTGGGATTATATTTATGAGCCAGATGCGAAAGATATTTTGGATCATTTATTAATTCGTTATGTTGAGTCCATCGTTTATCAGGGGCTGGTTGAGAACAATGCGTGTGAACAGGCTGCTAGAATGGTTGCAATGAAGAGTGCTTCGGATAATGCGGGCAATCTTATTAGTGAGTTGCAACTAATTTACAACAAAGCCAGACAAGCCGCTATCACTCAGGAAATTTCAGAAATTGTTGCTGGTGCCGCTGCTGTTTAACCCCCTGCACTAACAACACAATACAAGAGGACACAGAATGAGTTCGGGTAAAATCGTTCAAATTATTGGTGCAGTCGTTGACGTGGAATTTTCACGCGAAGAGCTACCCAAAGTATATGACGCATTAAAAGTAGAAAAAAATGGTTTGGTGTTGGAAGTACAACAACAACTTGGTGATGGCGTAGTCAGAACTATCGCAATGGGTAGTACTGATGGCTCAAGCAGAGGCTTAGTGGTTGTTAATACACACGCCGCGATTGCTGTACCCGTCGGTCAAGAAACTTTAGGTCGTATTATGAATGTCTTGGGTGAACCCATAGACGAAAAAGGACCTATCGGCGAAAAAGTTAAATGGGGTATTCATCGTGAAGCACCCAGTTATGCTGAACAAGCCGCTGCCAATGAATTATTAGAAACAGGTATTAAGGTTATTGACTTAGTTTGCCCGTTTACTAAAGGTGGAAAAGTCGGTTTATTCGGTGGTGCGGGCGTAGGTAAAACTGTCAACATGATGGAGCTGATTCGTAACATCGCTATTGAACACAGTGGTTTTTCCGTATTCGCTGGCGTAGGCGAGCGTACTCGTGAAGGTAACGATTTCTATCATGAAATGACAGATTCTAACGTTATCGACAAAGTATCCTTAGTCTACGGTCAAATGAACGAGCCACCTGGAAACAGATTGCGCGTTGCGTTGACGGGTTTGACAATGGCGGAATATTTCCGTGATGAAGGGCGTGACGTATTATTCTTCGTGGATAATATTTATCGTTATACCTTAGCAGGAACAGAAGTATCAGCGTTATTGGGTCGTATGCCTTCAGCGGTAGGTTATCAGCCGACACTGGCAGAAGAAATGGGCGTATTACAAGAGCGCATTACTTCAACTAAAACGGGTTCGATTACGTCTATCCAAGCGGTTTATGTCCCAGCTGATGATTTAACAGATCCATCACCTGCTACGACTTTTGCTCACTTAGATGCAACCGTGGTACTGTCACGACAAATTGCTGAATTAGGTATTTATCCTGCGATTGATCCTTTAGATTCAACCAGTCGTCAGCTTGATCCCTTAGTCATTGGTCAAGACCATTATGATGTAGCGCGTAGTGTGCAAGGTATCTTGCAACGTTACAAAGAATTACGCGACATTATCGCTATTTTGGGTATGGACGAATTATCAGAAGAAGATAAATTATCGGTAACTAGAGCGCGTAAAGTTCAGCGTTTCATGTCACAACCGTTCTTTGTTGCCGAAGTCTTTACAGGCTCACCTGGTAAATATGTATCCTTAAAAGATACCATTGCTGGTTTTAAGGGCATTATTAGCGGCGAATACGATGCTATTCCAGAACAAGCGTTCTACATGGTAGGTACGATTGACGAAGTGCTGGAAAAAGCCAAGACAATGAAATAATTAGTAGTAGGGTACGCTTGCGTACCCTACGAAAAACGAAACGGTAAAGAAAATGACCATGATCGTACATGTAGACATCGTAAGTGCGGAAGAAGAAATATATTCAGGTCGCGCAGAGATGGTATTTGCACCTGCTGAAATGGGTGAAGTCGGTATCACGCCACGTCATGCCCCATTAATCACAAAGCTGAAACCAGGTGAAGTTCGCGTTAAAATTGATAATAACGAAACCCTGCATTTTTATATATCAGGTGGTCTTTTAGAAGTGCAGCCGCACATGGTTATTATTCTGGCTGATACCGCGATTAGATCAAAAGATATTGACGAGGCGGCAGCGTTACAAGCCAAAGCCAGAGCCGAAGAAGCTCTGCAAGATAAGAGTGGCAAACTCGATTACGCACAAGCACAAGCACAGTTGGCTCAGGCTGTTATGCAGTTAAAAGCACTGGATAAACTGAGAAAACGCGGCGGATAATAAAAACGCAACTTTGTTGATAGCGTTTTTATGATATTTTAAAAGCCTGATAACGCTCACCGCGCTATCGGGCTTTTTTGTTTAACGGGAATTGAGATGAAAATTACTACGATTATTTTAGCGGCAGGAAAAGGGACGCGTATGCGTTCAGAGCTACCTAAAGTGTTACATAAAATAGCGAATAAACCCTTGTTGCAACACGTTTACGACATGAGTAGTCACATAGAAAACAACAGCATTAAAATCGTTGTTGGGCATGGCGCAGGATTGGTGACAGAGGCGTTAAAAAATTCGCCTGCTAGTTGGGTTGAGCAAAAACAACAGCTCGGTACAGGTCACGCCGTACAACAAGTCAGCGATCAAATCGTCGATACCGATACAGTATTAATTCTCTACGGCGATGTTCCCTTACTAAAGCTAGCCACCGTAAAACAATTGCTTAACAACGTAAACGACCAATCTCTTGCCTTACTGACTGTTAATCTTGAAAATCCAACAGGTTACGGCAGAATAGTTAGGGACAGTGATGGCAATGTCACTAAAATTGTCGAACAAAAAGACGCAACAGCCGCTGAAAAATTGATTACCGAAGGCAACACGGGTATTTTAGCGGTACAAGGTGATAAGCTAAAGCAATGGCTAACTCGATTAGGTAACAATAATGCCCAAGGTGAATATTATTTAACCGATGTCATTGAGATGGCAGTTTCTGATGGAATCAGCATAATCACCAGTCAAGCAAATAGCGAAGATGAAGTGCTTGGTGTTAATGACCGTTTGCAACTGAGTCATTTAGAGCGTGTTTACCAACAACAGCAAGCTAACGCGCTGATGGAACAAGGCGTAACACTAATAGACCCCGCCCGTTTTGATCTTAGAGGCACGATAGACTCGTTAGGACAAGACATAGAAATCGACATCAACGTGATTTTAGAAGGCAACAACAGCATCGGCAACAACGTTAAAATCGGTGCAAATACGCAAATAAAAAATGCGGTCATTGGCGATAATGTAGAAATTTTTGCCAATTGCGTGATTGAAAATGCCGTGATAGGTGATAACAGTCGCATCGGGCCGTTTGCTAGATTAAGACCTGACACGGTACTTGCCAACGATGTCCATATTGGTAACTTCGTAGAAATCAAAAAATCTACTGTTGGGCTAGGCAGTAAAATTAATCACTTGAGTTATATTGGTGATTCATCGGTAGGCAGTAAAGTCAATATTGGCGCGGGTACGATTACTTGTAACTATGATGGCGTGAATAAATTCAAAACCATTATTGAAGATGGTGCATTCATTGGTTCAAATACCCAATTGGTCGCACCTGTCACGGTTGGCAAAAATGCGACGATTGGCGCGGGGTCAACAATCACTAAAGACTGCCCTGAAAATCAACTGACACTCAGCAGGGGCAAGCAGCTTACACTTTCAGGCTGGCAACGTCCCGTTAAACAGGAAAAATCATAATGTGTGGAATTGTAGGTGGTATAGCACAACGCAACGTAGTCCCCATTCTATTGGAAGGCTTAAAACGGCTAGAGTATCGTGGTTATGATTCGGCAGGACTTGCTGTTGTTTACGAGCATGATATTTACCGAAAACGTGAACTTGGCAAAGTGAGAGGATTGGAAGCATTAATAGAAGCCGATCCTATTGTTGGCTACCTTGGTATTGCACACACCCGCTGGGCAACGCACGGCAAACCCAGTATTGCGAATGCTCATCCCCATGTCAGTCACAATAAAATCGCGGTGGTGCATAATGGCATCATTGAAAACCATGAACAGTTAAGAGAAGAGCAAACGGCTAACGGTTACGAATTTACCTCAGAAACTGATACGGAAGTGATTGTTCACCAAATTTATCATGCCAGAGAAGCGACTGACAGCCTACTCAGTGCCGTTAAACAAACGGTGAAAAAATTAGAAGGCGCGTATGCACTAGGCATCATGAGTGCCGATGAACCCGACACCCTTATCGCCTGTCGAAAAGGTAGCCCATTAGTAATTGGTGTCGGCTTTGGTGAATACTTTATTGCCTCGGATGTTGCCGCCTTGCTACCCGTCACGCAACGCTTTATCTTTCTCGAAGAAGGCGATATTGCTAAGATAACTATCAAAGAACTGCTGATTTATGACGCGAATGACCAACTGGTTAAACGTCCGATTAAACAAAGTCAACTCACCGCTGACGCAGTTGATAAAGGCGAATATCGCCATTATATGCTCAAAGAAATCTACGAGCAGCCGTTTGCTATTTCGCAAACACTGGAAGGCAGATTTATCAACAACCGCCTGCAAGAAAACACCTTTGGGCATAATGCCGTAGAAATTTTCGATAATATTAAAGCCATACAAATATTAGCCTGTGGTACTAGCTACCATGCTGGGTTAGTGGCGCGTTACTGGTTTGAAAAATTTGCACGCGTTCCCTGTAACGTCGAAGTTGCCAGTGAATTTCGCTACCGTAGCCCCGTGTTATCGCCTGACACATTGATTGTCACCATTTCACAATCAGGTGAAACGGCTGATACCTTAGCGGCTCTACAAGAAGCCAAAAAACTAGGTGCGAAATATGCTATCGCCATTTGTAACGTTCCCGAAAGTTCACTGGTTCGAGAATCTGATTTGGTGTTAATGACTCGTGCAGGTCCAGAAATCGGTGTTGCCTCTACCAAAGCCTTTACTACTCAGCTGGTTGCACTCATGATGTTAGTCATAGCCATTGGTAGACGCTTTCAACTCACCGACCTTATGGAGCAGAAAATTACCTCCGAATTATTCAGCTTGCCGAAAAAAATTGAACAAGTGTTGCAATTGGATGAGGAAATAAAAACCTTAGCCGAGCAGTTTGCTGAAAAAGAACACGCGCTGTTTTTAGGCAGAGGTACGCACTATCCTATCGCAATGGAAGGCGCATTAAAGCTCAAAGAAATTTCTTACATTCATGCCGAAGCCTACCCTGCAGGGGAATTAAAACACGGGCCATTAGCGTTAATTGATGTCGATATGCCTGTCATTGTGGTCGCACCCAATAACAGTTTGCTGGAAAAACTCAAATCCAATATGCAGGAAGTCGCTGCACGAGGCGGGCAACTCATTGTTTTTATGGATGAAACCCTCGCAACGGAATCTGATAAAAATAGTCAAATTATTAAAATCCCACAAGTTGACAATGAAATTTCCCCAATGGTTTACACCATCCCCTTACAACTCTTGTCTTACCATGTTGCTGTGCTAAAAGGCACTGATGTCGATCAACCGAGAAACTTGGCAAAATCGGTTACGGTAGAGTAATCACCTGATGTTACGCACCCATTTTTTAAAATCAATGAGTTACAATTTTCTGAATTCGCTACAGCCATTGATTCTTCTGAACGCTTGCGTAACCTCATTAATCATTTTAAAAAGCAAGCCTGTATGAAGCTTGCGTGATGCTGGGGCTTTTCGTGACAATACCACTGTTCCCCGTGTTCCGCTATACTCCACAGGGGCTAAGAAACTACGATTGAGAAACATCATGACCCTCATACACCAAGAAGACTTCATTCAAAGCATCGCCGATGCCCTACAATACATATCTTACTACCACCCGCTAGATTTTATTCAAGCACTTAATACAGCTTATGAAAGAGAACAAAGCCCTGCCGCAAAAGATGCTATTGCGCAAATTCTGATTAACTCACGCTTATGTGCCGAAGGGCATAGACCGATTTGCCAAGACACGGGTATCGTGGTTTTGTTTTTAAAAATTGGTATGAATGTCCAATTTGTAGAGACGCGCACATCACGTTTCTCTCTACTGAGTGTCACCGATATGGTTAACGAAGGTGTTAGGCGTGCTTACAGTCATCCTGATAATATTCTTCGGGCCTCAGTATTATCAGACCCCGCAGGTAAACGCATCAACACAGGCGACAACACGCCCGCTATTGTTCACACTGAATTAGTGCTGGGCGACACCGTAGAAGTTGAAATCGCGGCAAAAGGCGGTGGCTCAGAAGCTAAATCGAAATTCGTCATGCTCAATCCATCGGATAGTATTATCGATTGGGTGTTAAAAACCGTTCCCACTATGGGTGCAGGTTGGTGTCCTCCTGGAATTTTAGGGATAGGTATCGGTGGCACGGCAGAAAAAGCGATGTTACTGGCGAAACAAGCCTGTATGGAGTCCATTGATATACAAGAATTGATTGCCAGAGGCGCGAATAACGCCCTAGAAGAACTGCGCCTTGAGCTATACGAAAAAGTGAACGCGCTAGGCATAGGCGCACAAGGGCTAGGCGGTCTCACTACCGTGCTGGACATCAAAATCAAAGACTACCCGACTCATGCGGCGAATAAACCTGTAGCGATTATTCCTAATTGTGCGGCGACTCGTCATACGCATTTTACGCTTGATGGTTCAGGCGCGGCAGAATTTACCCCTCCGCGTTTAGAAGACTGGCCGAAAATAACGTGGGCTGCAGGCGCAACGGCACGGCGTGTTAATCTCGATACGGTGACCAAAGCAGAGATGGCAACGTGGAAACTCGGTGAAACCTTATTGCTGAGCGGCACTATGCTCACAGGACGAGATGCTGCACACAAACGCCTGTGTGATTTAATCGAACGCGGTGAACCTTTGCCTGTGGATTTCACCAACAAATTTATTTATTACGTTGGCCCTGTTGATGCGGTGCGTGATGAAGTGGTTGGCCCTGCGGGCCCGACAACTGCCACGCGCATGGATAAATTCACTGAAACCATGCTCGCTAAAACGGGCTTAATCGGCATGATTGGCAAATCAGAACGTGGCGCGGAAGCGATTGCTGCGATTCAAAAACACCAAGCGATTTATTTAATGGCAGTGGGTGGTGCGGCGTATTTAGTATCTAAAGCCATTAAAAAATCACGCATTATTGCCTTTGCTGATTTGGGTATGGAAGCGATACACGAATTTGTTATTGAAGATATGCCTGTCACGGTGGCTGTGGATACGAAAGGCGCATCTATACATTTAATTGCGCCCAAAATATGGCAACAAAAAATCGGTAAAATTCCAGTGATTGAAGAGAGTAAGACGATGTAACTGTAAAGGCAAGGGCAACCACGAGGGGTTGCCCTTACTGATTAGTTATTTGACGTAGCGATCATAAACCATTTGTAGCATTTTTAATTCGCCTGCTTCTGATTTAGTCCAGCCTTGGATTTGAATGTCTTTTAAAATTTCTTTACCATTTTCATCATTTTCCATCGCCATTAACACATCAACAAGTGCCTGACTTTCGTCTTTTAAATGCGGCGCAACACAAAATAAATGACAGGCAAAATCAGTGACGCTTTCATCTAATTTGCGCACGTTGCTATGACTGAATGAGGATAAACCTTCGTAGGTTTTTTTCAGCATAAATAATAAATCACATTTCTTACGAATCAGCGATTGCAATGCTTTGATTTCATTACCCGAAAAATCAAAGGTAAATTTTGATGAGTCTATGCCACTTTCATCACATAAAAAACGCCCTAATAAATAAACAAAGCTGTCTTCAGTTGCCGTGCCGACGGTTACGCCTTCGTAATCGCTTAAACTGCGATTATCATCTGCCCGCGTAAGAATCACCACTTCATCCACTTCAGCAATAGGGCGCATTAACGGAACAAAGCCGTGTTGTTTAATCATTAAACACGCTTCAAAGGGTTTGGCAAATAACAAATCGGTGGTGCTGGGATCAGGTGTGTCAAGCGATTGATCAAAATGAATGGCGCGGGTTAGGCGACGTTGTAAATAGGTATTTAATAAATACCAACCCGTGAGTTGTTGTCCAGATTGTAAGCTGGCAACAAAATTCAACTTATCACTGGCAATTTTAGCGGCTGTTTGGCTTGCATCGTGTTCGCTGTGGCGCGGTGGTTCTGGATTAACGACTGATGTACCCGATGCAGCATCGCTTGTTTGCCCATCAGTTAGCACAAAACGACCTAAGCCAGTAATTTTAAACAGCATATTCACCATGCGGTTTAGGTGCTGTACTTCTACGCGAATACGGTTGCCTTCCCATTGTTCAAATAATTTTAATAATAATGATAAACCCATTGAGTTAACGCGCTCAACTCTACTGAAGTCTAACAAAACGTGGGATTCAGCGGGTATGTTAGATAACGTATCCAATACAGCAGCGGAACTGGCATCAATTGAACCTATGAAGTCGTAATGATAGTCTTTGCCAGTGATGGGTTGAATAGTAAACGTAGTTGTCATAGTCATTGGTTATACTCTGTTCTGATAAGCAGCTTCATACTCGCTGTGATAAATAAATTGAACACCTGAATCCACATTCATATCAATAACGCCGTTGATGTCCCATAAAGTGGTGACTTGAGTGCGGTGTTGTGGATGAACACGAATTTGTAAGTAGTCCGACAATCGCCACATCATATATAAACCCGCACCACCTATACCCGCTTCAACGCCTTCATCCATTGCGCGTGAAATATTTTTCAGGAACACACTGGGCATGAGCGTTCCCCAGTTGTCAGTAATCATCAAGCCTAACATATCTTTAGTGACGGCAATGTCGATACGCACTTCTTCATGCTCGGATAATTCACGCGATTCCCCTTTAACGTAATAAGCGACACCTTTACCATCTCGAGGTGCAGCATATAAACTATTTTCGGTCATTTCATCGAGAATAATCATTAACGCTTCAATATGATCGCTCGGTAAATTGGGTTGATCTCGCAACCATGATTGAATTTCTTCCATGATGAACGCTTTATCTTCAGTATGGGTCAATTGAAATTGGCGATACTCTGGCATTTCTGGAAAGAGAACATATAAGTCATCATTTGGGGTTTCATGATGTTGATTAAGTAAATGTTCCCAGCCCAATTTTTTACAAAAATCATTGTGTCTGGGCAAGATACGACAAATACCGTCTTGACTAAAACGAGTCAATAAATCGGCATAGCCACGTTCTGCGATAAACACCACATATTCTTTAGAGATACGCGGAATGGGATGCTCACCTTGACGATAAAAATTTTCCGAGATACGAATAATATCACTCACTTCATTAGTAACAGCCGCTTGGCTAACACGATCACTGTGGGTGACAACGACAATAGTCACGTCATCAGTGTAAGCCGTACCGCGACAATGAATGCGTAATGCCTCCATCATAATGTCATGTAATGTGTCAGGCTCGGCATCAATATTGGCATTGAGTAGTGCTTCCAGCCTATCATAGCCAAACGCTTCACCTGAAGGCGATTCTTCTTCAGCCAGACCATCGGTGTATAAAAATAACCGATCACCGACTTCAAGGGTTAATTCAATAGCCGTTGCTGAGTAATCGGAATCAATACTTTTACCTAAAGGTAAACCAGAGGCTTCTAACATTTCCCACTGCTCGGCTTTATGGCGTAATAAATAGGGTAGTACATGACCCGCATTAGCAAAAATCATTTTACCTGACCGTGCATCCAAACTTAAACACGCCATCGTCATTAACAACGATTGTTGTGCAGTCGCCAGCATAGTGGTATTAAGTGAATTAAGAATTTCGATAGGTGACGTGATACCTTCATGAATCAACGGATAAACACCCGCTTTTGCCGCGCTCACCATTGTACCTGCTGCCACGCCATGACCACTGACATCACCAATTAACAAAACGCTGTGATGACCTGCGACTTTATAATAATCATAATAATCACCCCCTACCTCACTGGAGGTTAATAGACTAGCCTTACCTTGAACACCCGGTAAATCAATGCGTGGTGGTGGCAGAATAGAGCGTTGCAAAGTCGCCGCTAAATTGACCTCGCCTTGTAGACGACTGGTTAATTGCGCTAATTCATCGGTGGCTTTTTTAACTTTTTGTTCCGCTTCTTTGCGTTCGGTAATATCCAAGCCTGTCGCTAAAAACATGATAGGTTTTGCTGATTTTCCTTCCTTAATAACCGTCGGACTCCAGATGATATTAAGTAAATCGCTCGTGCTAACCATCATTTGCGTTTCAATATCATCCGCATATTCAACTGCCCCTGACATCATATCGATAAATAACGCTAATAATTTTTCTTGGTTATTTTCAGGAATAAACTGTTCGAAGAAATTTTTCCCTCTGATTTCTTCTTCCGACCAACCGCTATTTTCTTCCGCATAATGATTAAAAAGCACCACCTTACCCTGTTGGTCAACACCAATAATTAACGCTTGGGTGGTGTTAATAACGTTATCAGCAAAGGCTTTCTCTTGCTTCATTTTCAAGGCATTGTCTTTTAATCGTGCCACTAAAGGTTGCAGTAATATCATGCCCACTAACAACAAGGAGATGATTGAGATAATAAAGGTAAGCGTTTGAGTATTCGCTGTGCTACCCAGCATATATTCACTTTGTCGTTGCTGTAATGAACTGGCTCTGTCCAGCCCTTCTAGCAACCGTGGTGATATTGTGAACAATAAATTGTCTAATTCGGCATTATCTAACGTCAGTGGATTAATACGTTGGAGATCGCGGGCGGCAGCGAGATAAGACCGCATTAAATTATCGAGTGATCGTGAACCATCAAAATACAGGGTTTTCAATTCTGGCGATAAATAGCCCGATACATGAACTAGTCGTTCTTTTTCTTTAACGAAACGATCACCTGATTTTAACGCATTGTGATCTTGTGTTAATTTCAGAACAGTTGAAAGAATTTTGGCATTGAGTTTATGTAATGCCGCTGCATCGGTGACGTAGGCTTTTTGTGTCAAGGAAATATTGATGTCCGACACCATAAGACTTTGTTCGGAACTCATTTTAACCAGTCTGGCATTACCTTCCTGATTTTTAATATCGGTAATAAGAACAAGGTAAGTTATCGTGCTTACCGCACCTAACACCAATAATACTGTGACATACTGCCCCAGCATATTATTAACGATTCTCTGGAAAATCTCTCTCATTGATTTACTCCTTGGTGGTTATTATAGTTATTATTTCGCCGCATTATAGCGCGTTCAAATCATCAATAACACGCTGAAATTAAGTATTAAAATGATGGCAAAGCATCCCCATCCCTTAATAAAATTACGTTAATTTCTTCTTTAGTTTTAAACATCCTCCCTTTTCTGCACCCATAATCAAGCAATCAGATTGTAACCATTTATTTGATGACAAGTAACTTTTAAAAGTAGCATAAACAATAGAGATGTTGCCAAATAAAAATTGAAAAAAAGGCTTTATCTTTATAAGTCAAATAGATGCAATAAAAATCAATGTGTTATAAATTCTTTGAAATCAATAAGTTACTTATTTGGTAATATCTCTAATGAGTTTGTCATTTTTTCTAAGCAAACTCTCCTTAACAACCGAACTTCAGGTATTAATATTTATCTGCCGTAAGCGAACGTTAATAGTTAAGAGAAAAAATATAACACCCATATCGTACATTTTCGGTTAAATAATGGTATTTACTCTGGACATTAATAGGAAGCCTAGATACATTAAGCCAGCAGTTATTCACTATTGAATGACTATTCGGTATAGCTAAAGCAGTATAATTTGATTATTTTAAATTAGATGACATATTCAGCCGATTTCCGCCAAAAAGTATTGGCGATTAAAGAACAAGAAGGGTTAACACAAGCGGAAGCGGCAGAGCGTTTTG
>MBQZ01000047.1 GCA_002134785.1 Crenothrix sp. D3
CCAAAACGCTCTGCCGCTTCCGCTTGTGTTAACCCTTCTTGTTCTTTAATCGCCAATACTTTTTGGCGGAAATCGGCTGAATATGTCATCTAATTTAAAATAATCAAATTATACTGCTTTAGCTATATCAATGAACGCATGGCTTCAGCTTCAAATTCCAGATGTTCCTTGGATTTAGACGACTGATATTGAGTTTGCAATAAGGTAATAATTTCCTGCGGATGTGCCATTGCATACTGCCAACCTTGCAGACTGGCATTCAAAAAGGCTTTTACACGCCGTGGATGCTCTTTTAACTCATTTTCGCTGGTAAATAGCATATCGCTATAAAAATCCACGCCATAATTGCGCGGATTAAGTACCGTAAATTCAACGCCTTGTTGTTTTAAGAAAAATGGTTCGTTGCTGATATAGCCATTGAACGCATCGACTTTACCTGTGGCTAAATCTTGAATATCCAAACTACTAGAAACAACATTCATTTTTTTTATATCAAGGTGTTCATTACTGAACATTGCCACAAAATCGGCATCAACATCAGTAGCTAACATCATGATTTTTTTGCCGATAAGGTCGCTGGGTGAAAAAATACCCGCATCTTTACGCGCTAATAACACCGAAGGCGAATGCTGAAAAATAGCCGCTAATAACACCAATGGGTCACCTTTTAAGCGGTTTAATATCAACTCGCTATTAGCAACACCGTATTGTGCATGACCCTTTAATACTTCGTTAATGGCTATTTTGTCAGGCGCACCTTCGTGAATCACCACATCTAGCCCTGCGTCTTTATAATAACCTTGTTGCACAGCGGCGTAGTAGCCCGCAAATTGAAATTGATGATGCCAGCGGAGTTGTAAATCTATGGTTTCTGCGCGTAGCGGTATCACCGCAAGCAAGCAGATTAGCAGTGTGAAAAACTGTAAAAGCAATTTACTTAACATAAGCAGGCTAGTTTTTGCGTCAGAGTTATAAATAACGAGCATATTTTACGCCCCATTATTGAATAACGCGGTATCTGCTTTTGAGAAAGAAGAAAATAAATAACCGCTTATTTTTTATTGAGTATCAAATGCCAATAAAGCATAGCGGGAATGATACAAATATGAGGGTACAGGCCATTAACTGAACGCTAGCTGAACAGCAACGCGTACCGAAATAACTGCGTACACCCTACCGCTTAAAGTTTCCATAACGCAATAACACAATCGGCAATAATGATAAATTCAACAGCGTTGAAGACGCTAAGCCGCCAATAATAATTGCCGCCATCGGCCCCATAATTTCACGCCCTGCATTATCACTATTAAAAGCGATAGGAAACATTGCTAATGCCGTCACTAACGCAGTCATTAAAATAGACGGCAAGCGTTCACTTGCGCCCAATATCACCGTGTCTACATTCCAGCTTTTACCTTGTTCTTCAACTAAATGCTGATAATGCGATAACAACATAATGCTATTACGCACGGTAATACCAAATAATGTCACAAAACCGACCACTGAACCCACTGATAACGTTGCGTCCGTCAACATCACCGCCGCCACACCGCCACACAAGGCAAACGGCAAATTAACCAACGTCAATAACGCATGACGCAAACTACCAATAGCAATATAAATCAGCATTAACACCCCTGCCCCTGCTAATAACGAATAACCAATTAAATCGCGGCGTGCTTCGGCTTGTTCAATCGCCGCGCCCGTGAAGTCTGGATAACTATCAGCAGTAAAGGCAATATCGGTTAAAACGCGGTTTTTCAATTCCGCCATAAATTCATCTAAATCACGGTCTAGCACATTACAGGTCACTGTTTGCCGCCGCTGTGAATTTTGATGCAGAATATTGTAACGGCTAGCGGTATGTTTAATTTCCGCGACTTGTTCCAAACGTATCAAGCTACCGTCTCGCGCTCTAAGTGGTAATTGCGCGATAGAGTCAGTTTGTTGTCTTAATTCAGGCGATAACGCCACCGCGACATTCACAATTTTATTGCCTTGAATCGCTTTACCCACCGCACGCGTTTCATAAGCGGTCTGCAAGCTATCCATGACTTGTTCAGTATTAACACCTGTTGAAGTCAGTTGGTCGAGATTTAACTGAATTTGTAATAACGGAGTCGCAGGGGGTGAGCGCAACTGCACATCGGTCGCGCCTTGCAAACCGCCCATAATCGCCGCGACTGCCTCGGCTTTATGATCGAGTGCGTTGAGATCATTGCCGTAAATATTCACCACCACAGGCGAGGTATAACCCGAAATAGTTTCATCAATGCGTTCTGTTAAAAAGGTATTGGCTTCGTAGACAATACCCGTAAAGTCACTGAGAATAGCGCGTAGTTGTTCAAGAATGTGTTGTTGCTCTGCACCTGACGATGGATTTAAACGAATTTCATATTCGCTGTAATGACTGCCATAAGTATCCGCGCCACGTTCTGCACGTCCTGCCCATTGCGACACTGACTGCACGCCGTTAATATGCCTAAATTGTTCCGTTAATTGCGTGCCGATTCTTATCGACTCCTGTAACGATGTCCCTGAAATACTTGATGTGTGAACAATATAATGCCCTTCGCGCAGTTCGGGTAACAGCTTACTGTCAAAATGCAGAAAAGCCATTACCGCCGCTACACACAACAACACGCAGGCGATTATCACGCCGTTAAAATAATGCGCCACGCCGCGTAAGTATTTTTCATAGCGCGGTTTAAGCAACTTAATCAGCGGTGGATCATCAGAGTAGGACTGCCAGTCCTTTAAAGGACTGGCAGTCCTATCGCCCAACAACACATAACACAACGCGGGGGTTAGCGTCAGCGCGACCAGTAACGATACTAAAATAGCGACAATATACGCATAACCCAGCGGCGCAAATAACCGCCCGACCACACCACTCAAGGTCAATAATGGCACAAACGCCAACGCAACAATAAAGCTGGCATACACGACCGAGCTACGCACTTCCATCGACGCGGTGTAAACCACAGTAGCCACAGGCTGCGGATCTGGCAATAAACGATTTTCGCGTAAACGGCGGAAAATATTTTCCGTATCAATAATGGCATCATCCACCACTTCGCCCAAGGCAATTGCCAAACCGCCCAACACCATAATATTGAGATTAATACCACAGGCTAACAACACCAGTATTGCACCGATTAACGACACGGGAATTGCCAGTGCGGAAATAAAGGCGGTACGCGCATTGAACAAAAACGCATACAACACAATCAGCACAAACAAGCCGCCTATCAATAAATGCCCTGATAAATTGCTCAGTGATTTTTCAATATAATCAGCGGGACGAAATAAATGGCTATAAAAATCAATCTGTTGTTTTTTAAATAGCGGCTCAAATTCTGCTAGCATTTGCTCAACCCGCCGAGAAACTGACAGCGTATTCGCATCGTATTGACCAATTACCATCATCACAATGCCTTGCTTGCCCATCACTTGCGCCGCCCCTATCGACGGTTCTGGCGCGTACTCAATACGCGTCACTTCACCGAGTGTAATCGGCGGCTGATTCGCTGGCTGATTGAGTAACGCGATTTTGGCAAATTGTTCAGGCGTTTGTGCTTGCCCTGTCACTTGTAGCGTAAACCGTTGATTTTTATTTTCAATAAAGCCGCTACCTTGAATCGACCCTGCTTGCGATGCCGTTTGAATCACATCATCCAACGACAGATTAAAGCGTTGCAACTGCACAGGATTCACTTGAATTTGTAACTGCTTAATTTCACCACCAAAGACATTGACATCTGCAACCCCCGTCACCGCTAATAAACGCGGTACTAGCGTCCAATCAACCAAACTACGCAACGCCATTAAATCGACGCTTTCTGACGTTAAACCAATCGTTAATACCGTTGCTGACGAAGACGATAACGGAATAGCAATCGGCGTAATGCCTTGCGGTAATTGCGTGGTCAAACTAGCTAAACGTTCACTAATCAGTTGCCGATTGGTATAAATATCACTGTGTTCAGTAAACGTTGCGGTGACGATAGACAAGCCCTGTATTGATTCAGAACGCACATTTTCTAAGCCGACTAAACCACTAATCGCGGTTTCAATTTGTTGCGTCACTAATACTTCAACTTGCTCCGCTGCAAGCCCCGCCGATTCCGTTTGAATAATGACTTGTTTGGGCGAAAATTCAGGAAAAATATCCAAGCCAGCGGTAGCAAAACGATAACCGCCTACTAATAAAATCAGCACCGCTAAGGCGATAACGATACCGTAAAAACGAATGGAAAAACGAACTAGGCTACTGAGCATGGCGTATAGTTTTAGTGAGATAGTCGGTCAAAATAACATAAAAAAATGAGGGTGCGAATTTATTCGCACAACCCAATAGTATTAAAAACCGCGATTTCAATCGCAAACATCTTTAGACAAAAAACTGGACATCAATAATCAGCTCATAGATACTGGAAGTCTTATTTTAATAACAAAAAACGAGGAATTATCATGGGTTTTATGCAGGGCAAACGCGTATTAATTGTCGGATTAGCCAGTAATCGGTCTATTGCATGGGGAATTGCACAAGCGATGCACCGTGAAGGCGCGGAATTAGCGTTCACTTTTCAAAATGAAAAGCTACAAAGTCGTGTGGAAGACATGGCAGCACAATGTGGTTCTAACATTATCATCGAATGTGATGTCAGTATTGATGAACATATCGACAATGTATTTGCCAAACTGGGCGAACACTGGGATGGTTTGGATTGTATCGTGCATTCTGTTGCATTCGCACCGCGTGACGCACTCAATGGTGATTATGTCGATGTCACCACGCGCGAAAATTTCAACATTGCTCATGATGTCAGTTCGTACAGCTTTACTGCATTGGCAAAAGCAGGACGCGCCATGATGCAAGGTCGCAACGGTTCATTATTAACACTAACTTATTTGGGCGCGGAACGGGCAATTCCTAATTACAATGTGATGGGGGTTGCAAAAGCCAGTTTAGAAGCTAACGTGCGTTATATGGCAGTGGCATTAGGTGCAGAAGGCACGCGAGTGAATGCAATTTCCGCAGGGCCAATTAGAACGTTGGCGGCTTCGGGTATTAATGATTTTAAAGCGATGCTTAATAAAGCGGCTGATACCTCACCGTTAAAGAGAAATATCACTATTGAAGAAGTTGGTAACGCAGCAGCGTTTATGTGTTCTGATTTGGCTTCGGGTATTACGGGTGAGATTACTTATGTGGATTGCGGTTATAACATTGCAGGTTTAGCAGCTTCTTGATGAAATCAAAAGTAGTCTGAGAACCGAGTGATTTGTGTCATCGTAGAGCGTTGCATTACAACGTCTCTACGATACTCTTAAAATCTTAATTCCCTTTATCTCTATTCAAAAAACCTGATACATCAATCTGATTCTTCAGGCAATCGCATAATTGCTCCGATGTCAAAACCGCCATCTTCAAGAGCTTGACATCTGGCAACTGTAATAAGAAAATCCAGCATAGGCATAGCTGTTTCCTGAATAATACTGACCTCTACAACAGAATCAACCTCAAAAGGATACTGACAAACAAGAGAAACGCCTGTACTACTGAGAGTTAAACAAAGAGCTTCATATAATTTATTAGAACCTTGTAATTTACAAAAAATTTCGCACTGTATATTAATTCGCGGTTCATTTCGTTTTTCGATGTTATTCATTAGGTTACCTGTCTAAATCAACATGGATTGAATGGTTTTCTGGTTGTTAAAACGGAGTTTAAGATCATTCTGGATTTCATTTAACGCCCAATAATGTTTTTTATAAGGTGCAAAAAGGGAGCTTTACGCTCCCTTTTTTGGTTACTCTTCGTGGCTTAACTTACCGTGGCATTGTTTATATTTTTTGCCTGAACCACAAGGGCAAGGATCGTTACGCCCTATTTTATGTCCTTCACGAACAAAGGGTTGCTCTGATTCATCTTCTTGTTCTTCATCATGCTCAGCCTCAAGTAATGACTGCTCATAAGCATCTAGCGTCGGTGCGGGTGCGTGATCGAAGTACATTTCTTTGGGGATTTGTTGTTGCTCATCCAGCTCCAGCACTTCTTCTTCTTGATTGATCTTCACTTTAAATAAAATACCGATGACTTCGTATTTAATGTCTTCTAACAACGCAGTAAACATTTCAAAGGCTTCACGTTTGTATTCTTGCTTGGGGTCTTTTTGCGCGTAGCCGCGTAAATAAATACCCTGTCGCAAATAATCCATTGCCAATAAATGCTCTTTCCAGCTGTTGTCCAACACTTGCATCATTACTGATTTTTCAAAATGTTGTAATACCGATTTTCCGCCGTCAATTTGCTCTTCTTTTTCACGGTGATTTTGTTCAAGAAGTTCAATAATGCGATGACGTAATGCCTCTTCGGTGAGATTGTGGTTGTCATCCAGCATTTTCTGCACTGGAATTTCAACACTAAATTCATGCAACAAATGTTCTTCTAAACCGCTAACATCCCACTGTTCGACCATTGTTTTAGCAGGAATGTATTGCGTAATGACGTTATTGACTACATCGGCGCGGATAGCACTGATAATGTCAGAAATTTCCTCTGCCGCCATCAATTCATTACGCTGTGCGTAAATCACTTTACGTTGGTCATTGGCAACATCGTCATACGCTAGAATTTCTTTACGCACATCAAAGTTACGCGCTTCGACTTTGCGCTGGGCATTTTCAATAGAACGCGTGACCCACGGATGTTCAATGGCTTCACCATTGCCCATGCCAAGTTTCTGCATTAAGCCTGCAACGCGCTCAGACGCAAAAATGCGCATTAAGTCATCTTGTAATGACAAATAAAAGCGTGTTGAACCAGGATCGCCTTGACGACCAGAACGCCCGCGTAATTGATTGTCAATACGGCGTGATTCATGACGCTCTGAACCGATAACGTGTAAACCGCCACTCGCTAATACTTGATTATGTCTATCTAACCACGCACCGCGCACCCGCGCTTTATCTTCCTCACTGGCTTCTCCGCCTAGGGCTTTTAATTCCGCATCTAAATTACCGCCCAATACAATATCCGTACCGCGACCTGCCATATTAGTCGCAATCGTTACTGCGCCCAATGTGCCTGCTTGTTCAATAATATGGGCTTCGCGCTCATGTTGTTTAGCATTAAGCACTTCATGTTTAACACCCTGCGTGTGTAACAACGCAGACAGTCGCTCAGAATTTTCAATAGAGGTTGTACCGACTAATACAGGTTGACCGCGTGTTGCACAGTCTTTAATGTCTTCTGCGACTGCCAGATATTTTTCATCGGTAGTGAGAAAAATCACATCCCCTAAGTCTCTACGAATCATATCGCGATGAGTCGGAATAATGACAACTTCCAAACCATAAATACTGTTTAACTCAAATGCTTCCGTATCAGCTGTACCTGTCATGCCTGACAATTTTTCGTATAAACGGAAATAGTTTTGGAAAGTAATAGATGCTAAGGTTTGATTTTCATTGTTAATGGTCACGCCTTCTTTGGCTTCAATGGCTTGATGCAAACCCTCAGACCAGCGACGACCAGGCATGATACGCCCTGTAAATTCATCAACGATAACGACTTCATTATCGGCAACGATATAATCAACGTCTCTTTTAAATAACACATGAGCGCGTAATGAGGCATTCAAATAGTGCATCAAACGAATGTTTGCTGCGCCATATAAGCTACTGCCTTCTGCCATTAAGCCATGTTCAACCATTAAATGTTCAACACGCTCATGACCTGATTCAGTTAAATGCGCCTGACGGGTTTTTTCATCAACGGTGTAATCGCCGATTTCACCAACTGTATTGCCTTCTTTATCATCTTCTTTTTCTTGTTTCTTCAAAAAAGGAATAATAGCGTTGGCTTTGATATAGACTTCGGTACTTTCTTCTGTCGGGCCAGAAATAATAAGCGGCGTGCGTGCTTCGTCAATCAAAATAGAATCGACTTCATCGACGATAGCAAAACTTAAATCACGTTGGACTTTTTGCGCCAGCGTGTATTCCATGTTGTCACGCAAATAATCAAAACCAAATTCATTATTGGTGCCGTAAGTAATATCGGCAGCGTAAGCTCTACGGCGTTCGCTTTTATCCATTTGACTAAGAATGACACCTGTACTCATGCCTAAAAAAGCATACAATTTGCCCATCCATTCAGCGTCACGCCTAGCTAAATAATCGTTGACCGTAACAACATGAACACCACGTTCAGGCAACGCATTTAAATAGGCGGCTAAGGTTGCCATCAAGGTCTTACCCTCGCCCGTTTTCATTTCAGCAATTTTGCCGTCATTTAAAATCATGCCGCCAATCAACTGAACATCAAAATGACGCATACCAAAAACCCGCGTAGACGCTTCTCTCACAGCTGCAAACGCATCGGGAATTAAGTCATCCAGAGTTTCGCCTTGTGCCAAGCGCTCACGAAACTCCTGAGTTTTTGCAGCTAATTGCGCATCAGATAGTTTTTCGTATTCAAAAGCTAAGGCATTGACCTGTTTGACCTGCTTCATTTTCTTTTTGATAAGCCTATCGTTACGGCTTCCTACCACCAACTTAACCAGTTTACCCAACATGCTTTCTTTCCAGTGTGAATTTTAGTAAATGATTGAAAAAGTGCGCGATTATATCCTGTCTAAGCCATTAGTGACAGATAAAACCCCGCGTGTTTGCACTTTGCCCATAGTGGTATAGTGATGTTTGTGATAATAAACAAGGTAACGCAGTTGAATTTTGTGGACTTAAGTCACGGTAAACTGCACAATTCCAACGCGACTACAGCACTTAATAATAACAATATAACACCCATCATTGTAAATTGATGGGGTAACATAATATAGAGGAGAACAGCATGAATGAATTAATTAAAAAGCTATTAAATTATTTTCTAATTGGGGTTTTTGCAATTATTCCCATTGTCATCGTGTTACAGATTATCATTTTTGTCAAAAGCTTGGTATCTGATTTATTTCAGATTGTGTACGTTTTTGCTGAAGATAATTATCTATACACCGCCATTGTTTTCATCATTAGTTTTATGCTGTTAGTCTCGATAGGCAACACCATAGCTCAAAAAGGTGGGTCGTGGATTATTAAAATGTTTGACTTTATCATCGATAAGATCCCCCTATTAAACACCATTTACCGCGTATTAAAAAAAGTTGTTAATATGTTTTTGTCACACGATGAAGCGATTGCTAAAGAGGTGGTTTACCTTGAATACCCAAAAGAGGGGGTTTGGGTGCCTGCTTATGTGACTAATCGATACGATGATAAATATATTTTATTTATTCCTACGTCCCCTAACCCAACATCTGGTTTTACGGTGATTGTAGATAAATCAAAAATTGTAAAATCGGCAATGAACATTGAAGAAGCGACCAGTTTTATTGTCAGTGTTGGAGTAGATTTTGATAAAGCATCTGAAACTAATCTATTATCCTAAGAGAGCAATACATGAAATTAATTAATCCGCTAATCACTATACTGGTGCTAGTGACAAGCAGTGCTTGTAGTAAAGAAAAGCCTCAGCCAGAACCGCTTAAAGCTGAAGAGTCTGGTATTATAAAAATCCAAACTGGACGTATAGAAAGTGGAAAAAAGACACTAGAAGATGCCAAGCAAATCAATCAAGTCCTTCTGGATTCCGCTGCACAACAAAGAGAAACCATAGAGAAAACCCAGCAGTAAACTAGCGCAGTTAATACCTAAATTACTAGATTCATGACAACACCAATTAGGCTTTGAAAAACTGAAAATGATGCTTTACAGTTTTGGAATTATCATAGATTATCTAAAAAAAGCCCGACTTTGTCGGGCTTTTTTTGGGATAAATACTAATCAGCCTGTCGTCTTAAAAATGCGGGAATATCTAAATCTGCTAGATAATCTAAATCTTTTGATTGATTCAAAGTACGCGCTTCTCTATTTTCTTGTCTACTTTGACGCGTTGAAGTAGGTTTATCAAATTCATCATAGTTGATTGCCCCTGTGCTTGACTGCTTCATTGGTTTAGTCGCTGCTTTTACGGCAACAGAGGGTAAACCCATACCTGTTGCGACAACGGTTACTTTAATTTCATCATTTGAATCCGATGAGTCTATCGCAGTACCAATTTTGATAATAGCATCTTCAGAGGCGAATTCATGGACGATATTACCCACTTCACTAAACTCCGCCATGCTTATGTTAGCACCAGAAATGCTGACTAAAATCCCTCGCGCACCTTGCAAGTTAATGTCTTCTAATAGCGGGCAAGCGATGGCTTTCTCGGCGGCTTCACGCGCCCGATTTTCACCTGACGCTGTGCCTGTTCCCATGATTGCGGCTCCCATCCCTGACATGACAGTTCTAACATCGGCAAAGTCAACGTTAATAGTACCTGGGTGAACGATGAGTTCGGTGATACCTTGTACTGCATCTAACAAAACATCGTTAGCGGCTTTAAAAGCATCGGCTAAAGAGACGTTATTGCCTAGTACAGGTAGCAATTTTTGATTCGGTATGGTGATAATCGAATCAACATATTTTTCAAGTTCTATGATGCCTCGCTCTGCGACTGTCTGTTTCTTTTTACCTTCAAACAGAAATGGTTTAGTCACCACTGCGACTGTTAATATTCCCATTTCTTTAGCCATAGCTGCAATAACGGGAATTGCACCAGTTCCTGTGCCACCGCCCATACCTGCGGTCAAAAATACCATGTCCGAGCCCTGTAACACTTCTTTGATACGGTCTTTATTTTCTTCGGCGGCTAATCGTCCAATTTCGGGGTTAGTTCCTGCACCCAAGCCTTTGGTGAGTTCGACACCCAATTGGATGATTGTGCCTATATTCAATCTCCGTAATGCCTGTGCATCAGTATTTGCACAAATAAACTCCACTCCATCAACATCACTATCAATCATGTGATTAACTGCATTACCACCACCACCGCCTACACCAATAACTTTGATGACGGCAGTCTCGCTGTATGTATCTACTAATTCATATTTCATTTCACTGCCCCTAAACTGTACACTGCCAAAATCATTTTAAAAGTTACCATTAAACCAATTCTTTATTTTTTCAAACCATCCAGAACCGTCAACTTCAATACTGCTACCTAGGTTCTGATGCTCTTTTCCGTATATTAACAAGCCAACGCCTGTGGAGTGAATAGGATTTTTTACCACTTCGGTTAATCCTGTGATATTTTGTGGCCCCCCCATCCTGACGGGTATATGAAAAATATCTTCTGCTAAATCAATTAATCCCATGACTTTTGAGCTGCCACCTGTCAATACGATGCCTGCGGCAATCGCATCTTCAAAACCACTGCGCCTTAACTCAGACTGCACTAACAGTAGTAATTCTTCGTAACGTGGCTCTATAATTTCAGCTAAATTTTGTGCGGAAATTTTGCGCGGCGTTTTGTCGCCAATACTGGGTATTTCAATCGTCGCATCTACATCGGCTAGCTGTGTTAACGCACACGCGTATTTACGCTTAATTTCTTCGGCACTAATCGTTGGCGTGCGCAGTGCAACGGCAATATCGTTAGTGACTTGATCGCCTGCAACAGGAATAACGGCAGTGTGTTTAATCGCACCCTCTGCATAAATAGCAATATCGGTAGTCCCCCCACCAATATCTATTAAGCACACGCCTAGTTCTTTTTCATCGTCCGTCAGCACAGAATTACAGGAGGCCAGTTGTTCTAGGACTAAATCCTCTACTTCTAGGTTGCAACGGTGAATACATTTTATGATATTCTGCGAAGCACTCACACTGCCTGTGACCATGTGAACTTTAGCTTCTAGGCGGATGCCTGACATACCAATCGGTTCTTTTATCCCACCTTGCAGATCGATAACAAACTCTTGCGGTAGGATATGTAAAATTTTTTGATCCGCAGGAATAGCCACAGCCCGCGCTGAGTCGATGACTCGGTCTATGTCGTATTGGGTCACTTCTTTATCTTTAATTGCCACAATGCCGTGAGAATTAAAACTTCTAATATGACAACCTGCGATACCCGCAAACACGGATTTAATTTGACAGCCAGCCATGAGCTCGGCTTCTTCAATGGCACGCTGTATAGATTGTACGGTCGATTCCAGATTGACAACGACACCTTTTTTAAGTCCGCGCGAAGGCGCAGAGCCTATGCCTATTATTTCAAGTGAACCCTCATTGGACAGCTCTCCCACAATAGCCGCGACTTTTGATGTGCCAATATCCAGACCCACGATTAAATTACGTTCGGTTTTTTTCGCCATGTTGTCTACTCTGTATTACCTTTTTGTGCTCGTTATTGTACTTTGAGGGTTGCCACTTGCAATTGCTTTCCAGTCAAACTCAGGCGTTCCTGCTTTCCACGACACCGCATAGCCATTAGGATACCTTAAATCAACCACTTCCATTGCATCAATCTGTTCTTGCTGTAATACAATTAAGGTTTTTAAAAACCGCTGTAATTTTTTTAACTGCTCACTACGTCCTAATAATATGTCTAAACCATTAGCTAACTTGATTTTCCATGCCCAACGATTATTGATACTAAACTCTGCTAGCTCTAAAGACTGATCGGCTAACGTGGTTTTAACACCTTTCATTATTTCCAACGTTTTTACTTGTTGTTGCTCAGGGCCTGTTAGCACCAACAAATCTTCAAAAGGCTCTATGCTCTTGGGTGTAAAAATCACACCTTCCTTACTAATCAGACTTTTTTCTCCCCAACGAACGAATGGTTTTCTTTCGTGCACTTTTATATCAATCACATCAGGCCAAACTCGCTTAACCGTGACTGACTCGACCCAAGGTAAGGTCGAAACCGCCGCATGGATTACCTGAATATCTGCATCAAAAAAACCCGTGTTTACCAGCGGTTCTAAGGCTGTTTGTATCTCATCCTTGCGGAGGTATTGAAAAATACCTTCAGTTCTTACATATTTGATAGGAAATGCTGTTACCAAGCGAGTATTAATAGCATCTAACCCATACTTCCACGTCACGCCTGCTAACAATGCAGCCACCAGCAAAAACTTTGCAGCCGTCATGCTGCTTATCCTAAACTGGTTTCCAAAATTTTCCACACCAACGCTTCAAAACTTATACCCGCTTGTTTAGCTGCCATTGGCACTAAACTGTGGTCTGTCATACCAGGTACGGTATTGACTTCAATCAATTGCGTCTGTCCTGCGTCATCAATAAAGACATCCACTCTTGCCCAACCCTTGACTCCAATCACTTCACAGGCTGTAACAGCTAATTGCTGCAACAGTTGCTCCTGCTCTTCAGGCAAGCCACAAGGGCAATGGTATTGGGTGGTCGTTGCTTGATATTTAGCTTCATAATCATAAAAAGCATTGGGTGTTTCCAAGCGAATAACGGGCAACGCGACACCGTTTAATACGCCTACAGTGTACTCTTTACCTGTTACCCACGCTTCTGCATACACATCACAACGATAATCAGCGGCTATTTTTAATGCGGTAGCTAACTCTTCACGGCTATTGGCTTTGCTCATGCCAATGCTAGAGCCTTCTTGTGCAGGTTTAACAATAACAGGAAAGCCCAATTTTTCGATACAAGCATCTATATCAACGTCGGTTTTTAACAAGAACCACTTAGGTGTGACTAAGCCGTAACCTTGCCAACACAATTTAGTTCTTAATTTATCCATTGCCAACGCCGATGCCAGCACGCCGCTACCCGTGTAAGGAAGTCCTAACACGTCTAGCACACCTTGTAATACGCCATCTTCGCCGCCACGCCCATGAATAATGATAAAAACTCTATCGAATTTACCATTCGCTAACGCATCAATGGGGCTATTCACCACATCAACAGCAACCACATCAACACCTTGTTGTTTTAAGGCTTGATAAACGGCCGCGCCACTGCGTAAAGAAACGTCTCTTTCTGCCGCCGTGCCGCCCATTACGACAGCCACACGTCCAAATTGTTCTGGTTTTTCAATCATCACTCTCACCTACCATGCACACCTCAGTCAATAACAGCACGCCGTGTTGTTCGTTGACTTTTGTTTTTACATAACTAATTAGTTCTTCAATATTCGCCGCCGTTGCATTGCCTGTGTTGACAATAAAATTAGCGTGTTTTTCCGATACACAAGCACCGCCAATGCAGTAACCTTTTAAACCTGTTTGTTCTATCAAGCGTGCGGCATAATCACCCTCTGGATTCTTAAATACTGAGCCACAACTGGGCTGATTAGTTGGTTGCGATTGATTACGTTTCTCCAATAAGCCTTTAATTTTTTGTTGGCTAGCAACTGTATCGCCTTCTGGCAGTTGTAATAACGCACTTAAAAACCACTCGCCATCCGCGCCTTGTACGGAGCGATAACTAACCACAAAATCTTGTGGCGTGCGAACCACTACTTCGCCGTGTGCATTCAACATATCCACTTGCTTGACCAGTGACCACGTTTCACCACCGAATGCCCCAGCATTCATTTTTAGCGCACCCCCCATTGTCCCTGGAATGCCTGCTAAAAATTCTGCACCCACCAAGCCTTGTTCAGCACAAAATCGCGCAACATGAGCGCAAGGCACACCTGCTTCGACATACACCAAACCATCCTCAGTACGGTACATGGCTTTTAAACGTCCTTTGGTATTAATCACCGTGCCGCGTATGCCGCCATCTCTAATCAGTAGGTTAGAACCTAAGCCAATCCAAAACAGCGGCTCAGTCGCAGGTAAACTCGATACAAATTCAATCAAATCGGTGCGATCAAAGGGGATATACAGCCTATCTGCGCAACCACCGACACGCCAACTGGTGTATTTCGCCAATTTTTCATTATTTAATAACTGCCCTTTCATTCGCCTGCTAACGCCTCAGCTAACGATTGCGGTAATTGACTGGCAATCTGTCCGACATTACCCGCACCCATCGTCAACACCACATCATCCGCTTTCACAATCCCCGCTAATACACTGGGTAATTCTTGCCAATTTTCTAAAAATATCGGCTCAACGTGTCCACGCAAACGAATAGCACGGCTTAATGCACGTCCATCCGCGCCTGCAATCGGTGCTTCACCAGCGGAATAGACTTCCATTAAAATCAGCACTGCCACGCCTGACAACACATGAGCGAAGTCTTCAAATAAATCACGGGTGCGCGTGTAACGGTGCGGTTGAAACACGATGACAGAGCGTCTATCGGGCCATGCTTGTTTTAAGGCTTCTAACGTCGCCGCAATCTCACGCGGATGATGCCCGTAATCATCCACTAAAGTGAGTTTACCAGCACCAATAGCTATATCCCCTTGCAACTGAAACCGACGACCAACCCCTTTAAATGCACCCAGACTTTTGATAATCGCGCTATCTACAACGGATAACTTACTGGCAACTGCAATGGCGGAGAGGGCGTTCAACATATTATGCCAACCTGGCATATTGAGCGTCACTTGCAACGGCGGATAATCCCCTTTGCGCAGTACGGTAAAATGGGTGTGCATTCCTTGTTGTTGAACATTAATAGCGCGGACATCGGCATCTTCGTGGACACCATAAGTCACGACAGGTTTGGAGATTTTTGACAAAATATCCCGCACACCCTCATCATCCAAACACATTACTGCTAAGCCGTAGAACGGCAAGTGGTGTAAAAATTCAATAAAGGTATCTTTTAAACGCTGAAAACTACCTTGATAGGTTTCCATGTGGTCTTGGTCAATATTAGTGACGATTGCCATCATGGGCTGCAAATATAAAAATGACGCATCACTTTCATCGGCTTCGGCAACCAAATAATTGCCTAAACCTAGTTTGGCATTCGTTCCCGCGCTGTTTAATCGTCCACCAATCACAAAGGTGGGATCCAGTCCGCCTTCGGCAAGAATACTGGCGGTTAAACTGGTGGTGGTGGTTTTACCGTGTGTGCCAGCAACCGCAATACCGAAACGAAAGCGCATGAGTTCAGCTAGCATTTCTGCACGCGGAATCACAGGAATACGCAAGCGGTAGGCTTCATCAATTTCTGCATTGCTACGGTCTATAGCAGTTGAAGCCACCACCACATCGACATTAGCGATATTTTCGCGTTGGTGTCCAATAACAATAGTAATGCCTAGATCAGCCAAGTGTTGGGTAACGGTGCTTTCTTTAATATCCGACCCTGAGACGGTATAACCAAGATTCGACAATACTTCAGCAATACCGCTCATGCCTGTACCACCGATACCGACAAAGTGAATGCGCTCAATATTACCTAGCGTCTGTACTAGCGTTTTAACGTGGGTCGCATTCATGATTTCGCCTCCGCGATACAGTAATTAGCAACGACTTCCGTTGCGTCCAAACGAGCAAGCCGTGTTGCCGCGCTACTCATTTCATTCAAATTATTCAGCATGAACGTTAGTTGCTCAGCTAATGTGTCTGCGTTCAAGTCTTTTTGCATCAATAATAGACCTGCATCGGCATCCGTTAAATAGTGGGCGTTCGCCGTCTGATGATCGTCAATTGCACTGGGTAACGGCACAAAAATAGCAGGAATACCAACGGCAGCAACTTCACTGACCGTCATAGCTCCAGCGCGACAAATCAGACTATCTGCCCATTGATAGGCTGCCACCATGTCGTCAATAAATGCGGTCGCCTCTGCCTCTATGCCCAAGGCTTGATAACGGCTTGCCACCTGCGCCTGCATGACTGCACCTGTTTGGTGTTTTACTTGTACGGCGGGCGCATCTGTTTGCGTACGCCAATGAGCAATCGCTTCAGGCACAACTTCATTCAATATTTGCGCCCCTTGACTGCCACCGATTATCAGGATGTTTACGCTCTGTCCTACTTTGGGTTCGCGTTCATGAAGCTGATCTAAAAATTGTTTTCTCAGTGGATTACCTGTGCAGATTGCCCCAGTCGATTTTTTAAAGCTATCAGGAAATGCCTCTAACACGCGGTTAGCAATCCGTGCCAGCAAACGATTAGTCGTGCCGACTACACGATTTTGTTCATGTATCACTAAGGGAATACCCAATAACTTTGCCATCAAGCCACCTGGCCCTGCAACAAAACCACCCATGCCTAATACCACATCGGGTTTGCGTTGGCGCAATACGCTTGCCGCTTGACCACAGGCTTTAACTAAACCAAATACAGCGGTAATTTTTGATAACACGCCTTTGCCGCGTATCCCTGCTACCGAGATAATATCAATGGCGATACCGTTTTCA
This sequence comes from Crenothrix sp. D3, assembly GCA_002134785.1. Taxonomy (GTDB): domain Bacteria; phylum Pseudomonadota; class Gammaproteobacteria; order Methylococcales; family Methylomonadaceae; genus UBA4132. The sequence goes on from MBQZ01000047.1 coordinate 17,207, forward strand.
GGCACTACGCGACTCTCCAAGCCTTTTTGTGTACCTAGCCAGCTGACTTGCCAACCTTTTTCTAGTAGCAATTGAGCAACAGCTAACGCAGGAAATACATGACCGCCTGTACCTCCTGCCATAATAACGATTCGTTTAGTCATATTAAATCTTGGATTCAAGTCATAAATGCAATTCCAGAGTTCATGCAGCTTTGCGTTCAACTTGTGCAAAAAACACCGCATAAGGTGTTTGGTAATTTAATCCTTTTCGAGGGCGGTGGTTGAGGCGGTGCATGACTGCTTCAACCTGTTCATCGGTAATGTCCTCAAAACTGCTGCCTTTGGGGAAATACTGACGAATCAAGCCATTGGTGTTCTCATTCAAGCCCT
>MBQZ01000048.1 GCA_002134785.1 Crenothrix sp. D3
TCGGTCAACTGTTTGTGTGTTTTCATCGCTTATCCATCTTTGGTCGGATTGAGAGGGGATGAAACTATAGCAGTTGACCCCTTCTAAATCTCTAAAAACGAATTGCATTTGTTAGTTGAATCTAAGAATCCTTATCCCTGTTCCCTTATTTAATTCGGCAATTTCACTGTGGACACGAAATAATAATGCGACCGCACAACACATAATCATCATACTACCACCGCCATAACTCATTAATGGCAAGGTCAATCCCTTAGTGGGTAACAATCCCATATTAACACCCATGTTGACAAATGATTGAAAACCAAACCAGATACCCAATCCATAAGCCACAAATGCAGAAAATCGTTGCCCCATTCGTTCGGCGGCGATACCCACTGCGAACGTGCGCCATACCAATAATGCAAATAAACCAATCACTGTGACTACACCCAATAAGCCTAATTCTTCAGCGATAACCGAAAAAATAAAATCGGTATGCGCTTCGGGCAAATAAAATAATTTTTGTACACCACTTCCTAAGCCCACACCAAACCATTCACCGCGTCCAAAGGAAATTAATGCTTGCGTCAACTGAAAGCCTGTATCTAAAGGATCTGCCCACGGATCCATAAAACTGGTGACGCGCTTGAGTCGATAAGGTGAAAACAATACCAATAATGTGACCAATACGGCTACTGAACCTAATAATACAATAAACTGGGATAATCGCGCCCCCGCTAAAAACATAATACCCATAGCAATCATTAAAATCACCACGGATGAACCAAAATCTGGCTCTAATAGCAGTAATACACACGCCATCGAAAATAAAATTAACGGATTAACCAAGCCAAACGCCGATTGCTGTACGGTCTTTTGATGGCGGGTCACATAACCTGCCATATAAATAACCGAAAAAAACTTAATGACTTCAGAGACTTGTATTCTTAATCCACCTATTGATAGCCAACGTACACTACCATTTACTCTAATACCTAGCCCAGGTATTAGCACAAGAACCAAGAGTAATAGCCCGACGATAAATAACCACACACCCCATTTTTCCCAAACTTGTAGCGGCGTTGCAGCGATAATAGCCCCTAACACTAAGCCAAAACCCGTATGCATTAATTGTCGCGTTGGATAGTAAAATTCATTGCCTGATACTTTTACACCCAAATGCAGTGAAGCAGACGCGACCATCACAAAACCAATCAACAATAAACTCGAACAGGCAACCACCAGCAAGAGGTCAAAATGAAAACGTACTTTTAATGATGTTCTAATTCGTTTACTCACACCACTAATGCCAGTACCGCTAGTGCGAACTGGTTACCCCTGTCTTGATAGTTTTTATATTGATCAAGACTGGCACAGGCTGGCGAGAGCAATACACTGTCACCGTCACTGGCAAGACTCGCCGCTATTTGTACAGCTTGCACCATATTGTCAGCACGGTGAACAGGGACACAATCTGCCAATGCGTGTGCTATTAAATGTGCATCTTTACCCATTAACACCACGCCTTTGGTTTTTTCTTGCACCACAGGCGTTAATTCAGTCATGTCCGCGCCTTTTGCATCCCCCCCTGCAATCAAAATAACTTTACGGTCGTAGCCTTCTAAGGCGGCAACGCACGCGCCAATATTGGTAGCTTTGGAGTCATTAACCCAAGTGATACCGTGGATTTGTGCTACCCGCTGCATTCTGTGTTCCAAGCCTTTAAAGACTTTCAATGCTGAGCATAGTGCAGTCACATCTAAGCCCACAGCAACACCTAATGCTAATGCGGCTAATGCGTTCGCGGCATTGTGCCTGCCTTCTAGCGGTAATTCCGCTAATGGCATCAGCGGCGATTGTTGATACATTAAATACTCGGTGTCACCTTGGTAGGCGAGATAAAAGTCTGCCGCGCCTTTAATTGAAAAGGACAACACTTTCCGCCCTTCTTCTCGCATCGCGGCAACTAAAACATCATCGGCATTAATCACCATCACGCCATCACCTTGATACACCCGTCGTTTTTCTTCGGCGTATTCGGCGATAGAGGCGTGTCTGTCTAAATGATCGGCACTGACATTCAATACGGTTGCTGCAGCCGCATTTAATGCTGAGGTGCGTTCTAACTGAAAACTGGACAGTTCTAAAACATAAAGCTCTGCATTACGCGCTAACAAATCAAGTGCAGGTGTACCCAAATTACCACCAATGGCAACACGTTTACCTGCGGCTGTTGCCATATCGCCTAACATGGTGGTTACGGTACTTTTGCCGTTAGACCCTGTAATAGCAATAATGGGTACATTGACAGCGCAGGCAAATAAATCAATATCACTGACTATGTTCGCGCCATTGGCTATCGCCTTACTGATAGACTTTTCATGCAGTGACACGCCTGGACTAACAATCAAGTGCGTGGCAACTGCAAAAGCGGCATCATCAAAACCGCCTGTAAACACCGCCACATCTGGGCTATGTTGAAAAAAACTGTCGATTAACGGTGGTTTATCACGACTATCAATAATTGCAAAACTAAAACCTAAGCGTTGTAAAAACCGCGCCACAGAAATGCCCGTAATACCCAGCCCCACCACTAACACTTTAGCGTGTTGAGGGTCTAAGTAAAAACGACTTTTTAACGATTCGATAATGACGGTGTCATTCATTGTTTATCTCAATTTCAACGTGGCTAAACCAATCAATACTAAAATAACGGTAATAATCCAAAACCGCACGATTACACGCGGCTCAGGCCAGCCTTTTAATTCAAAATGATGATGAATCGGCGCCATACGAAACACCCGTTTGCCTGTCAATTTAAACGAGGCTACTTGTATAATGACCGACAGGGTTTCCATGACAAACACCCCACCCATAATCACTAAGACGATTTCTTGTCTAACCAGTACCGCCAATACACCCAAGGCCGCACCTAAGGCTAACGCACCGACATCACCCATAAATACCATTGCAGGGTAAGCGTTAAACCATAAAAATCCCAAACCTGCACCCACTAAAGCAGCACAAAATACAATCAGTTCACCTGCATTAGGTAGGTAGGGAATGGCTAAATAATCTGAAAAACTAACATGACCCGATAAATAAGCAAAAATACCTAAGCCTGCGGCGACCATCGTAGTCGGCATAATAGCCAAGCCATCTAAGCCATCAGTCAAATTGACCGCGTTACTGGTACCAACAATGACAAAATAGGTCAAAACAACGTAAGTCCAGCCCATGTCCAACAGAACATCTTTGAAAAATGGAAAAATAAACTGGGTTTCTGCGGGTAACACAGCGGTTTTATACAAAAAAATAGCCGCTGTTAAACCGATGACGGATTGCCAAAAATATTTAGCCCGCGCTGACAAGCCATCACTGTTACGCTCAACTACTTTGCGATAGTCATCAATAAAACCCACCACACCGTAACCCATCGTTACCAACAAAATCACCCAAATATAGCGATTACCTAAGTCTGCCCACAACAGTGTACTAATGGCAATTGCGACTAAAATTAATGTGCCGCCCATGGTTGGTGTGCCAGATTTCTCATAATGTGATTGTGGCCCTAGCTCACGAATACTTTGTCCAATTTTGTTACTGCTTAATTTTCTAATCATCACTGGGCCAATGATAAACGCAATGGTCAATGAGGTTAATGCGGCGAGAATGGCTCGAAAGGTCAGGTAGTGAAATACTCTGAAACTACTATCAAAGCTCATTAAATATTCTGAAAAATAAAGTAACATTGTTTAAATCCTAAAATTATCAACCAAAGCGGCAGCCACATTTTCCATACGTCGCGCTCGTGAACCCTTAATCAACAGGGTTTCATCGCCTGTTAGCTCCTGTTTTAATACGTCAATCAACTCAGCTTGTGAGTCAAAAAAAGTCGCGCCTTCACCAAAAACGTGTACGGTATGACGGGCATCGTCACCCACCGCTAATAAGCGCGTCACACCACTGGCTTTAATCAATTCACCCATTTCTTCGTGTATTCTCAAACTATCGTCTCCTAGTTCACCAAAAGCACCTAAAATCAACCAAGGCTTACCCGCGCACCCTGATAGCACAGCTAATCCTGCTTTGAGTGACGCGGCATTGGCATTGTAGCTATCATCAATGATGATATTTCCTAAACGACTTACCAACGGTTGTAAACGCCCTGTGACAGGTTTTAGGCATTCCAAACCGTGTTTAATTTGTTCCAAATTGATGCCTAGAGCAAGACACGCCGCCCCTGCCGCTAAGGCATTAACGACATTATGTTGACCTGCGAGCTTTAGATTTATACTGATAACACCCTGTGTACAGGACAAGTCAAAGCGCGTTATAAACTCGTTGTGTTGAATGTTTGTGCTAATGGATTGCGCTGTCACATCCGCTGTCGCTGTTAATCCAAACGAGATTATTTTTCTATTGCCAGCAACGCCGCACCAATAGTCAAAATAGTCATCATCATGGTTTAAAATTGCAACACCATCGGCTTTCAGCGTTGCAATAATTTCGCCCTTTGCTTGAGCAACGCCATCAAGACTACCAAATCCTTCAATATGTGCCGCACCTGCATTATTAAGCACAACCACGTCAGCGGCGGCGTAAGTGCTACTGTATTCAATTTCTTTAGAATGATTTGCCCCCATTTCAATGACAGCATAACGGTGTTGTTCATCGATGCGTAATAAGGTCAAAGGCACGCCAATGTCATTATTCAAATTACCTAATGTAAATAACACTGGATGATTAACGGCTAAAATTGCCGCAATCATTTCTTTCACCGTGGTTTTGCCGTTACTGCCTGTCACGCCGACAACCGACACAGGGAGGCTTTTCCGCCACGCCCCTGCGAGTTGCGCTAGAGCTAATGCAGTATTATCAACAATAATATGCGGTAAGTGGGTATTCACGCCTTGATGAACAATCGCTGCAATAGCCCCCGCTTGTTCAGCTTGGTCAACAAATTCATTGCCATCGAAGTTTTTACCTTTAATGGCGATATAGAGTTGCTTGGGCTGAATAGTGCGCGTATTTATGCTGACAGACGAAAAAACAACATCTTCGCCAATCAGTGTGCCGTGTACGATTTTTGCGCAGTCGCTTAGCTTCATTTCCATTATTTATCTCTTGTTTCTAAGGCTACTAGTACGCAAGCACTGTCACTAAACGGAATAGTCGTGCCGTTAATTTCTTGATAATCTTCATGACCTTTACCTGCAATCACAATACAATCACCTACGACCGCTCTGCTTATCGCACTGCGTATAGCTTGCTCGCGGTTTTGTATCACTTCACAATGTCGCTTGTTTTCAAAACCTGACAAAATGTCCTTCACGATGTCACTACTGTTTTCAAAACGCGGATTATCATCGGTGACAATCACATAATCTGCCCATTGTTCTGCACACGCGCCCATCAATGCCCGTTTACCCGTATCCCGATTACCACCGCAACCAAATACCACCCATAATGCTTGTTGGCAATGCTTTCTTACGCTACCTAATACTTTATTCAGTGCGTCTGGAGTATGAGCATAATCAACAAAAACCAACGGCTGTTCATTGCCACCAAACCGCTCCATACGTCCTGCGACTGGTTTTAATTGCGCTAGTTTTTGAGTGGCAGAGGCTAATGAATGTCCTAACGCTAACATCACCGCTAACACGCACAACACATTTTCGACATTAAAATCACCGTATAGTGGAATACTTACGCGCTGACCATCAGCACGCCAACGCACATCAAATTCAATGCCATCGGGTTTGTTACTCACATTTTCTGCAATGACTTGTTCATCAGCTGGACATGACTGCCAGTCCTTTAAAGGACTGGTAGTCATTATGCCCCACACGTTCACTGTCGGGGGAATCGCCGCTAAAATTTGTTGGCTATAAGCATCATCGAGATTAACCACGGCAAAAGCCAAATTAGGCGTTTGCAATAACGTTAATTTGGCTTGTAAATAGCTTTCCATTGAGCCGTGATAATCCAAATGATCGCGGCTGATATTGGTGAACACCGCGCCTTTAAAATGAACTCCGTTTACCCTGCCCTGCTCTAAACCATGCGAAGAAACTTCCATAGCCACCGTGTGCTTATTAGCCGCCAATAAGTTTGCCAGTATGCTCTGCACTGCTAACGCGTCAGGTGTGGTATTGAGTGTTTTATGAAGCCCCCCCCATTCACCCCAACCAAGCGTGCCGATAATGCCGCAATCATCCAGTAACTGACTTAAAAACTGGCTGCACGACGTTTTGCCATTCGTGCCAGTGATACCAATGACATCCATTAATTCAGATGGATTACCATAAAATCGCGCCGCAATATCACCTAACACCACGCTCAAATTGTCCACCGCAATCATCGGAATATCGGTATAGGTAAGCGATGCGTACTCTATGCCATCACCAGCAGGATCAAATAGAATTGCACACGCGCCATTAGCAATCGCCTGTGAAGCATGACTTAAACCATGTTGCTTTGAACCCGCTAACGCAATAAAAACATTGTCCGCCACCACAGCGCGGCTATCCAAAGTTAACCCTGTAATAGGGGAGGCATTATATTGTAAGGTCTTTGTATCACTCGGATTTGACAGTGGCACAAATCCCGCTAATAAATCATTCAGTTTCATCACAGTAGTTTTATTGAGCGTGGCGAGTTAGTAAAATAGGCATGGTGGTTTCTTGGTCAGGTGCAACATTGAGCAAACGCAATGCACCTGTCATTACTTTAGAAAATACAGGCGCGGAAACCAAGCCGCCATAATATTTACCCGCTGACGGCTCATCAATCATCACAACAATAATTAAGCGTGGATTTCTCGCAGGTGCCATACCTGCAAACACCGCAAAATAAGTACCGCTACCATAACCATGTGATCCACTGGCTTTTTTTACCGTGCCTGTTTTACCTGCCACGGTGTAACCATCAACACGGGCTTCGTAAGCGGTTCCGTCTTTCATAATGACATTTTCTAGCATTGATCTGATAGTCTTGGCTGTGTTAGCAGAAAATACCCGTCGTGGCTTATCGTCTTCATCACGTTTGATTAAGCTAACGGAATGCAAAATACCATCGTCTGCCAACGCGGTGTAAGCTCTTGCCAACTGTATCGCAGACACATTCAACCCATAGCCAAACGACATAACCGCACGATCAAAATCATGCCATTTTTTATAATCTAGCATTCGTCCTTTCGCTTCACCTTTAAAGCCCGTCTCTGCCGAACTACCAATCCCTAGGCTTTTATAAACGCCCCAAAAATATTTTGGTGGCATTTTAAGAGCCATCATAGTAACGCCAATATTGCTAGACTTTTTTAGAACGTGCATTAAATCCAATGAGCCGTAATTATGGACATCCTTAACGACATTTTTGCCAATTTGGAAGCTGCCACTGGTGTTAAAAACCGTATTAGGTGTGACATAACCACCCTCTAAAGCCGCAGCCGCCACAAAAGGTTTAATAGTTGATCCTGGCTCAAATATGTCAGTGAAAGCTCTATTGCGGTATAAATTTTCTTTTAAACTTGCGCGAACATTGGGATTAAACGTAGGCTGATTGACAGCTGCTAAAACTTCACCATTTTTGGCATCCAATACCACCACTGTTCCTGATTTGGCACGGTTTTCATTAACTGCCGCCTGTAATTCTCGATACGCTAAATATTGGATACGCTGATCAATACTTAACTCAATATTTTTTCCAGAAACAGGCTCTTTTATACTCTCAACATCTTCAATAATATGCCGTAACCCGTCTCTGATGACGCGCTTGCTGCCCGCCGTGCCTTTTAATACATCTTCATAACCTGCTTCCATGCCTTCTTGTCCGACATCATCCAAATCAGTAAAGCCAACCAAATGTGCGGCAACTCCACTGGTGGGGTAGAATCGCTGAAACTCACGATCAAAGTAAACCCCCACTAGCTTCAAGGCTTTCACTTGTTCACTGAGAGCTGGATTTATTTGACGGGCAATATAAGCAAACTGTTTATGCGAATCATCATTCAACAGTTCAAGCACTTTACCTTTGGGTAAATTGAGCAATTTTTCCATTTGCGCAATTTTAAGTAGCTTTTGCTTTTTATAATCTTCAGCAACCCCTGCCTTTTGTGCATCCGTCAGCGGCACCTCTGGCTGAGTGGCTTTGAGCTGTTTTTCCAAGCGTTTTAGCTGGTTTTTATCATCTATTTTAAGCTCACGCGGATTAATCGAGATGGACTCAACAGGCGTACTAATGGCTAATGGCGCACCACTTCTGTCGGTAATCATGCCTCTATATGCGGACACAGGCTCATCATCTACCAAGTACATATCGCCCTTATCCTTGAGAAATTTTTTATTCAATACCTGTAAATCAACGGCGCGACCAATCAATGTCACCATGCAGCCCATCATAAAAATAATGAGGAATTTTCGTCTGCCCGAAAAATCACTTGCTGGACTTTTCGTGTCACTTTTAGCTCGAAAATCTAACATTTACGGTTTTATATAAATAATTTTTTCATGTAGCGGCAGAACCAGTTTCAGCTTCTGGCGTGCGACTTGCTCTACTCGATTCTGCTCTGCGAAGGTCGTCAGTTCCAATTGTGTTTGTCCCCATTCGACCTCACGCTGATCTAATTCCCTTTCTTGCTTTTGAATATCAATAAAAATGAGTCGTGAGTTGTATTTGCTATAAATAACAGCTAATGCGGTCATCAAAAGCACCACACTTAATATAATCACAAGTCGATTAGCGACCATTCAAATCTTCTCTGCAACGCGCATCACCGCACTGCGTGACCTAGGATTTTGAGTCACTTCCTGTTGTCCAGCGGTCAATGCTTTGCTGATTTTTGTTAGCCGCCCTTTAGCCATATCAACTTCCTTAATTGGCAGTCTAGTTGGATTATATTTTGCACCTGATTCATTCTTAATAAAGCGTTTGACGATTCTATCTTCAAGCGAATGAAATGAAATCACCACTAATCGCCCCTCGCTATTTAACACGTTAATAGACTGTTGCAACACGGCTTGTAATTCAGCCAACTCGCTATTAATTTCAATGCGAATGGCTTGAAAAGTGCGCGTTGCGGGGTGTTTGTGTTTTTCTCGCATGGGAATAACCTGCTCAATTAGCTCAGCCAATTGGCGCGTCGTAGTAAGCGGTGCTGTTAATCTTCTTTCGACAATCGCTTTAGCAATACGCCGTGAAAACTTTTCTTCGCCGTATTCAAATAAAATTTTGACCAAATAGGCTTCGTCAACACTTGCCAGCCATTGCTCAGCAGAAACACCCGCCGAACCATCCATGCGCATATCTAAAGGGCCATCACGCAAAAAACTGAAGCCTCTTTCTGGATTATCAAGTTGTGGCGAAGACACGCCTAAATCAATTAAAATACCATCAATTTTGCCGATCAAACCTTCACTAGTAACGGTATTTTCCAGCTCGGAAAAGCAACCCTGCTTTAATGTGAATCGCTCATCCTTCAGAATCGCTTGCGCATAATCAGAATTAATAGCATCCCAATCACGGTCAAACGCCAATAATCGTCCATTTTCGCCCAACTGATTTAAAATACCCTGACTGTGTCCACCACGTCCAAAGGTACAATCCAGATAAATTCCGTCTTTTTTAATTGCTAACTGCTGTAATGCTTCCGCAAACATAACGGGTAAATGTGCCACTAACCAATCTCCCGTATTAAAAATATAAAGACTCTAACTCTTCAACGCCTTCATTATTATCGCTATTTAGCCATTTATTTTCTTTGGCAGTCCACGTTTTAAGCTGGTCTATAAAAACAATTTTTTCACTCATCCCTGAAAATATCCTTAGCCTTTCGGGTAACAATAATCACCCTTGTTTATCCATTTCACAGTCGATTGCATTACCAATAACAAATCTCCTTAACTTACCTGCTATTTTATTTAAGGTGGGTAACTGACTAATTGTTTTTTCAAGACACTCTCACATATACACTGCCATTAAGTTAAGCCGTTCGTGCTGAGCTTGTCGAAGCATGAATTTAAGACAGTGACCCATATAGAGGATAAAGCCATAAGCAACCCGCTTCTCCAGAACAACGCTCATCAACAGCTACTACATAACCAATTGACCCTTGGAGCATTCTTGCAATTCTTATCTATAAGCCCTTTATCGTCTAAGTTAAGTGAGCTGATACCTCGACAAAAACCACCCAAAATTAAAATTCACACCATTCCTTACGGTTAATTCACACTATAAATTCCAAACAGTACATAGTCAAGAATGATTTTTTTCTCTGTACATAACAAAAAATAACTCGTTGAAATGTAGAATACAATTGTATTTACTTAAATCAATGAGCTATCCGTCATATTAAACCAGCATTTCAAGTGGAACAAGGCAAAAACAGACTGTTTTTGTGCAATGCAGATTGGGTTAATTAAAGCGAGAAGCATTAACTTAACGAGGATTGCCAACGCCTTTCCAAGTAAGGCAAGCCCGCAGGCGCGTTATCGGCGAATGCAACGCTTTGTTCATGATTACCCTATCAACTTTGATATGGTGGCGTGGTTTATGATGACGCTGCTTAACTTTGTGTCCTGAAAAGTGTTGCAGCATCACTATTGTTACTATCAAAAATATCGTACAAAACCATAGTTTGAGAAAATGCGGTAAAATGCTCAAAAGTACCCACTTAACCAAGGTAGATAAATAACACTATGAGTATTTCATTGACTGAAACTGCCGCCGCGCAGATTAAAAAACAACTGGAAAAACGCGGTTCAGGGATAGGCTTAAAATTGGGCGTAAAAAAATCGGGCTGCTCAGGTTTCGCTTATGTATTGGACTACGCCGATAAACTCAATGAGGATGACTCGGTATTTGAAGACTTCGGCGTTAAAGTCATCGTCTCTGCCAGTGATCTTGAAATTATTGACGGTATCGAACTGGATTATCGCCGCGAAGGTATTAATGAAGCCTTCCAATTTAATAATCCCAATGTCAAAGGTACTTGCGGCTGCGGCGAAAGCTTTTCTGTCAGCTAATTAAAAAAGCCATATCCACGAAAGACACGAAAAAACTCGTGATATTTTCGTGCTTTTCGTGTCTTTCGTGGACAAAACACACTCCCCTATTCAAAAGAATCTAAAAAATGCCCCTACTCCGTTTATCAAACATCTCCATCGCCTTCGGCACTCATTCCTTATTAACTAATGCTGAATTTCAACTCGACGCTGGCGAACGTGTCGGCTTACTCGGTCGGAATGGCGAAGGCAAATCCACGCTGATGAAAATCATCGCGGGCAACATCCACGCTGATCACGGCGACATTTGGCGACAACCTGAATTAAAACTCGCGTGGTTAGAGCAATCCCCCGACCTGCCCGACGATGCCACCATTTATGACGCAGTAGCGGCAGGATTAGGCGAGTTAGGCGAATGGATAACCCGTTATCACCATCTGTCTTTAACAATGGATTATGAAGACGAAAAAGCCCTCAATGAATTAGGCGACTTACAACACAAACTGGAAGCACAAAACGGCTGGCATTTTCAACAACGCGTTGAAAATACGCTAAGCAAACTGGATTTACCACCCGACTTAAAAATTAACAGCTTATCAGGTGGTTGGAAACGCCGCGTCGCGCTGGCAAAAGCCCTAGTCATCGAACCAGAAGTCTTATTATTAGACGAACCGACCAACCATTTAGACTTTGAATCCATCACTTGGTTAGAAGAACAACTGCTCAACTTTCAAGGCGCGGTGCTATTCGTCACCCACGACCGTGCTTTTTTACAAAAACTCGCCACCCGCATTATCGACTTAGACCGAGGTAATCTCGTGTCATGGCAAGGCACTTATGACGACTACCTACGCCGCAAAGCCGCTGCCCTAGAAGATGAAGCCAATCAAAATGCCGAATTTGACAAAAAACTTGCCGATGAAGAAGTGTGGATTAGACAAGGCGTAAAAGCCCGCCGCACGCGTAATGAAGGACGTGTTAGAGCCTTAGAAGCTCTACGCGCCGAACGCGCCCAACGCCGTAACACTCAAGGCACGGCAAAAATGGCGTTAGAAACAGGTGACAAATCAGGCAAAAAAGTCATTGAAGTCACCGATGTCGATTTTGGCTATGGCGACAGAACCATCATTAAAAACTTCTCCACCCTAATCCAACGCGGCGACAAAATTGGTTTAGTCGGTGCCAACGGCGCGGGTAAATCCACGCTATTAAAACTGCTACTGAAAGAATTAGAACCCACCAGCGGCATAGTCGAACAAGGCACACGCTTAGAAATCGCCTACTTCGATCAACTACGCGACCAACTCGACCCCAACATGACCGTCGTCGATACCGTCGCCGATGGCAATGATTTTGTCGAAATCGCAGGCAACAGACGACACGTCATGTCCTACTTAGGGGATTTTTTATTCGCCCCTGCCAGAGCGCGTTCACCCGTCAAAAGCCTATCAGGTGGCGAAAAAAACCGCTTACTACTTGCCCGATTATTCACCAAACCCGCCAACCTCATCGTCATGGATGAACCCACCAACGACCTAGACTTAGAAACGCTGGAATTATTGGAAGAAAAATTAGTCGATTTTTCAGGCACACTATTAATCGTCAGCCATGACCGCGCCTTTCTCGACAACGTCGTCACCAGTGTATTTGTCCTCGATGGCACAGGCGACGTAGAAGAATTTGTCGGTGGTTACAGCGACTGGTTAGCGTACAGCACCACCCAAAAACAAGCCCAGCTTAAAAAAACTAGCGATGCGCCCAAAAAAGACAAGCCTATTGCAACTGCCCCCGCATCTGCAAAAAAGAAAAAACTCAGCTTCAAAGAACAACAAGAACTGAGCAAACTCCCTGTCTTAATTGAAGAACTAGAAACCAAACAAGCGGCACTCACCGAACAAACCGCCGCTCCCAACTTCTACAAACAAGATAAAAAAGCCGTCGCCAAAACCCTAGACGAACTCAACGCCCTAGAGACCACCCTAGAACAAACCTACGCCCGCTGGAACGAATTAGAAGCCCGTGCAGAAGAAAATACCGAATAATCATTGCCACAAACGGCAAATTACATTATTCTTGTCGGTCTTTCGTCGGCAACGACGAAAATAAAATCAGGAGAGATGGCCGAGTGGTCGAAGGCGCACGCCTGGAAAGTGTGTATACGGCAACGTATCGAGGGTTCGAACCCCTCTCCCTCCGCCAAATACAAAAACCCGCAAGCTGTTTGGCTTAGCGGGTTTTTTATTGTCCAAAGAAATTACTCAAAACCTGACACCATCACGCTTGATTATCGAGTTGCACCGCCAATTTTTCACCCTGAACTTAACCGTTCTGTTATGCTTTTAATCATGAACTCAAAACAAATGAAAAAATGGCTAGAACAACAAGGCGCGATTTTTCAGGAAGGTAAGGGTTCGCATTTAAAAGTATTTTTGAACGGCACTCAGGACATGGTAAAGGACTTGAAGCCGCTATAAAACGCCAGCTTGGCTTGAAATAAGGCATAAAACCATGTTTGATTACCCTGTCCTCTTAACCCCTGACGATGGCTCATTGTTAGTCACGTTTCCTGATATTCCAGAAGCCATTACCTTTGGCATGAATGAAGAAGAAGCCTTAAAGCAAGCCGTTGATGCACTAGAAACCGCTTTATCTTTTTATGTTGATGACCGCCGTGTCTTGCCTACACCCTCTGTTATTGAAGGCTTAGCGACTGTGCGTCCATCGGCATTAGAAAGCGTAAAACTGGGGCTTTATGCTGAAATGTTAAAACAAGGTGTGCGTAAATCAGAACTGGCTAGGCGGCTAAACTGTCACTTGCCACAAGTGAACCGTCTACTGGATTTAACACACGCGTCTCGCTTAGAACAACTAGAAGCGGCGATTAACGCGCTGGGTAAACGGTTGGATGTAATGATTGATTAGATTTGTAGGTCGGATTAGGCGATAGCCGTAACCCGACAATAAAAGCGTGGATTATACCGTGACCGTTGATGTTACCGTTGTGTCGGGTTACGCTATCGCTAACCCGACCTACTTGGCTTGGCTTGGCTTGGCTTGGCTTGGCTTGGCTTGGCTTGGCTTGGCTTTCATGATTTTACTCTACTCTATTTAAATCAATATCTTTTAAATTCAAATCATATTTAGCTAAGATTGAAGTGACAACAACTTTGCTGATTCTTTTTATCCATACGCTAATAGCATCTTTTTGGTGTAGTAAAAGTTCCCTAATTCGATGTTGAGCATTTTTCCGTGCTTCTAAACTAATGCTTTGGTCATTGATGATGGCAATATCGTTTCCAGTAGTTTGCTTGACAGATTCTGCGATTTTTAATTCTGCAATAAACTTGAGTAATTCAATATCATGTTGGTCGAATTTTGCGTTGTAATATTGATTAATGATGCTGTCAGCAAATTGTTGAGTACCTCCGTGAATAGTTTGGTTTTTAATAATCATATTAAATTCTCATGAACTTTGCGAGTTTGTAGTCTTTCTAAATTAGCGATTACAGTTTCTGTGTTTGGGTGATTTTTTCCTAAGAAACTCTCAAAAATTATTAAACTACGCTGATATAAAAGCTCTGCTTCTCTAGTTTCTCCTTGTGCCTCATAAAACATTGCTAAATTATTTAAGCTCAATGCAACATCAGGATGGTTTTCACCCAATGTTTTTTCACGAATAGCTAAACTACGGTGATATAAAGGTTCAGCTTGTGCATATTCTCCTTGAGCATGATAAAGAGCAGCTAAATTATTTAGGGTTAATCCAAAATCAGGATGATTTTTGCCCAAAGCTGTTTCCATAATTGCTAAACTACGTTGATACAACAGTTCAGCTTCATTGTATCTGCCTTGGGAATTATAAAGTCCTGCTAAATTATTTAAACTGTAGGCAATACTTGGATTGTTTTTACCTAATGCCGTTTCCCAAAGTTTTAAACTATGTTTAAATAAAGATTCGGCTTCGTTATATTTTCCTTGAGTATTATAAAGCTCTGCTAAATTGTTTAAACTCTCAGCAATATATGGATTGTTTTCTCCATATATTTTTTTTTGAATAAATAAACACTTTTGATATAGCAATTCAGCCTCATTGTATTTTCCTTTTTCGTAAAGAAAATAAGCTGTTTTACTCAGTAATTGAGCAGATTTTTCTGTTTCAATACCAAATTTAATAATTTGCTCACACGCAGCGGTTGCGCTTAATATTAATTCCTCGCATAATCCCCAATTTTTAAACTCAGGATTAGGAAAAGCAGCATTTATTCGATTAATTACTTTTTCAGCACGTTCGCGCCATGTCGTTTTTCTATCCGTCACATACATCCCTTATTACAATTTGTACTAACCGATGAACAGTAAAAAACTTTTTTTCTTCTACTTGAACACGCTGAATCAGCGAATAATCTTTTAAAGTAGCAAGGGCTTTATCCAACTCCAAAGGGTCACAATCCTCATATAGTTTTTCAGAAATACCATCAGGGTGTAACAGTGCACTATCGAGCAAAATATCATACGCCAACTCAGAACGGTTTTTGGCATTTTCCATAGCCAACAAAAAAGTTTTATAAACTGCATCTGGATGACTAGATGAATTCAAATGACCACGCTCTTTTAATAATGATGTAGCATTACTACGATAGCGACTTAAATAGCCTTCCAAACCGCATTCAGTCTGTTCAATATATGCACCTGCTTGGTCTATCGCTAATGCTAAACCACCCAATTCATGCACTAAAGTTGTTGCAACTTGCCAATCTTTATCCGATATACACGGACGTACTTGCTCTAACGAGGTTAAATCCATCTTTATCAATTTTGCCCGCCGCAATAAAAATATTGCGCCTGTTTCATCATCAAAACAGTCAACTGTTACTGAAGCTAAAGAACCTGTAGCTTGAGCGCGAGTAGTAAATAAAACATGACCATTCGCATTAATAGGTAATAATTCTTTAGCTGCATTTAGTAATTCTAATGTTTCTGCATTATCAAAAATCAACAACCAGCCATTATTGTTGCGCAACCAAGATTGTACGGCAAGAATTTGGTCATCTAGTATTTCGGCTTTAAAACCTAATAATACTGATAGCTGCCCAAAGCTAACTCGTAATAAATCTTTTCCATCAGCTAATACCCACAAAACGGCAGAATATTCGTTTTCATAGCGATATGCGTATTCAGCTACGGTTTGAGTTTTTCCAATACCCCCTAAACCACTTAAAACCGTAGCTCTTTTCGATGGTGTTATCACAATTTCATTTTCACTTTGTAAAGCCTCATGCAGTTTTTCCAAAATATCACTGCGTCCTGTGAAAAAAGGATTACGAGGAATAGGAACATTAAATATGATGGGATCTAAACACTTAATAGATTCTTCTATACGTTCTGAACCATCCATATTATTTGAAGGAGATTCAACTAAGATATTAGAATAAATATATTTTTTTGTTGCTTTAAGTGAGACTTTGCGTGATATTTTTATAGCCGACCAAATAAATAAAGCTGCTAATACGGCAAAAAGTGGTAAAATAAAATATATTAAATAGCTTTCCATCAGTTATTATCTCCAGATTAAAATTTAAAAGTTATTAACTTGATACAAAAAGCATATATAAGCGTACAAGTAATAATGACAAGCTCTATCGAGCTAACTGATGACTGATTAATTTTTATTTCAGATTTTGTAATATCAATCATATAGCAAGTAACAAATAATAGTATGGAAGCTGTTATTATGAGAAAAGGGAATACGGAAAACATAATATGTTCTAACGAGTGATTTTCTATTAATTTATTTTTAGAAAAATAGTAATAATCAACTGCCAGTGATGAAACAACGGCAGTTGAAAAGAATAGTAAAGCCCCATCCATAAATAGTGTTTTGCTTTGAACAGGTGCATTTACTAAAATGACATAGTGGATTGCTAAAATAAGCCATACTTGAAGTAGCCCGAAAAACCCAGTCAAAATACACCAAATTAGACTACTAGAAGTTACGCATTGACAGTGCATAAAAGTTTAGAATGGACAGCCCCATTAGTTTTAAAAAAGCCATTTGACCTTGATAAGACACATAACACGACCAAGCACAGCCCGTTGCAATTTATTGATGTACATTGGTTTTTTATTGAGCGAACCCAACTATGTTAGTTGTCGTCGATTGGGAGAAGTGATGAACATTTCACATGATAGCGTGAATCGTTTTTTGAACCGAGAGTCGTATGATGGCGAAGATTTATTCAATGAAGTCAAGTTGCTACTGAATTTAGAGGGAGGAACATTGAGTG
>MBQZ01000049.1 GCA_002134785.1 Crenothrix sp. D3
TCTCCTGACTTAAATCCTATTGAACACAAATGGGCGCAAGCTAAAGCTCTTAGAAGAAAGAAAAACTGTTCCACTGATACGCTGTTTTCTCAGCTTTTTTAAATCATTTTATTTTGCTTTGGCTATACGCCGCTATAGTGCAAAGGGCTTTGAGTATGTAGGTAACTCGATGGCTGATTTAGCGGTGTGGAAAGAAGCATCGGCTATTCATATCGTCAATCCAGAATTGGGTGTGCTAAGTGCGGTACGCAAAATCGGCACAGTGGATAGGATTTTTAATGATCGTCCGCCTTATTTCCGCACTTTAATAAAAGCCCTGCGTATTCATCAGTGGGCAAAAAATGTGCTGATATTTGTGCCGCTGTTGGCATCCCATCGTATTATGGAGTTGCAGCTACTATGGGATGGTGGTTTAGCCTTTATTGCTTTTGGTACGTTAGCGTCTAGTGTCTATTTATTGAATGATTTGCTTGATTTAGCAGATGATAGAAAACACCATAGTAAATTTACGCGACCTTTCGCGGCTGGGACATTACCCATTCTTCATGGCTTAGTGTTAATACCTGCGCTACTGCTCTGCGCGTTTGTTATTGCACTGGGATTTTTACCGTTACAATTTACGGGCGTACTGGTCGCTTACTATCTGCTCACTCTCCTCTACTCACTCTGGTTTAAGCACATTGTCATGCTTGATGTGGTTATTCTAGCGGTTTTGTATGTTATTCGAGTAGTGGCCGGTGCTATAGCAACTTCTTTAACAATCACTTTTTGGATACTAGCTTTTTGTACCTTCATTTTTTTGAGTTTAGCGTTTATTAAACGCTATGCAGAATTGAGTAATACACACCATAAAGGTAATTGTGAAAAATTGGCAGGACGGGGCTATTATCCCGCCGATTTTGAATTACTGGCATCACTCGGTGGTTCAGCAGGTTATACCTCAGTATTGGTATTGGCTCTGTATATTAATGAAGCCGCTTCGGGTTCATTGTACAAATCCCCTGAATGGATGTGGGGCGTATGTCCATTGCTGTTGTTTTGGCTAAGTCGTATCTGGCTGTTAGCACACCGTGGGCAAATGCACGATGATCCAATAATCTTTGCTTTACGCGATACAGTCAGTCGCTGGATAGGCTTACTATTTATTATTTTTTTCACCTTGGCGACTTTCTAATGGCAAATTTACTTTCTTGGGGACGTTATCCACGCCAGCCTCAACAACCTCATGCTGTTAATTGGTCTGAAGACGTACCCGCTACCTTGTCAGCCATTGCAGCCCTTAAACAAGGTGCGACGCTGGCGTTTGGTTGTGGTCGAAGCTACGGCGATTCTTGTCTTGCTGAATCGAACCATGTGCTTGCGACTTCTGGCATGAATCGCCTATTAGCTGCCGATTGGGAGACAGGTATAATAACCGCCGAAGCAGGTCTCACCTTGTCTGAATTAACACGCATTGCGTTACCGCACGGCTGGTTTCTATCTGTCACACCAGGTACGCAGTTTGTTACCTTGGGCGGTGCAGTTGCCAACGATGTACATGGTAAAAACCATCATGTGATGGGAACATTTGGCTGTCATGTCAGCCACTTAACCATGATTCGTAGCGATGAAGGTTTAGTGGAATGCTCGCCTGTTCAGCGTCCAGAACTGTTTGCTGCTACTGTCGGTGGGCTGGGTTTGACGGGGATTATTTTGACGGTCACACTGCAACTGCGACGAGTGGAATCCAATGAAATAGACCAGCGTAGCATTCGTTTTGATAATCTCGATGAATTTTTTGCCCTGTCAAAAAGCCATGATGTGGCTCATGAATATACGGTCGCGTGGGTTGATTGTTTGGCTAAAGGTAAAAACGCAGGACGTGGGCATTTTATTTGCGGCAATCACGCGCCAAACGGTCAATTAAAACCCATTGCGCCGACGGGTTTAGCCGTACCTGTTGATCTGCCTTTTTCATTGGTCAATCCATTGAGTCTAGGTCTTTTT
This sequence comes from Crenothrix sp. D3, assembly GCA_002134785.1. GTDB lineage: Bacteria > Pseudomonadota > Gammaproteobacteria > Methylococcales > Methylomonadaceae > UBA4132. The sequence continues at coordinate 1,987 of MBQZ01000049.1, forward strand.
AATACCTTTTATTACCATCGGCAACTGCACAAAGACGTTGCCAGTCGCGTCAACTACTCGTCGTTTTTTTATCCATTGGATGGTTTACGGCAATGGAATCGTATCTACGGTCAAGCGGGTTTTCAGCAATATCAATGCGTTATCCCCGAACAACACGGGGCAGATGTTATAAGAGACATCATGAACACGATTGCTAACAGTGGCTCTGGATCATTTTTGGCAGTGCTTAAGCAATGTGGAAAAATACCCTCAATTGGGTTACTGTCCTTTCCATTGCACGGTGTGTCGTTAGCACTGGATTTTCCACAACGTGACGCATTAAACATCCGCCTTTTTAATAAACTTGACGCGCTAGTACACGAAGCAGGCGGTAGGCTATACCCTGCTAAAGATGCCCATATCAGTTCCATACACTTTAAGCAGGCTTATCCAGACTGGAGCAAAGTCGAAGCCCTGCGCGACCCTCAACTACAGTCTCAATTTTGGAAACGAGTCACTCAATGAAACAAAACATTATCATCATCGGAGCGACCTCCGCTATCGCCGAAGCCGTGGCAAGACGCTATGCAGAAAGTGGCGCACAACTTTTTTTAGTGGCTAGAAATAACGATAAATTACAGCTTATTGCCAATGACCTAAAAATACGCGGTGCGAGTGCGGTACAAACGTGGGTGATGGATGCTAACGATAACGAGGCTATTTTGCCCATGCTGGATGCCGCGTGGAATGCCTTTAACAGCTACGATGTCGCACTGATTGCACACGGAACGCTACCCGACCAAGCGCGTACTGAAACCGATATGATTTACGCGCTGGATCAGTTTTGCACCAATGGCGACAGTGTGATTGCTTGTTTAACAGGGCTTGCCATGCGTTTTGAACCTCAAGGTAAAGGCGTTATTGCGGTGATAAGTTCAGTGGCAGGCGATAGGGGTAGAGCCAGTAACGCGCTTTACGGTGCGGCTAAAGCGGCGATTAATACTTACGCATCGGGGCTAAGAGTACGATTATTTAAAAGCGGTGTTCATGTATTACTCATTAAACCAGGTTTTGTTGCTACACCAATGACAGCTAAACTCGATTTGCCTGCACGACTGACTGTCACGGCTGATAAGGTGGCAACAGATATACAAAAGGCTATCAACAAACGTAAAAACGTTTTATACACACCGTGGTTTTGGCAATGGATTATGTTGATTATTCGCACCATACCCGAATTTTTGTTTAAAAAAATGAAGCTATGATTAATTAAGACTTACTTTATACTCAGGTAGGATATTAATGCTTACAAACCATGTAATAAATAAATTCTGCAAGCTTAACGGAGTTTTTCTCTCAAAGCTGTCAACGTATCTACTTACGACTTTCACCTTTATTACGGTTGTAGCTGTTTTCGTGCCATTAAATCCTATGATGCCTACTGCTGGGCTTGATCCATCATGGATGTTTTCTATGAATAAAGCCGTAGCAACACATTTAGCGATAGGCAAAGAAATAATATTCACGTTTGGCCCTTATGCGTCAATTTATACGCGCCTATATCACCCTGAAACAGATGCTTTAATGGTGTTTGGTAGTTTGTTTTTGGGATTATGTTATGCGGTTGCTTTATTGTATTTGGCAAAAGATAAAAAAAATTATCAACTGTTTGCAGTGTTGTTTTATTTGGCGGGCTTTGTATCCTCGGTAGACAGTAGTTTGATACTTTCGAGAGACGGACTACTTTTCTCTTACCCATTAATATTAGCAGTTTGTACAACTGAGTTTGTTAGCCAAGCCAAATCATTTAACAAAACACAATTATGGCTAGCCGCTATTCTTTTCGCGCCACTTGGTCTTTTGCCACTGATAAAAGGTAGTCTTTTACTGTTGTGTGCTGCGCTGATTCTTGCCATTGCCAGTTACTTTTTTTATCACCGCTATCGTGCTTTGAGTGCATTAGCATTAATCAGCCCAATCGTATCAACACTTATTTTCTGGGTACTTTCTGGGCAATCTATTTCTGTTCTGCCAAATTTCTTTGCCTCACTTTCGCCGATTATTTCTGGATATACTGAAGCAATGGCTTTACAAGGTGATACTACCGAAGTAGTTGCTTATCTCCTTGCTACATTTGTTATTGTTTGTTCACTGATGACATTCAATAAGATTGCTATTTCAAGCCGAGTATTTCTTGGTTTTTGTTTGCTATTATTTTTATTTATTGCTTTTAAAGGCGGTTTTGTTCGCCATGATATACACGCCAATTTAGCCGTAACCGCACTTATTTTTGCCGCGTTAATTATTAACTTTATCTCCACCACAGGGACAGCTAAGATAATTATGCTAGGTGTATGTCTAGTAGCTGGTGCTATTGATAAAAATCATGTTAATACCTTGAGTACACGAGTTTTTGCTAATCTTTACAATACTTATGCCGATAGTTGGAACGGATTGTATTTAAGATTTAATCAACGCAACAGTCTTCATTCAGAGTTTGAGCGTAGTTTAGCTATCATTAGACAAAAGTATTCGATACCTGAACTTCAAGGAACGACAGATATTTATTCTTTTTATCAGTCGTATCTTTTTGCATCCGCTAATAACTGGAATCCGCGTCCCATCATACAAAGCTATTCCGCTTATACCCCCTTGCTTGCCAAAATTAATGAGCAGCACTTACGCGGAGATAACGCGCCTGACAATATATTATTTACTGTTCAAGCAATAGATGGGCGTTTGCCGACACTTGATGATGGTTTAAGTTGGCCCGCATTACTGGATAATTACACCATAAAAAAAATGGACAGCAATTTTATCTACCTTCGTAAAAAACCAATATTGCAAAAAAACAGCAACTTTCAGGTTCTACATAATGAAACACATCAAATAGGAGAAACAGTTGTACTTCCTACAACAGATGCAGCTATTTATGCAGAAATTGATCTTAAGCCAACACTAGAAGGTAAGCTGTTAAGTCTATTATATAAGCCACCACAATTAGTTATGCGTGTAAAACTAACTAATGGAACGACTGAAGAGTATCGTGTCATCGCTAATATGATGGAAACAGGCTTCTTTATTTCACCATTAATTAAAAATACTACCGATTTTGCACATATTGAAGCTGGAGAGTTACGTTTACTTAACAGTAATACGGTCGAAAGTTTTACTCTTTTTCCCGATTATGGTGGAAGTATATTTTGGAATGCTAATTACCAGCTTAAGCTGAAAACTTACATCAACAAACCCGCTATAGAAAACAATGTATTAGTCATGTTATTCCTCTAACCATAAGATAGGGAAATTAAATGAATATGAAGCAATTTATACAATTCCTTATTGCGGGTGGTATCGCAGCAAGTGTTAATTTTGGCTCAAGATTTATATTTAATAATTGGATGAATTATGAGTTAGCGATTGTTTCCGCCTACTTACTGGGTATGTTCGTCGCATTCTCACTAATGAGAAAATATGTTTTTAAGGCAAATGGAAAAACGCTTATGCCACAAATCATCAAATTCGTGGCAGTTAATATAGTCGCATTATTACAAACACTGTTAGTCAGCGTAGCACTGTTTCGATGGCTATTTCCGCAATGGGGTATCAGTAATCATCCTGAAGCATTGGCTCATTTTATTGGTATATTGATACCCGTAGTGAGTAGTTATTTTGGTCATAAATTCCTTACATTTAAATGAAAGTTTAATATAGAAAAATCATGTGACGTAAATAGATGTTCACCATGAATTTCTTATATAAGTTAAAACAATCCTTTTCAATAAAAATTTAAATTAAAATACTTAATTAAAAATTATAGGTACTGAAACCCATAACTATGAATAAAAATATTGATAAGATAATTGTACAAATAACACTGGTTTTATTTCCATTTACTTTTGTTTTTTTACGAATACTTTTTTTAACAAATTATAATTTTACTTATACCCTTGATGACCCTTATATACATCTTGCCCTAGCAAAAAACATCTGGCTTGGAACTTATGGTATTAATATAGGTGAAGTTTCTGCGCCATCTTCAAGCATATTATGGCCATTTTTATTGACACCATTTTTTGTAATGGGTAAATTTTTTGAGTTCGCTCCTTTACTTATAAATTTATGTTGTTTGAGCGTATTGGCACATATTATTAATCTAATTTTTTCTGATATTAAACTATCTTTACGCCTAATTTTAATAGCATTAATATTTATATCATTAAATGTATATGGTCTTGTGTTTACAGGTATGGAACACAGCCTCCAAATCTTATTAGTTGCTGTAATTCTATTGCCGTTTATCAGAAAATCGCATAATTATTTTTCTGAGGGAATCATGCCATTTTATGCTATGGTTTCTTTGATTTTACTACCTCTAGTTCGTTATGAAGGATTAGCTATTTCAGTTCCTATAATACTTTATATTTTTATGGCGGGTGAAAAGAAAAAATCCTGCATTGCTATGTTGTTATTGATTTTATTAATGGGAGTTTTTTCATTTTTTTTATATAGTAACGGATTGGGAATTATGCCATCTTCGGTGCTATCTAAATCATCATTTAGTAATTTACGATTAATTTTAGATAATTTTTCGAATAATTTAAATAACTATGGGTTTATGTTTATTCCTGTTATTGCTATTCTGATTTTTTTTTGGAAAACAGACAAAATATGGTGCTTTGTTATTCTGACAGTAACATGCTTACATTTCTTTTTTGGAAAATTTGGATGGTTTGGTCGTTACGAAAATTATTACCTATTTTTTATAATATTAATTGGTATTCGTCTACTTATAAGTTTTAGAAAAAATACTCTGTATATTATATGCTTCTTACCATTTATGTTTGTTTCACTTGTGGCACCTATTTTTCTAACCCCATTAGCCGCTTCTAATATTTATCACCAACAAGCTCAGACGGCTCAGATTGCATTGATGCTTAATGAGCCTGTTGCAGTAAATGATTTGGGCTTAGTAGCACTAAGATCAGGGCAGTATGTCTTAGATTTATGGGGGCTAGGCTCTATTGAAGCTTTGCGCTATCGTACCACTAGTATTAATACTGATTGGCTAAACATATTGATGGAGAAAAAACATATTAAATATGCTTTCATTTACGATAGCTGGTTTCCACAAAAACCTGCAAATTGGATTAAAGTTGCTGAACTTAGATTACAAGAACCTCGAATTACCCCAGCCTCCGATACAGTTACACTATATGCTGTTGGTTTAGCTAAAGCTGAAAAACTACAAGGAGTTTTGAGGGAGTATTCAGAAAAATAAAAGTAATGGTAAGTTTGCGATAAAAAGTCAACACTTAATAAGTGACTCAAACCTACGAGTTCCTTAAGACTTTACAGATTTATTTATACGATCTAACTTATTGACATGAACTTAACTACCCTACCTACCTTCCATCAATTAAATCAATTTTTTAAAAAATTTAACTGTGTTTTATTTTGATGTAAAAATTTGTTTTTAACTCCAAGGGGCGTTGGTATATAAATTAAAGTCATGTAACATTATGAAAAATATTGTTTATCATGAATTTCTGATAGAGAACAAAATTAGTGTTTTCCATCAAAAACTCAAAGTACAAGATTGGTTAATAATGATTTTTATGCGTTAACGCCACATCTAAATTTTAAAGTAACGCCCCTTAAGAAGTGTGTTTAGAAAAACATAGATTATCAATTAAGCGGGTTTTGCCTAGTTTTGCGGCGACTAATAATACCAGCTCAGTATCATTAATGTGGGCAGGTATTAAATCATTACTGCGGCAGACGCGAAAATAATCAGGTTGAAAACCTGCTTGTTGTAAAGTCAACAAAGCGCGCTGCTCTACAGTAGTGTAATTAGTACCCGCTAAAACTTCATCCCGCACCGTACATAAGGTCTGATACAGCAACGGTGCAATCCGTTGTTGTTCAACGTTTAAATAACCATTGCGTGAACTCATCGCTAACCCGTTAGCTTCACGCACGGTTTCGATACCGATAATCTCTATAGGCATATTCAAATCGTTGACCATTGTGCGAATCACTGCCAATTGCTGAAAATCTTTTAGCCCAAATAACGCGATGTCAGGTTGCACCATGTTGAATAATTTACACACCACAGTGGCGACACCGTCAAAATGTCCAACACGAGACGCGCCACAATACAGTTCAGATAACCCAGACACACTGACAGTCGTTTTGGCAGTGGGCGAATACATTTCACTGACTGAGGGTTGAAATACGACATCGGTGTTAATGGCGCGGAGTTGTTCGTGGTCTTGGGCTTCGGTACGCGGATAGCTATCAAAGTCTTCACCGACTCCAAATTGCGTAGGATTAACAAAAATACTCACGACAACCTTATCCGCTTTTTCTTTAGCGGCTTTGACTAATTGACAATGCCCTGCGTGTAAATTGCCCATTGTGGGAACAAACGCAATGCGTTCACCTGCGGCTTTCCAAGTATGAATAAGAGCGCGTAAGGCTTCGACGGTGTTGACGATGTGCATATTAAAAACTGTGTTCAGAGGTGGGGAATTGGCTTTGTTTGACCGCTAGCTGATAAGCGGTAATCGCATCGCTAATACTGCTGGCATCTTGCATAAAATTTTTAGAAAAACGGGGTGATTTGCCGATGCTAATACCTAACATATCGTACAGCACTAACACTTGCCCATCACAATCCACACCTGCACCGATACCAATGGTAGGAATAGTCAGCTCATGACTAATTGCTTTGGCAAGCGCGGCAGGAACACATTCCAACACCAATAAACTTGCGCCTGCTTGTTCGAGTTGTTGGGCTTCTGCAAGTATTTTATCCGCAGCAGCAGTGGTTTTGCCTTGTACTTTATAACTGCCGAGTTGGTTAATTTGTTGGGGTAATAAGCCTAAATGCCCACAGATAGGTATGCCTTGTTCAACTAAAAAGCGGGTTATTTCAACTCGCGCCCCCTCTAATTTAACCATTTGTGCGCCGCCTTCCTGCATTAATAAGGCGGCATTTTGCGCGGCAATTAACGGCGTGGGATAACTCATAAACGGTAAATCGGCAATTATAAATGCCCGCCGCCGTGCTTGACTGACACACCGAGTATGATAAATCATGTCGTTGATAGTGACGGATAGGGTAGTTTTTTGTCCTTGTATGACCATGCCCAGTGAATCACCGACCAGTAACATATCAATACCAACGGCATCACATAAGGCACTGAAACTGGCATCATACGCCGTTAAACAGGTGATTTTTTCGCCACGCTGTTTCATGGCAGTTACATCTTGCACGGTTAACGTTTTGACGGTCGCGCCGTACAGTGAATTCATGTTAAGCCAGCCGTGTTAGTCCCGCTAACGGGCAGTTGTCCAGCAAATCAACTAACTTGCCTTTGTTAGGAATAATCAGTTGCGGGGCGATTTCATACAATGGATAGAGTACAAACGCGCGTTCCGTTAGACCAATATGAGGCACGATTAAATCGGGTAAATTAATCACTTCATCGCCATACAGTACTATATCTAAATCCAAGGTTCTCGCACCCCAACGTTCAGCTCTGACGCGACCGCTGTTATTTTCAATGGTTTGTAACGCGTGTAATAAATCAATCGGCGATAAGTCAGTTGCCACTGCCATAACGGCGTTGACATAATCGGGTTGGTCTTGTGGACCCATTGGTGCGCTGTGATACAGCGAAGAAAATCCCCGTTCTTCAATACCAGATAGTGCAGCAATTGCGACACGCGCTGATTGAATTTGTTCCGCTGGATTTTGTAAGTTACTGCCTAAGCCAATATAGGCACACACTGATGTCTGCATGATTATTCTGAATTCACCGTCGATGACGCGCTGGATTTCTTGCGATAATTTCTTTTGCGTGGTGAATTGCTAGTTTTAGCCTGACGCGGTGGCGCAGTCATTTTGCGTTGTTCATTTTCATTGGCGTTTTGATACGTTTCCCACCATTTAGCAAGTTCAAGATCAGCTCCACCTGTTTGGGCGCGTAATAACAGAAAATCATACCCCGCTCTAAAGCGTGGGTGGGTAATGAGTCGGCTAGGTTTAGAACCAAACTGGGCATTAAATTTAGGTTGTAAACTCCACACTTCCCGCATGGCTAAGGTGATGTGACGCGGTAACGCGGTGCTTTTCACCTGCATCGCGATGACTTCATTAGCGGCTTCTTGATACGCAACAAATTCGGCAATGCCTTTGGCTAACTTTTGGTGGGCGCGGATTTGTACGGCATCCCATAAAAAGGCGGCAAATAGAAAATAAGCGGTAACAGTTTTACCTTCTGCAATGCGATTATCAGAATTTTCTAAGGCTTTAATGAGTAATAAGCGAGGGAATCCTTCGTCTTCAATGGCTAAACTATTTTCTGTGGCAGGAAATAACACTTGAAATAGCCCGTAGTGCCTGAGCATTTCAAAGGTTTGTAGCGCGTAACCCGACATGAACAGTTTTAAGGCTTCATCATACAGTCGTGCGGAGGGAATGCTGGCTAATAACTCCGCGACATCGTGCATGGATTTTTCACATTCAGGGTGGATATGAAAACCCAATTTGACTGCAAAACGTACTGCTCGCAACATACGCACAGGGTCTTCACGAAAACGCGTTTCAGGATCACCAATTAGACGCAGTATGCCCGCCTTATGATCCGCCATACCGCTAGTGTAATCAACCACAGAAAAGTCTTTTATATTGTAATACAAGGCGTTAACAGTAAAATCACGTCGCCAGACATCTTCTTCAATAGTGCCGTAGACATTGTCACGCAGCAATCGACCTTCTTTATTTAGCACTTGGTCGTCATTTCGCGCTTCACCTGCGCCGCGAAAGGTCGCAACTTCAATCACTTCGCGTCCAAAATGAACATGAGCCAGTCGAAAACGCCGCCCAATAAGCCGACAATTGCGAAATACTTTGCGCACTTGTTCAGGCTCAGCATTGGTTGCAACATCAAAATCTTTCGGCTCGCGTCCTAGTAATAAATCACGCACACAGCCGCCAACTAAATACGCATCAAAGCCTGCTTTTTGCAGTTGATACAACACTTTCAAGGCGTTGTCACTGATTTGCTTGCGTGAAATACAGTGTTCTGAACGCGTATAAATACGAACACCGCTGTTCACATTGACTGGCTCAGCTTCATTTTTGGCTGAGTTAATAATTTTTTTGAAAAAGTTTAAAATGACCTGTAACCCTGTTTGTTTTGCCCTATTCCTACAATCATATCATTTCAATCAATTCTAGCCCAATCAATAGGCGGGTTTTCTTTTACATTATTGTTGGTTATAGTAGAATCGTTGTGCTGACTTTTATAGTTACATAAGTAAAAATTAAAGAGTAAGCAACCCTAATTTAACGCACTTATCTGGATTATTATGTTTAAAAAAATTCTTAATGGTTTAATTGACCATCCTATTTTAGCTTCTCTGTTTATCTCTGATTTCGGCGTGTTGCTGTTTCATAGACCGCCCTTCATATTCTCCTTACTCATGCTCGGCGCATTAATAGCAATGTGTATGTATTTTGGTCAAAAACTAGCCTTATTCAATAATTAATTGTCTAAAAATGCTAACAACCTTGCAAAACTAGGCGCGGAGTCACCATCCGCTCCTAGTTTTCTGTGCCGATTGGCAATCGTTTTTTATGACCTTCTTCTGCTCATCGCCCTGCTATTTTTAGCGACGGCACTATTACTGCCGTTTAATGCGGGCGAGGCATTCACGCGAGAACAAATTTTTTACCCTATTTACCTGCTAATGGTCAGCTTTCTATTTTATGGCTGGTTTTGGACACACGGCGGGCAAACCTTAGGCTTACGGGCTTGGAAAGCAAAAGTGCTAACCATTAATCAACAGCCTATTAGCTGGACTCAGGCATTAGTGCGTTTTATGACCGCTTTTGCTTCTTGTGGACTCGGCTTGTTATGGATACTAATTGATAAACAGCGACGCAGTTGCCACGATCATCTGTCTAAAACAGCGGTGTTTTTTGACTCAAAAAAATAAAGACGCAGATTTTCAATGCTATCTGCAATAACTTATCTAACTTGATAACGCTATGAATAATCCTTTGCTAACAAACACCACTCTCCCTTTATTTTCAGCAATAAAACCTGAACACATTGAACCAGCGATAGATCAACTATTAGCTGAATCTCGTGCTGTGGTTGAACATCAACTACAAACAAGAAAAAATTATTCATGGGAAAAACTCATTCAACCACTCGAAGAAGCTGAGAATAAACTCCATAAAGCATGGTCGCCTGTTAGTCATCTTAATGCAGTGCTTAATAGTGAAGAACTCCGCGCTGCTTATAATGCCTGTTTGCCTAAACTCAGTGATTACGGCACAGAAATGGGGCAGAACAAAGCCTTATTTAATGCCTATCGAATGATTTCTAAAAGCTCAGAGTTTGCTGACTTTGATACCGCACAGCAAAAAATTATTCGTAACGCCTTAAGAGATTTTAGATTATCAGGCGTTGATTTACCTGAAGCACAAAAACAACGTTACAAAGAAATTGCGCAAGAATATTCCCTTGTTACCAGTCGATACGAGGAAAATGTACTGGATGCCACCAATGCGTGGAGCAAACTAATTACCCACCAACCAGATTTAGCGGGCTTACCTGAATCAGCATTGTCAGGCGCGAAACAAACAGCACAAAATCGTGGTGAAGAAGATGGCTGGATGCTAACGCTACAATTTCCCTCTTATTTGGCTGTGATGACTTATGCAGACGATTGGCATTTGCGCAAAGAAATCTACGAAGCCTTCACGACTCGCGCCTCCGACCAAGGCCCACAATACACAGATAAAAACTGGGACAATACGCTAGTGATGGAGCGTATTTTGGCATTGCGCCATGAAAAAGCGCAGCTATTAGGCTTTAATAATTACGCTGAATATTCGTTAGCCACCAAAATGGCAAACAAGCCCGAAGAAGTCATGGATTTTCTGGAAAACTTAGCCACTAAATCATGGCGACAAGCGCGACTTGATTTGATTGAACTCAAAGCATTCGCGCTACAAAATTACAACTTCGGCGACCTTGAACCGTGGGACATTAGCTATTACAGCGAAAAAATGCGCCAACATACCTACCAATTGTCGCAAGAAGAAGTCAAAAGCTATTTTCCAGTGACTCGCGTACTGACTGGGTTATTTGCCATTGTTGAATTGTTATACGGCTTACAAATTAGTGAAATTCACGATTTTGATAGCTGGCATTCCGATGTTCGTTTCTTTGAAATCCATGATAAAGACGGGCAACTACGCGGACAATTTTACCTAGATCTCTATGCGCGTGAACATAAACGCGGCGGTGCGTGGATGGATGATTGCGTAGGACGAAAAAAAGTCGATGACGTACTGCAAACACCTGTCGCTTACTTAGTCTGTAATTTCACCCCGCCGACAGCTGACACCCCTGCCCTACTCACCCACGATGATGTCACTACACTATTTCATGAATTCGGTCATGGCTTGCATCACTTATTAACGCAAGTTGATTATTTAGGCGTATCAGGCATTAATGGCGTGGAATGGGATGCTGTCGAACTGCCTAGCCAATTCATGGAAAACTGGTGCTGGGACAAGCAAGCCTTAGCCTTAATTTCAGGGCATTATCAAACAGGTGAATCCCTACCCGACACGCTATTTGACAAAATGATAGCCGCGAAAAATTTTCAAGCGGGTATGCAGATGGCAAGACAACTGGAATTTAGCCTCTTTGATTTTAGAATTCACCGTGATTTTGACATTGAAAAAGGCGGGCGTATCTACGAAACCTTAGAAAAAGTCAGAACACAAGTTGCCGTCATGCCTGCCGCGCCATTTAATCGCTTCGCGCACAGCTTCTCGCATATCTTTGCAGGTGGCTACGCGGCAGGTTATTACAGCTACAAATGGGCAGAAGTGTTATCCAGTGATGCTTTTTCTTTATTCGAAGAAAACGGTATCTTTGATAGCGAGTCAGGGCAATCATTCCTGCATAACATCCTTGAAAAAGGCGGCAGTGAAGATGCCATGAGCTTGTTTGTTAAGTTTCGTGGACGCAAACCTAACATAGACGCACTACTGCGCCATAATGGCATTAACGAATGAAATACCGTGATTTGCGCGACTTCATCACCCAACTAGAAAAACAAGGTGAACTAAAACGTATCACCGTTCCTGTTGACCCTTATCTGGAAATGACAGAAATTTGTGATCGCGTTCTCAAACAACAAGGCCCTGCGTTATTGTTTGAAAATCCCACAGGCTACAACATCCCCGTGCTGGCTAATTTATTCGGTACGCCGCGCCGTGTCGCGATGGGCATGGGCGCGGAATCTGTCACTGAACTACGCGGTATCGGTGAACTACTTGCCACGCTGAAAGAACCTGAACCGCCTAAAGGCATGAAAGATGCGTGGGAAAAGTTCCCCATTTACAAACAAGTCCTGAATATGGCTCCTAAACTGGTGGCTAATCCGCCTTGTCAGGAAATAGTCAGAATTGGTGATGAAATAGATTTAAGCGTTTATCCGATACAAACCTGTTGGCCCGATGATGCAGCACCGCTCATTACTTGGCCCTTAGTGATTACCAAAGGCCCGCATAAACAACGGCAAAACCTAGGCATTTATCGCCAACAAGTGATAGGCAAAAACAAAGTTATTATGCGCTGGTTAGCCCACCGTGGTGGGGCGTTAGATTTTAGAGAATGGCAAATCGCCCATCCAAATCAACCGTTTCCTGTTGCAGTCGCTTTAGGTGCAGACCCTGCGACTATTTTAGCCGCTGTCACCCCTGTGCCTGATACTTTATCAGAATACGCATTTGCAGGGCTATTGCGTGGCAGTAAAACCGAAGTCGCTAACTGCTTACTGAGTGATTTACAAGTTCCAGCCAGTGCAGAAATTGTCTTAGAAGGCTTTATTTATCCCAATGAAACTGCCCCAGAAGGCCCGTTCGGCGATCACACTGGCTATTATAATGAAGTTGGTGAATTTCCTGTGTTCACTGTAGAGCGCATTACCCAACGCACCGCGCCCATTTATCACAGCACATTTACAGGCAAACCACCCGATGAACCTGCAATTTTAGGCGTGGCGTTAAATGAAGTCTTCGTGCCGATATTACAAAAACAATTCCCCGAAATTGTCGATTTTTATCTGCCGCCTGAAGGTTGCTCGTATCGTATGGCAGTTATCAGTATGAAAAAACAATACGCAGGTCATGCTAAACGCGTGATGCTAGGTACTTGGTCATATTTACGCCAATTCATGTACACCAAATTTGTCATTGTCGTCGATGATGATATTGATGTCCGTAACTGGCAAGAAGTCATCTGGGCAATCACCACCCGCATGGATCCTGCTCGCGACTTAACCATTTTAGAAAACACCCCGATTGATTATTTAGATTTTGCCTCGCCCGTGTCAGGTTTAGGTTCAAAAGTTGGCTTTGATGCGACCAATAAATGGGCAGGTGAAACCAACCGCGAATGGGGCAGAACCATCGTCATGTCCCCCGATGTTATTCAGCGCGTTGATGCAATGTGGGATTCGTTGTTTTAGTCCGTGTTAGCAATTCACCGCCATTAAGTTAAGCCGTTCGAGGTAATTCGTTAAGCCGTTCGTGGTGAGCCATTCGGCTATGCTCATGAGAGCCTTGTCGAACCATGAACGACTTAACTTCGGATTCCCTTCACCCCATTCGACAAGCTCATGACAGCTCTGTCGGTAGCGTAACGTTGACAGTGGACTACAAAAACCTAGATTCGAACCCCAACACTTATACATAGCTACTTGTTTTTGTTGGGTTTCGCTATCGAGACTGTGAAAGTATTAAACAACATAATGCTGTGTGCCAAAGCCATTCTGTACATAGTGCCAAAAACTGAGCGAAAAACATCCCGAAACCCCCAAAACAGGGCAAAAAAGCCCTATTATTAAGCATATTGAGCATTTTTTAACGCATTCTCTGAACGCTGGACACAATAATCCCGCAGTTTATCAATACCCAAGATGTTGATAACGCGGATAAAGTTGTAGGCGAGTGTCATTAAGCTGAATTCACCGCGACATTTTTCCAGTCCCCGCATGAGGAAATGGTGCATTCCAGCACGGTGTTTGAGTGTGCCAAAGGGGTGTTCGACCAGTGCGCCGCGCTGTTTCATACGCTGTGGGTTTTGTGCCATCCGTTGTTTGTGGCGGTCAACCACGGCTTCATGTTCCCAGCGGTAGAGTTGTTTGATGCGGGCTTTTTCTGTCAAACAGTGGTTGGCAAGTTGGCATGGGCGGCAATCGGCGGTTTTGCTTTGGTAGCGGGTAAGGTCTTGCCGTTTTTTTGTTGGTTGCCGCTGGGGGTCAAGGTCTGGTTTTGTGGGCAGGTGTAGGTGTTTAGCTCAGCATCATAGCGGAACTGGTCACGGGTGTAGCGTCCTTGTTTGGCGATGGCTTTGGATTTGTCGGGGATGGCGACGTAGACTTGAATGCCTTGCTCTTCGCAGGTTTTGAGCTGTTCGCCGTCGTAATAGCCCGCATCACCAAGTCCAGTCAGGTTATCAGATTGTAGAACCTCTTGCGCTTTTGCCAACATCGGCGCGAGTTGCTGGGTGTCGA
>MBQZ01000050.1 GCA_002134785.1 Crenothrix sp. D3
CCCCTTGATGGAAAAACTAACCACGTTGTTTCTTTCTAATCCCTGCTTAGATCGGCAATACCGCAATCCACCACGCAAAAAATCCTCTGCCCGAACGTTATTGAATTTCCAGAAACGTGAGAAAAAGCATTGTTTTTAATGGCGTTTTTTCTTAACTTAATGGCAGTGATTCTAACAATGGCTATCTGTCACCTGTAGAATTTGAAATGCAGCATAAAGCTGCTGTGAATGTGTCCTGAAAAGTGTTGACACATCATTTAACCATTTTCGACAGCTAAAAAAACCTATCAGATTTTAAAAACCTGATAGGTTTAAGTAAGTAGTTAGTTAGATCTAAATTAATTAACTGTACTACCTAAAGTAGGCGGTAAAACGGGCATTGTTTGCTTAGGGAATTGACCCGTTAAGCCTTCCAAGAAAGCCTCAATATCAGCAATTTCTTCTTTCGATAAATCCTTGTCTAACTGCAATTTACCCATGATTTTAATGGCTTCTTCTAACGTTTTAACCGAACCATTGTGGAAATAAGGCGCGGTCAATGCAATATTGCGTAATGTTGGTACTTTCCATAAATGTTCATCGGCTTCATTTTTGCTTACTTCAGCTAAACCTTTATCATTTTTGAAATGATACTGCGCGGCAAAATAGGCGTTATCATGGACAGGGAATTTTTGGAATGAACCTGCACCATTAAAGGCTGCGCCGCTATGACAGCTAGTACAACCTAATTCAGCTACTTTTGTCATACCACGCACTTGTTGTTCAGTGAGTGCGGTTTTATCACCCGACACATATTGATCATAAGGGCTATTAGGTGTAATCAAGGTTCTTTCGTAAGCTGCAATGGCTTTAGTCGCATTTTCTTTAGACACTGAATCATCACCAAACGCTTTCGCGAAGGCTTGGTTATAACCTTTAATGGTTTTTAATCGGGCAACCACTGCATCCCAATCTTTCATACCCATTTCAATTGGATTAGTGACAGGGCCTGCGGCTTGCGCTTCTAGGCTAGGCGCACGACCATCCCAAAACTGTACCGCATTAAATGCTGAATTCCACACAGTTGGCGCACTACGACCACCTGTTTGACCATTAACGCCCATTGAGTTAGCTCTATTATCTTCACCACCTAGCATGGTGTTATGGCAAGATGCACAAGACACCGTGCCTGTAGAAGACAAGCGAGGATCGTGATAAAGCATTTTCCCCAACTCAACTTTTTCTTCAGTAGTTTGATTGTCAGCAGGCGCAGGTGCAGTGGTTGGCAACACATCCCATGCTGAAGCTGATGTCATCAACATATAAGGTGCTACGATTAATACTGTTGCCAGTAAACGAAGTTTAAACATACCATTCTCCAAAATATTATTAGTTATATTTCAATCCAATTTCAATCCACACCCAACCTCATTTCAGGGTGAAACCTACCGATGGATAGAAGTCGGCGGATTATTCCTCCAGTAAACGGGGAGGTTGCCACGTCGAATTATACAAGATAAATACTGATAATTATTGATTACATCGATTAGTGACTTTCTCAATTATTGAATTCCCCGATGATTAAAAAATAGTTTTTATCCCAACTCAGATTCACTTAACGGTGGGTAAAGCCCTGTTGACTGTGGCATAATGGCAAAATTTTTTAATTACACCCATAAAATACCGAGGATAAGTATGAGTTTCTTTATTTCTGACGCTGTTGCTGCTGCCACCCCCGCTGCCCCTGGAATGGAAGGTATGTTGTTTCCATTAGGCGTACTTGCTTTCTTTTACTTTTTATTTTTGCGTCCGCAATCTAAACGCGCTAAAGAGAAAAAAGAAATGATTTCTGCGATAGCCAAGGGCGTAGAAGTAGTCACTGTCGGCGGTATTTTAGGCAAAGTGATTGATATGGATGATAATTTCGTCAAACTTGAAATTTGTGATAACACCTTTATTCAGGTACAACGTCAAAGCATCGAAACCATGATGCCCAAAGGGACTTACAAAGCGATTACTAAAAAAGTCGTTAAAGTTTAATGTGATAACGCCTTGTTGCTGCACAGCAGGCTTTAAGGCGTGATTTAATTCTTGGAAGAACATAATGCAAAATCATTTCCCACTTTGGAAAAATATCGGCATCCTGCTTATTTTTCTAGTCTCCGTTATTTATGCCTTGCCGAATTTATACGGCGATGACCCTTCGGTACAAGTCTCATCAGCGGTTGCGGCCGCTAAATTAACACAAGAGCAAGTCAATACCATTGAAACCGCTGTTAAAGCGACAGGCGTAGCGACCAAAGCCTTTGAGTTTACTGACACTCAGGTGTTAGCACGATTTACTAATACCGACGAACAAATGAAAGTTGCCGACTCGTTAAGAGATAATCTGGGTGACAATTACACCGTGGCGTTAAATCTTGCCCCGACGACCCCTAGCTGGTTACGCGCCTTAGGTGCAGATGCCATGTATCTGGGTTTAGATTTACGCGGTGGTGTCCATTTCTTATTAGAAGTAGACATGGATGCTGCGGTTAAACAAGCTGAAGATCGCTATGTTGACGATGTCCGCACTTCATTAAGAGCGGGAAAAGTGCATTATCAATCGGTGGCTAAAGATAATGGCTACATTAAAGTCAGCATGAAAACCGCTGATGAAAACGATATGGACGTAGCAATAGCAATTAAGCAGGTTGAAGAGCGTTCTTTTAAAGAGATACCTTTGTCATTAGAATCTGCAAAAATAGGTTACCAGAAAGTAGATAAAGACGATGGTTTCATTAAAGTTTTTTTGAAAATAGCTGGTGAGAAAGAGAATGCGATGAAAGTTTTAAAAAAAGATTTTCAAGCTTTTGATATTACGGCATCACCTACTTACGAACAAGTCTGGTTAAAACTATCAGAACAGGAAACCAAAGAAATAAAAAAATCCGTATTTCTGAAGAAAAAAGCCGAAGTTATCAAAGTATTGAAAAAAGATTTTCGAGTCTTGGATATTACTGAGCCGCCTGCGGGCGAACAAATCTGGTTAAAATTATCGGAGATGGAAGTCAGAGAAATTAAAAAATCTGCCGTCGCACAAAACATGACCACACTGCGTAATCGGGTCAATGAATTAGGGGTTGCTGAACCTGTGATTCAACAACAAGGCGAAAACCGCATTGTGATTCAATTACCTGGTGTACAAGATACTACACGCGCGAAAGAAATTTTAGGCACAACCGCGACATTAGAATATCGTTTAGTGGATACCGAGCATGACGTACAGCAAGCGGTTGCAGGTCATGTCCCTGTAGGCAGTCGCTTATACACTGAAAAAAATGGTGCGCCTATTCTGCTAGATAAACGCATTATCGTGACAGGCGATCAAATTGTCGATGCCGCGTCTAATGTCGATGACAATGGCAGACCAGCGGTTAGCATTACGCTTAATGGCGTGGGTGCAACTAAAATGGGTAATTTGACTAAAGTCAGCGTCGGTAAACCAATGGCAGTGGTGTTCATTGAATATAAAAATGAAACCCGCATAGTCAATGGTGAAAAAATCCGTCACAAAGAAAAAGTTGAAAAAGTCATTAACGTGGCAACCATTCAAGGCGTATTTAGCAAACGCTTTCAAACAACAGGCTTAGATAGCCCACAAGAAGCCCGCAATTTATCATTATTGTTAAAAGCAGGCGCGTTAGCTGCCCCTGTTGATATGGTCGAAGAACGCACCGTCGGGCCAAGTTTAGGTCAAGATAACATTGATAAAGGCGTGTTATCGTTCGTGGTTGGCTTCGCGCTAGTCGTATTATTTATGGCGGTGTATTACCGTTTGTTTGGCATCGTTGCTAATGCAGCATTGGCGTTTAACGTGGTTATCGTAGTGGCTATTTTATCCATGCTACAAGCAACGCTGACTTTACCTGGTATCGCAGGGATTATTCTAACAGTCGGTATGTCGGTGGATGCTAACGTATTAATTTTTGAACGTATCAAAGAAGAAATCAAAAATGGTAATACCGCGCAATCAGCTATATTCGCTGGTTATGACAAAGCCTTTGCTACTATTCTTGACTCGCATTTTACTAACTTTGTTGTTGCCGTGGTGTTATTCGCCTTCGGTACGGGTTCGATAAAAGGCTTTGCAGTGACGTTAATCATCGGTATTTTGTCATCCATGTTCACCGCTATTACTGGGACACGGATGATTATCAACTGGGTTTATGGTAATCATCGGGTTGATAAGCTGTCAATTTAACAACCTAATCTACTCATTAACGACAAGAATATAAATATGAAAACAACCAACATAAATTTTATAGGTAATCGTAAAATCTTCCTGACCTTTTCCAGTATCTTAATGATTATCTCCATAGTCTCACTGGCCACACGCGGTCTGGATATGGGTATTGATTTTACGGGCGGCACGTTAATCGAAGTCAGTTATCAACAAGCCGTTGATTTAGAACAGTTGCGTAACACCTTGGATGAAACAGGATTTAAAGAAGCGACCGTACAAAACTTCGGCACCACTAAAGATGTTTTAATCCGCCTAAAACCGCATGAAGACATGAAGAACACTGACATCAGTGCCAAAGTTCTCGAAGCGATAAATAAACACACGAAAGAACCTGCCAGTGTGCGCCGTATTGAATTTGTTGGCCCACAAGTGGGTGATGACTTGGCACAGGATGGCTTTTTAGCCTTACTGTATTCAACGCTCGGCATTCTAATTTATATCGCATGGCGGTTTGAATGGAAGTTTTCTGTCGGTGCAATTATTGCGACTTTCCACGACGTAATTGTCACCTTAGGTCTATTTTCGGTGTTTCAATTAGAGTTTGATTTAACGGTCTTGGCAGCAATTCTCGCGCTGATTGGTTATTCGCTCAACGATACCATTGTGGTGTATGACCGTATTCGTGAAAACTTTCGTGACTTAAGAAAAACATCCACCGAAGAAATCATGAATATTTCTGTGAATGTAACA
This sequence comes from Crenothrix sp. D3, assembly GCA_002134785.1. Lineage (GTDB taxonomy): Bacteria > Pseudomonadota > Gammaproteobacteria > Methylococcales > Methylomonadaceae > UBA4132. The sequence goes on from MBQZ01000050.1 coordinate 4,955, forward strand.
CTCAGCCGCACTATCATGACTTCGCTCACGGTGGTGTTAGTGTTGGTGTCATTATTTTTCCTAGGTGGTGAAGTCATCCATAACTTTGCTACCGCCATGTTATTTGGCGTGGTATTCGGTACTTATTCGTCTATTTTTATCGCTAGTCCAGCAGCATTGATTTTAGGCATTAGCCCAGCAGATTTAATGATACCTGTGAAAGAAGGCTCAGACTTAGATTTACTGCCTTAATAATTTCCATCTGTTAGGCGTGCAAACCCTAGATTTGTACGCCTAATCACCACGCCACGGCGCAACCTTAAATAACAGCAACATTCCTGGTAAGGTCAAGGCGAAACACAGCCAATAAAAATTTGCCCAGCCCATTGCGGGAATGTGCAATAACGGCACATCGAACAGACTAATATCCCCTCCCTCAACAAAATATCCTGCCAATGCGTTGGCAACTGAACGAGGCGTGGCAGCAAGACTAGTGAATAAAGCGAATTGCGTGGCAGCAAATGTGGGGTTAGTGGTGGTAGCTACGAATGCCACGAATGCCGCTGTGCCTAGTCCCATGCCAAAACTTTCAGTGGCAATGACAAACGCCAAACTGCCTAAGCTATGCTCCACGGTAGTTAGCCAAGCAAAGCCTAAAATAACCACGGCCTGCAACACACCAAACACCCACAACGCGCGATTAATACCGATATAAACCATCCACACACCACCAAGAATTCCGCCTGCGATACTCGCCCATAGCCCTGCATTTTTAGCAATAATGCCAATTTCAGTTTTACTAAAACCTAAGTCTAAATAAAACGGCGTGAGTAACGCGCTCGCCATCGTATCGCCTAATTTATAGAAAAAGATAAATGCAAGAATCGTTAATGCACTTTTTAATCCTTTGCTATGAAAAAAATCATGAAACGGTTCGACGATGGCAGAGCGTAATGTTTTGGGTGCGTTAGCTGAATACGAGGGTTCTTGTACCGATAAGGTCAATAAAATTCCAGGAAGCATGAATAACGCAGTAAACGCATAAACCACTGACCACGAAACATGATCGGCAAGAATCAACGATAACGATCCAGGGATTAAGCTGGATAATTTATAGGCATTGACATGAATAACGCTGCCTAAGCCTTGTTCGGTTTCGTGTAATATCTCGCGTCTAAAGGCATCAATAGCCACATCTTGCGTGGCTGATAAAAACGCAACCCCCACCGCTAACACCACGATAAGGGTTAAATCGTCTTTAGGCGACAAGTAACCAAACGTGGGCAACAGTGCCAATAAACCCAGTTGTGTCAATAACATCCATGTGCGCCGCCGTCCTAAACTGAGCGCGTATCTATCGCACAGCGGCGACCATAAAAACTTCCATGTGTAAGGCAATTGAATCAGCGTGAATAAGCTGATGGTTTTTAAATCCACCCCTGCATCTCGAAACCACGCGGCAAATAGATTTATCAGAATGTATAAAGGTAGTCCCGAAGAAAACCCAGTGAGAATACATAAGAGTAAACGGCGATTAGCAAATAGCTCAAGCAGAGGGCTGGTTTTCATTAATGATGTCAAGTGAATGTGTAGATTGGGGAGCGGCACAAACCCCAGTAGTGGTATTGAATAGGTGGTTTGTTGGGGTTCGCTTACTCACCCCAACACGAAGATAAGCGGATTATTTACTGTCTAACTTAGCTTTAGCTGCTTCGGTGTCAGCATGGACTTTTTCGGTGAGTGCTTGTAATTTCCCTTGTTTCTCATTGGCGGATTTAGCGATGCTCGCATTGTCCTCATTCGCTTCTTTCACTACACAAGCACTGTAAGCACCCACTTTTTGTTGCCAGTCATTAATGGTTTTAACGCTTTTGTTGTAATTATCCGCTGTAGCTTGGTTCAGTGCAGGCAACACTGGTTCTGCGCCACAACCGCTGGGCGACCAAACGCCTTTCGTGATAGTGCCTGCTGAACAGACAGAAACCGTAGCAGCCAGCATGATGACCGTAAAAAATGTGCGTTGACTCATTGTATATTTCCTCAAGTAGTTGATTGATGTTAGCGTATCGTACAACGCATTTTACTTAGGCTATAGAGACTATGCTAGTGCCATCGACGGAAACTTAGAAACAGCAAGCCGACACGCGGTAAAATGTCCACTTCATCAAACTCAAATGAGAGCGTATTATCAGTGAACAAACAATTTTTTATAGGCTGTTTATTAGTCGGTTTTATAGCCAACTGTCAGGCGGGGGTCGTTGCACAACGCTGGGCAAAAATCACCCAACCAACACAAGGTATCGCGCAAAGTATCGGCACTTATACCGCTGGGTGTTTGAGCGGTGCAGCGATGCTACCAAACGATGGCACGGGCTATCAGGTCATGCGTTTATCCCGCAAACGCTTTTATGGGCATCCTGATTTAACGCACTTTATCGAAAATCTAGGGCAAAGTAGCTACACGCAACAGCTAGGCACGATTTTGGTGGGTGATTTAGGGCAACCACGCGGCGGGCCAACCGTCAGCGGACACCGCAGCCATACTTCAGGATTAGATGTTGATATGTGGTTTTTATTATCCCCAGAAGCGGCGAGTCGCCCTTTAACGGCTACTGAGCGAGAAAAATGGAGCGCACCTTCAGTATTACTGGGGCATTCCGATGATATAGATTTGCGCCATTGGTCGATAGCCAATGAACAAATTTTAGAACTTGCTGCCAATATGCCTGAAGTCGATCGAATTTTTGTTAATCCCAGCGTCAAACGTCATTTATGCAATCAGGTAGGCGGTAAACGTGATTGGTTACGCAAAATTCGCCCGTGGTATAAGCATGATGACCATTTTCATGTACGGTTAAAATGCCCAGCTGACAGTAAAGACTGCCAAAACCAAGATCCTTTACCACAAGGTGATGGCTGTGATGCCAAATTAGCATGGTGGTTTACTCAAGAAGCGAAAAACCCACCGCCCTCACCGATTACCGAACCTGTTGAACCGATTCTTCCTATATTATGTGACGCGGTATTGAAACAGTAAGACATAAAAACATTAGTAACATAAGGAGTAGTGCCGTGTTGCTCGATTTTAAAACCCTATCGCTGATGGTCGTTGTTACGTCTATTTTGTACGCCATCACCATTGCTTTTTTTGCCCTGCAAGCTAATCAGTATAAAGGGATTGGTCTTTATATGTGGGGGGCTATTTGTGCAGCCATCGGTTTTTTATCAGCAACACTGTATGTGCGGTTTCCTGAACTGTTAGTATTGCGATTTGTTACATCGGGCTTTTTAATGCTAGCGTGTTATCTTTATAGTTTAGGGATTACTCGCTTTTTAGACTTTACTTTTAATGCCCGATGGTTGAGGTATCTCCTCATTTCAGGACTTACAATAAGCTGTTATTTTATCTTTTCAATAACTCGGACAGTTTTTAAAAAATCGGGATTCGTAGGTTAGGCAAGCGTCTTTTTGCGTGCATCGCCGATTATGTCAATTCCACGCGATGCACACGATAAAGCCGTTTGTCCACCCTACCAGACTGAATTGCCAACAAAACCCAGAAACTAAAGATGGTATGCTACCTCGCTTCAAGTCATCATCTATAGCACATCATTCCATGAGTTCTATCCACCACCTACTCAAGCAACTCTCCCCCGACTCCAATACCAAAGGCAAACAATTCGAGAAAATCACCCAGTGGTTTTTACAAAACGAACCCGAATGGCAAGCCAAAATAGAAAAAGTCTGGTTATGGGCTGATTATCCCGACAAATGGGGCGTAGACCGAGGCATAGATTTAATCTGCCAATTCAAAGACGGCACACTGTGGGCAGTGCAAGCCAAATGCTACCACGCTGATTATGCGCTTAAAAAAGCCGATATAGATTCCTTTCTCTCCGAATCCAATCGCCAACAAATTGCAGGACGCATCCTGATTGCCACCACCAACCAATTAGGCAGCGGTGCAGCACAAGTCATCAAAGCCCAAGAAAAACCCACGGTTTGCATATTATTAAGCCATTTAGAACAAGCCAGCGTTGAATTCCCTGCCGACCTAGCCACACTTAACCCTGTGCCACAACGCGCAAAACCCACACCCAGACCCCACCAAACCGAAGCCATCAATCACGTTGTCCAAAGCCTAGCCACCGCCGATAAAGGACAACTGATAATGTGTTGCGGCACAGGCAAAACCTACACCGCGTTATGGATAAAAGAAGCCTTAAACGCCCACACCACGCTGGTGCTGTTGCCTTCCTTAGGCTTGTTATCGCAGACGCTAAAAGAATGGTGTTTTGCCAAACACAGCGCATTCAATTTTCTATGCGTGTGTTCCGATGCCACCGTCAGCAAACAAGATGATGAAGCCATTGCCCACACCCTAGAATTAGGTTTACCCGTCACCACCGATGAAAACGCCATTGCCCAGTTTCTGCAAAGCGCGGGTAACAAAGTCATCTTTTCCACCTACCAATCCTCGCCGCAAATCGCCAACGCCCAACAAAACCCCAACATTCCCGCGTTTGACATTGTGTTTGCCGATGAAGCCCATCGTTGTGCGGGTAACGCCTCCAATGATTTTGCTTGCGTATTGGATGACAGCAAAATTAGGGCGCGAAAAAAACTATTCCTAACCGCCACGCCCAGAGTATTTTCCACCGCCGTCAAAAAAACCGCCGAAGACCGAGGCGTAGACATCGCCTGCATGGATGATGAACACCTGTTTGGACAAGTGCTACACCGCTTAAATTTCAGTGAAGCCATAGCCAGCGACTTATTAACCGACTACAAAGTTATCATCGTCGGCGTTGATGATCCGATGATAAAAGCATGGATAGACCAGCGCGAACTACTCAAAACCGACACCAACATCACCGCCGATGCCCAAATCTTTGCCGCCTACATCGGCTTAATGAAAGTCATGCGCGACTACGACTTAAAGCGCGTCATCAGCTTTCATGGCAGAGTGCAACGCGCCCAAGACTTTGCCAGCGAATACCTCAAAGTGCTGGACTGGGCAACGCCAGAACACAAACCTGCGGGCGTGATAGTGGCGGATTATGTCTCTGGCAACATGAATGCGGGTGAAAGAAGCTGTTTACGGTTAATGTGCTTCGTATCTGCGCATCAACATATTTAGTAAGTAACCCTCAATCGTGGTATAAATTTCTCCACACTCCGCATTGCTTCATGTGAGCTTGTATCTACAGGCTTTAACATAAGGGCTGCGCCTTACTGCACCGCATTTATTAGATAATACATCATAGAGGTAACCACTTGACTGACTTAGTAATCGAAAATCTTCGACTGAAAGAATTAATTTTGGTTGTAAATAAGAACAAACCTTTTTTTGACGAATTCGTAGAATTCATAAAACAACACGGATATGCAAATGTATTAGAATTTGTTTCTGAGTTAAGAGAAGAAAAAATAGAAGCTGTCCTAAACGCATATTTTACCTATAACTTTAAAAGCTGCTTATACGATGGCATAGCCAGACCTTACGATCAAAGCAAATCAAAGTGGTTTTTTATAACATGGCTTTTGCGTGATGCACCTACACAACGGTTGCAACCTATTATTTCGTCTCTTGATAAGGGTAGCACGACCCAGAAGCGAATTTGGGTGATAATACGGATTATGAAATTTCAAGCACCATTAATGCCAGAAAAGGAACAATGGGAATGGCACGCTATAGCAGAGGTTATGCTTCAAAGACTAGAAGGAAGTAGACGTGCGCTAAAGGGAGGGCTATTTGAAGCTATCGTTCGTAGCCAGCTAACCGAATTATTCAAAATTCATAATCTTAATCTTTTAGTTACTAATAAAGAAGTCATGCTAAACAATGAAACGTATGATATAGAGATTGTAGGTGCAAAAGGGAAGATTTTAATGCCAGTAAAAACAAGGGAAACTATGGGTGGTGGTCATGCACACCTGTTTACACGAGATATTCATAAGTCTATATCTGTTGCACATGAAAACGGCTTTAACTGTATTCCAGTTGTAATAGCTGAATCATGGAGTGGAAATCTGGATAATTTGTCATGTCATAACTATATTTACATTCCAGTAAACCCAAATCAGGTAGAGAAAATAAATCCATTGTTAAATACAAAGTTGCAGGAAATTGTCCAAATTTTCGCTAACATTCAATAAATCAATCTGGACATTAGAAAACCGTTTTTTTGCTATTTCTATATAATCTGGATTTAACTCAAGACCCACATATTTTCGTCCCAACTTATTAGCAACAACTCCAGTAGTGCCTGCTCCAAAAAACGGGTCAAGCACTATTCCACCAAAAGGACATCCAGCCAGTACACAGGGTTCTATTAATTTTTCTGGAAAAACAGCGAAATGGGCATCACGGAATTTTGAAAGCGGAACATTCCAAACAGTCCTTTTATTTCGCCCATTTGGGTGAAATGCCTGATCCCATCTACCATTATGTAAATTTGAATTCCCACTATTTTTCCCTTTTTCTGGCGTTCCTCCATTCTTTCCAAAATGATTTTTCCCACCTTTCATTTTGGTATTTTCAGAAAATGTAACGTGTTCTTCACGAATTGCATCTTGATCATAAAAATAGTCTTTACTCTTCTTTGTGAAAAAGAAAATGTACTCATGATCTGTAGTTAATCTATTTTTGGCTGAGTGTGGCATAGCATTTGGCTTATGCCAAATAATGTCATTTCTTAGTATCCAACCCCTGTCTTGCAATTCCAACGCAACCCGCCAAGGCATCCCAAGTAAATTCCCATTAACATATTTATCCCCAAGATTTAGCCACAACGTCCCAGTATCCTTTAACACTCTCTTGCACTCATCAAAAACATCGGCTAATTTAATTACATATTCTCTAGGTGTATCCTCACCCCCTAGTTGTTCGTTCATCGCGTAATCACGCTGCCCATAATAAGGTGGGCTAGTAACTATGCAATCTACCGAAGCAGAAGGAAACTTTTTGAGACTTTGCAATGAATCGCCACAAAGAATGGAATTAATGAATTCATTTTTATTCATGGAATTACTCACTATCGTTCAAGAAACCAGAAAACTCGCTTCGAGAAATCCGTTGTTTAATTAATTCAACGACTAAATCTTGAATCGTCTGGTTATATAAAGCAGCTTCAAGTTTCAGAGCTTGATGAAGGCTTGCCTCTAATTTGATATGAATTTGTTTTTGCTTATCTTCTTGGTTCATGTGTGCTATGTACCTCAGGTATATTTGTACCCATAATATACGACAGAGAAACGCGAGTCAAGCAACTTGTAAGGTGGGTAGCCCTGTAGGGGGTATGCTGTGCGTACCTTATCCATGAACGCCCGCTACACTGTGGATTTAACAACCTTTTCGGTACACACAGCATATTCTGTTTTACTACTTTATTATTCTAAAACCCCTGCATCAAACGATTGCCGTGTTGTTTTAACCAATGATGTGGGGTTTTGTAATCGGGTAAATGGTCAGCGACTAACGCCCAAAACTGCGGCGAATGGTTACGAATTTGAATATGGCATAATTCATGGACGACCACATATTCAAGCACAGCGGGGGGAGCAATGATTAACAGGGCGTTGATTTGTATGTCATTATGAAAAATGCTGGGCGTTTTGAGCGTTATGTTGTGACGCAACATAAAGATGGCACTTTTTTAATGGATAAAAAAGTCGGTTACAATCACTATGAAAAAGACCAAATAGAAAAGCTATTGGTTTGCAATAGTTCGGACAGTTTTACCCAGAGACTACCCCGTTGTACAAAGCTCCTGATAACGGTGAGAGGATTTAATCAAACTCAGGTCGAAACCAAAGTTACAAAAAATTAGTTCAATGAAGAGGGCGTTGAAAAACCTAGCTTTCCAACTGAGAACGAAAATAGGTTTTCGATGGGGAGAGGAAAGCCTGTCCTGCCACTTGATGAGGTTCAGCGCAGTGAAACAGGTATTGAAATGACCGTGTAATGCGGGTTCGGAACGCGCTTTACAATCATTAAGCCCCGTAAACTGCTTAGTGCGTGTTTTAAAAATCAATTATCCAGTCGCCCCAGCATTAGATTTATCATGGAAATATGAATAAAGACGACGCTGGAATCAGTGAGAACCTCGTAGTCTTTACTCAATCGACGATAGCGATAAAGCCAAGCGAAAGTTCGTTCCACTACCCAGAGGCGTGGTAGCAAGTGAAAGCCTTTGATGTTATCTGGACGTAGAATGGTTTGTACCACAATGTGGAAACGTTGAGCGACTCACGCTGCTAGTTTGGGTTCACGATAAGCTTTGCGCCATCGCGTTCTTGAACCGACGCTGCTGTGACCACAACAACCATAATCAATCCCAGTGTATCAACCAGAATATGACGTTTGCGACCTTGAATTTGCTTGTGTGCATCGAAGTCTTTTTCACCCGCTAATGCGCGTTGACTATCAATAGAGCCTGCGGTCGGGTGTTTTTTTGCCGCACCCATGCCCGCAAGGTGTCGTGGATTAGTTGCCACAGCTTCTCTTTTGTCCACTTTCGATAATACCCATAGACCGTTTGCCAGGCAGGAAACGTGTGCGGCAGTAATCGCCATGCACAACCACTACGGACTAGGTACAAAATCGCATTAATCACTTTCCTTAAATTTATCATTCTTGGGCGACCATTCGGCAATCCTTCTGGCAATAATGCTCTAATGATTTCCCATCTTTTATCGTTTAAATCGGTTGGATAACGTTTAACTTTTTGGCTTCGCTTCTTTTTCATCAGAGCAAAATGCGTAGTTTCCTACATCTTTGACACTTTTAAAACACGCACTTATCACCCGCTGTTGCGGCGGTGAGCTATGAAGGTGATCATGGTCGTATTAAATTAGGGCAACAAATGATATTACTTAGCTGCAAGAACGCCACGATTGGCAAGGCTTACGAAGTATCATCGCCGCGAAAAGGGAAATTGGCGACAAAGTGACTGAAGAAACACGTTATTTCATCAGCAGTCTTAATGCCGACAATCCTCAGCGACTAGCGCGTGCAGTACAGGTGCATTAGGCAATCGAAAACAACCTGCATTGGATTCTTGATATAGCGTTTGATGAAGACAGCAATCGAACCCGCAACGGATATAGTGCCGCTAACCTCGCCGTTATCAGGTATATCGCTTTGAATTTAATCAAAGCTGAAAACCGCCCAAACGGTTAAAGACTGGATGGGATGACCCCTAATTTATTGGATATCCTCGGATTAAATTAAGCGCGATTGCCCTGCCGACTAAAGTCGGAGGTTTTAACTTTTTATATTGAAATAAATGGCAGGCATAAAAAAAGCCCTACACTTTTATGTAGGGCTTTTTTTTATTTGGCTCCCCCGGACGGGCTCGAACCGCCGACCTAGTGATTAACAGTCACCCGCTCTACCGACTGAGCTACAGGGGATTAATTTGTTTATTCCGTAGAGGAATTATTCGGTTATTTATAAAAATCAATAAATGGTGCGCCCAGAGAGATTCGAACTCCCGACCGATCGGTTCGTAGCCGATTACTCTATCCAGCTGAGCTATGGGCGCATTACTTATCTTTTTATTATACTCTTTATTTTTGGTATATGTCAACAACAGTGTATAAGCGTGTTGACTTAAAATAGTGGTGGAGAGAGAGGGGTTCGAACCCTCGATGGGAGTTAAAGCCCATACTCCCTTAGCAGGGGAGCGCCTTCAGCCGCTCGGCCATCTCTCCTAAATTTTACTCAGCAGAACTTGTCAAGCCTGCTGACTCAGCCTGTTCTTTTTTAATCCTTTCGTAAATTTCTTCTCTGTGAACAGAGACATCTTTCGGTGCATTAACACCAATACGAACCTGATTTCCTTTTACTCCAAGAACAGTAACGGTCACTTCGTCACCAATCATCAAAGTCTCCCCTACTCTACGCGTCAATATAAGCATGGCTTCTCCCTAATGTAATACAAACTTACTGTTTTTCAGGCAGCGTGTTAACTTAGAAGGTCTATGGTAACAGTTAATAAATAAAACTTAAAGTCATATTCTATGAAAATAGCGAATTAGCACTATAAAATAATAACTAATGTTACTCACCCTACTCGAAAATATTTAAGACTTTCGCAAAACCGACGTTCATGTGTATTTTATGAGGCATGATCTCTGTACATGACAAAAATCATCAAGTCTCACAAAGTTATTTAAAAACAATGGATTGAAAGATCATCTCATAAAACGATTGTAAAGAATCACCAGAGTTTAACAATTTATCTTGAAGCCAATCCAAGCCGTAGCGAAAAATACTTTTTTCGGGTCGTTCAAGGGTTTTCTTGATGCAGATAGATTTAACATTTTCATGTCGCCATTCGCCCGTACGATGCGCCCACGCAAAGGCAATCACTGCCACAACCAGTAAGCGTTTAAGGCGAATAAGCTGAGTGATTCGCGTGTCTTCCAGATTGAAGTCGCGCTCTTTTAAACAGCTAAACAAGGTTTTAATCTCCCAGCGTTTTGCGTAGGCTTCCAGCGGTTGTTCGATAA
>MBQZ01000051.1 GCA_002134785.1 Crenothrix sp. D3
GGGGCTTGAATGAGAACACCAATGGCTTGATTCGTCAGTATTTCCCCAAAGGCAGCAGTTTTGAGGACATTACCGATGAACAGGTTGAAGCAGTCATGCACCGCCTCAACCACCGCCCTCGAAAAGGGTTAAATTACCAAACACCTCATGCGGTGTTTTTTGCACAAGTTGAACGCAAAGCTGCATGAACTCTGGAATTGCATTTATGACTTGAATCCAAGTTTTAATCGTATGAGCAATGGAAGCAAACCATTCACGCGCTACATATTCAAAACTATTGAGCAAGGGCAAGCCATTATCAATGGCTGTTCTCATTTTCAGCCGCTTGTCGTTGATCATTCTTTATTTGTTTTTGGGTGTCGCTTGGATCAATGCCGTTGCTGATTTGTTTGCGGGCATCTTTTGCGTCTAGCAGCGGCTAAACCAATGACAGGATAGACACCCAATGATAAGGTTTTGCGCTTGCCTTCGATGCTGTAATCAAATCGCCACCACTTTGCGCCATTGGTTTTAATGAGCAAATAAAGCCCACCACCATCATTAAGCCGCTGGTCTGTCGCTGGGTTTAACACTGCGTAGTGTTTTATCGCTAAGTATTTGTTTTGCCATGAATAAAACTCCAATTTGTAGTAACTTTGCAGTAACTTTTTGCCCCCCGCCTAAAGTTACTGTAAAAGTTACTGCATAAATTGTCGAGTGTTACTGCATTTCTTTGTACTTCGTTGAACAACAAAAAACCCGCTAAGCCTTATGGCTTGCGGGTTTCTGTACTTCTTTGCACTCTATTGAATGCTTAATTGGTGCCGATGACTGGACTCGAACCAGCATGACTTGCGTCACCACCCCCTCAAGATGGCGTGTCTACCAATTTCACCACATCGGCATTATTTTTAGTGATCTTTCTTAGCGTCTTTGCTTTTATGAGCATCCGCTTTTTTATCTTTAACTGTCGTTTTATGTTCTTCTTTAGTCACTGGCTTTTTTTGCACAGGGGCTGTAGGTTTCTTTTCTTCAGCGGGTTTGACTGCTTCAGTAGGCTTAACTGCTTCAGTTGGTTTCGCTTCTTCAACCGCTTTTGGTGCTGCTACTGAGGTATCAACTGGTTGTCCAGCAGATACTGGAGCAGGTAGTACAGGTGCTTCTTTAGCAACAGGGGTAATAACAGGCGGTATAGCTTCTACTGTTTTCGCGCCTTCTACAGCGGGAAGACCTGAGTTATCTTGCTCAGCAACGGGTGAAGTCATTAAGTCAGTCTCAGAGCCTCTATGACCATTTGCTATCGCAAGTCCCAAACTGGTTACAAAAAATAAAGTTGCCAAAATCGCTGTGGAGCGAGATAAAAATGACGCGGCACCTTGCGCTCCAAACACCGAACCTGCCGAACCAGTACCAAAAGCGGCTCCTGCATCAGCTCCTTTTCCTTGTTGCATTAAAACCAGACCGATAACGCCTAATCCTAGCAACACATGAATAACAATAATTACCTGATACATGAAAGTCTAAATTACTCTGAGATTGAATGATAAACGGCTAAAAAGGATTCCGCATCCAAGGAAGCCCCACCTATTAAACCGCCGTCAATGTCTGGCATGGCAAATAAGCCTTTTGCATTGTCTGGTTTAGCACTGCCGCCGTATAAAATTTGAACTTTATCAGCGATAGCTTGATCTTTTGCCGCAATAAATTGACGAATGTAGTGATGCACTTCTTGTGCTTGTTCGTCGCTTGCAGTTTTGCCTGTACCGATTGCCCACACGGGTTCGTAGGCAATAACAGCGTTATTAAATGCGGCAATACCTGCTGCATCAATAACGGCGTTCAGTTGTTGGTCGATAACGGCGAACGTTTGATCTTCTTCACGTTGCTCTAAAGTTTCACCAACACATAAAACGGGGATGATGCCTTGTTCTTGTGCTTGACAAAAACGGGCGGCTACTGATGCGTCGGTGTCGCCGTAGTAGCTACGTCTTTCTGAATGTCCAACCAGAGCATACTGACAGTTGAGTTCTTTCAGCATGGTCGCTGAAATTTCACCTGTATAAGCACCTGAGGCTTTATCGGCAACGTTTTGTGAGCCTAATGCTAAGCGACTGCCTTTAACAACATCACCAACACTTGCTAAATAAACGTAGGGAACGCATACGGCAATGTCGCCAATATCCGCACTTAAACCAGCAATAATACCTTGGGCAAGCGACTCGGCACTTGCACGATTGCCATTCATTTTCCAATTTCCGATAACCAGAGACCGACGCATTATTATTGCTCCCACATAGAATAAAACCGCTAATGATATAGGTTAATGAGCTTTTGTTCAAGCATCCATTGCTTTTCTAACATCATCAGCCAGTTGGTTTGCACAATTTCTGACCAATTCGTCGTGTTCACCTTCGACCATGACACGGATTAACGGCTCCGTGCCTGAGGCTCTTAATAACACACGTCCTGTGTCCCCTAGTTGCTGTTCAACCGCCCGCACGGATCGTTGTATGTATTCGTTGGTGTTGATACTAATTTTTTTCGTGGTTTTAATATTAATCAAAATTTGCGGATATTTTTGCATACCCGATTTTAATTCATGCAGGCTTTTACCGCTATTTTCCATTTCTGCCATAATTTGCAACGCAGCAATGATGCCATCGCCAGTTGTTGTTTTATCCAAGCACATAATATGCCCTGAGTTTTCACCGCCTAAAATACCATTATGCTCAGTCAACATTTCCATAACATAGCGATCCCCTACATTGGCTCTCAGTAGATTGATGCCTAGGCGTTTCAAGCCGTGTTCCATGCCCAGATTGGTCATTAATGTCCCAACCACAGGACCTGACATTTGTCCTGCATCTAAGCGTGATTTGGCAATAATGTAAATAAGTTCGTCACCATCAACTATCTCACCTTTATGGTCAACCATAATAAGGCGATCACCATCACCATCTAAGGCAATACCTATATCCGCTTGATGTGCTAATACCGCCGCGACTAATTGTTCTGGGCTGGTCGCGCCACACTCCTCATTGATATTGAGTCCGTCAGGTTTCGCACCAATAGTGGTTACTTTCGCACCGATTTCACGGAATACATGAGGGGCAATGTGATAAGTCGCGCCATTTGCACAATCAACGATAATTTTTAAGCCGCTAAAATCTAAGCGAGTCGGCACACTGCTTTTACAAAATTCAATATAACGCCCAGCTGCATCCACTATACGCTTTGCCTTGCCCAAGTGAGCCGACTCTACCGTCGTCATCGGTGAATCAATGTAATACTCCATTTTTTCCTCTATGTCATCGGGTAGCTTTGTGCCTTGCACGGAAAAAAACTTGATGCCATTATCGTAATAGGGATTGTGTGATGCACTGATAACGATGCCTGCTTTAGCCCTTAAGGTACGCGTTAAATAGGCAATACCAGGTGTGGGCATAGGACCTAATAAATGAGTGTCCACACCTGCTGCTGTTAACCCAGCTTCTAAGGCAGATTCAAACATATAGCCAGAAATACGCGTATCTTTACCCACCAGTACGAAACCATGACCTTCGTTAGCAAAAACACGCCCTGCTGCCCAGCCTAACTTTAAGAAAAAATCAGCGGTTATAGGAGCTTCGCCGACTTTGCCACGAATACCATCAGTACCAAAATATTTTTTTGTCATCGTTTTAAAACCTAGAAATAGACACAGGATTAGAGTTTTTACACAGTCGTGTAGATTAACGGGTATTTATTTTTTGCGTGTTCGTTGTCATCTGGTAATTAATGACATAAAAAAGGAGAGGTAAGTGCCTCTCCTTTCATGGTCAGTTTTAACAACAATTAACTTTGTTCAGCAGTTTTACCGATGGGTTCATCAGTTTGTTTATCTATGCTGATTTTACCATCACGAGGGGGTTTATCATCCCAGCCTTGTGGGTCACGAACAGGTTTACGCGCCATTAAATCATCAATTTGATACTTGTCGATAGTCTCATACTTCATTAAGGCATCTGCCATTGCATGAAGAATATCAATATTTTCTTTGATAAGTCGTTCAGCACGCTCGTAGTTACGATCAATAAAGGAACGAATTTCTTCATCAATGCTGTGCGAGGTTTCTTCAGCGACAGATTTATGTTGCGTGACTGAACGCCCTAAAAACACTTCACCTTCTTCTTCACTGTAAGAAAGAGGCCCTAAGCGTTGTGAAAACCCCCATTTAGTGACCATATTACGCGCTAGTTCGGTGGCACGTTCAATGTCATTAGATGCACCTGTGCTGACTTGTTCCCAACCAAATACCACATCTTCTGCAATACGACCACCGTATAAACTGGAAATCATACTGTCGAGTTTTTGTTTACTCGCACTGTATTGATCGCGTTCAGGTAAGAACATGGTGACACCCAGCGCACGACCTCTAGGCATAATACTAACTTTATAGACTGGATCATGTTCAGGCACTAATTTACCGACAATGGCGTGACCTGCTTCATGATAGGCTGTCATTTTCTTTTCTTTTTCACCCATCACCATTGTGTGTCTTTCCACACCCATGATGAGCTTATCTTTAGCTTTTTCTAAATCTGCCATATTGACAACGCGCTTATTCATTCTGGCAGCCAACAAAGCCGCTTCATTGATTAAATTAGCTAAATCAGCCCCTGAAAAACCAGGTGTACCTTGCGCGATGTATTTCACTTCGACATCATCATCCGAGGGGACTTTTTTCATGTGAACTTTAAGAATTTGCTCACGCCCTCTAACATCAGGCAAACCGACAGTCACTTGACGATCAAATCGACCAGGACGTAACAAGGCTTTGTCTAATACATCCGCACGGTTGGTAGCAGCAATAACAATAATGCCTTCGTTGCCTTCAAAACCATCCATTTCAACTAATAATTGGTTTAATGTTTGTTCACGTTCATCGTTACCGCCGCCTAAACCAGCACCACGTTGCCGACCCACCGCATCAATTTCATCAATAAAAATAATACAAGGCGCGTGTTTTTTAGCAGTTTCAAACATATCACGCACGCGTGACGCGCCGACACCGACAAACATTTCCACGAAATCTGAACCAGAAATAGTAAAAAACGGCACTTTAGCTTCACCAGCAATGGCTCTAGCCAGCAGAGTTTTACCTGTACCTGGAGGACCAACCATCAACGCACCTCTGGGAATTTTACCCCCCAAACGTTGATATTTAGCAGGGTCTTTCAGAAAATCGACCATTTCCACCACTTCTTCTTTTGCTTCGTCACAACCTGCGACATCGGCAAAAGTGATTTTAATTTGATCTTCTTCCAGCATCCGCGCTTTGCTTTTACCAAAGCTCATCGCGCCACGACCACCTGCACCGCCACCGTTCATTTGGCGCATAAAGAATACCCAAACAGCAATCAGCAATAACATCGGGCCAAAAGACACCAACAACTGCATCAGCATAGAAGGTTGCTCAGGCGGAATTGCTTTAGTATCAACACCATTTGCCAATAAATCATCAATCAAATGCGGATCGTCAGGCGCGTATATCTTAATTTGCTTACCACCTTGCATCTGTGCCTTGATGATATGCTCATCAATAGTGACCTGCAGAACCTGCCCTGCTTTCACCGAATCGATGAATTGCGAGTACGATAACGACGAATCAGCCCGTTCTTTTTGTGAACTCACGTTGTTAAAGAGAAGCATCAAAACAACCGCAATGACACCCCACAAGATTATATTTTTTATCATATCGTTCATTTACACGCCCTGAGCCTGAACGGCTGTCGGTTAAAAACTGAGCAATTATATCAGGAGTTACCCCCTGACTGTCGTTATTTACGCGGTACGACTAAAACTCAGAAGTACCTGATTTGCGGATATAAGGGTTAATAAAGCCTATTTAAAGCCCTTTGCTAAAATATACACTTCATTACTTCGCGGTCTTGATGCTTTTGGTTTTCTAATGATGACTTTAGTGAAATGTTGTTGCACCTCACGATGAAACGCTTCAAAACCTTCGCCCTGAAAAACTTTCACTAAAAAGCTACCATTTTTTGCCAAAACACTTTTAGCAGTATCTAACGCTAATTCACACAAATACAATGAACACGGTTGATCGATGGCTTTATTACCACTCATATTGGGTGCCATATCAGACAACACTAAATGAATAGGTAAGCCATTCAGCACGCCATATAATTGATCTAAAACAGCTTCTTCACGAAAATCGCCTTGAATAAAGTCCACGCCATCAATCGCATCCATCGGCAAAATATCCAATGCAACTAATTTATTGCTTTTACCCAATCGCTGTTGAGCATATTGGGACCAGCCACCAGGTGCAGCACCTAAATCAACAATATTCATACCCGCTTTAATGAGCGCGTCTTTTTCTTGAATCTCAGATAATTTAAAAACTGCTCGCGACCGATACCCCTGCGCCTTAGCCATTTTGACATATTCATCCTCAAAATGTTCCTGCATCCATTGATTACTGCTTTTACTTCGTGCCATAACGCCTTATTTTTAGTGTAGAATTAAGTTTTTGATTTTGAGAATAAAAAGTGAAAGCAGTCGATAAGAAAAAACTAAAGTCCGATGCCCATAGTTTAAAGCCCGTGGTAATGATTGGTCAGTCTGGACTCACTGATGCCGTGTTAGCAGAAATTGAACTTGCACTTGACCATCATGAACTGATTAAAATAAAAATTCGCGCCGAACGTGATGAACGTAAACTAATCAGTGAAAAAATCTGCACCGCGACTCACGCAGAAGCAATTCAATCCATTGGACAAATTATAGTTATTTATAGACTAAACCCGAAAAAATAATACTGTAGAGACGCGCACGTCGCGTCTCTACTGGTGTCCAGTCTCGTACTTTTGGCTTTCTTGTTTAAATATACTGAATTGCAATAATTTCGTATTCAATATTACCCGCTGGGGCTTTAACAATCACAATATCTTCCACTTCTTTGCCAATTAACGCCCGTGCAATCGGTGAACCGACAGAAATACGATTTTCTTTAATATCTGCTTCATCCTCACCAACAATTTGATAAATCACCCGCTGTTCAGTATCCAGATTTTCAATTTCTACCGTTGCACCAAACACCACTTTGCCGCCAGCGTCGACTTTAGTGACATCAATAATTTGCGCGTTAGACAGTTTGCCTTCAATTTCTTTAATACGTCCTTCGGCAAAACTTTGTTGCTCTTTCGCTGCGTGATATTCAGCATTTTCTTTTAAATCGCCATGCGCTCTGGCGGTGGCAATGGCATTAATAATGCGTGGACGCACCACGGATTTTAATTCTTCTAATTCTGCGCGTAATTTTTCTGCACCTTTGACGGTGAGAGGTACTTTAACCATTTGTTTTATACTCCGATATTGTGGGTTGGGGTAAGGGTTGAACCCCAACATTTAAGCTGTTTATTGTTTGTATCGTTCCAACGCTCTGCGTTGGAATGCCTGTGTGACGCTCTAGCGTCATGTCTCGCAACGCTGGAAAAAGTAGGTCGGAATAAGACCGTCCAAGCGATAGCGCAGGACGGGCGTTTCCGACATCGCATAAGTTTGTCGGAAACGCCTTATTTCGCTCCCGCTCAATAAGGCTTATTCCGACCTACAAGACTACTTGCTACAAGGCTTAAGGTTGTCTTTGCAAAATAATAGTACCTTTCACACGTTTAGCTGTATTTTTTGAATATGCAATCCAGCTTCCGTTCATAATTTCAATAATATGTTTTTTATGTGGCTCTCGTCGATCAACAGTTAGCCACACAAAACCTTGATATTCTTGTCCATTATCTTCTAATTCATACCAATATGACGCTTTAGCACCATTGACAGCAAAAAAAGTATTTTTAATGTCCATTGTTGGCTTATCACCTATCTTGAAATTACCACTTATTGTTAAGCAATTATTCTCAAAAGTAATAACTTGAGTTCCTAAACCTTCTGCGCCATCTTCAGTTCTTGAATTAATACTCCATGTACCCACTAAATCCTCAAAGAAATCGGCTTGATAAATTATGTTTATTAATCCACCAAATGCTTTATCAAATGAATAGAAGACAATTAGGTATGCGGCAATTGCACCACCGCCTTTTATGGCGATGCCATAAATGCCTTCGATAGAAAGATGACTATCAAAGAACCAGAATAGAGGCATTACGACCAAAACAGGAGTAAATGCTACTACGAGAAAGTTTCTCATATTAATATTTGTCATAAGTTTAATTTCCTATCGCTTTTATAAAAAACACCATATTTAGTAGAGATTGAATTCATGAAGAATTCCATCCGTAAAGATTTGATTGTTTACCTCGTAGTACAAACGGTATTGGATTTTTTGATCATCTCTTGAAGTTGAACACCATCCAGGACCAGCACAAGCCGATTGGTAAATACTCTGCTGTAAAAGAAAGAAATCTCCATTTCCATCTGCTGATCCTTCGTACTGTAAAGTCAATGTATTAGCACCAATCAATACATCATCTCTATCAAAAATATGTACATCTATCCAAACATTTTTGGTATTGGCTACATTTTTGACCCAGACCTTCACAAATAAAAAGGTCTGAATATCAACAAACATTGATGCAATGTTTTTCTTAGTAATTGATTCCTGAAAAACATTGACCATTTTAAGACTAGGGATGGCTTCTATTCGTGGATTTGGTGGCTGATTTGTCCAATAAGAATTCATAACTTTGTTGACTCCAAACGTAAAATTTTAGGTAGTCTAAATATTGAGTGATTGAGAAATAACTGAGAATAGCGATAACGTATTCCGCCAAATGTTTGTTGGCATCATACGGCGCAATACGGCAAGCCTATTGCGCCTTACCGTGATTAATTCAAACTCTTATGCAAATCCTGCAAACAATTCACATCCCCAGCATCTAACTCGCCCAGCGCGTAACAAGCGGCTCTTGCACCTGCCATTGTGGTGTAATAGGTCACACGATGTTGCAAAGCTTCACGGCGCATGGTGAAGGAATCGGAAATGGCTTGTTTGCCTTCGGTGGTGTTGATGATTAATTGGATTTGGTCGTTTTTAATCATATCCACGGTGTTCGGTCTGCCTTCGTTGACTTTGCAGACTTCTTCACAGGGAATGCCAGCGGCTTTTAGAAACCGTGCCGTGCCGCCTGTTGCCACGATTTCGTAGTTTTTCGCAACCAACATACGCGCCACTTCGGGCAGTTTTACTTTATCGACATCGCGGATACTAATCAGCACTTTACCGCTGGCATTCAAATCCACCCCTGCGGCGCGTTGTGATTTCGCAAAGGCTTCACCGAAAGTTTTGCCCACGCCCATAACTTCGCCTGTCGATTTCATTTCAGGGCCTAGCAATGGGTCAACACCTGGGAATTTCACGAATGGGAACACCGCTTCTTTTACTGAGAAATAATCAGGAATGCGTTCTTCGGTGATGCCTTGTTGTTCTAAACTTTGTCCAACCATGACTCTGGCGGCAATTTTTGCCAAGGCATAACCTGTGGCTTTCGATACAAACGGCGCGGTGCGTGAGGCGCGTGGATTGACTTCCAGCACATAAATATCCGTGCCTTGAATCGCAAACTGGGTATTCATTAAGCCACGCACGCCTAGAGCTTCTGCCATTTTCGCGACTTGTTCACGCAATTGGTCTTGTAACTCAGGCGCGAGGTCATAAGGTGGCAATGAACAGGCGGAATCGCCTGAATGCACACCCGCTTGTTCAATGTGTTCCATCAAACCGCCGATTAACACGCGCTCACCGTCATAAATGGCATCCACGTCCATTTCCACTGCATCATCTAAGAAACGGTCTAGCAATACAGGTGAATCATTCGACACGCTGACCGCTTCTTTCATGTAGCGGTTTAAGCCTTCTTCGTTAAAGACGATTTCCATCGCACGACCGCCTAATACATAAGACGGACGCACCACCAGCGGATAACCCAATTCTTTCGCCGCGTTAATCGCTTGTTCAGTAGAACGGGCGGTGGCATTCGGCGGTTGTTTCAAGCCTAAACGCTCCAATAATTTTTGGAAACGTTCACGGTCTTCGGCTAAGTCGATGGAATCAGGCGATGTGCCGATAATGGGTACGCCTGCCGCTTCTAAAGCGCGGGCTAATTTCAACGGTGTTTGTCCGCCGTACTGCACAATCACGCCTTTGGGTTTTTCAATGTGGACAATTTCCAGCACATCTTCCAACGTTAAGGATTCAAAATACAAACGGTCTGAGGTGTCAAAATCAGTAGATACGGTTTCAGGATTACAGTTGACCATGATGGTTTCATAGCCGTCTTCGCGCAATGCTAAGGCAGCATGAACACAGCAATAATCGAATTCAATCCCTTGTCCAATACGATTTGGGCCACCGCCTAAAATGATGATTTTTTCTTTGTCAGAGACTCGCGCTTCGCATTCTTCTTCATAAGTCGAATACAAATAGGCGGTATCAGAGGCAAATTCTGCTGCACACGAATCGATGCGTTTATAGACAGGACGGATACCTTTTTTATGGCGTACGTTGCGTACTTCGGTTTCTGACGCATCCAATAATTTTGCTAAGCGTCTATCAGAAAAACCTTTACGTTTCAGTTTATATAATTCGCCTGCTACCAGCGTAGACAACGTTTTAGTGGCTAAGGATTTTTCAGTGATAATCAAATCTTCAATCTGTGCCAAAAACCACGGATCAATTTTGCTGGAGTCATGCACTTCGGCAATCGTCATACCGCTACGAAACGCATCGGCAACATACAACAATCTATCAGGGCCAGGGTGACGCATTTCACGGCGCATTTTGTCAGCGGCATTATCAGCGGTTAAATCAGTAATTTCATTCAGACCATCAATACCGATTTCCAAACCACGCAAGGCTTTTTGTAAGGACTCTTGAAAGGTGCGACCAATCGCCATGACTTCACCGACTGACTTCATTTGTGTGGTCAATCTATCATCAGCTTGTGGGAATTTTTCAAAGGTAAAACGCGGCACTTTGACAACCACATAATCAATCGACGGTTCAAAGGACGCAGGGGTTTTGCCGCCCGTAATTTCATTTTGCAACTCATCCAGCGTATAACCGACCGCCAATTTCGCCGCGACTTTAGCAATAGGAAAACCTGTAGCTTTAGATGCTAACGCCGATGAACGCGACACACGCGGATTCATTTCAATAATAATCATGCGTCCATCGACGGGATTAATCGCCACCTGCACGTTAGAACCACCTGTATCCACGCCAATCTCACGCAAAATTGCCAGCGACACATTACGCAGAATTTGATATTCCTTATCGGTCAAGGTTTGCGCAGGGGCAACGGTAATCGAATCGCCCGTATGCACGCCCATTGGATCAAAGTTTTCAATCGAACACACGATGATGCAGTTATCTTTAGAATCACGCACCACTTCCATTTCGTATTCTTTCCAACCGAGTACCGATTCTTCAATCAATAATTCATTGGTCGGCGATAAATACAAACCGCGTTCGCAAATCTCCATGAATTCTTCTTTGTTATAGGCAATCCCGCCGCCGCTACCGCCCATCGTAAATGACGGACGAATCACCGTCGGATAACCGACTTCTTTTTGTGCAGCTAAGGCTTCTTCCATCGTATGCGCAGTTTTTGACTTTGCCACTTCATAGCCAATTTTTTTCATGGCATCATTGAAAAGCTGGCGGTCTTCGGCTTTATTAATCGCCTCTTTACTCGCGCCTATCATTTCCACGTTGTATTTTGCCAATACCCCGTGTTTATCTAAATCTAACGCACAATTCAATGCCGTTTGTCCGCCCATCGTCGGCAACACCGCATCGGGGCGTTCTTTGGCAATAATTTTTTCCACCGTTTGCCAATCAATCGGCTCGATGTAAATCGCGTCCGCCATATCGGGGTCAGTCATGATCGTCGCAGGATTCGAATTGACCAGAATCACGCGATAGCCTTCCTCGCGCAACGCTTTACAGGCTTGCGTACCTGAGTAGTCAAATTCACAGGCTTGCCCAATAACGATAGGGCCCGCGCCTAATAATAGTATGGATTTTATGTCGGTTCTTTTTGGCATATTTTTCTTTAAAGGTTAGGGTTTTCTACTATCGGCAAGGCGATAATTCACATTTCACAGACGTATATTACTTGCTTACACTGACTAATTCACTTTCTTTTACGACCTGATAAATAGTCGGTTTTACTGATGCAATAGTCTCATCGGGTAAATGTTTATGATGAGGAAAGCTGGCTAATTCGGGAAAATGGGGTGCATTGTCATAACGAAAAAGTAAACGATTTTGTGCATCCTGACAATGATAACGGTAATCTAGCGATACCAGCTTATCTGCTTCTACGATAACTGCTTCATTTAATTCCAACAGACAACCTGTTGCAAAACGAAGACGAATGCGTAAGTTAGCGCGTTTTGCTGTCAGTATTTCCTCAACGTAGTGTTCAACATAGACATTTGATAATGATAATACGGCTTGCTCAACAGCATTTAAATAATCCACCAAAAGATTATGCCGCATGGCGTAACCGTTCCTCTATTTCATTGTGCAAAGCAAGATAATGGCGGTAATCATTACTCCACTCTATATAAATAATATCATCGGCTAACAAACCTTTACTATATTGATCGAAAAAACATTCCGAATTCATATTATAATTAGTTTCATAAGTTTGTAACCGCTTCGCTAAATCACACAAGGCATCTAGCGGTGAAGAATATTCGATTGTTTGTTTACGCATTATTTATTCCTCATTATCGTGTTCAGTATTTCGTTTCACTTTATATGGGCTATTTGCTAACATTGGTATTTGAAATTATTTTAGGCATTTTCAAAATCCTGCATAATATCTTCGGCAGGATAATTTAAAACTGAAACTTGATAGCGTCCCAATAACTCCATAAACGTCCTTTTAGAAAATCCTGCCATTTGCGCGGCTTGCCCTACAGATAACAAACCATTTTCATAAAGTCTGCTAGCAAGTAATAATTGGATTTCTTGTGTTTCTATATTGATAGAATCAGGCAGTTGTATTTGTAGAGTTTGCATAGTATGGTTGCCTATTAATTTTAAAATATATAAACTTGTTAAATATAAAGCGTAGCTTAAATGGAGCAGAGTGGAATGCGGAAAAACTATGGTGTTTTGGCGATAAATCCTAGATTCCGCTACGCTCCATCTAGGCTACTTGCTAGTTAATCAATTTTTAGGATTATTAATAATTGGAACAGCTTCACCTTTTTGGTTGAGTAGCACATGAGATTTATCATAATTATTACCATAAGTAATTGTGATATTACTTTGATTGGCTTGTATGGATGGACTTTTTACTTCATCAGAGCTTAATTTAGTTTGTGGGTTTTCTCGAGATAATGGATAAAAAACAAAAAATAAACCTATCAAAGAAGCAACTGAACCAATAAGTCCAATCTTCTCTATAGTGGATAATTTTTTATACCAAAGTAATGCTTTGAAAGAAATACTTTCTATGGGTTCATCTTTAGTTTTTTCTGCCCAAGGATAAGAGTTTCCACAATTTTTACAATAATCAGGAACTGGTGTAGGAAAAAGACGATAGATGTCATCACTTTGATTACCGCCTTCAATTGAATGGTTACAATTAGGGCATTCGTAAATTGTTTTTTCACCACATCCCTGACAAAACGGCTGACGGGATTCAGGATTAGAATTAAAGCGGTCAGTAATCTGATGACCATTTAAACAAACTTGTTGTATGTCGTAGTAGTCCATAAATATTGTGTTATATGTTATTTCTCAAGGCTGCGACAGTTGCTTTCGCATTTGCAGTACGCGCTGCAAGAGCTACCTCTTTTGTGACAATTGTTTTGCCGATTGGCGAAATAGCAATACCAGCGAGCTTCAAATGCTGGATACCAAATGGGATGCCTATAATAGTTACAAAATAGGCAACTGCACAAATAATGTGAGCTAATGCAAGCCAAAAACCAGCCAATATGAACCAAATAATATTCCCTATTAGTCCAAAGCCACTTGTTCCGATGTCGCCTTGCTGAGATAGTTCTTTTCGGCTTATTGCCTCTTTGCCAACTGGGAAAAAAGAAAAGTTGCCAATTACAAAACACGCCCTACCCCAAGGAATACCAATAACAGTCATAAATGCGATTAAGCCAATAACCCACCACGCAAGCCCTAAAACAATACCGCCCAAAATAAACCAAAGTAAGTTACCGATTGCTCTCATTATTATTTCCTTGTGTATATCTAACGCTGATTAGCGAGTAGCCCAGATGGAGCGTAGCAGAATCTGGAGTTGGTTTATTGCCAAAGTTAATACTCAAGCTACTTTAGTTTCATAATGCAGTTGCTGTTGTTCTGCTAATTTTTTATGAATATTACTGGGGCTTAATTCCAAGCCATTACGCCAGCATAACGCACCTAATTCTAAAAATAATTCTTTAAAATAAGTTTCATTCTGTAAAGGCTTTACTAATTCCGTTTGCCTATCAATCAAGGGTTGTAAATCATAATCACCGAATGAATTATCTGAAAAATACAAACGCAAAATCCGTTGCTGTAGATACTGTGCTTGAATAATTTTAATCATTGTCAGCTCCCGCAATACGTTGTAATGGTTTTAATTCGATAGCATACTGCCAATCGACTAATAATTCTTGTTGATGTTCTTTTGCCCATTCGCGTACCAGTTTAACGGCTTTACTGGGTAATGTTCCCGCTAAAAGTTCACCGCTTTCGATTGCCATTAAAGCTTGATGACCTTGGTATTCAATATGAAAGTGCGGCGGGTTATGGTCATCATGGTACATACGAATATAAATACCAAAAAAATAGGAAATAACAGGCATATTATTTTATAAAAATTCATTAAACCTGTGAGGTTTTTAAAACCTCGCAGGTTTGGTTTATCAGGCATTCATCAAATCAATAAACTCATCAAATAAGCCTTCGACATCGTGCGGGCCGGGGCTGGCTTCGGGGTGTCCTTGGAAGCTGAACGCGGGGCAGTCGGTGCGGCGGATGCCTTGTAAGCTGCCGTCAAATAGTGAGCGGTGCGTGGCGATGACGTTCGCGGGTAGGCTGGCTTCATCGGCGGCAAAGCCGTGGTTTTGACTGCTAATCATGACGCGACCTGTGGCGATTTCTTGTACAGGGTGATTTGCGCCGTGATGTCCGAATTTCATTTTTTCAGTTTTCGCGCCACTGGCTAGAGCTAATAATTGATGTCCTAAGCAAATACCAAACACGGGGATTTTAGCTTCCAGTATGGTTTTAATGGCTTCAATCGCATAAGTACAGGGTTCTGGATCGCCCGGCCCATTAGAGAGGAATACGCCATCTGGGTTCATTGCTAATACGTCAGCCGCTGGTGTTTGCGCGGGAACAACTGTCACGCGGCAACCACGATTGGCGAGTAATCTTAAGATATTGCGTTTAATGCCGAAGTCGTAGGCGACAACGTGTTTAGTTAGATTTTCAGCTTCGATATGACCATTGCGTAAATTCCAAGTGTTTTCTGTCCATTGATACGATTCAGTCACAGACACCACTTTGGCTAAGTCCATGCCTTTTAAACCAGCAAAGCCTTCAATTGCAGCGGTTGCGGTTTCCACACTGACATCGTCACCTGCGATAATGCAACCGCGTTGTGCGCCTTTATCACGCAGAATGCGCGTCAGTTTGCGGGTGTCGATTTCAGCAATCGCAACCACGTTGTTATCAATCAGATATTGTTGCAACGTTTTTTCTGAACGCCAGTTGCTTGCTAACAAAGGTAAATCTCGAATCACTAAGCCACTAGCAAATACCGCGTGCGATTCGTCATCTTCGCTGTTTGTGCCTGTATTGCCGATGTGCGGATAAGTTAGAGTAATAATTTGTCGGCAGTAGGATGGATCGCTGAGAATTTCTTGGTAGCCTGTCATGGCAGTATTAAAAACCACTTCGCCGACGGAACAACCGTCTGCACCTATCGATACGCCGTTAAATACGGTGCCATCTTCTAGCACTAATAATGCGGATTTAGTCAAACACGTCACCTCTAATGTACAAAACGGGATGACCCGCTGTTAAGGTTCATCCCGTTATAAAAAAATCAATGTGACAATTCTACGAAATTATAGCCTTTTGGTCATTAACAATTTTTTTCGTTGTCAATTATTGGGTTATGTTACCTGACGGTTTAGCGGTAGATTTAACACAAATAATGCACCTTCTGTGCTTTCTGCTAACGCAATTGTGCCGCTGTAGGTTTTTAATAAAGAAGCAGTAATTTCTAAACCTAGACCTGTGCCGCCGTTATTTCTGCGTGTGGTAAAAAATGGGGTGAAAATTTTTGCACGATTGGCAGGAGAAACACCAGTACCGTTGTCATGCAACCGCAGTTCTAGGGTGTGATTATGCAAAACAGCGGTCATATCTAGTTGTGTCGCGCCGTGTTGTAGGCTGTTTTCAACTAAATTAGTCAACACGATGTCTAGCGCGTCGGGAGCGATGGTTAGCAGGTTATTAGGGAGCTTTGAGTAATTAAACAGCAAGCCACGTTCCGCATAACGAGTTTGTAAGCTAACAATTGCATCAGGTAAGCGGCTATCTTGTTGACTGGGTTCTAATACGTCAGCGCGTGCTAATTCCAATAGACGATTCACCAGTTGTTTAAGTCGTTGCGTATCTGCCAATAAATTATCAATAAATCGCTGGCGGCGTTCATTGGGCATGGTGTCTAGGTGGTCTTGCAGTAATTCTAACGCGCCTTGCATAGAGGTGAGCGGGGTTTTAAATTCATGGGAAACGTGGGTGGCAAAACGTTGGATATAATCCGTCCGTTCCATTAACGCTTGCGACATACTGGCAAAACTGTCCGACAATTGGGCAATTTCATAGGTGACAGGATTTTTTAACGGCTCTATTCGTTTTTGTTCGCCTTGTTTGACGCGCTCAGTTTGACGAATAAGTTCACGAATGGGGCGAGAAATGGTCGCAGACACCAGCAACACCAGCATTATCACTAAAATTAGCAAACACACACTCGCTGTTAGAATTTTATTCTGCACTTCAAACAAATGCTTGATGATGTTGTTAGGCGTGCGTGACAGGTATAACACGCCTTGTAGGTGGTGGTTTTCAAGTATAGGAAAGCTAATAAAAACCCGAATATGCGTACCGCGACTTAAGGAATATAGCTGCGGTGGTGGTTCATCGGAAATACGCTGCCGAATCACACTGGCATAATGCCCTTGCAGGGCTTGCTGAACTTCGGGAATATGCGCCAGTGATAAGCCGATTTCTTCACGTCCTGCAATCACCGCGCCGTTCATATCCAGCAGTCGAATACCCGCCAGCGTAATATGCTGAGTGTCCACTATCACAGGATTCATTAAGTCACCGATTTTTTGCGCGAGTTTATCAATGGGCAGCGTCACAGGTTGCGCGGCAGGGCGCGGTGGTTGAATGGGATTAATTAATGTCAACGTTGGCGTGATGGGTTCATAGGAATGAGTCACTTGCGGCAAAGCGGGTAAATAACGCCCATAAGTGGGTTCAATGGGCAATTGGCGGACTAACTGGCGATAACTGGCAGACAGTGCGGCGGCTTGTGAGATGAGTTCTAATTCCGTTTGCTGCACTAATTCGTTTTCATAAATGCGAAAAAAGTACAAACCCACCAATGGCAAGGCTAATACCATCAACATCACGAACAATAAAATAGTGCGCAGTGGAAATAAGCGGTGGCGAAAAAACGGTAGTTCAGCGTTTATTGGCATGAGGTTAATTTATAACCAACACCGTGAACAGTTTCAATCAAGGTTTCACAGCCCGCATCGGCAAATTTTTGGCGGATGTGACGGATATGACTATCAATAGTGCGGTCGCTGATATAAATATTGTTATACGCGCCATTCATGATGCTATCGCGGCTAAACACGCGCTGGGGTGAACGGACAAATAATTGCACCATCGCAAATTCAGTGGCAGTGAGGCTAATGGTTAAGCCGTTCCACGTTGCCGCGTGTTGTTCGACTTGAATGGATAATTTACCGT
This sequence comes from Crenothrix sp. D3, assembly GCA_002134785.1. Lineage (GTDB taxonomy): Bacteria > Pseudomonadota > Gammaproteobacteria > Methylococcales > Methylomonadaceae > UBA4132. Next base: position 18,017 of record MBQZ01000051.1, read on the forward strand.
GTTGTAATTGATTGGTAGCAGCAGGTTTGGCAATCGTGCGTTTCAGAATGACGTTAATCCGCGCCACCAATTCACGCGGACTAAACGGCTTAGTCACATAATCATCACCGCCGATTTCTAAGCCCAAAATACGATCAATTTCATCATCGCGTGAGGATAAAAACAAAATCGGTGTCTCAGACGTTTTACGAATTTCACGACACACTTCAAGACCATCAAACTCTGGCATATTAATATCCAGCACCAGTAAATCAATGCTGTGTGCGGCAAAATGCTCTAACGCTTGCCGTCCGTCTTCTGCAAGTGTTACTCGCATTCCCGCTTTTTCCAGTGCAAAACTAATGACTTCGCGGATATGCAAATCGTCATCGGCAACAAGGATGTGTTTATTCATGTCAGTTTATTTTTAATAACTTGCTAGGATTGAATTGGCTATTCTAGCATTCTGCAATGGATTATTTATTAAAGAGCATTTTTGAATTGGTAACAAAATCTGTTATCAATGCTGCGTAATTTGTTACCATTCGCGCTTAAATTTCCAGTGTTACTAACAATCGAAGGGGCTAACTATGTTCGGAATCAGTTACATCAAATTTGATGCCATGACTTACGTTATCCACTTTAAAAATGGGCGGATTGCCAGAGAAGGTCGAGGGTTATCGTTTTTCTACTTTACGCCCAATAGTTCTATCGTGGCGATTCCCATCGGCAGTAATGATTTACCGTTTATTTTTAACGAAAACACCCACGATTATCAAAGTATCTCTATTCAAGGGCAGGTAACGTATAAAATTGCTAATCAAAAACAATTAGCAGAATTACTGGATTTTACCGTTGACCACAACGGGGTTCATAAAAAAAATGACACCGAAAAACTCAATCAGCGCATTATCAATGAAGCACAAACCACGTTATCAGCTTTTATTCATGGCTTGGGTTTAAAAGAGTCAATACGTTCTGCGAAAACGGTGGAAACGAAAATTACCGAAGGGCTTAAAACCTCCCCTGCCCTCACTACGCTGGGCATTGAAATACTAACGGTGAATATTCTTGCCATCAAAGCCACCCCAGAAATGGCACGCGCCTTAGAAACTGAAACCCGCGAGAAATTATCCCAAGAAGCCGACCAAGCAGTTTATGAGCGGCGCAATTTTGCCGTCGAACAAGAGCGGCGTATTAAAGAATCGGAACTTAATACTGAAATTGCGGTAGAAGAAAAGAAGAAACAAATTGATGAAAAACGCATGGAAGCCGAGGTGCAGAAAGCCAATAACGAGCGCGTGTTGCGCGAAATGAAAGTGCAAGCTGACATTGCCATCGAAGATCAACGCAAATTGTTAATTGAGCAACAAACCGCTAACGCCAGAAAAGAAGCTGACGCACACGGTTATGTGCTGGAAACCACCCTTAAACCGTATAAAGACATGGATTGGCGCATGATTACCGCGCTGAATGATAACCCCGATCCTAAATTTAATATCGCTCTCGCATTTAGACAATTGGCTGAAAATGCGGAAAAAATCGGCAACCTGAATATCAGCCCAGAATTATTAGATTCAATTCTAAGCAATAAACGCAAATGACCGTTGAATACGCCATTCTGGTTAAAAATAAAACCCGCCTTGAGCGATTGATTGAACGCTTTAATACTCGCGCCCAAGCCAAGTTTTATATCGAACATTCGGGCGGTGATTTTGCTGATTATGAGCGTGAACATGAGCAGTTTCATCAGTCACTGGCAAACGTACAACGCCAATTATCGCAAGCGTTAAAAAACAAAATCGTTGAGCAGAATTTTTTACCCGCGTTTTTATTTAATCCTAATCAAGTGGTTATCGTTGTTGGGCAGGATGGCTTAGTGGCTAACACCGCAAAATATGTGAATGGCATTCCCATTATTGCCGTTAATCCTGATAGTGAACGTTATGATGGCGTGTTGTTGCCGTTTAACAGCGATAATTTTATGCTGGCAGTAGACAATGTACAGTCTGGGCAATTTAACAGCCGTTGTGCCACACTTGCCGAAGTTCGATTAAATGATGGTCAACGCCTGTTAGCGTTTAATGATTTATTCATCGGTGCAGCCAGTCATAGTTCAGCGCGTTACCGCATCACTTACCAACAACAAACCGAAGAACATTCCTCTTCGGGTATCATCGTCTCCACACAAGCGGGTTCAACAGGTTGGCTAAGTTCGGTTTTTAACATGAGTTTTGGTCTGCAACAATTTATCGAACCACAACCCCGCGAAAAGCCTATTACTACGCTACAAGCCAATCAACTGCTATTTGCCGTGCGTGAACCGTTTCAAAGCAAACAAACCCAAGCCGATTTAGTCGCAGGCATTCTAACGGCATCAATAACACTGCGCGTGGAATCGTTCATGCCTATTAATGGCGTGATATTCTCAGACGGTATTGAAAGCGATTTTTTACAGTTTAATTCGGGTGCGATTGCGAGTATTGGTATTGCGGAAGAAACGGCGGTGTTGGTAACGGCTGAATGACGCGCTGTAAGTTGGAACTGACTATCAGCGGTGTAGGATGAGCAAGCGTCTTTTTGCTTGCCTACCGATTTTGTTACGATTCCGCGTGGACAAACGATAGAGCTGTTTGTCCACCCTACAAAGCTCTTGAATGGTAGAGACGCGATGAATCGTGGTATACAATTGCAGGTTGATGGGGCTAAGCGCGTTAATAACGCTCCGTGATTAACTTATCCCAAAAAGTATTATTAGCCCTCCACTGTGAATAGTTTCTTGAATTGCCTTGAAACATACCGCTATCAAAAAACACATCCCCTATTTTTACCCATGCAATCCACACGTCAAAACTAATAGGATTACCGAATGCAAGTTGCGTATAAATCCCGCCCTGCTTTACGCATTTAAACCAGCCCTTCTGATTGAATTTATTTTCTAACTTAATCCTAATTGAACTTTCATTCCACTTAGCTAATGTCAGGTCTTCTTTCTGTAGCAATAGAGGAATAATTTCCTTTTTGTTGGCGCGGGTATCTTTTGAAAAACTGTAAACAGTATGGATGTTATTTGAACTAATTTAATAATTAATACGCCACAAACTGTTTTTATAATGCTCAGTAAAGGCTTCATGAGTCCACTCTATTTCCACCTCATCCAAACCAGTATCATAAATAACACCTGCTTGCATAATGAGATGATGAGTAACGGTTATTCCTCCTAATAGGAGTGAACACGCCGCCGCGTCCTCGACAAACTCATCACCACTCAGAATGTCAATAAGTTGTCGTGTTGTGACCACCCGACCTATTTTCGATTCATCAAAACAGTCCTCTACTTTTTCTAGCTTGAAGACAAAATAAGTCGTATCAATTTCAGCATTGGTTTGATTAGTTTTAATCAATTCATCCATAATGCTATTAAGACTATCTGTTATCAGCACCTCATCCAATCGTGCATTAAGCGCGAATAGACACTGGTATTTAAAGTGATTAGGACGATGATTATCGGGTAGTTGTTTAAGAATGACTGTAAATGTCATAATGTCTCCATTAAAAATATTTAATAGTTGCGATAGATAAAATTATTTAAGTTGATAAGTAATTTTCAAATTAATTTCCTAAAAATATCGTATTTCTATGATATTCTAAAAAGCAAGTTGAAGGTGAAAACTTTCTTGGGTTATTTATATTTTTACCATCAAAAAAACCAAAATACCTATCAAATGGTACTATATTTATCTTCAATAATTCTTTTGAAAAAATAACTCTTAAGGTATTATCAATGGAAATAAGTCCTCTATCAAATGCTTTGTCATGAATAGCACATAAACATAAACCATTGTGTGGATTAAGTCGCTCTGCTGTATTTTTAGACCACGGAATAATATGGCTTGCAACAAGTAACGGCGCACAGTTTAAGTCACAAATGACACAAGTTTCATCATAATTCGATAAAACCATTGCTCTAAAGAAACCTTGATTAACTCTCTGTTTTACCGCTACTATTTTGTCCTCACCAATTTTTTCAGTTACATTAATAATTTCATCTTCTGTATCTGAAAAATAATTATTACTATAATATTCATAAAGCAGTTCACTTTCTAATAAAAGATTGTCCCAGTTATTATTAAATTCATTAAAAATTTCTGCATCAAGTTTCGAGTGGTTGGACATCCCCTTGATTCCTCTTTTCTTTAATTCTGGGTCTAAACTTGAAAAATTCACAAGCTTTAATGCTATAGATGAGGGAGTTCTATTAATAATATTTGATAAATTAATTATATCTGGATTACGACTATGTAATTTTCCAAATGGAAGTTTACAATATAAGTTAAATGCTACAAGCAATTCTTTTCTAGTCCAATTTCTTCTCATAACTTATATGGTGTTTAATTTAAATGGTGATATGCGTTACTTACAATCTATATTATAAGGAGCAATCTGTAAACGAGTTTTCCTTGCTAAGCCTTTTCACAGGCAGGTTTAAAAAATGGCTTTAACGATACTCGCGGTACGATGTTTTTTGAAATTCAACGGATTATTGCTGAAAAACGTCCCAAAGCGTTTATGTTAGAAAATGTTAAACAATTACGAGGTCATGATAAAGGGCGCACTTTACAAACTATCTTAGATATTTTGGAGGGACGCAATGAGCAGGAAATATCATTAGATATTCCATTATCTGACGAAACCCGCAACGCACTATCGAATCGATTAAATTATCAGGTATTTTATAAAGTATTGAGAGCTGCCGATTTTGGCATACCACAAAACCGCGAACGTATTTTTATCGTGGGATTTAATCGAGATTATTATGGGAATGTAGATTTTTCTCAATTATTTGATTTTCCAACTCCGCTATTTCATCCAACGAGGCTTGGTGATATTTTGGAAAACTCAGCATTAATCAATGAAAAATATACTATTTCAGAAAAATTATGGCAGGGTCATATACGTCGTAAAGCGGAACATTTAAACAAAGGTAATGGCTTTGGATACTCATTGTTTAATAAAAATAGCACCCATACTAATACTTTAAGCGCGAGATATTATAAAGATGGCAGTGAAATTTTAATTGACCAAAGTGAGCTAAGTAAACATCCGCGTAAATTGACACCTAGGGAATGTGCGCGGTTACAAGGATTTCCTGAAAATTATATTGTCGATGCGGTATCTGATGCTCAAGCCTATAAACAATTTGGTAACTCGGTCACTGTTCCTGTGATTCGCGCCATTGCCACGCAGTTGTTGATGGCAATGAATACCTCAGAGGTTTTGCACTCCTGACTTTATCTAGTACGATGTCGGAAACGACCGTCCTGCGCTATCATAACTCGTAGGGTGGGTAGAGTGATAACGAAACCCATCATAGGATTTTGATGTGTGCGTAAGTGGCAGCAAAAATGCTCTTTGAATGCTATGATTCTTGATAATAGACGGGCAAAAAACGGTTTTTTGACTCCAAAAACTTCTAAATACAAGGATATAAAACAATGACATCACTAGGGCAACAGTAAATCACCGCGTATTCTCAATTGTTTGCGGTCTACACAACTACACATAGTTGCAAATGTCATTTTTCATCGTGTTTGTTGGGTTGCAAAAAATCGCAACCCAACCCTGTATTTCTCCGAATTTTTAACCCTTAATACACAGCACCTGTTTTACCTCCACTAAATCGCTTTGGTGTTCCATGACTTTATCAATGTCTTTATAAGCCGCTGGAATTTCATCAATCACGCCGCTGTCTTTGCGACATTCCACGCCCAACGTTTGCTTATGCACATCATCACTATCAAACCGCTGTTTTGCTGCACGGCGACTCATGACGCGCCCTGCACCGTGTGAACAGGAACAAAATGATTGCGGATTGCCTTTGCCGCGCACGATGTACGATTTCGCACCCATGCTATTCGGAATAATGCAACTACTTAGTTGTATGGGAGTTTTATGTCAGTGGTTATCAACCCGTACAAAAATGGCTGAAAGATCGACAAGGGCAGGTATTAAATTTTGATGATATTTTACATTATCAAAAAATGATTAAAGCTCTGACCGAAAACGCGCGAATGATGCAAGAAATTGCCGCGCTGATGGGTTAAAAATGAAAGCATGGTCGCTTATGCAATTACAAGCAAGTCGGGGGTTTAGGTAATCCTGCTAGTTTGCAGGCATCACGCAGGGGTGCGTCAGGAAATAAGCCATGTAAATATCGGCTATTGCCTTTGTCTTCGCCTAAGGTTTTGGCAATGGCTTTGGTGAAAACGCGCATATTGGGTAGATGTTTAAATTGCTGATAATAATCACGGATGAAGTGAATAATCTCCCAATGCGCGGGGGTGAGGGTGATGTGACACCCATCCGCTAATTGATGAGCGACGGTTTCATTCCAATCACTGCCATTGACTAAAAAGCCTTGTTGTGTGGTTTCTAGCATTAAGACCATGATTGAATCACAGGGTGTTTAACGGTTAACGCGACAAACTGAGCATAATTAATAACACGAATACCCTGCACTAATTCGTCTGCCGCTATGCCACGCACGGCTAAGACATCACCTAGAACGTAAAGCGAATGGCTATCAAGTAATTGAGTTAGCCTGTGATTATCTGTGCCTGTTTGTAGCAGTCGGAGCGTTGCATTTTCAAGAAATACTACTTCATCATCGATACCCAATCGCGCTAACACTGCGTAATCAATAGGCGATTCGGAAATAAGATGCAGCACCTTAATTGGTATCCGTTAATTTAAGACCGATGATGCCGATAATAATCAAGCTAATGGATAATAACCGCATCCAATCCATTGATTCTTTAAATAGGATAATACCCATGATGGCAACGCCTACTGCACCCATGCCTGTCCACACGGCATAGGCGGTGCCGATGGGTAGTGTTTTTAACGCCCACATTAATAATCCAAAACTGCCAGCACCCGAAATTGCCGTGATGACACTGGGCCATAATTTGGTAAAACCTTCGTTATATTTAAGACTTAAAGCAAACACGACTTCTATACAGCCTGCTGAAAATAATAGTAACCACGCCAAAATGTTCTCCTTATTTTATGAATAAACCGTTACCGCTTGTCTTGTGTTCGCCATAAATGGACAATTTCTTCGACATCTAAATCATCAGCTCCTTTTCGCCAGCCATTGATATAACTAACATCATTACTTCTTGGCTCAGGATTAGGTTTGTAAAGTTGGACACGCGCGGGTAATGGTACGGCTTCACCGAGAATTAATGCCTCACCGCGTCCGAGTGAACTGAGTACATCTGCCAGATTGCCTTCAGATTCTGGAATCAATCCTCTAATATAGGCTTGATCATCTAAGCTGGTGGTGTGTAAACAAATAAAAGAACTGCATTGTGACAGCATGGTTTCCGATAATTCGGTGGGTCTTTGACTAACCACACCAATAGAAACGCCATATTTTCGCCCTTCTTTGGCAATACGTTCCATCATTTTTTTCGAGCCTTCAAACTGCCCGCCTTTTTCTTTGGGAATGTAAATATGGGCTTCTTCGCAAATTAAGGTGATGGGAAATTCACGGCGATTGGGATTCCAATAATTGAATTCATACGCTAAGCGACCGACTTGCGCGGAAATAGCAGGGCGAATATCTGACGGTACGCCACTTAAATCTACCACGGTGACATTGGCTTTTTTCTCACCTAAGCCAACAAAGGTGCGTAATAAATCTTCCATGCTTTCAGAGGTTTTACGCTTTTTGGGTCTGAGTAAAAAATCATAGCGCACGTCATTTAAACGACTCTGCATTTTAATGAGAAAATTGTCAAATTGACCGTACAAAGGCCCTAGGACTTTACCAAAGGCTTTTTTCTCTTCATTAGCGGTTTTAAATGCCATGTACATTTCAGCTAACGAGAAGTAAATCGGCGTATCAATTGAAAAAGTCGCTAACCCGATACGCTTAGATTCTTTGCGTTTAAGCTGCATCAATATTTCACTCATAAACGACATTTGTGTAGACGCGCCTTTATCATCACGATCAATAAATAAATCGACGAGTTCGGCATAACTCATCATCCAATAAGGCATTTCCATTTCCTGAGCGTCAACACACGAAACTATGTCATCACTAAACGCTGAGTATCTAACGCCTATGGTATCTTTCCAGCAATATTCACCGTGTAAATCCAGCAAAATGATATGACATTTAGGCATAGATTTAACGGCTTGTTGAATTAAATTAGTCACTGTCCATGATTTACCAGAACCCGATTGCCCAACAATCGCAAAATGGCGACTAAAAAAAATTTGCGGGTCGAGACCTAGGTGATATTCCTTATGCGAAGACAGCTGACCAATGAAAAATTTATATTTTTGATATTTTGAGAAAATCGCACTGACTTCGGTGATACCCACCGCATAAACTTTCGCCCCTGACGTGGGATAATTGGTAACGCCACGCGAAAAAGTGCCATCGTCTAAAATTTCCCCCATCGGTGCTAAAGCAATAAAACGATCCGTTTTACGCATATCCGCATTATCAAAACGGTTTGTTTCCCACATTTTAATGACGACAGCTAATATATTGATATTCGCTTGCCGAATAGCGATATAAGAGCCGATATGCCCCACTAAAATTTCTTCATTGTCTACTTTAATACGCGAGGTATCTTTGATGTATTCCTCTGCTATTCTGGCATCCATACCATTGTTGCGAATTTCAGATAAATAGCCAATGAGAACATTGGATGACTTTGTGGACACTGTTAACCCCTATTAATTAAAACTATAAGAGCGATATGTTACACCGAAATTATTAGGATTTATGTATCCATTCATACAATTCAGTTAAGGTAGGGTCACATTTACAGCAACTTGTCCCACAGGACGATTCTAGCGGCATAACACGGACATAGCCTTTGCTAATCCATTTGCTCAGCATTCCACGCAACGCATCGGCATCAATGTTGAAATGAGTAACCAAATCCGCAAGCGAAACTCTACGTTGTTGCTGTAAATAAGTTCTTAAATCCGACAAAATCATGAACCTAGCTCCTGAGTAGTTGCTTTTGGGTTTTTACCCAATAGCCACAAGCCTAATAGCGTTAATAAAAAAGCCAGTAATAAACCTGTTATCCAGATTAAGGAATAGCTGGGATGTTGGCTGTAAGTCATGGTTTGATAAAAAATAGTTGCTGTCATATAAGCGATACCCGTTGTCCAAAACACCACAAACAGCGTCCAATTACGGTTTGTTTCGCGATAAATGGCGGCTGTTGCGGCAACACACGGCGCGTACAATAAAATAAACAATAAATACGCAAACGCGCCCGCTTTGCCATCAAAACTATGCTGCATGGCGGCAAATGTCGTGGTATTAACGGCTTGTTCTTCATTGACTGAACCCAGCCCTAACGGATCTAATAAATTATCAGCCACGGCGCGTAAGTTATCAGGCACAGTGGCACACGCCTTGATTAACGCGTCTTGCAGATTAAACGGGACTTGCTCAGTAGGTGCGTTCGCCATTTGGCTATACAACGCATCCAACGTACCGACGACTGCTTCTTTCGCTAATACGCCCGTAAAAATGCCGACCGTAGCGGGCCAATTATCATTGCTGATACCCATCGGTTTAAAGGCGGGCGTTAAACTGCGACCAATTTCACTTAATACCGATTTATCGCTGTTTTCTTGTCCAAAACTGCCATCTGTACCTAATGCGTTAAGAAAATTCAACACCAACACCATCGGCACAATGACTTTGCCTGCATTGACTAAAAATGAATGCAGTCTGTCCCAAGTACGCAAAAACACGCCGCGAAACGTCGGCAAATGATACGCAGGTAATTCCATAATAAACGGCGTGGTTTCGCCTTTAAACAGCGTATAGCGCATGATTAACCCTGTTAATACCGCAACTACTATGCCTAATATATACAAGCCAAATACCAGATTCTGCCCGCCAACAGGAAAAAACGCCGCTGCAAATAACGCATACACGGGCAATCTTGCCCCGCAGGACATAAATGGATTCATTAAGTTAGTCAGAATTCTATCACGTTGATTTTCCAGCGTGCGCGTCGCCATAATCGCAGGGACATTACAGCCAAAGCCGACAATCATCGGTACAAACGATTTCCCTGGAAGACCAATCAGGCGCATGAATCTATCCATCACAAACGCCGCTCGCGCCATGTAGCCTGAATCTTCCAGTGCGGATAAAAACAGAAATAAAAAGCCGACAATCGGAATAAACGTGGCAACCACTTGAATACCGCCGCCGATGCCTTTGGTAATCAAGACCTGCAACCATTCAGGGGTAGCAATCTGCGCGAGTAATTCACCTAAACCATCGACTAATAACGCACCAACCACTTGATCGAAAAAATCCACAAACGCACTGCCGATGTTGATAGTAAACATAAACATCGCATACATCACCAACAGGAAAATTGGAATGCCTAAAAAGCGGTTCAGCACGATGCTGTCTATGCGCTCCGTACCGTGCCGACTGATTTCATTGAGTTTACATACCGTGCCTAACGTGATTTGATTAACAAACCCGTAACGCGCATCTGCGGCCAAAATATCAATTTCATCATCGGTTTCCTGCTCAACTTGTTGCTGATATTTACGCACTTTGGGTAAAAATACCTTGCCCGCAATATCTTTAGCCAGCGTATCGTCTTCTAATAAACGCAAAGCCAGCCAGCGACAATCACATGGATAGTGTTGTGCAGTTTCAACCAATAGCGGGGAAATGTCGGTGATTGCCGTTTCTAATGCAGGGTGATAACTGATTTGAGCGGTAGGAATGGGTTTGGCAATAACGGCGTTATTGATAACAGTTTGTAAGTTATTAAGTCCGTTTTTAACAGACGCAGACACCGCAATCACGGGGCAACCTAACTGCTCAGCCAAAAAAACTGTGTCGATTTTAATACCGCGTTGTTTCACCACATCAATCATATTAAGTACCAAAATCATCGGTACGCGCATTTCAATGAGTTGCGAGGTTAAATACAAATTGCGTTCAATATTCGACGCATCAACAATATTAATAATTAAGTCAGCAGCGCGGCTGGCGACATAATCACGCGCCACTTTTTCATCTAACGACACCGAATCATCCGCTGACTCTAGCGAATAAGTACCTGGTAAATCAACTAATTCAATGTGTTTATCGGCAAAGTAATACTCGCCCGTCTTTTTTTCAACGGTAACACCTGGCCAATTGCCAACTTGTTGCCTAGAGCCAGTGAGAACATTAAATAACGTGGTTTTGCCACAATTAGGATTGCCGACAACGCCCACGATAAAATCAATTTTCATCCCAGTTTCTCAATTTGCAAAATAGCCGCCTCGTCTCTACGCAAGGTCAACGCAAAACCGCGCAATTTAATTTCCACTGGATCACCCATTGGTGCAAATCGCGTAATACTGAACTCCGTTCCTGGCGTTAAACCCATCGCCAGCAAGCGTTTACGGTAGGCTTTACCCGCTGGCTCAAAGCCTATTATTTTCCCTAAATCACCCACGGCAAGATTTTTCAAACTAATAGCCATAACAATGCCTTCAAAGTAAAGTGTGCTTGATTATCAAGCAATTATCGAGTTATCAACAATGATTCTCATTAAGCTAAGACTATAGCACACAAAAAGACACATTAAAAATAATGCTTGGAGCTTATAAGACGTGAAATGACGGTAAAAAATCGCCAAATATCAAATAAATAACTGATGTTACGCACAGCACCAATGAAAGACGTTCTAACAACGCTTTTAGTATCATGCAGAGAATCCATTCTGAAATGATTTTTTGCTCGTTGTTCATCCCAAACTGTCCTCTACGGGCTTCGGTGTGAACGGTTTTTTAATTGGCTGTTGGCTCTACTTATTTGCGCGTATTTTTCGCGTGAAGCGAAGTTGTTTGCTTAACTGGTTAGAAACACTGGTAATGGGTTAAATCTGTAAATCGGGTTAAAATCAGGGGCAGAAAGAAGCTAACTAGCCCATAGAAAACCTTATGACCTGCTATCAAGAAATCACCTGTCCCGCCTGTAAAAGTAACCAGATTGGTAAGGCTGGACGCAATGCAACTGGCGAAGCGCGTTACCGTTGTCAAAACCCGTTGTGCATGACAAAAACCGTTATGCTGAATTACCGATACCGAACTTGCCAAGCAGGGATTAAGACGCAGATAGTGGAAATGGCAATCAATGGCAGCGGTATCCGCGATACGGCACGGGTGCTAAAAATCAACAAGAACACCCTCATTAGCACGTTAAAAAAAAGCCAATACGTTGGTACAAGTTCATCCAAAGCTAATATTTAATCGATGCACGGCCGTTTATCGAAGACTTTAAAATTCATTATTTAGATGGGCAGGTGGAAGTAGAAGTGATTTTGCCATTTGCACTCAGTGAGTCAGTTGAACAATTAGCCCAATTAAAAACACAACGCGAACAACTAAAAACAGACGTTAAACAAATTAATAACGTGCTGATATTTTTTAAAATTTAATAACATAAATTTTGCAAGATGAAGAGGAATGCCGAGAACAGTGGTATTCATCATGAAAAGTCCACATTCTGCTGTACTTCATGCGGATTACTTGCTAAACGCAGTAAAGATCGCATTCCTTTTGAAAAAAAGGAGGTCAATAGTCTAAAATGTATAACAATCTCCAACTTTTTTATCTCACACATTATGAAATCAACACGCAAGATCATTGCAGGCTTAGCCCTGACAGCATTACTGGTGGCCTGCTCCACATACCAGCCCATTGATACACCGACTGTTATCACGCCCGTAAAACCACAGGTTCAAAGCAAGCCAAATTACATCCCGCCCATTAATCCGCTAGGTCAAAGAACCGTAGAAGATATTGTGCAAATTTACGGCGCATACACAACACGCAAACTCAACAGCTATTTCACTAAAGCCAACGTGTCCTTCCCGCCCAAAGAAATCACCCTCGTCGCCTTAAAACAGGAAAAGAAACTGGAACTATGGGCGAGGGATAACGCAGAATTTCGCCTAATTCACACCTATCACATTCAGGCAGCCAGTGGCGTAGCAGGCCCAAAATTGCGCCTAGGTGACAAGCAAGTGCCAGAAGGTATTTACCGCATTGATGGACTCAATCCTAACAGCCATTACCACCTGTCTATGAAACTCAACTATCCAAACGAATTTGACTTATTCCATGCCGCACAAGAAGGACGCACTGAACCAGGTTCGGATATTTTCATACATGGCAGAGCCGTCTCCATCGGTTGCCTTGCGATGGGCGATGAAACCATAGAAGAACTTTTCATCCTCACCACGCAAGTCGGCGCGGAAAATGTCAAAGTCGTCATTGCCCCGCATGACCCCAGAGCCTATCCGCTAACGCCTGACTCCGCACAACTTCCGCTATGGACGACAGAACTTTATGCCAATATTTCGCGTGAAATAAACGCTCTATCAACTACGGTGAAGTCAGCGCAATCAATGGGGTCGCAATCCTACATTAATCAATAGCATAAAATCCCGCATTCCGCGTGGCTCTATGCGGGCTTGTATCTATATATTGCCTAACTAGCAGTATATCACTGTGCATGATCAGAGTTTGAATGTGGGCTTAGACAAAAAGTCTGTCGAGTAGATAAAACCCATGCACTGCTTTTTCTTAAGACTGAATGGTATCCAATATGTCCGCACTCGGCGCAGCTATGCTAAAACTGGTACAGATTTTTTTTGGTGTCTTTAAACATCAACTACCCTATCAACCACAAACGGCTTAATTTCCCGCTTGTGGTTGATTTGGAGAGATGGTATCTACTTGCTGCGTGCCTCAGCGCACTCCTATTTAGGTGTTACACGGCTAACACCTCACAATCACTTAACGCGCATACTGAACTTTACACAATTTCATACTTGTTGCTTTTTTTACAGTCCAAGTAGTTCCACCGTCAGTTGTTTTATAAATAGCACCATCCTCTGGATCTTCGCCATTCCGTACGTCAAGAGCGGTATTGGCATCCAGTGCATCTATTCCAAATTGGTATGAAGAGCCACATTCACTAGTTGCCGATGTCCAAGTCTTACCGCCATCGATGGTTCTTTTTATACAATAATCGCAAGCTATCCAAAAATTCTGGTCGTTTACCATCGCCATACAATTAATATCACCAGTACTGTCAATCTGAACTTTTTTATTCTCCCATGTAAGACCATTATTATGCGTAATTAAACAATTCCCTTGACCTCCATAAACAATAATGTTTTCGATACCAGCAGATTTCACGCCTATCAACTCGTAATCATCAGGTAACGTAATATCTTCCCAAGTAGTGCCGCCATCAACAGTTTTAGCAACAAAGCCTAGTGTATTACCACCTATATTACCACCAACTGCATAAATTATATCAGGCGTAACGGCGTGAATGCCTTGTACCATTCGATCCGCGAAAAATGTTGGTGCAATAATCGTCGGTTTAGTTGCGAAATTGTCGGTGGATTTGTAAACCAAACCTTTTTCCCCACTTATCCAGATATTGTTATCAATAATGGATATAGAAGAAAGATTGGGATTGCCTGTAATGTCAGGCGTTGTTAGAACCTTATTCCAGCTATTGCCTCCATCAATTGTTCTAACGATAACATTGTCAGTACAAACAGCCCAAACATTAGCAACATCAACAACGGCTAAGTCGGTAACATTTACTTCGAGCAGAGCCTCTGAATTTTGCCCTTGATTTAACCACGTCTCTCCACCATCCTCAGTAAAAAAAATACTTCCATGATTTGTTTCATCACGATTTCCAACAACCCATGCAATTTCATTACAATCTTTTTTTGTTTTCATAGTGTTCACCATTCAGTAGTAGGTATAGCTAGTCGTCATGTAGGGAGGGCAAACGATAGAGCCGTTTACCCTCTCTTACATCTACGCGCTGTGCGTACAGTAAATCCACAATATATCAGGTGGGCATGGATAAGGTACACACAGCGGATCCTATTTGGCTTGGCTACTCGTTACCCTGCACAAGGAAATGTCTCATTACTGCATCGTAACCGCTCTTCATTAATGCTTTTTTATCATCATCGCTCATATCAAACGACAGCATCCCTAGACCTCGATCAGGGGGTATAGGAACTTGTATGGTTCTAGCAACAATGTCTGGCTGCGAGAATATATCTTGATAAGAATTATTTAACACAGTACTCATTAGGTGGCTAATAAAACTTATAAAACCGTCAGTTTTAGTAAATTTGCCTAAATCGTCAATTGGTGTACCCATGACAATATAAAGGCTGTAATCAGACTTATCAATATCAACGGGGAGATTATTTAGTGTCCCGCCGTCTACAACACAGGAATCCTCGTCTGGATATAAGTTCACAGGAGGATAAATAAAAGGAATAGACATGGAGGCAAGAACTGCGGTTGAAACAAGCAGATTGGGAGTAGCATCATGCCCCTCCACCACTTGAACCGCCGAATTGTATTTCTCTTGGTGTGTACCAATGTCACAAGTAGTGACTACCAGTGTTTTCTTTTTTTCCTTATTTTTGTCATATAGCTGTTGAAAAGTGAGTAATGTGCCGTATTTATCTGTACATAGTTTGTCTAAGAATTTTGTGGCGTATTCATTATCAGACAGGCAATTGTTAGTGTAAAGATAAGTTGATAACAACGTATCTCCTAATTTATGACTTTTAAGGAACTGTTCATCCGTTAGGTACTTTTTCAAATTAAGTGGAGTTCCTAGACTTGGACACTTAAGGAAACTAGGAAAGTTAGCGATGCGACCCTCATCCATGATTATGTCTTTAATCTCCTTGGCACTGTAACCCAAAGCTAACGCATAGGACATGATCGATCCTGCTGAACTACCTCCATAAGTTGTAATATTCTCTAACCCTCCAAGCTCCTCAAGAGCCTGAATACATCCTGCGTAAGCGAAGCCTAGTGCGCCTGCACCTGAGAAGATAAGGGTTTTTAATTCGTTTGGTTGTACTTTCGTTGTCATGACAATCTCCAGTAAATTAATATTTAAAATCTGGTAATGCAACGGATATAATGCTGGATATAACTTCGGAGTGTAAGCTACGCTTGCTTTACAGGCAAAGCCTGCACTCCAATAGCATTACATATTTAACACTACCTAAAAATCTGGTAGTGCAATGGGTATAATGCTGGATATAAATTCGGAGTGCAAGCTCCTTGATTACATATTTTTGGTTGTAACAATAAACACAAAATAGGCTTTAATAAAGCCTGTCCACATTTTCTAACATTACGAATAAACTCAAAAACCTCTAGGTACAGAGGAAGTCAAGCAACCGCGTAGATTGGGTTGCACTTTTTACAACCCAACTGGCTGAAAGGGGAACGCCTGCCAGTCGGCATACGGTGCGTATAAAGCGGTTGCTAACACTTACAGTTGGACGGATTACACACCCGAACAACCGATGCAGAGATTTTGCAATGCCTGTTAAAACTGAATTTAACGTGTTTCTAAAAAATAATTACCTATAATAGAATAACAATCTTGCCCATTTTACGTTGAAATAAACATTAACAATTAATGGTGTGATGACTGTTCTTTAGGTTGACTGATCTCATTTCTACGCAAGGTATAGCGATTAGCCTCGTCACCAGTGATACGATTGCCTTTACTGTCCAGCTGAATAAGGTTATTTTCACCAACCAAATAGTGCCGTGTTTGTTCGCTATTACGCGGTGTTAAGACAATCGTATTATCTACATCGCCCCAAGTAAATTTACCTTTTTCAACGATTTCTCTGTCTGATTTGCCAACGTATTGGGTAATTAATAAGTAGCTATTATTTTTGTTTAAAGCCAGCGTTGTTTTAATTCCCTTGCAATCATCACACGGTAGAAAACCTTGATAAAGACCTGACCAATCAAGGCTATTTTCTGCATGATGGCTATTTTCATGAGTGGGTTCAGTGGTTTCAGCAAACACGGTGCTGTAACCTGAAAAAGTGGCGATAAAGAGCATCACAGTAAGGCGTTGTTTCAATGTTGACATAGTAACTCCTGAGTAAAATATGAATGAATCTGACAAAGGTTAATACATTGTCAGAAGAAAATCATTTTTAGTTTACGTCCATTAAAAGCAATAACCAACATCCAGCTCCATCTATAAAAGGTTACAATAACTGCCACTGTGGGCTACTTCATACCCCATGATTATTTAATTATTACGATAGGATTCCTAAATGAGCGGTTTACCCCCTTGTCCAAAATGCGGTTCAGCATACACTTACGAAGATAACACACTGTTCATTTGCCCTGAATGCGCACACGAATGGGCGCGAGATGCAGGCGCGGAAAGCGATGAACTAGCACTTGTGGTGAAGGATGCACACGGCAGTGTGTTACAAGATGGTGATAATGTGACGGTGATTAAAGATTTAAAAGTGAAAGGCTCATCATCGGTGATTAAAGTCGGTACAAAAGTCAAAATCATTCGCCTTATCGACGGCGACCATGATATTGATTGCCGCGTTGAAGGTATCGGCGCAATGCAGTTGAAATCAGAATTTGTAAAAAAGGCATAAAACACCTTTATTCCCCAGCAAAATACGGCGTATTAACGTAATGTAATACGCCACTCACCGCGCTATGGAGGTTATTACTAATTGCTATCGACTACAGCGAGATTTGTTGAACGAGGTGATTGTTTCCTTCATTACTGGTTTTATGCCAGCCATGCAATATTTGAACCCACAATTCGAATCCCCCGTCAATGTGTAACTTCTAAATTATATCAACCTATCGGAGTGTCTTTTTTTATTAGACAACTACAATTAAAAAAAGTGACCATCTCTCCTTTAACCAGTTTGTGTGCCAAAACCATCACCTTGCTTTCAATGTTATTTTTTTTGTTTGCTATAATATCAGCTAGCACTTTACACATCACCGCAGGCTGTTGTTACACTAAACACTTGCAGACCGTCCGTCTCAGTAAAAAGAAAACCAAATTTTGATATTAATACGGAAAACAGCCTTATTGGATTATGCCAAATGGTTACTTCATAGCCAGACAGCCAAACAAAAAAAGGCTGTTTATTTAGTGGAAATAACACACTATGCGCAAAAGTAGCCGAGTCCTACACAGACTGTTGGCTGTGTATATTATTGTTGTGTTGATTATTATCGGCACAGGCATTGCCAAGTTTGTCCTCGAAGAAGTACAAACTTCGAAATATCAAGCGCGTTATTTGTCTGAAATCAGTCAGCAGCTCAGCTATAAACTTGAAGCTGGACCGAGTACCTCTATTCGCTATCCTGAAACAGGACCTTACGATCAGCGGCTGGGTTATACGCTGTTACCTGAAGAAATTGAGCGGTTAAAAAAACTCGGTTTTCGGGTGACTGCACAAGCAGCTTTGTCGCCGATGATGATGCAATTAGCTGATGATTACGGCTTGTTTACAATTTATCATGAAAAGTCTCAAGCAGGACTTAGCATCACTGACCAAAAAAATCAGGTTATTTTTAACACTGCCTACCCTGCCTACAATTACTCAAATTTTGACACCATTCCACCCGTTATTTTGCAAACTTTGCTTTTTATAGAAAATCGGGAATTACTCAGTCAACAAAATGTTAATGTTAATCCTGCTATTGAATGGGATCGTTTGGGCTTTGCTGCCTTACAAATGATGGCACATAAAGTCGGTGCGGGGGGGAATGTGGCAGGGGGTAGTACCTTGGCAACTCAACTGGAAAAATATCGTCATTCGCCTAACGGCTACACCAATTCAATGACCGATAAATTCCATCAAATGGGGACTGCATCACTACGCGCCTACATGATGGGTCCTGATACTCGCGCCATGCGCCAAGAAATTGCCTTGTCTTATTTGAATTCCATGCCACTGGCAGCTACGCCAAAATTAGGTGAAATACACGGTTTAGGTGATGGATTATCGGCGTGGTTTGGTACAGACTTTAAAGAAGTTAATCGATTGCTCAGTCAGCAAGAACTCAGCAAAAAAACACGCATTAGTCGGCAACAAGCGCAAGTTTATCGACAAGTGCTGAACATCTTGTTATCGCAACGGAGACCGTCTTATTATTTGGGTAAAGGTTTTGATGCTTTACAGAATTTAACTGACAGCTACTTGCGTTTAATGGCAGAACAAGGCGTTATATCAACCGCATTGCGTGATGCCACGCTAAAAGTAGCCACTACACGTTCACTTAACGCGGAAACTGGCACTATTCCGTTTGTCACCGAAAAAAAGACTCAAGCAGTATTGCGGGCGCGGTTGGCTAAAATGCTAGGCACCAAGTCTAACTATGAACTAGATCGTATTGATTTAACTGTTAAAACCTCACTGGATTTTAAAACTCAACAAGGTGTTACTGCTGCATTACGCGGATTAAACGATGCGAGTGAAGCGCAATCTATTGGTATTTTCGGCAAAAGAATGTTAAGCGGCAGTGTCGATTTATCACCTGTTACTTACAGTTTAATGCTATTTGAACGCAGTAAAATTGGTAATCTGTTACGAGTGCAAACTGACAACTATGATCAAGCAATGGATATTAACGAAGGCATTCGTATAGATTTAGGTTCTACTGCTAAATTACGGACGATGGTGCATTATCTGGAGATAATTACCGATGTCTATAAACGTTATAAAAATCAGTCCGCACAACAACTCAGTCAACTTGACATCCATCCGCGTGATTATTTATCAACGTGGGTGATTGAACAACTCCACGCCAATCCTAAAATTAGTTTAGACGCGTTACTCGATGCAGCACTCGATAGAAAGTATTCAGCCAGTACAGGTGAAGCCTTTTTCACTGGCGGTGGCATACATACTTTCAATAATTTTAGCAAAGATGATAACGGCAAAATTATGTCAGTGCGTCAGGCATTGCGTGATTCGGTCAACCTCGTTTTTATTCGCATGATGCGTGAAGAAGTTTATTATCATCTTTATAAACCTGAGGGCATTGCCCGCTGGCTAGAAAGCCCCGATGATCCCAAGCGTAAAGAATATTTACAACAATTTGCAGACAAAGAAGGGCAGACTTATTTACAGCGTTTTTATACCCGCTATAAAGATAAATCAGCACCAGAAGCCTTAGAAATGCTCAGTCAACGTGTCATGGCGAAACCGTCACGGCAAACCATGTTATACCGTTCTGTTTATCCTAATCGTAGTGTCGAACAGCTGGACGCGTATTTGACGAATCATTTGAGCAAAGCCGCGTTAGCAGGCGAAGATGTTCAATCGCTGTATGATAAATTCTCGATAGAAAAATTTGATTTGCAAGACCAGGGTTATATTACCAAGATTCATCCGTTGGAATTATGGTTGGTTCGCTATTTCACCACCCACAAGGGCGCAACCTTTGAACAAGTCTTAACCGCCAGTGCCGAGCAACGGCAAAATGTCTATCGCTGGCTATTCAGTAGCCACAGAAAAAATGCTCAGCAACGGCGGATTATGACCCTGTTAGAAGCCGAGGCATTTAAAGAAATTCATCACGCATGGAAACGTGTCGGTTATCCATTTGGTGCATTAACGCCGTCTTATGCCACCGCCATCGGCGCGTCGGGTGATAGACCTGCCGCATTAGCCGAACTCATGGGCATCTTATTGAATGATGGTATCAAATTACCTATCGTGCGTTTTGAGAGCTTACATTTTGCCGAAGGTACGCCTTATGAAACGCTCATGGACAAATCACCGTCTCGTGGACGGCGACTATTTCCCGCTGAAATTGCCAAAGCGGCTCGCGGTGCATTAGTCGGGGTGGTTCAAAGCGGCACAGCATCACGCGTCAACGGTGCTTTCAAAGATGCGGAGGGTAAAACACTGACTATTGGCGGAAAAACTGGCACAGGTGATCACCGCAAAGAAATATGGGGCGCGGGCGGTCGCTTGATTGAATCCACATTTATCAGCCGCGCAGCTGTATTTACGTTCTTTATTGGCGAACGGTTTTTTGGTGTCATTACCGCTTATGTAGAAGGCGAGAATGCAGGCAATTATCACTTCACCAGCTCCTTACCCGTGCAGATATTGAAGTCGCTTGAACCTACGTTAGCACCGTTGATAAAAGCAACGCCTGCCGATGAACAAGCATTGCTGCTACCCATTAAATCAGCGGCGATTAAACGGTCTATCACTTTATAAATTGCTCCCAGTCTTCATTCGAATTTAGGATTAAGTATGCCAAATTATCATGTTCGTCTGTCGTGGACGATATTATTACTAATCGACTGATTAATAATCCGTTGGCAAAAAAACACAAAAAACCAGCATTACCAATGCCGCCGCCCGTTTTATCACTGCGGGCAATTGTGCGCACGGTGTTATTTTATTTTTTACTTACCTACTTAGTGACATCGGTTGGTAGTTGTATTTTATTGCGCTGGATACCTCCACTTACAACGACATTCATGTTACATCGCCATATAGAAGATTTTCCTTCTTTTAAATGGATTGATTATCGATGGGTGAGCGCGGAAAAAATTTCACCTCATGCGTTTATGGCAGTCATTGCTTCAGAAGATCAGCGTTTTATGCAGCATTTTGGCTTTGATTTAAATGCTATAGCCGCCTCGGTAGAAGATTATATCGACGGTGAACCGCTTAGAGGCGCGAGTACCATTTCCCAGCAAGTCGCTAAAAATTTATTTTTAAGCCCGTCTAAAAATTTTCTTCGTAAAGGTTTTGAAGTGTGGTTTACGGGCTTATTGGAAATTTTCTGGAGTAAACAGCGCATTATTGAAGTG
Source organism: Crenothrix sp. D3 (assembly GCA_002134785.1). Classification (GTDB taxonomy): domain Bacteria; phylum Pseudomonadota; class Gammaproteobacteria; order Methylococcales; family Methylomonadaceae; genus UBA4132. The sequence goes on from MBQZ01000051.1 coordinate 39,759, forward strand.
TATTTAAATATCGCTGAATTTGGCGATCATATCTTTGGTATAGAAGCCGCCAGTCTGCATTATTTTGGTATTCATGCCAAGCAACTTAGTCAATCACAAGCCGCGCTACTTGCCGCCACCTTACCTAATCCCCTGCGTTTGAAAGCTGCCGCACCCTCCAATTATGTGTTGAAACGCCGTAATTGGATAGTGCGACAAATGCCAAATGTGGCTTATCCGCATTGAGTTGATTGCTGAAATTATCAGCGACCATGTAAAATCAATCTAGGTAGCTTTTTTGTAGGCATTTCGGTGTCAACAGCGACATTCCCACGCCAGTCGTGGAAACAATCACCCTTCTTTTCTAAACTATTTTTATGAACAATCCATCAACTATTTTTTTAAAAGACTATACCGTTCCTGAGTATTTAATCGACAACGTGGCGTTAAATTTTACGCTGGATGACGACAATACACAGGTTACATCACGCTTAGTGATGAATCGCAATTCCGCGAGTTTATCGTCTACCACTTCATTAACGCTAAATGGTGAGAATCTCACCTTGTTACGCGTGGTGTTAAATGATGATATTGAATTGACCGACGCAGACTACACGCAAACCGCCGACGCGTTGATTATTCATAATGTGCCACAGCAACACAGTTTTGTACTGACGATTGAAAACAGTATTAATCCTAAAGCTAATACTGCCTTAGAAGGTTTGTATGCGTCTAATGGGATGTTATGCACACAATGTGAAGCCGAAGGTTTTAGAAAAATCACTTATTTTCTCGATAGACCCGATGTGATGACGCGCTTTACTACCACGCTTATCGGTGATAAAGATCGTTATCCTGTGTTGTTATCGAACGGCAATAAAATTCATCACGGTGATTTGGATCACAATCGCCATTTTGTCACTTGGGAAGATCCGTTTAACAAACCCTGTTATTTATTCGCTTTAGTGGCAGGGCAGTTGGAATGCGTTGCTGATACCTTTACCACAATGTCAGGACGCAACGTCGATTTAGAAATTTTTGTCGAAGCCCACGATAAAGACAAAGCGAGTCATGCCGTGCAGTCGCTAAAAAATGCGATGCTCTGGGATGAACAAGTCTACGGTCGGGAATATGATTTAGACCTGTACATGATTGTTGCTGTGAGTCATTTCAATATGGGGGCGATGGAAAATAAAGGGCTGAATATTTTTAATACCAAGTTTGTACTGGCGCGTCCTGATACCGCAACCGATTTTGATTATGAACACATTGAAGCCGTGATTGCTCATGAATATTTTCATAATTGGACGGGTAATCGAGTCACTTGTCGCGATTGGTTTCAACTCAGTTTAAAAGAAGGTTTTACCGTTTTTCGCGATCAAGAATTTACCGCTGATAGAACCTCCAAAGGCGTAAAGCGCATTGAAGATGTCAATCAGCTACGCACCCGTCAATTTGCTGAAGATGCAGGGCCATTAGCGCATCCAATACGCCCAGAAGCCTATATTGAAATTAACAATTTTTACACCCTCACTGTGTATGAAAAAGGCGCGGAAGTGGTGCGTATGATTCATACTTTAGTGGGTGTGGATGGATTCCGCAAAGGCAGCGATTTATATTTTGACCGTCATGATGGGCAAGCTGTAACGTGTGAAGATTTTGTTAAAGCAATGGAAGATGCCAACGGTATCGATTTAACGCAATTTCGCCGCTGGTATGAGCAAGCGGGAACGCCTGTATTAACGGTGTCGCAACACTATGATGCCGACGCTGAAACTTTGGCATTAACGATTAAACAACATTGCCCACCGACACCGAATCAAGCCGTTAAACCACCGCTGCATATTCCTGTTACCGTGGGTTTATTAAATCCAGATGGTAGTGCCGCAACCGACGAAGTCATTTTGCAACTCACCGAAGCTGAGCAGGTATTTACCTTCACTGAGCTTAAGCAAAAGCCTGTCGTGTCACTATTAAGAGGTTTTTCCGCGCCAGTTAAAGTAGTGATGGAACGCAGTTTGGAAGAATTGGCATTTTTATTGAGCTATGACAGTGATGAATTTAATCGCTGGGAAGCAGGGCAGGAATTAGCAGGCAAGATTATTTTAGGCTTGGTTGATGATTTGCAAGCGTGTCGTCCTTTGTCTGTTAATCCAATTATCATTCGTGCATTTACCCAAGTGTTGGCACACGCGTGGCATGCTTTATCGTATTTTTCACTCTTGCTCAGTCTGCCATCAGAAATTTATTTAGCCGAACTTATGGCTGTCGTGGATGTTATAGCAATTCATCAAGCGCGAGAATTGGTAGTACGCACCCTAGCGGAACAACTACACGCTGAATTTAAAGCTATTTATTTAGCCAATCACCGTGATGAATCGGGTGTATTTGATGCGGGTGCAATTGGACGTAGACGCATTAAAAACGTTTGTTTAGCGTATTTGAGTAAATTGGAACAGCCTGATATTCAACAATGGGCGAGTACCCAATTTGCGACTGCTGGCAACATGACCGATCAAATGGCAGCATTATCAGTGATAGTCAACAGCGCACACCCTGAAAAAGCCGCGTGTTTAGCCAGTTTTTATCAACAATGGCAAGCCGAAGCCTTAGTGGTTGATAAGTGGTTTGCGTTACAAGCTTCTAGTGCCGCGCCTGACACTTTTGAGAATGTACAAGCGTTAATGAATCACCCTGCGTTTGACTTAAAAAATCCTAATCGTGCACGATCAGTGATTGGCGCGTTTAGCCAAGCCAACCCTGTGCATTTTCACGCGGCAAATGGACAAGGTTATGCGTTTCTTGCTGATCAAATTATCGCGCTCAATACGTTTAATCCGCAGATTGCTTCACGGATGGTCAGCGCATTAACATCATGGCGACGTTTTGATGCAAGTAGACAGGCTCTGATTAAAGCACAATTGGAACGTATCATAAACACTGAGGCAATTTCCAAAGACGTTTACGAAGTAGCTAGTAAAAGTCTCGTTTAACGCATTCAATCGTTAGTTAGAGACGCGATAAATCGCGTCTCTACTATTTTCTAACAGTCTGTTCCACCTGCTGCTTCACAGTCTGCTTTCTTTTTGGCTGCTTCAGCTGCTTTTTGAGCGGCTTGCTGTTCAGCTTGTTGCTGGGCTTGTTGTGCTGCCTGTTGAGAGGCTTGCTGTTCAGCCTGTTGCTGAGCTTGTTGTGCTGCCTGTTGAGCGGCTTGCTGTTCAGCCTGTTGCTGAGCTTGTTGTGCTGCCTGTTGAGCGGCTTGCTGTTCAGCCTGTTGCTGAGCCTGTTGAGCGGCTTGCTGTTCAGCTTGTTGCTGGGCTTGTTGCGCTGCCTGTTGAGCGGCTTGCTGTTCAGCTTGTTGTTGGGCTTGTTGTGCTGCCTGTTGGGCGGCTTGCTGTTCAGCCTGTTGCTGAGCTTGTTGTGCTGCCTGTTGAGCGGCTTGCTGTTCAGCTTGCTGTTGGGCTTGTTGTGCTGCCTGTTTCTGGGCTTCGATTTGCTGTTGAATAACTACGTCACCACGTTGTTGTTGTAGTTGCTGCTGATATTCAGCTTGCAGACGTTGCTGCTCCACTTGGGCTTGAGCCTGTTTTTGCAGGGCTTCTGCTTGCACACGTTGTTGTGTCGCTTGTTGTTCGGTTTCTATTTGTAGCCGCTGTTGTTGAGTTTCTGCTTGCATTCGCTGTAGTTGCTGTTGATATTCAGCTTGCAGGCGTTGTTGCTCCGCTTCGGCTTGAGCGCGTTTTTGCAGGGCTTCTGCCTGCATACGTTGTTGTTGCTGTTGAAACTCGGCTAATAAGCGTTGTTTTTCAACCTCTGATTGGACGCGTTGTTGTTGCTGTTGATATTCAGTTTGTAGCTTCTGTTGTTGGTATTCGGCTTGCAGCCGTTGTTTTTCAAGGTCTGCTTGAAGCCGTTGTTGTTGGGTTTCTATTTGGACACGCTGTTGTTCATAGCGTAAATCGTTAGCTGTGTTTCGCCCATATCCAGTTTGCTCATGGTGTTTATAGCGTGCCGAATCTTCATAGCTAGGATACCTATTTCTAGGTACATTTTGCGGATAGCCAGCTTGTCCGTAGCTTTGATACCCTTGATTGTAATAGCCAGATTGCGTATTGCTAGGTGCGTATTGCGGATACCCTGATCCATAGGTTTGGTTTGACCAATTACCAGCACCCTGCCGAGGATTAACTTGAGTCTGATAAGGTCGAACAGGCTGACAGCCAATTAGAATGGTCAGCATTAATAAACTGGATAGCAATAACGTAAATCGGAAATGAGCATTCATTGTCAACGACCTTCAAAAAATTAAAAACGATTTTATACTGCCAAAGTAACTAGAAGCTGAACAAATGATAAATGAAATTCGATGCTGTTATTAACTGCTCGTGTTGCTGCCACTATTGGAATTTCTTTAGGCTACGTTATTTTTCATATATCTCATAGTAATAAACAAATAAACCCCCGAAACTTTTAATATCTCGGAGGTTTGATTGACTTATATAGACCACTTTTTGCTAAAAATTTACTTCGTAATTGGAATTACGATATTCTGCTTGAAGGTGATGTGTTAACAAGTCATGTTGGTCTAATTAAACTTCAAACTCAGAACGCTCACGACCTTCATTTAATAAAGCACGCAACCATTTTGGCATAACACCGCGACCTGTCCATGTGTTTTCAGCATTATTAGGATCGCGATATTTAATAGCGACTTTATTAACTTTACGAACAATTTTTTTATCGCCTTCGTGAATATCTACGGTCACACCAATCGATGCTGCTAGCTCTTTAATTTGTGTTATTACTTCTTTGCGTTTATTAACCTGCATATTCTTTAATGCTTTTTCTGCATTGCCAATCATTGCTTGTAATTCGCTTGCAGAAAGATGTTGTAAATCAGTCATTGTTACCACTCACTTATTGAAATTAAAAATAAATACTAATGCTTCATTCTAATGATTTATTTTGCATAATACTACCTATTTTTTAGGATCATATCGTGTTTTGAGGATATATTTTTGGTTGCAATAAAAGGCACAAAAGAGGCTCTAACAAAGCCTGTCCGCGTTTTCTAATATTATGAATATGATTTGGCTACACTAAACAGGACACTTTTCTATAAAATCCTTGAGTGTTTATATGACAAGCCAAGCGAAACAGAAATACACAAAACTGATTAAACAACACGGTATTCAGCAAAGCATGAGCCGCAAAGGCGACTGTTGGCACATCACATTGGTTTATATCGGCTTACTTGGAATAAATTATAAGTTATATATTGTTATGTATTATGTCGGAACAAGTCTATTAAATTTTAAAAAATATCAGCACGTTATTAATTTGTTTAACGTCTGTTTTTAGTTGTTCGCATTGTGTTTTTAATTGAGCTAATTGTTCAACTGACTCACTGAGTGCAAATGGCAAAATCACTTCTATTTCCACCTGCCCATCTAAATAATGAATTTTAAAATCTTCGATAAACGGCTGTACATCCGCTAAATACTGTTCCAATAACACTTTCACATCACGGCGATACAGCGGGCTTTTTTCAAACAAGCCTTCATCATTTTCTGCATCGACATGAACCAGCACATCCATAACATCATCGAAGCGGCTGATTAATTCATCACGCACTGCGTCGCTGATACTATGCCCTTCAGACACGGTAATGCGCGGGTCAACGATGATATGCGCATCAATTAACGCATCTTCGCCCATTTGTCGTGAGCGTAATAAATGAATACCCTCTACGCCTTCAATGTCAAAAATGGCAGCACGAATTTCCGCGAGTTTGCTAGGGGGTAAGGCCGTATCAACCAGTTCTTTGATGCCTTGCATAATCAGATTAAAACCAATTTTAACCACCATCAATGCAACTACGATGGCGGCAATGGCATCGGCAAGTGGATAACCTAACAGCACCGCGCCAATACCGAACAACACCACCACCGAGGAAATTGCGTCACTGCGTTGATGCCACGCATTGGCTAACAGTAATTTAGAGCGGGTGATTTTGGCAATCCGTTTGGTGTAATGATATAGCCATTCGTTGACTAAAATTGACAGCACGACCACCCCTAAACTCATGACATCAGGCGTTGCTAAATGCTCAGGTTGCTCCATGCGTTTCATCACTGACCACGCAATACCGCCGCCAATGATTAATAAGCTGATGCCTAAAATGACTGTTGCAATAGTTTCAAAGCGTCTATGCCCATAAGGATGCTCATAATCTGCTTCACGACTGCCCATTTTAACGGCGACAATCACCAAAAAATCACTTAATAAATCGGATAAGGAATGTACGCCGTCAGCAATTAACGCCGATGATTGCCATAACAACCCAAAGCCAATTTTAAGTAACGTCTGAGTGACATTAATTGCTGCCCCGACATAACTGGCGCGGGCTTTTAATTTTCGCGCTTGTTCGATTTCACTAAGTTTAGTCATTACGCGCCTACTTCCAGCAGAATAATATATTCATAATCGTCAGTGGCCGTCGCTTCCAGCACTTTATGCCCATTAATACGACACCACGCGGGAATATCTTGCATCACACCCGAATCAGTACAAATCACTTCTAACTGATCGCCAACTTGCAATTGTTTAACTTTATCTTGGGTACGAATCACAGGGAGCGGACATAATAGCCGCCGTGCATTGAGGGTTTCTTTAATCATAACTAACTAATGGCTGAAAAATATAGCCGCATTTTAACCCACTCATGGGAAAAAATATGCCATAAAAAACCCGCTAGTTTAGTAGAACGGTATTTTGTAAGGTGTTTACATTTAAACGGTCTGCTGACGTGTCCTAAAACCCGCCCAGCCTATGAAGCCAGTTAATAATAACCCAATGTATTTTATCTCGAACTCAGGTTATTATTGCCTAAGAATCATCCATGATTTTCAGCGTGCGAGTCTCCATCTGCTCGCGTTTCCTTCTTGTGGTTGCTGAACGTATGGAGCGGGTGTTGGTTGAACGTATGGAGCGGGTGTTGGCTGAACGTATGGAGCAGATGTTGGCTGAACTTGAGAATAAGAATGATTTTGCGCTGTTTGCTTTTGCTGTGCGTCTAGCTTCGCCTGCTGCTCTTTTATTACCCTTTCCTGTGCGTTTAGTAGTCTTGTCTGCCTATCATCGCCGCTACTTGACGAACTCTTCTGTTGCCATAAATAGTTTCTTGCAACGATACTCGCTTGTTCTTGTTCTTGTATCTGTTTTTGTATTCTTAATTTTCGTATGATTTCAGTTATTCTCTCCCTACTTAAATTTATTGATAATGAATTATTAAACAGATACTGCTCGCTGCCAGAAAGAATGCCATCATTATTTGTATCGCCCTCAATATCGCTTGAATGAGCGATACCGCTAATTATAACCAGCATTAATGTGATTAATAATTTCATTTGAAACGCCTAACTCGTAAGTCGGATTAGCGATAGCGTAATCCGCCGAATGTTTGTCATTTTCATGTGGCGCAATACGCTACGCTACTGAACGCTTCATTATTTTTGCAGGAGTTGTAATTGGTATTCCGCCTGCATACGGTATTTTTCTTGTTCATATTCTGCTTTAAGCCGTTCAGTTTCTACTTTTTGATCAACTTTTGCTTGGTTGTATTCACCCTGTTTACGATATTGGTACTCTTGTGGTGATTCTCTTCTTTCGGATTTGTTTTCATGTCGTTCATATCCATCATGTCTATCATAATCACGCGAATTCTGACTTGCTTGGGGGCTGGATCTGAAATTATCAAAACTGCCGCCATAGCCTGAGTAACCAGATGGATTGGCGTTTGACCGATAACCATCATCCCAACACCATGCCGCACTGGGTAACAATAACGCGCTTAATAACAATAAACCTGTGATTAGAGAATGCGTGTTCATGAATAATGTCCTTGAAAAAGTTTAAAAGCAGGTCGAGTCAAGTACCAATTTAACTGGTGAAGTATCCTAAAACATTAAGACTGAATAGAGGCTGAATAGAGGCTGAATAAGAAAGAAGCCGTTGATGGCTTAACAAACGACGTATCATTAAAAAAGCTTACAGGGAATTGAAATCCAAATGGATGAAAACGATTCCTACATTTTTCAACGATAGGCTGTAATAATATAATTTATCCTCTAGCGACCATCACGATAACAAATCACCATGAAAACATTATGCACATTGATAGTCCTTGTTTTGTTGACAGGGTGTAGTAGTTTAAAATTTGCGCAGAGTGTTTATTCTGATGAGCCACAAGCAAAGGTGATAGCATCAGTTGATACGACCAATGCAGATAAAGCAAAAATATTAGTGCCTGTTCATGTGGATACCTTACCGCCACTGTCAATGACAGACTTCACCGAAAGCACAAGCAAGCCATCAACAACGCCAACAGTTAATCCGAAAAAGCCAGTCAATCTGGAGCAGTTTTCCCCGTTCAGGATTCTTAAAGTTGGCTCGCGGGGTGACGATGTGTTAACACTTAAAAAACAGCTTAACGAGCTTCATTATGATGTGGGTATCGTTGACGATTTTTATGACCAACAGACACGGCAGGGTGTCGTTGCGTTTCAGAAATACACCCAATTGGAGCGCACTGGCACTTACACGCTGGAAACGCAGAAAGCATTGCAAGTGGCAACGAACCCTGTAGGGCTTTATCCCCAATTGGGCTTACCTCGCGTCGAGATAGATATTACGCGGCAGGTGTTACTATTTTTTGATGCACAAGGACTCAATCGCGTTATCCCAGTGTCAACTGGCTCAAATCGCAAGTATTGCGAAATATCAAAGAAATCTGGAAAAGAGATTTGCGGTGTAGCTCGTACACCACGAGGTCAATTTAGCGTTCAATGGAGAATTGCGGGCTGGCGTGAGAGCGATCTCGGAAAACTTTATAATCCTTTGTATTTCAATGGCGGATTTGCTATTCATGGTTCACCATCCGTTCCAGACCATAATGTATCTCACGGGTGTGTCAGAATATCGATAGCAACAGCAATATGGTTTTACAACGCTATTCAAAACGGTACACCAGTCATCGTATTTGACTGATGTATAACTTTTTTGGGCTGTATGCGTAATATCAGTTATTCACATAGAGACTTTTCAGATTTTTAAAACCTGAAAAGTCTTGATTCTAACGTCTCCTCTATATCACTCAGGTTTTCAATGCGTATTGCTTTAGCTTATATCAGCGTCATTTTACTGTGGGCAACAACGCCGCTGGCGATTAAATGGAGCATTGAAAGTGCGGGGTTTTTATTTGGCGTAACGGCACGAATGATTATTGGCACACTGTGTGTGTGGATAGTCTTGCTGTTATCAAAACACCGTTTAGTTTGGCATGGTAAAGCGCAATTAACCTACGCGGCGGTAGCATTACAAATTTACGGCTCAATGTTAATCATCTATTGGGCGGCGCAGTTTATTCCGTCGGGTTGGATTTCTGTTATCTCAGGATTAAATCCCCTTATGACCGCCTTATTAGCCGCCATTTGGTTACAAGAACAACGTTTAACGCTGGGCAAATTATTGTCCTATTTAATGGGCATCGGCGGTTTAGCGATTATGTTCGGTTCGGCATTGCAAATTAGTTATGAGGCAGTGCTGGGCATTGCTGGGGTTTTAATTGGAGTGTTGTTACACTCCATAAGTGCGGTGTGGATAAAACATATTGATGCAAAACTGCCTGCGTTGGTGCAGGTTGCAGGTGGTTTGTTATTAGCATTACTGGCATATCTACTGACTTGGCAGGTATTTGATGGGCAGTTGCCGACGGAAATATCGTTTATTAGTTTAGCCTCCATTCTTTATTTAGGTGTCGTGGCAACCACGCTGGGCTTTGTACTCTACTATTATTTGCTCACGCAACTGGAAACCACCCAAGTCGCCTTAATAACGCTGGTCTGCCCCGTCATGGCATTGCTATTAGGACACACGGTGAATCATGAACTCATCACGCAAAAAATTATTATCGGCACGACTTTAATTCTCGCGGCGTTGTTCATTCATTTATTTTTAGATTGGTTTTTGAAACTAAGGCGGCAATAAATCGCAGGTTCAACACACAACATAGCCAAGTTACCCATCAAAAAAACTTGATTCCGTTGAGTATTCACTGTTTATAGCTTCGGTCAGCAATGAATCTAATGATTCGCCTTGTTTAAATCGTTCCACATGGCGATAGCACAGCTTTGCAAATGTCCCTTCAAGACACAAAGGGTCATTTTGATAGGTTTTATATTCACGCAGTATGCCTTTAACAGCATTCAACTTTTTAGATAAAACAATGCGTTGTGGATTCAGTGTTTCTTTAATGAGTTGGCTCAATTTCAAAGCAAGCAGCGCGGGATTTGCTAAATAACTTTTAAAAATGGCATCGGTATTGGCTTTTAAATTTTCAAGATCATCGTCAATAAGCGTGTCGATAAAAATATTATTGATGATAATCACGCTGGCGTTGGCATACTCCTCAATCAGGTAATAATTTCCCGTTGCACCATCAAAATTCAACTCGTAATTAGGTACTGTGTCACCGAGGTAATAACTATCTAAAACGCAGTTGAGTTTTTTGGTTTGAATTTCTTTGCCATCGTCAGTATAGAAGCTATCGAACATTCCCATTTTGTTCCCTCGTATTTAATTGTCTGAATGAATTCCACCTTCTATTGCACCCTGACTTCATCCAACAACTCAGGATGGCGATCTAGCACTTTCAGCAACTTAACCAAGGCTAAAGGCGGTTTGGTTTTGCCTGTTTCATAACGTGAAAACGCATTCACACCGCCGCCAAAAATTTCAGCTGCTTCCTGTTGCCCCAACTCCAATTTTTTCCGCACAGAGGCAATAAAATCAGGATTCACTCTAGCGGCGTTCACCTGTTTATTAAAACTGAGCATTGCCGCACTAACCCGTTGCGATTCGATAGCATTCAAAACCACCTCATCACAGGCGGGACAAAAATCGCCCGTCACGTTCTCAATCACAGTAGATTCGCCTTTATAGGTATAAGGCAACTTGCGGCTGTCTGTTATCAATTCCGCCGCACCACACGCTAAACATTTCATATTACAACTCTTTATTTTGGCACTATCACAGCAGGATTTAAGCCTATCCGCATAGCACGTCTGGCAAACTTTTTATCATCAAAAGAAGCCACACTGTCACATTTTTTATAACTGGCATGATGTAACGCATCGGCAAAATCAAAGCCCAATTCAAAGTTATAAACAGCTTTTTCAATACTGGCTCTGTCTTCTAAGGTGACATACTCAAGTGATAGCAAATGCTGAAAAACGCTGATGATTTCAGCGGCAGTGAAACGATAATACCCACGCATCACCCATTCCAATTCTAACAGCACCGTTTTACAAACCATCAACGGCTGTTCTGATTCAATCAGTTTTCTCGCTAACTCGTGCTGTTTTTGTGCTTCGCTGTCGGCTTCGTCCTGAATGTAGTAACGCGCTAGAATATTGGTATCAAGTCCTATCATGTTCTAATAAACTCGCAGGGTCAAAATCAGCGGGAACAGCGGCGCGGTTGGTTTTTAACATGGCAAAGCCTTTCGCAGATTGAGAGGCGTGAGGCATTGCTAAATCAGCTTGTGCAACGGTTTTATTTTTTGCTTGTTTTTCAAGTAAGAACTCATAAAAATCAATCAGTTCTTGTTGTAATGGTGAGGATAAAGGCGATAGGTCAAGGATGTGTGTTTGCATGATTTGCCTCGTTTTAATTAATAGTAGCGAGTGTTGTAGAGCGTGAGTGATAGCGTAACACGCCGCATAGTAGTTGAAAAACATTCGGCGCAATACGTTTCACTATTGCGACCTATCGAGCTACGGGCTGTTTTTTGTGATATAACAAAATTTAACAATTTGATTTGCAGCAGGCAGGTTAGATTGAAAAAACAATAAACACTGATACAGAAACAATGGAGATAAATATTATGCGGCAGGCAGTTATCATTATTCATGGCATCGGCGAACAAAAACCAATGGATACATTACGAAGTTTCGTAAGGAATATTGTTGGAGGTACTATTCGTAACAAGCCAGATAAAATGTCTTCTCTATTTGAGCTTAGGCGACTTCAAATTCCAAGCAAACATAACCAGCCCCTTACCGACTTTTATGAATATTATTGGGCTCACCATATGAGGGACACGAAGATCAGAACATTAATATCTTGGTGTCGTTCATTACTATTTAGGAAACCCTCTAATGTTAGTGACAAACTTTTAGTATATTACTATATTATGTGGGTGTTACTTTTAATGATAATTCCGATCATTTATCAAGCAATAAGTAGCATTTTTTTTGAAGACAATACAGATAGCTTATTTTTAATAACTAAAACAGCATTCATACTACTTATAGATTATAACATTTTACGCGTTGCTTACGGCACTATAGATGACGCAGCAAGATATTTAAACCCGCATCCCGATAATATTGTTCAGCGCAATAAAATAAGGGAGGAAGGTATTAATCTAATTGACGCTTTACATAAGTCTAAGAAGTATAGTCGAATAGTTATTGTTGGGCATAGTCTTGGGTCGGTCATTGCATATGACTTAATTCGATTATATTGGTCAATGTCAGAGATGCCAAAAGAATATGTTTCAAAAAAGCAGGATTTATTGAAGCAGTTTTCAAATAACTGTGCAGATATATTTAAAGATGAAAATTTATCATGTAATTCCAAGGTCAATAAATATCAGGAATTACAGCTGAAAATATGGAAAGAGTTGCGAGAGTGCAATTGGCCTTGGCTTATTACTGACTTTATTACAGTTGGTTCACCTTTGACACATTCTGATATGTTGTTAACCAAAAACAAAAGAGAATTTACTGATAGAAAAATGGAAGGAGAATATCCAACGAGTCCACCACTAAGCAAGCATGAAATTTACTATAAACTAAATTATGAAACAGATAGAGGTACTCGCTCATTATTTACGCCCACCCACTTTGTTCCTTTTATATGCACCCAATGGACAAACATCTATTTCCCTCATAATAGTCTGATAAAAGGGGATTTGGTCGGAGGCCCATTACAGCGACTTTTTGGCGAAGGAATACGAGATATTCCAGTTGGATTAAGTGGTCTTCGTGGCTTACTGAATTCTCATACGAAATATTGGCAATATAGTGAAAATCAACACAAAATAGACAACGTGCAACACCCTACAAACGCACTAAAGAATTCCATGAAAATAGATTGCAAGAGGGGGAAGATGACTTGGCCTGCACCATAATTATTTTGTAGAGTTTATATTCAGTGAATATGAGCTGCAAATTACGGAAAATGATGTTAATTCAAGAGGCAACGAATGATGACAGTAACAAAGGATGGATCAATTATAGATTCGGAAGGAAAGGTAATCTTCTTCAGTACTGAGCGTTTCATAAACGACATTTGCTTGGGAGATTGTTGTTTTATCTGCGGTGTGAAACCGAGTGAACGGGAGTTCAATAACGAGCATATTCTATCAAAATGGTTACTGCGCCGTTATAGTCTGTTTGACAGAACGATCACGCTCCCAAACGGAGCCACCGTTCGATATGGTCAATACACTGTTTCGTGCTGTAAAGAATGCAATTCATTGATGGGCGAGGTTATTGAAAGACCAATCAGCCAAGTTGTGCGGAAAGGAAGGTATGCTATCAACGATTTCGCCTCAAAAGATTATGGACTTAAGATGTTTGTTTGGATGGGGTTGATTTTTTTAAAGACCCATCTCAAGGATCGGACGTTTCGATTTCATAGAGATACACGCAACGGTAAAGAACTAATAGCTGATGACTATGACTGGGAGTCCCTTCATCACATTCATAGCGTCATTCGTCGTTTCTATACTGGTTGCTTTGTTGAGAAAGAAGCAATTGGATCCTTCTTCACTATTCCAGTTAAGCCGCAAGCATCTCCAGATCGATTTGATTTTGGTAAGCTCTACCAAGCCCAAACAATGCTATTGCGCTTAGATGATACAGCGATGTTGGTGGTTTTTGATGACGCTGGCTGTGCCATGAGGTACTTATGCCAAACGTTTGAAAGGATTACGGGGCCTGTGTCGGAGATACAATTACACGAGATTATGGCCGAACTGGCATTTTTGAATTTGCAGCTAAAGGAGCGACCACAATTCTGTACTGAATATGACACAGTGAATGATACATGTCGAATTATCGGTATACGTCCTAAGCAGTTGGAGCGTAATCATGATCCACAGCTTCGAGGTAAACTGATGCTTGAAGCACTTAGGCAATTTTTACCGCATATGAGTGTACCTAATTACACTCAAGAGGAAGTATTAGAAGGGATCAAATCTGGCAATTTTAGTTTTCTGTTCAATGATGATGGAGAGTTCATTACAGATGGATTTACCCCATACCAGCCAACTTAAGACATAACCAGTACGATAAGATACGCTACATATAGGATGTACTGAGGTACGAAGCGCATCGTTCGAGTTGACGCGAATGATGCGCCTCCTATCGTCGGCACATCCTATATTTACTGCAAGTCGCACTCTCGAAAAATCCAAAACAAGGCGACGTTGTACAAGGTACGCAAGGCGTAAGAAAACTACGCTGGTCTCGTCAAGGTTCAGGAAAACGAAGCGGCGTGCGCATTTTGTACTATGTTCAGGATTCACAAGGACGAATCTGGCTGTTAACGGTTTATGCTAAAAGTGCGCAAGAAAATATCGCCACTTCAACTTTAAACGCTTTACGGGAGCTTGCCGACCATGCCGAAATTATCTGAAACCCAATTGCTAAAACGTGATGCAGCGCGTGATTTAAACGCAGAATTGCTGGAATCTATCAAGCAAATGAACGCTGGACAAATCGGGCGTGTTTCTATTGTTACGCGCACAGGTCAGGTCATTGAATCACCTGTTGCCAAAGCACGCATAGCCTCCCGTTTATCACAAAGCCAGTTTGCCCAACTTTTAGGCATTTCTGTCCGTACGTTGCAAGAATGGGAACAAGGACGCAGACAACCTTCAGGAGCTGCAAAAACGCTGCTACGCGTGGCTGAAAATCATCCTGAGTATTTGCGCGAATTGGCTTAATCTAATCTACGACTGAACCCTGCAAGAAACTTCAAAGCACACAAAAATACCGAATCTGAAAATGAAGACACTTACCGAAATCCATGCCGATATTGATGCCCGCGTAAAAACTATCAGTGACGATAATTCCGACTGGCTATGCCGCATGGGCTGTGATAACTGTTGTCGTCGGCTTGCTGAAATTCCAAGACTGACAGCAAAAGAATGGGAGTTGTTGCGGGATGGTCTCGCCGCGTTGCCACCTGAACAGCTTTTGGACATTGGGCTGGGCATTGCCGCGCTGGCTGAGCAGACTTCACGCCCTGTCATTTGTCCGATGTTGAACCAATCGCTAGGTGCTTGTAGGGTGTACGCGCATAGACCTGTGGCTTGTCGCACTTACGGTTTTTATGTTCAGCGTGATAAGGGGCTTTACTGTACGGAGATAGAAGCGCGTGTATCAGAGGGCGATTGGGCGACGGTGGTGTGGGGCAATCATGATGCGGTTGATCGCAGTCTCAACGCGCTGGGTGATAGCCGCGATTTGACTGAGTGGTTCGCGCTTTGGCAAAAACACACGAACCCAGCCGACATTTTTTAGGTCGGCTTTGGTAATAAATGACTGACTAGCAACTAAATACCAGCTCCCCAAATCTAAAAACACACTATAAATACATGACAATAGACCTTGAACAAATAGATAATGTGCTGATATTTTTTAAAATCTAACGAGGATTAACCAATGGCAGTAGGACTATGCGATTTTCCCATTATGCCCAGTATTGCTGGCATTACTTTAGGCACGGCGAATGCGGGTATTAAGCAAACGGTAAGAGATGATATTTTGTTGCTTCATGCGGTTGCAGGGGCAACGTGTGCGGGGGTGTTTACGCAAAATGCGTTTTGCGCCGCGCCTGTTCATGTTGCGAAAGCCAATCTTGCTCACGCGCCACGCTGGTTGTTGATTAACTCAGGCAATGCCAATGCGGGTACAGGTGAATTGGGAATGCAGGCGGCTTTAACGTCATGCGCTGAATTAGCTAAATTAACAGGCGATAAGGCAAGTCAGGTGCTACCGTTTTCTACGGGTGTGATTGGGCAGTTATTACCTGTCGCCAAAATTACTACCGCGTTGCCTGCCGCGCTTGCCCAGCTTAACAGTGATAATTGGGCTAATGCTGCTAAAGCCATTATGACCACGGACACGTTCCCAAAAGGCGTGACTAAAACCATTTCTATTGCGGGTGAAACTGTCACCATTAACGGTATATCAAAAGGCGCGGGCATGATTCAGCCCAATATGGCAACCATGCTGGGTTTTATTGCGACCGATGCCAACATTCAACAATCGCTATTGCAACAGTGTTTAGCGGTAGCGGTTGAGCAATCGTTTAATCGCATTACGGTGGACGGCGATACCTCCACTAATGATGCCTGTGTGATTATGGCGAGTGGGCAAAGTGCCGCGCCTGAAATTACTGTCAACAGTGAAGATTATGCGGTATTTGCCGATGCGTTAATGAGCGTGTGCAAACAACTGGCAGAACTGATTATTCGAGACGGCGAAGGCGCGACTAAACTCATCCGCATCGTGGTATCTGAAGCGATAAACGATGAAGAAGCGGTGCGTGTTGCTAAAACTATTGCCCATTCACCGCTAGTGAAAACTGCATTTTTTGCCAGCGACCCGAATTGGGGGCGTATTCTTGCCGCTGTCGGACGTGCGGGTGTAGAAAACATGGTGTTGGAAGATGTACAGCTTTATCTTAGTGATGTGTGCATCGTTAGAAACGGCGGTTGTGCCGATGATTACACCGAAGAAGCAGGGCAAGCGGTGATGAATCAACAGGAAATTACTGTGACTGTTAAATTGGGACGCGGCACAGCGATTCAAGAAGTGTTGACTTGCGATTTTTCTTATGACTATGTGAAAATTAATGCTGAATATCGGACGTAGGATGGGTAATTACTACACCGTTAAAAATTTTTCCGTCCACCCTTCGACAAGCTCAGGGCGAACGGAAAAATTTGAAGCTCCGATGTTAAACCGTTCATGGTGAGCTTGTCGAACCACGAACGGCTTAACTTAATCCGCGTAGCCGTTGGCATAATCAAAAATCCCCAAGGACAAGTCTTAATCGCCTTGCGTGATGACGCACGTCACCAAGGCGGCTTATGGGAATTTTCAGGTGGCAAAATCGAAGTGGGCGAAACTGCCGAACACGCGTTAAAACGTGAACTTAAAGAAGAATTGGGCATAGAAGTTGTCCACGCGACACCGTTAATCACTATCCAACATCAATACCCAGATAAAGCCGTACAGCTACAAGTCTTCACCATTGACCAGTTTACAGGCGAACCGCACAGCGCGGAAAACCAGCCTATTCAGTGGGTCAATCCCAGTGATTTAAAAAACTACGCGTTTCCAGCGGCAAATCTAGCTATCATCACCGCTGCACAATTACCGCCGTATTACGCCATACTCGATGACAGCGAACCGTCACTATTAACCGCTAAGCTGCAAACGCTCTTGGCTAACGGCTTGAAACTCATACAAGCCCGCTTGAAAACCTTATCAACCGAAGATAGCCACGTTTTTATTCAACAGGCGTATTCGTTATGCCAACAACACGGTGCGATATTGCTCATTAATTCAGCCGTTAAACAGGCGAATAATCTGGCAGATGGACTGCATTTAACCAGCCGTGATTTAATGGCAATGCAATCACGCCCTGCTCATATTCAATGGTTGGCGGCTTCTTGTCATAACCATGTAGAACTCCAACACGCTGAACACATCGGCGTAGATTTTGTGGTACTCGCGCCCGTATTGGCGACACAAACCCACCCCGATACCGCACCACTGGGCTGGCAACAATTCGCTGAACTGGTGAATCAATGCAATCTCCCTGTGTACGCGCTAGGTGGACAAACATTAGCTGATTTAACCACCGCACAACACGCAGGTGGGCAAGGCATAGCGGCAATTAGGGCTTTTCTGTCGCTACAACTTTAATTCCAGCCATTGCTTATTACGGAATAATTGCAAAGGTTGATAATGGCTTTTATACGCCATTTTTTGACAGGCTTGAATCCAGAAGCCAAGATATAAAAACTCATGTTGCTGCATAAGAGCGTAGTCAATTTGCCACAATACCGCATACACACCCAAGCTGTAGCTAGAAAATTTTGGATCAAAGAACGTGTAAACAGCGGATAACGCGTTATCCAATTGATCGACGATAGCGACACCTGCCAACTCGTCATTAATTGAGAATTCAACGAATACCGTATTGCCCCACGAACTACTGAGGAAATCAATATACTCATCGGGGCTAGACTCTGCCATATTGCCGCCTGTGTGGCGGATTTGCTGATAACGCAAATACAGTTCGTAATGGGCTTGCTCAAACACGGCAGGTTTTATAATTGCCGTTGTCTGGCTATTTTTACGCCAACAGCGTTGTTGACTACGGTCGGGTTTAAAATCATGCACTGCCAATCTTGCGGGAATACACGCCGCGCAGTTTGGGCAATGTGGGGCATACACTTCATCACCGCTACGACGAAATCCCTGAGCGATTAGCTGAGTATAAATTGACGTGGTCAGTGGATAATTGGGATGAACAAATACGGACTGGCTTTGCTGGTCATCAAGATAACTGCACGCATGGGGCGGTATTAAAATTAAGGGTATGGAAATCATAAATGTTGCCAAGCGTTTGGACTAGCGGGCATTCGACAATATTGATTGAGTAGTTTTACAAATGCACGACGCTTAATTTCTTCCGCGCCTAAACTCTGTAAGTGCGACGTGTGTACCTGACAATCAACGAGTTGATAACCCCACGTTTTCAGTTGCGCAACCATGCTCACAAAGGCAACTTTAGAGGCATCGGTTTTAGTGTGAAACATAGACTCACCAAAAAACACTTGCCCTAATGCCACGCCATATAAACCGCCGACTAATTCATCGTTAAACCACACTTCCACTGAGTGCGCGAAACCTTGATGATGTAGATCAATGTAGGCTTGGTTAATGTCGGTAGTAATCCACGTCCCTGCGCTGTCTTTTCGGGGCTGCGCACAAGCGGTAATCACATCGCTAAAGGCTTTATCAAAACTGACGGTAAACACATTTTTACGCAGTGTTTTACTGAGACTACGCGAGACGATAAGTTTATCAGGAAATAATACTAAACGCGGGTCAGGCGACCACCATAAAATCGGCTCATCGGGATTGTACCAAGGAAAAATACCGCGTTGATAAGCGTTAATAAGTCGCTCTGCTGATAAGCATCCACCGACTGCTAATAAGCCATCAGGTTTACGCAAGGCTAGGTAAAGTGGCGGGAATGCTTGTGCAGGATTAGTGGGGTCGAGGATTGTTAGGTGCATGGTTTTTCTCGTTCCCACGCGTTGCGTGGGAATGCAGTTTCAACGCGCCGCGTTGGGTAGTAGACCGCAGTGCGGTCTACACGAATTCCCACGCGGCGCGTGGGAACTAGGTAAAATTAAACCAATTCATCCAAAAATTTTTCCGCATCCAACGCTGCCATACAACCAGAACCCGCTGAGGTAATGGCTTGTTTATACACGGAATCCATAACATCGCCAGCAGCAAATACACCCACTACGCTGGTCGCAGTCGCATTGCCATGAATCCCACTATGCACTTTAATATAACCGTGATCCATGTCTAACTGACCTTCAAAAATGCCCGTGTTGGGCGTATGACCAATGGCAATAAACACGCCATGAACATCAATTTCTTTGGTTGACCCGTCTAACGTGCTTTTAATGCGAAACCCCGTCACGCCCATGTCATCACCCAGTACTTCATCTAATTGTGCATTCCATTCAATAATCACGTTGCCTGTTTTAGATTTTTCAATCAGTTTGTCAGACAGAATTTTCTCAGAACGGAATTTATCGCGGCGATGTACGACAGTGACAGTGGAGGCGATATTAGATAAATACAAGGCTTCTTCGACAGCCGTATTACCGCCACCGATAACGGCGACAGGTTTATTACGATAGAAGAAACCATCACAAGTGGCACACGCAGACACGCCTTTACCTTTAAAGGCTTCTTCGGAATCCAGACCTAAATAACGTGCCGATGCCCCTGTAGCAATAATCAGCGCGTCACAGGTATAAGTCCCTGAATCGCCTGTTAAGGTAAACGGACGGCTGGATAAATCGGTGGTGTGAATGTGGTCATAAATGATTTCAGTATTAAAACGCTCCGCGTGGCGGTGCATTCTGTCCATCAAATCAGGGCCTTGCAAGCCTTCGACATCACCCGGCCAGTTATCGACTTCGGTGGTGGTGGTTAATTGCCCACCTTGCTGCATTCCTGTAATCATCACAGGATTAAGATTGGCGCGAGCGGCATAAACGGCGGCGGTGTAACCCGCAGGGCCAGAACCCAGAATTAATAAACGGCAGTGTTTGGTGTTAGTCATTAGAAAACTCTCTGTAATTGAATATTTGAATTATGGCGGTAAACCTACGTTAGGTAAACGTTATTTTTCAGCTAATCGTTGTTGCCATGCGGCGATTTTTATCATTAATTCAGTCAAATTAATCGTAGTAAGTTCACGGTTTTTCAATAACCGTTGTCCTGCAACCCATACATCCGTGACTTGCTGACGACTGGCGGCGTAGACGATGTGCGACACAGGATCATATAACGGCTGGGTTTCTAATTGACTTAAATCAATGGCAATCACATCCGCAGCTTTACCAATACTTAGCGAGCCACAAACATCCGCTAAACCCAAGGCTTTCGCGCCGTTAATGGTTGCCATGCGTAATGCGGTCATCGCAGACACCGCACTGGCATCATTGGCGACCGCTTTAGCTAATAACGCAGCGGTGCGCATTTCGCCGAACATATCTAAATCATTATTACTTGCCGCGCCATCGGTGCCTAAGGCGACATTAACGCCTGCATTCAAACATCTAGCTACAGGGCAGAAACCGCTTGCCAGTTTTAAATTGGATTCAGGGCAATGCACGATAGTCGCCCCTGCTTCGGCTAATAAACTAATTTCAGCATCGGTTAATTGGGTGGCATGAACGGCAATCAGATGTTCATTCACTAAGCCCAATTCTTGTAACCTTTGTAAGGGACGTTTGCCTGTTTGTTCTATTGCTTGTTCAATTTCATGCGCGGTTTCGTGGATATGAATATGCACAGGGCGTTGTAATTGCTTAGCGTAAGCCGCAATTTTTTGTAGCGGTGCATCCGATACGGTGTAAGGTGCGTGTGGTGCAAAAGCCGTGCTGCATAGCTCAGAATCACGCAGTTGTTCAGTTAAGGTTAAGCCTTTGGATAGATACTCATCACTGTCTTTTGCCCAGACAGTTGGAAAATCAATGACAATTAAACCCACAGTAGCGCGGATACCTGCCTGTTGTGCTTGTTGCGCGGTGACATCGGGGAAAAAATACATATCATTAAAGCAGGTTGTGCCGCCGCGTAGCATTTCTGCAATCGCTAAATCGGTGCCGTCTTTAACAAATTCTTCACTCATCCACTGGTGTTCTAATGGCCAGATATGGTTTTGTAACCAATCCATTAATGGTAAATCATCGGCAATACCGCGCATGAGACTCATGGCGGCGTGAGTGTGGCTATTAATCAGGCCGGGTAATAAAACGTGATTTTCTAAGTGTTCGACCACCGTGCCTTGATAGCGTTGTGTTGCTAGTTCAGTCGGTAATAAATCAATAATTAGACCGTCTTGTATGACTAAGCTGTGGTGTTTGAGTGTGTCGAATGGCGGTTCTACGGGTATAATCCAGCCAGCGTGTATAAGTGTGTCAACTATCATAGTGAGTTCCTGTGGTGAGTTGCGGTGATTATAACTTTTTAGTAATAGGATTAAATAAACAATGACAAAACAACAGAAAGAAACCGTACAAGCCCTGCAATGGACAGGGGATGCGTTGAAAGTATTGGATCAGCGACGCTTGCCTGAATACATTGTCTATGATGACTGCAAAGACGCAAACGATGTCGCTAAAGCTATTATTAGTATGCGAGTGCGCGGTGCGCCTGCCATTGGCATTGCCGCCGCTTATGGTGTGGTGTTATCGGTACGCAAGCATTATGCGCAATCGAATCACTGGCGACAAAAAGTGGTTGCTGATATTGAGTTATTGGCAAAATCCAGACCGACAGCGGTGAATTTATTTTGGGCATTAGACCAAATGAAAGTAACGCTAAGTCAACAATCTACCAATCCATTAGCAGCTATTTTAGCGTGTGCGGTAAAAATTCACGAAGACGATATTGCCGCGAATCACAAAATGGGTGAATTAGGCGCGGATTTATTAGTTGGATCTAAAGGCGTATTAACTCACTGTAACACAGGCGCGTTAGCGACAGGCGGTTATGGTACAGCGTTGGGTGTGATTCGTAGTGCGTATCGCCGCCAAGCTCTTGATGTCTATGCAGGCGAAACCCGCCCTTGGTTGCAAGGTTCGAGACTCACTGCGTGGGAATTATCACAAGAACATATTCCCGTCACCCTCATCGCCGATTCAGCAGCCGCGTGGCTAATGAAAACAGGTGCCGTTGATTGGGTCATCGTTGGGGCAGATCGCATTACCGCTAATGGTGATGTCGCTAATAAAATTGGTACTTATGCCTTAGCGGTATTGGCAAAACAACATGATGTTAAATTTATGGTGGTCGCACCAATGACCACAGTAGATTGGGGCATTAATCAAGGCGATCAAATCAAAATTGAAGAGCGTCATCAAAAAGAATTACTGCCCGATTGCTATCTGGAAGAAGATTCGCTGGTGAGCGCGTGGAATCCTGTGTTTGATGTCACTCCCGTGGAACTCATCACCGCGATAGTGACAGAACGCGGCGTGGTATTAAATCCAGCGGCAGGACAAGGAGTTAGGGGGTTAAAATGATACTGACTAAAAAAGCCAATAATCCACTGATTGCGATTGGTTTTTTGTTTAAGGGAATGAAATTATTGACCAATCCTACCTTACGCAGTTTTATTATTATCCCCATTCTTATCAACATCGTGCTGTATAGCGTGGCGTTAGCATTGGGTTATTACTATGTCAATGAACTCATTACGCAAGCAATTCCAGACTGGTTACATTGGTTGAACTGGATACTGTGGCCGTTATTTTTTATCGGCTTTTTTATCATAAGTTTTTTTAGCTTCACCGTATTGGCTAATCTGATTGCTTCACCGTTTTATGGGCTACTCGCGGCGAGAACGCAAGCACTTATCAGTGGTGACGTGCAGGTCGTTGAACAGCCTTTATCTCAAGTGCTGATTGCCGAATCGAAACGCCTGTTATACATCATCACGCGGATGTTACCGTTGCTGGTATTATTCTTTATTCCCGTTATTAACGTGCTGGCTTCGTTTATATTAGCAGTGTTTGGCGCGTGGTGTTTAGCAATGGAATACATGGCGTATCCGTTGGAAAACGAAGGCTTGTTGTTCACTGAACAAAAGGAACTACTGAAAAGTACGCGCTTAGGCGTGTTAAGTTTTGGTGGAGTCACCATGCTAGGTTTAACACTCCCCGTGTTAAACATCATCATCGCCCCAGCGGCAGTGATTGGCGCGACGCTGTATCTTCATGAACTGCGCGAAAAGTTACCCGAAGAGCCAGAAACTAACAATGAAGTGACTGAAGTTTAAGGCTAACGGAGTCCAAAACACGTTTTGGACTCCCGTCTATTCAAATAGGTAGATACCATCTCTCCAAATCAATCGCAAGCGATATTTAAGTCGCTTGTGGTTGATAGGGTTGCTGGTGTTTTAAGACACCGAAGCAAATATGTACCAGTTTACGCATAGCCGCTCCTAGGGCAGACATCTTGCTTTTGCCTTTACTGGTTAAGCGTTCGTATTGGGCTTTAATGTCGGGGTTGTAGCGGATGGCTACGACTGCCGCCATGTAGAGCTTGGCGCGGATCACGGGGTTGCCCGCTTTGGACAGGTGGGCGCGCCCTTTGACACTGCTACCTGATTCATGCTGTACGGGTACTAGCCCTAAATACGCGGCGCATTGGTAGGCATCGTCAAACTGACGACTGCCGATGACCATCAGCATTCGAGTGGCAATGACGTTGCCAACAGCAGGGATGCTTTCTAGCAAGGCTTTGTTTTCTCTCAATTTAGTGTGTTTGTTAATGTGGTCTTCAATCAGATCGTCTAGTCGTTGCTGTTCGCTTTTTAGCTGTTCTATCATCAGGTTCAATGAGTGAATCACTTCGGCGGGGGCAAGACTAATCTTGGCTTTTTCTTGCCGATTTTTCTCACGTTGCAGGTCTTTTTCGATGCCGTCAAAACGCGCAAGCAGGGCTTTTAAGGTGCGTATTTCTGGGGCTTCGGGTTGCCACAGTGAAGGATTTTCTTTCAAGCCATAACGTGCTAATACCACGCTGTCTTTTTTATCATTTTTACTTCTTACGCCTAAGCCTTGCGCGTAAAACTTCACCTGCGCTGGATTGACCACTGACACTTTCGCCCCTGCTTCATACAGAAAAGTCGCCAGTTGTTCATGATAAATCCCTGTGGCTTCCATGACAAAATGCAGCTCGACTATCGCTAAGCCTGTGTTTTTTAATGTCCAGTCCAGCAAGTCTTGCCAACCCGTTAATTTATTCGCAACCACTTTGGTTTTCAGCTTGTCTTGCTCTCTCAGCCACGCACAGTCCAGCTTTTCTTTACTGACATCAATACCTATTGTGTTCATTTCTTTCACTCCCCTTGTTCATTCAGCCTCTTTCCATTCGGAAGGACTCGGATACCATTCAGTTTTAAGAAATCAGTGCATGGGTTTTATCTACGTCACAGACTTGCGTCTAAGGTCAGGTACAAACTCTGTTCATGCACTCTGATATAATGCTAGCTACGCAATATATCATTTTCTTACTTCGGTTTGGAGAGATACAAGGGGCAGGTCTTGCGCCTGTCCTTGGCATCATGGCAACCACAAGGGATTGCCACTACATTATTTGATATTCAACCAATCCAAATACCGCATCACGCCTTGCTGAACGGTCAAAAACTCACGATCATAACCTGCCGCTCTTAAGCCAGAAATATCGGCTTGTGTGTAACTTTGATACGCACCTTTTAAATGCTCAGGAAAGGGGATATAGCGAATTTCGCCCTTTTTATGCCAATCAAGAACTGCTTGCGCCATCGTGTTAAAGGTTTCAGCGCGGCCTGTACCGACATTAAAAATACCGCGATTTTCTGGGTGGTCTAAGAACCACAAATTGACCGCCACCACATCATCAACATGAATAAAATCCCGTTGTTGTTCCCCATCGGCAAAGCCATCACAGCCAGCAAACAAGCGCACTTGTTGATGCTCAATCACTTGCTGATTAAAGTGAAACGGCGTGCTACTCATCGAACCTTTGTGCTGCTCTCTTTGACCATACACATTGAAATACCGAAAACCGACAATTGGGCTTTTGGTTTCTGGCAGTAAAGACCGCACATATTGATCGAATTGAAATTTTGAATAGGCATACATATTGATGGGGTGTTCGCATTCGCGTTCGACACGAAAACCGTGTTCGCCATTGCCATACACCGAAGCCGACGACGCATAAATAAAAGCGGTATTTTTGGCGATACAGGCTTGCAGTACGCGCTTGGAATATTCGTAATTGTTCTGCATTACATACTGACCGTTCCATTCCGTAGTTGCCGAACACGCACCTTGATGAAACACCGCTTTTACTTTGTTTAAAAATTTAGGTAGCGCGAGATTTGCCAAAAATTCGTTTTTATCCATGTAATCGGCGATATTCAAATCAGCGATATTGAGCATTTTGCGCCCGTTTTCCAAATTATCGACCAATAGGATATTGCTGATGCCGCGCTCATTAAGAGCGCGAATTAAATTACTGCCGATAAAACCTGCACCGCCTGTGACGATAATCATTCCCCTGCCCTCGCTTTGTTAATCATGCGCGTTGTTGATTGACCATCAACAAACGATAAAATTCTGACTTCGCCGCCTGCTTTAATAACGCATTCCGCACCTGCTACTTGGTCGGTGGTGTAATCGCCGCCTTTGACAATCACATCGGGTAATAAACGACAATACAAACGCTCGGGCGTATCTTCTGCAAATGCCACCACCCAATCGACACACGCCAACGCGGATAAGACCGTCATGCGTTCTTGCAAGCCGTTAATTGGGCGGGTTTCGCCTTTTAAACGTTTAACCGAATCATCGGAATTAACAGCAACAATAAGCCTATCGCCCAAGGCACGGGCTTGTTGTAAGTAGGTAACGTGTCCAGCGTGTAGTAAATCAAAACAGCCGTTGGTCATAATGACGCGCTCATCGTGGGCTTTCGCGCCTGCAATCAAGTGAACCAGTTCATCTTCTGAAACCACTCCAAACGCAGAATCACGCTCGCCGTGCATAGCGCGGGTCAGTTCCAGCATGGAAACGGTGGATGTGCCGAGTTTGCCGACCACAATACCTGCGGCTAAATTGGCTAAATACATCGCTTCGATGAGTGATTTTTGAATGGCGATACTTAACGCCATCACCGCAATCACGGTATCACCCGCACCTGTCACATCAAACACATCTTTGGCTTGCGCGGGGAGTGAATGCGCTTGCTCGTCCTGTATTAAGGTCATACCCGCTTCGCCGCGTGTCAGTAACAGCGTGGGGATTTCGTACTGTTGTAATAAATGACGGGCTTTTGCCAATAACGCCGCTTCCTCATAACAGACACCAACTACTGCGTGCAGTTCCGATAAATTAGGCGTGAGTATATCGGCGTGGCTATAACGCTGATAATCCACACCTTTAGGATCAACCAGTGTGGTTAAGCCCTGATGCTTAGCCAATTGAATATAATCCGCAACATCGGCTAATGTGCCTTTGCCGTAATCAGAAAACACAATCACATCGTGTTGGGGCAAGTGTGCTTTTAAGCGCGTTAATAATGCGACGTGGTCAAAATGCAGCGTGGGTTCTTCAAAATCGACACGGATAAGCTGTTGATGTTGCGCCATAATGCGCAATTTACAAATGGTGCGTATTGCCGCTTCATTGACAAAATCACAGCTTACGCCGTGCGCTTCCAAAATAGTCTTGAGGGTTTCGCCTTCAGCATCTGCGCCCACTACACCCAACAAAGTGACTTGACCGCCTAACTTAGCAATATTTAACGCCACGTTAGCCGCACCGCCGACGCGCTCTTCGGTACTTTTAACCCGCACCACAGGCACGGGAGCTTCGGGTGAAATTCGCGCCGCAGTTCCAGACCAATAACGATCCAGCATCACATCGCCAATCACTAAAATGCGTGCTTTATTAAACTCTGGGCTTATCGCTAACACTTAATTTCTCCTCAACCACGCCACACCAATAGTGACCGATTAAAATATGGGCTTCTTGAATACGCGCTGTTACATTGGAGGGTACGCACACGGTAACAGTGGCGTGTTCACGCAACGCGCCGCCTGTACCGCCCGTTAAAGCAATCACCGTCATGCCTTTAGCACGCGCCGCTGTCACTGCCTTTAATACATTATTACTGTTACCTGAGGTGGTAATGGCAATCAAACAATCTTTTTCATTACCGAGGGCTTCAACCTGACGGGAAAACACCGTGTCAAAATCAAAATCATTGGCATGAGCCGTTAAAATTGAGCTGTCCGTTGTTAAGGCAATCGCCGCTAACGCCCTCCGTTTTTTCTCATAACGCACCACAAATTCCGCCGCGATATGCTGACAATCAGCGGCACTGCCACCATTGCCACACAGTAAAATCTTGCCGCCTTGTTGCAGTGTGCTAATCAGCAACTCTGCCGCTGTTTCAATCACACTGTTACAACTGGCTAAGTTGCTCATCGTTTCACGATGCTGTTCAAGCTCGTCTATAAAAGGTTTCAATACCTAGTCTCCGCTGGCGCATTTTGATAATGGGTTTATTTTATCATTACTAACGATGACATGAGGTGATTAACCTACTAGAGCTAACCGCTAATAAAATGATGGTGAAATAATAAGAGGGACATTGGCGACACAAATGACAACATGGCATACTCAAAAAATTTCCGACAACATAGCTAACCGTGAATAAAATGATTACAAAACTGTTGCTGTTGCTGTTTTTTGCTCAGATAAGACCATAACTCGTCCTTATGCAAAAACAGCACATTCAAAGTCAGTAGCGTACAGATGAAAGTGGAAAGTAGGCATTGGTACGCCATCAGGTTCAATACTTCCTTTCTATGAAAATCCAGCACAGTTTGCGTCTTTTAATTACTGGAATAACGCGCTAGATTTGCAGGAATAGGGAAAATATTATTTAGGTGTTTATTATGCTAATCGGGCATTTGTGGGTAGCGGCACTAATGTGAATTTGATGGCAGGGCTGGAATTACCTGTCACTAAAGATGTCCATATTATGGCTGATTTTATTAATGGCAATAATGACATTAGCGGCGCAGTTATCGGCTTTGTCTGGTATACAACAGAGCATTGGCAGTTTTCTTTGGGCAGTCAAATTTCTACACCAACTAAATCTGCTAATCGCGTAGAAGGAGCGGTTCTTGAATTTACGTTTGTGCAATAAAAGTAAGGTACATAATTAATATCATAAGTTGTTAATTTTCTTTCAGTAGCATAGTATTGTCAGCATGATTTATTCATTCCGCCCATTTTTTGTTGTTGTTCTGGTACTGTTGCAATTTATTGCTCCTTTAGTCCATGCGCATACTAACGAAAATTTTTCGGCACAAGGTATTCATCTTCCAGGTCTTGAAGGCTATGGGAATTCTGAGTCAATAGAAGCACTTGAGCCGACCGTTGACGCTTTGCCGTGCAGTGTGTCATCGATTTGTGGCGATAATGAGGGGCAGGTTGTTGGTATTGATGCAGGTTTTAGCCGTGATTTTGCAATACATACACAGCGGCTGTACAAAATCCTTGCTGATTTGGATTATGACACTTATTTAGCTTCATCTCCTGCGGTATTTAAACCCTGTTTTTCTGCTTTTGCTACGCCACTACACACATCAACTCTATCGTTGATTACTCATCTAGCAAATTTTGCTCATCCTGCACGCGCCCCACCTGCACACAGTTAGTTCCCTTCAATATTAAAATCAGCGTGGCGATTGTCGCGCTATTTATTTTTTTTACTCATACACAATGAGCCTCATTTATGTTTGCTTTAAACCTTGTTAGCAGGTGCTTGTTTGCCTTTTTGCTGACCACCTCGTTAAGTTTTGCGGAATCGACACCGATAGTCGCCCACGAAGATCCAATTGAAATTGATGAATCGTTGACCTTGCTTAAAGTTATTGATTTAACCTTAGAAAAATTCCCCGATATGGCGTGGCTTAAGTCGTTAGAAGACGAAGCTGCCGCGATTGCTCAACGCAGTAAAAGTTGGACAGCAGGTGCGTCACAAGCCAGTTATAGTTTTCAAGAAGCGGCGACGGGTGCTAATGGCGGTAAGCTGCACTATGTTAATGCGGGCGTACAAGTTCCGTTATGGAATATTGGTCAGCGCGATGCTGAACAAGCCGTTGGTGAACAAGCTGAGTCCAGCGCGAAAACTCAAACCGTTGCTACTAAATTGCGTATCGCAGGGTTAGTAAGAAATGCGTTATGGGATATGGATTTACAAAAAATTCGCTATGAGCAAGCGCAAGCGGAAATCAAAATATACGAAGAGTTACATGAAAAAATTGGTCGGCGCGTTGAATTAGGCGATTTGCCGCGTTCGGATGTGTTGTTAGCGGAAACCGAGTTATTACAAAAACGTTCAACACTGATTTTGGCTGAAGCAGAATTGATGCACGCGCGTAAACGTTATGCCAGTATTACGCAAATCACTAAAGTACCCAAAGATTATCACGAGAAGCTAGTCGATTTAAAAGAAATTGAGCAGAATCATCCTGCGTTAGTCGCTATTAATAGCCAACAAACGCGTAAACAAGCGGAACTCGATGCAATGCGAGCAGTCGGTTCTGGGCAAACCAATGTTTTGGCTGGTGTTAATGGCGATATGGGAAATGATGCCAGTAATCATACTGCGAGTTTTAATGTTGGTGTCAATATACCGTTTGGTGGTAGCGATCATCTTGCGCCACAGCTTGCCGCTATCAATGTTGAACTGAGCAAATTAATGTCTGAGCGTGAGCAATTGTTTCGTGATTTACAACAAGCTCATCACGAGGCAGAACATAATTTAGAGGTTAATCGCGCTGAATTGGCTAATGCTAATGCGTTAAAAACGGCAACAGAAAAGCTGTTAAACATGAGTAAGACAGCTTATTCAGTCGGTGAAATTGATTTAATAGATTTGTTAAAAATTAGCGATAAAGCCCAGCAAGCAATTTTAAACGTCAAAGAACGTGAGGTGATGTTAGAGCGTGATATTGCCCTGTATAACCAAGCGGTAGGAGTGATGCCATGAATATGAATAATTTAATCGATCTAAATTCTATGGTTGACGTACTTCATCGTTTTATAGCCCCCTCGTATTTATCGGGTAGCGAACACAAGACCTGCGAGGTTTTAAAAACCTCGCAGGTCTCGCTATCAATACGTCAACGTTTTGGAACAATGTGGTTATTCGCGTTGGTTTCGCTACTTTTTAGCCCACTCACGCACGCCGAAAACAGTGTAAAAATTTCTGAACAAAATTTCAGTAATCTAGGTGTAACACTAGGAAAATTAGAAGCGGCAACCCAAATCCCCTTATTAACCGCACCTGCTAAAGTGGTTGTTCCCCCCGAACATGAATATGTCGTCAGTGCTTCACAGGCAGGACTTATCACTAAACTGAACGCCGCTATCGGTGATACGGTGAAAAAAGCCGAGGTGTTAGTTGAACTCAATAGCCCCGACTTATTGTCCATGCAGCGGCTGTATCTTAAAGCCTTAAGTGAATTGCAACAGGGTTCATTTTTATATCAACGCGATAAAAAATTGGTGCAAGAAGGCGTGATTGCTGAACGGCGTTGGCAAGAAACGCAAGGACAATACAATACCTTTCTGTCAGAAGCTGATGAACATAAACAATTGCTACAAAGTGCGGGTATGACCAATAGCGAGATTACCCAGTTGGCTAAAACACATCGTTTATCTAGCTTACACAGTCTACGCGCTCCGATTACGGGAGTAGTTATGGAACGCATGGCGGTTGCTGGGGAACGCATTGACAGTCTAGCTCCCATTTATCGAGTCGCTAATTTGGATGAATTGTGGTTAGAAATTAATATTCCGCAAGAGCGTATCGCCAGTTTGAAAGTTGGCGATTCCGTGCAGATTGAAAATACCGATATTACTGCCAAAATCAGTTTATTAGGGCAAAGCGTCAATCCTGAAAACCAAACGGTATTAGCCAGAGCGATTATTAAAGGTAAGCAATCGGCAATACGCTCTGGACAACGCCTGAATATTCAAATTATTCAAGCCAGCGATACGCCGCTATTTAAAGTTCTCAATACCGCGATTGCCCAAAACGAAGGCAAGTCGTTTGTGTTTGTGCATAACAAAGACGGTTTTGCCGTTACGCCTATTGTCGTGATTGGCAAGCAAGGTGAAGAGTCGATTATCAGTGGCGAATTATCAGCGACTGATGACATTGCAATTCAAGGCGCGGTGGCGTTAAAAGCCAATTGGTTAGGTTTAGGGAGTGCTGAATAATGGCTACTCTGATTCGTTTCGCGCTCAGTCAGCGGTTATTGATGATGATATTCGTATTGCTATTATGCGGTGGTGGTTATTACGCCTTTAAAAATATTCCCATTGATGCCTTTCCCGAAGTGTCACCCACGCAAGTAAAAATTATCGTCAAAGCCGCTGGTATGACACCTGAAGAAGTGGAAGCGCGTATCACCGCGCCCATTGAGGTCGAGTTATTGGGTATCCCACATCAAACCATGTTGCGCTCAGTGGCTAAATACGCCTTGACTGACATTACTGTCGATTTCCAAGAAGGCACAGATATTTTTTGGGCGCGGCAACAAATCGCTGAACGTTTAAACACGATGTGGGGGAATTTACCTGCGGGAGTCGAAGGCGGTATTGCGCCGATGACCACGCCGTTGGGCGAGATGTTCATGTTCTCCGTTGAGGGCGGTGGTTTGAATTTAATGGAACGGCGTAGCTTATTGGATTGGGTAATACGTCCCGCCTTGCGTACTGTTGCAGGCGTTGCCGATGTCAATTCCTTAGGCGGTTTAGTGCGTAGTTTTGAAATTATTCCTGATAATACCCGCTTATCGGCGCGTGGCATCAGTCTCGATAAACTGCAACAAGCCATCCAAAGCAATAACCGCAATGATGGCGCAGGGCGCATGACTGATGGAGAAGAAGCCTTAATCGTGCGAGCCGAAGGACGCATTAAAAACCTAGACGATGTGAAAAATATTGTTGTGGATAATAAAAACGGCATTCCTATCACCGTTGCCGATATTGCCGAAGTGAAAGTAGGCGCAGTCACGCGTTATGGCGCGGTCAGTAAAAATGGACAAGGTGAAGCGGTCACAGGATTAGTATTGAGTTTACGCGGTGCGAATGCTCGACAAACTATCACAGGTATTGAAGACAAGCTCGCCGAAATCAGCAAAGGTTTTCCCAAAGGCGTAGAAGCGAAAGTATTTTACAATCGTGGTGATTTAGTTGATAAAGCGGTAGAGACGGTGCTACACGCGCTATTAGAAGCCATAGTCTTAGTGGTCGTGTTGCTGATTTTATTTTTGGGTAATTTACGCGCCGCGTTAGTGGTGGCGTTAGCCTTACCGCTAGCCGCGTTGTTCACTTTTATTTTGATGAACCAGATGGGGATGTCTGCCAATCTGATGAGTTTGGGCGGCTTAGCGATTGCCATCGGGATGTTGGTGGATGCCGCCGTGGTGGTGGTAGAAAACCTTATCACCCATTTAGCACACGTCAAAACAGCACAACGTTTACCCCGCTTGCACGTTATTTATCGCGCGACAGCTGAAGTTGCGGGGTCAGTGACCGCAGGCATTTTAATCATCATCATTGTGTTTTTGCCGTTGCTCACACTACAAGGCTTGGAGGGTAAGTTATTCACGCCCGTCGCATTGACGATAGTATTCGCGCTGAGTGGCTCATTGATATTATCACTGACCGTGATTCCCGTGATTGCTTCCTACTTATTAAAAGAAGTGTCGCACGAAGAACCGTGGCTACCGCGCCAACTGCAAAAACTGTATCAACCGAGTTTGTTGTGGTGTTTAAACAATAGCAAAATAGTGTTTTCGGGTGCGGCAATGTTGTTGATTGTGACGGGCTTTGTCTTTACGCAAATCGGTAGCACCTTTATGCCGACGATGGACGAAGGCGATATTATTTTGCAGTTAGAAAAATTGCCGTCCATCACCTTAGAAAAATCGGTGGCTTTAGACGGGCAAGTACAAAAAAATCTGCTGAAAAATGTCCCTGAAATTGCCACTATTGTGTCGCGTGTGGGTTCAGATGAATTAGGGCTAGATCCAATGGGCTTAAACGAAACCGATACGTTTTTGGTGTTAAAGTCTAAAGATCAGTGGCGTATGAAAAGCAAAGAAGAACTCATCGAAGAAATTCGAAAAGTTATGGCGCAAACTCCAGGGATTGCCTTTGGTTTTACCCAGCCGATTGAAATGCGGGTGTCAGAAATGTTGACGGGGACACGCGGTGACGTGGCGATTAAATTATTTGGTGCAGACCTCGCGATACTCAATGAAAAAGCCAATGAAATCGCCGACGTACTAAAACACATCACAGGTTCAAGTGATGTATTTGCCAAGCAAAATGGGGGTATGCAGTTTTTACAACTCACTATCGACAAACTGGCTGCGGGGCGTTTGGGTTTGAATGCCGACAGTATTGAAACTCTGTTACGCGCTCAGATTGAAGGCTTAAATCTAGGCGTGGTACAAGAAGGCATCAAACGCACGCCTATTATTTTACGCGGCTCTAGCAACACCGCGAACTTTGATAATCTACAAATCACCTTACCGAATGGCGGTCACGTTCCTGTCACGGCAATTGCTAAAATTGAAAAAGTGGAAGGTGTGGTGTCGATTGGCAGGGAAAAAGGACAGCGTTTTGTGGTGGTGCGTAGCAATGTCGAAGGGCGCGATTTAGTCAGTTTTGTGGAAGAAGCCCGCAAAGCCGTCGAAGAAAAAGTCAAACTACCCACAGGTTACACCGTGGAATTTGGCGGACAATTTGAAAACCAACAACGCGCGGCGGCAACCTTAACGCTGGTTGTACCGATTGCCTTGGGGTTAATTTTCTTGTTACTGTTTTCGACCTTTGGTTCAGTGCGGCAAGCCGTGTTGGTGTTATCCAACATTCCCTTGGCAATGGTCGGCGGGGTGTTTGCCTTATGGCTGTCGGGAGAATATTTATCCGTACCTGCATCAGTGGGTTTCATCGCCCTGTTAGGTATTGCAGTGTTAAATGGCGTGGTGATGGTGAGTTATTTTAATCAACTGAAAGCAATGGGTATGGATATTGTGAAAGTGGTCACACTGGGTTCTTCACGGCGATTACGTCCCGTTTTAATGACTGCCAGTATTGCAGCGTTTGGTTTGATTCCCTTATTATTTGCCACAGGGCCGGGGTCTGAAATTCAACGCCCATTAGCGATAGTGGTTATCGGCGGTTTAGTATCATCAACATTTCTTACTTTATTCTTACTGCCTATTTTATTTAAATTATTTGGCTTACCAAAAGAGGACACGTTATGAAACATGATAAAGAATATCTAGTGACTATTAACGTGCCACCCAGTCTCGAAGAGCCGCTGGTTGATGCGTTACTGACCTTAGAAGAGGAATTGGGTTTTAGTAGTTTCGCGGTTAATGCCCATCATCATGAAAATAAAGGTTTATCATTGGCTGAACAAGTGACAGGTCGGCAAAAACAACTACGTTTTCAAATGTATATTGATGAAAACGATTTGGAGGCGTTAGTTGAAAAACTAAGACAAGAATTTTCAGGCTCTGGCATTCAATATTGGGTGTTACCTGTGCTTGTTAGCGGGGTAATTTAAGTCTAGCGGGAGTGCAAACTTAGGTTTATGCGTTTACTTAGACCTGTAGGTCAACTTGAATGATGTGCTTTGTTTGGCATATCCTACAGTGCTTTCAATATAGGTTAGTTACTCGATTATTTAAAAGAATAAACGCAAAGAACGCAAAAAATAATGGCTTTGCGTTCTTTGCGAAATCTTCGCGCTCTTTGCGTTTCGCTGTTGAGCAACTAACGGCGTATGAAAGCATTGTATGTAACGCGTCTTATCGTGTTTCAGCCCATCTTATCGTGTTGACGCTGGTGATTTGGATATTATTATCGTTCCAACGCTCCGCGTTGGAATGCGTCTTAAGACCGCGTTGGCGTATAATCCGCCCATTCAAAGCCACTAAAAAATCCAAAGCCTATGAAAACGCTTATCGCCCCGACTTTCCTGCTGCTTGTTGTCAGTCTGCTGTTCTCTTTGAACACCGCCGCCAGCCCAGAACCTGTGTTGCAACTGCAAACAGGTCGCCATACCGCAGCGATTATACGCATCGCGGTGGATGCCAAAGAGCAGTTGCTGGTCACGGCATCTCATGATAAAACCGCGCTGGTTTGGGATTTAACCGCTAAGGGCAAGTTAGTGCAAACCCTGCGTCCGCCTTTGGGGGCAGGTGATGAGGGTAAGCTTTATGCGGTGGCGATCAAGCCTCTGGGTGATGAGGTGGCGGTGGGGGGCTTTACTGCTCCAAATGGTTCAGATGAGCGTATCTATATTTTTAACCCCCGCAGCGGGCAGTTGTTGCGCAGTCTGGGGCAATTACCTGAAACTGTGGGTCATCTGGCTTACTCCGCTGATGGTCGGTATTTAGCGGCAGCCTTAGGAAAAACTGGCGGCATTCGTGTTTATGATGCTGCCTCTTTGCAGGAAGTCTACCGCGATAGCGATTATGGCAGTGACAGCTATAGCGTGGAATTTGACCCGCATAATCGTTTGCTGACTACCAGCTTTGATGGCTTTATCCGCCTGTATCAGCCCAATGCAGCCTTAGTGAAAAAAGCCCCCGCCTGTGTGACTGCCAAAAACTGTTTTCTGCCGCCGCTAAAACAAGCTTTAACTGGAGGTAACAAGCCTTTCGCCGCGCGTTTCTCTCCTGATGCCCACTTAATTGCTGTGGGTTTTGGAGATACCGCCGCCGTTCAAGTGCTTAATGCTACCAACTTAAGTCTGGCTTATGCCGCTGATACGCGGACTGTGACAAACGGTCATGTGAGTAGCGTTGCCTAGTCTGCCAATGGGCAGGAGCTGTATGCGGGTGGGGCTTATAATGATGGTACGGGTAAGCGTCCGATCCTGAAATGGTCACAAGCAGGACGCGGGGCGGTCAGGGTTCTGCCTGCCGCTGACAGTACAGTGATGGATTTACACGCCTTAAAAGCTCAGCGTGTCGTGTATGGCACGGGAAATCCTGCCTGGGGAGTCGTGACCGACAGCGGCGCACCGCTGCTCAGCATCCGCCCCGCTACTGTCGATCATCGCCAAAGCGGTATAGATAAACTGCGCATCAATACCGAGGCTACGGTGGTGGAATTTATCGACAGCGGTACACCGAAACGCTTTTCTTTACCTGCCACCCAGTACGGCAGTGCGGAAGCCTTAGTCGCTCCCAAAACCACTGCCGAGGGTCTAGTGCTGACTGATTGGGAAGATAACACTGCCCCCAAACTCAATGGCAAGCCGTTAAAACTTGATCCTTACGAAAGATCACGCAGTCTGGCTATCAGCCCCGATGAACAGCATTTTGTTTTAGGCACGGAGTGGTGGTTACGGTTTTTTGACCGCGACGGCAAAGAGCTGTGGAACGCACCCATACCGAGTGTAAGCTGGACAGTCAATATCAGCGCGGATCAACGTTTTGTGGTCGCCGCTTTTGCGGATGGCACGATACGCTGGTACAGCCTGAAAACAGGGAAAGAACAACTGGCTTTTTTTCCGTTAAAGGGCAGTGATGAATGGGTGCTGTGGACACCCGAAGGCTTTTTTAACGCCAGCCCCCACGGCAAAGACTTAATCGGTTATGCAGTTAATCAGGGGCAGAACAAAGCAGCGCGTTTTGTCAGTGTCCAGCAAATGAGCGAAGTGTTTTATCGCCCAGATTTAATTGCCAAACGTCTGGAGCAAACGGAGGACGCGGAACAATTGATAACGGCGGCGTTAGCAAACAACACTCTGGCAAAAGTGTTAGAAGAACCTGCCCCACGTTTGGAGTTAGTGTCGAAAACGCGCAAGGGTTTAGCGATGATTTTAAAAGTTCGGGTCAGCGATCAGGGCGGTGGTGTTGGTAAAGTCAATTACACGCTGAATGGCGTTGAGCAGCAAGGGCGACAAATATTTCCAGGCATTGAAGGCACTAAGCCAGCTGATATTGAAATCAATGTGCCTTTAGCGCAGGGTGTCAATGTGATTAAGTTATTTGGGACTAATCGCAATAATACCCTGAGCAGTGATTTACCCAGCTTTGAAGAAAATCTGGGTATTGAGCAGTTAAAAAAGTCGTCTTTATATGTGCTGGCTTTAGGGGTAAGTCGTTATCAAAATCCCAACTTAAGCCCGCTTAAGTTTGCCGATGCCGATGCCACTGCGCTGGCAACAGCTTTGGATGAGGGCGGTGAGAATTTGTTTAAAGAGCGGCACGTGGTGACTCTGGTTAATGAACAAGTGACGCTACAATCGATTAATGACAGCTTTGCAAAAATGGCGAAAGCGGTGGAACGAGGCGATGTATTTGTGCTGTATATGGCATGGCGTGGTAACCGATGGCAATTATAATTTTGTGCCTAATAATGCCGTTTATACCAGTGGGAAAGCGTGGAAGGCGGCGATGTTGAATAATGGTCATTTACGGGAGTTGCTGGCAACGATTAAAACCGACAAAAGCGTGATTTTTTTGGATACCTGTTATGCGGGTAAGGCGGATTTACAGGCACACGCAGGCGAGCGCGGCGATGAGGATAATGCAACCCAAACCGCGATAACCCGCTTAATGGAAGGCACGGGACGGGCAGTTATTGCGGCAACTTCCAGTGTTAATGCGGCGTTGGAAGACTCTAAAAGCGGTCATGGCTTTTTTACTTCCGCCTTGCTGGAAGGCTTAAAAGGCAATGCCGATACGCTGGGTAAAGACAAACAAATTTATGTGAATGAGTTGAACAGTTTTTTAAGCCAAACCGTGCCAAGTTTGACCAAAAATAGACAAGTGCCTGTGGCAGAATTTCAACCAGGATTTAATGATTTTCCGTTGAGCACTGCAAAATGACACGACTTTGGGCGTGGATTCGGCTTGGTTTTTCCAAGGTTGTGAGCTGGAAGCCTATTGTTATCCAGTTTTTGCGTGAACATCCTAAAATGGCGGTTGGGGTTTTGATTGTGCTGATTTGTTATTTCGTTGGTTCTGCCTCTTATAAATCGCTGCTTGAAGAAGGGCAAGGCTATCTTTCTGTGGGTGATTTTACAAATGCAGAGCTTGCTTTTCAAAAGGCAGCGGATACCAATCCGATACGCAAGTTGTTGGCTGTGGTTGATAGTGCCACGGGCGATAAATTTGGCAAAGCGGTTGATGCTTTTGATAGTTTGAATCTGGAAATTGAGGCGGACTGGGGCTTGAAAAAAACCCGTGTTTTTAAACCCGCTGAAAAAACGGTGATTGAAACCAAATTAAAAAACTTTTCTCAAGAACATCCGAATGATGCGGATGTGGAAACCTTTTGGGGGCGATTTTATCTCGATAACCAGAATACGGATGAAGCTTTCAAACATTTTAAAAATGCTACCCAGCTCAGTGCTAAAGCATCTTATGCCCATTTTGGCTTGTGTACTGTTTATGAATTACTCGGACAGATTGCTACCGCAATTGCGGAATGCAAAGCCGCTATTGATACCGCTAATTCAATCCCTTATGAGTATGCACTTAATCTCGCTGGGCTTTATGAAAAACAAGATAATTATGAAAATGCTTTGGCTGTACTAAATGATAAAAGACTGGATGACACGGTGAGCTTGAAGTTTGAACGTGCCAGAGTATTTCAAATGAAGAGGGATTTTAAAATGGCAGTGGGTTTGTACAAGGAAGTTTTAGAAGCATTAAGCGCGACTGATCCCAAATGGTATTTTAATAAAATAGTGCTGGCGACTATTGATGACAAAAAATGCTATGTCAATCTCAGTCAGGCTGCGGCTTACTATTTACAGGGTGATGCTAACAAAGTAAAAGCTTTATTGTCGTCTTCGTTTTGTAAGCAGGAGGCTGTTATAAAGATCAGTAAGCAGGTGATGTTTGATCTTGGCTTGATTCATGACAGTAAGATGGCACCGAAAATTAGCGAGTTTAATAAGTTGTTGCTGAAAAAAATAAGCACTAAGCCTTGAAGATTATAGCTGTTTGTACAATTGTTTATTAGCAGATTGGCGTTTTGATCAGCGGATTCGGTTAAGTGACTCAGGGGATATAAGCCACGTTAAGGTGCGGTAATTCCACCTCAAATATGAGGCAAATTATTTACGGCGCGGTGTTGATTGTTGTGATGATGATAGGGAAAAATGGAGTGAAAGCGTTTTTGTTAAATGAATAGGAATAATGTCAGGCGTACAAACCTAGGTTTGTACGCCTGTTACAGCTAACTAACTATTTCTCTAACCCAATAAAATCCCACACCTGATGTGAAACAGTCGCATCTTTATGTTCAGCAACAGGTGGGCCATTGGGGTAGTTAAGTTCATAAACACGAGCGGCATCTTTGCCTAAATCAGTCATACCCAGATTAGCGTAGGCTTCTTGCATCACTTGTAACGCATAGGGTACAGCAGGCGTGCCTTGATAGTGTTCAACGACATCCGATGCTCTACTTGCTGCTGCGACATAAGCCTTACGGTTCATGTAGTAACGCGCAATATGAACTTCGTGCATGGCGAGATTGTTGTTGAGAGCAATCATCCGTAGTCTGGCATCAGGAACGTAGCGACTGTTAGGAAACCGCGTGATTAACTCCTTAAAATTGTTGTAAGCGATTTGTGCTTTGTTTTGATCGCGTTGTGAGGTATCAGTCGGTAGAAAACGATCAATAAAACCGATGTCACGATTGTAATTAGCGAGTCCTTTTAAATACAATGCGTAATCAACGCCGACACTACGCGGATTCACTTTAATAAAACGATCCGCAGCCGCCACAGCTTCTTCATGTTTGCTCGCTTTATAATAAGCGTAGGCTAAATCTAATTCGGTTTGTGCCGAACCATCACCAAATGGATAGCGAGTTTCAATGGTTTCATAGAGTTTGACGGCTTTTTCATAGCTGCCTCTATCTAGTTCAGCTTTCGCTTCGCTACGAAATTTCTGCACATCCCAACCAACATATTCGTCTTCAGTCGCACTGGCAGAGTCATTAGAAAACAAGTTGCCCAAGGTGCTGCAACCTGAAAGTATTAGGCTTAAAAAGCCAATAAATAAAATTTTTATTAAAATTAATCGCATGATGCTCATGACACGTTGTAACATTAGGGGTTTTCTCGCCGCATAAACGGCTATGTATCGTGCGAGTATAACTTAACTATGGGTTATTCAGAAGAACTTGTTATGACAAAATTAATGGAAGAAGTACCTTACGAAATGGCAGGAATGCGCTTAGATCAGGTGCTTGCAGAGCTATTTGCAGATTATTCACGCAGTAAATTACAAACATGGGTTAAAGCAGGGCGCGTCCAAGTCAATGGCGTGTCGTTGACAGTTAAAGATAAAGTCGATGGGGGTGAAATTATTACCCTCGATGCGGAAGCGGAAGTTATTATTCACGCTGAACCTGAAAAGATTCCGTTAGATATTGTGTTTGAAGATGAGAGTTTACTTATCGTTTTCAAACCAGCGGGTCTAGTGGTACATCCTGCGGTGGGCAATTGGAACGGCACGCTAATGAATGCGTTACTGAATCATGATGCCAGTCTGGAAACCTTGCCCAGAGCGGGTATTATTCACCGTCTCGATAAAGACACCAGCGGCTTGTTAATGATTGCTAAAACCTTGCAAGCGCATAATAGCCTGACGCAACAATTGCAAGAACGGACAATTACCCGCGAGTATTTGGCTATTAGCCGTGGGCGTATGACCGCAGGCGGAACAATTGATGAACCTATCGGACGACATCCGCAAGATAGATTGCGTTATGTGGTACGCGACGGTGGTAAAGAAGCGGTCACGCATTACCGCGTGGTGCATCGCTTTACCCGTCACACGCTGGTTAGGGTTAAATTAGAAACAGGACGCACGCATCAAATTCGTGTTCACATGGCATATATTCGCTTTCCGTTGTTGGGCGATCCTATGTACGGCGGACGTTTTCAAATGCCACCGAATTGTAGTGAAGCTCTGGAAAAAGAACTACGCAGTTTTAAACGCCAAGCCTTACACGCGGAAAAACTCGGTTTGCTGCATCCTGTCACCGATCAATATATGGAATGGGTACAGCCTATGCCTGATGATATGGTTCGTTTACTCGCTGCATTAGCTGATAATGAACCACAATAAGCACTGGATAACCCCCGATTGGCCCGCGCCTGCTAACATTCACGCTGCCACCACCTTACGCACTGGTGGCGTGAGTGTCACGCCTTACGACAGCCTTAATCCAGCGACTCATGTCGGTGATGATGAGGACTGTGTGCGTGAAAATCGGCAACGCATTAAAACCATGCTGGCGTTACCTAGCGAGCCTGTGTGGCTAGAACAAACACACAGCAATCTTGTGATTAACGCGGGGCAAGCGACTACATTGCAACAAGCCGATGCGAGTGTCAGCGATCAAGCGGGCGTGGTGTGTGCCGTGTTAACGGCTGATTGTTTGCCGCTATTAATCTGCTCTACCGATGGTCAACAAATCGCCGCAATTCATGCGGGTTGGAAGGGATTATTGGCGGGCATTATCACCAATACCATCAATGTCTTAGCGACTACTGAGGTGTTAGTGTGGTTAGGGCCTGCTATTGGCGCGGCGTGTTTTGAAGTTGGTGCAGAAGTGCGTGAAGTGTTTGTGGCAAAATCTGCCGTGTTTGCTTCCGCCTTTACGCAAACCAACACTAACAAATACTTAGCCGACATTTACCAACTGGCGCGGATTGAATTAGCGACACTGGGTATTCATG
This sequence comes from Crenothrix sp. D3, assembly GCA_002134785.1. Lineage (GTDB taxonomy): Bacteria > Pseudomonadota > Gammaproteobacteria > Methylococcales > Methylomonadaceae > UBA4132. The sequence continues at coordinate 82,019 of MBQZ01000051.1, forward strand.
CTGTTTATGGCGGTGAATTTTGTACCGTCACCGACCAAGCTCGTTTTTATTCCTATCGTCGCGATACCCAAACAGGACGGTTAGCAACACTTATCTGGAGAACATAAGGACTGTGCATTTACTGATTTATATTATTATTTTTACCGCTGTCGGTGGTGTATTAAGTGTATTGGCAGCAGGTATTTTTTTATTACTGCCCGACGCGCAACGCAACGCCGTCTTACCGCACGGCATTAGTTTTGCGATTGGCGCGTTACTCGCCGTTGCCTTTTGGGGCTTAATTCCCGAAGCCTTTGAAGCAGTTAAACCTGAACAATTTCAAACACTATCAGGCACTATTTTAGTTGGCATACTGGGCTTTTTCGTATTGGAAAAATTATTGGTGTGGCGACATTGCCATTTTGGTGATTGCGCGGCTTACGACGATAATGACCACGACCATAGTCACGAACACGGACATCATCACGGAGTCAGTAAATCCGCAGGGGCGTTAATTATTATTGGTGATGGTATTCATAACTTTGTCGATGGTGTACTCATTGGCGCGGCATTTTTAACCGATGTACAGTTAGGCATAGTCACTAGCTTAGCCGTTGCGGCGCATGAAATTCCGCAAGAAGTTGGCGATTTCGCCATTTTATTAGAAAGCGGTTACAGCAAAAGTAAAGCCTTGTTTTACAATATCCTTGCCAGTTTAACGACTGTCATTGGTGGCGTGTTGGCTTATTTTAGCTTGGCAGATTTACACGCCAGCTTGCCGTATTTTCTCGCACTGGCAGCCTCTAGTTTTATTTATATTGCTGTGGCTGATTTAATTCCATCGCTGCATAAAAAAACCGATACCAAAACCTCATTACAACAAATTGCCTTGATTACCGCAGGCGTGTTGTTGATTTGTACCTTACATGACATTGCTCACCATGTAGACGTGGGGTGATTGTTTCTGGCTAGAGAGGTCATTAATTGAAACGCTTACGCCTCACCCTAACAGGCTTATTACAAGGTATTGGTTTTCGCCCTTACGTCTACCGCTTGGCGACCACGCATAAGCTGACGGGCTGGGTGGCCAATGACCGCGACCGTGTATTGATAGAAATTGAAGGCAATGAACAGCAACTAATCGATTTTTTAGTTGCTTTACCAAATAATGTGCCTGCTTGTGGGCAACTCAGCGATTGTCAGCAATACGTCATTCCTGTCACTTATCAGCAAGGTTTTCAGTTTAAACCCAGTTTGAATGTGAATAGTGAAACTGCCATCTTTGTTTGTCCTGATATTGTGGTCTGTGATGCGTGCGTGGCAGAATTATTTGACCCTAATAATCGCCGCTATCAACACCCGTTTATCAGTTGCTGTCATTGTGGCCCGCGTTACAGTGTCATGCACGGTTTGCCTTATGACCGCTGTCAAACCAGTTTGCGGGATTTTCCATTGTGTGAACAATGCGCCGCTGAATACCAAAATCCGCATAATCGCCGTTTTTATGCCCAAACCATTGCTTGCCCAGATTGCGGGCCGCAACTGACTTTATGTGATAACTCAGGCACACCGATAACGCACGGACAAGCGGCGATAAATGACACGGTCAATGCCTTAACAGCGGGGAAAATAATCGCAATCAAAGCTATCGGTGGTTTTCAATTACTACTGGATGCTAATAATTCAATGGCAGTGGCGCGATTACGGACGCTGAAACAACGTGCAGGTAAACCGTTTGCGGTGATGGTTAAATCACTGGCACAAGCCGAACAACTGTGTGAACTTAGCCAAATAAAGCGACAATGTTTACGTTCTGCCGCCGCGCCTATTGTATTAGCCCAAGCCAAACCGCATTCAAAAGCACTATTGGACAATGTCGCGCCTAAGCAAGCCCTGTTAGGCATAATGTTACCGTCTTCGCCGATACATCATCTCATCATGGCACAGTTGAATAGCCCTTTGATAGCCACCAGCGGCAATCGACACGGTGAACCGATTTGTATTGATAACCAGCAAGCGTTTGAACATTTAAACGGTTTAGCGGATTTTTTTCTGGTACATGACAGGGATATTTTACGACCGCTGGATGATTCTATTATTCGTGTCATTGCCGACACGCCGACGGTATTACGTCGTGCTAGAGGCTATGTGCCGACACCAATAATGTTAAAACAAACGATACCGCCCACCTTAGCGGTTGGCGCACAATTAAAAAACACAGTGGCAATCGCACATGGACATCATGTTATCGTTAGCCAGCATTTAGGCGATTTAGAACAACGCGAAACTGCACAGCAACACGCCACCACTATTGATGATTTAAGCCAATTTTACGCACTCAAACCTGAACGCATTATCAGTGACACCCATCCCGATTATGTCAGTAGCTTGTATGCGCAAAATTCAGGCTTGCCCGTGCAAACTGTCCAACACCACTACGCGCATATTTTGGCGTGTATGGCAGAACATCAACTCGAACCGCCCGTGTTAGGGGTAGCGTGGGATGGCACAGGGCTAGGCACAGACAAACAACTCTGGGGCGGTGAATTTTTACAAATAAACCCGCATGGCTGGCAACGTGTCGCCCATTGTCGCCCGTTTCCCTTAGTCGGTGGTTTTGCCGCAATCAAAGAACCACGCCGTGCCGCGTTGGGTTTGTTGTACGCGTGGCAGGGCGAAGTAATATTTACTGACGAATACGCGCCACTGTTAAGCGCGTTTTCTGCGGTTGAATTAAAGCTATTGCGTGGAATGTTAAAAAACCAACTCAACTGCCCGATGACGACTAGCATTGGACGTTTATTTGATGCCTTTTCCAGTTTGTTAGATTTATGTCAAATCAGCGAGTTTGAAGGGCAGGCAGCAATGGCGTTAGAAGCCTGTGCTATGAGCCACTCGTTCCCACGCGCAGCAAAAAAATGCAGTAACGGTGTGCCGCGCCGTGCTTATCCTACCGAACTGATTGAAGCAGACGGTTTAAGCCTCGACTGGCAACCATTACTCACAGGCGTGTTAGCGGATTTAAATCAAGTGAGTCATGAACAAATCGCCGCTAACATTCATCACAGTCTAGCCAACTGGGTGTTTGCCGTAGCAGAAAAAACTAACGCGACACGCTTAGTCTTAAGCGGAGGCTGTTTTCAAAATGCGTATTTAGTGGAAGCGATAGTGAATGCAGAGCAATCGCGACAGTATGAACTTTTTCGCCATGCCACTATTCCACCGAATGATGGTGGTTTAGCATTAGGACAGATTTACGCCTGCGTGTTAAATTAACGGTGCGAATCTGTCACGTCCGCATCGGTTGAGGGCGAGCTGATTGACTGCACACTGTATTTTCTAAAATTTTAAGGAGTTGTTATGTTCGTTCGTATATTAGGTTTAACGGTATTAATGGCATTTGCAAGCACGGCTCAAGCGGTGAGTTATGATTGTCAAAAAGCCAAAACATTTACTGAAAAAGCTATCTGTCAAGATCAAGAATTATCGGCGTTAGATGATGAATTAGACTCCTCATATCAAGCCGCCGAAGCGCGTAGTAAAAATCCCAAGGCATTAAAAAAACAACAAATGAAATGGTTAAGTGAACGTGATACTTGCCAAACCAACAACTGTGTTAAAAAATCCTATCAAAAACGCATTATTGATTTAGAGCCATAATCTCATGTGCTTAGCCATTCCCGCAAAAATTATCAGCATTTCTGAAAACGACAATGCTTTACAACGCATGGCGCGAGTCGATTTTTCAGGTGTAATAAAAGACATTAGTTTGGCGTATTTGCCCGAAGCCAAGGTAAATGATTATGTGATTGTTCATGCGGGATTGGCTTTGTCGATATTAGATGAAGACGAAGCACGCATCACCTTAGCCGCCTTTGCTGAGATGAATAATGTTCAATAAACTCGCCTTTCGTGATCCAGTCGTTGCCAAACAATTAGTCGCCGCTATTCAACACATCAGCACCCAACCGTGGGCTATTATGGAAGTGTGCGGCGGTCAAACTCATAGCATTATTCAATACGGTATCGACCAATTATTGCCCGACAATATCCGCCTGATTCACGGGCCGGGTTGCCCTGTCTGCGTTACCCCGTTGGAATATATCGACAAAGCCTTAGCCATTGCCAACGTACCGAACATTATTTTTTGTTCGTTTGGCGATATGTTGCGCGTACCCAGTTCACATCAAGATTTACTCAGTAGCAAAGCCCAAGGCGCGGATATTCGTATCGTGTATTCACCATTGGACGCGCTGAAAATTGCCCAAGACAATCCAAACCGTGAAGTGGTGTTTTTTGCCGTCGGATTTGAAACCACCGCGCCGACCACCGCCTTAGCCGCCCAGCAAGCCAAACAACTGGGCTTGAAAAACTTTTCTCTTTTGACCTGTCATGTCTGTGTACCCCCTGTGATGCAGGCGTTATTAGCATCGGAAAATTGCCAAGTACAAGGCTTTCTAGCCGCAGGTCACGTCTGCGCCATCATGGGTTATGGACAATATCACCCGATTGCCGAACGCTATCGTGTGCCGATTGTCGTCACAGGATTTGAACCTGTCGATATATTGCAAGGCATCTACCAATGCGTCCAACAACTGGAAGCAGGGCGGTTTGAAGTCGAAAATGCTTATAGCCGTGTAGTGCGTGAACAAGGCAACCCCGCCGCACAACACGCCATGCAGCAGGTTTTTATCACAGTTGACCGCAACTGGCGCGGCTTGGGCAACATTCCCCAAAGCGGCTTAATGTTAGCCCCTGAATTTGCCGATTGGAATGCCGAATTGAAATTCAACGTGCAGTCCGTCAACACCCAAGAACCCGTCGCCTGTCGCAGTGGTGACGTGTTACAAGGCTTAATCAAACCTGCACAATGCCCAGAATTTGCCACCACCTGTACGCCTGAGCATCCGTTAGGTGCAACGATGGTTTCTACTGAGGGTGCTTGTGCGGCTTATTATCGTTATCGGAGAAACGGTTAAGTGGCTGTTTTTATAATACGCTTAATTTCAGCGTTTGAAATATCGGCTTGTTCTGATTTTGAATAAACGGTTAGTAATACAATATCCGTTTGCTGTTTTAAGTAATAAATAACGCGATACCCTCCGCTTTTACCGCGTTGAGCATCGGAGTTTCTCACTCTGACTTTATAAACAATGTATGTACCGTGTTGGATTCTATCGCCTAGTAATTCACCTTGTTGCAACTGTTGAATAACAGGCTCTATATCATTACGAATATGGACATATTTTTTAATCAACTGTCTCAAACTACGTTTAAATTCACCCGTATAAGAGACAGTTATCATGTTTCTAAATCATCCCACAGCGTCTCAATCGCTTGCGTTTCGCCGTTTAATGCTTCTTGCCAACCTTGTTGAAAACTTTGCGTTGCCGTATTTAACTGCACACTTTCTCTAAACGTATGAATGATATTCAACAAAGCAGGCAAATACTCAGGCGGCATTTGTTTAACTTCTTGTTCTATTCTTTCTAAATAAGTTGTGTTCATTGGGATTCCTGCTTTTGTTAGCATTTTTTGCAATATCTATTATTTATTTTTCTTGACCATGAAGATGGGTGAGTTGCATAGAATTGATGTTGACACAGATTTTTAATAGTATCTTTTACTTGTGATTTTAAACTTTTCTTTTCGTTTATATCGCCAGTGCAAGCATTTAAAATAATAAAAGGTTTATATAAATCTACTCGGCGGATAAAATCACTCTTACATTCTTCATATAATCTTTCCCACACAGAATCCCTAATATACTCATTTATTCCAATCTTTGTTTTTTGTCCTTTGTCACTCAATATGTAATGAAGCGAAGCCTGAAAAGGTACAGGATTAACAAAACAGATGCGATATGTAGCATCTTTATCAAATAATATTTCCAATGTGCCAGTTGCATTTTTTTCATGAGGATATTTCAAAATATCACTCGTAAAATATTTGTAAAAATTTATTCCTGTTGCGCCATTAGCTGGTTGTAATGCTGTAAAATTTGAATTATTCATGTCTGAAATATCTGGATAATGATATTCCTCTTTATGAGGTGATTCTAAGATAATCAGAATGTTTTTAGCTTCATCATCATTTTCAATTGGTTTTTTATATGGTAGGGAATTAGTAACTGGTGGATAATCATTGATTGTTGTTGTTTTCCAATCGCCTGCACAGTGAGTATTGTTAGGTTCGCAAAGTATCCATCCACATTGATGGTTACATATTAAATCATAGCGATAAACGTCTGGCATACGTTTTCCGTAAAAGAAATCTTTTGGAACTGTAAATGATGTTTGAGTGTTTCTACAATAAAAGTTATCAAGCAAAGGAATAGAGTCATATAACGGACTTAAATCAATAGGTTTCAATTTACGAGTACAATTTGGATGACAAACCATAACCTTATCTTGTAAATAACAAGATTCACAACCAAACTCTAATATCAAATCAGCCACTATTCATTCCTTCTTAGTTTCGTTAGTGTCGCATTGGGTTTAATGATAGTCTAATTATACTCTGAAGACCTGCGAGGTTTTAAAAACCTCGCAGGTCTTTACTACGCCCACTAATCACCCTTTAATGAGTTCATTATGGAATTAACCTGTCCCTTACCTTTGCAATATGAACAAATCGTTATGGCACACGGCGGAGGTGGTCGCTTGATGCAGCAATTACTGGCGCGTGTCGTGCAACCCACGTTTAGCAATGATTATTTGAATCAGCAGCACGACAGCGCGGTGTTTTCCATCGGCACACAGCGCGTGGCATTTACCAGCGATTCTTACGTTATCAAACCGCTATTTTTTAAAGGCGGCGATATAGGCAAACTGGCGGTATGCGGCACGGTTAATGATTTAGCCATGAGCGGCGCGAAACCGTTATTTTTAAGCTGTTCGTTGATTATTGAAGAAGGTTTCCCGATTGAAACCTTACAAACTATTTTGCAATCCATGCAGGACACAGCTGGGCAAGCAGGGGTGATGATCGTTACAGGCGACACCAAAGTCGTCGATCACGGCAAAGGCGACGGTTTATATATCAACACTGCGGGTATTGGTTTATTGGATAGCGATTTGATTATTCAACCGTCCAGCATTCAAGTCGGTGATGCGGTGATACTCAGCGGCGATTTAGCGCGGCACGGTATCGCGGTGATGCTGGAGCGCGAAGGTTTGGAGTTTGAAAGTGACATAATCAGCGATTGCACAGTGTTATCGCCGTTAGTACAGGATTTATTACAGGGAGGGATTGATATTCACTGTTTGCGCGATTTAACACGCGGTGGCTTAGCGTCGTGTTTGATTGAATTAGCACACAGTGCGAACGTGCATATTGAAATAACTGAAACGTCACTACCGATTATTGAACCTGTCAGAACTGCCTGTGAATTGCTGGGTTTTGATCCGTTGTATATTGCCAATGAAGGTTGTTTTGCTTTGTTTCTACCGCCTGAACAAGTGGACAGCGCGTTAGCTGTATTACAAAAACATCAAGCAGGACAACACGCTTGCCAAATTGGCACAGTCAAAGCAGTACATGAACAGGGTTTATTAACGCTAAGTACCGCAATGGGTATCGTGCGTGGTTTGGATTTATTGAGTGGTGAACAGTTGCCGCGTATTTGTTAAAAAATATATTTTTACTCTGTGTACATGACAAAAATTATCAAGCCTCACAAAGCTATTTAAAAACAATGAATTGAAATAACATCTCATAAAACGATGTCAAAGAATCAACCGAGATTAACAATTTATCTTGAAGCTAATCCAAGCCAGTAGCGAAAAATACTTTTTTCGAGTCGTTCAAGTGTTTTCTTAATTCGAATGGGTCGCTTTGATTAACTCAATTTGCATTCTACAAAAACAGTCTATTTTTGCTTTGTTCCACTTGAAGTGCTTTTGATATGACTGATAGCTCATTGATTTGTTGCATACGTTGATTTCCCGCTAACAAAATACAAGTGTATTTTACATTTCAATGAGTTATTTTTTTGTCATGTACAGAGAGTTTCTACAGTTATAATGCCCTGATTCTATCAGGACTTGACACGCTATGACTTTTACAACAAATCGCCTGAATGCACTTTTGGCAACTGACAACCAGTATAAATTGTGCGGAGGCTTAAAAGGTCTTGAAAAAGAGAGCCTACGCATTGCTCAGAATGGTTTTATTTCTCAAACATTACACCCGCACGCTTTGGGTTCAGCCTTAACCCATTCCGCTATTACGACTGATTATTCGGAAGCTCTGATTGAGTTGATTACGCCGCCGTTTGCCGATGTAAAAGACACGCTGAACTATTTACAACAAGTTCATCAGTTTGTTTATGCGCATCTTGAGGGTGAAATTCTGTTGGGAGCGAGTATGCCGTGTGGGATTGATGGCGATGACAGTATTCGCATTGCAGAATATGGCACATCGAATGTTGGACGCATGAAACACATTTATCGACACGGTTTATGGCATCGTTATGGACGTACCATGCAGTCTATTGCGGGCATTCATTTTAATTATTCTGTGCCTGAAAATTTATGGGTGACGTTACATCAACACGAACAAAGTGCGCTAAGTTTAGCGCAATTTACCAATGACGGTTATTTTGGCTTGATTCGTAATTTTCAGCGTGTCGGTTGGTTAATTTTGTATTTATTTGGCGCGTCCCCTGCAATTTGCAAAAACTTTTTTAAAAGCCGCCCTGCGTTAATGGCACAGTTTGAAGAGTTTGATAACGGCACGCTGTATCATCCTTACGCAACCTCATTACGCATGAGCGACATCGGTTATAAGAGCAATAATCAGGCAAGTTTGAACATTGATTACAACTCGTTAGATGGTTATGTTGATAGTTTAGGCAAAGCGATTACTACGCCCTACCCTGATTATGAAAAAATCGGCACGGTGGTGAATGGTGAATATCAGCAACTAAACTGCAACATTTTACAAATTGAAAACGAGTTTTACAGCACGATTCGCCCTAAACAAATCGCTACTTCGTGCGAAAAACCCACGCTGGCTCTAAAGCGGCGCGGAGTGCGTTACGTCGAAATGCGCTCGTTGGATTTGGATATTTTTAATCCACTCGGTGTTGATGAAGGCAAACTACGCTTTATCGAAGCCTTGTTATTGACCTGCTTATTATCTGATAGCCCTGAAATGTCAGCTGCTGACCATAAAATTAACAATACGAATCAACTGGCCGTGGCGAATGAAGGCAGAAAACCTGATTTACTATTGAATCGCAACGGTGAACAAATCACCTTGCAAGATTGGGCAAATGATATTCTGCAAGCCATGCAGCCTGTGTGTGCAGTTCTCGATAACAATGCGACCAATAAACCCTATAGCGCGGCGTTGGCTGAACAATGCTTAGTGGTTGATGATGCCAACTTAACTGCGTCTGCACGAATGTTAGCCGCTATGCGTGAACAATCACACCCGTTTGCACGTTTTGCATTAAACACCTCTGCTGAACACGCTCGCTATTTTCAAGCGCAACCTCTGGATGCTGAAACCACCGCGCAATTTATGGCAATGGCAGCGGAGTCTCATGCCAAACAGCATGAAATTGAAAGCCGTCCACAACTTCCATTCGCTGAATTTTTACAGCGGTATTTTGACCAAACCTGTTCCAAAGACCATGATTAACATTCCTGATTTACAAACCGAACTGGCGGGTAAAAATCCGCGTACTATCCTCAGAAAAGCCCTAGAATCGTTCGACAATATCGCTATTTCATTCAGCGGCGCGGAAGACGTGGTACTGATTGATATGGCGTTCGCGATTCGACAAGACATCCAAGTTTTTTCTCTGGATACAGGACGCTTACACCCTGAAACTTACCGCTATGTGGAAAAAGTCCGCAAGCATTATGGTATCGACATTGAGCTATTAACGCCTGACCGTGATGCACTCGATAGCTTTGTTAAACAAAAAGGCTTGTTCAGTTTTTATGAAGATGGGCATAGCGAATGCTGTGGTATTCGTAAAGTCGAACCACTAAGACGCAAATTGGCACAAGTGGATGCGTGGATTACAGGGCAACGTAAAGATCAAAGCGTCGATACGCGCTCAGACATTCCTGAAGTGCAATTGGATACCGCTTTTTCCACTGACGATCATCCATTGATTAAGTTTAATCCGCTGCTCAACTGGAAATCTGCACAAGTTTGGGATCACATTGAAGCCTATCAAGTCCCCTACAATGAATTGCATCAACACGGTTTTATCAGCATCGGCTGTGAACCTTGTACACGTCCTGTATTACCCAATCAACACGAACGCGCTGGGCGTTGGTGGTGGGAAGATGCCACCAAAAAAGAATGTGGTTTACACGCGGGGAATTTGAAAAATTAACTTATTTATCAGGATATAAAATGCACAACCCAATTGACCATCAATCGTTAGACGCTGATCTTAAATTACCGTGGCTGGTGGTCGGTATCATGCTTGTCATGCTAGCAACTTATGTGGTGATTTGTTTCACTATGGGCAATGAGTTACAAGAAGCCTTGCCTGAAATAACACGCGTAAAAATAAGAACGGCTTTATATATCGTCGCTATTCTCAGCTTTCCGATGACTAATTTACTGCGGCATATTCAATTAAGATTAAATCAAACCATGCCACTCACCCGCTTAAGCTATCGAGCTGAGGCAAAAAAACGTTATTTGCTGACCGTTATTATCTCTATGACTTTGATGGAAAGTATTGGTGCGTTTGGTTTTGTACTGTTTATGCTGGGTGATGGCAAAAATAATTTAATTATTTTTACCGCACTGTCGGCGTTAGGGATGTTTTTATATCGCCCGAAATTAGAAGAATACAGTCATATTGTTGATTTATTAGCTAACAAAACGCATGGATAATTTATTAGCCGATGCAGATAGCTGCGTTAAATGTGGTTTGTGTTTGCCGACTTGTCCGACCTACGGTAAAACTCAAAATGAAAATGAGTCGCCACGCGGACGGATTGCTTTAATCCAAGGCTATGCGAGTGGGCAATTAACCGATACGACAGCTGTGCGGGCGCATATTGATAATTGCCTGTTGTGTCGTGAATGTGAGCGCATTTGCCCTGCACTTGTGCCTTATAGCCGCTTAATTGACAATTTTCGGACACACTTTCAAGCGGAAAACAAACCATCACTTGCCTTCACGATACTAGAAAAAATCTCGCACTCTAAAACAGCGCGGCGATTAGCACAATCCAGTTTACGATTGTATCAAACCACAGGCTTACAGAAAACGGCGCGTACTCTCAAATTACCTGAATTACTGCATCTCGATAAAATGGATCGCTTATTAACGGATTATGTCGAACCGACGGTATTAAAAGATTATTATTCGGCAACAACAGCCTGTAAAGGCACAGTGGGGTTATTTGTTGGTTGTATGGGGCAGTTACTCGATGCTGAAACGGTGAATGCAGCGATTAGCGTATTAACAGCGGTTGGCTTTAATGTCATTGTGCCAAACCAGCAAACCTGTTGTGGTGCGCTGGCGTTGCATAGTGGCGATAAAACAACCGCAGACTCCTTAGCTAACATTAATACCCAAGCCTTTGAAGGACAGGAATTAACCTCCATTATTACCATTGCCAGCGGTTGCGGTAGTCAATTACAAGAGTATGCACACCGCGAATTTGCCGATAAGGTAATGGATATTAGCCAGTTTCTCTCAGGGTTCGCATTGCGTACCTTACTCGATTTACAACCTTTAGCCGCATCTACCTGTTTGCACACACCGTGTTCATTAAAAAATGTCATGCGTGCAGAACAAGGCGCGTTGCAACTGCTACAACAAATTCCTGAGTTAAGCATTCAGAAGTTACCTGATACGATTGTGTGTTGTGGTTCAGCGGGAAGTTATATGCTGGAGCATTCAGAGATGGCGGAGGCGTTGTTAACCGATGTAGTGAATGCTGCCTCGATAACGCAAGCGCGTTATTTGGTCAGCTCTAATATTGGTTGTGCGTTACACATTGCAGCAGGTTTGAAAGAACGGGGTATAACAATGGAGGTGGTGCATCCTGTTGTACTGATTGCACGGCACATCAATAAGGCAAAAAAAGTAATGTAGATACAAGGTTGGGTTAGGCGATAGCCGTAACCCAACTTACGGGGAACTACAATTTATATCAAATCCAGCTTACTCAGGATCACTGACTTTGATTTTTTTACGGCGAAAATTACGACCGTAAAAAATTTCCATCACTTCCCGACGGACTTTCTTTTCAATTTCAACCTTTTGTTCGCCTGACAAATTACTTTCTTTCTCAAACAAATAGTTTTCCAATTCCGTTTCTTTCAACATCATTTTGGTGTGGAAAATATTTTCTTGATAGACATTCACGTCAATCATTTGATAACTGTTTTGTGTATCTTTAGCGATATACTCTTGAATTGAGGTGATATTGTGATCGATATAGTGTTTTTTGCCTGATATATCACGCGTAAAGCCCCGCACGCGATAATCCATTGTTACTACATCGGATTCAAAACTATGAATCAAATAATTCAAGGCTTTTAAGGGTGAAATGCGTCCACACGTTGACACATCTATATCAGCACGAAAGGTACTGATGCCGCTATCTGGGTGACTTTCAGGGTAAGTATGAACGGTAATATGACTTTTATCCAAATGTCCTAAGACCGTTTCAGGCAAAGGGCCGGGTGATTGGCTATTCATGCTCGGTGGCGGTGGAGAATCCCCTTCAGAAATCAACATGGTCACGCTTGCACCTTGTGGATCATAATCTTGACGGGCAATATTTAACACTTGCGCACCAATAATTTCAGCCACATCCATTAAGATTTGTGTCAGTTTGTCTGAATTGTAGGCTTCATCAATATACTCAATATACGCATTTTGTTGTTCTGCGGGTGCGTAACAAATATCGTAAATATTGAAACTGAGCGACTTGGTTAAATTATTAAAACCGTGTAATTGTAATTTGGTGGACAATGGTTTAAACCTCTATAACTTCAAAATCATGGGTAATTTCTACCCCTGCTTTTCCTAACATAATGGAAGCAGAACAATATTTTTCTGCTGACAATTTCACTGCGCGTTCTACCGCCGCTATTTTTAAATCTTTACCACTGACGATAAAATGTAAATGAATTTTACTAAACACACTGGGGACAGTATCGACACGTTCTGCTGTTAATTCGGCAACACAGCCTGTCACTTGATGTCTGCCTTTTTCCAAAATCTGTATTACATCAAACGATGAGCAACCACCAACTCCGAGTAACAACATTTCCATTGGACGCATACCGATATTGCGACCACCATGATCGGGTGGGCCATCCATAACAATCGCATGACCACTACCTGACTCACCGACAAACATTACACCATCAACCCATTTAACTGTTGCTTGCATTTTCTTTTTCCTAGATAAAAATGACGTGCATAGTAGCACACAATGATAATTGCTAAAATGCGGTTATTAATTTTTAACGGATAAACGTTATAAATTTAAAGCTCTTATATGACAATGATGTTAATTTCTACGGTAGTTCGTTGCAAAAACCAAAAAATAATTGAAACATCTTAAAATTTGCGCTAGTTTGATGAACGAAAACTCAAAAACCTAACAGGAGAAAGTTATGTCTGAATATAGAAAATACGAATGTGACGTTTGCGGTCATATTTACGATGAAGCCGACGGCGATTCCGATTCAGGTATTGCCGCAGGAACGCGCTGGAAAGATATACCCGAAGACTGGATTTGCCCTGAATGCGGAGTATCCAAAGAAGAATTCAGCTTACTACCTTGAGGTAAGAATCATGCACGTTATTATCATTGGCTCAGGGGTTGCGGGTGTTAGCTTTGCAGAAAAATACCGTGCCTTAGCAGCAGACGCAGACATTACCCTGATAACCCAAGAAAATGACGGCTATTATTCCCGCCCTTTATTATCGCGTGGCTTTACCAAAAACGATATAGAACAAACTATTATTCTAAAAACCTTTGCTAAGTTACGCGATAATCACATCACTGTTCTGAGTGATACCAACGTTACCGACATTACACGCACTCAAAAAACCATCACCGTGCGCCATGCCGAACAACAACAAACCCTCAACTACGACAAACTCATCATCGCTACAGGTTCAAAAGCCTTTATTCCTCCGCTTTATCGTCCCTTTTCGGAGTTGTTTTTTTGCTTAAATAGCCTGAGCGATTTAAAAGCCCTGCGCCGTGTTCGCGCCAGCCTAGTAAAACCACACTGGGCAATTATCGGCGGCGGTTTAATTGGCTGTGAAGTTGCCTCTGATTTAGCCGTTGCAGGTGATAACGTCACCTTGTTTCATGTCATGGACAGACTCATGGAACGCCAATTAGTCCCCGAAGATTCTGATTTATTAAAGCAAGTCCTAGAAAAATCGGGTGTCACCGTACTGTTAAATCAAACAATCAGTAGCTTAAGCAAGCCACAAGAAAAAGTGACTATCATCACTGACGTAGCTCAAGAATTTGATGCGGTCATTGTCGCCTGCGGCTTTCAACCGCACACTGAACTAGCCGTACAAGCAGGACTCGCTGTCGGTCGCGGTATAAAAGTTAATGACTATTTACAAACCGACGATGAATCTATCTACGCCCTAGGTGATGTTGCCGAACACCCCAATGGTAAAATGTATGCTTTTATTCTCCCCATACGCAACCAAGCATTGTGGTTAGCCAATCACTTTGCCGAACAAACATCACCAAGCTGGTCGCCACCTGTGTTTACGACTAAAGCGAAAGTACATGGCTTTGAAGCCGTATATCCTTATCAAGTTTAAATAATCGCAGCTTTCACGATAGCTGCTAACGTGTATAAAATTAAGAACATAGTCATGGCAAATCCAAAAATAATTACAAAAAATGAGTCAGAAGAACCTACCCGCCGATTAGCGGTATTAATAGATGCTGACAATGCACAAGCGGCAATCATCGAAGGTTTATTAGAAGAAATAGCCAGTTTTGGTGAAGCGACAGTAAAAAGAATTTACGGGGACTTTACCTCGCCGCGAAGTTCACAATGGAAGAATTTTTTAAATAAATATGCCATCAAACCTGTTCAGCAATTTGCCTACGCAACGGGAAAAAACGCAACGGACAGTGCCTTAATCATTGATGCAATGGATTTACTCTATACACGACGATTTGATGGCTTCTGCCTTGTCTCAAGTGACAGTGACTTTACAGGCTTAGCACTACGGATAAGAGAAGAAGGCTTACTTGTACTAGGATTTGGTGAGAAAAAAACGCCAGATGCCTTTAGAAATGCTTGCCATAAATTCACCCTAACGGAAGTCTTAAGACCTGTTACACAACAAAAATCAGAAAATATAAACGCCAATTCAGCGCAAACAACGACCACAACACAAGAATCATCCCTCGAAGAATCGCCTGAAAATTTCATTCTAAACGCACTTGAAAAGACCTGTAATGATACAGGGTGGGCAAATCTTGCCAATCTAGGTAATTATTTGAACAAATTAAAACCAGACTTCGATGCGCGTTTATACGGCTTTAAAAGTCTGGGTGCGATGGCTAAAGCCCACCCTGATATTTTTGAAATATCGCTAGAAAGAAATAATCCAAACTCACCTGCCAAGGTTCTGTATATTCGTAAAAAATAACTAGCCTGTTGAGTATAATGCCCCACACCACCTACACTGCCGCAGAACGTGCCGCAATCTACCGCGTCATTTATGAACGCCGTGATATGCGCCATTTTTTACCCGATGCCATCGACCCTGAACTATTAACGCGTTTACTACAAGCCGCACATCACGCGCCTAGCGTGGGTTTTATGCAGCCGTGGCGGTTTATTCGCATTACCGAATTTGCATTACGCACAAAAATACACGCACTGGTTGAACAAGAACGCATGGCTACTGCTAAAGCGTTAAACGAGCGCGAAGACGAATTTATGAAACTCAAAGTCGAAGGCATATTAGACTGTGGCGAGATTTTGATTGCCGCACTCTGCGAACAACGAGAAAAACATATTTTTGGGCGGCGTACTTTGCCTGAAATGGATGTCGCTTCATTATCCTGTGCGATACAAAATATGTGGTTGGCAGCCCGCGCTGAAGGTATCGGGATGGGCTGGGTGTCAATGTTTGAACCTATCGCGTTAAAAACCTTATTAAATATGCCCGAAGATAGCCAGCCACTCGCCATTTTGTGCTTGGGTCATGTAGCAGCGTTTTATGATAAGCCGATGCTAGAACAACAACACTGGGCAGAACGACAAGAACTGAACAGCTTATTATTTGAAAATTCATGGAACACACCGTGCCGTTAGATTTTGTTATTCCCCCCCTTGATACCACCTTAACATCCGCCTTACACACAAAAATTAATCAGAAAACTAAACCCCTAGGCGCGTTAGGTCAACTAGAAACACTGGCTTTACAAATCGGCTTGTGCCAAAACAGCTTAACGCCTTGCTTAACGAATCCCTGCATTCTGATTTTTGCAGGCGATCACGGCATTGTTGCTTCGGGCGTGAGTGCGTATCCGCAAAGCGTCACCGCGCAAATGGTGGCGAATTTTCTGGCTGGAGGCGCGGCGATTAGTGTATTTGCTAAACAGCACGGCTTAAAGTTGCTGGTGGTAGATGCAGGTGTGAATGCTGACTTAAACCCACACCCACAATTGATAAATGCCAAAATAGGCTGGGGAACGCAGAACTTTTTAACCCAACCCGCGATGAGTTCAGCCGATTGTTTACAAGCCATACAAACAGGTGCGAATTTAGTGACTGAACAACAGGCGTTAGGCTATAACTGCATTGGCTTTGGTGAAATGGGCATAGGCAACACCTCCTCAGCCGCCTTATTAATGCACACCTTGACGGGCTTGCCGTTAGCGCAATGTGTGGGGCGTGGTACGGGTTTGAATGATAAACAACTGGCTCATAAAATTGCTGTATTACAACAAGCGTTGAAACAAAATATAGGATGGGCTGACGCAGGAAGCCCATCGTTCGCGAATGATACACACCCTATAGCATTAAACGCACTAGCCACTTTCGGCGGTTTTGAAATTGCCATGATGGTTGGCGCATATTTACAAGCCGCTCAATCTGGCATGATTATCATGGTCGATGGCTTCATTGCCAGCAGTGCTTTATTAGTCGCTAGTTGTTTATATCCATCTGTTTTGGATTATTGCGTATTCTCTCACGTCTCCAACGAACAAGGACACCAAGTCTTATTACAGCATTTCAACGCCACCGCCTTACTAAACCTAAACCTACGCTTAGGCGAAGGCTCAGGCATTGCCTTAGCCTATCCGTTATTACAATCAGCGGTGTTGTTTTTGAATGAGATGGCGAGTTTTGCGGAGGCGGGTGTGGACAGCAAGTAAGGCGCAATAGGCGATAGCCGTATTGCGCCGTATGTGAACAAACATCATGCGGCGTATTACGCTATCGCTAATACGCCCTACGAGCTAATCTATTTTTTCCCAAACATGATTTTTAGTTGGTGAATTATTTGGGCATCCATTGTTTGACCCGCCTGCTTTCGGTGTGGGTATTGTGGGCGATTTATATTGTGTGCCACAAAGTCTACATTGCCATGTTGATTGAGCCATATTTTACCTTCTCTTATAAAAGTTAATTTTCATAGTTATACTCTTCCAGTCGCGTAGATTGGGTTGCCAAAAAGACGGCAAACCAACCTATGCGGCTACGCACTTCGAGTTATCTTACCGCCGCCCATTACCGCCTTCTGTCTTATTACCTGAAGGCTTGTTACGTTTGATATGCGCTTTTTCAGTTTGCAATAAATCATCTTTAGTTGCTCCTTCACGAGCAACAGCAAAGCGAACTTTTTGCGTTTCTGTATCCAATTTTCCAGCACGAGCGTGTTCTTGTTGTCGTTTACGCAAATTATCTGTTTGACCAACATATTCCACCTCTCCTGTTTTTTTATTAATGTGTTGATAAATTCCATTTTTGCTAGGAAGTGGGCTATTTTTACCTTTAATACTGTCAGTCTCTTTCATTCGCCCTTTTCCAAGAGCAGATTGTTTTTTTTCTTGTGAATTTTGAGTTCCTTCTGTAGATGCGCCAAATAAACTGCTTAAAAATCCCATTTTCATTCCTTTATCATTAATGCTATTGAAAAATAGTTAGGTTATTGATTTTGCGGTTACTTATCGCCTAACTTGTTTTATAGATAAAACGCTATCTTTCCAATCTCTTAAAAACCGCGTTGTTTTAAAATATAACAAGCAGCCCTTTTCTTATGAATATCACTTCCATGTTTTGCTATATTTTCTAATTCTTGGTTAGATAAATGTTGAAGTTTTTCTGCATCCTCTTGAACTACTCCAAGCTTGGCTTCCAGATGATTGAATACGCCAGAAGCAATGTTGCCAACAATTGACCAAAAACTCATATTTATTCTCCTGAATCAAAGTTTGTTTGCGAGGCTGAGTGTATTTTATTTGCTATGTCCTCTATAGAGTCCACAACTGACACGTCACTACCATCGATAAAAATGAGTTTAGCTTTTGCATTCTTTTGGGTGTCGGAATTAACATGGCTAAAGATTATTATGTTATCGGCATTAACATAAAACTTATTCATTAGCGTATCTTTTAACTCAATTATGTTCGCCATTTATTTTTCCTTTTAGTTTTTCTCACATTAAGATATGACATACTTACTAGAAATAAGTTGATGAATTCTAAATCTTCTCTGAACCTGTTACAATCAAGCAAATCAGGTATTTAGTCGGGAAAAGTTGTTATCATGTCGGTAAATGAAAAAATAAGATTAATTCGTGAATCTAAAGGACTCACGCAAGAAGACGTTGCGAAAAAATTGGATATTTCTGTGAATAGCTATGGAGATATTGAACGGGGTAATACTAATCTCAAGTTAAACAGATTAGAACAAATTGCAGAAATACTTGGTGTTCAATTACCTGAATTAGTCGATTCCACTGAAAAAGGAAATTTGAATATCTGCTTTAATAAGCAAGTAAAACAACGCGATGTTTATTTCAATTCATCTACCATTGAATTTGAAAAACAACAACTGATTATTGAATTAAAAGACAAAGAACTCGCCCTGAAAGACAAGGAAATCGCTTATTTAAATAAAATGCTGGAAATGAGTGAAAAACTGAACGGAGAAAAATAATGCAAGCCATTCAAACCATCAATGACACTAACGGCATAACCACTGGCGTTATTATTCCTATTGAATTGTGGCAAAAAATCCTGCCCAAAATACAAAATGACATTCAAATGATTAGTCAACCGCGCCCGATTGGATTAGCCAAAGGCGAATGGCAAACCCCGCCTAGCTTTTTTGAACCCTTGCCCGATGATTTAAGCAAAGCCTTCTCAGGAATGGATGAAGATGTTTAAATATGACTGATATTGAAACACTTGAATTCAAGTAAGCCCTACACTATGCAACAACTCGAAATCGAAAATTTAAAAATAATTATTACTTTGTTGAAAAAAGACGCTGTTTAATTTTATGCCAACTTTATTACTTCATGACGGATTTAAATTTTTCTTTTATGCCAATGAACATGAGCCTAAACACGTTCATGTGATGAAAGGCGGTGATTTTGCTAAAATTGAAATTGTTTCGTTGAAAGTGGTTGATAACTACATGAAACCAAAAGATTTAAAAAAGGCGTTGGCAATCGTTAAAGAACATCAAACTGACTTTGAGGAGAAATGGGATGCGTACTTTAATTAAAGGTAAATCGGTGCATTTTGACGACCGTTATCTGCACGTTGAGCTTGAAGATGGGCGGGTGATTTTAACGCCTATGTCATGGTATAAAGAATTACAAACCGCCACATTTAAACAACTTTCTGATTACCAATTTATTTGCCAAGGAACAGGCATTGAATGGGCTAATTTGGATTATCACTTGAGCATTGAAAGTATGTTGTTATCACAAAGCAAACAAGAAGCTGCGTAAATTGCCCTCCTTACACTCCCTAAAACTCGCCCTGAGTTTTTACACACGCTTACCCATTGCCACCAACGCGCTGGATTATAACCAACTGCCACAAGCTGCAATTTATTTGCCTATCATCGGTTGGTTAGTGGGTGGCGGTGTCGCATTGGCGTTTTATGTGAGTGCGTTATTATGGTCGAAAGTCACCGCGATAATTATCGCTTTAATCACGGGCGTACTTTTAACAGGTGGTCTGCATGAAGATGGTTTTGCCGATGTCTGTGATGGTTTTGGCGGTGGTTATGACAAAGCGCGTGTGTTAGCCATTATGAAAGATTCACACATTGGCGTTTATGGTGTGTTTGGTTTGCTGTTATTGCTGGCGTTAAAAATCAGTGTGTTGTCGGAATTACCCACCGCAAATATACCGCTGATATTATTAGCAGGACACAGTGTTAGCCGTTTCGCGCCGTTATTATTAATGCACTATTACGACTATGCCCGAATAGATAACAGTAAAGTCGCGGCAGCTGTGTACACACCGAATACAAAAGAATTATTAGTGGCGGCGGTTTGTGCGGGCTTACCGCTGTTATTATTACCCGCTTTATGTAGCTTGGCAGTGATTAGCGTTTTATTATGCAATCACTGGCTAGGACAGTATTTTTACCGCCACATCGGCGGCTATACAGGTGATTGTTTAGGTGCAAGCCAGCAAATCGCCGACGTTATTTTTTATCTTACCGTGAGTAGTTTATGGACATTTATTTAATTCGCCACACCCAAACTGCCAATTCGGCAGGTCTTTGTTATGGACAAACTGATGTCGCAGTGGCTTCAACGTTTGAACAAGAAACCGACACACTACACGGCAAATTGCCTGAATTTGACGAGGATTGCAAAGTATTCAGTAGCCCGCTCAGTCGCTGTCTACAGTTAGCAGACACCTTTTCTGATACTGTCACCACCGATGCACGTTTGCAAGAACTGCATTTTGGCGATTGGGAAGGGCAATTATTTGATGCTATTGAACCGACTGCCTTACAACAATGGACGGATAATTTTGCCACTGCTGCGCCACCGAATGGCGAAACATTTGGTGATTTGCATCAGCGTGTTGGTGAATTTTGGCAAGAATTATTAGCAACTGAAGCTGAGCAAGCGGTTATCGTGACTCATGCGGGTGTGATTCGCGCCTTGTTGGCGCGGGTGTTAAATCTACCGTTAGAAAATGCCTTTCAATTCCGTATTGATGCAGGTTCAGTGCATAAACTGCGCTGTGTTGATGGTTATATTTACCTAGAATACGTCAATTTATAATGCAGCACGGCGGCAATATTATTGCGTTTGCGGCGCAAATCGGTTGTTTGCCTGAGCAAGTGCTGGATTTTTCAGCCAATATCAATCCACGGCAAGCGGTAGATTTGCATGATGTATTATCGGTATCGCTCACGCCTTACAGTGATCCTGATTACGGCTTATTAAAACAAGCGATTACTCAGCGTTATCCGATTCCTGAGAATGCTGATATTGAAGTATTCAACGGCGCGAGTGCGGCGATTTTCGCGCTGTTGCGCTATTTGCAACCGCGTGATGTGGTGTTATACGCGCCCTTATATGGTGAATATGGGCGATTGGCTGAACGCTTAGGTTGTAACATTCATATTATCAATCGTATCGATGACGTAGGTCGGGTTAGCGATAGCGTAACCCGACAGATTCCCAAAGGATCAACGGTCATTTTCGTCAATCCAGCCACCCCAGATGGCACGCTATACGATTTGCCCGATTTATTAGCCGACTGGACTGCCGCCGATTGTCACATCATCATCGACGAATCGTTTTTAGATTTCTGCACGGCTGAGTCGGCAATGGCACACCTCGCGCACTACGAAAAGCTCACTGTCATCAAATCGTTAAGCAAGTTTTACGGTTGCGCGGGTATTCGCATTGGTTTTATTGCTGCAAATGCTGATTTTATTGGTGATTTAAAGCAGCTAGAACCTGCGTGGAAACTATCCAGCGTAGACATGGCATACACTCAACTCGCTTTAGCCAATACTGATTTTATAGAGCAAACGCGCCAACAAACTGATAGCAACCGTGAATTATTACGGCAAGTGCTACACGATTCAGGCTTGTTTGCCGAGATTTATCCCAGTACGGCTAATTTTTTACTGGCGCGTTTACACGATGGTAATGACGGCTATCAATTACAAGCCCAACTTGCTCCAGCACGGATACTGATTCGCGTCTGTGAAAATTTCATTGGCTTAGATAAGCGGTATGTGCGCTTTGCGGTGAAAGAACCATCTGCCATTGAGCAACTAGCAACTGTACTACACTCCGATTAGACAAAAAGAGACCCCTAATGAAACCCCTAGCCATTTTCGGCACTAGCTCCGATGCGGGCAAAACTACCATCGTGATGGCGTTGTGCCGAATTTTTGCCGATAAAGGCATTAACGTCGCGCCGTTTAAAGCCCAGAACGTGTCCAATAATTCTGCCGTCACCAAAGAAGGACGGGAGATTTCCCGCGCTCAATGTTTGCAAGCCGAAGCGGCGCGGGTTGAGCCGAGTTATCACTTCAATCCTGTGTTGTTAAAATCGCACGGCAACGGTTCGGTGCAGGTGGTGGTTAATGGGCTGGTGTATAAAAATCAAGGCATTAGCGACTATTATGACGAAATGCCGTTTTTAGAAAACCAAGTTCAGCAAGCCTTTGAACGCTGTCAGCAAGATTATGAATTGGTGATTGCTGAGGGCGCGGGTTCGCCTGTGGAACTCAATTTACTGCATAAAGATTTATCCAATACCTTTGTGGCAAAGACCTTTCACACTAAAAATATCCTCGTTGCCGACATTGAACGCGGCGGCGTGTTTGCGTCGATTTACGGCACGTTGGAGCTGATGGATAAGACCATGCGCGATAATCTCATCGGCGTGATAGTGAACAAGTTTCGTGGTGATCGGCGGTTTTTTGATGAAGGTGAACGTATTATTGCTGAACGGTTTGGTGTGCCTGTGTTGGGGGTGTTGCCGTTTCAGCCGTTGAATATCGACATGGAAGATTCACAATCCTTACAGAATTATCAGCAACGCTTAGGCGAGGTGAAAATTCGTATTGCGGTGTTGGCGTATCGAGGCTTGAGCAATTACAACGATTTGGATGTGTTGATGGCAGACCCTGAACTGTATGTTGAACTGATTCATGATTACCGTCCGCTAGACGCGTTTGATATGGTGTTGATGATAGGCAGTAAAACCGTAATTCGAGATGTGCGCTGGTTAAAAGCTAATGGTTTATTTGCCGAGGTGCAACAACACACTGGTGCGGTGTTTGGTGTGTGTGGTGGTTATCAAATGTTGTGCCAAATGCTACATGATCCCGACGCGCTGGAACATGATTCGCCGACGGTAGAAGCGGGCTTGGGTTTAATTGATGATGATGTGATTTATCAAAGCCCAAAAATTTTACAACGTGGCATTTATGAGTTGTTTTCATACCCCGTGCAGGGTTATGAAATTCATTGCGGACGTATGGCAAACTATCCGTTGTTTTATCAACAAGGGCGTATTGCGGGAACTCATGTACACGGTATATTTGATAATAATGAGTTTCGTACTGACTATTTCAAACACCTTAATCCATCGTATCAAGGCTATGATTATGCCGCGTATCGTGATGAGCAGATTCAAGGCTTTGCTGATATGGTGGCGGATAACTTGGATATGGATGCCATTATGCGGGCGTTGAGTTAATGTTTTTTGAAGTCGCTCTACTCGCATACAGCATCGACCTGTTATTCGGTGAACTACCCTGTAAACATCCCGTCATTTTCATGGGCGATTTTATCAGTGCGTTTGAACGGCGGTTTTATCACAACAATCTAGCGAGTGGCGCGGCGTTGGTCTTTAGTTTGCTGGTCATCACCGCATTAATCAGCATTGGTTTAGTAATGCTGATTAATCTATTACCGTCTGTATTGTCGATACTGGTATTAGCAATATGCGCATCGACTGGCTTGGCGATGAATATGCTACACAGCAGTGTAGCGAGTATATTAACCGCAGAACAACCTAAACTAGCGTTGAGTTATCTAGTGAGCCGTGACACTGAAACCATGAGCGACGAAGACATTTATAAAGCGGCACTCGAAACGTGGGCAGAAAACTTAAGCGATGGCGTTATTGCACCGCTGTTTTATCTCGCGCTGTTTGGCTTACCCGCTGTTGCAATTTATAAAGCCATCAATACAATGGATTCTATGATTGGCTATAAAACGCAGCGTTATTTTTATTTTGGCAAAACTGCCGCGTTATTGGATGATGTGGCAAATTATATTCCTGCACGGCTTACCGCTTTGTTGATAGTTTTAATAGCGGATAATAAACAACGGGCGTGGCAGTGTATGAAGCGTGATGGTTACAAATTGGAAAGCCCGAATGCAGGTTATCCAATCGCCGCAATGGCGGGCGCGTTAGGTGTGGCATTGGGTGGGAATGCAATTTATCATGGTCAATTAAAAGCCAAACCCTCATTGGGAATCGCCATTCATGCGGTTAATCGGCAAACGCTAGTGCAGGCTTTAGCACTAAAAACGCGCATCAATTTCATCGTATTGTGTCTGTTAATTATTGGAGTAGTTGTCTCATGAAAACGTTATTTATTGGCGGTATAAAAAGCGGTAAATCGCTGTTGGCAGAACGCCATTTATTACTGAACTTACCACGCTATGCAGAAAAACCTTACTACCTCGCCACTACGGAATTTTTAGATGAAGAAATGCAGCAACGGATAAAGGTTCATCAACAACGCCGTCAAGAGAGATTTATCACTATTGAAGAACCCGTGAAATTGTACGCGGCAATTAAAAAATGCGAAGGCACTGTATTGGTTGAGTGCGTGTCCATGTGGTTAAACAATATGTTGCATCATAAAGTACCCGAAGCAAACATTCTGCGCGAATTAGAAGCCGTGTTGTCATTACCCCGCGACTTAGTGCTGGTGCATAATGAAGTAGGTTTTGGCGTTATTCCTGATAATGCACTTGCCCGACAATTTGTCGATTTATCAGGCAAAGCCGCGCAACTCATGGGGCAGCAGTGTGACAAAGTATTTTTTTGCAGTGCGGGTTTAACGTTGGCGATGAAGTAAGAATTATGTAGAGTAGACAAACAGCATTATTGTTTGCGAGCCATTTGTTGATAAAAACAGTGGGCAAAAAAGCATTGCCCACCCTACTAAAAATCCGACAACGTCTTCGGCGGAATTGCCGCTCTTAACGCATTCACCACCGCTAATACATCAATTAATTCTTGCGCTATCGCACCAGCGACAGGTGATAAATAACCTAAGCCAGCAAACACCATGCCGATGACGCTTAAAATCATGCCGCCTATGGCACTTTGCAGGGCGATTTTACGCATCCGTTCGCCGATATGCAGTAACTCATCGACTTTTAATAAGGAGCTGTCCATGATGACGGCATCTGCGGCTTCGCCTGTGATGTCGCTGTTTTGTCCGAAGGCGATACCGATGGTGGCGGCGGTTAAGGCGGGGGCATCGTTGATGCCGTCGCCTAGAAATACGGTTTTGGCTTTTTTGGTTTCTTCGCGCACTAATGCCAGTTTTTGTTCGGGGCTTTGGCTGAAAAAAACGTGTTTTATGCCGACTTTTTCCGCCAGATAGCGCACTTCGGATTCTCGGTCGCCTGATACTAACATGACTCTATCAAACAGGTGATTGGGTTGCAGATGATTGATGAATGAGGAGCTATCGGTACGCACTTCATCTCTGAATTGTAGAGTTGCCGCGTAAGCGTCATCAATCAGCACGACACATTCTAAACCGCCACTGGTTTCGGGTAATTGTTCAAGTTTATCAGCATGATTGGCTTCAAAAAATTTTCGGCTAGTAATTTGTATTTGTTTGTCTGCGACCATGCCTTTTAGCCCTTCGACTGATAATTCAGTGATATGGCTGACAGGCAATAAGGCTAGATTGGCTTTTTCACCCGCTTTAACAATCGCACTGGATAACGGGTGTTTGGAGTAGCGTTCTAAACTGGCAATCAATGCCAGTACGTCTTGTTCGTTATGCGTTGAACTAGTAATCAAGGCGATTAAGGTAGGGCGACCATAAGTCAGTGTACCTGTTTTATCAAAAATCGCGGTGCGACAAGTGCCGATGGTTTCTAAAATAGCGGGGTTTTTGATGATGATTTCGCGTCGTGCTGCCAGTGAAATGGAGCTGATGATGGTGACGGGAATGCCAATCAGTAACGGGCAAGGTGTGGCTATCACCAACACCGCCAGAAAACGAATCACATCGCCGCTAATAAACCACGCCAGCAAGGCGATAACAACCGCGATAGGTGTGTACCACGCGCCTAGTTGATCGCCTAAACGGCGTAGATTAGGGCGGTTTTGTTCCGATGCTTTCATGACTTCCATGATTTTGGAATAGCGTGAATCGACCGACAGTTTATCGGCGCGGATGGTTAAGGCGTTGTCGCCATTGACCGCGCCAGACATCACGGTAGAACCGCTGGTTTTGGACATTAAGTAGGGTTCGCCTGTGAGATACGATTCATCCATGGTGCTAGAACCTTCTAACACCGTACCATCCACTGGGCAAAGTTCATGCGGCAAAATCAATAAGCTGTCACCGATATTGACTTTATCGGTGCTGATGTCGATGAGTTTATCGCCCTCTTTGCGATGTGCGACCGAGGGCATACGTTTGGCTAAGGCTTCTAGCACTGAAGAGGCTTTGCGTATCGCGTAGGTTTCTAATGCCGCGCCACCTGAGAGCATTAACACCACTAGGCTACCCGCTAGATATTCATGCAAACAAATAGCGGTGACAATAGATAAACCTGCCAGCAAATCCGCGCCAAAATCACCGCGTATTAATTTCGCTAGCAACTGATAAAGCAACGGCCCGCCGCCCAGTATTAATACCGCTATTAATGGCAGTTGCACTTGTTGCAGGGAAAATACACTTTGTCCCTGCCAAAGTGTTTCGATAGCTGTGCTTAGCGTGCTATTAAATGACCAGTGATAGACTTCATAGCCTGTATCCAGCCAATAGCGCAACACTAAATAAGTGCCTATACCCAGCAAACTTAACAGGGCAATGCTATTTTCTATTTTTAACTCAGCTTTGGTTATCACAGATTAAGGTCTCTTTTTGTTACCGTTAAACATCGCTCTGGCTAGATTTTCGCGGTGAATAATACTTTCAGCGACGACACCAATAACATGAACAACCACTAACACTACCGTAAAATTAGCGAATAACTCATGAATTTCTTCCCAGAATTCTTCATGACTGTTACCGATAAAGGCTAACAGCCCTGCCCCTTTATCCGCACCATACACCGCTAAACCTGTAGAAACTGTCATCAATAAACTGAGCAGTAACAGCACTATCATTGCCGCACCCGCTGGATTATGACCAATATAGCGTTTGGCTTTTGCTTGCATTAGGTCTTTAAGGTAGGCAATAGAGACCGCAGGGCTACATAAAAAATTAGCAAATCGCGCGTACTCATTGCCAATAAAGCCCCACAAAATACGAAATATCAACAAACCACCCACTAAATACCCTGCCCAGACATGAACAGTGAGCAGTTCGTCTTCTGTTAAATAAGCAATGAAAAATGCTACAACCAATAACCAATGAAAAACGCGTAATGGCAAATCCCAAACTTTAATTAATTCTTCTGCTTTCATGTTGTACACCTTATATTGGTAACGTTATCTTAAAAAGAGTTAAGAATGATTCTATACCCTGATAGGAATTATGGGAATAGCAATAAGTTCCCCATTTTAACGGGGCTGGTTCTAGGCTAACCATCTATTGTTAATGCCTTATGAAATAACGATAAAAAAGAGTGCGTGGGAAAAGTTGGAAAGTTAGGCGGGGGCGGTTAAGATACGCGGTCTTTTTCCTATTTTCTGATTGATTGTTTAGAATTTTGCTATGTCGTTATTAATAGATTATCTCGCGTTGTGTTGGTTTCGTAACAATCCCACTGATTTACACCCATCAAAATCCTTTATGTGGAAAGCGGTGGTGTTTTATCTTATTTCAGGCATGATTGTTGAATTCTTGATTGCTGACGTTGAGGGCATATTAGAGGTGTTGTTACGCACCTTTATGGCATTTTCCTCAGTCATCACGTTATTACTGATTATCAAGAAATGGCAGTATTTTCAACAATTGTTCATTGCTATTTTTGTTTGTGAAAATTTCATTATGGTATTGGCGACTGCCACAGAAGGGCTGTATTTTTTCTTGGTGATGGAACATTACGAGTACGCGGAACATCTTTCCATTGGCATCGCGGTATTATTGGTTGGCTGGTACTTGTCGATAGTTGCTTATATTTTGCGCCAAGCCTTTCAGTTTAAACTAAGCCTCAGTCTTACATTGGCACTTAGCTATTTTATTTTAACTTACGGTATTCCAATGCTGTTTATGGATATGTAAAACAAACCGCTGTGATAGCGATGATTAACGGCAAGCATTTTCCTTTATTATTTTTAACTATTTTCTACAGGTAACTACCTCCATGCGTAACTATTCTTCAATTTTTAGCGGTGTTTTATTAACACTGTTTTCAGTTTCTGTACTTGCCGCCGCTGTTTTGCCTAAAGAGGCACTGCCTGAAAAAGTACAGGCTGAGTTTAACAAAAGATTCCCGAACGCCATCAGCGTCACTGCTGAAACAAAAACGCATTTTGGTCAAGAGCTATATTTAATTGCCTTTAAAGAAGCGAAAGAAACCGATGCCAGAAACATTGTTTATTATCGCGTTAATGGTCATTTTTATGTCAACGGGGATGAAATTGATACGGGTAAAACCTCAATTGAAATGCCGCCTGCTTGCTATGTAAATTTGAAAGCCGCCTTTAATGACTATGACATTAAAGAAGCGATTTTAGTCGTTAATCCGAATGGTTTAGGCGAAGAGTATGATCTTGTGATTAATGCCTCAGGCGTGTTGTGGCATATTTCTTTAGATCGTGACGGCAACATCACCAAAAAAGAAGCCGCGTAACTCGTTGCCTTGCAGACGTTGTTATCACAACGTCTGCTGTCTATTTAAATTCATCATTAAGCCCCCCACACTCAACAGGTTTCAATCATGAATAACCCACTGATAGGCATCGTTTTATGTCTTTCCTTAAGCGCGTGTGCAAGCACTCACACCGCTGAAAAAATCACCAGCACCCAACTCCTGCAAACGACAACGACGTGGGACGGTAAAGCGGTCACTTATCCCACTGACGCAAAAGCCCAAGTCACCGCATTGATGATAGAAATTCCTGTCAATGGTGAAACAGGCTGGCATCGCCATCCCGTTCCCTCTTTTGCCATGATTGTCGATGGTACATTGGATGTTATGCTCAAAGATGGTTCAGTTAATCACCTAAAAGCAGGTGATCCCTTAGTTGAAGTGGTCGATACGGCGCACAATGGACGCAACACGGGCAATGTACCCGTAAAAATCATGGTGTTCTATACAGGGACAGTGAACAGTATTTTGACTATCAAAGAAAACCATTGATAACCTATAAGGCAAGTTTCTTGTCTTTTCGGGTTATGTAAAGATAAATTAACCGATGGATTATTCTGTTAAAATACCGCACTAAATTTACTATTAACTATCTGTAAGGATAAAAAACTATGCCACATAGACGCTTTAAGACAAGCTCGCCAAAACCGCATATTACTACGCTCCCTGATTTGGGAATGGATGAGCAGCACATAGAAGCGGATTTCAAACGCAATTATGGGCATCGGCTCGGTCGGGATGAAAACTGTCTGTCATTGCATTATGCGTATGAAGCCCTGTCGTTGGCAATTAGCGACCGCCTCACAGAACGGTGGAAAAAAAGCTATAACGCTTACAAAGATCAAGACTGCAAAAGAGCTTATTATTTATCAATGGAATTTTTAATGGGGCGTACCCTCAGTAATGCCATGATTAACTTGGGCATTAATGATGTCATTGATAAAGTGCTTTATGATTTGGGTTTAGATCTCGAAGAACTGGTTGAAAATGAACCAGATGCAGGTTTAGGCAATGGCGGTTTAGGTCGATTGGCGGCGTGCTTTATTGATAGTTGCGCAACTTTGCAGTTGCCTGTCACAGGTTACGGCTTGCGTTATGAATATGGGATGTTTGCTCAATCTATCAGCAACGGTGAGCAAATAGAAAGCCCCGATCATTGGTTGCGTAATGGTAATGTCTGGGAAATTAAACGCCTTGAATATACGCAAAAAATTAAATTTGGTGGTCATACTGAAACCCATACGGATGAAAATGGCACTAAGCGCGTGTGTTGGATTGACAGTCATGATGTTCTGGCTGTTCCGTTTGATACCCCCATTCCTGGCTATCAAAACGGCACAGTGAACACGCTACGGTTATGGAAAGCCGCCGCCACTGATGAATTCGATTTGGAAGACTTTAATGCAGGTGATTACGCCGAAGCGGTCGCCGCAAAAAATACCGCTGAAAACATCACAATGGTGTTATACCCGAATGATGCCAATGAAAACGGCAAAGCCTTGCGTTTGCGTCAACAATATTTGCTCGCTTCTGCCAGCTTACAAGATGTACTGCAAACGTGGATTGGTCGTCATAACAATGGCTTTACTCATTTTGCTGCGAAAAATTGCTTTCAATTAAACGACACGCATCCGAGTATTTCTGTTGCCGAACTCATGCGCTTGTTAATGGATATTCATGGTTTATCGTGGGATAAAGCATGGTCGATTACGACTAGCACGATGGCTTACACTAACCATACGCTGTTACCCGAAGCCTTAGAAAAATGGTCAGTCAACTTAATGAAAGAGTTGTTGCCCAGAATCATGGAAATTATTTTTGAAATTAATGCTCATTTCATGTCTGAAGTATCAGCGCATTGGCCCGCTGATAAAGACCGCCTAGCACGGATGTCGCTGATTGAAGAAGGCGGTGATCAAAAAGTGCGCATGGCTTATTTGGCAATAGTGGGTAGTCATTCCGTAAACGGCGTAGCGGCACTGCATTCAAAATTATTGCAACAAGGTTTGTTTAACGATTTTTATCAATTATGGCCTGAAAAATTCAACAACAAAACTAATGGCGTTACCCCGCGTCGTTGGTTGGCAATGTGTAACCCAGAACTGGCAGAATTAATTACCGAAACCATCGGTGATGGCTGGGTGACTGACTTATCATTGTTACAAAAATTAACACCTTACGCAGATGATAAAGCTTTTCGTGATCGTTGGTATAAAGTTCAACAAGATGCTAAACAAAGATTAATAGACTTTAAAAAACAAGAGCTGGATATTGATTTAAATGTCACCGCGTTGTTTGATGTACAAGTTAAACGTATTCATGAATATAAACGCCAATTACTCAACGTCCTACACGTTATTCATTTATATGAACGTATTAAACGTGGCGATACCGTCAATTGGGTAGATCGTTGTGTGTTAATCGGTGGTAAAGCCGCGCCAGGTTATTTCATGGCAAAACGTATTATCAAATTCATTAACAATGTTGCCACGGTCATTAACAACGACCCCGATGTCGGTGATAAATTAAAATTAGTCTTTCTGCCTAATTATCGCGTTTCAGCGATGGAAAAAATTTGCCCTGGTGCCGATTTATCTGAACAAATTTCGACAGCGGGCAAAGAAGCCTCAGGCACAGGCAACATGAAATTCATGATGAATGGTGCAATTACCATCGGTACATTAGATGGCGCGAACATCGAAATTCGTGAAGAAGTCGGCGACGATAATTTCTTTTTGTTTGGCTTAACCGAAGTTGAAGTTGAAGAAATACGTCATCATTACGACCCCGTTACCATCATTAGTCAGGATGAAGACTTACAAAGAGTCATGAACTTAATTGAATGCGGGCATTTTAATCAATTTGAACCGCATATTTTTGACTGCATTATTGATTCGCTAAAAAGCCCGAGTGATCCTTGGCTAACTATTGCCGATTTCCGCAGTTTTGTGAATGCCCAAAAACAAGTTGAAATAGCCTATCGCGACAAAGAACGTTGGACACGCATGAGTATTTTAAACACTGCGTGCAGTGGTAAGTTTTCCACCGATAGAACCATTACCGAATACAACGATGAAATTTGGAAATTAACCCCCATTCACGTTGATAACAACTACAACAACTAATGCTACACATTGTTTTGTATGAGCCAGAAATTCCCGCTAATACAGGCAATATTATTCGTTTGTGTGCCAACACAGGGGCGCAATTACATCTCATTAAACCCTTAGGATTTGAATTGGATGATAAAAAATTGCGCCGTGCAGGTTTGGATTATCATGAATGGGTGGCGGTTAAAGAACACGATTCTTTTGCCGCATTTCTGAACGAAATTAAACCGAAACGACTATTCGCGCTGACCACTAAAGGTCAGCGCGTATTTAGTGACTTGAATTTTCAAGCGGATGATGCGTTTATATTTGGCCCTGAAACGCGTGGACTCCCTGCTAATGTTCTAGCTGAACTGGGTGAAGAGCATTGTTTGTATTTACCCATGACTGCAACCAGCCGCAGTTTAAATTTATCCAATACCGTCTCTATCGTGCTGTATGAAGCGTGGCGACAATTGGATTTTGTAGGCGCATTAATTAAGTAGGGGCAATCCCTTGTGGTTGCCCTCTTGAGAATATTCTCGTTCCCACGCGCCGCGTGGGAATGCAGTCTCAACGCGCCGCGTTGAACAGACCGCCGCGCGGTCTGCATGAACGCCCACGCCACGCGTAAAAACTAAATAACACCAATCCCCACAACATCTTTAAAAGCTGCCAACGCCGCCGCTTTGACATCCTCCTTAACAATTGGAAACGTAGCCAAAATATGAGCGAATTCATCTTCGCTTAAACCATACAAATGGGCAATCATCGCATCCAATTCAGCGCGAATTTGCAATGGTAGAGACGCGATTAATCGCGTCTCCAAATCCAAAGACTCCAAAGACGCGATAAATCGCGTCTCTACAGGGGATATATCATAACCACTGTTTTTCAACGCCTGTTTTAAATCATCAAATTCAGGCGTGGTACAAATCAACGCCGCCGCCCATTCTACGATGGCTTTAAACTGTGGGTCTTTTTCGGTTAGTCGGGGAATGGGGCATTGATATAAAATAGAGAATGTTACATGACTAGAAACCTTTTGGCGCATTAAAAAATCGAAACAAAAGCTATTGAATACAGCAAGTAAAAATAGTCTGATTCCTTGAGAAATTTCTGAACAATTAGATTCCAATCTTATAGTCGAACAAAAAAGATTTTTTGGTAACACGGTTGCAATCATTGTTCTTTCATTAGTGCTTGCAGTAACATCTCGAAAACCTAAACGATAACATTGATAATCCAAAACTTGCCCAATATCCTCATTTCTACCTAAATACGCTTTTCTACCTTCGGCTTCATCAATCCAATAGTTAGGTTTCATCTCCTTCCATAAATGGGTAAATTGATGAATCATTTTGCCTTCATACAATGGCAAACGCCCTTCGGCATTTTCAGTTTTAAATAAATAACTGTCATTTGTTGGATCAAATTCACGAGTTAATTTTAAATTCCAAGTATTTTCTAGCTTTTCGCCCAATAAAGGAAAATTGGACATTTTTTCCGCAATAGAAATATCGGTTTCATTTTTAAATTCCATTATTGAATGAGAATCTGGTGAAAGCCTTTTAACTAAGTCAGTTTTTATGTTTACCTGTATATCGGTATTATGTAAAAAACTTTCTAATTTATCTTTTGCTATCGCTTCACGCGGATTAATTCTAAAGATTGCATTAAAACTATCAGTTGATTTTCCTTTTTGAAAGCTAAAAATACAAAACTTAAAACCATGATGTACTTCTTCAAAAATAAATTTTTCGTTGCTTAATCCAAACAAAGTAGAAACCTTAGTTTGTTCAAAAAGCATTTTTCTTAGTCCTGTTGTGCCTAAATCAGTATAAATACCGCTAGGAATAATGACTCCGCATTGCCCGTTATTGTGTAATAAATTAAAACTCTGCTCAGTAAATAACTTATATAAATTAATATCAGAACCTGTTTTTTTACCATTCACCACTGCTGTTTGATGTGGATATTGCGAACTACTGCGATAATATAAACTGACAAAAGGAAACCGACTTTGATAATCCAGCCAAGCCGCACGAGTTTCAGGGTGTGCTAATAATATATCCCGCTCTTTTTCAAAATCCTTAATCGTCATTTTATTTTGGGTGACAAATTCAGAATAATCCGCAAAAAACTCTTTCGCTTGTGGCTTAAATACTTCCCAAGGCGGATTAGTAATAATCGCATCAAACCCACCCCGCGCAAAAATAGCATCAAACTCATACCCCCAATGAAACGGCTGTAAATTATTAATATCCGCCATCGTTAAAGCCCGTTTAATCGGCTTACCCAGTTTATTTTTAGCATCATCCCACGTCGCCTGCTCATACTTAATCTGCAAACGTTCAAACTCCGTTAATAACAAACGATTTAACTTCTTATAATTCTTCGTTCTATTCTCAGAAATCAAATCTCGCAAACTGGTTAAATTATCACTGTAACTACTCTGGTCTTTATAGCTATCAATTAAACGATTCTTCTCATTTAAAATCTGTGTATAAGATTGCACTTCATTATCCCTGAATATATCGCCTGTTATACCCAAAGAATTAAACTTTTCACCCTCAACCGATAACAAACCAATCAACGAATTCCCCGCCATAATATTAAAATCAATATTCGGTAACGGTTCTAATTCATTCACCGTTCGCGCCGATGATACCAACGCCAAAAACAAGCGCAATTTAGCAATCTCCGTGGCTTCCTGCATAATATCCACGCCATATAAATTATCAGTAATAATCCGCTTCTTAATAAAATACTCAATACTGGAATGCGCTGTTTCAGTATCCTTTAACCATTTTGTTAAACCCTCATCATGAAGAAACTTAATTCGACCAATAATCGCCGAATAAATGTTAATAAGCGTTTTCATAGCAGCCACTAAAAACGCCCCCGAACCACACGCAGGGTCTAATAAACTCAAACTCGGTAAAATATTATGCAATAATTCATGACACAACGGCGCGTCCAACTTAAATAACAAATCAGGCAAATCTTTAAAATTCCGCACAGTCAACGACTGGCAGTCCTTTAAGGACTGCCAGTCGTAAAGTGCATTAACCCTATCCAAAATCAATTTACTAATCGTGCGCTCACACAAATAATCGGTAATTTCAGGGCGGGTATAATACGCACCAAACGCTTTTTGATTAATATACTTTTCAAAAATATAACCCAACACATCAGGATTAATCTCATTATCCGCGCCGCCTATCGTGTCATTCAAATTCCACGAATAGCCATTAAACAACGCAAATAAATCACTAAACGCCTTATCATTCACTTGAATACCTGAATAACGCTCTTCAATAACATGAGGTAAAAATAACCCGCCGTTTAAATAACGAATCTTACCCAATAATTTATTAATATCGGCACCGCGCTCATTCTCTGGTTTCGCAAAGCCCTGAAAAAATAACGGCGTTAAAAAATCGCGGTAATACCTATCTTCACCCAGCGTAGTCTGAATAGCGGTTAATTTATCACTTAGATAATTAAGATTACCACCATCAACAAACCCTTTCTTTTGCAAAAACCAAATAAACATTAACCGATGCAATAATACCGACGCATACCAAGCGCGGTTTTTTTCGTTAGCAATCCCTAAAATATTTTCAACAAAATCACTGTGTTTTTGTTCAAACTCTTTAAAAAACTTCTTAGTAATGGGTTCAATATCCAGCGACGTTTTTAAACGTTTGGCGACTTCAATAATGGCAATATTGCCATCATCATCCAATTCAGAAAAATCCACATTCATTGCCGATAACTTCGACAATAATAATTCCCCCGATTGACCTTTAAAATAAAAATGTGTGCGTGGATACTGTTTAACGCCTTCGCGCTTCATCCAAAACCAACAACTTTGCGTGCGTTGTTTATCAACAAAAATTAAAACATTTTCATGATGCAGTGTAGCTATTTTTTCATGCACTGCTAACCGTGTTTTAGCATCTGGCATACTATTATCTATGGCTGTTATTTCTAAAATAACCACACCCGATAATTGCGCTATTTGGCTATAACTTAACTCAGTCGCATTAATAGTAAGCGTTGTTGTTTTTGATGTCGTTGGATTTGACCAGCCCAATTCATTAAACAGCGTTTTAAACTCAAAGCCTTGAATATGTTTGCGAAGTTTTTCCAGATTAAGTTTTGCCATGTTATTAATATCCTTGTTAATTAAAAATTACTCGTTCCCACGCGCCGCGTGGGAATGCAGTCTCAACGCGCCGCGTTGAACAGACCGCAGCGCGGTCTGTATGAATTCCCACGCAGCGCGTGGGAACTAGAATATAAATCCCCCTCAGTCCCCCTTTTTCAAAGGGGGAGGTTTCCCCCCCCTTTGAAAAAGGGGGGTTAGGGGGGATTTAATCCATTAAACCAAACCCAATGAACAAATAATACTCGGTGGTTTTTGCTCATCATCGTCTTTTAACACAATACGACAATATTTATTTTCTGCGCGTAAATGCAATATCGACTGTGCGAGTTGCTCATCACTAAGCCCTATTTTTAATTGCCGACTGAGCGTCTCTCGTGCTATTTCTTGCAAAGGATATGAATAAATTTCATCAATGGCTTTTTTTAATTCAGCATTATAAAAAATATCACATTGTGGGTGGTCATAATGCACTTTTAAGCGATGATAAACCTGATAACGTGCGCCCGTTTTCTTACCTAATTGTCCACCAATAGTCGCATCCAACTCATGAATATTATCCATGCTTTGTTCAATTAAATCATGGTGACTATCAGCGCGGTTTGTTATCGGAGTATTAATTGAACACGCCGCCGCATTTAAAATAGAAAATTGCGATTGTGTGATAATATTTCCGTTGTTATCTAACCACGTTAATACGTCATTGTCATTGCTAGTTTTAGCATACACAATTACCCCCGTTTTTATTTTATCGCTAGCGGCTTTACTGCTATAAATAACATCGGGTAATTTAGGAATAAGTGTTTTTAATGCTGGATTTGCATTCGTGGCTGCATTCCAAATTTGCAAGGCATAAGACGGTAAATCAATTTCTTTATCTTCCTGCTCATTCAATATGCCGTTTTTTTCGCTGTATAAATCATGAATATTAATGGGATCGCCTTCAAAAAAGCGTTCATCTGAGCCAACGACATCGGCGTTTTGTTCAATACGCTGCATTAAACGATTGCGTAAATTAATGATTTTTTCAATGCCGTCTTCCGGTAAAAATGAATAACATAAAATAGTATCTGCTTGTTGCCCTATTCTATCTACTCGTCCTGCACGTTGAATTAAGCGAATAATTGCCCACGGTAAATCATAATTAACAATAATATGGGCATCTTGTAAATTCTGACCTTCACTTAATACATCGGTAGTAATTAATACACGGTGTTCATTTTCTGGCTGTATTTCATGCTTATTACTAATCGGGCTAAAACAACGCGCTATATCAGTTGGGTTAGCATTTTTACCCGTAACACACGCTAATGAAGCAATGTTATTGTTTTTAAAATAGCGATATAAATAATCTGCCGTGTCAGAAAATTGGGTAAAAATTAGCAGTTTTTCGTGTGCGTGTTTAACAGTGATTAATTCGCTCAAGGCTTGTAGTTTTCTATCCTGTTCAGGATGCCATTGCGGCACTTTTTTCAATATTTGATGCAGTGATATACTGTCTTCGGTGAGTTTATTTTTTAGCGCGTCTATAAAAAACGCGCTATTAATCCATTTGAAGTTAGCTCCTTTATCATCTTGCAGGGTGTGATAAATAGTGCCAGCATCTTGATAATATTTTTTAATATCATTATGAAAAGTTATTTTAATATCATCATTTTGTTCTAGGTCACTTTCATCGGTAATAAAGCTATCGAGTAACGCGCTTTCTTGTTGTCCTACGGGAATAGGTAAGTGTTTATTTAACGCATAGATAAATACATAATTACGCATGATATGGCGATAAATAGATAATAAAAATGCTTCGCCACCACTTTCTAAGCGTTTAAATAAATTAGTTCGCGCAAACCCTTTTAAACGTTTACCTGCTCGCGTTAGATTTTGAATAATAATGTCTTCGGCTTGTGTGGCTTGAATGGTTATATCATGGCTTAAATAATCTAATAAGCCATAACGCGGTAAATGCAGGGTATCAATAATTTTAACGATAGTTTCAGAATAAAGTTGTGCATAAGGGTCATTAGTATTATTTTCATCAAAGGGATATTCGACTTTTTTGGCAATCCGCTCAGGAAAATAATTGCGTGTACCGTTCGCAAATTCTAAATAATAACGTTGTTTTTGTTCATCAAATTGAGAAAAGTTCTTTTGAATAAACCCGCGTGTACGGCGCACTAAATACAAACGCATAAGTTCACGCCAATCATCTGGATGATCGCTTTTATTAAATGCAGCCAAGGAACGCGGTGAAGTTTGATGTTTAGCAATAAATTCGGCTTGTCCGCCAATTTCCTGCATATAACGTTCTGGGCTAATACCTAAGTCTTCATGTTCATCAATAAATAAAGCAAGTTGCCCCGATAAATCGGCGTAAGATTTATTATAGGGTGTGGCTGACAGTAATATGACTTTGCTGTTATTACGTTTGATATAATCATAAATAGCTTTATATATTTTGCCGTCTTTATTGCGTAAATTATGGCTTTCATCAATAACAACTAAACGATAACGGCGTAAATTGGGCAATATTTTTATAACTTGGCTTTGTGATAAAACTTTAACACTGCGTAAACCATAACGATGGCTATAATCTTCCCACATGGTGGTTAAGTTTTTTGGGCATAAAATTAGGCTTTCAAATCCAAAATCATCATCAAATAATTTAATTAATGCGGTGGCAGTAATGGTTTTACCTAAGCCTACTACATCACCAATTAATACGCCATTGCGTTTATTTAAATAATGCGCGGCGATTAATACCGCTTTTTGTTGAAAGTCTAATAATTCATTTTTAAATTTAGCAGGTATTTTAAATTCATTTAAACCATCCCGCGCTTCTTGTGATAAGTGATAAGCAATTTTTAAATAAATATAATACGGTAGCTTAGGCGTTACCCAGCTTTCTTCGATAATATTAATTAAATCTTGGCTAATATCTAAGCAATAATTATCGTCCCAACGTTCTTCAAACCAAGCCATGAGTTTATTGGCAGCATCTTTATCAGGCACATCAATATTGAGTTCGCCTTGACGACTTAAGCCAGAAAACGTTAAGTTACTGCTGCCTAAATACGTTAATATCGGGCTGAATTTGTCGTGGCGATGTATTAAATACAGTTTGGCATGAAGCGGATAAGCAACAAATAATTTAATAGTTAGCTTTTCGGCTTTTAATTGCTCAGCAAGTTGTTTTAGCGTGGCTTCGTCAGTATTGGTGGGATAACCGAGGGTTAATTGAGTTCTGAATTCTTCGGCTAATTGGCGTTGTAAGCGTTTAGCGGTTTGATTATCTATGCTGTGGGTTTTAATTTTACTGTAATGGGATTTTATTAGTTGCTGCGGGGTGGGCTGCATTCCAATAATTAATCGACATTGGGCATTTTCACCACCACTAAAATCATCAATATAATGGGCTACGTTATTCCAACCGCGTAAATTAAAATAGCCGACACAAAGGTCGGCTTTATAGGCGGTTGCAAAAGCATTTTTTAATTCATCGGCTAAGATGTTTTCAATATTATCGTAGATAGTGGGCATCGGTAGATTCGACTTTTTGGTGTAAGTTTAGGCGGGCGCGTTGTTGCACCAAGAGGGCAACCACAAGGGATTGCCCCTACGATTCTGATTTTTGTTCGCGGGCTAGTAGATTTTGTACTGCGGTTAAGGGTGCTAAGCCTTCGTATAATACTTTGTAAGTTTGTTCAGTAATGGGCATTTCAATGCCGTATTTTCGTGCCAGTAGGTAAGTCTCTTTTGCCGCTGATACACCTTCGATTTCTTGACCAATTTCTGCCATTGCTTCTATTCTGTCTTTGCCTAAGCCTAAAGCTAAACCAAAGCGACGGTTTCGAGATTGGTTGTCAGTGCAGGTTAATAACAAATCACCCAAACCTGCTAAGCCCATAAAAGTGTCTGTTTTACCGCCGAGTTGTACACCTAAACGAATAATCTCATTCAGTCCGCGCGTAATCAATGCCGCTCTGGTATTCGCCCCAAAACCCAAGCCATCGGCAATTCCTGCGGCAATTGCCAATACATTTTTTACCGCGCCACCCACTTCAACGCCGATAATATCCGTGCTGGTGTAAGTGCGAAACCGTCCTCCATGTAGCATTTCGCTTAATTGGCAAGCAAATTCAGGCTGATTAGCGGCAATAGTAATCGCCGTTGGTAAATTAGCCGCGACTTCACGCGCAAACGTTGGCCCTGACAAAATGGCGGCAGGTGTTTGTGACCCAAATAGATTGGCAACGACTTCATGAAGCAAACTGCCATCATCGGGATTAAACCCTTTGGTTGCCCAAGCGATACTAACTTGATTGGATAGATGGGGTTTTAGCTGGATAAGAACATCTTTAAATGCGTGACTGGGTGAGCAGATTAGCAGTATATCGCTGAACGCCCCAACTTCTGCTAAATCAGCGGTTACTTTCAAGTTATCGGGAAATCCCAAACCAGATAGATAGTGTTTGTTTTCTCGATCGCGTGCTAAGGCAGCAATGTGCTCTGGATTATGTCCCCATAATAGCACTTGGCAACCATTTCTGGCTGCCAGAATAGCAAGTGCTGTTCCCCAAGAACCTGCACCTAATAATGCTATTTTTTTAGTCATCAAAGGCATTTAATTGATGGTGTTTGAACTAGGTGCTTGTTGTAAATGTTGTGCATATAAGGCATCAAAATTGACAGGTGCTAATAACAGTTGTGGAAAACCACCTCTGACAATCAAATCAGAAACCGCTTCTCTTGCATAAGGGAATAAGATATTAGGGCAGAAACTACCGACCATTGGTCCCATTTCTTCATCAGTAAAACCACCTAACGCAAAAATACCTGCTTGGTTAACTTCCACTAAATAAGCAACGGTGTCTTTATTTTTAACAGTGATAGTAATGGTGAGGACTATTTCAAAGAACGCGTTTTCTAACGGCTCAACATGAGAACCTAAGTTGAAATCGACAGAAGGTTCCCACGTCTCCGTAAATATTTTAGGTGAGTTTGGTGTTTCAAATGACATATCTTTGGTGTAAATCTTTTGAATAGAGAATTGTTTTTCTACTGCGTTAGTTTCTTCAGCCATGATGACGTGTTTCCTATTTTAATGGGTTAATAAAAGGGAGGGTTAGGTTATTTTTTGTGTTTACTGGACATTTTTACGGGTAATTTATAATCATTTTCCCACGCGGTCATGCCACCTGTAATAACGAAAAGCTGCTCAAAACCTGCTTTAGTGAGTAGCTTAGCCGCTGAGGCAGAGCGTGTGCCGTTTTGGCAAATAATGAGTAACGGTTTGGTTTTTTGTTCTGCTAATGAAGGCAATAATTCAGGTAATTTGCTCAGTGGTGCGTTGGTCGCTTGCTCAATATGGCTGACCACAAAATCAGGTGCTTCGCGGACATCAATGATAAGGGTTTCACTGTCATTCATTTTAGCAACGGCTAATAACGGCGAAATAGCGCGTGATTTATTAAATACGCTGTCGAATACTTCTTGTATTAACAAATAAGTAACAACGGCGAGAGCGAGTGCCAAGATGTAGTGATTTAAAATAAACTCTATGTATCGATCCATATTGGGTAAGGTTATAGTGTGTTAAGTGAAGGGTA
The DNA here is from genome assembly GCA_002134785.1 of Crenothrix sp. D3. Taxonomy (GTDB): domain Bacteria; phylum Pseudomonadota; class Gammaproteobacteria; order Methylococcales; family Methylomonadaceae; genus UBA4132. The sequence goes on from MBQZ01000051.1 coordinate 123,902, forward strand.
AAAATAAATTAATGCGCAGAACAAAAGACATCACGCATCATTTCAATGAGTTTAAGCATCCGTTCATCATCAATAAAGTAATAAACACGGTTGGCTTCTTTTTTACAACCAAGAATATTTTTTTCTTTAAGAATAGACAGATGTTGCGAAATATTACTTTGACTCGTACCCACTTGTTCAACAATGTCTTGCACGCTAATCGATCGATTACCAAGCAGACATAATATTTTTAAGCGTAATGGATGTGACATGGCTTTTAAGCAGCGAGCCGCTTTAGTTATATCAGCGTCATTATACAAAACGTGCGGGTCTTTAATTGTCATTATAAATACTGTGTGCTATGGGTTAATGGTATTCAATTTCAAAATTAATCCATAGTTACAAATTGTTGCCAAAGCATAAATCGCAACTGGATTTTCAAGTGGTTAACGGTGAACTTTTAGGAATGCTAAATAAAGCCCAGTAAACGGGTAGAGTCTAGCCGAAATCAATCATAAATAATTCACATACATGATGGATTTCACTGTTTTCTACCGATCCTACTACACTGAAGTTCAGGTATAATAGTAGCCTGAACGGGCAAGTTTGCTTTCTTGTAAAAATACAAAAAGCCAGCAAATCTAACAAAATGATACCTTATTTTTAATTATTTTGGGTAATGGATAATGCTATCACAGTGTAAATCAATTGAGTTATGTTCGCGCCATTGCGCGGACTTTTTTAGTTTTTGGAGAAATGAATGTCGAATAGACCAAAACCGTTGGTGTTGCTAATCCTTGATGGATTCGGTTATACACTGGAAACAGAAAGCAATGCTATTGCGATGGCAAATACACCTTGTTGGGATCAGTTACAAAAAGATTATCCCATGACATTATTGGATTGTTCAGGTCATTCGGTGGGTTTGCCTGGCGATCAAATGGGTAATTCAGAAGTCGGTCATACGCATATCGGCGCAGGTCGTTATGTGCCGCAGGATTTTTCTAAAGTCAATGATGCCATCAAAGACGGCAGTTTTTATAGCAATTCGGTGCTGTGCCGTGCGGTAGACTTGGCTAAAGCCAACGACAAAGCCTTGCATATCATGGGCTTGTTGTCTGCGGGTGGTGTGCATAGCCATGAAGAACAAATTGTGGCCATGGTCGAGTTAGCGGCTAAACGCGGTTTGACTAACATCTATTTACACGCCTTTTTGGATGGTCGTGATGTACCCCCTAAAAGCGCGAGTTCTTCTATCGATTTATTGGATGCCACATTTGCGGCATTGGGTGTCGGACGCATTGCCTCAATCACAGGGCGTTTTTATGCAATGGACAGAGACAATCGTTGGGATCGCGTGCAAAAATTCTACAATCTAATTGCCAAAGGTGAAGCAGAGTTTAGTGCTGATTCCGCGCAACAAGCCTTGGAATCTGCCTACAGCCGAGGCGAAACCGATGAATTTGTATTGCCAACGATTATTCAACACGCTGTCGCATTAGACCCGCAAGATTCAGTGGTATTTATGAATTTTCGTGCTGACCGTGCGCGTGAAATTTCACAAGCCATCACAGCAACAGATTTTACTGGCTTTGAAAGAAACCACGCGCCACATCAAGGTTATTTTTGTACCCTAACCGAATACCATCAAGATTATGATTATGAGGTAGCATTTCCATCGACTGATATGAAAAATGGTCTAGGCGAAGTGTTAGCCAATGTCGGCATGACGCAATTAAGACTTGCCGAGACTGAGAAATACGCACACGTTACTTTCTTCCTTAATGGTGGCATAGAAACGCCTTTTGAAGGTGAAGATCGTATTTTAGTGCCTTCTCCCCAAGTTAGAACCTACGATTTACAGCCCGAAATGAACGCCGCTGAAGTCACAGATCATCTAGTCGCTGCTATTACGGGTGGAAAATATGATGTCATTATCTGCAATTATGCCAATTGCGATATGGTCGGTCATACGGGCATCATACCAGCGGCGATACTCGCAGTGGAAGCGGTAGATGCAGCATTGCAACGTATTGTTGAGGCATTGAAAAGCGTTGGCGGACAACTATTATTGACAGCAGATCACGGCAATATTGAACAACTGGTTGATAAAACCACAGGGCAACCACATACCGCACATACCACTAATCCAGTACCGTTAGTTTATGTCTGCGGCGACCGTCCACTCGCTGAAGGCGGTAGCTTAGCGGATTTAGCACCAACGATGTTGGACATTTTAGGTGTCGAAAAACCCATTGAAATGACAGGCAAATCGCTTATTTGTGAATGAAAAAAAGCTAATTTTTTGTCTATTGCTTAGCCTCTCTATCAATGAGGGGCGGGCTGAACTGTCAGACAAAAATAATGAATTAACCGAAACCCAAGTCGAGATTGACGTTGCCAAACAAGCGATGCAAAGCATTGAACTAAAAAAAATTGACTTACAAAGTCGTTTGGCAGAGGTTGAAAAACGCTACGGTGAAACTGCCGCTATTTTAAAAACTTTGCAAGCACAAATCGAACAAGCGCGGCAAAATTTAGGAAAAAACCAACAGGATAGGATTATTTATCAAGCTGAAATAGATAAACAAAGCAAGGAATTAGCAGCACAAATAAAAGCCGCTTATGCAATGGGGAGAAAAGAAAAGCTAAAAGTTATGCTAAATCAACAAGACCCCGTGTTATCTAGTCGAATGATGCTATATTACAATTACCTAAACAAAGCACGGTTAAAAAAACTGAGTGATATTAAAAGTATTATTCAGCGTCAAGGTCAGCTAGACAAACAAAAAGACACCGAAACCGCACAACTAGAAAAAAGTCTCGAACAAAAACAAACAGAACAAGCTGTTTTTGATGAGGTTAAAAAACAAAGAAACTTACTGCTCAAGCAATTATTGCGTGATTTTTCGTCTCATCAACAACAGTTAAAAGACTTAAAAGAAAGCGAAAATAAGCTAAGAGGTTTAATTCGACAATTACAAGACGAAAAAGACGCACTGGCAGGTGGTCAATCTGAGTTACAGGATGAACCAACAAAAGCAAAAGCAATAGCTAACGCTACGCCGCCAATTGACAGCGATTTTATATCACTTAAAAATCAATTACCTTGGCCCGTCAATGGTGCGGTACACAAATTTGGCAGTGCGCGAGCCAAAGGCTTATGGGATGGTGTATTAATTAATGCCGATGAAGGCGTGGAAGTCAAAGCAGTGGCTAAAGGCAAAGTTGCTTATGCAGATCCGCTACAAGGTTACGGCTCATTGATTATCATTGATCATGGTCAAGGTTACATGACAGTTCATGGTTTTAACCAAAGTCTATACAAAAAAATGGGCGATTTGGTCGAAGCAGGTGACGTGATTGCTTCCGTGGGAAAAAGTGGTGGACGTAAGCAGTCGGGGTTATATTTTGCAATACGCAAACAAGGGTTGCCGATTGATCCGCTTGAGTGGTGTATCAAAAAACCACACTCAAGTGAGTGAGTCGTTACATACTATATTTTAAGAAATTGAGGATTTGGGGTTTTAAGGCACATGCTAAAAAAGAAAAATATTTTAATTTTATCCCTAGGAATTATGCTGGGCGCGTTTATGGGCATCTGCGGCAGTGTCCTTGCTGAAAAAGATGATGCGCCCGCTGTTGCGCCCGTACCCGCCACCGCAGAAGCAATACCTTACGAAGATTTGCGGACATTTACCGAAATTTTTGGGCGCATCAAAAAGGACTATGTAGAGCCTGTGTCGGACAAAAAACTACTTGAAGATGCCGTTAAAGGTATGTTGAGTGGGCTTGATCCGCACTCCGCTTACTTAGATACTGAGGAATATCAAGAACTAAAAGAAGGCACATCGGGGCAGTTTGGTGGTCTAGGTATTGAAGTCACTATGGAAAATGGCTTCATTAAAGTCGTTTCACCGATTGATGATACCCCCGCCTACAAAGCAGGTATCAAAGCAGGTGACCTTATTATTAAGCTCGATGATAAGCCAGTAAAAGGCATGACACTCACCGAAGCAGTTAAGCACATGAGGGGTGAAGCGGGTAGCAAAATAGAGCTGCTCGTGGTGCGTGAAGGTGCGGATAAGCCGCTAAAAATAACACTCACTCGCGCTATTATCAAAGTTAAAAGTGTCAAGAGTCGGCTGTTAGAAAAAGGCTATGCCTATGTGCGTATCAGTAGTTTTCAATCAGGTACGGGCGAAGGCTTGAAAGAAACCTTGGCAGCGTTGAAAAAAGAAAATGGCGGTGATTTAAAAGGCTTGGTACTGGATTTACGCAACAATCCAGGTGGCGTGTTAAATGCGGCTGTTGAAGTCAGTGATGCCTTTATGAAAAGTGGGCTAATCGTCTACACAGAAGGACGCATAGCCAACTCACAAATGCGCTTTACTGCCGCACCCGATGATCTTATCAATGGTGCGCCGATAGTCGTGTTAATTAATTCTGGGTCTGCGTCGGCTTCAGAAATTGTCGCGGGCGCGTTACAAGACTCAAAACGTGCCATTATTATGGGCGAAAAGTCATTCGGTAAAGGCTCAGTGCAAACCATATTACCGACTAACACGGGTTCAGCTATTAAAATGACGACTGCCCGTTACTTCACGCCTTCAGGTCGCTCCATTCAAGCCAAAGGCATTGAACCAGATCTTGTTTTAACACAGATGAAACTGGAAGCGTTAGACAAAGATAAAAATGACTTTAAGCCCATTAAAGAAGCCGATTTATCACATCATTTGGAAAAAATTAAAACCAATGATGACAAAAAAGATGAAATCGATAAAGAAAAACCGACAGAGGATAAACAACCAGACGATTCCAACAAAGATGATGAATCGACTGATGATAAAAAAGACGACCTAGGTAAAGCGGTTGTCGATACCAAAGATTATCCGCTTCATGAAGCACTGAACCTATTAAAAGGCATCAGTATTATGCGTAACTAATAATCACTGATAGAGCTAACGTACAATAAAATGATGCCGTTCGTGGTGAGCTTGTCGAACCACATTCACACTTCGACAAGCTCAGTGCGAACGGTTTTGTAATCATTTTATTGACGGTTAGCTCTAGTCCGTCGTTAAACTTAAAGCCCAGCGTTTTTTAAACGCTGGGCTTTTTTAATATCATTCAGGTAGTAAAACCGTTCGTTTTCGACAAACATCACCGCACTATTATCAGGAGTCCAAAACACGTTTTGGACGTTTTTAAAAGCCCAAGTCTTGCCTTGGACTCCGAACTTTTCTAGGTTTCTTTGCTTTCTCTGTTTCCATGAGTGGCGCGGTGAGTTGTTGATAGCGTTCAAACAAAAATGCGACGCGTGCTGTATCGTCTTTGCCACCTTTGTAAGCGTAAGCAGCATCAACGGCTTTATCGAGGGCGTTGTGGGCTTTGAGTAAATCAGCGGGCATATTGCCAGCGGCGTATAGCGTGGCAAGTGAGTATTTTTGCCCTTGCTCAGTACATAACTTTTCTTCGGCTGTTCGTGCGTCTAAAATCTGTTGTGCGGCGGTTTCGATTTTGGTTTTTTGAGCAGTCGTTACTTTTTCAGGGAATGGGAAGTTGTTATAAACGATGGTGTTTGAATAACGGTAATCGCTTTTTAGTCGTCCGCAAACAGTTCGCATCCACGCATTATGAAAGGTTGAAGATAATAAGCCAAAGTCGTAAAGGCTGGCGTTGGGCAACATAAACACCAAGTTACTGGCAATAACCGTTGATGGAAAATAACCGATAGGAACAAATTTTCGTTGTTCAGATGAAACGCTTGGGATTAACAAATAGGGCTGGTCGGTTTGGCGAATTTCACCAAACAAATACGACGTTTCTGCTAGTTTTTGCGTGGGTACTTTTGTACTGGCTAAGCGCATAACTTTGACAAGTTCCATACGTTTTTTGATTTCAGGTGAGTTAATACGGTCGTTGGTTGTGCTGCCTGTTAGCCATAAGCAATAACGCGGAATATTATTTATAAATTCTTCCGCGCCTAAAAATCGGCGGATGTATTTGGTTGCAATCGGGTCGTTTTGGCGAATAGCGTCTGCTTCTTCTTGAGATAACAATAAATATCCGCCATCGGTAGGTTGGCTACCTTTGGTCATTTCAGGTACGTTAGGATTTAACGGCTTACGGCGTTTATCAATTAATACCGTTGGTGCGTCCACTAAATACGGATTAATTTGCGTGGCTTTAATTTCAATGGGTTCGCCTTTGATGTTGTCGCCATAATCAAACAGTTGGCACGTTTTAGGGATGTTATCCCTTGAAGGGATAACATCCCTGTCTCCTAAATGAAACCCCATAATCACACAATGCACCGCCGCTACGCCTCGCCCTTCGTTGTTCCATTGAAAGGTTCGATGGGCAAAATGCAGTTTGATGTTGAGCTTTAATAATTCCGTCCATAAAATCGCCACTTGTTCGCCTTGCGTTAAGCTGTTGGTGGACACAAACGCAACAGGAATCGCTTTATTCGCTTGAATATAACGAGCGGCTTTAATATGCCACGCGGCGACTAAATCCAACACCCCCGCGCCTTTCATGCCGTGAAAAACTAACGCTAAATCTTCTTTTTGGGCTTTGGTTTGATAGCTATAACCCACAAACGGCGGATTGCCCATAATAAAACTACATTCTTTGGGATCAAGCACTATTTCCCAATCAATCTGCAAGGCATTCGCACACACAATATTGGCTTTTTTCACTAATGGAATACGGTTGTAATACAGCCCTAATTCCTGCACTTTTAAATTCATTTGATGATCGACTAGCCACATTGCCAGTGTCGCAATATGCACCGCGCTTTCATCAATGTCTATGCCGTGAAATTGATGCACGTTACACAAAATTAGGGTATCAACATTGATTTGCGCGGTCAGTGATTTGCCCCATTGCGCTTTAATCACTTCCAATTCCAACAAGCGCAATTCACGATACGCAATAATCAAAAAATTACCGCACCCACAGGCTGGGTCAAAGAAATTCAATCCAGCTAATTTTTGATGAAACGCAGCTAATCTGGCTTTTTTACATTTGGCAAATTCAGCGCGTAAATCATCCATAAACAGCGGATTAATAGTTTTTAAGATATTTTCCTCAGAGGTGTAATGTGCGCCAAACTCGCGGCGTTTTTTGGTGTTGGCATTTGCGGCTTCATCATCAAAGTGCATAATCGCTTGAAATAATGAACCGAAAATCGCGGGGCTAATCTCGCTCCAATCCAGATTAGCGCATTCAATTAACATTTGACGCGAGGATTCATCAAAATAACATTCGGCTAACGCACCTTCAAATAACGCGCCGTTGATATAGGGAAACTCGGCTAAATGCTGGGGCAGGTTTTTCAAGCGTTTGTTATCGGCTTTGTTGAGGGTGTCAAACAATTTACTTAACGCGCCGTGTAAATCAGAACCATCGGCGCGTGTCCAGTTGTGCAGGTAATTTAAAAATGTGCCGTTTTCACCAAACAAGCCCGTGTCTTCGGCAAATAAGCAAAACAGCAAACGTACCAGATAATTTTCTAAGTCTTTGCCGTCATAACCTGTGGCTTTAATGACATCGTGCAGATTCGCCATTTTTTCAGCGGCAAGTTTGTTGATGTGTTCTTGCTTTTCAATCGCCAGTTTTTCGTAACCCGCTAAAAATTTAAACTGTTCTATGTGTTGCGGTAAGTCAGCCAGTTTGATTTTTAACGGTTCGGCGTGGGTGTCTAAGTCGTATAAATGCAGGTTTTGAAAGTCGCTGATTAATACACAGCGTGGCAGCTCTTCATTTTTTAAGTCGTGGAAATACTCGGTGGCTTGCTGGTAGGCTTTGTCCAAGTCCTTGCCCATTGATTTCATTTCAATCAGCAATAAACTGGGAATAAAGCCATCAATACGCCCTCGTGTGTTGCCCAGTTTTTTAACCCGTTTTTCAAATGACACAAAGCGGCGATGATTCAGCCCGAAAATAGCACATAAACCCCGCATGAAATCCTGTGCGTCGCCCATTTCATAAGTGGAATCTGCAAATTCTTTGGCAAATTTGGCGGCGTTAGTTCTGAGGGTTTCAATGGTTATCATAAGTTAGGTCAGTTTAAATTAGGTGGGTTTAACGCATAAAAAAACCCGTCAGGTTTTAACAACCTGACGGGTTTATGTCTAGCGTACTATGCTGTTATTGCAGAATTTCTAATTGTACTCTGCGGTTGTTAGCACGACCTGCGGCAGTCTCATTGGTATCAATAGGACGCGTTAAGCCATAACCATGCGGAACCAATTTATGTGGGCCATGAATTCGTTTGTTCAGGTACTTGGCCACTGCATCGGCACGACGGATTGATAACTTCATGTTATAAGCCGCTGACGCTGTGCTACTGGTATGCCCTTGGACTTCAATGGTTAAATTAGAGAAGTTTGCGGCAATATCATCCGCCAATTTGTCAAGTAGTGGGAAATAACGTGATTTTATTTCACTGCGATCATTATCAAATTTCACATCCACAATCCAACAGCCCAATTTATTAACGGGTGTGCCTTTTAGTGTATTAGGGCATTTATCCTCGCAATCATTGACACCATCACCATCCGAATCCAGTTGCGAACAATCTATATTAACGGGTTTAGGAACAGGTGATAATAATACCGCTCGCATAAAATCTTTCATGCCCTCTGGCGTGGCAATCCTTTCAGCGGTGACACTGTTAGGTTGACCACACGTTTCTGGGTTTTTAGAATAGCTCGCTTCCTCACTGTCAAATTTTTCACTTTCTTCACCCGTCCAGACGTTATACACACACAATCTGTCGCCGTATTTAGCTCTTAGGGCTGTTATCGCTTCTTCACCATCACCTAATGGATAATCAAGGTTTGTAATGCCCAGCACGTCATTTACTTTGCTGCTCAGTTTGTTACTGATTAAATCACTGACAATAACCACGGAAATATTGCCCGCTGTGCTGGCTAAGTCATTGCCTGTTACACCCAGCGTTCCAGCAATCTCTGAACGACCATGCGCACAACGTATAGTCTCTGTGGCCAGATTAAAGGCTTCTGTTGAGTAGTTAGTCGGGGCTTGATGTAGGTCTGTATAGCGATCACCATAGCCTTTGCAATCTCCATAACCAAAACTACGAATGCTGGTTTTAAAATCTGCCAGTTTTAACGCAGGGGCAGAATTGGCAATGGTTCTGTTCATGCGGTGCAGAATTTCTCGTTGCACTTCAAGTTTTATCGGTTCATTATTGGCTTTGTAGCCCGATTCACCGACATAATCTTCTGTTGCAGATGCTGACGCATCAAACACCATAAACAAGTTATTGGCTCTTTGTACATACTCACCCGACGCAATATAAGGTGCTAGGCTTTCAATAGTCACAGGATTAAATACGGTTTCATCTTGTAAAACATTCATCGTAGTAGTTGATACAGCACAGCCAGACAGCACTAAAACAGCACTTACAATGGCAGTTAAAAAAGTTTTTCGCATGGTAAATGCTCCATAAGTTAATAAATCGACACGATAAAATCGGTTGTTTTAGCATCGATGACTGCATTGAAGTCTAGCACTATCTTATTTAATTTAAATAGCGAATGTATCTTTAATGTGTAGCGTGGAATAATAAGCCATCCTAACGTCAGTCTTATCGGGTGATGTTACTATTAAAAACATTCATTCCAAGCGACTACGCTAACCATTTATCAGACAATAATATCATGAGTATAACAACACGCTTTGCCCCTAGTCCTACGGGTTATCTCCACGTCGGCGGTGCGCGCACCGCGCTTTTTTCTTGGCTTTATGCGCGTAAACATGGCGGTCAATTTATTTTACGCATTGAAGATACCGATTTAGAGCGTTCCACGCAAGAATCGGTGGATGCCATTTTGCAAGGCATGACATGGCTTGGGCTGGAATACGATCAAGGGCCTTTTTATCAAACTCACCATTTTGATCGTTACAAAGAAATTATTCAGCAGTTATTAGAGCAAGGCGATGCGTATTATTGTTATTGCAGTAAAGACGAGCTAGAGCAATTGCGTACTGAGCAAATGGCGAACAAAGAAAAGCCGCGTTATAACGGTAAATGTCGGCATTTGCCTTTACAGGCTGAGGATGAACGTGAACGCGTGGTGCGTTTTAAAAATCCAATCGATGACGTGGTCACTATTCCTGATTTAGTGAAAGGCGATATTGTGGTTGCTAACAAGGAATTAGACGATTTGATTATTGCCAGAGGTGATGGCACGCCGACTTACAATCTTACCGTGGTGGTTGATGATATGGATATGCAGGTCACACACGTCATTCGTGGTGACGATCACATTAACAATACACCACGGCAAATGAATATTCTTAATGCGTTGAGTGCAGCACTGCCTAAATACGCGCATTTGCCAATGATTTTAGGCGCGGATGGCGCGAGATTATCCAAGCGTCATGGCGCGGTCAGTGTCATGCAGTTTAGGGATGATGGTTATTTGCCTGAAGCATTATTAAATTATTTAGTGCGTTTAGGTTGGTCGCATGGCGATCAAGAGATTTTTTCGATTGATGAAATGATTGAATTTTTTGAGCTGGAAAATGTCAATGGTTCAGCGTCCACATTTAATATGGAAAAGCTGTTATGGCTGAATCATCATTACATCATGCACAGTGACCCTGCGCACGTTGCGCGGCATTTAAGCTGGCACATTGGGCAGTTGGGCATTGATCCGACCGAAGGGCCTGAATTGATTGAAGTGGTTAAAGCGCAGCGTGAACGTTGTAAAACCTTAGTAGAAATGGCTGCGGCTAGCATTTATTTCTATAAAGACTTTGAGTGTTACGATGAAAAAGCTGCGAAAAAGAATTTTACTCAAGGTTCAGATGAGGTGTTAGCAAAACTGTATGAGGAATTTTCTGCCGTCACTTATTGGAATGGTGAAATTTTGCATCACATTGTGCTGAATGTTGCTGAAACCTTATCATTAGGTTTAGGAAAAGTCGCGCAGCCCTTACGAGTTGCGGTCTGTGGCTCTGCTGTTTCACCTGCAATTGATGTTACTTTATCGTTACTTGGCAAAGAAAAGACCCTAAATCGGCTACAAAAAGCGATTGAACACATCAAAAGTGTAAATTAGTAGTAGACATAATCGGTAAATCCTGTAAAATTCGCTCTCTTTACAGCGGGGCCATAGCTCAATTGGTAGAGCGCAACACTGGCAGTGTTGAGGTCAGCGGTTCGATTCCGCTTGGCTCCACCAAAAAAGTAAAAAAGTTTTAAAAATAGTTTTAGGTCCCCATCGTCTAGCGGCCTAGGACACTGCCCTTTCACGGCGGTAACAGGGGTTCGAACCCCCTTGGGGACGCCACTATTTTATCCAGTTTGTAGTTAAGCTCTTTCAATTCCACGAATTGATTGAAGGTCGGACTAAACCAGTTTAGTCCCCATCGTCTAGCGGCCTAGGACACTGCCCTTTCACGGCGGTAACAGGGGTTCGAACCCCCTTGGGGACGCCATAAAATGAAAGGGTTATCACTTGATAACCCTTTTTTTATGCTTGAAGAAAAAGAGACTATGTTTCATTTTCATTCATAAGTTCTTAGCAACAAGTAAGGATATATTCATAACGTTGGAGGTCAGGCTTTGCCTGACTTGCAAGCGGAGCTTGCACTCCTAAATACACACAAACTTATTGCCACGCACTTATCATCCAAGCTAATTTTATTCGCCATTATAATGACTACAGGCGTGTCGTATTAATTTATAATCAGGCTTAATTTACATTAAACCGATTAATTATTCATCGACGAACATGAACGACCAAGCTAGACAACTCTTGATTCGACTGATTCGTGATTACGGTATCGACCTTGCTGACGATCCACAGAAACTCAATGCACTGTTTAAAGACTACGCACGCGGGCAATTTAAGCGAGAAATTTTTTTATGCGTCCAAGCGGCGCGTGAAGGCGTTGTCAGTGACTTGCAAAATAATCAGCATTTACCGTTGGACACACTGTCTGCCCGCCTCATTAAACAACTGCAAGACGATTGCGGATTTGATGTACTAGCGGCAAACTGGACAATAGAAACATGGTGTGCCGCACTTGATTTAGCTGTTCAATTCCATGTAACCCCCGCCATAATTCCCGTCGTACCCTTGGCTTCGCCTTTACCAACACAAACTCCACTGGCAACGCCCGTATCAACAGGCATAGATAATTCATCATCAACTAGCCCACCTACGAAACCACAATCGGTCTCTTTAGGTGATAATGATTTGACGTTGATTATTGAGGATGGTCTCTCTTGGCTTAAAAAATTGATTGGTTGGCAATATTATATTAACAATGGCAATGGCACGGTGACTGATAGTCGTACAGGATTACAATGGACACGCTTTTCACTGGGGCAATATTGGAATGGCAGAACCTGTGAAGGCAGAGCCATTGAATATAATCTACAAGATGCTCTGAACGCAGTTACCCAGTTGAATAGCAACGGAACGATTAACTGCGGCTATTCAGATTGGCGCATTCCCACTTGGGATGAGTTAAGCAGTATCAGAGAAACTGGCTCTCAAGTCATCGATGCAAAAGTATTTCCCAATACGCCTGACGGTCGGTTTTGGACGATAACAGAAAGCACCCCCGACCTAACAGGATCAACAAATAAACGTTTTTATACCGTCAACTTTAACCGTTTCAATGCCCATTATTCTTTTGGAACAGCTCTTGCGCATGACATGAAATATACGCGTCTGGTGCGCTAATTAATCACTCAAACCCCTGCCCTTTATTCATCATGAACAATCAAGCTCGACAGCACTTATTCCAAGTGATTAATGACTACGGTATTGATATTGCCAAAGATTTGCGACGATTAGAATCACTGCTTAAAGATTACACCCAAGGACAATACAAGCGTGAAGTTTTTTTGTGCGTCCAAGCTGCCCGCGAAGGAGTCATTGAAGCACTGCAAAACAACAAACACCTACCTTATGAAATAGTCGCCGCCCGCTTAACCAAACAACTGCATGAAGACTATGGTCTCGACTTACACGCAGCAAAATGGGCGGTGGGCAGTTGGGTAGTCGTACTGGGTTTAACCAATAAATTCCCGCATCCAAAGCCACTGGCTACCAAACCCCATCCAGTCAAACCTACCCACGCGCCAACACCACCGCCCCCTAAAAAATCCATTGTGATACAAAACTTGGCTGCCCATCGCTATTCAGATCAAGGTGACGACACGATTGTAGACACACAAACCAATTTACAGTGGATGCGTTTCGCGTTGGGGCAAGTATGGGATGGTAAGACTAACCTAATCGAAGCGAAACGATACACTTGGCAAGAAGCAGTTAATGCGATTGATAGCTTCAATCAATCAGGTGGCTTTGCGGGTTATCAAGATTGGCGCGTACCCACTATTGATGAATTAAAAACCCTAATTGAGCGTGGCAAAAAACCTGCCATCAATCATGCCATGTTCCCTGCCACGCCATTGGCTTTCTTTTGGTCTTCCACACCCCTTATTAATGTTGACCATTCTGCGTGGGCAGTTTATTTTTATGGTGGCAGTGCCTATTGGTACGGAAAAACCAGTTATTACCATCTTCGGTTAGTGCGAAATTCATAATGCAAGAACAATCCCATTACACTGTAACACCAGTGTCAAAAAATGTGGTTATACTGACAAGTTGTAAAAAATAAGCCTATAAAGTTGCCCAATTGAAGTTACTAAAATGAAAATGCCAAAAAACAAAAAACACAAACTATTGCTGCGTCATCTCACCATTGAAGACTACGACAACCTTGCCGTCTTAATGAATCAAGTCTACGGTAACTTAGGTGGTGCGTGGAAAAAAGAACAATATCTGTCGCAAATAACTCGCTTTTCAGAAGGGCAAATTGTTATTGAAGACAATGGCGTGATGGTCGCGGCAGCGTTAAGCATGATTGTTGATTATGCGCGTTTTGGTGATAGCCATACTTACTCACAAATTACGGGCGACGGTTATTTGACGCATCACGACCCAGCAGGCGATACCCTTTACGGTGTGGATATTTTCGTGCATCCCAAGTATCGCGGCTTACGCTTAGGGCGCAGGCTTTATGATGCGCGTAAAGAATTGTGTCGCCGTTTTAATCTACGCCGCTTTATTGCAGGTGGACGTATTCCAGGTTATTCAAAGTATGCCGATAACTTCACCCCCGTGCGTTACATTGAAGAAGTTAAAAATCGGGAAATTTTTGATCCCGTATTGTCCTTTCAACTGTCTAATGGTTTTCATGTTCGCAAATTATTGACAGGGTATTTGCCTGCCGATGAGGATTCTCTGGGCTATGCAACGCTATTGGAATGGGTGAATCTGGATTATGTCGAAAAAGCACCGACTATTGGTGCTGATAAAAGTGTGGTGCGTTTAGGTGTAGTGCAATGGCAAATGCGCACGATGAGCAGTGTTGAAGAATTGTTAAAACACGCGGAATTTTTTATTGATGCTCTTGCAGGTTATCACGCGGATTTTGTATTATTTCCTGAATACATGAGTGCGCCGCTCATGGGCTTATTTAATGATAACAGTCCGCCCGAAGCCATTCGCTCTTTGGCTGGCTTTAGTAGTGCTATTCGCAATGGGCTGTTGGAAATGGCAATGTCCTATAACATCAACATCATTGCTGGCTCACTGCCTGAATACAGTAACCACGAACTTTATAACGTCTCATGGTTGTTACGCCGTGATGGCACGTTTGAAGCGCAATATAAAATTCACGTCACCCCAGATGAAGTCAGTTGTTGGGGTGTACAAGGCGGTGACGCACTGAAAGTGTTTGATACCGATTGTGGCAAAATTGCGATTCTAATTTGTTTTGACTCTGAATTCCCAGAACTCGCACGATTAGCAACCATGCAAGGGGCGCAAATTTTGTTTGTCCCCTTCTGGACAGATACTAAAAATGCCTATTTGCGCGTGCGTTACTGCTCACAAGCCCGCGCCATTGAAAATGAATGTTTTGTGGCAATTACGGGCAGTGTCGGTAATTTACCTAATGCGGAAAATATGGATATTCAATACTCGCAATCCGCAATTTTTAGCCCCAGTGATTTTTCCTTTCCTCACGATGCTATTTTGGCTGAAGCCACGCCCAATACCGAAATGACCTTAATTGCCGATGTTAATTTGGATTTATTAAAACAAGTGCGGACACGCGGTGCGGCGCGTAATTTTGCTAATCGCCGTCCCGATTTATACCGTTTAGAATGGATTTGAAATTGACACGCGCCTAGCTTATTTATTAGGGAATCAAAAGCTGTACCGTCATACCCGCAGACCAATCAGGTGCTTGATTAGGTTTGACTGCGTTGTAATAACTTTCTACGCGGGTATTTACTTTTTGGTTGCCAATATCAAACACCTTACCGACACCGCCGCCAATAGGCACAGTCCAAGGTTGGCTATTATTCCAATTGGCAACCATATTCATATCAGAAGCCAAATACCAACCATTTGCCAAGTTGTAATTAACAAAGGGCTTTAGTTCCATTTGACTGACACTGTGGCGACTATCATTACCAAGCACCGACCAAATTTGTTTGACATTAAGTCCCAGCGTCCACAGTTCAGATTGCTTCACCATCATAGCACTAGGGCCAATACTGAACTTTCCACTACCCAATTGCCGTGACCGTCGGTCTTCTATGCTTGTAAAAAGCGTATCCGATGGAAACACGAAAGTCGGCCCGAACCCCCAACTAAAATTATCAGAACTCACAGGTGAAAACAGCGATGTAAAAGTTGTATCACCTAGACCCGTAGCCCCTGAGCCGAAATAAGGTTCAGGTAGTTCCGCAATACCATGCACACCGCCAGACGTACCGATAAAGTTTAATGAAAGCTGATTAATCACATTCCAAGAGCCTAATGAAATTGGAATAATAGGCTGTATGCTACCGATTGATACACTGCCATTACCCGCATCATGATAAACATAGTTAAGCGGTATGCTGTAATGCGGAGACAGTGGATTCTGCGCTCTAGCACGAAATTCATCGATACTGTTATCACTAATAACGGATGGCACGGTATCAATATCCGCGTAACAAGGATGCGTCAAACATAACGTAATAGTAATGAGAATATTTTTATTAAATCGATGATTCATAATGGCTGTAGCCCATTTAAAGTTAAAGTGAATGCGTTATTTTATTATTATTATAAAAGCAGCTATCTTTCCAATAGCACACTTGCCTCTATTTCTTTTTAACATGAGAGATAACTAAGAGCAAGGAAAAGCCGTGTTTTATAGTATCGTTTTCAAAACGCGCTATAGCGTATAATGCCCTTATTTTATTCCCCCGCCGCATGACTGCTTCCGATTTAATTAAACAACTTAGCCAACAATTACCGCTGTGTCTTAATCAAGACAGACCTCATTTAAAACGTCAGTTAGACCGCTTGAATAGTGAAGTGAAAAAGGGCAAAGACTCGCTTGAAGCCTTAAATTCCTTCGCCCAACGTGTGGAAAAATCTGTGGCGTTACGCAATAAACGTCTTGCCAGTATTCCAGTATTAAACTTCCCCGATTTACCCGTCACGGGTAAAAAAGACGACATCGCGGAGCTAATTAAAAACAATCAAGTGCTGATTCTGTGCGGCGAAACAGGCTCAGGGAAAACCACCCAGTTACCCAAAATTTGCTTATCCATCGGACGTGGCGCGGCAGGTTTGATTGGGCACACACAACCGCGACGCATTGCCGCGCGTACCGTTGCCGATAGAATCGCCGAAGAATTAGGCGAACCACTGGGTAAATCGGTGGGTTATAAAATTCGTTTTAACGATAAAACCCACGCAGAATCCTTAGTTAAATTGATGACCGACGGGATTTTACTCGCCGAATCACAAAATGATCCTTACCTCAATCAATACGACACCATCATTATTGATGAAGCGCACGAGCGCAGTTTAAATATTGATTTTCTGCTGGGTTATATGAAATGGTTGTTACCGAAACGTCCTGATTTAAAACTCATCATTACTTCTGCAACCATTGACCCTGAACGTTTTTCCACGCATTTTAATAACGCGCCGATTATTGAAGTTTCAGGGCGTACTTATCCTGTGGAAATGCGTTATCGTCCAATTGAACGCGAAACTGAAGAAGATGACGAAACAGGGGATGAATTACAACACGCCATACTTGACGCAGTCGATGAACTGTATCGAGATTTGCGCGGCGATATTTTGATTTTCTTAAGCGGCGAGCGCGAAATAAGAGAAACCACTGATTCGTTAAAAAAACACCATCCCAATCAATACGAAATTCTACCGCTGTATTCTAAACTCAGTGTCAGTGAGCAAGAGCGGGTGTTTAATCCCAAAGGCGGCAAAATTCGCATTGTATTAGCGACCAATGTTGCGGAAACCTCTTTAACTGTTCCGGGAATTCGTGCCGTGATTGATACGGGTCATGCGCGTATCAGCCGCTACAGTCATCGCAGTAAAATCCAACGGCTGCCGATAGAACGCATTTCTCAATCCAGCGCGAATCAACGTGCAGGTCGGTGTGGACGGGTTGCCGAAGGGATTTGTATTCGTCTGTATTCCCGCGAAGATTATGAAGCGCGTCCAGAATTCACTGAACCTGAAATCATGCGCACCAATTTATCAGCGGTTATTTTGCAAATGACAGCGTTGAAATTGGGCGATATTGAAGATTTCCCCTTTCTTGAACCGCCCGAAGACAAGATGATTCGTGACGGTAAAACCATGCTGCACGAAGTCAACGCACTGGATAAAGCGGGCAAGCTGACCGAAACAGGCGCGAAATTGGCGCAATTTCCGACTGATCCCAAGCTGGCGCGAATGTTATTGGCAGCACATGACGAAGGTTGTTTGACCGAAGTGTCGATTATCGTGTCGGCGTTAAGCGTTCAAGACCCACGCGAAAAACCTGCCGATAAAATGCAGCAAGCGGACGCGAAACACGTTGCCTTTCGTCATCCTGAATCGGATTTTTTGACGCTGTTAAACATCTGGAACACCTTTGAGGTGCAGAAAAAGCATTTATCCAATAGCAAACTGCGTAAATACTGTACCGATAATTTTCTGTCTTACATGAGAATGCGTGAGTGGTTTGATATTCACTCGCAGATTATGCAGGTGATGAAAGGCGATTTAAAAATGCCGCTCAACACCACTGAGGCGGCTTATGAAAATGTGCATAGAGCGTTATTAACAGGGCTGTTATCGAATATCGGTTTTCGCCATGAACAATACGAATACATCGGTGCGCGGGGTTTAAAATTCTTCATCTTCCCTGGCTCAGGGCAACACAAAGCCAAACCCAAATGGATAATGGCGGCTGAGCAAGTCGAAACCAGCAAAGTCTATGCCCGAACCGTGGCGAAAATAGAACCCGAATGGATAGAAGCAGTTGCCACGCATTTAGTCAAACACAACTATTTTGACCCACATTGGGAGAAAAAAGGCGCACGTTGTATGGTGTCACAACGCACGTTGTTATACGGTTTGACCTTGCAAACTGGGCGAAAAATTCCTTACGACCACGTTGATGCCAAAACTGCCCGCGAGATGTTTATTCAATCCGCCTTAGTGGATCACGATTATCACAGCAACGCGCCATTTTATGTTGCCAATCAAAAATTGCTGGAAGAAGTCGGCATGATTCAGCACAAAGGTCGGCGTGTCGATTTGGTGGAAGATGAGCAATGGCTTTATAGCTTTTATGACAAGCTGTTGCCCGCCGATGTATTCAGCGGTGTCACGCTAGACACTTGGCGCAAAACGGTAGAACGCGAAAATCCGAAATTGTTATTTTTAACAAAGGATGATTTAACCCGTGAACAAGAGAATCCCGTCAATGACTGGGACTATCCTGACAGTAAAAAAATCGGCACGCTAACTATTCCACTGCAATACCGTTTTGAACCCGGCCACAATGAAGACGGCGTGACCGCGATTATTCCCGTGCATCAACTCAACCAATTATCAACAGCTCCCTTTGATTGGCTGGTATTGGGAATGCTGGAAGAAAAATGTATCGCCATGATTAAATCCTTGCCGAAACAGATTCGCAAACATTTTGTCCCCGTGCCTGAAACTGTGAAACGCTGTTTAGAAATAGAACCCGATTTTAAAGGCACGGTGCAAGAATGGTTAGGGTATCGCCTGCGTAAATTAACAGGTGAAGCCATCCCCTTAAATGCGTGGGCGATGGACAGTTTGCCTGAGCATTTAAAAATGAATTTTCGTATTGTGGAAGAGGGAAAATTACTGGATTACGGACGCGATTTAAAAAAATTACAGGCAAAATACGCGATTGAAGCAGGCGACAGTTTTGACCAAATCGCCGCCGATGAATTGAATTACACAGGCTGTATTCAATGGGCATTTGAAGATTTACCTGAAACTTACGCCTTCATACAAAAGGGACAGGATTTTATTGGTTTCCCCGCGTTAGTTGATGAAGGCGACTCGGTGGGCGTGCGCATTTTTGATACCCAACAAAAAGCCGCGTTGCAACATTCAGCAGGTTTAATGCGTTTGTTTGCCTTACAACTGCGTAAAGAATGCAGTTATATCAGTAAAAATATGCCGCAATCTGCCGCGATAGAACTAACGTATAACCGCTTACCTAAACATCCGTTTGTAGAGACGGCGCAAACCACAAGCACCTATAAAGACGATATGCTAAAATTCATACTGCATAGCGTGTTTATCGACGGCAAAACCATCCGCACCCAAGCCGCATTTGAACAAAGTTTACGCGAAAACAAAGCAGGATTAATGACGGTAGCCAATGAAGCCAGCAAAATCACCTTAGACATTATGACGCTTTACACCGCTATAAAAACCGCCTTACAACGTTTAAACACCAATGATCCATTGGCAAAAGACCTCAACGAACAATTAGATTTATTAATTTATGCGAGTTTTATTCGTAACACGCCTTACGAACAACTCAAAGCTATCCCCCGTTATTTAAAAGCCGCTCAATACCGCTTAGATAAATACGATAACAACGTGCAAAAAGTCCAAGAAGTAAACCGTTATGCGGTTCGCTACTGGAAAGACATTGAGAAAAAAGCCAAGAAAGACACGGTAACGCCAGAACACGACGCGTTTCGCTGGGCATTAGAAGAATTTCGCGTATCCTTATTCGCACAACAATTAAAAACCGCTTACCCCGTATCGGCTAAACGCATGGATAAACTCTGGGATGAACAAGTGGCTCATTAAACGCCGCTTAGTGACGCGGGAAAAACAGCTTTTTAACGCGTAAAACGCTAACCGCTTATAATCACAAAACATCTTATCTCTCCGTCTTTACGTTACGGATTGAGTTTATTCACGGATTGTTTTTTTCATTATGCCTGCCGACAATAAAAATAAATTCATGCAAAAATTATTGTTTACACACCTGCTGGTTGTTTTATTAACCCTCAGCTCATTCAGTTATGGCGATGATAAGCTACTAATTGTTGGTAGCGAACAGGATTATCCACCGTTTGCCTTAGGTTTAACAGATTCCACTGCCGATGGTTTTACTGTCGAATTGTGGCGAGCTGTCGCTGCCGAAGCGCATATCAACTCGACAATTCGCGTCTTGCCCTTTCGTGACATTTTGTACGAATTTAAAGCAAAGGAAATTGATGTGCTTATCAATTTGGCACAATCCGATGAACGTCGCCTATTTGCTGATTTTACCGTGCCGCACGTTATTGTTCGTGGAGCTATTTTTGTTCGTAAAGGTGAAAGCAGCATTAGCTCTGAAGCGGCTTTACAGAATAAACGTATTATCGTGCTGAGTGCTGATTTAGCACACGATTACGCGGTGTCTAAGGGCTGGAAAAATCAACTGACATTAGTGGGAACGGCTGAAGAAGGTTTTCAATTACTGGCATCAGGTCAGCATGACGCGCTGTTGCTGAGTAAATTGGCAGGTCAGCAAACGCTGGAAAAATTAGGGTTAACCAACATTGAAGCCTTGCATATTCCAATAGGTTTTGCGCAGAAATTTTCTTTTGCTGTCCACAAAGGTAATGCGGAATTACTGGCTAAAATCAACGAGGGTTTGGCATTAACCAAAGTAAATGGCGTTTATGATGCGTTGTATGACAAATGGTTCGGCGTGTATGAAGAAAAAGCATTGCTACCCACGGTGCTTAAATATCTTGCCCCTGTCGTTGGGCTTTTTCTGCTAATCATGGGGATTAGTTTTTATCGCCGTAATCACGAGAGCAAACAATATGTGCAGAAACTACAAGCCAATAAAGCCTCATTAGAGGCGGATTTATTAGCCGATATTACCTTGCGCAAAGGGCTTGAAACTGAGCTTAAAAATATGATTGCCCGCAAAGATATGGCGATTAATGCCTTGAATGCAGGGGTTTTTGTGTGGCGTTTTGACACCAACGAACTCATTTGGGATAAGTGTATGCGCAGACTTTATGGCGTGCCAGAAGACGTAGGCGACAATCACCTTTACTATGATTCTTGGCTTTCACGCATTCATCCTGACGATAAAAAAAATACGGAGTCTCTACTCTTAGGTGCGATTGCAGGAACGAACTCGTTCGATACAGAGTTCCGCATTGTGCTGGATAATGATATTCGCTATATTCGTGCGGCGGCGATACTTGAACGTGATGAAAATGCCTATCCAATACAAATGGTGGGGGTCAATCTTGACATCACCGACATCAAAACGGCAGAAGCACGCATTATGGAAAGCAACGCGTCTCTGGAAAAACAGGTGGAAATGCGCACTTCAGAACTCAACACAGCATTAGAAGTTGCCAAAAGTGCAAATTCGGCTAAAACGGACTTTTTGGCGAATATGAGTCACGAGATAAGAACGCCGATGAACGCGGTTATCGGCTTGGCTTTTCTGCTGCAAAAACAGGAACTGAACCTTATTGCGCGGGACATGGTCAACAAAATTGATGATGCAGGGCGTTCTCTGTTAGGTGTCATTAATGAATGCTTGGATTTTTCAAAAATTGAGGCCAATTTATTAGAAATAGAATACGTCCCTTTCCGCCTTTCCGATATTTTGGATAATCTAACCAGCATTATGAACATTCTGGGTGCTAATAAACCCATTAAGCTGTGTATTGCACCCGCGCCAAAGGGTTCAGATTATCTGCGTGGCGACCCTATTCGCTTAGAGCAGATATTGATTAATCTGGTTAGCAATGCCATCAAGTTCACAGAAAAAGGCGAAGTCGTCGTTGAAGTTAATATTACCGACTCCGTATCAACATCAACAGCCAATCAAATAAATATTCATTTTTCAGTACGCGATACGGGCATTGGCATTTCGCGAGAAAAGCACGAAAGTATTTTCCAGCCTTTCGTTCAAGCAGATAACTCGACCACTCGTGTTTATGGTGGATCAGGATTGGGGCTAGCCATCAGTCGTCGCTTGGTCGATTTGATGGGGGGAACATTGCAACTCACCAGCGAGATAGGTGTTGGTTCTGAATTTTTCTTTGATTTAACCTTCACCGTAATAGGTAACATAAAAGCCGATGCAGTCCCTAGTTTGCCGCCTCAAAACGTCCTGATTATTGATAATAATAACATTGCGCGTAAATTACTTGAAGCCACGGTCATTAGCCTTGGCTGGAAGGCGCAGGTGGTCGATTCTGATATAAAAGCATTACAGATGCTGACTAAAAAAGGAGCGAATTATTTTGATTTTTTACTGTTAGATTGGTCTGTAGTCGCGGGCAATGGTAAACAGATCGCGATAAGGATTCAACAACAATTTGGCAAAAAACATTGCCCGATTATTATCATGGTAACTGCGCATAATAGAGATATTTTATTAACGCACTCTTCTGACAATGCGTATTTTGATAACATTATTTCTAAGCCTGTCACAGGTTTATCTTTGACTAACGCGGTATTAGAAGTCAAAATGAAGCACGGTGAACTGGTGTATGACCATAATCAGTCGGCAAGTGCTGAGCCACTAAAGGATAAATATAATCCGTCAGTAAGTGCTGAGCCACTAAAGGGATTAAATGTGCTGGTGGTTGATGACAGTGAAATTAATCGAGAAGTGGCGCGTCAAATTCTCACAGGCGAAGGGGCTACTATCGAAGATGCCGAGAATGGACTTGATGCCATCAATCAACTAAAAGCTAAACCAAACTATTTTCATGTGGTACTGATGGATGTGCAGATGCCCGTCATGGATGGTTACACCGCGACCCAACAAATTCGGATGCTGCCCGAACTGAAGCATTTGCCCATTATTGCACTGACGGCAGGCGCATTCAAAAGTCATCGTACTGCTGCACTGGAGGCGGGCATGGATGATTTTATTGCCAAGCCTTTTGATGTCGATGAATTAGTGGCGTGCGTTCATCGACTCGCTCAACCAAAACAAATTCAAAAAACATCGGTAACAATCGCGCCACAACTACCGCACACCAGTTATAAAGATATGCCTTTAATTGACATAGACAATGGATTAAAAAAATGGCGTGACCCTGCCTTATATCAGAAGCACTTACGCTTATTTTTAACGCAACACGCGCAAAATGTGAACCTTGTTCATGAAAAACTATTAAATACCGATAACACGGCGGCACTGGCAATCACTCATAAACTGTTGGGTGCGGCGGGTGCGCTGTCGCTGCAGCGTATTGTTCACGTTATTAAAAACCTTGATGAGGCGATTCGTGAACAGGATGATGTGAAGACAGAAAGCGAGTGTTTCTCGCTGGTTTTTGCGCAAACCATTGATGCGATTCACAAGTACATCGACGATGAAATACCACAACAAACGGAAGAATCAACGCTTGCTGTCTCCCCTATTTCAATTATTAAAGGACTGGAACAACTGATTGTCACATTGGATAGTGATGATCCAGACCTTATCGAGCCTCAGCTTGCGACACTAGCGGGGCAATTACCCAAGGCGGCATTTGACGAGTTAGCCATTGCCATTGAAAATTTTGATTTTCGCGAGGCAGAGACTCTGGCAACAGTCCTGCTCACTGCATTTTTTGACTCTACACAGGAATAGACGATGTTATCAATCATACTGTGTGTTGATGATGAGCCCATTAATCTGAGTTTATTACGCAATATACTACAAGACGATTATAAATTGGTGTTTGCCCGCAATGGTGAGGAGGCATTGGCAGCGGCACTTAAACATAATCCTGATTTAATCTTACTCGATGTACAAATGCCCGATATAAGTGGCTTTGAAGTCGCACAACAATTAAAAGCCAATTTAAAAACAACGTCTATCCCCATCGTTTTTGTGACCTCTTTATTTGATGACGATCATGAAAAAATGGGGTTTGATGTCGGTGGTATTGACTACATCATCAAACCTATTTCACCCAGTGTTGTCCGCGCTCGTGTAAAAACTCACTTGACCTTAATACACGCCTCTCAACTTGAAGCCAGCTATCGAGATGCTATTTATATGCTGGGTGTGGCGGGGCATTACAACGACACTAATACAGGCGCACATATCTGGCGAATGGCAGCTTATGCACATTTATTGGCACAAGCGGTTGGATGGAATGAAAAACGTGCAAAACTGTTAGAAATGGCGGCACCGCTGCACGACACAGGAAAGATTGGCATCCCCGATACGATTCTACAAAAAGCCACCGAACTCGATGCCGAAGAATGGGAAACCATGAAGCAACATTCGCAGATTGGTTATGACATTTTAAATACCAGTAACGTACCTTTATTTCAGCTAGCCGCCGAAATTGCACTCAACCATCATGAAAGATGGGATGGTAGCGGCTATCCAAATGGACTTGCGGGGGAAAATATACCCGAATCAGCCCGCATCGTGGCTATTGCTGATGTCTTTGACGCGCTGTCTACGAGTCGCCCTTATAAAGAACCGTGGCCATTGGAGCGTATTTTAGTGACACTAGAGGAGTTGGCTGGGAATCACTTAGAGGAAAGATTAGTCACTGTTTTCATAAAAATTCTGCCACAGATTCTGGAAATCAAGGCTAAATGGGACAGCCGCTCATTACTTGACGGTTTTAAGTCGTAAGTCGCTGATGATATATCTTTTAACATTTTTGCTGGCAGGATTGTTAAGCTGTTCGTGGTTCGACAAGCTCACAGATCAGCGCGAACGGTTTTTTAATCACAAATACTGCGTTAGCTATAACGCCTAACATTTTTATTTTAGTGATACAGGGCATTACTTCCTGAATTTTTTAATGCTACAAGAGGAATAAACTGTGAAAAAAGAGACCATATTGTGTGTTGATGATGACCAGATTCAATTAGGTTTGTTACGCAGCATATTACAAAACGACTACGAATTGGTGTTTGCGCATAATGGTGCTGAGGCATTGGTAGCCGTACAAAAATATAAACCTGCGTTAATTTTACTTGATGTAGAAATGCCTGATATAAATGGCTTTGAAGTGAGCAGAAAACTTAAATCTGATTCAAAAACAGGGCATATTCCCATTATTTTTGTGAGTTCCTTAATTGACGAAATGTATGAGAACAGAGGCTTTGATTTAGGCTGCGTTGATTATATTACCAAGCCCATTTTCCCGCGTATTATCCTCGCTCGCGTGCGAACGCATTTATCTTTAGCGCGTGCTTCTCGGCTTGAAGCCTGCTATCGAGGAATCATTTGTACGCTGGGTACTATTGGACTTTACAATGACGACAAGATGAAGGCACACCTTTCGCGAGTGGCGGCATACAGCCATTTACTGGCACAAACTATCGGGTGGAACGAAGATAAGGCAACCTTGATGGAAATGGCAGTACCGATGTACGACACGGGAAAAATTGCTATATCCGATACGATTCTACGAAAACCCGACCAACTCAGTCCCGAAGAATGGGACATCATGAAACAACATCCGCGTATTGGTTATGATATATTGAGTAAGGTTGACGCGCCCCTATTTCAACTAGCCGCAGAGATTGCACTCAATCATCATGAAAGATGGGATGGTAGTGGCTATCCTAATGGTCTTGTTGGTGAAGAGATACCCGAATCAGCCCGCATCGTTGCCATTGCCGATGTTTTTGACGCGCTATCTATGTCTCTCTCTTATAAAGAAGCGTGGCCGATGAAGTCTATTTTATTGACAATACAAGAGTCGGCTGGAAATCACTTCGACAAAAATCTGGTCGCTGTTTTTATGGACACGCTACCGCAAATTCTGGAAATCAAGGCTGAATGGGACAGTCATTCATCACCCGATTAAATGCCTAGCACTCTAAGTATTACATGGATTAAAAAACCGTTCGCACTAAGCTGTGAGCTTGTCGAACAGTCAAAGCGTGAATATGGTTCGACAAGCTCACCACGAACGGCATCATTTTCTTGTGCTTTAGTTATAGCTTGCTCATTTTATTATATCTAACTGGTAGATTCGATTCATGCCTCAATATCTCAGTAAATTTTTTGTAAACCGTCCGCTGAAAATCGCTGTAGGGTTATTTATAGTGAGTTTGCTAATTGCCACGTTAGCCGCACAGCAACAACGCATAAATAATCAAGCTGTATTACAGCAATTGTTTAATGATGAGGCAAATAAATTAGTTGATTCTATTATTACCCATATCAACACCTATAACCATGCACTACTGGGTATACGCGGACTGATTGTGTCGCATGGCGATGACAGTATTACCCGCAAAGCGTTCCAGCTCTATACTATGTCACGCGATTTCGATAGGGAATATAGGGGTGCGCTGGGTTTTGGATTTATTCGGAAGGTGACGCAGGCAGACGAGGAAAATTTTCTGACTAAAGCGCGTAAAGATGGTATGCCCAATTTTGCTATTAAGGATTTCGCCCCTCATGAGGGTGATCACTATATTATTCAGTACATTGAACCCGCTGATCGTAATCTAGCGGCTATCGGTTTGGATACTGCCTCTGAAGAAAATCGGCGCACTGCCGCGATACAGGCAATGCGAGACGGTACGGCAACCATAACCGCGCCTATTACACTGGTTCAAACATCTGGCTTATCATTGCGGTCATTTTTGATTCTGTTGCCTGTGTATCATTTAACGATGCCGCTTAATACCGCCGAGCTGCGCGAAGCCGCGACTTTTGGCTGGGCTTATGCCCCAATGGTGATTGATGATGTGCTAACGCAAGCGGGCAGGGCTAGTAGTGATCAAATTACCTTTCAAGTCGTCGATGTGAATCTTGATAAACAGACGACTATTTTTTATTCGAGTGCCACATTTGAGGAAGCGGCTAACACATCGATCAGCACTGCAATTCCCCGCGTTATCTTTGGGCGGCAGTGGCAATTTAACTTACGCGCCCAGCCACTTTTCTATAAACACCATACACAATTATCCCCACTTTGGCTAGCCTGTTTTATTGGCTTTTTCGGGTTGATTACCGCGTTATCCGCTTACTTGTATTTGTCTTATTCTCAGCGCAAAGTGAAGGATTTAATCGAACAAGCGCGACTCGCGGCAATTGTTGAAAGTGCCAATGATGCCATTATCAGTTTCGATTTGAATGGCGTTATTACCAGTTGGAACAATGCCGCCGACAGGCTGTTTGATTATTCGCCTACGGAAGCCATCGGAAAAAAAATCTATGATTTGATTACTCCCGATGAATTTCTTCCAGAAATCGAGCCTTTTTTGCGCAGAATTAGGCGTGGAAAGATTATTGCTCGTAGCAATACGATTCGCAAAACGCGAGCGGGGAAACTGATTGATGTCGCGGTGTCGTACTCACTGATTTACGACAACAGGGGTATTGTCATCGGTGTCGCCAATACCATCACCGATATTACCGAGCAAAAACGCAGTGAAGACCTGTTTCGATTGACCATAGAAGCCATTCCCGATGCTATCGTCACGGTCAATCATGAAAACATAATAACCTTGTTGAATCAAAAGGCAGTTGATCTATTTGGTTATAAAAGGTCGGAATTATTGGGTCAAAACATCAGTTTTTTGATGCCAAATCACTATCGACAACAGTATTTTCGAGCCGATGCAAATTTTGATACACCATTAATGGATCTCCCGCTGTGGTCTGGCGAACAAAATTTGTCTGTGTTGCGTAAGGATGGTGCTGAAATCCCCATCGAAATTCAGTTAAGTCCGATTCAGAGTGCCACCGAACACTTCACATTAACAACCATTACCGATATTAGAGCGCGTAAAAACCTTGAAACCGAGGTTCAAACCACACTGGCACGTCTGAAAATGGCGATTACCGCCTTGAATGCAGGTGTTTGGGTGTGGCGTTTGGATGACAATACACTCTTATGGGACGAACAAATGTTCACGCTGTATGATGCCCCTGAAAGTCTCAAAGAAACCCAGTTATACTACAACTTCTGGACATCCCGTCTTCATGCTGACGATAGAGAAGAGTCCGAGTCTTTAATCATGGGCGCTATTGCTGGTAAAAATTCATTCGATACAGAATTCCGCATTGTGCTTGATAATGGCAACATTCGTCATATTCGCGCATCGGCAATACTTGAACGGGATGCAAAAGGTAAGCCAATACAAATGGTGGGGGTCAATCAAGACATTACGACTGTCAAAACCGCCGCTCAAAAAATTAAGCAACTCGATGAACGACGCACTACCGAGTTAAAAGCACTCAACGCCTCATTAGAACAACAGGTAGACAATCGTACCATTGAACTCAACTTAGCAATGGAAGTTGCTACACTGGCTAATACGGCTAAAACGAATTTTTTGGCTAATATGACTCATGAGATAAGAACCCCGATGAATGCCATTATCGGCTTGGCTTATTTGCTACAAAAGGAGGGGCTAAACCCCAATGTGCGGGACATGGTTAAGCGAATTGATAGTGCTGGGCGTTCTCTGCTGGGTATTATTAACGAATGTCTGGATTTTTCAAAAATTGAGGCAAATCTTTTAGAACTAGAATCCGTGTCTTTTTGTTTGCCTGAGTTGTTACATAATGTGGCTAATATAATGACCACGCTGGTTGCTGAAAAGCCTATTAAGGCACATATTTTACCTCTGCCCAAAGGGGTTGATTATCTGATTGGAGACCCCGTTCGCTTGGAGCAGGTGTTGCTTAATTTGATTAGCAACGCCGTCAAGTTTACTAAAAAAGGCGAAGTAATCGTTGAAGTTCGCGTTATCGACTCGGTATCGACAGGCAGCCACATTTATCTTCACTTCTCAGTGCGAGACACAGGTATCGGTATTGCGCTAGACAAACAGGAGAGCATTTTTCATCCGTTCATTCAAGCTGATAATTCAACCACCCGCCTTTATGGTGGCACGGGATTGGGGCTGAGCATCTCTCGTACCTTAGTCAAACTAATGGGCGGAGCATTACAACTCAAAAGTGAAGTTGGCGTGGGCAGTGATTTTTCTTTTGAATTAGAACTGGCAGTGAATAAGCCTACCGACAATTCATCGTCTATTGCGTTCCATCAGAACGCGTTGATTGTTGATAACAATACTCCCGTGAGTAGGGCTTTTCAATCAGTACTGTACGATCTTGGCTGGACTGCCACTGCGGTGGACTCTGTTGAAAACGCATTATTGACGATGACTAAAAACGGAAAGGATTATTTTGATATTCTACTGTTGGATGAGCAACTATTTGAAGGTGATAGTATTCAGTTAGTGACTAACATTGATAAACAGCTAAATAAAGAACACTGCTCAATTATTATTGCGAGTTCTAATTATGATCAGGGACAGACTCTACTAAAGCAGTTTAGTGGGATTGCTGGTAGCGTTATTTCCAAATCTGTGACCGATTTATCGTTGTTTAATGCGATATTGGACATCAAGAAAAAGCGCGGTGAACGAGATAAACAGCGCATGAATGGCGAACGGCTAACAGGAGTCAATTTGCTGGTAGTTGATGACAGTGAGATTAATCGAAACGTTGCCTATCAAATTCTCACTGGCGAAAAAGCTAACGTTGAATGCACGGGAAATGGTCGTGATGCGATTGCATTGCTTAGAGCAAAACCACACTACTTTCATGCGGTACTGATGGATGTACAGATGCCTATTATGGATGGCTACGCGGCTACTCGAGAAATCCGTACTCTGCCTGAGTTGAATGACTTAGCTATTATTGCACTGACGGCTGGGGCATTCAAAACGCATCGCACGGCGGCATTTGAAGCAGGAATGAATGATTTTATTGCCAAGCCCTTTGACGTGGATGAGCTAATCGCCTGCGTTGAACGACACGTTTGCCATAATATTCAAATCGAACCCGCGCATATCCTGCCAATTTTACAGAGTCCCACTATAGTAACTGATACTATGCCCTTGATTGACGTAGAACACGGTTTAAAAAAATGGCGGGATGTTACACTTTACAAAGAATGCTTAGACCTATTTATACAACAACATGGCCACGATGCTGAACGTTTTCATGATAATCCAGCAGAAGCGAAAGCGATTGCGCATAAATTATTGAGTGCGTCGGGTGCGCTGTCGCTGAAACGCATTAGCCATCTTGCCAAAGAAATTGAAAACGCTTTTAGTAATAACGAGGATGTCGAGATATTAAGTAGTCGCTTCGCCCCCCTGTTATCGGAAACAGTGGATGCTATCAATGCTTATCTTTACGCTGATATAACAATAGACATAAAGTAAAACGGCATTTTATCAACCCTAACTTTATAGTATTTTTGGTTTATGTTAATCCGTTCATGGTGAGCTTGTCGAACCATGAACACCCTTCGACAAGCTCAGGGCGAACGGTTGCGACTTAACTAAAAACTGAAATACTATATTAGGCTCGCGAATAAACCACATGAAGAATAGAACATGACACATAACATAATACTGTGCGTTGATGATGACTCCATTAATCTTTTGCTGTTACAAAGCACTTTGCAAGAAGATTACTCATTAATTTTTGCGCGTAATGGGGCTGACGCATTGACAATGGCAGAGAGTCAATTGCCTGCTTTAATTTTGCTCGATGTAAATATGCCCGACATGACTGGATTTGAAGTTGCACATCATCTTAAATTGAATCCAAAAACAAAACATATTCCCATTATTTTTGTTACCTCCTTACTCGATGAAGGCGATGAGGAATTGGGTTTTGATGTAGGCGGTGTTGATTACATTACCAAACCTATTTCCCCCGCCATTGTCCGCGCTCGCGTGCGGACGCATTTGTCTTTAGTGTCTGCGTCCCAACTTGAAGCCAGCTATCGAGATGCCATTTATATGTTAGGTGAAGCGGGGCATTACAATGACTCAGACACAGGCGTACACATCTGGCGAATGGCAGCATATTGTTATGCGTTAGCACTGGCAGCAGGCTGGAAAAAGGGTCGTGCAAAATTGCTGGAAATGGCAGCCCCTATGCACGACATGGGCAAGATTGGTACACCCGATGCCATTCTAAAAAAACCAGACAAACTGACCCCAGAAGAATGGCTTATCATGAGGGAACATTCGCGTATGGGTCATGATATTTTAAAAAAGAGCAATGCCCCTGTATTTAAACTAGCCGCAGAAATTGCCCTTAATCATCATGAAAGATGGGATGGCACTGGTTATCCTAATGGTCTCGCAGGGGAAGCCATACCCGAATCAGCCCGCATCGTTGCCATTGCCGATGTCTTCGATGCCTTATCCATGCGTCGCCCTTACAAAGAAGCGTGGCCTATGGAACGTATTTTACCAACGTTGCTTGAATTGTCTGAAAGTCACTTGGATAAAAGACTGGTGACTATTTTTATCGACATCATGCCCGATATTCTGAAAATTAAAGACGACTGGGATTCTCGCTCACCACTTGACAACTTTGTGCGATAAATAAAGAATGAGCCGCATTTATTTTCTGTTTGCAGGTCGAAGAAAGCCTGTCGAAGGATGGACGGTTACTCATAGCGAAGCCCAAGGACTCACCACGAACGGCGTTAGCTCTGGCAGTTAGTTAAAACAAACACCTAGTCATTAGAAAAATTTATGAAGAAATATAAGACCGAACAACGAAGTGCCGCTCGCGTAAATATAAGTTCCGATTTACACTTTAGACCCATGAATTCCGATAAATTTTATGAAGCAAGTTGCATCGATTTAAGCATAACTGGCATTTCATTTCATAGTGAACATGAATTTGAGGTGGGTGAACAAGTAGAAGTAGCCGTCTATCCGACACCGCATATTAAGTTTTCAACCTCATTTACTATTAAAATCGTTAGAGTTGAACTCGAAAAAAATGGATTTTTTAAAATGGGCGCGAATATTGAATATGAAGAAAACGATAATCAAGCATAAAATAGTTTAAACGCATTGTGACCAATGCTTATAACAAAGACAATAATACTATTTAAGAGGTAACAAAATGGAACACACCGAAAAAGAACTAGGTATTACAATCGCAATATTTGAACGATTTGAAACGCAAACACTGCCTGATCTTTTGTGGATTAAAGGCAAAGTTGATAAGGGTGAATTGCTCAGCGACGGCGATATGGAATTTTTAGAACAAATTTCTCAAAATGCCACCGATGTTAAACCGCTAGTGGATAATCAGCCAAGCTGGCAATTGTTATACGCACAGGTGGTCAATCTTTATGAAGAGATTATCGCTAAAGCGTTGGAGAATCAGCAAGCCGCAGACTCTGCAAAAGAGTAAGTTAGATAATCACCCCCGATTCAAAGCAACACATTATTCGTTACTAGGAAACTTAATGTCCGATATAGAAATCGCCCAACAAGCTAATATGAAACCGATTATCGGTTTAGTCAAAGAACACTACGGTATCGATGCCGAACACCTAGATCCAATTGGGCATTACAAAGCCAAAATGTCGTTGGAATACGTCAATAGCTTGACTGACAAAGAAGACGGCAAACTGATTTTAGTCACCGCCATCAGCCCAACGCCTGCTGGCGAAGGCAAAACCACGACTACTGTGGGCTTAGGTGATGCCCTGAATCGCCTCAAGAAAAAAGCCATTATGTGTTTGCGTGAGCCATCTTTAGGGCCTTGTTTTGGTGTCAAAGGTGGCGCGGCAGGTGGCGGTTATTCACAAATTGTACCGATGGAAGACATTAACCTGCATTTTACGGGGGACTTTCATGCCATCGGCGTGGCACATAATTTATTATCAGCCTTGATAGATAACCACATTCATCACGGCAACGAGCTGAACATAGATCCGCGCCTTGTGCAATGGAAACGTGTGATTGACATGAACGACCGCGCTTTACGTCACATCGTAGTGGGTATGGGCGGTACGGCGAATGGCTTTTTGCGTGAAGATGGCTTTGATATTGTGGTTGCTTCAGAAGTCATGGCGATTTTATGTCTCGCCACCAGCCGTGCGGATTTAAAAGCCCGTTTAGGTCGTATCGTTATCGGCTATAAATCCGATAAAGTCACGCCTGTTTATGCGCGTGATTTAAAAGCGCATGGCGCGATGGCAGCCATTCTAAAAGAAGCCATTAAACCCAATCTAGTACAAACTCTTGAAAACAATATCGCCATCATTCACGGGGGCCCATTTGCCAATATTGCCCACGGTTGCAATACTGTTATAGCCACCAAAACGGCGTTAAAACTCGCTGATTATGTGGTCACAGAAGCAGGTTTCGGCGCGGATTTAGGCGCGGAAAAATTCATTGATATTAAATGCCGATTATCAGGACTCAAACCGTCAGCGGTAGTTTTAGTCGCAACGATTCGCGCTCTAAAATTTCACGGCGGTGTCGCTAAAGAACATCTTAATAAAGAAAATATTGCCGCTATAGAACAAGGTTTTGCCAATCTGGAACGCCATTACCACAACATCACCCAGCATTACGGCTTACCGTGTGTCGTGTGCATTAATCATTTTAGCTTCGACACCGACGTGGAAATTACGCTATTAGAAGAACTATGTGCAAACATCGGCGCAACCTGTGTCGTGTCTAAACATTGGGCAAAAGGTGGTGCGGGAGCAGAAGAGTTAGCAAAATCTGTACTCGAAATAGTCGATAATCGTGAAGCAGGTTGCACCTTCGTTTACGATGAAAACCTCAGTTTATGGGAAAAAATTGAAACCATTGCGACTAAGCTATATGGCGCGGAAAACATTACCGCCAGTGC
Source organism: Crenothrix sp. D3 (assembly GCA_002134785.1). Taxonomy (GTDB): domain Bacteria; phylum Pseudomonadota; class Gammaproteobacteria; order Methylococcales; family Methylomonadaceae; genus UBA4132. The sequence goes on from MBQZ01000051.1 coordinate 157,958, forward strand.
CAAAGTAAAAGCTCAACTCGCCGCGTGGAATGTAGATTATGGTACATTCCCTATTTGCATTGCCAAAACGCAAATGTCATTTTCAACCGACCCGCTCCTTAAAGGTGCGCCCTCGAATCACACTGTCGAAATTCGCGATGTTAAACTTGCCAATGGCGCAGGTTTTATCGTTGCTATCGCAGGCGACATCATGACTATGCCCGGTTTGCCCAAAGTCCCAGCCGCCGAGCGTATTGATATTGATGATGATGGACGGATTACAGGCTTGTTTTAAGGATGTAGAGATCAAAATACTGCATCAAAATGAATAACCCACTCAAAACGACCGAGCTTTTCGTCCTCGCTACTGCCGCTCTAGTGACACTAGTAACACTGGTGTGGCTACTGGCTCATAGTCGCTATGGCATCAACTTAACCGATGAAAGTTATTACCTCATCTGGATGGCGAATCCTTGGCTTTATTCTGTGTCTGCGACGCAATTTGGCTTTATTTATCATCCACTGCACCTGCTACTTCATGGTGATATTAGCCGACTTCGGCAAGCCAACATTCTGCTTATTTTTGGTTTGGCATGGATGCTTTGTGTGGTTTTTTTCAGAGCCACTATTGATAATACTGCCGAACACGCTTTATCTTGGCGTAGCCTACCGATGTTAACATTGGCAGCCATTACTGCCACTTGTTCATTAATCTATTTTTGCCCCTTTGGCTGGTTGGCAACACCCAGTTATAACAGTCTAATTTTTCAAGCACTGTTACTGGCTAGCATCGGGCTACTGTTGGCTGAAAAAACCATTTCACCTATCAGCATCATTAGCTGGATACTCATTGGTGTGAGTGGTTGGCTGGCTTTTATGGCTAAACCGACTTCAGCGGCAGCATTGGGTTTAGTCATCAGTGCTTGCCTCCCGTTGACTGGAAAATTTAACATTCGTTTACTGAGTGTTTCAATAGTAACGGCTGTTATTTTATTAATAACCTCAGCGTGGGTGATTGATGGTTCGTTGCTCCTGTTTATTGAACGGCTAAAAGGCGGAGTTGATATGGTTCGACTGTTAGGCGGGGGGCAAATGGATATGATGAGAGCCGAGGCTTTATTAATAAAAGGTAACGAGCGTATTTTTCTAGTATTTTTTAGCGTGATTACCCTAGGAATCACTTGCCTTCTTGCTACGTCAGAAAAAAAAAACGCGTATTTACGGGGCTAGGGTGTGTATTGCTGTTAGCCTTAGCCAGTTTGATTATTATTTCAGGCTGTTTTTTGTTTGAAGTCAGTAACCCTTTTATATCTCACTCACCCCTGCTAATTTTAACAACGCCCTTAAGTGCATGGGCTTTTGGCTGTCTTTTAATCTACCGTCACCCCTGCTTTAAATTGTCGAAAATTCAATGGGGAATCGCACTGTATTTCGCAGTATTACCTCATGTATTAGCAGTTGGCACTAATAATAACTACTGGTTGCAAGGTTCGTTAGGCAGTTTATTTTGGGTATTAGCAGGGTTAGGTATTTTGATGCCCTTTATTTCAAGCACTGTCAAACTACGCGTTTTATTACCTACCGTAGTGAGTGGGCAATTAATTACGGTGTTTTTACTTTATGCGGCTATGGAGCATCCCTATTTTGGGCAACCTGAACCCTTTAGTCAGTATGATGCTACGATGACCACGCGAGTAAATGAATCCATTCTTATTCTCCCTAAAGAACTTGCTGATTATTATATCAATGTCAAAAAAATGGCAGATCAATCAGGTTTTCAAGCAAAGATGCCTATGATTGATATGTCAGGATACGGCTCTGGTGTGCTGTACGCCATCAATGCGAAAGCAATAGGTAGTGCGTGGATGATTGGCGGCTATTCTGGAAGTAATAATGTGGCGGTTGCACTGCTAAATCGAGTATCATGCACCGACATTACAGCGGCTGGTCTGCTTATTGACCCTGACAGTCAGATGAAATTATCACTGACAATTTTAAATGGTTTCGGTCTCATTTTTGAACAAAACTTCGCGCTGGCAGCTGAGTTTAATATCCCATCTACTAATATAGCGCGTGTTGGTATACCCTCGAAAAAACTACAGTTATGGATGCCTAAATATCCAACTCGATATACAACTGATGCCTGCGAAAAAAAACGGAACTCACTTTAATCTATTATTCAGTCTAATGACATTCTATGGAAAATCCATTTTAATATAATGACTACCTTTATTAATAACTCGAACTTATATCCTGTTTTATGGCAAGACACATTACTAAAAACGAGAGTAACCGCAATATGCTAAAGGATTATAAGTTATCAAATAGTGATTTTTTTAGTAAGCATTCAGCGACAATTAAACTAATACTATTTATAGTATTTTCTGCTGTATTTTTTGGTGCGGTCACTTACAAAATAATACTAATACCTAATGGCCCAGTGCATGAATATGATGCTCATATACTGGCTACGGTAAAAATGTTTCAAGAAAAGCGAATAATTAATCCGCATTTTCTTTTCCAATTACTAACAATTATTCACTATTATTTATTAAGTTTTTTACATTTACCCACTTATCAAATAACAGGCGTAAACCAGATAATTACTTATGACTGGGGATTCACGGCATTTATTGTTATGCTTGAGGTGTATATTGGCATTGAGCTTTTACTATTTTATCACTTTAGATTAAAATTCCAGAGTACTATAAAAAATTCCGAAAATATAGCTTATTTAATTGCCTTTGGGGTATCAATTTGCACACCTATTTTTCTATTAGCCCCTTTTGATGGCAAGTTCTATCTTGGCTATGTGACACCCGCAACGATTTATATTATCTCAAGTCAGGTATTATTAAAGCTACCGTCTTTAGCATTGTTTATATTAAGCCCGCTTTACTTTACCAAAAACAAAGATAACGCAACATTTTTACTGACAATCGCTGTTCTTGTCATTTTAAGTGGACTGGCAAAACCTAATTGGTTGATAGTCATGCTACCTGCATTGGGAATAGTCACACTAATACATTTATTTAAAAGAAGTTATATTAATTGGTGGGCATTAATCGTAATAATAATGGCTAGTGCTGTGGTGCTGGGCTGGCAATATTATTTTACCTTTACCAATGCGTCTCCAGATACTTATAAAAGTAAAATAATCATTACCGCGCCATTTGAAGTCTTGGGCTATTATTCGGATTTTATATTCATAAAGATAATTCTTTCCATATTATTTCCTTTATACATTACTGTCTTCTTTTGGAAAACTATTAAGCAGGATTTTTTATTCAGTTATGGATGGATCGTGTTTTTAATCGGTATGGTCTATTCAGGATTCTTTGGTGAAGCAGAACCTTATAAATTTGCAGGCAATTTTTGTTGGAGTGGGCAAATTGCTTGTTTCATGCTGTTTGTGTCTGCCGCATCGGTATTTTTTGCAAACTGTGTAACTGAGTATCCAAAAGATAAGCAAAAAATAATCCTAGGTGTGGCATTATTCTGCGCCCATGTTATCTGTGGTTTAATTTATTATTTTAGAGCATTTGAGTCATCTTTTGCCTAAACAATCAACCTACATTCGCTGTTGACAAAAAAAATGGAAGTCACTTTAATGAAAAAAATCGCTATTCTCCAGTCTAACTACATCCCGTGGAAAGGCTATTTTGACATGATTGCCGCCGTCGATGAGTTTATCCTTTACGATGATATGCAGTACACTCGGCGTGATTGGCGCAATCGTAATCAAATTAAAACCCCACAAGGTCAGCAATGGCTTACCGTGCCTGTTAAAGTAAAAGGCAAATACTTTCAGACTATTCGAGACACGGAACTTGATGGTGCAGATTGGGCAGACACGCATTGGAAAGTAATCGTGCAGAACTATAAAAAAACGCCACATTTTGCAGAAGTGGCAGCTATTTTTGAGCCGTTATATCAGCGGCAATACAGCCATTTATCACCGCTCAACCGTGATTTTATCGAGGCAGTGTGCGCCTATCTGGGCATTCATACTAAAATCAATAATTCTTGGGACTACCAACTGCTTGAAGGTAAAACAGAAAGACTGGCGGACTTATGTGTTCAGGCGGGAGGCACAGAATATATTTCAGGGCCTGCTGCAAAAAATTATATTGAAGAGCATTTTTTTACCGAGCGGGAGATTAAACTAAGTTGGTTTGATTACGCGGATTATCCAGAATATCCCCAACTTTATGGCGAATTTGTCCACGGTGTCACCATTCTTGATTTACTGTTCAACTGTGGCAAGCAAGCACCTAATTATATGAAATTTGTGAAGGGGGCAATATGAAGGAAAGTTTCTACGGACGTATTGAGCAAACTGCGGTCAATGATGAGGTGACTCGACACGCGGAAGAAATTGCTGTTCGCGGGTTTACCATCATTCCTGATTTGTTCTCGGCAACAGAATTAGCAACATGGCGCGAAAAAATAGACAGCGTTTATCATCAGCAAGAAGTGGAATTTGGCAGAGATAATTTGATTGCTATTCAAGAACTCAATCTATGTAGAGCGCCATTGCTTTATGATTTTGACTTCATTCAGCTGGCGACTCATCCGCGTGTATTGGCAGTTGTTAAACAGTTTTTAGGTGATTGGTTTATTTTAAATTTGCAAAATGCCATTATTAATCATCCCCATCAAACACACCATCAAAGCTCTTGGCATCGTGACCTTCCCTATCAAAACTGGGTAATTTCTCGACCTATTGCTATCAATGCCCTATTAGCGATTGATGAATTTTCAGAAATAACAGGCGGTACTCATGTTGTACCCTTTACCCATAAGACAGAAGTGCTACCTTCCGATGCTTATATTGCCGCTAACCGCGTAGTGGCATCTGCACCCGCAGGTTCGGCAATCGTGTTTGATACCATGCTCTTTCATCGCGCAGGGGCGAACAGCTCAGCGAATATTCGCCGTGCCGTTAATCATCTTTATACAACCCCCATTCTGAAACAGCAATATGACTTTCCTAGAGCATTAGGTGATGATGCGGATCTTGATCCTGAGATTGCACGTTTACTTGGTTATACCTCGCAAGTGCCGATTGATGTACGCGCATGGCGAACAGCCAGAGCGGCAAGATTGTTAGCAACACCATAGGATGTGATAGTGAACAACAATACCGTATTAAATCCCACCATTAGCGTGGTCGTTCCTGTCTATGGCTGTCTTAGTTGCTTAGATGTCCTTTGTCAGCAGTTAGAAACCAGCTTACGAACTTTGACTAAGCATTTTGAGATTATTTTGGTGGATGATCGCAGTCCAGACAATTGGTGGTCTCACATTGAAACACTACAAAATAAGTATCCATCCGTCCAAGGACTACGCCTTAGTCGTAATTATGGTCAACAAATCGCCATTACCGCAGGATTAGCCGCCGCACGCGGTGATTATGTGGTGGTGATGGATTGTGATTTACAAGATTCACCCAGTCTCATTCCAGAGCTTTATGCAAAGCTACAAGAAGGCTACGATTTGGTACTCGCTAAGCGGGTTGAGCGTCATCATTCGGGGTTTCGTTTGTTAGCCGCTAAATTGTACTTCGGCTTACTCAGTAAATTAGCAAACGAACCCATTGATGGTAGTTATGGCGCGTTTTCGCTATTGTCGCGTAAAGTCGTTGATAGCTTTTTATTGTTTGAAGAAAAAGAACGGCATTATTTATTCATCTTGCGCTGGTTAGGTTTTAACATGGGTAGTATTGATATTGTGCATCAAGAACGTCACTCTGGACGGAGTAGTTATACCCTAAGCGGATTAATTCGACTGGCATTGGATGGCGTGCTGTTTCAAGCGACAGTCATGTTACGTTGGATTATTAGTTTAGGTTTTCTGTTTGCTTTTTCTGGTCTTGCAGGAGCAGTGTATTTTATTTGGCAACACCTTTACTATACCAGTTTGCCGGGGTGGACAAGTTTGGCAGTTTTAATCTTGGTCAGCACAGGCGTATTACTCATCAGCCTTGGTATCATCGGCTTGTATGTGGGCAAAATTTTTGATCAAGCCAAACAGCGTCCGCTTTATGTGGTAGATACTGTGCGTGAGAGAAAACTGACGTGGTAAGTCTTTATACCCTGCCCTCGCATACCCATCGGAGTCATTATGCAGTACGTTAAAATTTTGCCACCTGGCAGTTTTTGCTTCCATGAAGCTGTTTTAGATATGCTTAACTTTGCCAAGTTGGAAGCGGATAATAAAATTCGTTTTGTTGAGGTTGGCTGTGGCGCGGGTGATTTGTCTGCCATATTACTAGCGCGTGGCTATCAAGGAATGGGCGTAGATTTTTCATCGAATGCCATCGCACTGGCAGCAGAAAATCTCAAATCACCTATTGCTGAGGGACGTTATCAATTGCTTGAAGGCGATATTATGCAATCGGATAATGTTACAAAGTACCGCAAGGCATTTAATCTCGCCCTCAGTATGATGGTAATGGAACATATAGAAAATGATATACAGTTTATCAAAAATCTTGCCGAACTAACTGTACCAGAAGGCATGGTCATGTTGGCAGTACCAGGCAGAATGGATCGCTGGGGAATAGAAGACGATACCGTTGGTCATTTGCGCCGCTATGAAAATATTGATTTGCAGAAAGTCATGGAAGCCGCAGGATTGCGGGATGTTACTGTCTGGTCTGTTGCCGTACCAACAGCCAATATGCTCTTTAGTCTAAGCAACTTCTTCATTAAAAAAAGTGCTGAAGTAACAAAAGTGAACAGCACTCTGCGAGAACAAACTGAACTGAGTGGCATTAGAGAAATCCCCTTTAAAACGGTTTTTCCCGCATGGTTTCGTCTCATTTTAAATAGAGTTACGCTTTATCCTTTGTTTATGTTGCAACGCTTGTTTTATCGCACTAATTTAGGCTTGACCATGCTGGCAGTAGGTCGTGTAGTCACTAAAGAAGAGGATGATATTGCCAATGTCTGATAAAAAAACAACCGCTATTTTAACCGAAGTGGCTGACTACTATTCTGCCAAACTCGCCGAACATGGCGAAACACCGCGTGGTGTTGATTGGAACGGCGAAGAAAGTCAGGTGTTACGCTTTGCCCAATTAGCGAAAATTATTCAACCGTCTAGCACATTTTCACTGAATGATTTAGGTTGTGGTTACGGTGCATTATTTGATTATTTGAATACAGTGAGCCAAGACTTTATGTACACGGGCTGTGATGTTTCAAACGACATGATTGAAGCTGCCAACACTCGCTATGCTAATCAAGCCAATGCCCAGTTTGTCATGGCGAGTGAGCCGCCAGAAATAGCTGATTACGGCATTGCCAGTGGTATTTTTAATGTCAGGCTTGGACGCAATGATGCTGAATGGCAGCAATATCTGGAAACCACATTGGATGTATTAAATAACACTAGCCGTCACGGTTTTGCCTTCAATTGCCTCACCTCTTATTCCGATGCCGATAAGATGCGAGACTATCTTTATTATGCCGACCCTTGTTGGTTATTTGACCTGTGCAAGCAGCGTTATTCACGCCATGTCGCATTGCTGCATGATTATGGTCTTTATGAATTTACCATCCTAGTGAAAAAACAACTATGAAAAAACTGCTGATTATTTTCGGTGCAGGCGATATTGCGCAATTGGCATTCTATTACTTTTCTACTGACTCGAATTATGAGGTTGTCGCGTTTACGGTCGATGCCGCTTATCTAACTGCAACCGAGTTTTGCGAACTGCCCGTAGTGGCATTTGAAGAACTGGAAAGTCATTACCCTGTTACTGATTATGAGCTATTTGTTGCTGTAAGCTACGCAAAATTAAATCAAGTGCGTAAAGAAAAATACCTCGCTGTCAAAGCAAGAGGCTATCGGCTTGCCAGTTATATTAGCTCACGCGCAACCGTACTGAATGCGGGTAACATCGGCGAAAACTGCTTCATTCTCGAAGACAATACTATTCAGCCCTTTGTCACACTCGGCAACAATATCACCCTATGGAGTGGCAACCACATTGGTCACCATTCAACCATTCACGATCATTGCTTTCTTGCTTCTCATGTGGTCGTTTCTGGCGGTGTTGACATTGGTGAAGCCTGTTTTATTGGTGTCAACGTTACTTTACGAGACCACATCAAAATCGGCGAAAAATGCGTGCTAGGCGCGGGGGCATTACTATTAGCGGATGCTGAACCCGAAGGTGTTTATTTAAGTGCTGCAACGGAGCGGTCTAAAGTACCTAGTAGCCGATTGAGAAAAATATAATGATTTGGAAGAAATTAGGGCAACTCTACTCGCCAACTTATCTTCATCCCAAACTTGTCAGTCACGCCGCTAATCCATTGGCAATCTGCTTGAAAGATGATATTTATCGCGTTTTTTTTAGTGGTCGAGATGAACAAAATCGCTCCTCAGTTAGCTTTATTGATGTAGACATCATCAAACGAGAAGTAGTTTATATTCATGATAGCCCTGTTTTTGAACATGGTTCTGCCGATAGTTTTTACTCACACGGCGTTAGCATTGGCAACTGCTATGAGGCAGACGGTCAGCGTTATATATTATTCATGGGTTGGCAATGCCCGCCTGATGGTCACTGGCGTGGTGATGTAGGTCGTTTGATACTGGAAGACAATACAACACTTCGACTGGATGGCAATGAGCCATTTATGTCCACCGATGCGATTGATAAAGTCAGTCTGTCCTATCCTTGGGTACTGCAAGAAGCCAACGGCAACTATCTTATGTGGTACGGCTCAACAGTCACTTGGAATGCAGGGAATGGCGAAATGGTACATACACTCAATCATGCCTCTTCAACTGACGGACATCATTGGCAACGACAGGGTCTGGCTGTCCCCTATCAACTGGGTATAGCACAAGCATTTTCACGCCCGACAGTCATCGGCAATGCACAAGCAGGTTATGATATGTGGTTTTCTTATCGTAGCGGAACAGGTGAAAAATACCGCATCGGTTACGCCCACAGCCAAAACGGCAACCATTGGGAACTGCGTTTAAATGACACAGGCATCACTGTCTCTACCTCTGGCTGGGATTCCGAAATGATTGAATATCCATTCGTTTTTGACCACAAAGGTGAGCGTTATATGCTTTACAACGGTAATGGTAATGGGCAAACAGGATTTGGTTTGGCAATCCTTGAGACAACATAAAGAGCGAATCAAATGAAGATATTACTACTTACTTTTCCAGTGGCATTATTAGTCGCGTATAGCCAGATTATGGTGAAGTGGCGAATGATGAGCATAAATGTGGTGGAAATACAAAATCTGCCCTTGTTACCACGACTCCTTAAATACTTTTCCGATCCCTTTATTTTATCTGCTTACGCTACCGCATTTTTATCCTCATTGGTATGGATGTATGTAGTCACTAAACTGCCATTAGCGGTCGCGTTTCCTGTGTATATTGGCATTACGTTTTTATTGGTTATCGTCGGTGGTTGGCAGTTTTTGGCGGAGGAAATTACGGTAATGCGTTTGGTATCCGCTACGCTAATATTGTCGGGTATTGCCCTAGGAGTAAAATAATGTCCGATATGCAGGTGTGGCTAAATGAGGTGCGTACTCATGTACTTGCTCATGAGCCTGATATGTTATCGATTTTAATAACTTACCAAGAAGAAGCCCTGTTTGGTCGGCGATACATAGCGGATGATTTAGCGGAATTGGCTAAAGGCGCGACGATTCTGGAAGTAGGCGCAGGTGCATTGTTACTAAGCTGTCAATTAGTGAGAGAAGGTTTTAAGGTTGTCGCTTTAGAACCTGTCGGCGACGGATTCTCGCACTTTAATCGCTTGCGTGAACTGGTTTTAGAAAAAGCAAAAATGCTTGGTTGTGTACCTGAATTGCTTAATCAGGGAGCTGAAGAGCTGTCAATTACAGACTATTTTGATTATGCGTTTTCTATTAATGTCATGGAACACGTCGGTGATGTACACGCCGTGATTAAACAAGTTGGGCTAAGTCTACACAGCAACGCCCGTTATCATTTCACTTGCTCTAACTACTCCTTTCCTTATGAGCAGCATTTTAATATTCCGACCTTGTTTTCAAAATCGCTTACTGAAAAAGTATTTAGCAAACAAATCTATGATAGCGATATACCCGACCCTATTGGCACTTGGCAATCACTTAATTGGATTTCTGTGGCGCAAGTGAGCAAACTGGTCAAACAAATGCCCGAACTTAGCGTTACCTTTAATCGGCAATTTTTAGTGTCAACCTTAGCAAGAATGGCGCATGACAAAGAATTTGCTGCACGGCGTTCTAAATGGGTAAGAACATTTATTACCGTCTTACTTTCTTGTCGCTTACACCTGCTTGCAGGTTTTATTCCCGCAATGATGCAACCTATAATAGACTGCACCTTGACACGCAAATAAAAGATTTAATTAAAAAACAACCGTGTAGGTCAGGTTAGCGACAGCGTAACCCGACAATATCGCCTCAAGTATGAAAACAATATGAAGTCAGAAAATATCCCCTTTAATTTTCCCTACATGACAGGCAAAGAACTGTATTACATTGCTGAAGCGCATTTTAATGGTCGCTTAGCGGGTGACGGTCCTTTTACCAAACGCTGTCACAGTTGGCTGGAAGAACGCACCGCTTGCATCAAGGCATTATTAACTCATTCATGTACAGCGGCATTGGAAATTTCTGCCTTGTTGCTAGATATTGAAGCGGGTGATGAAGTGATTATGCCCTCTTATACCTTTGTCTCCACTGCCAACGCGTTCGCCTTGCGGGGTGCAGTGCCTGTATTTGTTGACATACGCCCTGATACCCTCAATATTGATGAAACCAAAATTGAAGCTGCCATTACCTCACGCACCAAAGCCATTGTCCCCGTGCATTATGCAGGTGTCGCCTGTGAAATGGACACCATCATGGACATCGCCAAACGTCATGATTTATGGGTAGTTGAAGACGCAGCGCAAGGTGTTATGTCAACCTACAAAGGGCAAGCACTCGGCTCTATCGGACATTTAGGGGCTTATTCGTTTCACGAAACCAAGAATATTATCTCTGGCGAAGGCGGTGCTTTACTGATTAATGATAGCCCTTTTGTCGAACGGGCAGAAATTATTCGTGAAAAAGGTACAAATCGTGGGCAGTTTTTTCGTGGGCAAGTCGATAAATATACTTGGGTAGATATAGGTTCATCTTATTTGCCTAGTGAAATTATTGCCGCGTTTTTGTGGGCGCAAATGGAAGAAGCACAACTCATTACCAACCGTCGCTTAGCAATCTGGCAGTCCTACCATGACGCATTACACGGCTTAGAAGCGGCAGGTAAATTAAGACGACCTATTATTCCCGCAGAATGTCAGCATAATGCCCACATGTACTATGTGCTACTGGATTCTTTCGCCACTCGAACACGCGTCATACAGGCATTAAATCAGCAATGTATTAACTCCGTATTTCACTATGTACCGTTACATCTCTCACCCGCAGGTAAGCAATATGCACGCGTCCACGGTGAACTCACTCATACCGAAGACCTAGCGGATCGTTTACTGCGTCTGCCTTTGTGGGTGGGAATGAATAGCGTAGACAGAGTAGTTAATGCCCTCACCCAGCTTCTGTAAATCTCATTAATAAAATACCCCAGAGCTGTATCTGTACTTGTACCTTGCGCCTTATGAAATATAATGACAGTTTTTAGCGAAACTGGAGTTGACTTTGAAACCGGTAAAAGTAGGTGTATTAGGATTGGGGACTGTTGGCGGCGGTACGGTCAATGTATTAAAACGCAATGCCGCAGAAATTGCGCGTCGTGCAGGACGGGAAATTATTATCACCCGTGCGTCAGCAAAAGATTTAGACAAAGCGCGTATTTGCGACACGACAGGCATTCAATTAACCAGTAATCCCTTGGACATTATTAATGATCCTGACATCGACATCGTGTTGGAACTCATCGGTGGCGCGGGTATTGTTAAAGACTACGTTTTACAAGCTATCGCCAACGGTAAACACGTTGTCACTGCTAATAAATCCCTAATTGCCTTACACGGCAACGAAATTTTTGCCAAAGCCAGTGAAAAAGGCGTAATCGTTGCCTTTGAAGCGGCAGTTGCAGGTGGTGTGCCGATTATCAAAGCCATACGCGAAGGCTTAAGCGGCAATCAAATCGAGTGGGTTGCAGGGATTATCAACGGCACAGGCAATTTTATTTTGACCGAAATGCGCGACAAAGGACGTGATTTTGCCGATGTCTTAGCCGAAGCCCAAGCCCTAGGTTATGCCGAAGCTGACCCCACGTTTGATGTCGAAGGCATAGACGCAGGGCATAAACTCACCATTCTCGCTTCTATCGCATTCGGTATTCCGTTACAGTTTGAAAAAGTGTACACCGAAGGCATCACCAAAATTACCCGCACCGATGTCGAATACGCCGAAGAATTGGGCTATCGCATCAAGCATTTAGGCATAGCGCGAAAAACCCCCGAAGGCATTGAATTACGCGTACACCCGACATTAATTCCCGAACGCCGCTTAATTGCTAATGTAAATGGCGTAATGAACGCCGTGTTAGTCAAAGGCGATGCTGTCGGTGCAACTTTATATTATGGTGCAGGTGCAGGTGCAGAACCCACAGGTTCAGCCGTCGTTGCCGATGTGATAGACGTAGTCAGAGCCTTAACTGCCGACCCTGAAAACCGCGTCCCGCATTTAGCGTTTCAAGCGGATTCATTAGCTGATATTCCCGTCTTATCTGCTGACAGCTTTAAAACCGCTTATTATTTACGCCTACACGCCGAAGACAAATCAGGCGTACTCGCCGATGTCACTCGCATCCTCGCCGACCACGACATCAGCATCGAAGCCATTACCCAAAAAGAACCCCCCAAGGGTGAAACCATCGTCCCCATTATTATGTTGACTCAAGTCACACAAGAACACCGCATGAATGCGGCGATTGCCAAGATTGAAGCATTAGCGACAGTGAGCGGCAAAGTGAATCGAATTCGCTTGGAAACCTTGGGTTAATTTATATTGATGTAGGTTGGGGTGAGGCACGAACCCCAACATTTACATTTGACCTGATTTTCTGTGGGTGATTGGCAAATCCACCCCAAGCCATGAGCTAGAAAACTTAACAATTGGGAAGAAATAATGGAGTTTACTAAGTTTGAAAAACTATCTCTAAAAACTCATACAGAACTTACAGAACGCTGGGTACAAGATAGAATTGCGGAATCCCCTGCTATTCTTGGATTAGGTGATGTAATTGTAAAAGATAAAGAGAGAATTCAACCAAGAGCTGGTCGATTAGATTTATTACTACAAGATGCTGAATTAAATCGCAGATATGAAGTTGAAATTCAATTAGGTGCAACGGATGAAAGTCATATTATCAGAACGATTGAATACTGGGATATTGAAAGGAAAAGATACCCACAATATGACCACACAGCCGTCATTATTGCTGAAGATATTACCAGTCGATTTTTCAATGTTATTAGTCTATTCAATGGAAATATTCCATTGATAGCTATTCAAATGAGCGCGTTAAAAGCAGGTAATCAAGTTGGCTTAGTATTTACTACGGTACTCGGTAAAAATTCCCTTGGACTTGTTGATGACGATGAAGAAATTCAAGAAGTGACTAATAGAGCATATTGGGAAGCAAGAGCCACTAAACAAACATTGGCAATGGCGGATGAATTACTTCAAATTGCAAAACAATTCGATAGCCAACTTGAACTAAAATACAATAAGTTTTACATAGGCTTATCAAAAAATGGACTTCCTAGAAACTTTATAATTATTAGACCAAAGAAAAATTTTATTCGATTTGAGCCTCGATTAAAGAGTGCTACTGAAACTACAGAATTTTTAGAAAATGCTGGGCTTAATGTCATGGATTACGACAGTAGAAATAGCAGGTATCGTATCCGTCTTAATTTAGGCGATATAGATAAACAAAAAGAAATTATCACTCAAGTTATTAAAAAAGCATTCGAAGAAATTAGCAACGAATAGCCCATAAGTAAGTAGCCCTTATGGAGTTAAACGTAACAAGGGGAATCATGATAAACCGCCTCTTGTTAATCGACTCCTTTGAAAATTACTAGGAAAAACCATGCAAGCACAAAAACTAACACCACTGCAACTTGAGCTATTAAAATTGTTTAGTTATCAAATTAATAACCAACAATTAACTGATATAAAAAATATATTGGCAGATTATTTTGCTAATCAAGCAACTCAAGAAATGGATAAACTTTGGGAGGCTAATGAGTGGAATGATGACACAATGGACGAATGGGCTAATGAACATTTAAGAACGCCGTATCATCAATCATGAGGGTTGTTTTAGATACCAATATATTATTAGTTTCTATTGACAGGAAATCTCGTTATCGAATTATTTTTGATAGTTTGATAACTAGAAAATTTGATTTAGTTATCAGCAATGAAATATTAAGTGAATATACAGAAATAATCGCTAAAAAAACCAATGAAATTATTGCCAATAACATTGCAGAGATGTTATTAACGTTGTCAAATGTACAAAAACAAGACGTTTATTACAAATGGCATTTAATTAATGCTGATGAGGATGATAATAAATTTGTAGATTGTGCAGTTGCAGGCAATGTCGATTATTTAATCAGCAATGACAAACATTTTAATGAATTGAAAGCAGTAGAATTTCCAAAATTGATGGTCTTAACGATTGATGAATTTATGGATTTGCTTTTGAAAAGCTAGTTTACATTTTAATCTTATAGGAAAACCTAATGACACGTTACACAGGCTTAATTGAACGCTACAGAAACCGCTTACCTGTCAGTGCTGACACGCGCATTATCAGTTTGGGCGAGGGTAATACGCCGCTGATTCAATTACAAAACATTCCGCGTTTAATCGGTAAAGACGTGGATATTTATGTCAAATTTGAGGGCTTAAATCCGACAGGTTCATTTAAAGACCGTGGGATGACGATGGCGGTGACGAAAGCGGTTGAGGCGGGTAGTCATGCGATTATTTGTGCGTCAACAGGTAATACATCGGCTTCGGCTGCGGCTTATGCAGTGCGGGCGGGTATTAAAGCCTTTGTGTTAATTCCTGAAGGCAAAATTGCGTTGGGTAAATTAGCGCAAACGTTGATGTATGATGCAAAAATCATTCAAATCAGCGGTAACTTTGACCAAGGTATGCAGTTAGTGAAAGAAGTCGCTGACCACGCGCCTGTGACTATTGTGAATTCGATTAATCCGTTCAGAATTGATGGACAGAAAACAGCGGCGTTTGAGATTGTTGACGCGCTGGGTTTTGCACCTGATTATCATTGTTTGCCTGTCGGTAATGCGGGTAATATTACGGCGTATTGGAAAGGCTATACGGAATATGCACGCGATAGAGTGTGTGGCAATCTCCCTGTGATGTGTGGTTATCAGGCGGCGGGCGCAGCACCGTTTGTGTTGGGTGAGATGGTGGATCATCCTGAAACGGTGGCAACGGCAATTCGTATCGGGCATCCGCAATCATGGGATTTTGCGTGGGCAGCACAACGTGAATCAAACGGTTGGTTTGATAAATTCACTGATGAGCAAATTTTGGCGGCACAAAAAATGCTGTCGCAATTTGAGGGTATTTTTTGTGAACCTGCGTCGGCGGCTTCATTAGCAGGTGCGCTGCATGACATCGGTTCGGGTAAAATTCCCGAAGGCAGTAAAATTGTTTGTACACTGACGGGTAACGGTATTAAAGACCCTGAGATTGCTATGATGCAATGTGCAGATGCTAAACCTATCACTATTGATGCCAGTTTGAATGCGGTTAAACGCGCCATTTTGGATAGTTTGTAAGTCAATCTTTTGTCATATTGCCGCTATGTCTACATTTAATATCAATCTGCACGAGGCTGTGTATTCACTATCGAACGCACTTGATTTGGTGGGAGTTACGCATATTCATCACGGTAAACGGGTGGCGTATATAGCGGCAGAATGTGGCAAGCAATTCGGTTGGACAGAGCAGTGTTTGGATGATTTATTCCAAGCGGCAATTCTGCACGATTGCGGGGTTTCAAAAACCGCTGTTCATGCACGACTCGCTCAATTTGAATGGGAGCAAGATAGCGAACATTGTCAGATTGGTGCGGAATTATTGGCAAATTGTTCATTATTAGCACATTTGTCCGATGTCATCCTGCATCATCATACTTGTTGGTCAGTATTGAAAGACGTGGATATTGATATGCAGTTGAAGCTCATCGCTAACTGCATTTATCTAGCGGAGCGGGTTGACGTGTTATCGCTGATTTATTTAGTCGATCAGGCTAATCTGCTACTCAATCGGCAAACCATTATTGATAACATTGTTGAAAATTGCGGTGAGCTTTTCTGCCCTGAATTGGTGGCTGCTTTTATGGAAATTGCGGAATCCAGCCTCTTTTGGTTGTTGCTGGAAAGTGGTGATACCAGTGGTTATACCTCAACATGGCAAGCGTATATTCCGAATAGACGCATAGAGTTTGTCGATTTAAAAAGCCTCGTGCAGATTTTTTCGCATATTGTTGATGCGAAAAGCCCATTTACGAAAGAACATTCAGATGGTGTGGCTAATTTGGCTAAATTTTTAGGTGAACGCCTTGAACTTTCTGAAGAAAGTTGTGAAATGCTGGAATTATCAGGCTTGTTACACGATATTGGCAAGTTACGAGTCCCCAGTGAGTTACTAGAAAAAGAGGGTAAATTGACGGCAGAGGAATATCTCATTGTACAAAAGCATAGTTTTGACACTTACGATATTTTAAAAAATATCAATGGCTTAGAAAAAATTACTGAATGGGCTGCACAACATCATGAGCGACTAGATGGCAAAGGCTATCACCTGCAAATTAGCAATGGCTCACTATCACTGGAAGCCAGAATCGTCGCGGTTGCCGATGTATTTCAAGCATTAGCGCAAAACCGACCCTATCGCAACGCGCTTAATGTCGATGCCATCATGGCTATATTGAAACAACAGGCAGATGAAGGGCAATTGGATGCGACAATTGTATTGTGTGTGGAGAATAATCTGCACGCGTGCTTACGCGCTGCCTATTGCCAGTAACACCGAATAGCTCCGTCTGGCGTTATAATGCCAACTTTTATTTCAACCACTCAAGAAGAAAAAGCCATGATTAAAATGCTTCATCTCATGTTCGTCTTACTCACACTTGCCGCGTTTGTCGGTAAAATGTTCGTTTCTGTCACTCGTCCAGATTTACTCACCCATAAAGCCGTTAAAATCGCGCCGCACGTTATCAGTTCTTTGTTACTGCTCAGCGGTATTATTTTAGTGTTTCAGGGGGCGTGGCTTTCTGGCAATTACGGCTGGCTGATTGCCAAAATAGTTGTATTATTCGGCTTTATCGGTTTAGGCATACTGGCAATGCGCAGTGAAGGCACAAACCGCTGGCTGGCATTTGGTGGCGCGATAGTGTGCTTTATTTATATTAGTATTGTTGCCGTTAGTAAAAATCCGTTTTTATTTTTATAAAAAAACCGCTACCTTGCTGATTTGTTGCTCTAGCCACAGCAGCACCTCTTTACCGTTACGCAATTCAGCTTCATCTAGTTCAAGCAGCTGATTGTCAGTTAATACTGCCCAACGCGCCAGTTGGGCTTTTAATTGCGTCTGTGCGCTGGCAGTAAAATGATATAGCCAAAGCAGTTTAAATTGATTTGCAAAACCGTTCGCCCTGAGCTTGTCGAAGGGCTGTGGTGGTTCGACAAGCTCACCACGAACGGTATCATTTTATTGTGCTTTGGCTATAGCGTTGTATGAGTTGTTCAAATAACGGTGTTTTTGGAGGGATAATTAACGCCGCTAAAGCAAGCGATTGAATCATCAATGCGTCTATCGTAGCAACATGATGGGCGATTAATAGGCTGACTTGCTTTGCTTGAATCATGTTTGCAGGCGATGATTGATTATCAGAAATCACTTTTAAACAATGTACTAATTCACCTGTAGTAAAGCGAGTCGCTGTTTCATAAAATGCTGACGCTTCCATATCGCATAATTCAGCATGATCGTAGTTGAGTTGTGGGCTTGAGCTGGTTCTTATTGCGCACGAAGGACACAATGCTTTGCCTATTAACGGTGGATAATAATTTTTGTGACTATCCACATCAATAATTTTATCAACCACATATAAAGCACCGATGGCATAATCGCGGTGTCCTGCAATACCGACATTCATTAATATCGGCTGTTCACTCATTGCAAATAATGCTTGCGTATAGCCTACACCCGCTGCCATTGCAGACTTACCTAATCCTGTCACCGTTAAACAAATTTCACCTTGTACATACACCGCAAACGGCTGTATATCCACGCGTTTTTTTAATTTAAAATGCTCGACCAATGGCTTGGCTTCACAAGGTAAGGCGGTATAGATAAAAATTTTGTAGCTCATGCAATTTTATAGCGGTTAGTGAAGGTGTAGACGCATTGTACGGACTGATTTTAGTTAAGCAAGCAAGCAAAAACTGTAATAAGATAGCCGTAGTTTTTCCATTACGCATAGAAGGAGTCTGTCATGCGCCGTTTTATTCTACTACTGAGCATTCTCGCGTTACCCGTCTTTGCTGCCGAAGATGAAGTACCGCCACCACCACAAGTTGAAACTCTCCCTGAACAGCCTGATATACCCGCTTCAGCAAAAAGCGGGCAAACCTTAGAACCTGATATTACCATTATTCGTAAAGGCAAAAAGACCATTCAAGAATACCGCCGAAGTGGTCAACTTTATATGGTAAAAGTCATACCCGACATCGGTCCCCCGTATTATTTTATTGATACCAATGGTGATGGCACTTTAGATGCACGCCGTGGTGATAATGGTATCGATAGCAATGTTAATATGTGGAAAATAGTCGAGTGGGAGTAGCCGCACGGTGTCTGTTTATACGCGCATAACGCGCTCGCAACTGGAATTTTTTTTTGATCGCTACAACTTAGGTACAGTGCTTAGCTTTAAAGGCATCACCAATGGTATCGACAACAGCAATTATTTTGTCGAAACCACGCAGGGCAGTTTTGTTTTAACGCTATTTGAAACGCTGAACATTGACGAGTTGCCCCCTTTTATCAAACTGTTAAGCCATCTAGCATACTATCGCATCCCCTGCCCCAGCCCGCAGCTCGACAAGCACGCAAAGTCACTGCGGTTACTGAATAATAAACCAGCGGCAGTTTTTAAACGCTTATCGGGTGTCGCAATTGAACAGCCCACACAGCTACACTGTTCACAAGTCGGCTTACAACTCGCCGAGCTACATGACTGTACGGAACACTATCACTTTCCTATCATCAGTCATGTAGTGGACGAATGCAAAACGCTATTTAATCAAATTGACACGCAATTAACCGAAATAGACCGTGCATTAATTCAAGACGAACTGACTTTTCAAACGCTAAATTATCCTGAAAACTTGCCCAGCGGCATGATACACGCTGACTTATTTAGAGATAACGTGCTGTTTGATGGCGACAAACTCAGTGGCATACTGGATTTTTACAGTGCTTGTAAAGGTACGTTACTGCTGGATCTTGCGATTACCGCTAATGACTGGTGCTATGACAATGGGGTAATAAATCATGAAAAAATGACTGCCCTACTGTCCGCTTATGAAACCTTAAGACCGTCACACAAACAAGAAAAACAGCACTGGCAAACATTACTCAGAGTTGCCGCCTTGCGTTTTTGGCTGTCTCGATTAACACATCAACTGTATCCGCGTCAGGGTGAAATTACCCAACAAAAAGACCCATTATTTTTTCGCCAACTCCTAAAACAACACCGTTCACCCGACAACACCGTTTCTACGCTATAATTGCCCACTTTTTACTGACTTAACAAGCCGCCGTGTCTAATACATCCTACGATTTAACCACCTTTCAAGGTCTTATTCTCGCCCTACAAGCCTACTGGGCAGAACAAGGCTGTGTATTACTGCAACCCCTAGACCAAGAGGTTGGCGCAGGTACATTTCACCCTGCCACCTTCTTACGCGCTATTGGCCCTGAGCCGTGGAACGCCGCTTACGTCCAGCCCTCACGCCGTCCAACAGACGGACGTTTTGGTGAAAACCCCAACCGCTTACAACATTACTACCAATACCAAGTCATGTTAAAACCCTCGCCTGACAACATACAGGAACTGTATTTAGGTTCATTGCGCGTATTGGGTTTTGACCTACTGGAACATGACATTCGTTTTGTCGAAGACAATTGGGAATCGCCCACCCTAGGCGCGTGGGGATTAGGCTGGGAAGTCTGGCTCAACGGCATGGAAGTCACCCAATTCACCTACTTCCAACAAGTCGGTGGTTTAGAATGTCGCCCCATCACAGGCGAAATCACCTACGGTTTAGAACGCCTCGCCATGTATATGCAGGGTGTCAGCAGTGTTTATGATTTAGTGTGGACAAAAACCCCACACGGCATCGTCACCTACGGCGACGTATTCCACCAAAACGAAGTCGAAATGTCCTCGTACAACTTCGACCACGCCAACGTGGACTTCCTATTCGAGTGTTTCAACACCTACGAAGCCGAATGCCAAAAACTTATCGCCTCAGACCTACCGCTACCCGCGTATGAAATGGTGCTAAAAGCCTCACACACCTTTAACCTATTAGATGCCCGTAACGCCATCTCCGTCACCGAACGCCAACGTTACATCTTGCGAGTGAGAACATTGTCCCGCGCAGTCGCCGAAGCCTACTACGCCCGCCGCGAATCGCTGGGCTTTCCGATGTGTCAGGAATAAAGCTAGCCCATGAATACATTTTTCAACACCGTCCATATTACCAATTTTAAGTCGCTTAAAGATGTCACTTTAAGCGATTGTAAGCGGATTAATCTGCTGATTGGCAAGCCGAATGTTGGGAAATCGAATATTTTGGAGGCGATTGATTTATTTAGCCTGCCTTATTTTTTAAAGTACAACAAAAATAAAAGAATATCTCAATTTGTTAGATTAGAAAATATTACTGAGTTATTTTTTGATGGCAATATAAATGAAAAAATAATTATTAGCACTAATGATAATAGTCTTTGTTCAGTTGGCTATTTAGAAAATGATGGTTTATGTCAATTTAATATTTCATTAAAAAATAGAGATGGTGAAAAATACGATAAATACGATATAAGAGCAGGAGGTATTCGTAATTTAGTACTTAATAAAAAAGGTAACTATGTAAAAAATTACCCACTACCTTCAAGAGTTAATTACTATAAATTTCATCAGGCTGTAGAGAAATCAGGCGATACTTTTGACGCTATCAGTTTAATGCCACCTAGTGGCTTTAATTTATTTACTGTTGTTCAATATAACGAGCGATTAAGAAATGAGTTATCAGCGTTATTTTCAGAATATGGATTAAAACTTGTTTTTGATAAGGCAAGCCACTCTTTAAGGATTATGAAGGAAATAAAAAAAGATGCAGATGATATATTTTTACTTCCTTATAATTCAATAGCCGATACGCTACAAAGAGTAATATTTTATAAAGCTGCCATTGCCTCAAACAAAGATTCAATAATCCTATTTGAAGAGCCAGAAGCACATTGTTTTCCACCCTACATACGGCATATAACACAAGAAATAATTAATTCAGAAAGTAATCAGTTTTTTATTGCTACACACAGCCCTTATGTACTAAATGATTTTTTAGAATATCAGCGTGATGATGTGGCTATATTTATAGCTGATTTTAAAGATGGACAAACGGTAATTAAACGATTAACTGACAGTGAAGTTAATGATGTTTATGGATATGGAATAGACTTATTCTTTAATTCTGAGTTATTTACGGATGAAATATAATATCAACCTTTGTATTATGCCAGAATGTTATCTTGACACTAATCTAGTTGAAACCATTGTACCTCCTGAAAGAATTGGCAGTACCTGCGGCTATAATCACCAACATAGTTGCGATAAAGTAATTGCTCAAATGATAGATAAATTAAAAGATAAATTTGCATTAGGTATTGTAGATATTGATAAAAATCCATTAGCGCGTACTTCTGAATTTAAGTCAATCATTGAAAAACAACTGCCTAATGAAAGTGTTTTAAAATTATACAAACATCCAAATAAAAATCATTATTTGATATTTCATACCAACATGGAAAAATGGCTTCTTAATGAAGCTAACAACGTAAATATTTCCTTAGCCGATTATGATTTACCTGTCACGCTGAAAAGATATAAAGATAAAAACGGAAAATTCGTCAATGGATTAATAGATGAAAAAGGTGGGTTAAGCAAAAATGACCAGAGATTTAAAAAATTATTCCGTGAGCTTATAAAAAAAGAGGCCATCGGTATTAAGCTATTAGCCGAATGGATAAAATATTTAAAAGAACATCCTGATGATGCTGATATAAACGAATTAAAAAAACTTTCATACTATTAAAAAGGTCGCCCTGTGTCAGAACAACAACATTTACTTTTTGAATTAGGTTCAGAAGAACTCCCCCCAAAAACTTTATTAAAACTCAGCAACGCCTTATTAGACGGCATCGTGCAGGGTTTAAACGCCGCTGAATTGGGCTTTACTGCTAGCAAAGCCTACGCGACACCCAGACGCTTGGCGGTGTTTATTGAAAACCTCGCCAGTTCACAACCTGATAAAACGGTCGAAAAACGTGGCCCTGCGATACAGGCGGCATTTGATAAAGACGGCAATCCAAGCAAAGCGGCGTTGGGTTTTGCGAGCAGTTGCGGCACGACGTTTGACCAGTTGGAACGCTTGAAAACCGATAAAGGCGAATGGCTGAGCTATACGCAAGCGGTGAAAGGGCAGAATACCGAAGAGCTGATTGCTGATATTATTCGCGCCAGTATTGCTAATTTGCCGATTGCTAAACGGATGCGGTGGGGCAGTTTTACCACTGAATTTGTGCGTCCTGTGCATTGGGCGGTGTTGCTGTATGGCGATAAGGTGATTGAAACGGAAATTTTAGGGCTACAAACAGGCAGAGAAACACGCGGGCATCGTTTTCACGCGCCGCATTCTGTCAGTATTGATAAGCCTGAAAACTACGCCGATATTTTGTACACGCAAGGCAAAGTCATTGCCGATATTGAACAACGCAAAGCGATTATTAAAGACGCTGCACAAACTGCTGCTACCAATGTCGGTGGTATCGCCCATATCGAAGTCGATTTATTAGAAGAAATTGCCGCGCTCAATGAATTTCCTGTGCCGATTACAGGCGGTTTTCATGATCGATTTTTGGCATTGCCAGCGGAAGTGTTGATTACTACCATGCAGACTAATCAAAAATATTTTCCTGTGAAAAATGCTGATGGCGGTTTATTAGCGCATTTTATTACCTTTAGTAATATCGAAAGCACGCGCCCTGAATCCATACAACAAGGCAATGAGCGCGTGGTAACACCTCGTTTATCAGATGCAGAATTTTTCTGGAATCAAGACCGCAAGCAAACCTTAGCTGAACGGGTGTTGAGTTTATCTAGCGTCGTGTTTCAAGAAAAACTCGGCACAGTGGCAGATAAAACTCACCGCGTGATTAAACTGGCTGAATTTATTGCTCAGCATTTAAATGCCGATGTAGAACTGGCAAAACGTGCCGCGTTATTAGCAAAAGCCGATTTATTGACTTCAATGGTCGGTGAATTTGGTAATTTGCAGGGCATCATGGGGCGTTATTATGCCTTAGTAGAAGGCGAAGCCAGCGAAGTGGCGTGGGCGTTGGAAGAACAGTATTTTCCTAAACAATCAGGCAGTCCAACGGCAAGCAGTACCACAGGACAAATTCTAGCGATTGCCGAAAAAATCGACACGCTGACAGGTATTTTTAGCGCGGGTTTAATTCCAACAGGTGATAAAGACCCGTATGCCTTGCGCCGTGCCGCCTTAGGTTCGTTACGCACACTGATTGAAAATGATTTAACACTGGATATACGCAAAGTTATCGCCTTTTCATTGTCGTTGTTCATGCACAGCTTTGACGTGGCAAACACCGAAACTGCGGTGATTGATTTTGTGTTTGACCGTTTAAAGGGCTATTGCTTAGACAAAGGCTACAGTGCCGATGAATTTGATGCGGTGATGACAGTTAAACCCGCTGATCCCTTAGATTTCATGCAACGCTTAGCCGCTGTAAAAGCCTTCCGCCAATTACCTGAAGCCGAAAGCTTAGCCGCTGCGAATAAACGCATTCGCAATATTCTCAAAAAATCCGAATCACCTGCCGCCGCAACCATCGGCGCGTTAGTCGAAACCGCTGAATTGCAATTATTAACCAGTGCCAAGCAATCCGCTGTTGATATTGCGCCACTGCTTGCCCAACACGATTACAGCGCGACCTTAACTCGCCTAGCCGCCTTGCGTAATGATGTCGATGCGTTTTTTGATAGCGTGATGGTGATGTGTGATGATTTAGAGTTACGCGCTAGTCGTTTGGCTTTATTAAATATGCTATCGGAACAGTTTTTAACTTGCGCGGATATTTCTAAATTGCAATCTTAGTTTTGTAAATTCTGTCTAAATAAACCTGCTAGGTCTTAAAGACCTAGCAGATTTAGCCATTTGTACCCAGCTGATTATTCGTTTGCCTAAACTCCCATGCCCAAACAATATTATGTTTTACTAGACCGCGACGGGGTGATTAATCACGACTCCGATGCGTTCATTAAATCTCCCGATGAATGGTTGCCGATAGACGGCAGTCTTGAGTCGATTGCTTTATTAAACCAGCATGGTTATCAAGTCGTTGTCGTGACCAATCAATCAGGCGTGGCACGCGGTTTATTTGATGAATCGATGTTAGAACAAATTCACGCTAAAATGCACCGCTTAGTCGGTGAAAAAGGCGGACAGATTAGCGCGATTTATTATTGTCCACACGGTGCGGACAGTGCTTGCGAGTGTCGCAAACCGAAAGCGGGACTATTAAAAGCCTTTGCCGCTGACTTTGATGCTGACTTAAGCACGATTGCTGTTATCGGCGATTCGTTGCGTGATTTACAAGCCGCAGAGCTGGTGGGTGCGATGCCGATATTGGTTAAAACGGGCAAAGGGCAGCAGACTTTATTGAATAATCCACATCTTACATTTCTTGTTTTTGAGAACTTATATGACGCAGCAAAATACATCACTTCCAGACCCTAGACCTAAAAATTATATTGGCTCAACGATTTTATTTGTGGGCATTTTTTTTACCGCGACTATTATTGGCATTCTGCTTATTACGGGGATGTTAACGACTTTCAAATTCCGCTGGAAAATCGGTCACATCTGGTGTGCAATTATCAGTTGGATAACGAAAGTGTCTTGCGGTTTGACCTTTGAAGTCGAAGGCATGGAAAATATCGACCCTAATCAACCTGTCGTTTTTTTGAGTAATCATCAATCGGCGTGGGAAACCTTGGCGTTGCGTTATATTTTGCCCCCGCACTCGGTCGTTATTAAGAAAGAGTTATTGTATTTTCCAATTTGGGGCTGGTCATTGCTGACACTAAAATCTATTGTGATTGACCGTAAAAATCAACGTGCCTCATTACGCGCTTTGCTGGAACAAGGCACGCGTTATTTAAATGAAGGTTTATCGGTACTTATTTTCCCAGAAGGCACGCGCACCGCACCTAAAGAACTCAAGAGTTTCAGTATTGGTGGTGCAATGTTAGCGCAGAAATCAGGCTATCCTGTGATTCCTGTCGCCCATAATGCAGGTGATTTTTGGCCGCGTTATAGTTTCTTTAAATACCCTGGAGTGATTAAAGTCAAAATTGGCCCGATGATTGAGACCAAAGAACGCAAAGCGGCTGAGATTAATAGTGAGGCGGAAAGCTGGGTGGCACAAGCTCTTAAAGAGATGTGAGCAATTCAAATAGACGTTACTCTACAACGTCTCTACATTTTTAAAACAACAACGGTAACAACATGAAAAAAAAATTATTAATTCTTCTCTGCGCCTTATTGCTAACGGCGTGTGCTGATAAAAACCAATATGAGCAAGCGGTATTAGCACAAATGCAGAAAGAAAAAGACGTGGCTGATTATAAAATAGCTCCTGAAGATATGGTGAGCTGTGTCGTCGCACAAACGGCGAATAAAATGGCAGGTGTTTTCCCGCTTGATCCAGCACGATTAACCGCTTATCGTAACTATGCAAGAATGCTTAGCCCAGAAGCCGCTAAAGATCCGAAAGCAGAAATGGATCAATTACGCGCTGATTTTGGCTCTCCTGAAGCTCTTGCAGAAGCCCATACTAACTACACAGAAAGTGTCGTGGAATGTTATTCGGTGGTTATTTCAAAGTCTGAAGATTCAGCAAAATCAAAATAAAATGATGTAGTGGCAATCCCTTGTGGTTGCCATGATACCAACAAGGGCAGGCACAAGACCTGCCCCTACCCAATTGAATCACAAATACTGTTTTTGCTAATTCTTAACTTCACAACCCTCATCTTTAAACCAATACGGCGTTTTCTTTTTCCATTCACTGCTGCCAAAACGGTCTTTTAACAGATCAAACGCGGCTTTAGACACTTTGCCAGTATCACAATTTTGACAACCGTAGCGCGTGGATTTAACCGCTAACGCGAGGGCTTCAGGTAAGCGTTTTTCTTTCGGTGAAAATGTAGCCCACTCGGTGGTTTTTGCTGCTAAAAAGTTAGAACCGCTGGCAGCAATTTTAGCAATGCTGGCATTTTCTGCCGTTGCTTGCGCCTGTTGTTCTTTAGTTAAAAACAAGGGAACGGGCGTGGCAACGGTATTGTCTGGATTCAGCGTATTGCACCACCAATTATCACGGTAATTATCAATTTCATTAAATGCACTTCTGCGCCCTGTGCCTGAATCCACTAACGGACGTGTTGCTGGATTTTTTAATAACGTCCACACGGCTTCATAACTTCTCGCTTTAGCATCTTTGGCTTTGCTATAACTTGCCATGTCGCTTTTTAATTCAGGAATGAGTTGCGCCACTTCTGGAGCAAGTGCTTGGGCAGACGCGTCATCGTCCAGAATCACTGCGCGTACCCACGCCGACAGCACCACTCTGCTCCGCAAATAAGCGGGTAAATCAGGATGTAGCGCGATTTGTTTTAACAGTGATAACGGCATAGACGTATCCATTATGCGTGTGGCATCGGTATCAAATAGAACACGCTTCGCCCACGGACGTTCGTTTTTGTTGTAATCTTCCTCGCCTGCTTTTGGTGAAGCGGTAATATCAACTAACTGATTTTCCATTTCATCATAAGCAAACGCCGCAGCGTGACGTTGAGAAAATTTAACAAATTCTGCCAAGTCTTGAGCTAATAACAGCCGCTCTGATAACAATTGATTGGTCGCTGACGCATTCATTGCCACGCTTGCATCATTCAAAATAGCATCGAGGGTTTTTCTGGCTTCATCAGTTTGTCCGAGCGCGGTTTGTAAACGCACCGCGTGATAAGTAGCCGTTAAAAATGCAGGTGAAGTTTTCTCAATACTTTTACTGGCTTCAATCAACTTGGCAACATCGGGGCTATCGGGGCTGGCTTTTAATAAACTTGCCACCAGCCACGCGGTGTTTTTGCTTGCTTGCCATTTTTCAACCGCATGAGTAAACGCCTCTTTACCCTGCGCTTGCACAGTCATAATCCAATCGGTTAATTCAGTTTGGCGAAATTTAGCATCCAAGCCTTTATCCGCGTCACTGGGATATTCAATCGCTTTATCCAATAAGCGGCGGTAATCAGTCACATCTTGAAATAGCGTGGTATTTTCAGTTTTATCGGCTAATTTTTTCGCTAACTCCGTGTGGAGCGTGTCAGGATGCAGACGGAAGTTAATCAGATTTAACAGTTGTTGTGCGGGCGCATGAACACTCGCTAAACTTTTGTCGGCTAATACGCTATTCAGTTGCTTTTCAGCTTGTTGATAATAAGCCAGCATCTTGTCATGTTCAGCTTCATTCTCAGAAATCGCACTGGCTAGCCGTATATAAACTCTAGCCACTAAATAAGCGGCGGTATCGCGCCACGGTGACGCGGTATTGCTAGCAATTTTTTCAAATGCAGCTTTGGCTTCGTCATAGCGGGTTGCGTAAAAATGCGCGGCAGCGATTTGATAATCACGGTCGGCTTTTAACCAATCAGGCGCGTCAGCGGCAACAGGACTAGGCAAGTCTTTCACTTCTGAACAATTCGCAAACACTTGATCTTGACCGCGTAACCAGTCTTTCATATTGGCATCATCGGCTTTGGTTTTTTCCAGCCGTGCGTCTAAAGTTTTTACCGCATTATCAAATGCCCCAGCATTGCAATTAGAAAAAGAACTGTAACTTTCTGGATTGGTTCTATCGGTATAAATTGTCGGCTCAGCTTCATTGGTGACTATCTTTTTCCGCACCGCTATCCAGTTATTAATCGCCGCGTTTTTTGTGGCTTCGTTGGTATCAGTATTTTCATATTCCGCTTGCCAATTTTTAACTAAATCGCGTTGTTCTGATTCAGAAAACTGCAGATTATTAAATTCACGATACGCGACCAATAACGCCGAACGGTACATAGTCGGATAAATAATCCCCACCTTGCCGTTAGCAAAATCAGCAAATTGTTCAGGACGAACCCCCATTGAAAAAATAGGTAATAAAAAACTAGGACCACACGCTACAGCGGGCGAGGAATTGAGCGCGAATAAAGCGCAGGTTAAAGCAGAAATGGACAACACACGAGAAAGTTTTTTCATATTATCAAGGCTCACGATGAATTAAAAAAGCGCGGTTTAAGCATCACTGATTAAGGTTTGTTATGCAAGCGTTTTAAAGATACTTGGTAGTTGAATCCAAGATATAAAAAGCTCGTCAGTCACGATTTGTAGCAATCTATTTTTTACACTCGTAAGGACAAAATGCTGATTTCAACCTATGTCCTATCTTCCTTTTTTTCCATCCACACAGAAACAAGCACCATTAAATCTTGGCTTTCTGGGTGTGGTTGCATGAGCGTTTCTTGTTTTACAACGTGATAGCCACTTTCTTCGTTGAACTTGATAAAATCATTTACACTAAGATTTAGCCTTTCAATATCGCTATTGATAAATTCATAAAAACATTTGAATTTCATCACTTCTCCTTAATTTTCTAATATATATTGGGTTTAAAAATTATGACACAGGCAGTTGGCATATTCTTTATAGTGAACGGTAACGTGGTATTCGATGCTGCACCGCTTGAACAAGGCGAACTGTATGGCGATACCATTGGTTTCGGTGGTCATTATGATTACTGGGAAGCACTGATTCCTAAAAATTCCACAGAACAGCTATTTAAAAGCCACGAATATGACTACTTCCCACGCGGACGGGTGGTCTATTTCATAAAATCCAAAAGTTTCAGGCTGTATGCTGACCGTTGCCTGAAAACCTCCGACCTCGAAAAAATTGCAGCAACATTTCATTTACCTGCTTATCAGTTGGCAAGGGATGAACATTATCAATGTGCAGGATGCAATTCAGAATATATTGATTTTTAGAACTTAGAAATTGAAATATACGGTTAGAAAAGAAAGGTTTACTATCTGCACCTTCAAACCGATATTCAGTTATCAAAGCCAAAGGCTGATTGACGAAAGAAGTGCATTAACCCTTCCTACCTCAAACAATTCCATCCTTCTACAAAATCGCTTGATAAAATTTCTCTAAGTTCCATTTTTTTACTACCAGAACCTCTATTTTCTTTGAATTTTATCAATGGTTTTGTCCATACAAAAGTGTGGTTCACATCCCCTAATAGTAATGGAGTAGATTTATTTTTGTAGATAATGTCATCGTGCCACTGGTCTCCGCCATGAGAATGATTTTTGCATGGGTCTTCGTACATTTTTGGATCAAGAGGGTCAGCGCAAGGAGATTTTGGCTTAAAAATATCTCCAAGAGGATTTTCTACGGCATTCTTGATTTGTAGAGCATTAGAATTTTTCTCATCTAAATATTTAAATAATGCCTGATGAGATTCAAACCCTTTTTCAACTTTCATTAGATAAAAAAAGAAATGTTCACCCTCAAAACCATTGCTCTTTGCTCTTGAAGTTAAGCCTAATATCCATTTACCTTCCCATGTCTCTGGGCGAGATTGTCTCATCCAATGTTTACAAGTACATAGCGTTGCCAACCCACCTTCAAGATTTGGTCCACTTCCAATATGCTTAATGGTATTCGTATCTTTACTTAGTATTGTTGTAGTCATGGTATAAATATAAACCTCGTCCTCAAGGTGTTCTCCGAGTTTGCTGTTTAATTCATCAAGCTTGAAACTAGACCAGTTTTCTAAATCTTGGCATTCTTTGTCTGAATCGCATCCCATATCTTATTCCCAATTGCTGTTAATAAGTTTAACTTGTTGGTTTTCAAGCCAATTAAGAAATTGCTCTGGCTTTGTGAACCAAGGCGGGCAAACACTTCTTTGGATAAATCCATCTTTAACCCCAATGTCTCCCCATACATCAAGAATCTCTTGTTTTACGCGATATGAACCATTCCGAAATTCTCCAATTGGAATAGCTCTGTTGAATCTACCCGATAGAGAGGGATTGGCAAAAACGACCCAATCATCTGAATCCTTTTCCTTTATACGAGTATGTGCATTCTTATAAAATTCATTTTCAGATACATTTGCCACTTTCTTTACTTTATCCACAACCATTTTGCCATAAAGCGCGTAGATAAGATTATGCTCACAAGGTGTGATTGGCTTGAAGCTGGCAAAGAAAACTATAAAATCGCCTTCTTTCAATTTTGCAACTTGTAGACCTCGTCCTGTAGCTTGGTCACCGTATGTCGAGTAATCAAAATCTGGGTCTAGGTGACAGCCTCTATCACCTTCGGGATTAATATCTGGAAATTGAATTTTTGTATCGTTCTTCTGACACCAAGATTCAAAATAAGGCAAGGCGGTATCGTATGTTGTTTCCATGCCCGCAATAAATTTATCTTTCTTTTGTGGAATCGGTAAGTACATATAGTCATTTGTACTCGGATTGATTGGAGCGTTATAGTTTCCGTAGGTCTGGTCTATACCAACCCGCATCAGCAAACCTTTTCTATCATTCATTTTTTATTACTCCATATTTAAATAAATTACTGAGATATTGCTCTAATTTCATTGAGCATGACGATAGTATCGTAACTAAAAAATAATGTAAATGTAAATTTATATTATAAATCAATATGTTATGATGAATAAACTTGCACAATCAAGTAACAGGTTTTCAGCCTTTCCCAAACCCGTTTTTTTTTGCATTGACAACAATAACAAAATTTAGTAGCAAATAGCCTTGTAAGTCAGAATAAGTCTGTTTAAGCGACAGCGAAAACAGGCGTTTCCGACAAACCGTTCTGCACATCAGCGCGCTTTGTCGGAAACACTCACCCTGCGCTACCGCTTGGATGAGCTTATTCCGACCTACTCACTGTGTTTTTCGTGGACAGTGGGTAACATCAGTTATAATTGTCAGCATTATTCCTACATTTTTTAAAAATACACCATGTCCGAACAGCTCTCAGAATTACAACGTCGCCGTACTTTCGCAATTATTTCTCACCCTGACGCGGGTAAAACCACTATCACCGAAAAATTGTTATTGTTTGGCGGTGCAATTCAATTAGCAGGGTCTGTTAAAGGTCGTAAAGCGGCGCGTCATGCGACATCTGACTGGATGGAAATGGAAAAAGAACGCGGTATTTCCGTGACGACTTCTGTGATGCAGTTTGAGCATAAAGGTTGTGTGTTGAATCTGCTTGATACTCCCGGTCATGAAGATTTTTCTGAAGACACTTATCGCACCTTAACGGCTGTCGATTCCGCGTTAATGGTGATTGACGTAGCCAAAGGCGTTGAAGAACGCACTATTAATTTAATGGAAGTCTGCCGCTTGCGCACCACGCCAATTTTAACATTCATCAATAAATTAGACCGCGAAGGACGTGAACCGATTGAATTGCTGGATGAAGTGGAAAGCGTATTAAAAATTAAATGCGCACCGATGACGTGGCCGATTGGCATGGGTAAACGTTTCAAAGGTGTTTATCATCTCTATAAAGATGAAATCCATTTATTCAGCGCACAACATGGCGGTAAAATTGCCGAAGCGGTGGTGATTAAAGGCTTACATAATCCCCAATTGGATCAATTGCTGTTGTTGCAAGCGGATGAATTACGCGATGAAATTGACTTAGTGAAAGGCGCGAGTCATGAATTTAATCTGCCTGATTATCTGGCAGGTGAATTAACGCCCGTGTTTTTCGGTTCGGCAATTAACAACTTCGGTATTATTGAGTTATTGGATGCCTTTGCCGAATACGCGCCCTCACCCAGACCACGCAAAGCAGAACAGCGCGAAGTGTTACCCGAAGAAGATAAATTCACTGGCTTTGTGTTTAAAGTTCAAGCGAATATGGATCCCTCACATCGTGACCGTGTGGCGTTTTTACGCGTCTGTTCGGGTAAATTTGATAAAGGCATGAAAATGTATCATTCCCGTTTGGGTAAACAAGTTCAAGTCTCCAACGCGATTACCTTTCAAGCAGACAGCCGCAAAAGCGTCGAAGAAGCCTACGCGGGTGACATTATCGGCTTGCATAATCACGGCACGATTCAAGTCGGCGACACCTTCACCCAAGGCGAAACCCTGAAATACGGCGGCATTCCTTACTTTGCCCCCGAATTATTTCGCCGCGTGATTTTAAAAGACCCATTAAGAGCCAAAGCGTTACAAAAAGGTCTAGTGCAGTTGACCGAAGAAGGCGCGACTCAGTTATTTAGACCATTAAAAAATAACGACTTGATTTTAGGCGCAGTGGGTGTGTTGCAGTTCGATGTCACCGCGTTTCGGCTCAAGGGTGAATACAACGTGGAATGTGTTTATGACGCTATCGGTATTTCTACCGTGCGTTGGGTGAGTTCTGATAAACCTGCAAAATTAGAAGAATTTAGAAATAAAGCCTTTGATAATTTGGCAGAAGATGGCGGTGGTTATTTAGTCTATTTAGCGACTAGCCGTGTGAATCTGCAATTAACGGAAGAACGCTGGCCTGATATTAAGTTTAGTGCGACGCGGGAGTTGTAACGGATAGGGTATTAGGAGTCCAAGTCATGTCTTGGACTTCGAACGATAGCTAAAACAGTTGTGTTGCTTACAAAATTTTAGGCAAAAAAAAGGAGGGATTTAAATCCCTCCTTTTCTTGGAATTGGTTGTTAAGCGTGTTGCTTAGAAACCTAGACCAAGATAACCACCAGCAGTTACGCCGTTAGTTCTAACACCATCAACTGAACCCAATTGTTGATGGTAACGTGCATCAGCACCTACATACAAATCTTTCCAGATTTTGTAATCCGCACCTAAACCAAACTGCATACCTGGGCTTAATACGGTAATTGCATCAGATGGAGGGCTAACTACGTTGATTTCAAAACCGACTGGAATAATCCAAGGTCTGAAAGAACTACCTTTCATGAATTTAATTTTTGGTGAAGCAGCTAAAGTGAACTGGTTGACAGTTGCAGTTTTAGTGTTTGCAGCAGGTAAGTTAAAGCCTAGTGTATTTACTACACCCACTTCTGCTGGTGAAAGACCATTCTGGCCTCTTCTGCCCAATTCTTTATAGTCGAACATCAGTTCAGCTAATACTTCAGTGTTGTCCATTAAGCCGAACAAGTTGTTGTTTAAGCTGAAGTCAAAACCTGCACCCATATACCAAGCGTCTTTATCAGCAATAGAACCAACAGCTACGCCATTGACACTCGCACCAACACCTGGAACAACTGTGGGATCTAATGTGCCGCCTCTTGTACCGTTAGCGTGTCCGTAACCACCACGGAAGAACATCATGTTGTCTTTCGTTTTTTCGATAACGGGTGCAGCTTTAACAGATGCCATCCACTGATCCAACTCTTCAACTTTAGCAGTATCAACATCAACAGCTGGTGTAGCAGTTGTTTGTGCCGCTGTTAAAGCCGCAATTTGATCTTGCATCATACGAACTTGAGATTCTAATGCGTCAACTTTGCTGTACGATGGTTGAGCAGTGTGTGAACTTGAATGGTGATGATGTTTTTTGCTTGATTTATGCGCCATCGCCTGTGGAGAAACCAAGGCTATGGTTAATGTTGCTGTGGCAATACCCAGCACTAATTTAGTTTTTTTAAATGTCATTGAGCCCCCTCATGAGGATTATTATCTTACGAAAAATTGGCTTTAATACAACAAAGCGCACTTACGGCAGTCATATTAGCAGTAAAGCTGATTCACTACAAGTTTTAGACCTATTTTTTTATTATCAATTAGTCTTTAATTATCAACAAGTAACCTTATACATCGCTTGTTGAGTGGCTATTGTGTATAAAAAACAACAAAAATTATCAATAATACAATTTACAATTTGTGTGAATTATCTCGCGTTCTTCACGGCTATCCCTGATAGGTTATAATTCATTCATTCTTTTATATAACTGTTCGCATAACGACTTATCTCATGACCATAACTTCAGACATTACTATTATTGGTGGCGGTATTATTGGGCTACTAACGGCTAGAGAATTGATTACAGCGGGAGCGACAGTGACCGTTATTGAAAAAAATTTATTAGGTCAAGAATCATCGTGGGCAGGAGGCGGTATTTTATTACCGTTATATCCGTGGCGACAAGCGGATGCAATCAGCCGTTTGGTGTTGCAAAGTTTACGACTGTATCCAAGTTTAGCTGCGCAATTGATTAGCGACACAGCAATAGATCCTGAATGGAATCCTTGCGGCTTATTAATCACTAAAAATCCAGATTTCGCCGCCGCTGTTGATTGGTGCAAAGACAATAATATCGACTTTCAACACGCCGATAACACGTTTTTTAGCGAACTAAACACCACGCCTATCAATCCATTATGGCTACCAACTATTGCACAAGCGCGTAATCCGCGTTTGGTGCGCTCATTAAAACAATATTTAATCAACCACGGTTGCGACCTGCATGAACACTGCACTGTAACGGCCATTAGTCATGATAATAAACGGATTAACGCAATCACTACCAGTGCGGGACAGTTTGCGATTAATGAACTCGTTATCTCAGCGGGTGCGTGGACGAAGCAGTTATTTCAACAATTTATCGGCACAAACATACCCAACATCGCGCCTGTGAAAGGACAAATGGTGTTATTTGATGCTAAACCCGACACCTTACGCCATATCGTCTTAGACAATGACCAGTATTTGATACCACGTTTAGACGGTAAAATTCTCGCAGGTAGCACAGTCGAACACGATGATTTTAATAAAACCACTTCAACAACCGCACACGACCAACTTGCTGATTTTGCCCGCAACTTATTACCCGTGTTAAACGATTACCCCATCATTAAGCATTGGGCAGGTCTAAGACCCGCAACAGAACACGGCGTGCCTTATATTAGCAAACATCCGACTATTGATAATTTAAGCATTAACGCAGGGCATTTTAGAAATGGCTTAGTCATGGGGCCCGCATCGGCACAATTACTGGTTGATTTATTATTAAATCGCCCAACAGCCGTTTCACCTGAGCCGTATCGTTTGGATAGAAAATAGTCACCTAACCCAACTTACCAAGACATAAACTCATGAATATTTATCCGCTATTACGTCCACTGCTGTTCTCCTTAGATCCTGAAACCGCTCACGAAGTTACATTGAAATTATTAAAAGCAGGGCAAGTCACAGGGTTAAACGCATTACTCTATCCAACGGTTGCTGATAAGCCCGTCACCGTCATGGGCTTAACCTTTAAAAATCCTGTCGGGCTTGCCGCTGGTTTAGATAAAAACGGAGATTATATTAATGCCATAGCCGCGTTAGGTTTTGGCTTTATCGAAATTGGCACAGTGACACCGCGTCCACAGTCTGGAAATCCCAAACCACGTTTATTTCGTTTACCTGAACACGAAGCGATTATTAACCGCATGGGCTTTAATAATTTGGGCATCGACCATTTACTGGAACAAGTACAACAGTGCAATTATCAAGGCATTCTAGGCATTAACATCGGTAAAAATGCCGATACTCCGATTGAAAATGCCACTGATGATTATTTAATTGGCTTACGCAAAGCGTATTCAGCAGCCAGTTACATCACCATCAACATCTCATCGCCTAACACCAAAAATTTACGTCAGTTACAACAAGGCGATGAAATTAAAAGTTTGTTAGCCGCATTAAAAGAAGAACAACTGAAATTACACCAGCAACACGGTCGTTATGTCCCCATTACCGTAAAAATTGCCCCTGATTTAACCGATGAAGAAATTACCCACATTGCCACCTTATTAATGGAATTTTCCATCGACGCAGTGATTGCCACTAACACCACTATCTCACGCGATGCCATTGTGAATCACCCATTAGCCCATGAAGCAGGTGGTTTAAGTGGCGCACCTGTCAAAGAAAAATCTACTCACGTTGTCCGTAGTTTAGCCACTGAATTAAACGGGAAACTGCCAATTATCGCGGCTGGTGGGATTTTAAGCGCGGCAGACGCACAAGAAAAATTAGCCGCAGGGGCAAGTTTAGTGCAGGTTTACAGCGGCTTGATTTATCGCGGTCAGCAGTTAATAGCGGATATTGTTAAATCACTATAACTTATGGATTCACTGCTATAGCTAACGCAGTATAAATTGATTAAAAAACCGTTCGACCTGAGCTGTGAGCTTGTCGAACAGTCGAAGGGCTGTGGTGGTTCGACAAGCTCACCACGAACGGCATCATTTTATTGTACGTTAGCTCTATAACTTATGGATTCACTGCTATTAAGTTAAGCGTAAAAGTAGGGGCTGTGCCTTGTGCCAGCCCTGTGAACAAGTGTTATCAGGGCAACCACAAGGGATTGCTCCTACAATAATTTGGAGTACAAACCTAGGTTTGTACTCCAGAAAATGGTGCGTATGGAACTTTACGGAATACAGGATAATTACTTACATAATCCAGACTGAACCCGCTTCTAATCTAAGCCTGTAGTACTGAGGCTAGTTGCTTGAACACCGAGTAATTCAACGACGGTACTGAGCGCGACGGGGTATTCACCCCGTCGTAACGTTTTGGGTATGTCACGAAGCGCGTTTTAATTTAAACGTGCGGGAAGTACGGCTAAACTCATGCACCCCGACCGCGCCACCACCGATGCTAAACGTGACCGCCGTAATATCATCATGGCAAAGGTCAATGTTGCCTACGCCAAAGGCGATCAAGCCGCTATCGAAAAACTCATGATTGAATTTGGTCAATAAATCCGTTCGTGGTGAGCTTGTCGAAGCACAACACCCTTCGACAAGCTCAGGGCGAACGGTTCATTTGGACATCGGCAAGTTATTTTTAGCCATATCCTTACTGCCCTGCAATCAACGTTTGCTCAACCAATAGCAACGATATTTTTAAATATCGTTTTCAAATTACCTGCAATGGTAATTTCTTCGACGGGGTATTGAATCACACCATTTTCTACCCAAAAACCTGCCGCGCCGCGTGAATAATCACCTGTCACCCTAATTAACGCCCTGCCCCATCAATTCAATAACTAATAACCCAGCAAAATAGCTGACAATAAAATAGAGCTAGAATGAAATACAATGATATTGAGACATGAAATTAATGAGTGACTAAATGTTAGAAAAGCATTATAAATTCGCGCTATATAAATAATATGTAATTATTGAGACGGCTAATTAGTCAGAGGGGGTGTACGAGGAGTTGATGATTGTAAAAAAAATAACAACAGCGTGAGCTTGTCAGTACACGTCAAACTAAATTAAATGAGGAGGGGAAGTATGATGTCTCAAGCATCAGTAATCATGGCATTATTAATGGGGCTAGTCGGGGTCGGATTTGTTATCTGGCACACGAAAAAAGTCTTAAGTTACGATACAGGAAATCCTGCTATGCAGGAAATTGCATTGGCGATTCAAGTGGGTGCGTCGGAGTTTTTAAGACGTGAATATCGCGTGTTAGCGATTTTTGTGTTTATTGTGGCAGTGATTCTTGCCATATTTCAACATTGGCAAACCTCATTGTGTTTTGTGGTCGGTGCGATTGCCTCAGCAAGTGCAGGCTATTTGGGTATGTATGTTGCGGTGCGAGCTAACGTGCGCACGGCATCGGCGGCGAGTCGTGGCTTACATGAAGGCTTGCGCGTTGCTTTCGGTAGTGGCGCGATTATGGGTATGTCGGTGGTCAGCTTTAGCTTAATTGGCATGACGGTGTTGTTTTTAATTTTTAACGGCGATCCAAATCAACTGGTTTATGTGACTGGTTTTGGTTTTGGTGCAAGTTCCATCGCCTTATTCGCCAGAGTGGGCGGCGGTATTTACACCAAAGCGGCAGATGTTGGCGCGGATTTAGTCGGTAAAATTGAAAAAGGCATACCCGAAGATGACCCCCGTAATCCTGCTGTTATTGCTGATAATGTCGGCGACAACGTCGGTGATGTCGCGGGTATGGGTGCGGATTTATTTGAAAGTTACAGTGGTTCAATTATTGCCGCTGCTACCTTAGGCGCGGTGATTGGTGGCGATCATGCGGCGGCGTTTATTGGTTTACCGTTTTTAGTCGCGGCAGTCGGTATTATTTCCAGCCTGTTCGGTATTTATATCGTCATCGGTGAAGAGCAAGATGTGACCCTTGCAAGACCTTTTGAAGATGAGTCTGTTATGGGACGTATTCACCACTTCTTGAGAAAACAAGTTGCTAAAATTGATGAAAAAGCCAGCTTAGAAGAATTGTTAGCCGCATTACGCCGTTCAGTGTGGGGCGCGTCTGTCGTCGTCTTAGGTCTGACTTTGATTGCCGTGTTGATTTCAGGTGTCAGCTTTAACTATTGGTTAGTAATTGTAGTCGGTTTGATTGCAGGTAACGCCATTGCGTATGTGACTGAATATTTCACTGCTTACACTGAAAAACCTACGCAATCTAT
Organism: Crenothrix sp. D3; assembly: GCA_002134785.1. GTDB lineage: Bacteria > Pseudomonadota > Gammaproteobacteria > Methylococcales > Methylomonadaceae > UBA4132. The sequence continues at coordinate 196,922 of MBQZ01000051.1, forward strand.
TGTTCACGCAACTGAAACAGGTGCAGCAACGACTATCATTCAAGGCTTAGCCGTGGGCATGATGAGTACCGTATTACCCGTGCTAATCGTGGCAGTCGCTATTTTACTCAGCATCTGGTTAGGTCATAAAGCCGATCATTCAATTACTGCGGGGTTATATGCCGTGGCCTTAGCGGGTGTCGGTATGCTCAGCACCTTAGGTGTGACCTTAGCAACTGATGCCTATGGCCCAGTCGCTGATAATGCAGGCGGTATTGCAGAAATGGCGCATTTACCCAGTGAAGTCCGTCATCGTACCGATGCGTTGGATAGCTTAGGCAACACCACAGCGGCAACAGGTAAAGGTTTTGCTATTGGATCAGCCATTCTAACTGCGTTAGCGTTATTAGCGGCGTATGTGACAGCAGCAAAAATTGACCGCTTGGATTTATTAGATCCAACGATGTTACCCGGAATTTTAATCGGTGCAATGATGCCGTATTTATTTTCCGCCTTAACCATGACAGCTGTTGGTAAAGCTGCACAAGAAATCGTTGTTGAAGTCCGTCGTCAATTCCTAACCATTGAAGGTTTAATGGAAGGTACAGGTAAACCTGATTATGCAGCGTGTGTCGGTATCAGTACCGAAACGGCATTACGCGAAATGATTATTCCAGGTACATTAGCGGTGGTCGTACCGTTAGTTGTGGGCATGGTATTAGGCAAAGAAGCCCTCGCGGGTATGTTAGTCGGCACGATGTCCTCAGGCTTTTTATTAGCCGTGATGATGGCAAATGCAGGCGGTGCGTGGGATAACGCGAAAAAATATATAGAAACAGGAAAACACGGCGGCAAAGGCTCAGAGTCTCATAAAGCGGCTGTTGTTGGTGACACTGTTGGTGATCCGTTCAAAGACACTAGCGGCCCTGCGTTAAACATCCTGATTAAATTAATGAGTATTGTGAGCTTAGTGTTTGCAACTTCATTTGGTTCAGGTTGGTTTAGTTTTTAACGTTTAGACTTCGGCGGTTTTAAAAACCGCCGAAGTCTGAGTTTGGCGTAAATCAACAGAGCTATTTTAAGGTCTACGCACACCAACAAAGTGCTGTTGCCAGTAGTTGTTTTTCAAACTGGACACCAACACTTTACCTGTTCTTGCACTGGGCGCGTGAATAAAATTATCATTATTAACGTACAGTCCAACATGAGAAAAGGTTTTGCCATTGGTATCAAAAAACACTAAATCGCCTGAATGCAGCGCGTCTTTTTCCACAGGCGTGAGCTGATTCGCCATATCTTCTGTGGTACGCGGTAAGTTAACACCTTGATGTTGATAAACGTGATAGACAAAACCACTGCAATCAAAACCTTCTTCTGGATTATCTGAGCCGTAATGATAGGGCGCACCCTGCAAACTTAAGGCATAACTCACCACAGGTGATGTGGGATTTTGTTGGTGGGTAATGGGCGTAATCTCTGAATCACTCGCACAGCCTGACAGCAAAAGGATAACCATTGCAAAACTGCCTGAAAAATAAGTGCTTGTGTTCATTTTAATGTGTCCAATTTGGCTTACAGTTTGTGTTTATTCAATGCTAGCCATTGAATGGCAATAATCGGAATAGCTGAGTCTATTTCATTACTTTCTACCATGCGATACGCTTCGGCAAAATCAACGGTACGCACTAAAATATCTTCATGTTCTTCATTCAAACCGTGAACGCCATCAATAATTTTGCTGCTGTCTACTTTGCCATAAAATAAAGTAATACGCTCAGCCATGCCCCCTGGTGTGGTATAAAACTCATTAATTACCTTGAGTTCTTCAATCACACAGCCCGCTTCTTCTAAGGCTTCACGGTGGGCAACTTCCTCCGCTGTTTCGCCGTCTTCAATTGCTCCTGCGACAATTTCAAGTAGCCACGCTTGGGCTGAATTAAGTATAGCTCCTACACGAAATTGTTCGATTAACACCATTTTATCGGTGCGCGGATCATATAACAGCACCGCGACACAGCTACCCCGCACAAACAATTCTCGACAAATTTCTTCGCTCCATCCCCCTGCATACAGGTTATGAGTCAGCCAATATTTTTCCAGTCGAAAAAAACCAGAATAAGCGATTTCTTTTTTGTGAATGACAAATTGTTTGTTCATGGTTTTCCTGTTGACTATAAATGGGCTAAATTTTTAGTTGAAAAAACAACTATTTTTTTACATTAAGATTAGAATATAAGTTCCGATTTATTATAATTTTTTGGACAAGACATTATGAAAATAAAAAATATTTTTTACACACTGGCTGTTTTTTTATTTGCTTTCATTATGACTACCAGTGGTGCTTTTGCTACACCGCCTATAGCGGGTTTAGCGGGTGGATACCAGCCGATTGAAATTAACAATGACATTAGAACCGTTGCTGAATTTGCCGTGCAAGCACAGGAAAAACGAGAACACAAGCCGCTTAAATTAGTTGCCATATCAACGGCTGCGCAGCAAGTTGTAGAGGGTGTGAATTACCAACTTGAACTAACTGTAACAAGAGGAAACAACTCATATAGAGCAACTGCTATTGTGTTTCAGTCTTTACACGCTACTTACGAATTAACATCATGGCAGTGGCAGATTAATCGCTAAAAATGCAACCTAAACCACTCAAACCTCCGATGTCTTTAAGACATTGGAGGTTTATTGGTACGCGCTTATTTAGTCGGTTTATAAGCAACTTTATAAATCACACCCAGCAGGTCATCACTGATTAATAAACTACCGTCTTGCAGGGTTAAAATATCCACAGGTCGCCCTAATACTTTACCTTCCTCTGTTAACCAACCGCTGATAAACGCTTGTTCAGCAATTGCTTTGCCGTCTTTAAATTTCACTAAGGCGACGCGATAACCTTGTGGTTCAGTGCGATTCCAAGACCCATGTTGCGCAACAAATAACTGATTTTTGTAATCAACAGGGAACGATTTACCTGTATAAAAGCGCATTCCTAACGGCGCGATATGGGCTTTATATTTCCACGCAGGCGCAGTGTAGTCAGCGCATTTTTTACCCGCGCCAAACTCAGGGTCAAGCGTATCGCCGCCATGACAATACGGATAACCAAAATGTTCGCCTTTGGTTGTCCAGTGGTTTAATTCATCCGCTGGTTCATCATCGCCTAAATGATCGCGCCCGTTATCGTTAAAAAACAGCGCGTTAGTTTCAGGTTGCCAATCAAAGCCAACCGTGTTTCTTATGCCACGCGCTAGAATTTCTATGTCGCTACCATCAGGATTTAAGCGCACTAGCGAACTATAAATATCCTTTTCAGGGTCGCAAATATTACACGGCGCACCCACTGCGGTGTACAGTTTGTTATCAGAGCCAAAGCGTAAATACTTCCAGCCATGATGTTTATCATCGGGGAATTTATCAGTGACCACCACAGGCGCAGGTGGATTATTCAAATGCTGCGTAATCGCATCAAAGCGCAAAATGCGATTCACCGCCGCCACATACAACGCGCCATCTTTATACGCCACGCCATTCGGCATGAATAAATCCTTAGCAATGACATAGTTAGCATCAGCAACGCCATCGTGATTCGCATCATCGGCAAGTGCATACACTTTGCCTTCTTTACCTGTACCAACAAACACCACGCCGTCATCCGCTAATGCCAAACTACGCGCATTCGGTACATTATCAGCATAAATAGAAATAGAAAATCCAGCGGGTAGTGACAGTTGCTTTAATACTGCCTGAGTATCATTCGGCTGCGCTAACGCTAGACCTGCGTTAAATAACAGTAGCGCGGTTAGCGACGTTTTTAGTGAAATCATGATTTTTCTCCGTTAATGACAATGCAGTTATAGTATCACTGCAAGTAGCCATTATTTGATGAGTTGATTAAAACTGCGCGTATTATGTTTTTTTAAATCTTGTAAAAACGTTGGGAATTCAATTTGATAATATTGTTCTAGCGCGATAGCGTGCTGTCTTAATTGCTTAAGCGTAAAAACAGGTGAATCTTCGTTAAAAGCAATAGCAATCACATTGCCGCGTTCTCGAATGGGTAGAAACAAGGTTTTTTGCTTAAAAGATCGTTCTAACCAGTGAACACATTGGGCGTACAATGGATTATCATTACCGCCCCACAGATTAATTACTAACAGCCCGTCTTTTTTTAACACCGCTTGACAGGCATCAAAAAAATCTTGGTTGGCAATAGACTCAGCCATATTTTCGTGATCAAACGCATCAATGAGTAACAGACTATAGCGGTCAGCATGGGCTTCAGTACGTTGCTTAACATAACCACCCCCATCATCAACAATGATTTTTAACCGTGCATCTAAGGGTAGTCCAAAATGACTACGCGCAATTTTCACCACGCTTTTTCGGTATTCGACAACCTTTAAACGACAATCTGGAAAATGCTGCAATAAATATTTAGTTAGCGAACCGCCACCTAAGCCGATAACTAAAGCTTCATCGTCTAACGTGGGTTTAAATAATAACCAACTGGTCATGGCGCGTACATAACTGAGTTCCAATTTATGTGGGTCAGCCAATAACAGGCTGCTTTGTCGCGGCTCAGAACCAAAATGTAATGATCTAACACCCTTCTCTTCGATAACTTCTAAAATTCCATCATCATCGTGGCTTTGGTGAATTAGAAAACCGTTATATTTATACATAATAAAACGTTGCTAAGTTACAGTAGATTTCATTATAACCTAGGATAAAATCACGCATTGGCTGTTTTTAAACAGCTAGCTGATGTTACACACACCACCCGAAAAAATGTTATCCTTTTCGGCATGAAAAAAGAAAAGCTCTTCCCAATTTCGTAGAGTATAAACGCATGAACAAAAAAAAGAATTTACTACGCGCCGCTGCTGAGGAACAACTTCAGCAAGCGTCCACAACAGATTCTGCGACTTACTCTCCTGAAGAATTACTCCATGAATTTCAGGTTCATCAAATTGAACTGGAAATGCAAAACGAGAACTTACGCCAAGCTTACGAGGCGGTGGCAGAATCGCGGCAAGAGTATTTCGAACTGTATGAGTTTGCTCCGATCGGCTATTTAACACTCTCGCAGCTTGGCTTGATTGAAAAAATTAATCTGACGGGTGCAACCTTGCTGGGAGAAAACCGTTCCCAATTACTACAACGGCGTTTTGCACGCTATATCAACACGACAGATGCGACTCGCTGGCATCTTTTTTTCGCTCAAGTCATGCGGGGTAATGAGCAAAAAACGATTGAAATCATCCTAACGCAGCCTAACGATAACGGGCTTTGTGTGCAACTGCACTGTCTTCGCGTGTTAAACGAGAACAAGTCACCCACACTGCGGATTGCTTTAACCGATATGACCAAGAGCAAACAAGCAGCCGATCTGGTCATTGCCAACGTAGAACTTGCTTTCCAGAACGAAGAAAAAGAAAACCGAGCAATTGAGCTGGTCATTGCCAACACAGAGCTTGCCTTCCAAAATGAAGAAAAAGAAAAGCGAGCAGCCGAGCTGGTCATTGCCAACACAGAGCTTGCTTTCCAAAATGAAGAAAAAGAAAAGCGAGCAGCCGAGCTGGTCATTGCCAACACAGAGCTTGCTTTCCAAAATGAAGAAAAAGAAAAGCGAGCAGCCGAGCTGGTCATTGCCAACACAGAGCTTGCTTTCCAAAATGAAGAAAAAGAAAAGCGAGCAGCCGAGCTGGTCATTGCCAACACAGAGCTTGCTTTCCAAAATGAAGAAAAAGAAAAGCGAGCAGCCGAGCTGGTCATTGCCAACACAGAGCTTGCTT
>MBQZ01000052.1 GCA_002134785.1 Crenothrix sp. D3
CCAAAACGCTCTGCCGCTTCCGCTTGTGTTAACCCTTCTTGTTCTTTAATCGCCAATACTTTTTGGCGGAAATCGGCTGAATATGTCATCTAATTTAAAATAATCAAATTATACTGCTTTAGCTATAGTTGCAGTGTCACTTTCACATATATAGCACTTGTTTTTAAAGTCTTTTTTTAGCCTAGTGCGTACACAACCACCCCCGCAATCGTATGTACCGCGCAGTTTTTTCTTTCCCAATTTAAAATCTTCCTCGGCTTTTTTCTTTTCTTTTTCCAAACAGTCGGGCGCGGGTTGTGATTTTTCAAAATAAATCATTATCGTGTCATTCTTTTTAATTTAATTTGATCTAGTTCAAATGCTAATTCATCAGCACCGAATTTTGGCAATTCTTTAAAATAGCGTTCTAAATCAATGTAATTATCTTGCTCTTGTTCGGTCAATTCCAGTTTTTCAGCAAGTGTTTTAAATTGCTGTAATTTTTCTTTAAGAATTTCGGAATATTCATCGACATTGAAATAACTTTCTACCAATGCTTCATAACTGTAACCCGATAAATCATTAATGACTTCTCTGGTTTCCAAATCACATACTACCGCATTACTGATAGATGAAATAACAAACGGTGAATGTGTGGTAACAATAAATTGAATATTAGGAAAAAACGCACACAAAAATGGCATTATTTTCTTTTGTAAGGCAACGTGGAGATGAGTTTCTATTTCATCGATTAATACCACGCCTTGCACATCATAAGCCTTATTTCCTGTGGCTTCCATACGCAAAATTAATTCGGTAACAATGGTTAATACGGCTGAATAACCATCGGATAATTGCGTTAAGGTAAAGGGTTCGTTATCGCCTATTTGAATATTGAAATTATAATTTTTTCTGTCGAAGACTAATTGCAAATTAGGTTCATCAAATAATTCTTTTAATTGATTTTCAAAGCGTTCAAACCACGCATCAATTTTTTTTGCGGCTTCGTTATCATTATCATCTTTGGCAAACGAACGCTCGGCTTTTAGGTTAACTATATATTGAATAAAATCTTGATTTATTCGTTCTTTTGTATTGTATATTTTCTTTAATTCAACTTTGTTAATACCAGTAGGATTTTTTGTAGAAACTACTCTTTTTGATTCAAAAAATGTTAAAAGATAGTCGCCATCATTAATAACATATCTCAAACGTTCTTTATTATTAAAGGAAATAATTGTATTTCCAAACAAATCAATTTGTCTCTCAAACAAATCCTTATCTGATTTTTTTGCTTGATCAAATTTATTAGTTTTCATAAAATCTTTGATGCTTTCTAAAGTATTCTTCCAGCTTTTTAACTGTTCACCTGAATACTGTACAGATGCCTCAAGAAACTTATTTATCTCTAATAATAAACTCGTCTTGCCACTTCCATTTTTACCCGTAATAATTAAATGTTTGCGCTCTGTTTCACTCAACGGAATAGTAAAGTTATCGATATTACGAACTTTATCAATATGAATTGAGGTGATAAAAATATCTTCGTTCATTATGTATGCCTAATGTTAGGAGTCCAATCGCTTTAGCTATTGGCGTTTACTGCGTGATAATTATTTAAAAGGAAAGCAATAAGCTATCCTATAAAACAGTTTGGCTAATTAAATAAACCTGCGAGGTTTCAAAAACCTCGCAGGTCTTGGTAATTTATACCCGCCGATTTTTTACAAACAACTTATAAGCGTTCAACACTCCCGCCCAATTGTTCATTAAACACCGTCAACGGTAATAAGGTTTCACCGTTCCATTCACCAAACACGCTTACAGGATGACCGCCGCTGAAAGCTAATAAATGCCAGCCTTTTGAGTCGGGGATTTTTAGCGGTAAGGTCATTAAATCGCGGTCAACTAATAACCATTGTTCATTGTGGCGCACGGGAATAACGGCGTTTACGGCACAGGGATATTGCGATAGCCACGGGCTTAGGGCGAGTTGGGTTTGAAAGGCTTGAAAGATGGCGGGGATGGACATAAACGCAGATAAATCGGGGGTGACGGATACCGCGCCGTTATCTTGTTTGAGCAAGGCGCGGGATGCCCAACTGCCTGCGTAAAAGACTAATTCTGCATTGATGACACTGCCGACAGGTGGGCGTAAGGTCATGGCTTGGTTGGCAACGGCAAAATCTAATAGCAGAGCGTAACGGGTTTGTTGTGTGCCGATTAGCCAAGTGCGTTGAATGCGCATCGCGTCTTGTTCTTCTATGGCTTGCCCAACGACTAGCCAGTTATCTATTACACCTGCTTGTTCCAATAAGTCGGTTTTGTTGGTGGTTTCGCCGATGTAGGCGGCAATATCGGCTTGTAAATCGGGGGATAATTCCTCGCGCCGTGAGTATGCGGCGAGTAATAAATGCAAATAGGCGACTTCGGATAATAATTTTTCTTGCCACGCATCACCTGAAAAACGCGCTTCGGCACAGCGTTGTAAACGGCGGGCTAAAGCGGGGGCTTGTGCGTCTATCATGCGTGCTGCCATTTTGTCCCACGCTCTGCTATCCATAACACTTTGGCTTAAGCCTTGCCGCACTTGGTCGTATAACCACGTTTGCAATTCGGCAACGCCTGTACTGACTTTATCACTGCGAGCTTCGCGGCGTTTTTCTTGGGCTTTTTCGCGTTTTTTTAGCGTGGCTTCATCGACAGGTTCAGTGGAGGCTTTAGCGGCTTGCTTTTGAACACGTTTATTAACCCATTCAGCCACCCAATCAGGGAATTCTGTTTGGGTCAGGGCATCAGGTTGGGCGGTGTAAACTAACGCTAAACCTAAACCATGTTTACAAGGAAATTTACGACTAGGGCAGGAGCATTTAAAGCTAGGCGTGGCTTGTTCGATAGCGGTTCTATAGGGCGTTGAGCCGCTGCCTTTGATTTCGCCCCATAAAATACCGTCTGCTTGCCCTAGAGTTTGCCATTTACTGGCAACGGCTAGAGCGCGTCCACTTTTAAGTGAGGCGGCATCAGGTGCGAGGGCGTTGACGTGTTCAGTTGTCCAGAAGATTGTCATAGTTTGGCTTGAGTTGAAGGCGTTAGTATGCTGGGCATACTATAGCTAAGTAGCCATTAAATGACCATTGACTTGAATCACTTGCTGGATAATTTTTTGCCACGAAATGGTCTATTATTGCTAAGATGTTTTACTTTATAGTTTTACAGCGACAGGACGAAGTATTCATGCGTATTTTGTTAAGTAATGATGATGGTTATTTGGCTGAAGGTCTTTGTGCATTGGCACACGCGTTGCGCGATTATGCGGAGCTATCAGTAGTTGCACCCGATAGAAATCGTAGTGCGGCGAGTAATTCGTTGACCTTGGAAATGCCATTACGCGCTCATACGATGGACAATGGGTTTATTAAGGTTGATGGCACGCCGACCGATTGTGTGCATTTAGCCGTGACGGGTTTATTGAAAGAAGAACCCGATATGGTGATTGCTGGTATTAATCATGGCGCAAATCTCGGTGATGATGTTTTGTATTCAGGCACTGTGGCCGCCGCGACCGAAGGGCGATTTTTAGGTTTACCTGCAATGGCAATTTCGTTAGTCGGTAATAATCCTCAGCATTTTGCAACCGCTGGGGCAGTGGCAGTTACATTATTAAAGCAACTCATTAAGCAGCCATTACCACGCGATACTATTCTTAATGTCAACGTTCCCGATGTGCCGTTGACTGCATTAAAAGGTTATCAAGCCACGCGGCTTGGACAACGTCACAAGGCTGAACCTGTGATTAAAAGTACTGATCCGCGTGGACGCAGTATTTATTGGGTAGGGCCACCAGGTGCAGAACAAGATGCGGGGGAAGGCACGGATTTTTATGCGGTTAATGCAGGTTTCGTCTCTGTCACGCCCTTACAAATTGATTTAACGTGGTATGAGCGGATTAATGCGTTACAAGCATGGCTACCTCAGGCGTAATTAATTTTTTAAGGAGTCTATGATGAATGATAAAGCACTGGTTGCCCACCACGCGGCACACTATGTTAAAGATGGTATGTGTGTTGGACTGGGGACAGGTTCAACTGCCAATTATTTTATTACCGAACTGGCAAGACGACACCGCGACGAAGGCTTACAGGTTACGGTCGTCGCCAGCTCAGTGGTGAGTACCATTAAAGCCCAACAACTGGGATTGCCTTTAGTGGCAATTGAGCATTTGAATCGCCTTGATTTATACGTCGATGGCGCGGATGAATTTTCCCCAGACCTCAGTTTATTAAAAGGTCGTGGTGCGGATTTAGTGCGTGAAAAATTGTTAGCTCAAGCCTGCAAGCAGTTTTTGGTATTAGTGGATAGCAGTAAATTTGTTAGTCGAATCGGTGAACGTTTTGCTATTCCCATTGAAGTCATGCCATTTGCGTGGCAGTTGGTTAAACAAAAACTTAAAGCGATGGGTGCGACCGGTGGTTTGCGTCAAAATGCCAGCGGTGACGGGCTTATCGTTACCTCACACGGCAGTTTAGTCTTAGATATGGTGTTTGATAGCCAACTGACTAGCCAAACGCTGAACGAGTTGTTAAATAATACAGCTGGCGTGGTTGAACATGGCATTTTTTACGGTCTGAGCAGTGCGGTTTTTTGTGCAGTAGACGGTGAAGTACAAGAACAATGGGCGCATGAGTCAATTTAAACCCGCGTGGTGGTTAAATCATGCCCACCTACAAACATTATACCCTGCGTTATGGCGCAAAACGCCGCAGCCGCCGTTATGGCGTGAACGTTTAACTACGCCTGACCATGATTTTATCGACATTGATTATTGTGGCACAGGCAACGCGCCGTTGATTATTTTACTACACGGCTTAACGGGTAGCTCACAATCCAGCTATATCAAAGGCTTGCAACGGGTTTTATTGCAACACGGATTTCGTAGTGTGACGCTAAATTTTCGTGGTTGTAGTGGCGAATATAATCGCTTAGCCCGTTGTTATCATTCGGGTGAAACGGAAGATATTCACTTTCTATATCAAACGTTGCGCCAACGTGAACCGACGACACCGATTGCCGTCATAGGGTTTTCTTTAGGCGGTAATGTGTTATTAAAATGGCTAGGCGAGCAAGGCAAGCAATTGGATTTATTTGCCGCTGTTGCGGTGTCTGTACCACTGTTATTAAATGTCTGTGCGACTAAATTAGATAAGGGCTTTTCCAAGCTGTATCGTGCCAACTTACTACGCGACTTAAAACACTACATTTTAGCAAAACAGCAACATTTAGAAAAATTGGGCGCGACTCAAGAAGCCAATAAAATCAAACAACTGGGCGATTTAACAGACATTAATTCATTTTGGCAATACGATGATTTAGTAGTTGCAAAATTACACGGCTTTGCCAATGCGCACGACTATTACCAAAAATCCAGCGCACGGCAGTTTCTTAAAACTATAGCGATACCTACGTTAATCATTCAAGCCTTTGATGATCCATTTATGACCCCCGATGTACTGCCGCATTTAGATGAACTGTCGCCCGCTGTTCAATTGGAAATCACTCAAGGTGGTGGACACGTCGGTTTTGTTGCAGGTAAAAATCCATTTAAGCCTATCTATTGGTTAGAACGCCGCATTTTAATGTTTTTAAAACAGCAAGTACCTCATGATGAGGCAGTTATATAATGGTCAAGTTTTTCGGACACTAAATAATTCTCACGCGTTTCTGCGCCAAGTATGATAACGCTCAACCCACACCAACAATTTTTTCGGCGCGTGATTGCGTTTCCAAACGCCTGCGACATATTTGTTCGCTTCTGCCATCGTCGGGTAAATATGAATCGTGCCTAAAATTTTGTTTAAACCCAGATTATGTTTCATCGCTAACACAAACTCAGCAATCAAATCGCCCGAATGTTCACCGACAATAGTTACGCCTAAAATTTTATCTTTATTGGGTACGGTTAAGACTTTCACAAAACCACGCGCTTCATTGTCAGTAATCGCTCTATCCAGTTCATCAATACCATAAAGACTGATTTCGTAAGCAATGCCTTGTTCCTTGGCTTCTTGCTCATTCAAGCCAACTCTAGCGACTTCGGGATCGGTAAACGTTGCCCACGGAATTACCGAATAATCGGTTTTAAATTTTTTAAAACACCCAAACAGCGCATTAACAGCGGCGTACCACGCTTGATGCGCGGCGACATGGGTAAATTGATAAGACCCTGTAACATCGCCGCAAGCGTAGATATTGGGATAATTGGTTTCTTGAAAGCCATTAACCGCAATGGTTTTGCGGGGTGATAAGGCAATGCCCATTTCTTCAACGCCATAACCTGAGACATTCGCCACGCGTCCAATGGCTAATAAAACCTCATCAAACACAATGCGAACTTCCTCGCCATTCTGTTCGGCAATTAAAATTTTATCGCCATTTTCAAGCATAAATTCCTTGGCTTTATGTTCAACTAACACGGTAATGCCTTCCTTGCGAAACTGCCCCATCACGATGTCTGACACCTCGCTGTCTTCACGCATCATAATCCGTGGCAGCATTTCAACTTGTGTGACTGCAATGCCTAAACGTGCAAAGGCTTGTGCCAATTCACAGCCGATTGCCCCACCGCCTAATACCAGTAAGCGTTTCGGTTTGTTGCGTAGATTCCAGACAGTATCCGAGGTTAGATAACCCACTTCATCGAGACCTTTAATTAACGGTACGAAAGGACGTGCGCCTGCGGCAATCACGATTGAACGCGTACTAATGGTTTGTACGCCTGTTTCGGTAGTGACTTCTACTTGCCAAGGCGACACAATTTTCGCCGCTCCTATCATCACATCAACGCCGTGTCGCTGATAACGTGCGATGGAATCATGCGGTTCAACGGCTTTAATCACAGCCTGTACGCGCTCCATTACGTCAGCAAAATCAAATTCTACTTGCGCGGTTTTAATGCCAAATTCGGCTGCCCGACTGACGTGTGATAAAAATTTAGCGGTACGGATTAAGGCTTTAGACGGCACACAACCTGTATTTAAACAATCGCCGCCCATGTTATGTTTTTCAATTAACGTGACTTTTGCCCTAACCACCGCCGCAATATAAGACGTAACCAAGCCGCCTGCACCCGCGCCAATAACAACTAGATTGGTATCAAATTTTTTAGGCGGTATCCATTGCTTATCAGCCATTAACGCGCTCCTTCACGCATTAACTCAATGAGCTTTTTAGCGAGCAATGGAAATACGCCTAACAGCACAAAAGACCCAACAACCAACGGCGATAAAATACCCGCTAGGGAGTCAAGTTTGGCTAACTGTGTTCCTGCATTCACATACACGAGTGTACCTGCCAACATCCCTACTTGACTGACCCAGTAAAAAGTGCGGGTTTTCAATGCCGTTAAACCCATTAACAAGTTAATGACAAAAAAAGGAAATAACGGCACGAGTCGTAAGGTGAACAGATAAAAAGCCCCTTCCTGCTCAATGCCTTCATTAATGGTTTGCAAATAGTCGCCAAAGCGCGATTGAATACTGTCTTTAAATAAAAACCGCGCCGCTAAAAATGCTAGCGTCGCGCCGATTGTGGAGGCAAAAGAAACAATCAACGTTCCCCAAAACAAACCAAATATCGCTCCGCCAGCCAAGGTTAAAATAGTCGCGCCAGGTAATGATAAACCTGTCACGGCAATATAAATTAGCCCATAAACAACGATAGCCAGTATCTGATTGTTATCACGAAAAGCTATGATGTTGGTGTGTTGCGATTTAAGCATTTCCAGCGTCAAATATTGCTGACCATTGCAGTAAAAAAAAGCAGCGATGGCACTCGTAATGACCAGTAGTAACATAATTTTTGATACGTTCATCTTTCTACTCCAAATATTAAAAGGTGAATTCGTATAATAAGTGCATAACCCTTGTAGAGAAAGGAAATAGGCTACTCACACTGAAGCAAACAAGAGCAAGATGTGTTAAAAAGTATCCCGACACAGCAGTGACGAGAGATCCTTATGGCTTTAAACACCCAACACTTAAGGCTAGGCATTATATAGCAGCACGGCACAAACTGGGCGATTCGACGACATGGATAGCCAAAGCTATTGACCACCATCAATCAACATAGAACTTTCGCTATCCCCAAAATAAGCATGAATCCGAGGCGAATGTAACTCAGATTGCAGGTAGTCAGAAAACAACCCAGTTCGAGCTGATGGTGCAAAGCATTACCTAAAATCTTGTGGGACTTTGATGACGTTTGTTTAAACTCACCCTCTTGTGATTGAAATAAGCCTATTTGAGCGTAAGCGAAAATAGGTGTGTTAGTCTTCATTCACCAACGTTGAGTGATCTTGTCCGATTAGCAAATACACCGCTGGGACAACGAACAGGGTAAATAATGTGCCAATTGCCAAACCTGTGGCAATGACTAATCCCATATTAAAGCGTGATGCCGCGCCCGCGCCCGTGGCAAAAATCAGCGGTAATACGCCTAATACCATTGCGGCGGTGGTCATTAAAATAGGACGCAAGCGGGTTGCTGCGGCGTGTTCAATTGCCTCGCGTTTAGATAGCCCTTCGCGTTGGCTGTTATTGGCAAATTCCACGATTAAAATACCGTGTTTACTGATTAAGCCCATAAGCGTCACAAAACCCACTTCGGTATAAATATTCAGTGTGGCATTGCCGATACCTAAGGCGACAAAGATTAACGCGCCTGCAATCGACATCGGCACGGACACTAAAATAATCAGCGGATCACGAAAACTTTCAAATTGCGCTGCTAATGCCAGAAAAATAATAATCAACGCGAAGGAAAACGTGATGATGAAGGCGTTGGATTCTTGCATCAATTGGCGCGATTGTCCGCTGTAATCAACTGAATACCCTATTGGTAGCGTTTTTTCCGCGAGGGCTTTTAGGCTATGCAGTGCATCACCTAAGGCGACATCGGGTAACGGCACACCTGAAATAGTCGCAGAATTGAGCTGTTGAAAATGGTTTAACGCTTGTGGCACAGTTTCATTTTTGATACTGGCAATGGTGGACAACGCCACTGATTCACCTGTGGCAGTGCGGAATTGATAATTTAATAACTGCTCAGCATTGAGCCGTGATTTTTGTTGTACTTGCGGTATGACTTTATAAGAACGTTCTGCGGGACTGAAATAATTGACGTAATTACCGCCGAGCATGGCGTTTAAAGACGCGCCCACATCCTGCATGGTTAAGCCTAACAGCGCGGTTTTATTGCGGTCGATGATGACGCGTGATTGTGGCTGATCGACTTTTAAATCACTGTCGAGAAACATGAACATTCCGCTTTTTTGCGCGTCCTGCATAAATTGCTCAGACACAGCGAGCATTTGTTCCACGGATTCAGTGGAGTTGATGACGAACTGTATTGGCATACCGCGACTCCCCGGAAGAGACGGCGGTTGAATCACCGCAACACGACTGCCCGCAATCTCATTCATTTCTTGCTGAACAATGGGCTGGAGCGCGTTGCTATTGAGTGTGCGTTCATCCCACGGTTTTAGCACCATCCCACCGACTGATTGACCTGGAACATCGAGTTGAAACACATGATTTGTTTCGGGGTGTTTAACAAGTTTTTCATAGACTTGCTTGGACGATAACAGGCGTTGTTCCAGTGTTGCATTCGGCGCAGAGGAGGCGAAGGTTATAACGATGCCTTGGTCTTCTTGTGGCGCGAGTTCGCTTTTCGCACTTTGATAGAGAAAATAACTGCTTGCCAACATAATCAGTGCGAACACTACCGTGACAGGTAAATAATTTAAAGAACCGTGCAGAGTGCGTGCATAACGGCTATTCACGCGGTCAAAACTACGGTCGATAAAGGCAATGGTTTTTGCTTGCCAACCTTCATGTTCATCGGTGTGGGCTAACATTTTAGAACACATCATCGGTGATAAAGTCAGCGCGACGATTGCTGAAATAGTCACCGCACCTGCTAAAGTTACCGCAAATTCGGTAAATAGCACGCCTGTTAATCCGCCTTGAAAACCCACAGGCACATACACGGCGATTAATACGATAGTCATGGCAATAATCGGCCCTGACAATTCACGCGCCGCGAGTAATGAGGCGGCAGTCGGTTTCATGCCTTGTTTTAAATGCCGATTGACGTTTTCGACAATAATAATGGCATCGTCCACCACTAAGCCAATGGCAATCACTAAGGCTAATAAGGTCAATAAATTAATAGAAAAACCAAACAACAGCATGATGACAAACGTACCGACTAGCGATAACGGAATGGCAACAATCGGAATCAAAATTTCACGCGGCGAACCCAGAAACGCAAACACCACTAAAATGACGATGAGCAAGGCTTCAACCAGCGTGTGCGTCACGCCATTAATCGCACTTTGCACAAAGTTGGTGGCATCGTAAACAATTTTGCCCTCAATGCCTGTGGGTAATTGCGCTTGAATATCAGGTAAAACTGCTTTCACGCGCCCAATGACTTCCAATAAATTAGCATTTGGGGCGATTTGTAAACCGACATACACGGCTTTGTTGCCATCAAATGCCACGCTCGATTCGTAGTCATCCGCGCCTAAGGTCACTTTCGCGACATCTTTTAAGCGAATAATGGCGTTGTTTTGTTGTTTGATAACCAGATTTTCAAATTCTTCCACAGTGTGCAGACTGGTTGAGGCGACTAAATTCACCTGCACCATTGAGCCTTTGGTATTGCCCAAACTGGATAGAAAATCATTTTTAGCCAGTGCAGCACTGACATCGGCGGCATTCAGCGCGTAAGCGGCTAACTTATCGGGGTCTAGCCACGCACGCAGGGCGAAGTTTTTGCCGCCCAATATTTCAGCGGTTTGTATGCCTTCGACTGCTTGTAATCTAGGCTGTACCGAACTCAATATATAATCGGTAATATTGTTAGCGGGCAGTACATCACTGGAAAAACCGATATACATGGAATCGATGGTTTCACCAATTCTCAGACTAATCGACGGATTTTGTGCTTCGGGCGGTAATTGATTAATCGCTGAACTGACTTTGGCACTGATTTCAGTTAAGGCATTATCGGTGTTGAAATTGAGCTGTAAATTAGCGGTGATGGTGCTGATACCGCTTTTGCTGGATGAGGTCAGGTAATCAATACCATTGGCTTGAGCAATGGCATTTTCCAACGGTGTGGTAATAAAGCCCGCCACCAATGCAGGGTCAGCTCCATAATAAACGGTAGTGACGGTGACAACCGCGTTTTCGGTGCGTGGATATTGCAAAATGGGTAAGTTACTTAAGGCGCGTAGCCCTAACACCAACAGCACCAAGCTAACAACGGTCGCCAATACAGGTCTGTGTATGAAAATATCAGTAAAATTCATAACTATAAATCGTCAGGTTGTGGATTAGCGTCATTATTAGGCTGCACTTTATTGTTAATCAGCACAGGCGAGCCATTGCGTAATTTGATTTGCCCTGAGGTCACCACGGTATCGCCTTCTTTAACGCCTTTAAGAACTGCCACTTGATCGCCGCGTGTCGCGCCTGTGGTGACAAACACCTGTTTAGCAGTTTTTTGGTCTTTATTGGTTTCAATTAAAAACACCGTAGAACCGTAAGAATTAAAACTGATTGCGGTATTCGGTAGCGTGATAACGTGTTGCGCGGCATCCGTAGCAATCGCTACATTGACATACATACCCGATAACAATTGATGTTTTGGGTTAGCCAGCACGGCTCTAATCTGCACGTTGCGGGTATTGGTATCGACTTTCGGATTAATCACCACCACTTTGGCGGTAAATTCTTGTGTGGGATAGGCATCAACTTTCACTTTCACCGTTTGACCCACAATAATTTTCGCCAGTATTTGTTGCGGCACGAAAAAATCCACATACAAAGAATCCAATGCTTGCAGCGTAACGATTGCCGTTCCTGCATCTAAATACTGCCCTGTATCCACCCTGCGTATGCCTAAACGCCCTGCAAACGGAGCGCGAATTAATTTTTTATTAATCAAGGCTTGCTGTTCAGCAACATTGGCAGTCACTCTAGCTAGATTGGATTTATCGGTATCCAACGTTTGCTGGCTAACGGCTTTGGCTAAAAATTGCGCTTGATTGCGTTGATAAGTGAGCCGCGCTAAGTCTTCCGAGGCTTTTAAAGATTTTAATTTAGCCACATCATCATCGGCGCGAAGTTGCACTAATGGTGTACCTGCGGCAACTTCATCACCCTGCTGAAAGAATATTTCAGCGACCACGCCTGCAACTTCGGCACTTAAGTCTGCCCCGCGTACTGCGTTTAAGCTACCAACCGCCTCTAAACTGGGCGACCATTCTTCAGCGGTTGCAGTAATGGTGGACACGGTTTGTGGCGCGTTGCCCATACCAGCCATGTATTGCTTAATCATTTTCGCTTTAAAATTAATAAAGCCAAAAATACCGCCAAATATCAATCCGACCACCACCAACATGATGAGTAAACGTTTAATCATTTAAAACTCCAGTCGAAAAAAGGCAAAAACGAGGCTTCAGGTTTTTTCTGTTGCGCGGCTAAAGTTCGTGCTAAATCAGCACGTTGCCACCAACCGCCACCTAAGGCTTGAAATAGCGCGACCGTATCGGTTAAACGGGCAGTATTGGCTGTTATTTGTCCGAGTCGCACTTGTTGATAAGTATTTTGTGCGCTGAGTACCGATAAATAACTCACCGCGCCTGTTTGATATTGCGTGCGGCTAAGTTCTAAACTCGCCAGCGCGGTTTGTTCAGCGGCAGTTTGAGTTTTGACTGCATTAGCGTCTGCGTCCAGCGCGGTTAAGGTATCGGCTACGTTTTGAAATCCCTGTAAAACAGTACTGCGATAACGCGCCGCCGCTGCTTCGTAAGCGGCAATCGCCGCACGGCGTTCGTGGATGTTTTCACCACCATGAAACACAGGTTGCAATAAATTAAGCCCCGTCGTCCAAATCGCACTACCTGGCATAAACAAATCACCCATTTTGGTAGCAATACTGCCCACATTGGCACTGATGGTGAAATCGGGAAACATCTTGGCAGTAATAACACCGATTTGCGCATTCGAGGCTTTTAATAATGCCTCTTGCGCTCGAATATCAGGGCGTTGTGCTACTAGCTTGGAGGGCAAGCTCAGCGGGAGTTCTAACGGTAGTTGTAAATCAGCCAATTTGAATTGCGCGGCAGGTTCTGTGCTGGGTAAATCACCCACTAACACTGCTAATTTATGACGAATTTGACCTAAGTGTTTTTGCAACGGCGGCAGGTTGGTTCGTTCTTGGTCTAAGGCTGCTTGCTGTATCAGTAAATCAACTTGAGTCGCGCCGCCCAAGTCAATTTGTTGTTTGATAATAGCCAGTTGTTCAGTTCTTACTTTAATCAGCTCCTCAATCACACTGATTTGCTCACGCACCGTCGCTTCTTCGATGACGGTCATGACAATATTGCTAGACAGCGTTAAAAACGCACCTTCCAATTGAAAGCGTTGATAATCGGCTTCTGCCATCAAGCCTTCTAATTGTCGTCGCACACTACCAAACACATCCAGCGTATAAGACACTTTGAGTGTTGCATTATCGAGATTAAATAACGTACCGCCCGCGTCAGGTCTACCAAATTGCGCCCCTGTGGTTTTTAAGCGGGAACTAGTAAAACTGCCGTCAATTGTGGGAAACAAAGAACTTTCTTTGGCGGTTGCCATTTCTGAGGCTTGAGTCAAAGTCGCTAAAGCAGCTTGTAAATCGGGGTTATGTTTTAACGCTTTATCAATTAAAGCTGTCAGTTGTGGTGAGCGAAATAACATCCACCACTGCGCGGGGATTTCTTTACCCATAGCTAACGTCTGCCCACCAGCTGATTTTAACGGTTTGCTAGTGTAGTTTTGTGTTTCTGGACTGTCAGGACGGACAAAATCAGGCCCTAAGGTACACGCAGACAGTAACAATGTACTGATAAAAACTAAATTTTTTCTAGGATTTACGCGGTGTTTTGGTTCAAACACGTTGGTGCTTTCATAACATTGTAAAAAACGCTTCATTAAGCGACCTTTGTAAACTAAACGGTTCAGTCTATTCTAAAGCATCGCGTTAATTTAGCAAGTGTTGCTCTCCAATAGTTCGGACAGTTTTACCCAGAGACCGCCCCGAAATTACAAAGCTTCTGATAACGGGGAGAGGATTTAATCAAACTCAGGTCGAAACCAAAGCTGCAAGAAATTAGCTCAATGAATAAGGCGTTGAAAAACCTAGCGTTATTAAAATGGTTCAACGGGGTGGGTTTTCGATGAGGAGATGAAAGTCTGTCCTGCCATTTGATGAGGTTCAGCGCGGTGAAGCAGGCATTGAAATGACTGTGTAGAGCAGGTTCGGAACGAGCCTGATACTCATTAAGCCCTTAGCCTCACGAAATAAAAATTCTATTTGAAAGCGTGCTTTGTAATACCGATAAAGCGTGAGTGCGTCCAGTTCGGTATCGGTTGAAAATAACAAGGCATAGCCTGTGTTTTGAGTAGCTACACGACCCGAATAGTGCGCTTGAGATTGACGCAGTTGACCATCGTCGTGTACAACTTGACACTGTTATGCCCACCCACAAAGTCTAGGCGACTGATGTCACCGATGATGAGTTTGCCATCGTAGCGTTTGTGTCTACCTTTGGGTCTTTGTTGCCCCGTAAATAAATAGCGAGAGCATGCAAAACCAAGGGAGGCTAAGCCGCCTTTTTGATTTTTTCATCATTTACTGCCCGAAAACTGGGATGCCAGTTGCGAAACGTTTGTTCCAATTCGCCATTGAGTACCCGTGTTCGCATTTGCAAAAGTAAATGTGCGCCTTTAGGACTCCACTGCATTTGTTGGCGTTTGGTCAATCGTTTGGCGACCACATAGTTCACCGCAGATTCGACAAAACCTGAGCTGATTCTGTCGCCTTGGCGATAGCGTTCACCGTAGTTGGTGATAAATGCTTGATTATTGGTAATGTAGGTGTGGAATTCCTCAACTGCTCGTAATAGCTTGCGCGTTACCGAGTCGTTACCCTGCTCATTGGCAGTCTCTAATTCCATCTCCAGTGTATCGAGGTGTTCGATTGCTTGGTAGGTATTACCGTGCCAGAGATACCATTTAATACTTTCGATTGTTTTTAATGTCGGTTCTCTTAATGGGTAGGTCTGATTATCATAATCAAATGTGAGAGGAAGACCTTTGGCGGTCTGATGAAGTACTGTCAAACGCATGGTGATATGAAACCAATCCAGCAGGTGTTCGGCTTCTGGGTTCATATAGCTAAAGCAGTATAATTTGATTATTTTAAATTAGATGACATATTCAGCCGATTTCCGCCAAAAAGTATTGGCGATTAAAGAACAAGAAGGGTTAACACAAGCGGAAGCGGCAGAGCGTTTTGG
>MBQZ01000053.1 GCA_002134785.1 Crenothrix sp. D3
TCTCCTGACTTAAATCCTATTGAACACAAATGGGCGCAAGCTAAAGCTCTTAGAAGAAAGAAAAACTGTTCCACTGATACGCTGTTTTCTCAGCTTTTTTAAATCATTTTATTTTGCTTTGGCTATAACATCAAGCAGAGCTTGAAGGTAGGCATTCCCAAGCGGAGCTTGGGAACGAGAAATCATTCAATCAAGCCACAGGTGAGTTTAGCCGTGTATTATATCGGAGCGTGTGAAGGGCAATATGTCACCCCAGAAACCGAACTGTACATGATTGCCGATTTAGCTACCATGTGGGTATATACCGATATTTACGAGCATGAACTGCCGTGGTGGAAATGCGTTTAGCGGATGTGCCAGACCGCGTATTTAAAGTGCGTTTGGTGTTTGATAATACTTAATATCGGTAAACAGGATAAACTAGAAAATTCGGAGTATAAGGGCAAAGTCTAAACTCTTAAGCAACACAAAATAACGATAACAATAGGATTAAGCAAAGCACATGGGACGCTCAACCGTACATTACGCCGACAATCAAACCAACAACATTTTAAAAGCCCTGCATAACAAACTCAGACCCGCAGGAACGCCCGTACAGCGCGTGGAATATATCCTTGAGCTACTGCTATTGCGGATGTTTGAAGTCAAACTCAAACGCGAAAAGGAATTTATCGAACTCAGAGCCTTGTTTAATGAAGAAAATGCCCATCAAGATAAATTATTCAGCCATTTATTGACCTTGGGCAGTGAACAAATTCTGCCCACACTCAACAAAGATTTTTTCCCGTTTTATGCGGAAATTCTCAAACACGCCAGAAGTGTACTGGCTAAAAATCTCAATGACAGCGTTATCGACCAACTGGTATTGATACAAGAAGTATTCGCCAATTCCAACTTTACCAACAACGTGCAGAGCGGCAACCTGCACGACATCATCGGCTTGATTGAACAACTGGACGAAGCCTGTTTATTAAACAGTGACTTGCTTGGTGATGCCATTGAATCGGCGTTATCGGAAACAGGCGGCACAAAAGACATTGGACTTTTTCGCACTCCCGACCATATTCGGCATTTTATGGTGGGACTGGTAGAACCTACGATTGATGACACGCTGATTGATCCCGCTTGCGGCACAGGTGGATTTTTATTCAATGCCTATGAATATGTGCTGGAACGCATACAAGCTCCTTATCGACAAGACGATGAAGAACCTCTATTTCCCAGTCGAAAATCCCATCCAGAATTGCAAGCATGGTTTAAAAAACAGTTAGCGGATAATCCCTATCCCATGCCCACCGAACAGCAAACCCACCATTTTTATCGTTCGGGCATTTATGGTATTGAATATCTAGGCATGATACGCAAAATGGCAGCGGTTAATTTTTACGTTCGGCATTTAAACCCTGCCAATTTAAAACAAGGTGACTCGCTACATTTGTTCAATGCAGAACATCATGAATCCAAAACCCTGATATTGGCTAATCCGCCGTTCGGTGCAGAACGCGATAAAACCGCCTACGCCAATGTGTGGGAAGATTATGCCAAAGAAAGCGAAACCACGATTTTATTCGTTAAAATGATGCTGGATTATTTAGCGGTTGGTGGACGTTGTGCGGTAGTCGTCTCAGAAGGTTTTTTAACGTGGGAACAAGGTAGCGCGAAAGCCCTGCGTAAAATGCTGTTACAAGAAAACAACCTGCAAGCCGTGATTGGTTTGCCACAAGGCGTATTTGTCAGCAAAACAGGACAAGGCCCGAAAACCTCAATATTATTATTTGCCAAAGGCACACCCACGCAACAGGTTTGGTTTTACAACGTTGAAAACGACGGCTACAGCAAAGGCACAAACCGCGCCGTGATAGCCGATTGCCAATTAGTTGAAGCCTTAAGCTTGTATCATGACTACGTTAAACACGGCAAAACCCCACCCGAAACCCGCCGCTCATTCAGCTTGTCGGTCGATTGGTTAAACGTGGTTGACCCGCGCATAAAAGCCAAGATTCGCAGCGAAGTCCGTGAAAAACTAAGCCTTAAACGAGACGAAGCGCGAGAAAAATTAGTGGCGCGTTTGGATAAAAAACTCAACGCGGCGAAAACTGCCAAGCCAAACAGCAAAACCGAAATCTTCACCGAAGCCCTGTATTCATCCGAAATCACCCAGTTTGAACAGACGTGGGAAAACAAGATTCAAATTGAAATTGCGCAGGCGATTGATAAAGCCCACTGCTATTCCTTTAACTCGTCCAACTATCGCAGCAGCTTGGCAGATAATCAGTTACAGGCGTGGGATGACTTAGTACAGCATCATCAACCCGACAGTAACGGGAATTCACTCGACCAGCGTTATGCGGCATTATTAGAAAGCTCATTAACTGATGCGCTTCAACACATTGCCCAGTTTGATCCGAAAAATGCGATTGAGGCGGATATTGTGCGCGAATATATAGCGGCGATTGCACTCGAAGAATTAACGCACTATGCGGAATTGGTGCGTTTGGATGGGATTTTTAAAAGTGGGGCGAAATACTATAAAACGGATTTAGGTAATTTAATTAGCCTAGCTAAAAATGTTATAACAATTGATGATACGACTTTTTATAAAAGAGTGACGTGTAAACTTCGTGGGCAAGGTGTTTTTTTAAGAGATAACGTTGCTGGAAGTGAAATAAAAACTAAGAAACAGCAAGTATTAAAACAAAACCAATTGCTGGTTGCAGAAATTGATGCAAAATTCGGCGGTTTTGGAATTGTTCCTGCTGATTGTGAAGGCGCGATAGTCAGTTCACATTATTATGCTTACAATATTAATAGTGAAATATTATTACCCAGTTTCTTGGGGATATTATTACTTAGCCCTGAAATTCAAGAACAGGTTAATAATTTCGTTAAAGGTACAACAAGTTATGCTGCAATTAGAGCGAAAGACTTTTTAGAAATAAAAATTCCTTTATTACCTATCGAAGTACAACAGAAAATAGTTGAACAAGTTGAACGGCAGCAAGCGATTATTGAGGGTGCGAATAATATTTTAAGTAATTGGAACACTGAATTTGAAATAAAAAGCTCGTGGGAAAAAGTAAAAATAAGTGAAATTGCAGAAGTTCAAACAGGCCCGTTTGGTACTCAACTACATCAAAAAGATTATGTTGAGCATGGCACACCTATAATCACCGTAGAACATTTAAAAGATAATAAAATATTGCATAATAATTTGCCTTTAGTGTCAAAAGAAGACAAAGAAAGACTATGCAAATATGTTTTAAATGAAAATGACATTGTTTTTAGTCGTGTTGGTACTGTTGATAGATGTGCTTATGTGACTAATCTTGAAAATGGTTGGTTGTTTTCTGGACGATGTTTGAGGGTCAGGGTGATTAATAAAATTGTATATTCTCGCTATTTATTTCATTTTTTTTGTTTGGATTTATTTAGACACTATATAAGAGAAAATGCTGTAGGTGCGACAATGCCATCAATTAATACATCCATATTAAATAATGCTGTTGTTTATATCCCATCAAGTGAAGAACAAAAAAACATTATTAATAAGCTAGATGAAGAGTTATTAACTTTAGATAAACTTCGCCAAATGAAAACCGAAGCCCAAGCGAAAATAACCAAACTCATCAACGCAATCTGGGAAAGCAGTTAATTTAACATGACCACAAAACCCATTTACTGGAATCCTGAGAAAAATCGTAAGCTCATTGAAGAGCGTGGCATCTCTTTTGAAACGGTTGTTTTCAGTCTGCAAACAGGTGGCTTGTTAGATGACGTAGTGCATCCAAATACTGATAATTACGCCCATCAACGGCTATTTGTGGTTAATATTGATGACTACGTTTATTTAGTCCCTTATGTAGAATCAGAAACAGATATTTTTCTTAAAACTATTATTCCCAGTCGAAAAGCCACTAAACATTATCTTGGAGCAAAATCATGAACACGATTACCCTAGATCAAGAAGAACAAGACCTATTAGAAGCCTTTGAAGCAGGTGAGTTTCAATCCATCATGACACCTGAACGCAAACAGTTTATTGAAACCGCTGCCAAACAATCTTGCCAACAAAACAAGCGCGTTAATATAAAAGTCTCTGAAAGCGATTTAACCGCTATTCAAAAAGCCGCTTTACAGCAAGGCATACCGTATCAAACCTTCATCACCAGTATTTTACATAAGTATGCTTCTGGAACACTTTATGAAGTCAGCCAAAGTAAATAACCTGAAATAAGGATTGAATATGGCAATGAACGATAACGAAGCGCAAACCGTCGATATTCCCGTTATCAAAGCACTGGAGGCTATCGGCTGGAAACTGGGCGATACTTTGTTATATCAACCCGAATATAAATTGAGTGAAGCACAACAACAAGAATATAACTGTCAATCTATTAAACCCGATTTAGTGCTACAGGATTTAAACGGTGAAGTTATTGCCGTCATTGAAAATAAACTAGAGAAAAAAAACGAAAAGAAAGCGATAGCTAAATTACGCTTGCTGTATGCAGTAATTTTAAAGCCGCGCTTTTTATATGCCTGTTCAAAAGAGCGGATTTTATTTTATGACATGGCGTGGCGTGGATTAGACGCTGGTGAATTTAAACGCTGTAATGAATTCTTAACGCTGGAACAAATGCAGCTTAAGAAAAAACAGCACCGCACCGCTACCCAAGAAAAACCCATTGTTATCGATTCATTATTGGCAGGTGGTTATGATGCTGTCATTGGTAAAACCCGTTATTATCAAACGGATTGTATTGAAATCCTGATTGACCGCTACAAACAGGGCGAAACCAAAATGCTGGTTCACATGGCAACAGGTTTGGGTAAAACCAGAACGATGGTGGCATTAACAAAAGCCTTATTAGCGCACGGTTTAGCCAGAAAAATTCTGTTTGTGGTCGATAGGGTGTTGCTTGCTGAACAAGCGATTGATGACGGCTTTGCACTGATTAGCAAGGAATACACTTCAACGCGGCTGCGGTCGGGTAATTACAAACAGCATAAACATACCTCAATTCATGTGGTCGTCATTGACACGCTGGAACGCATTTTTCAAGAAATGCCCAATCAATTTTATGATTTGATTATTGTCGATGAATGCCACCGCTCCATATCCGTTAGTCGCAAATTGATTTTTGATCATTTTCTGTGTCCGCGTATTGGTTTAACGGCAACGCCGAAAATAGCCGTCGCTAAAAAAGACAGTGAGGTTTCGCCCGAAGATTTAGCCATCCGCGATACTTATAAATTATTCGGTTGTGAAACCCAAGAAGCCACTTATACATTTGATTTACAACGCGGTATTGAAGAAGGTTTTTTAGCAGAATATAACGTGCAGGAAATTTTGACGCATTTAACGCGTGAAGCACAAAATGAGGGTATTCCCATTGAATATGTTCTTGACCCAGAAACCCGAAAACGTATTGATTTACCCAAAGAAAAAAAGCTAAAACTAGAACAATTAGAACGTAAATATTTATCAGAAGAACGTTGTGACCGTATTGCGGAGGAAATCCGCAAAAATTCCAGTTATGGCGAAAAAATGATTATATTCGGCGTGAGTCAGGCGCATTGTTATTTACTTTGTAATGCGTTAAATAAAGTATTTAATGATGATGGTTCGACTAGCCCACGTTATGCAGAACCCATTATTTCTGATAATAATGAATTAAATCGGTTTTTGAAAAACAAGTTTAAAAAGCCTTATGAAAAACCCTATATCACCGCTTCTGTCGATATTATGTCTACAGGTGTGGATATTCCTTGTCTTCGTTATATCAACTTTGCCGCTTTAACACAATCAGTGGGAAAGTATATTCAAATGATTGGACGCGGTTCACGGCTTGATCCAAAAACGGGAAAATTTAGTTTTCAGGTATTGGATTTTGTTGGTTTATGCAGTCGTATGGATGACAATCGTAAAGGCACGACTAAACCGAATGAAAAAGTGGTTGGAGCGAATGAAAAGCCAAAAGGTGGTGGTGTCGGCTCACCTAAAGGAGAATATTTCATTATTGATAATACTGACCCCTCTGCCAAAATAGAGCGGGTATATATTCATGGCGATGAAATCAGTATTAAAGATAATATTCCTATTGATGAAGCACGAAAAATATTTGAACAATCTGCTATGAATCCTGCTAATGAAGAAATTAAACAGATTCAGGAAAAAGCCAAAGATAATCCGAATTATCAACCCGATGAAAACGAATTAGATATTATTGAAGATTGGTTACGAAAACCCGATATTTATTTGAATGAAGGGCAGTTACAAAAGATTTACGATTACCCTGATGGCTCTAATTGGGAATTTTTTCTGCATGGTTCTGATATTAAGCCAATACCCACCCCAGAAGAACGCATTGAACAGGGCTTTCAAGCGTTTATACAAACGCAAAATAATTTTAACGACAAGCAATTACAGACATTGAAAAAAATGAAGGACGTTATTGTCACGAATATCAGCAATCGTAAGGACTTTGACAAAGATAATATTGTCGCTAATCCCGTTTATCGCATGATAATTGGTTCTAGTGATGTGATTGAAGGAATATTTAATGGTGATTTTTCTGGGGTATTAAATGAAATGAAAAAGAATTTGAAATTACCTAAATCAATGCGACTTTAAATTCTCAAGTATTTTTATGTGAACAACAGGCACAGGCGCGGATGTCACTCAACGCATCGCCGCGCCTACACTCGGTGGAATGCTCACTGTGTTAATATTGAGTGTAATTTACAGCTTATCCTTGCAGTTTCAAGAGCGGTGCGAGTTATCGTGAAGACGTTGCAGTGCAACGTCTCTACAGTGCGTTAAAAATATGCCACAATAAGCTCACCGTGTTTAATCATCTTACTTAAGACTATGGCGCAATATATCTACTCTATCAATCGGCTGGGCAAAATTGTTCCGCCTAAAAAATACATTTTAAAAAATATTTCCTTATCATTTTATCCAGGTGCAAAAATTGGCGTTCTGGGTTTGAATGGTTCGGGCAAATCAACGCTGCTAAAAATTATGGCAGGGCTGGACAAAGACATCGAAGGCGAAGCAATTCCACAAAAAGGCATTAACATCGGTTATTTGTCACAAGAACCGCAACTTAATCCTGATAAAAACGTGCGCGGCAATGTTGAAGAAGCTGTTGCTCATATAAAAGACGCACTTACTCAATTGGATGCTGTCTATGCCGCTTACGCTGAACCCGATGCTGATTTTGATAAACTTGCCGCTGACCAAGCGCGGTTAGAAGACATTATCAACGCTTGTGATGGGCATAATTTAGACCGCAAATTGGAAGTTGCCGCCGACGCGTTACGCTTGCCTGAATGGGATGCTGACGTAAGCAAGTTATCAGGGGGTGAACAACGCCGCGTGGCTTTGTGTCGTTTATTGCTGTCCAATCCAGATATGTTGTTATTGGACGAACCGACTAACCATTTAGATGCTGAATCGGTGGCGTGGTTAGAGCGATTCTTGCACGATTACACAGGCACTGTGGTTGCGGTGACGCATGACCGTTACTTCCTTGATAATGTTGCAGGCTGGATTTTAGAACTGGATAGAGGTTCAGGCATTCCGTGGGAAGGCAATTACTCTAGCTGGTTAGAGCAAAAAAGCACTCGTTTATTGCAAGAAGAAAAACAAGAAACTTCCCGCATGAAAGCCATGAAAGAGGAATTGGAATGGGTACGTTCTAATGCCAAAGGTCGTCATGCCAAGAGCAAAGCCCGTTTGGCACGCTTTGATGAACTGGCTTCTGCGGAAACCCAAAAACGTAATGAAACCCAAGAAATTTATATTCCACCCGGCCCGCGTTTAGGTGATGTGGTGATTGAAGCCGACAATGTCTGCAAAGGGTTTGGCGATAGATTACTGATTAATGACTTGAGTTTTAAACTGCCACAAGGCGGTATTGTCGGTATTATCGGCCCGAATGGCGCGGGTAAAACCACACTGTTTCGCATGATGGCAGGCGTAGATCAACCCGATACAGGCACGTTGACGCTAGGACAAACCGTACAGATTTCTTATGTTGACCAGTTGCGTGATGACATGAATCCCAAAAACACCGTTTGGGAAGAAGTCTCAGAAGGCTTGGATATGATTACCGTCGGCAACTACACCACGCCGTCACGCGCTTATCTCGGACGCTTTAACTTCAAAGGCGCGGATCAACAAAAATTCATCGGCGATTTATCAGGTGGTGAACGTAATCGTGTGCATTTAGCCAAGTTACTGAAAAAAGGCGGCAACGTGTTGTTGCTCGATGAACCGACCAATGATTTAGACGTGGAAACCTTACGCGCTTTGGAAGAAGCCCTATTAGCCTTCCCTGGTTGCGCGGTCGTTATCTCGCATGATCGCTGGTTCTTAGATCGTATTGCCACGCATATTCTGGCGTTTGAAGGTGACAGTAATGTGGTCTGGTTTGAAGGTAACTATCAAGATTATGAAGCTGACCGTCATCGCCGTTTAGGCAGTGATGCGGATACGCCGCATCGTTTGAAATATAAAAAATTGTCTTAAGATAAGTTGAACGGTGGGCAAAAAATCTGCCCACCGTTTTATAACAAAACCCCTGCTTCTAAGCGAATAGTCCGTGAACACCGCGCTGCTAATAGGGAATCATGGGTTACTAAAATCAGCGTGGTTTTGTGTTCTGAATTTAATTCAAACAATAAATCAATAATATGCGCCCCTGTTTTACTGTCCAAATTACCCGTGGGTTCATCCGCAAATAAAATAGCAGGTTTAGTGACAAACGCTCGTGCCAAAGCGACGCGCTGTTGTTCGCCGCCTGATAGTTGTTTAGGTGTGTGTGTTAAACGGTGCGCTAAACCAACACGTTCAAGTAATGCCAATGCCGCCGTTTTCGCGTGTTTGTCGCCGCTTAATTCCAACGGCAACATGACATTTTCTAATGCAGTTAGGCTAGGTAATAACTGAAACGACTGAAATACGAAGCCAATTAACGCATGACGCATCGCGGCTCTACCGTCTTCATTCATGGTGGTTAATTCTTTGCCGTTCAGTTTAATAGAACCCGAACTAGGCGTATCTAAGCCCGCTAATAAACCAATTAAGGTTGATTTTCCAGAACCCGATTCACCAACGACGGCAATACTTTCGCCAGATTTGATTATCAAATCTAACGATGACAGAATATGCAGCAATCCTTCAGCCGTCGGCACTGATTTTCCTAGGTGTTCTGCGACAATAATATTATTTAATGATTCTAGTTGGAATGGCATAATGTCCCGATTTGTATGTGTGGTAATCCTAGTATTAATGTCTCAAACATTAATGGCTAAATCGATAGTGGTACTGGGCGATAGTATCAGCGCGGCGCATGGCATAGAAGTAGCGCAAGGTTGGGTCGCGTTGCTGCAAAGCAAACTTAATGAAACTCACCCTGACTTTACTTTCAACAATGCCAGTATTAGCGGCGAAACCAGCGCAGGTGGCTTAGCGCGTGTCGATGCACTACTAACCCTGCATAAGCCCAGTATTTTAATCTTAGAGCTGGGTGCTAATGATGGCTTACGCGGCTTATCGCCTGTTTTAATGAAAAGCAATCTGGTGGAAATTATACGCCGCGCCCAACAGGCTAACGCTACCGTTTTATTATTGGGTATGAAAATTCCACCTAATTATGGCAAACGTTACATTGACCTGTTTTATAACGTATATCCACAATTAGCGAAAGAAATGAATATCCCTACCATCCCTTTTTTACTCGAAGAGGTCGCCTTGTCTAGCGACTTGATGCAGTCCGATGGACTCCATCCCAATGCTAAAGCACAACCCATTATTGCCGAAAAAATCTGGCAACAATTATTGCCATTACTTCATTAACCGAGAGAAATATGTCCTTATTAACCCTAGAAAAAGCCAACAAAATTATAGAAACTGCTATCAACAAAGCCCGTGAACTGGGTTTATCGTCAATCACCGTAGTGGTACTGGATGAAGCGGGGCATTTAAAAGCCCTACAACGTGAAGACGGCGCGAGCATGATACGTCAACAAATTGCCACTGCAAAAGCATGGGGCGCGGTCAATATGGGTGTATCGTCGAGAAGTTTAGCGGGTGTTGCCGTGCAACGTCCCGATTTTATGAATGCCTTAGTTAATATTGCCGATGGTAAAATAATGCCCGCACCAGGTGGCGTGCTGATTCGTGATAACGACAATAATTTAATCGGTGCAGTCGGTATCAGCGGCGATAGCTCTGATCAAGATGAGCGTTGCGCCATTGCGGGTATTGAAGGCGTTGGCTTTTTTGCCAGTATTTAACGCTCTGAACAGTGGGCGCGAATTCATTCGCGCCCAGCTTGATGATAGTTATTTATCTAGCCTAGAATCGTACCGTTAGGCAAAAAACCCATACAAGTGCATGACTTCATCTTCACCCGCTAAAGTGAATTTAATTTCCTCTTCGGACATTTCCACATTTAACGGATATGGCTCGTCGGCATCTTCAAAATAAGATGATTTAATGTAAAACTCATCGTCCTCTGCAAATACCGTCGTTAAGTACTCATCATTATCTTCACGCACATCAATGTTTTTTAGTGTAAAGGTGACGCTCAGTCCATCGGGAGACACACTAACGGGCTGTTTAGTTTGCTCGTATTCACAAGCAATATCGGCATCCTCTTCCATGAAAATATACGTCATGGAAAAGTAATCAACGCGGTGAAAATCTATCATTTGTAAGAGACCTCTAACATTGTATCCAGTGCTTTTTTAGCCAAAGCGGATTCTTTAGCAGGCACAGAAATTTGATTAATGACAAACCCAGCGGCGAGGTTTTCTAATACCCACGCCAAATGTTGCGGGTCAGTTCTAAACATCGTCGAACACATACACAAAGTTGGTGACATAAAATGCACGTTTTTACCTTGGGCTTTGCAGTCTTCATGTAAACGATTGACTAAATTTAATTCCGTGGCAACTAGCCAGCGGGTATTGGGTTCAGCTTCGCGCACGGTTTTTAAAATGTACTCAGTTGAACCAATATAATCCGCTTTTTGACACACTTCAAAACAGGCTTCAGGATGCGCAATCACTTTAGTTTCAGGAAAACGCGCCAAGAAATCATCGATTTGTTCAGGTTTAAATACTTGATGCACCGAACAATAACCATTCCACAAAATGATTTTCGCCGCGCGGATTTGCTCTTCCGTCAAGCCGCCCATCGGTTTATTAAAATCCCAAGTGACCATTTCTTCCAACGGAATGCCCATGCGATAGCCCGTGTTGCGTCCTAAATGTTGGTCTGGGAAAAACAGCACTTTTTCACGTTGTGAAAAACTCCATTCCAATATTTTTTGCGCATTAGACGACGTGCAGACTATGCCTTCATGCTCACCACAAAAGGCTTTTAAATCAGCGGCTGAATTAATGTAAGTCACAGGCGTGACCATGTTATCCGCATCAATGACTTGAGATAATTCTTGCCAGCATTTCTGCACTTTAATCAGATTTGCCATATCTGCCATCGAACAACCAGCGGCTAAATCAGGCAAAATGGCGATTTGTTCAGGGCGCGACAAAATATCAGCGACCTCCGCCATAAAATGCACACCGCAAAACACAATATATTCCGCTTCTGATTGCGCGGCATCGCGCGACAATTTCAGCGAATCGCCTGAAAAATCAGCGTGTTTAAAGACTTCATCACGTTGGTAATGATGCCCAAGCACCACGCAGCGACTGCCTAATTTCGCTTTAGCGGCAATAATGCGTTCATCGCATTGTTCGTCATCAAGTAAGGCGTAATCTTGTATAGGAAAGGTCATTTTTATAATGCTCAATAGAAAAGGAAATACACAGTGGATTTTAATTTTGTCACTGACACAAAGCTAGTAATAGTTGCGATTCATTGCTAAATACACACCATAACCATCAACACGGTAATAATTAAGATTAGCTATTTGACTTATGCTAGTAACGACAGTAACGTAGACAGCATTTTTAAACCTACCCTCATAAACTATTAAATGGAACAATTTCATAGAATAAGTCGTTTACCCCCTTACGTTTTTAACATTGTTAATGAATTAAAAGCCAAAGCGCGTGCTGCTGGCGAAGATATTATTGATTTTGGCATGGGTAATCCCGATCAACCCACGCCGCAACACATTGTTGATAAACTCATTGAAGCCGTACAACGCCCTGATACGCACCGTTATTCGGTCTCTAAAGGTATTCCTCGCTTACGCAAAGCGATTTGTGACTGGTATAAAATCCGTTTTGATGTTGATTTAGACCCAGAAACCGAAGCCATCGTTACCATTGGATCTAAAGAAGGCTTAGCGCATTTAGCCTTAGCGACCTTAGGGCCTGGGGATGTCGTTCTTGTGCCAAATCCTGCTTATCCGATTCATCCTTATGGTGTCGTCATTGCGGGTGCAGACGTGCGTCATGTACCGATGATTGAAGGCGTGGATTTTTTTGAAGAACTGAGCAAAGCTATTGTTGATTGCTGGCCGAAA
Source organism: Crenothrix sp. D3 (assembly GCA_002134785.1). Lineage (GTDB taxonomy): Bacteria > Pseudomonadota > Gammaproteobacteria > Methylococcales > Methylomonadaceae > UBA4132. Next base: position 12,510 of record MBQZ01000053.1, read on the forward strand.
CCAAAAATGTTAATTCTTAATTTTCCTGGTAATCCGACCAGCGAATGCGTGGAATTGGAGTTTTTTGAAAAAATTATCGCGGTAGCAAAAGAGCATAATATCTGGGTGGTTCAAGATATTGCTTATGCGGACATCGTATTTGATGGCTACAAAGCCCCGTCGATTCTACAAGTTGAAGGCGCGAAAGACATTGCGGTCGAATTTTTTTCGCTATCGAAAAGCTACAATATGCCTGGTTGGCGCGTGGGTTTTATGTGCGGCAATAAAGAATTAGTATCAGCCTTGGCGCGTATAAAATCGTATCTGGATTACGGCACATTTGCCCCAATTCAAATCGCAGCCATTGCCGCCTTAGAAGGCCCGCAAGACTGTGTGCATGAAATTTCAGAAATGTATTGCAAACGCCGCGACGTGCTATGTGATGGCTTAAACGCTATCGGTTGGGCAGTAGAAAAACCCAAAGCTACCATGTTTGTGTGGGCAAAAATTCCTGAGCAATATGCCGCAATGGGATCACTGGAATTTTCTAAAAAATTATTATTGGAAGCGAAAGTTGCCGTTGCCCCAGGAATAGGTTTTGGTCAATACGGCGATACCCACGTTCGTTTCGGTTTGATTGAAAATGAACATAGAACCCGCCAAGCAGTGCGCGGCATTCGCATGATGATGAAGCAAGATCAGAAGACTGAACAGTAATAAATGTAAATCGGGGGTTATTTTCATAACCCCCATACGCTCAACTAAAAAACAACGTCTTATATTTCAATCCGTTAATGCCTGCAAAAGTCATTCTATAGCTAAAGTACAATAAAATGATGCCGTTCGTGGTGAGCTTGTCGAACCACATTCACACTTCGACAAGCTCAGCACGAACGGCTTAACTTAATGGCAATTATCCTACACTCACCCATCTTACGGATTGTATTTTTATCGTAGGGTGGGCAAACGTCCTTTTTCTTGCCCACCCTACAGATCTTGTAGAATAAAAAATAACTCTATTCCAAGGTGACTTCACAATCTGCTACACACCCTAAAAAACCAATATAAATCATATTTTTATGAAAATATCCCTTCTAAAGAGCGGATATTTCTAGTATCCATTTTATATCTAAAAAACCCCATTTTTTCCGCTTGTTTTTTCCAATTTTTTGGAGGACACTTTCAGCTGAGATATCGTAGTTTTACATGATTACGTTTTTCAAAGCCAAACCTAACGTAAGTTAGGGACGGAAAGTTGCGGATCCAATCGTATTTGGAAAGTCGAACTGCCGAGGGTGACTGCGTCAATGTCATACAACAGCAAGTCGTATCAATACATTGAGGATTGCAGTCATGGCTAAAATTAGAACAAACAAATCAGACTATGCCCCTGGCGAAACATCGATTATCACAGCCGATGGCTTTGCTTCAGGATCCACCCTAACATTCAATGTTCAACACGTCATTGATACAGGGTACGATGGTATAGCTAAAGCAGTATAATTTGATTATTTTAAATTAGATGACATATTCAGCCGATTTCCGCCAAAAAGTATTGGCGATTAAAGAACAAGAAGGGTTAACACAAGCGGAAGCGGCAGAGCGTTTTG
>MBQZ01000054.1 GCA_002134785.1 Crenothrix sp. D3
CAATGACACCCAGCAACTCGCGCCGATGTTGGCAAAAGCGCAAGAGGTTCTACAATCTGATAACCTGACTGGACTTGGTGATGCGGGCTATTACGACGGCGAACAGCTCAAAACCTGCGAAGAGCAAGGCATTCAAGTCTACGTCGCCATCCCCGACAAATCCAAAGCCATCGCCAAACAAGGACGCTACACCCGTGACCAGTTCCGCTATGATGCTGAGCTAAACACCTACACCTGCCCACAAAACCAGACCTTGACCCCCAGCGGCAACCAACAAAAAAACGGCAAGACCTTACCCGCTACCAAAGCAAAACCGCCGATTGCCGCCCATGCCAACTTGCCAACCACTGTTTGACAGAAAAAGCCCGCATCAAACAACTCTACCGCTGGGAACATGAAGCCGTGGTTGACCGCCACAAACAACGGATGGCACAAAACCCACAGCGTATGAAACAGCGCGGCGCACTGGTCGAACACCCCTTTGGCACACTCAAACACCGTGCTGGAATGCACCATTTCCTCATGCGGGGACTGGAAAAATGTCGCGGTGAATTCAGCTTAATGACACTCGCCTACAACTTTATCCGCGTTATCAACATCTTGGGTATTGATAAACTGCGGGATTATTGTGTCCAGCGTTCAGAGAATGCGTTAAAAAATGCTCAATATGCTTAATAATAGGGCTTTTTTGCCCTGTTTTGGGGGTTTCGGGATGTTTTTCGCTCAGTTTTTGGCACTATGTACAGAATGGCTTTGGCACACAACATTATGTTGTTTAATACTTTCACAGTCTCACCTGCGTGTGCCGCCGTTACCAGTAAACCCCGTCCTGCAACTTGGCTTCGCCAAGCTGAAGAATCTTGCTAATCAGGTAACATTATGGAATACACTGGCTTTCTTACTCACGCCCCCGTTGCCATACCGCAATGGTTCGAGTGTCTTTGAGTAATACATCCGCTATAGCATCAACTGATAAGCCGTAGCCGCTTAACTTACACAGTTGTTCATATTCTTTGAAGCTGCCATGCTTGCCGAATAAATCACAATAACCCGTCTCAGAAAAACGGTGTTCTCCTTTTCCGCAGTAAAACATCTGTCGAACCACGCCATCATTTTTGGTCGTGTAAACACCATCCTTGGTTATCTTGTTATCCAATGATTGAGGGTAAGGACAGCCTCATCTGGGGCAAAATAATTTTAATTCGACATTAAGTTTGGTGGGTGCGTGGTTCATGCCATCAGTACTGCAAAGTTTGGCACTGCACTATGTCAAAAATCGATAAAAATTAACACCTGCATTGTTTTGTAGGGACTACCGAACCCTGACAACACGTTGTTTAGCAGACGTGTATCCTGAACTTTCAGTTCTTAACTCACTAACCCACCAGCTTTTAGCTGGTGGTTGTTAAGTAGCGGTTGGTTCTATGCACCAACGTCTAAGTAATCCATAGTCTAAAAACTAGAAGTCATCAGAATTTTGCTGATATTAGCGATGATAAGGATGATTATGAAGAATGCTCCATGCGCGATAGAGCTGTTCAGCAACAACAATACGCACTAATGGATGAGGGAAGGTAAGTTTTGATAAGCTCCATGATTCTCGCGCAAGCTGTTTTACTTCATCGGCTAAACCTTCGGGGCCGCCGATGAGTAAAGAAACTGACTGACCGCTTGCTAGCCATCGCTGCATAGCAAGTGCTAATTCGGGTGTTGTCCACGGTTTTCCAGGAATATCTAAAGTTAATATATGCGTACCTTGTGGCATAGCAGCAATCATGCGCTCACCTTCTTCTTTAGTAATCCGTGCAATGTCACTATTTTTACCGCGTTTACCTGCGGGAATTTCTTTTAATACCAGTTCACATTCACGCGGTAAACGCTTGGCATATTCATCGTAACCTTGCTGCACCCAGCTTGGCATACGATTTCCTATGGTAATTAAATTAATTTGCATAAGTCGGCTATTTTAAAGGACGACCTTTAGCATCTTTATTAATATGCCCTGCAAATAGCAACACCGCTTCTACAAATCCCCACAGCACGCCATAACCTTGAGTAAGTCCAGTAAAAACAAGTTGTGCTAAGCCTATTTTATAAAAGCCTAAATAAAATCGGTGTGCGCCTGCAAAGCCTAAAAATAATGCTAATGCTGCGGCAACATATTTATATTTAACAGCTTTAGGCGGTTCTAAATATGCCCCAACTAATTTAATTGTGTGTGCCGTAGTACCGTCAACATCAAAATTTACATCATCACCTTGATCGGGTGGCACGTCAGCTATCCATCCTTCCAAATCAAATGCAAAAAATTTGTCTTCACTTTTTATTACGCCAGATTGTGTATCGGGATCGTAACTTTCAATATGTCCAATCATTTATGTGTGCCTTGTGTCATTTTGTGTTTTTTCAATTACATCAGTTATCTTGTAAGCGTACAGCCAATACATCGCAGGGCGCGTGATGCAAAATACTGTTAGCCGTCGAACCAAGCAGTAAAGCCAAGCCATGCCGTCCATGTGAGCCAATAACACACAAGTCAACTTTATTCTCGGTAGCAATGCGGATTATTTCGGTTTTAGGGCTACCCATTTCTAACCATTGGCTGTCTTCAGAAACCGCTAGTTTTTTGCCTAGCTCGGCTAATCTTTTTCTTGCGGCTGCCATTAATTCGGCGGTTAAATCCAAATTAAAGGGAATATCCGTGCCATAACCTGCATCGGTAATCGGCAAACTGTCCACCACATGGATGATACTGAGTTTTGCTTGATGTCGTTTGGCTAAATCATTGGCGCGATTGATGACGACATCATTCTGTTCAAAAAAATCTACTGCCAGTAGTATGTGTTTATAGCTATCCATGTGTTTTCCTTTAGTATCAGGAGATAATTAAAGCCGTTATTTTATAAGAAGCTACTAAGTATAAAAATGCCAGCCCTAAACTAAAAATAAAACTTTGCTCCAATGAGTTGCGAATGATATGCCCAGTTACTAGCCAATGCCAGATAATTAAAGCTATCATGACTAAAAACACCAATAATCCGCCTTGATTTAAAGCCATTGTAGCAATTACAGGTATCGCGAAAAAATCAATGAGCGCGTCTGCACCTAATAAAGCACAGGTCATTTGACAAAACCGTGTGGATTTTCGATTAAAAAATAAGCAAATCCAACTAAATCCACCAACCAATAAAACACCCGCAACGGCTTCCAATAATGCACTAAACCAGTAAATACCCATGTTTATTAGCAAAAAATTGATAGCAATGTTAATAATAGCCAATATTTTCAACAAATTAACGGAGTAGGGTAGATATTGCGGTGCTTTTTTAAGCAGACAAATGTCAAAAAATAACTTTATTAAATCAAACATAATTTTTTATGTACGCTAAAGTTTAATGGTAATTAACAAGATGTTTATGGCGACTATCATAAGCTGACTACGACTACTGTCGCTACAAATTCTTAATGGATAGAGCTTAAATTTCAGTTGAATTAAGCGTAACAAGGCGTGAAAATAAGGCACTGAGTTATAATGTATTCCGTCACTGGTTGTGTTCGTTATCTATACTGACACCAACGTAATGCGGCTTTGTCATTGTTTGGACTAACAAACATTCGCTTGCGTCTGTTTTTCGTAAAATAACCTAGAGTAAAAATGTGATGAGTAAATTAAAGTCGATAACGCGGTTTTTGTTGAGTCTGCTATTCATTATCTTAGTCACGGGCTGTGCAGGAAATAAAGTCTCTGAAAGCACGGGTGAATATTTCGATGATTCGATTGTAACGAGTAAAATTAAAACTGCTTTTTTGGGTGATTCCAGACTTAGATCAGCGGACATCACCGTCACTACCTTCAAAGCAGCGGTTCAGCTCAGCGGTTTTGTTGATTCTAAGGCGGTTGCTGACCAAGCCGTACAGGTCGCAAGAACTATTAAAGGTGTTAAAGTGGTCAATAATAGTTTGGTTGTAAAATAACAAAAACCATTTGAGTTGATTGTTAAAATCCGTTCAAATGGTTCGCTTTACAGCACATAAGCATTAAGCAAGCATACTATTTCGTCGTATTCGTATTGCAATTTATTCTAGTTAAAGTCAAATGACTAACCTTCCTGTTTTTCCGCTTCATAGTCCGCACAGTAATAAGCAAACACTCATCTGGACGGGTTTAACAGGCTGCGCCGATGCCTTAGCATTGGCAAACGCCATTGCCCAAGAAAACCGTTTATTTGTCATTGTCACCCCTGACAATCAAACCGCCTTACAGTTAATTCATGAACTAGCGTTCTTTTTGCACAATAAACACCCGATATTGCATTTTCCTGATTGGGAAACTTTGCCTTACGATGTATTTTCGCCGTTGCCTGAAATTACGTCCGAACGTTTAAAGACTTTAGCCTTATTACCTGACGTAAAACAGGGCGCGTTAGTGGTGTCCGTCAACACGCTCATGCACAAACTCGCACCCCGCGAACACGTTTTAGCGAATAGCTTTGCGATAAAAGTCGGTGATGTATTTAATCTGGAACTGAATCGCTTGAAGCTGGAAAGCGTGGGTTATCACTGCGTTTCACAAGTGTACGCCCATGCCGAATTTGCCATACGCGGCGCGATTATTGACATATTCCCAATGGGCAGCAACGTCCCGTTTCGCCTTGAACTGTGGGATGATGAAGTCGATTCCATTCGCACCTTTGACCCTGAAACCCAGTTATCGTTAGAAAAAATTGACCAAATCCAATTATTTCCCGCGCAAGAATTCCCGTTTACTGACGCATCGATTAAACATTTTCGCCAAGCATTTCGTGACCAATTTCCCAATGCCAGCGCGAAAAATACTTTGTATGTAGATGTCAGTAAAAAAATAAGCCCTAATGGCATTGAATATTATCTGCCGCTGTTCGTTGAACAAACTGCCACACTGTTTGATTATTTGCCGCAAAATACCGTGTTAGTGTTATCAGAAAGCTTTGATGATTTAGCCTTAGCGTTTTATAGCGAAGCCGAAGAGCGTTATGAACAACGCAAATACGATATTGAACGTCCGTTACTCAAACCAGAGGCGTTATTTTTATCAGCGGCGCAGTTAGCACAGGCTAGCAAACAGTTTGCGCGAATTATTCTGACAAGTGCGGTTGATGATAACCCATTGCCCGATTTAACCATCAATGCCAAACTGGCAGAACCCGCTGCTGCTCTACAACACTTTGTCAAAGACTTTCAAGGTAAAATCCTATTTGTCGCAGAAAGCGCGGGACGCAGAGAAGCCTTAGCCGACAAACTGCGTAGCCATAAAATCGCGGCTAAACAAGTCGATAATTGGCAAGCCTTTCTAAATTCAGTAGTTTCACCGTGTTTATTAGTCGCACCGATAGATCACGGCTTATTACTCGATAATCCCACGCTTGCCATCATCACCGAAAGCCAATTATCAGGTGAAAAAGTTGAACAGCGGCGTAGACGGCGCAAATCAGCGGCGCGTGAACTTGAAAACATCATCAGCAACCTCAACGAGTTGGGCATCGGCTCACCTGTGGTACATCAAGAACATGGTGTTGGGCGTTATTTAGGCTTACAAACGCTAACGGTAGGCGGCATAGCCAACGAATTTTTGATGCTGGAATACGCCAACCACGACAAACTCTATGTTCCCGTGTCGGCGTTACAAGTGATTAGCCGCTACACGGGCATGAATCCAGAAGACGCACCGTTGCACAAACTGGGCAATGATGCGTGGCAAAAACTCAAGAAAAAAGCCATTGCGCGTATTTACGATGTCGCCGCTGAACTGCTAGAAATTCATGCCAAACGCGCCATCAAACAAGGTCATGCGTTTAGTATTGATGATGACGAATATCAAGCCTTTGCCGATGCCTTCCCGTTTGAAGAAACCCCAGACCAACAAGCCGCCATCGAAGCTATTTTACAAGACATGGCAAGTCCGCAACCAATGGATAGAGTAATCTGCGGTGATGTGGGTTTTGGCAAAACCGAAGTGTCGATGCGAGCGGCGTTTATCGCCGTACAAGCAGGCAAACAAGTCGCCATGTTAGTGCCGACCACGTTACTTGCCCAGCAACATTATCAAAATTATCAAGACCGTTTCGCCGATTGGGCAGTACGCGTTGAAGTGTTATCCCGCTTCGTCAGCCCAAAACAGCAAAAACAACTCGCTGAACAACTAGCACAAGGGCAGATTGACATCATCATCGGCACACACGCCTTATTATCCAAAGAACTGAAATACAAAGCCCTAGGCTTAGTTGTCATAGATGAAGAACACCGTTTTGGGGTGCGGCAAAAAGAACATTTTAAAAAATTGCGCCATGAATTGGATATGCTGACGCTCACTGCTACGCCGATTCCGCGCACGTTGAACATGGCAATGGCAGGATTGCGTGATATTTCTATTATTGCCAGTCCGCCACCCAATCGCCACGTTATCAAAACCTTCATCACTGAATGGGTCGATGCACAAATTAAAGAAGCCTGTTTGCGCGAAATTAAACGCGGCGGACAAGTGTTCTTTTTACATAATGATGTGAAAAGCATGGACAAAATGGCGCGTGAACTGGGCGCGTTAATTCCCGAAGCGCGGATTGAATCGGCGCACGGGCAAATGCCAGAGCGTGAATTAGAACGCATCATGCGGGATTTTTATCATCAACGTTTTAACTTGCTGCTGTGTTCCACCATTATTGAAAGCGGTATTGATATACCCAGTGCGAATACCATTATCATTAACCGCGCCGATAAATTAGGCTTAGCGCAACTGCATCAATTACGCGGCAGAGTTGGGCGGTCACATCACCGCGCCTACGCTTACTTTATCGTGCCGCCTAAATCGCTGTTAAGCAAAGACGCACAAAAACGCTTAGAAGCTGTGGAAGCCTCAGGCGAATTGGGCGCGGGTTTTATGCTATCGTCACACGATATGGAAATACGCGGCGCGGGTGAATTATTAGGCGATGAACAAAGCGGGCAAATTCAAGAAATTGGTTTTAGCTTGTACAGCGAATTATTAGAACGTGCGGTGAACGCCTTAAAATCAGGCAAACAACCCGAACTCGACACGCCAATGGACAAAGGCGTAGAAGTTGACCTGCAAGCCGCCGCACTGATTCCTGAAGATTATCTAGCGGATATACACGTCCGCTTAGTGTTATATAAACGCATTTCCAATACTGAAACCGCTGCCGACTTGCATGAGTTACAAATTGAAATGATAGACCGTTTCGGCTTATTGCCCGAACCTGTCAAAACGCTATTCAGCATCACCGTGCTGAAACAACAAGCCGAACAGCTTGGTATTAAAAAAATAGAAGCTAATGCGGGTGGTGGACGCATTATTTTCACGCCTCAACCCAATATCAATGCCGAACAATTGATTAACTTGATTCAAACTCAAGCACAGACGTATAAATTTGATGGTGCGGATAAATTACGTTTCACACAGAACTTTACCTGCGTAGAACAGAAAGTGGCGTTTATTGGCGGATTGTTGAAGATATTAAGTGTTTAAACTCATTTAATTAGCGTAGAGACATTGCATTGCAACGTCTCTACAACATTGGCATTTTCTTATGATATAGAGGGAAAATATGCCAATTAGCTAAAGCAAAAAATACTAGTCTACAACCCACGATTTTTTGTCATAGCCTAAAGCACTTGCAGCTGCTTGTTCTTCTTTACTTAATTTACCCCATGACGTACTTTCAGACGCAGGCGCACCAGTTTCAGCTCCCCAAACTTTACTATTCCAACCTAAAATAGCCCAAAGTTTTTGCTCATCAGCGGATAGTTCGTCCCAACTTAAATTACTCCAGAATTTATCCACATCACCTTTTGGTTTGCGTACATCTACCTTAGTCTCACCTTTTTTAGCATCAGCGGCAGGTTCAGCGGCTTTATCAGCGGCAGGAGCAGGCGTAGCAGCGACGGTAGGTTCAGCGGCTTTATCAGCAGCAGGCGCAGGTGCAGCGGCAGGTGTCGCAGCTTTATCAGCAGCAGGCGCAGGTGCAGCGGCAGGTGTCGCAGCCTTATCAGCAGCAGGTGAAGGTGCAGCGGCAGGTGTCACATCGGCGGCAGGAGCAGGAGCAGCCGCAGGTTCTGCGTAAACCCAGTTGGATGCCATAGCTAAGGCTAAAGTACACACTAATTTTTTCATAAAATTTCCATTGTTGTTAAAGTTGAGTTTCATTGACATTCTCCGTACCGTGAAAACACACGGCTCATTGCCGCGTGATGGCAAGTTTTTCACATATCGGTGAACTAGAGCTGAACGCCTTATCATGTTGATCATTTTTTATTACAAAAATATTAATTTTTTACTGCATCCACATTTAAGGCGTTTGAATTATTGAACAGAAACAAATTAAAAGCAATGATGACGCTATTGCTATCCAAGTGATTTAGCGGCGATTAAATAGTTAAATAATCGCCCGTTCTCTAATTTGTGTCAGCGTATCATCGACTAACAACTTGCCGTTATGAAATACAGGGCGTAACAAATTCGCATGAGTGCCTATATCGCCAAGCGCGATAGTCTCCAAGCGTCCTGCACCGTTACGAATTAATGCCAAACGTCCGCGTTTAGATTGCTTACCGTGATCGGTAATCGGGTCTTTATAGACATCTTGCCACTGCCCATTCACCTGCACCGCCGAGGCTTTCATGGCAAATTTCAAGGTATCGCGGTCTAATTTTTGCAACAATCCTGCACCCATACCAAACGCCAAATTATCCGCGCTATAACCTGCTTCTTTTAGAGTGCGTAAAATTTCGCCTATGCTGGTAATGGTTACGCCGTCACCTTGAATCACTCTCACACAAGGCGGTAGCATTTTGTAGCCCTTAGAATTCAATGAACAGCCAAACAAGCTTTCCAATTTCTGCATGGTTTTTAGAACAATTTCCACAGGATTGCCGCTATCAGGACGAATCACCAGCGTGCCTTGCGAGTTTTCAATGGTGTGTTTAAATTCCGTCCCCCACATTTCCAAGGCGTTCCACAGATTATAAGAATCGCTCACCACGGCGACCAGCTTATCTTTGGCTAAAAACTGGGTCAGCATATTGCGATAGGCTTCTTTCTCTAAATCGCGTCCCCATGAGGTAATGGTGGAATGTTCAGCGGCTGGAATGGAAAATGCGGGCATATTGGCTTCATTGTAATAACGCTTTGCCGCTAATACTGCCGCTAAAGTATCCGTACCTTTAAAATTAACTAAATGTGCTAAACCTGAAATCGCCGCCGATTCTTGTGATGACACGCCGCGTGCGCCAAAATCATGCAGTTTAAAATCCAGACCGCTGAGATTATCGGCGGTTTCGCGTAAATATTGGGCAATGACTTTTTTGCAATTATAAGAGCGTGTCGCCACCGTTGTGCCGTACCAGCAGGCGCGTAACAGCATGGTTTCCAGATAACTGGTCAGCCAAAAACAGCGGGTATCGGTATTGACCACTTGCGCCATAATCTGGCTGGGTTCTGTGACCATGCCTTCGGGCATAGCTTCAATGCGAATCGGTAAAAAACCGTTGTGCGTTTTTAAAATATATTCCCAACCAGCGCGATTAAATGGTACGCCGTGCGGGACTAAAATCTGCTCCGCTTCATCAATCATGGCCGTTGTAATAGGTGTTAGCAGATAGCTTTTAATAAACATCTGCAAACCAAAAAACACGATGTCTTGATAATCGCCACCGCGTGATTCGATATAAGACGACACAAACTGCATACCTTGTGGGTATTGCAAATAATGTGATGATTTATAAGAGTCAGTATTTAAAATGAGATTGTCAAATAGTGGGTTGTGCATTTGGAAATCCTCCAAAGTAATTAAAAAAATCCAAGTCTATCTTGAATTTGTTAGCGTGCGTAAGCAGTTCTGCTCACTGAAAATAACATAACACAAACAACATGATTGTTAATAGTCAATAGTTCGGACAGTTTTTAGAAAAGAGAAAATTTTAAATTCAGAGGACAATGTAGTTTCTAACAAACAGCTATCGATGAAGATAAGATTTCCATCGATGAAGATAAGATTTCCATGCAACTACTAGAAACGATTTTAGAAAGAATTAGAAGTTACGCATTGACGATAGATGAAAAAAGTGGGCTCAAGTTTTCCTTACCGACGAGAAATTCCGAAATAAAAGATTTCACCACATTTGTGAACAATTCGCGTCGAACTTGATAACAATCAGTGATGGATTGCATTGATGTAAGTCGCTGTAATTGAACATAGCCACAAATGGCGGCAAACAAATGATTCTTGATTGCCTGTTTCCCCCGCACTTGGAAGTTTTCGATATTGCAAACTTGCTTGATGGCACGATGATATTGTTCGATTTGCCAATGTTTAGCGTGTTCAGTGTTAAATTCAGA
>MBQZ01000055.1 GCA_002134785.1 Crenothrix sp. D3
CAACCAAAAACGTGATGGCTATTTTGAAGGAAACGGTTACCAAATTACCTGGGCATTTGGTCATCTAGTTGAATTAAAAGAACCTGATGAATACCATGCTGAATGGAAGCGCTGGTCATTGGACGCGCTACCTATCATCCCGGAACAATTTGGTCTTAAAGCACGGGGTGATGAATCGGCGCAAAAACAATTAAACACCATCAAACAGTTATTTATTGCAGCCGATGAAATTATCTGTGCGACCGATGCAGGGCGAGAAGGGGAGCTGATTTTTAGATATATTTTGTCGTGGACGGGGTGTGTAGAGAAGCCGATTAAACGCCTGTGGATCAGCTCCTTAACCGATGAGTCAATACGCAAAGGCTTTGCTCAACTACAAAATGGCAGTAGCTATGAGGGTCTGTATCGAGCCGCTAAATGCCGCAGTGAATCAGATTGGATAGTCGGTTTAAATGCGACGCGACTGTATACCCTTAAATTTGGCCAGCAGCAGGGCGCCTTGTGGACCATAGGCCGCGTACAAACGCCGGTGCTTGCCCTGATTGTGCAAAGGGATTTGGATATTGCTCGCTTTATTCCGAAAGACTTTTGGGAGTTGCATACGCTCTATCGAGATACCGATTTTCAGTATACCGGTGGCCGTTTTGAGCAAAAAACGGAGGCTGAAACGGCGTTAAGCCGACTGAATGAGCCTGTATTTGTAGTAACGTCCGTTAAAGGTAAACGTGAGCAGGTCAATCCGCCCTTATTATACGACCTGACCGATTTACAAAAAGATATGAGCCTACGCTATGGAATGACAGCCGATCAAACACTCACTTATGCTCAACAATTATACGAGAAGAAACATATTACCTATCCGCGCACAGATAGCCGTTGTTTAACCAATGACATGAAGTCTGGCATTAAGCCCTTGTTGGAAAAGTTACGGGTCCAGTTTGAAGCACAGATAGCACCATTGGATATCGCCACGTTGCAACTGAGCAAGCGCTATTTCAATGATGCCAAAGTCACTGATCATCACGCGATTATACCCACGACCACCTTGCCGAGTTCATTATCAGAGCAAGAGGCTAAAGTACATACAGCCATTGTGCTGCGCTTTATTGCAGCGTTCTATCCCCCTTGCATCAAACAGATCACCACCGTGTTAGGGAGCGTTCAGCAGCTCTCCTTTAAAACCACGGGCACCATGATCGTAGACCCAGGCTGGCAGGTATTAGACAAACATATGACGCAAGAGCAGTCAGCTCAGGCCAAAGAGATCAAAATATTGCCTCATTTTGTCGAAGGTGAGACTGGTGTTCATCAGCCCTCAATTACTCAGGGCAAAACTACAGCACCCAAGGCCTATAACGAAGCCACTCTATTGGGCATGATGGAATCTGCGGGAAAAACCTGTGATGATGAAGCGCTTAAAGAAGTTTTAAAGGAAAAAGGACTGGGTACCCCTGCAACCCGCGCCTCTATCATTGAAGTGCTGATCAAACGTCACTATATTCAGCGGCAAAAAAAGTTATTACTCAGCACCGAAGCTGGGCGGCATTTGATTTCAATTATTGCCGATGATCGTTTGAAGTCAGCCGCCATGACAGGGGAGTGGGAAGCCAAACTCCGGAAAATAGAACAAAACACCTATAACCCCGATCAGTTTATGGCGGAGATTATTCAATTTACCCAACAATTGAAAGATGCCTCGGCAAAACCACTTTATGACAATACCCAGTTAGGGAACTGTCCACTCTGTAGCCATCCTATTATTGAAGGCAGACAAGGTTACGGTTGCAGTCAGTGGAGTACAGGCTGTCAATTTGTCTTATGGAAACAGTCCTATGGATTGATAGTCACGCGTGATATGGCATGTCAATTGTTGCAAACCGGTCGAACAGTGGCCAGCTATCCTGTGGTACTTAATGACACTAGGTTTAATGCACAACTGACCCTAACTAACCAAGGTGAGTTGGGCTGCCATGCGCTTCAAAACAAACCGGCACTGACTATAAAAGACGCGCTGGGTGATTGCCCGTTGTGTCAGGGAAAAATAATCGAAACCAGCAAAGCCTATAGCTGCAGTGAATGGCGAAGCGGCTGTAAAGCCGTCATTTGGAAAACCATTGCCCATAAAAAGATAACCCTGGCCATGGCTAAAAAATTACTAAAAACAGGTGAGACTGGACTGTTAAAGGGCTTTAAGTCAACAAAAGGCACCGATTTTGAAGCCAATTTAAAGTTGGTTGATGGAAAAATTGAAATGGATTTTAGTGGCATTTGATTGCTTGCTTGGGATAAATTGTAACGTGGTGACATTGATTGGCGTCTTTGATATCCCATTCAATTTTACAAATAAACTCCTAGATGTATTGAGGGTTAGTGTCAAAATAAATACGTATAATAGTATTTATTTCTCTTTAGACTAGACCATGAAAAAAATTCTGTTTTCATTTTTGGCTGTAACTCTGATTATCGAAGAGTGGCTTTGGGATAGTTTGACGGCATTCGGACGTTCGTTGGTCAGATGGTTGAAGCTGCAGCCATTTGAGCGATGGCTCAGTCATACAACACCTAATCAGGCATTAGTGGCATTCAGTATTCCAATATTAATTGCCACCCTAATCAATTTTGTTGTTATTGGATTGTTAACTCACGGCTTTATTCTGCAAGGTTTTTGCTTGAGTTATTAGCAAAATTACTGGGCACTATACTCATTGCAAGAGTTTTTGCTTTAACTAAGCCTCAGCTTCTGACCTTTGACCCTCTGCGGGTTATTTACACGTCCATTACTGGTTGGTTGCAATGGGCTCATCATAAAATTATTGAAACCTCAATTTATCAGTGGAGCAAGGGACTCGGAGCAGAGGTTGAAGTTAGATTTGCTTCTTGGTTGAGGTGACAAATGTATTAACAGCGTGTAAAAAACTCGCTAATCGGTGAAAACAGCATCAAAGTTGATTATTTAAACAAATGGTTCTGTCGCAAAGTTTAACTTAGGGATCAACTTAAATGGGAGCCTTGTATTGCTAATCCTAATGGAGAAAATCCAAAAATATGCATTGGAAGACTTACCATCGGTTGATAAATAAACACGATGCTTATGCTGATCAGGCCATGCAAGGGATTTATAAAAAAAATATTAGTGAAGACACATCAGTTTTCTAGATAAAATCCTTCTATCATAAAAGACATACCTATACCTTTTCATTTTAGTAGTCACTAAGCCACGCTAAATACTCAGTTTCTTTTACGTAGACTAATGCCTGTTAGCCAGTAGGTTAGTCAATAATCTAACTTTACTTATCTTCAGATAGAGATTATAAAGCTATAAAAGGTAGTCCTACCTCCAGACTGAGGAATTATCATGCCAGAACCACTTGATCAAACAGATTTGTATCAAAGAATAATAGCTAAATGCTCAGCAAATGCAGACTTTAAAGCTAAGTTGTTAGCTGATCCTAAGTTCGTATTAGCAGAAGAAGGATATATCTTGCCAGAAGGCAAAGCTTTTAGGTTGAGGAACATTTTGAAGAAGCATTGATTTATCTAACCTTTCATTGCTGAAACCTTGTTTAGTGCATAGCGCTCTACGATTAACTTTACTCTTTAACTTTTTGTTCATCGGCTAGTTTTAGTTAAAAATAAAACTTTACTACTTTTCAAATAGAGAGTAGAAGTTGTAAAAAATTATCCTACTTCCGTGCTAAGGAATTCTTATGCCAGAACCATTTGATAAAGCGGTGTTATATCAAAAAATAGTGAACTAATGCATTTAGCTGGAGTCATATTGCTGTGTTTTAAATGAACTATAAGCATAATATTCTTAGTTCAGTAGACTAAGATTGTAATAACTAACCTTAATATTTGAGAGATTGCGATGTTGAAATTATGCTATCAAAATAAGTTGGATAAACCACCTTCAGAAGTAAAAACTCACTGAAAAAGATGAGAAAGAGCGTTTTGAACCAGAGCAACTTAAAGCGCCTGATTAATATAAAGCCTTTTATCAAAACTTGTACAAAGCCTCCACTAAAATAAAGTTCCAAAAAAGAATTTTTACTAAATTAAGTCACTACCCTATGATTTTCTTTAGTGGCGATTTAATTAAATACATTTTATTGAAGCTCCGCCAGTGCATATTAAAATGGAGACTTTAAGCGCAATGTTATTCAAGCGACTACTTTTACTAAATTTCCTGTTAACGAAGTAACCGCTAGCTTTGTTGTATATTCATTCATCATTGTTGCTCTGAAATTACAATTTGAAAAGGAATACTATTATGGGTTGGAGAGAGCGAAAACAAGAAGATGTCTATACCGATGAAGAGATTGAAGCTCGGTTAAAGGAAGAGTTGCCGCATTGGTATCTAGAAAACGGCTGGATTCGCCGTAAATATAAAACCAGTGGCTGGAAAAGTACATTAATGGTGGTTAATACGGTGGGGCATTTGTCAGAGGCAGCCTTTCATCATCCTGATCTTACTGTCTCCTATGCTTTTGTAATTGTTAAATTAGTGAATCATGCCGTAAAAGGAGTGACCAATAAGGATTTTGAACTCGCGCGTAAAATAGAAGAGATTATTATGTGGCAACCAGGTAAAGAAGAAGGCTCTGCCTTAGAAGGAACCCCTGAGGATCCTCGTTTCAAATATATAAAGTACGATTAAACCAATAAATGCTCGTAAAGGTACTAAAATTGGGAAGATAAAAACTCAAAGAATCACCATTAATCAAACAGGAGTGATTATGTTAACTCTATATCAAACACAATTAGCTCAAGTAATAATCGCTAAGTGCCAGGCTGATGCCGAGTTCAAAGCATCTCTATTAGCTGATCCTAGAGCCGTACTAACAGCAGAGGGCTATGCAATATTACCAGAAGACAAACCCATCAGAATAATTGAAAGCCTAGAGGATGAGCATATTTTTTACATCCCGTTCGATAAAGCTAGAACCCAGTTATCAGAAAAGCAAAATGATACGTTTTATGAGGGGTATGAGTACTTAGGCTGGGGTTAATTATTTTAAGGATTAAGTTGAATGCTATTGGTGATAGCTATTTCGGTTAATTAAATATTTTACTAACCAATATTGCAAGGTAGGTATAGAGTATTACTTGGTATCTCGAGTTTCATTCAATAGTCTTATTAGGTGAATATCATGTTAAACCAAGCTGAACAAAATGATGAAGAAACCACTACAAGCCCCTTTAAAGCGATGTTGGTAGCTGTTGGCATATTAGGGCTGGTTTTTTCTATTTTTACCTTATTACCGATGTTTTTTACGTTATTATCAGATGGGGACTTTCGCGCACCCGCCGAGATTCATCCTACCGATACGGCAGCAAGAGCCAATAGTCAAAATCATTCAACTAAATCCTATGAGACATATAACCCAGAACCTTTAACTAAAAAGAGTGGTGGCAGTAGCCAAGCAGATGCCTACTTACAAAAACCCCCTAAAAAGTTTTCAAATACACTCCCTATGAATTAACTCATCTGTAATTGAATTAAAGAACACTAGGCGTTCGATTTATTAGAAAAGATACCTTTTAGGAGACTATCAATGAATCTACTTCCGTTAGTATGTCAAAATAAAAAGACCTTTCTGTTAATGGCTTTATTAGCGGTTACTAAAATCGCTTCAGCAGAAAAAGAGGGTTGTTGGGCTGATTTCTTTGAACAAGCGCAATATACGGGAAAACATATACGTATTACTGGACCTGCTACGCTCGAGAATTTAGATCAGGTGAATGGAGAGAATTGGAATCGACGAATTCATAGCATTAAAGTCGGCAGCCAAGCGAAAGTGACGGTTTTTCAAAATCCCCGATTTGAAACGCCTTTAACTAAAATGGCTAACAATACCTATTTCATGCACTCGTGGGGTATAACAGAGCAGGATATTAAAGAAGATGCCGAGCTAATCTTTAATGAAAATGCCGCCATTCACACGTTAGGTGATTTTGGTTTTAATAATAAAATAAGATCACTAAAAGTAGATTGTATTTAATGATTGATTTTAATCAGCGAGTAAATTAATGTCAGATTATAAAAAATACGTCTGTAGAGTATGTGGTCATATTTATGACGAAGCGTTAGGTGATGTAGACTCTAATATTTTACCTGGTACAAGATGGGAGGATGTGCCTGAAAGTTGGTATTGCCCTGAATGTGGTGTAGCAAAGAACGAATATACGATGATAAATTAATTAATATTTCTATGACCATATGCGCATAATTATCATTGGTTCCGGTGTAGCTGGCGTCAGTTTTGCCGAGCAATATCGATCATATTCGACCAACGATGAGATTACCGTGGTCACCAAAGAAAATGCCGGTTATTATTCAAGGCCTCTTCTCTCCCATGGCTTTAGTCGAGCCAATATTGAACAATCTATTATTCTCAAAACATTCGATACGCTCCGTACCAATAACATCAACGTGTTCGCTGATACTGAGGTAATAGAGATTAATCGCAGTGACAATACGATTACTCTTTTTTGTCAAGAAAGCATACTTCAATATGATAAGTTGATTATTGCCACCGGTTCCGCCGCTTTTATTCCACCGCCTTTTAGACTTTATAGTGAGCTATTTTTTTGTTTGAATAGTCTGGCCGATTTAAAAGGATTGCGTAAGATTCGCAATGAAATGATGTCTCAAAATCGCCAGCCTGCTTGGGCAATTATCGGAGGTGGTTTAATTGGCTGTGAAGTCGCATCCGATTTAGCAGTTTCCGGTGATAATGTTACGCTATTACATGCAATGGACAGATTAATGGAACGGCAATTGGTCCCTGAAGACTCTACATTATTGTTAGAAGTCTTACAAAACTCAGGCGTCACTGTATTGCTCAATCAGACTGTAAAAGGCTTTTCAAAAAAAGAGGACAAAGCTTGTGTCTCGACTGATGTGACAAGAGAATTTGATGCGTTGATAGTATCTTGTGGATTTAAACCTCGCATAGAATTAGCAGAGCGTAGCGGCTTGCAAGTCGGTCGGGGTATTAAAGTCAATCAGTCACTGCAAACCTCCGACGTAGCCATTTATGCCTTAGGGGATGTAGCTGAACTACCCAACGCCCAATTGTATCCATTTATAATACCTATTCGTCATCAAGCTCATTGGCTAGCAAGCTTTTTAGCAAATCAGGCCGCGGATAATTGGATACCACCCAATTTTGTAACTAAAGCTAAAGTACATGGTTTTACAGCTACTCATCCTTATTGTATTTAATTATTTAGGATAATAATGAACAGAAACTACCAACATGCGCTTGTATAACTAATTTAAAGTCCAATTGATACTGCTAGAACTTTAATAAATACAGAAATTGGCATACGTTCAACTAAAACGATAACCAATAAATAATTAATCAGTAAATTGAACTAATAACAGAGTATCTCAGTAACTGTAATGCATTCAATAATGGATGCTTCATGTTATTGCTCTTTTGGATGCGATTACCTTAGTCATGAGGTAATCGTTTTTTTGTAAAAATTAAATGCTCACTTGCAAAACAAACAACGATTAGTTATCCAAGGTATCGTTTGTGGCCATAAGACATCAAAAGTAAATGAACTAAAGATCTGGACCTTAGCTTCTATGTCGACCGCTGTTTTCTTATTGTCGTAGATTCCTTGCTTGATAATACCACCCAACGCAGTGAATGCTTTGGTGTGAGCGTCATATGCATTTTTAGAGTTTGCGTTGGATAGGTTGAAAGATAGAAAGCACGACTGGCACATAACTTGGTATGAGCCACTTGAATTTTACGATGAATACCATCGATTATCAGAGACTCTTCGCTCCAATCAAATTGGAAGGCTTCACCAAGTTGAAACTTAAGTAGTACAAAAGAAGATTTTCCTGATCCCGAAATCAAGCCATTACGCCAATTGCAGACATAATGCGTCAAGATGGAATCACCACCTGTATAACTACTCTTCGTAATCGCCTCAAACAACATTAAGATGGTGCGTCGATCCCCCTTTGGATGTTGTGAGTCAACTTTCTAGCGCCTATAACCAAGTCTCGGTTTTCTGCTCTATAATAGGCTAGTTCAGTGATAGTGGCATCTCGATCGGGAAGGTCATTCGTACTACCAAAATCATCCTCTATGACCACTCCCTCTAAACTATCTTTATCAGATTTCTTCATACTCTTGTAGCCTCTAATCATTAGTTAAGTTGTTTACATCTTCATTGGCACACCGGTGAATGACTGGAGCACTAGCCATATCAGCACGGCAGCAATTATCCAGAGTATCGTTTTGATGTTTTTTGACAGATCTTTATTATTGTTTTTTAACATAAGCTCCTCATCTTTTGTTTTGAATATTTAGAGGTATATCACGGAAAGTGATTACTAATGAATGTTATTTTTAGGCTTTATCACCCAAACTGGCTCGATAGTCAATAACGAAGTAAAACGATGTCGTTTTTCTATGAGCTTATCTTATTAACGCAGAGTAATTTACTGAAAGGCACTCGGTAAACTAAGGATATGTTGAAGGGTTAAGCAGATATTTTGAGATTAATTGTAGAAGTTCATCAGGCTGATTGTATTTTAAATTACTTATTTTTCATCATAAAGATATTGTTAGGATTATATTATCGAGTTTGACAATAGCGAGAAAACAGATATTTTGTTTGATCAATACATAAAAAAATAACATCACGATGAGGGATAATAATGAAACGATATAATTGCTTTTGGATTTTTGTTTTAATGTTGGTTACAAGCACTACCTGGGCTTATGGTGGAGGCGGTAGCAGCAGCACTAAAGCTTGCGCCAAGCCAAAATTCACTGACTTTGTTCCGGCTGAAAATGCTGAAGTTGCAGCGGGTTCTAATTTTTCTTTCACAGCATCTGCAAACACATACCCGAGTAGTATTAAGGTCACTATAAAAGGACTTCCTGCTACTATCAAAGTCACGCCAAAAACGGTGGGTACTTTTGAGGTAAGCGGATCGCTACCTACATCATTAAAAGGCACTTACGCTAGAATTGCCATTGAGGCCGATGCACAAAGCAAATGCAACGGCGGAGGTGGTTGGCTCGTAAAAATAGCTGAATAATTATCGAAACCTCCAGTATCGGATAACAGCCCGAGTGGAGGTTTTTGTAGCTATTTATTTTTCTGATTATCGCGATAGTGATTGAGCAGTTTCTCTTCCAAACGAATAAAACTACAATTGGATAGCAGCGCGAGATAGAGTGACAGCATAATGACCGGAAACCAGCGTAGATTCATAGTTAACAACAATCCAGCATGAAACAGAATGCCTATCAGAAGACTTATCTTTCGAGAGTGTGCATTAATCAGTAAAAATGGAAAGAGCAGTTCCCACCATCGTATAAACCCAGCAAGTGCAACCAATACTCCAGAGAGTAACGGATTGTCTATGAAACTCCAACCATCCCAGCGCGAATACTGAGGATGGATTAGTACGTATTGCATAATTGATCCATCCAGCCATTCTGGACTGTGGAATTTTACCCAACCTGAGACGAAATAAATTAAGGCAATTTGAAATTGGATTAACCGTAACGGCCAGACAGAAACTTGTTGGGGTTTTATCTGCAAACAGGCATC
>MBQZ01000056.1 GCA_002134785.1 Crenothrix sp. D3
ACTGTTGGGACAACGCCGTCTCCGAGAGTTTCTTTCACACCTTAAAAACCGAATGCGTAAACCATGAAAACTATGCGACCCATGAAGCGGCTAAAAAATCCATCTTTGACTACATCGAAGTCTTCTACAACCGACAACGCCTCCATTCTAATAATGGCTACCTGTCACCTGTAGAATTTGAAAAGCTGCATAAAGCTGCTGTGAATGTGTCCTGAAAAGTGTTGACACATCACTTTGATGACGTTTGTTTAAACCTACCCTGCTTGCAAGAGCTTAACAAAATCAGTAGCGCAGAGTGGCTGAGCTTTAAAATAGCCTTGATAAATATCACAGCCTTTTTCGCGTAAAAAAGCCAGTTGCTCTGGGCTTTCTACGCCTTCGGCTAACACTTGAAAACCTAAATTATGCCCCATCGCGATAATGGTAGCGGCAATTTCCCTATCATCTTTTGAATAAGGAAGGTCATTAATAAAGCTCTTGTCAATTTTTAGCACATTTAACGGGAAATGTTTCAGATAGGCTAACGAGGAATAGCCTGTGCCAAAATCATCAATTGCTAAACGAATACCTAAGGCACTGAGATTATTTAACATAATGACGGGATTGTTTTGGATTGAATGGGCGTTGTTTTCCGCGTGATACTCTTGGCATTCCATTAAGCCACTTTCGGTTAGTTCTAATTCTAACTGTTCCGCTGGAAAGCCTGTTTCTTTTAGCACTTGCGTGACTAAATCAACCATATTAACGTGGCGAAACTGTTTAGCGGAGACATTGACAGCTAGAGTCAACGGTGGCAAGCCAGTATCCAGCCATTCCTTTCCTTGTCTACAGGTTTCGCGTAATACCCATTCACCAATTTCAATAATGAGACTGGTTTCTTCGGCAAGTGGAATAAAAACACTCGGTGGTACTAATCCATCCAGCGGATCTTGCCAACGCACTAAGGCTTCCGCACCCACAATACGCCCTGTGTTGATATTAACTTGCGGCTGAAAGAATACGCGAAACTCCTGAGCGTCTATAGCTTTATGTAGTCGCTCTTCTAAGGCGATACGTTCGCGAATACTGCGTGTCAGGTCTTCAGAGAAATACGCATAACAACCACGCCCCTGTGCTTTGGCTTGATACAGGGCAGCATCGGCATTGTCCATTAGAATTTGCGGCGATCTTCCATGTTCTGGGAATAAACTAATGCCTATGCTGGTGCCGATATGAACATCGTCACTTTGGGTCAATTGAAAGGGCTTGCCTAAATCATCAATAATGGTTTGAGCAATGCGAGCAGCATCTTCTGAGTGGGTGATATTTTCCAACACCACCACAAATTCATCACCGCCTAAACGTGCCACCATATCGACATCGCGTAACCGCCGTTTAATACGCTGTGCCACTTGCTGCAGTAATTCATCCCCTGCTAAATGTCCCCAGCGATCATTAACGTTTTTGAACTTATCTAAATCCAGCATTAATACCGCGATTTGTTTGCCATCATCACGTCGTTCTAGTTCAATGTCCTCGATGCGTTCCAAATCGATGCTGTGTTTTAGGCATTCAAACAATAGTCGCCGATTAGCAAGTCCTGTGAGTACATCGTAGAAAGCCAGTTGTTTAATTTCCTCTTCCTGAGCTTTACGCTCAGAAATATCGGTGTGCGAACTGACATAATGAGTGACTTTACCGTGACAGTTTTTAACCGCCGTGATGGTTAGCCATTTGGGATATACCTCGCCATTCTTGCGCTTATCATATATTTCACCTGCCCACGAGTTGTTGTGGTTAATGCAACGCCACATTTGCGTGTAAAAAACTTTATCATGGCGACCTGATTTGAGTAGCTGCGGGGTTTTGCCGATAACTTCTTCCTCTGCATAACCCGTGATTTTAGTAAAGGCGTGATTAACACGCAAAATGACACTGTCAGCATCAGCAATCATCATGCCTTCTTGTGACTCAAAGGCAATGGCAGCAATGCCCAATTCTGCCTCTGCGAGCAGGCGTGCGGTGATGTCTTGTACCGTGCCAATTACCACTGGCGGGCCACTATCGTTGATAGTGTCTATTTCTTGATGAATAAAAATGGGGGCAGATTGCACAACGGTTAAGCGAAAATCGGCTTCCTTCCCTGCTTGTTCTTGCAACACGGCGGCAAACAGTTTTTTCACCCCCTCGCGGTCTTCGGAATGTACTAATTGAAAAAAATCATCCAAATCGCCCGCAAACGCTTCTAACTCAATGCCACACAATTTTGCCAAATGCGCGGAAATTTCAAAGTGATTATTGTCGCTATTCCACGTCCAATAACCTAAACGCGCCACCCGTTGTGCCGCCGTTAACTGGATTTTGCTGTTTCTGAGTTCAGCGGTATTGCGTCCTGCGCGTAAAATAAAATTTAAGCGATGAATAATAATCGGGTAATTTAGCGGCTTAATAATAAAATCCGTTGCCCCTGCATCAAAGGCGCGATTAATAGAGTCACTATCGCCTAAGCCTGTGGACATCACAATCGGCACATCCAGCATACCTGCCTCGGCTCTTAATAATTCACAGGTTTTAAAACCATCTAAATTATCCTCCATGATGGCATCTAACAGCACTAAATCAGGGCGTTGTTGCTTGATTTTTTCTAAGGTTTGTTGTCCGCTGACCGCTTCATCAACAATAAAACCAGCGGCGCGTAAGGCTTCACGACTGACTAAGCGAAAACTGAGATCGTCATCGACCAGCAAAATACGATTTTGCCGCCCATTAGCGGCGGTTTGTTGAGCGGTAACATCCGCAGTAACGGGAACACGTTCTTGATTCAATGCCGCTAATATGGACGGCAATTCAGTTGCCATCGTGGTTAATAGTGCATCAATGCTATCCAACTGCCCTGTCTTTGCCAGTGCTTCAATTGCCGCCGCGTTATCGGCTAAACTTCGCGCCCCTAAATTGGCACACGCGGATTTAAAACTATGGGCAATGTTCGCTAAGGCTTTAGCGTTCTGCTGAGTTAAGGCGGCACACAGTTGACCAAGGGAGTTCTCAGCACTTTCAAAAAATAATGTAATTGCTTTGTTCAATAAACTGTCACCTGTTGCCGTGGTCAAGGAACGCAAATTGTCCAATGCGTCAGCATTTAACAGTGGCAGGGACTTTTTTATTGATGGTGATTCAGTGTTGCTTGACGCAGTTTCAAACGTCAACAGCCATTGTTCCAATATCTCTTGCAATTGTTTTTTGCTAAATGGCTTGCTCAAATAACCATCCATGCCTGCATTTAAACAGTGTTCGGTGATGCCTTTCTGCACATCGGCGGTGAGGGCAATAATAGGAATAGGTACACGCTTATTCGCGGCTTGTTCAATGTGCCGAATAGCGGTTGTGGCTTCAAAGCCGTCCATATCTGGCATATGGCAATCCATTAAAATTAAGTCGTAGTCACTTTGTTCAAATGCTTGAACTACTTCCAAACCACTATTGGCAACCTGCACTTGACAGCCGATGGCGCGTAACATTCCCACACAGACTTCCTGATTAATCAGATTGTCTTCCGCTAATAAAATACTGCCTGTCAATTTACTGGTACTTTTTACGCTCGATACAGTGGTAGCCTGCGGCGGCATTTGCTTAACACACAATAACTCCAATAAACAATTTAATAGTTTTTTCTGCGCCACAGGTTTGTTTAAAAAATAATCAATCCCGTGATTATGATTATTTTTCAGCATCATGTTATCTGAGCTTAACAACACAATAGAGAGTTTAGGAATGAACGGTTCAGCGTTTATCGCCAACGCCAATTCAGGGCCTTCCATACGCGGCATATACCAATCCAGTATGACTATTTGATAGGGCTTGTTTGACTGAGCGGCAGCCAGCAAAGCAGATAAGGCTTGTTCGCCATTTTCCACGCACTCACACCGTACTCCCCAGTAGGATAATTGATCATAAAGGACATCACGATTAGTCGCATTGTCATCTGCGACCAAAACAGATAGCCCCTGTAGTGCCTGAACATTCAGTTTTTCAGGCGTGGCTTGTTGGTTTTTTTCTAACGTCAGGCGAAAGTAAAAACACGTTCCTTTGCCCACTGTGCTGTTTAGCTCTAATTGTCCGCCCATCATATTGACTAATTGTTTAGAAATAGTCAGCCCCAAACCTGTGCCGCCAAACCGCCGTGTCGTGGTGTTATCAGCTTGAGTAAAGCTTTCAAAAATAACGTGCTGTTGTTCAGGGGTAATACCAAATCCTGTATCAGTGATTTCAAATAATACGTCTTGCTGTTTCTGCGTATTATTTAATAAGGTAACTTTTAACTGTATCTCGCCTTGTTCGGTAAATTTAATCGCATTACTCAATAAGTTAATGAGTATCTGTCGCAATCTTTCATCATCACCGCACACCATACTGTCTAATTCATGCGGTAAATTTAAAATCAGTTCCAGCCCTTTTTGATGTGCTTGAATCGATAACATTTCTGCTACATCTTCCAGTAAATACCGCAAATCAAAATAACGGTACATTAACTGAAACTTGCCTGCTTCGATTTTGGAAAAATCCAAAATATTATTAATAATCCCTAATAATACTTCTGCTGAACGAAACGCAGTTTCTGCTAAACGCGTTTGCCGTAAATTTAATTCAGTGCCAAGTAATAATTCAGTCATGCCCAATACGCCATTCATTGGGGTGCGAATTTCATGACTCATGGTCGCTAAAAATTCACTTTTGGCTTTACTGGCGGCTTCTGCCTGCTCTTTCGCGCTAACCGCAGTTTGAATAACGGTTTCAAGGTGCTGATTTTTTTCAGATAATTCCTGAGTACGCGCAAACACTTGTTGTTCGAGATGCGTTTGGTGTTGTTGTAACTGCGTATCACGCTGCTGAATTTCGGTCAGCATGGTGTTATAAACGCTTGCCATTTCACCAAATTCATCGGCAGCGATGCGCGTGATTCGGTGAGTAAAATTTTGCTCATGCGTGACGGTGCGCATGGCGTGCATTAGCTCTAATAACGGTGCTAAAAAAACCTGTTGTAATTTAGTAGAGACGACAAAAATAGACAGTCCTGTAAAAAATACAATGAGAACAATAATAAAATAAAACCGATGTAATAAGGCTTTCAGCCCGCTTTGGTCATCGGCTAAATGCAAAATACCTTGCAGCTCACCATCCAATAAAATAGGTTTGAATAAATGCAGCACACCATGTTCATCATATTGAATGACTTGTTTATACAGCGGTGATGACACGCTTGCCACGGCAGGGCTGAATAATTCACTAACCCAATCAATGAATTGTTGTTGTGGAGATTGCTCGGATAGGCTGATTTTATCAACGGTAATCAATGTTTTAATGTTGTTACTAAACTGGCTGGCTGCTGGTTTTTTAGAGGCTTGATAGGCAGCAAACACGTTGCCCGTATTGTCATACAAATGGGCAGAAATTAGGCTAGGCTGACTACTCATGCCTTTCAGCATTTCTTGAGCAGTTTCGACATCCTTAAACGTTAAGGATGCAGAGGCATTCCACGCAATAATATCAGCGATTAACACGAGTTGTTTTTCAGTATCATTCTTTTTGGTGAAGTATTCATTGATGACCACCGCAGCGGTTGCTAGTAGCAACGCCAGCATCGCTGTTAAGATCATGATGGAAATTAATTTGATGCGTATCGATGCGTTATTAAACCATTTCATAGTCACAATGTTAATTTCCGATAATTTTGGCTAACTTCAACAATCTCGAACTGATGTTTAAATTCGATTCGCGTACTACGGGTAGATTGATATGTAGATTAATTTTGTCATTCACATTTTCTAAACCAACCATACCACCTTGCACAGCAAAATCAGCACCTTCACCGATGGTTAGCAAGGGGTGTTTTTTCAGTTCGACAAATACTTGCAGCAACACATTTTGTTTTAATTCGCTGATATAAAGCACATGACATTGTTCAAAATTACTTAAGCGTGACAAATTAATAATCTTTAAAGCCTGATTACCGACGGCTTTACTATCAATGCTGGCAAACGCTTGTTGCACCACATTGTCACCCACTACGCAGAAGTTAATGGACTCTTTTATACCTGCTTCGGCGGGCCAAGTAGTAAAACGCACAATATTCAATGCTAAGGCTGCCAATACGGTTTGCTCTTCCAGTGCCTGAACCAGCGGAGAATTAAGCAATAAACCTAAACTCAATAATGACGGTAGCCATTTTCTAATCTGTCGTTTCATAAATTAGAAACTCCAGCTTATTTTGCCGTACAGCCCTCGATTAATTGCAGTGGGTAAGACTTGGGTTTCGCCTAGGTATTCCAGATGTTTTTGGGCAGCTAGGTTTTGACCCACTAAGGATAACTCAATGCCTTTATAAGGTCGCCACGCGGCACGCAAATCAAGTGTGACGTAGGCTTTAACAGTGGTATCACCCAATGAACCCACGGTAAAATTGCTGTCCACATAACGAAACCAAAAATCTAAATCAACATCTTGATGAGGTGATAACGCACCGCGTAGAGACGCGTGTTGCTGAGGACTGATAGCCGTGTTGGGGTCGCTGATACCATCTTTATGCAATTGAGTATGTAGCCAACTGTAATTGGCATCCCAACGCCACCAGTCTAACATTTGCCAGACGGTAGCGATTTCGATACCGTAGGTTTTACCGTGTAGCGTATTGGTTACATTTAGCGGTTGCGTGATATAGAAGCCATTGAAAGTGGGTGTACCTAATGGCGAGTTACGCAAATCACGGTAATCATTGTAAAAGCCTGTTATATCCAAAGAAACCGATTGGGAAAAAGTGGTTCTATAACCTGCTTCGTAGGCAATCACTTCTTCAGAGCGATAATTCGGATTGCCTTGAGGCATGATTGCAACAGGTGGTATGCCGAAAGGCGGAAAAGGTAAAACCTGTGGCGGCTGAACAGCACCTAGTGCCGAGCCATGTTGTTCTATCCGTGATGGCGTGCGCACCGCTCTTGAAACACTTGCCCAGAACCGATGTTGATTGTGTGGAGCCCACAGTATTCTAGCCGAAGGTTGCCCCTCAAAGCCGCTGTAATCGTTGTGTTCAAAGCGAGAGCCAATAGTCAACCAGAGTTTGTTATCTATCAGAGTCATTTCATCCTGAATAAACGCACTACCCAGTTGGTCATTGACACTACCTATATTTACATTAAAAACTGCTGAGCCATTAGAGAGCGTGTTACCTACAATATGGTCATGACCATAACGATAACTCGCTCCCCAGATAATTTCATGCCAGTCTAGCAACGTAAAACGGTGTTGAAAATCGACATCTAAGGTATGGCGACGCTCATAAATTGGGACTTCATTACGCGTGTAAGTATCGTAATAAAACTGTAGCGAATAATCGGAGGTAGGCGAAAACGTATGTTGTAAACGCCCCAGCAGATTACCTCCGTAGGTATGGGCTTTATCTTGTTCAGTCAGTTGATAAGGCGGCGTGAGTTGCGGATAGTAAGAAGACTGATTAATCTGGCTTTGATACATATCCCCTTGAACTGTGAGTGCATCCTGTAGACTGAGTTTGGAATCCAGTCGAAAACCGCCTTGTACTTTATTCCAGTTATCACCTGCATTGCCACCTGAGGCTAAGGTATTTTGACCGCGCTCAAAACCTTTGATGTACGCTCTTGCGGTGGTGTCCTCACCGAATTTTGTCCCATAACGAAATGAGCCAAAACCTTGTTCCTGTGTGCCACCGCCTGCATTTAACAACGCACCCTGCGTCTGTGCTGACGATTTAGTGATGATATTGATAACACCATTGACTGCATTCGCACCCCATAACGCCGCCCCAGGGCCACGAATAACTTCGATGCGGTCAACATCTTCCATCATCACATCTTGATTTTCCCAATACACCCCCGCAAAAGAACGGGTATAAGCATTGCGCCCATCAATCAGTACCAATAATTTATTAGCAAAACGTCCATTAAAACCGCGTGAACTCACCGCCCATTTATTAGCATCAATTTTAGCAACATCCAAACCAGGAGCTAAGCGCAAGGCATCAGGAATACTGGTTGCTCCAGAGCGTTTTATATCTTCGTTAGAAATAACAAAGGCGGCGGCGGGCGCGTCATTCAGAGATTGGGCTTTTTTGGCAACGGAAGTAACTTCAACATTCAGCAAGTCTTCCACACTCAGATTAAGAGCTTCATTTTGCTCGTCGGCATCAACCAACGAACTAAAACATAAAGCAGTTATCGATAGGTAAAACAAAATGGTTTTTTTATTTTTCATAAAGGCCAGCTCGGTAATTTTTGAAACCCTATCAACACCAAGCTAGACCTCATCAACTAACAAGCCAATAATGACATTGCTATCCTCTACAGTCTTTAGGAAACAAACAGCCTCCCGCTACGCATGGTGCATTTATAAATTATTTTTCTTGTTACACTAACTTACTGGCGACTTTTTTTAGGGTGCATCTCCCGCCACCTTCATTATCCATTGAAAAAATAAAGACTGCAATTACTCAGAATGGAGTATTAATAGGTATAGAATGGATATAAAAAATATTCATTCTGAAAGACGTTGGTGCATAACTATAGCTAACAGCCAATAAAGGGGTTCTAAGCCCAAACCACCGAAAATTCTGTCTAGTCATCCAGTAAGGGTTTTCTAAGTAAAAATCGACTGAATTTCATAGGTTCAAGCATATGTGTTAAGCCTTAACCTATTTTTTGCCAGAAAAATATACAAGTTGTTGGTAGTCCCTACAAAACAATGCAGGTTGTTTTTATCAACGAGTTACCAGAATAGGCATCACGAATAAGACTCTCCAAGTTAATGCGTCTTGAGTCAATCCCATAGTCATGGCAGGCGTTCGATGCGTCCATTTTTTTTGGAATCGTGACACGCCAGGAACTGTAAGTGGCAGCCTTAAGCTTTTATGATGGCATCGATAGTTGTAGTCATAGAGATTAATCCAAAGAGCATCCGTAAAAGTGGCAATAACCCACTGTTTTTCTTTGCAAATAAGAGACCCGTTGTCTTAGCGTCAAATTAAAACGTTCAATATAAGAGGTATTTTGGGTTTTTCCTTTAAAATCGTCCTTAGTTCCTTTTACAAAGCACTTCTTGACAGTTACTAAGCGCATTTTTATCCTTTTCTTAACGATTTGCAGGTAAACATAGTCTATATCGGTAAATACAGACTGTAGCGCATTTTTGTAAGCGGCTAGTTTGTCGGTCGTGACCTTTAATGGATTAATCCGAGACAGTTTGCCGATGTAGTGATTGATGCGCATCACCAGCTTGGTTGCGGTATGCGTGGTGCGACTGCCTAACTCAAAATTCATCCAAAAACGGGAATCCACTTCGAAGCCAACAAACACCCACAACTGGCTTTTTTTGTTTCTCAAAAACGACCACAACTCATCCATCTGTATAAATAGAACCGTCAATATTATCGATAAGCACATAACATGATGGAATACACTGGCTTTCTTACTCACGCCCCGTTGCCATACCGCAATGGTTCGGGGGTCTTTGAGCAACACATCCGCTATGGCATCAACTGATAAGCCGTAGCCGCTTAACTTACACAGTTGTTCATATT
>MBQZ01000057.1 GCA_002134785.1 Crenothrix sp. D3
CTTTTAACGCCATTAAAAATCAGGCGTTCGATTTACTGTTTAGCAACCTTGATACCCATACGTTAACCGAACAACTGACTACTTTATTTCTTAAAAACCCCTCATCCCAACGGCGTGAGCGTAATCCTCCTAGGCGAAAATCATCACCTAGGGCTTTATTGAACTTTCAAAAACGTAAGAAAAAACATTGTTTTTAATGGCGGCTTTTCTTAACTTAATGGCAGTGACCCGCCGCATGTCCTTTTGACAGAATAAATTTGTCCTCTACATTTACATATTCATGAAGTGTAAGTAACATTGCATCCAAGCAGGAAAGATTGCCGCCGATATGTCCCACACCACTTTCGTAGTGCATTTGTAGTAATCGTTTACGCGCGGTTTTGACCGTTTCGTTGGAAAGTTTCATTTTTATCAAATTCCAAACAAATATGACCATATTTTAACGAATAACCCAAACCTAAAGTTTAAACAGGAGAGTTTTCCGATGGGCATGACAACTATAGAGTAATAAATACTCGAAAATAATAAAAGCAAACGAAAAATAAATATGCTTTTACTGGACTAAGGAAGTTTAACCGCAAATAAAGCAGTCTTCCCTTCAACTTGTTGTAAGGTAATCTCAGCCCCTAACTTCGATAACTGCTCAAAATCTTTTAAGTGTTCAAAATCTTTTATGCCGCTAAAATCATTAACAAAAACAAGAAAATTCTTATGGGTCTTTACGAAATTATTAGCTTCAGCTAATTGCCCTACAGCATGACAACAATCCTGTAACTTTATATAACCATTTGCAATTAAATCCAGCTTATCCCAATATAAAACAATTAACCGCTGACGCAATTTGGATGGTGCGTAATAAAGCTCAGATGTAAAATCCCATTTACCAAAGATAACGATAGGCGAAATCTGATCGGATGCTTCCTCGATAATTTTGAACTGTTCAGCATGTTTCAATTTGCTAGTACTTATTTTTATACCAGAGCTGGGTTCAATAATATAACTGTTAACCTTGAATGCTAAGAAATCTTTAGCTATTAGGGTAGTTAACAGTACCATGAAGCCAAGACCTAAAACAGTATTTCTGGATAGAAATATCCCAAGAAGTGCTGAGAACCCCAGAATACAAGTTAAACTGGGGGGTACCTGTTACCGCTGACAGTAAATAGACAATAAATGGGATTGCAATAAACCCTAGGCAGGCTGCAAGCTCGTAGTTGCGCAGACCGCTTAGAGAAATATCACCTGTCCGCACCAAGCCAGAAAATAACCCTTTGCAAAAAAACAAAAAAAGTCCAATTTCAACAATTAACATTCCCTTCATGCCCAAATTTGATAGATAAGATACCAATATCATCATAAAATTTGTCGGAAAAAATGTGGTTGGTAATATTTTTTTGACGATATGCACCATCCAAAAAGGCACCAACATAGATGTTGACGCTATGGCAAAGGCGAACCACACCGACCAGTCGATTTGTTTACGCGTGTGACTACGGACTAATTCTCCCAAAGCTAAAGGTGCAAATATAACCAACGCATAGCCATGACTGAGGGTAGCGCACACCAAAGCGATGATTAACCCACTCAGCCACCAAAAGCGGTGCTTAACTTGGATAGGGTCAACCGCTGATTGCCAGCAGACCAGTGCTAACCCAGCCAAGCCAATCACAATACCGTGTGGTCTAGCTTCATAAGAATAATACAATGCTCCCGTCACTAAAGGAAATAAACAGGCGATCACTCCGCCAATCACTGTGGTTCTGATAGCTACAAATCGGTATAAACACAAGCACAGTAAGCCAACACCAATAATGGATGGCATCCTGATACCAAGCGCGTCATTTTCAAAGAAAATTTCTGAGATGCGAACCCACTCATAAAACAAAGGTGGATTAAAATCAACGCCATGTTTAAGTGCGTCCATAACAGATTGAAAATCAGGTAGCTTCGATATATACAAGGTAAATATCTCATCGAACCAAAATAGTTTTCTCCCTGCCTTGTAGCAAGTCATCAATAAGTAAAAAACCACGAAAAGAATTAGAAAAACCGATCCTCTATTATTAATTTTATTGACGATGCGAGAAATAGCTGACTCAATGGAAGCCAGTTGTTCACTACTATTATTCAACATTAAAAATCCCGTCTCTGTACATGACAAAAAATCAGCTTGAAGTACGAAGCTGATTAAACTTAAGAAATGGAAACAGCAACATCAGGGCATTTCCAAAGCCGTATGCTAACTTAAACAACGCCTCATTGATAATATCCAGTCTAACTCTGAAAATACTTTTGGCAAGCCGTTGATGTTTTTTGACCTTGATGGCTTTAACCTGTTCATGCAGACATTCACCGACACGATGCGCCCAGAAAAAAGCAATGACTGCGACGACCAGCAAGCGTTTGATACGGCGACAATCGGTGACGTGAGTATCTTCAAAGTTAAAGCCTCGGCTTTTCAAACAGCTGAATAGTGTCTCGATTTGCCAGCGGCGGGCGTAGTTTTTTATGGCGTTGTCGCTGGCATTTCCAGTGGCAACAATCAGCAGTTTTCCATCCTGTAAACGCAATGCCGATAGATAAACGCCTACGCCATTCATTGTGCGAACACCTGCCAGTTGTTGCGTTTCACCCACTTTCAGCGACCAAAACAATTGCTGAACAGGAACGAGTTCGCCTCGACTATTACTGACTTTGGCGTTCTTTTTGATTCATATCGTCATATCAATGCCTTCTTGTTACCGAATTGACTGATAAATCGCTTCATCAGGGCAATGCGCTCACGGGTATTAGAATGACCCTTTTTGTTCAAACAGGGGTGGCAATGCCTTTATAAACCACCGCTAACACCAAAATATTGATGTTTTTCTTACCCCATTTCCAATTGGTACGGTCAAAAGTCAGATAATAATCCGTTTCTAAAAATCCAAATAACTGGATGACAAACCACGCAACATGATCAAAATCAACTGCGTGTCGGTCGCTCAGAAAGCGTTGTATGCGTCGATAGTTAGACTCTAACTTCGCTGAACTCGGAAAGGCTTTGGCGAGTTTGCTTAAATTTATCGTCTCCTTGAAAAAATAAAGCAATCACCATGCTGACTAGACAATCCATTCGCGCTTTATTCCAGTGAAAGTGTTGGTTTAATAGGGTCGATAACTCAGTAAAGTGTGACATAGCGTTATATTTTGCAAATGTCAG
Source organism: Crenothrix sp. D3 (assembly GCA_002134785.1). Lineage (GTDB taxonomy): Bacteria > Pseudomonadota > Gammaproteobacteria > Methylococcales > Methylomonadaceae > UBA4132. Next base: position 3,203 of record MBQZ01000057.1, read on the forward strand.
TATTTTGCCATATTTTCAATGCGTTGTTTTTTTGTCATGTACAGAGATCCGACAGTTTAAAATGGACTGACTACTAGCCATTACCAGTGATGGCTCAACGTTTGATAATCCCAAGCATCTGCGCAAGGCTCAAAAAAAACTAAATAGTAAACAACAAAAACCTCAGGCAAAGTGAAAGACAGTCATATCCCAAACAAAGCTAGAATTTTAGTGGCTAAACCGCATGAGCGCGTAACAAACGCTAGAAAAGACTATTTACATAAACTTTCTCATCGACTGGTTCACGAAAACCAAGTGATAGCAGTTGATGATTTACACGTTTAAAGGCATGATAAAAAATCATAAGCTCGCTAAAGCCATCGGTGACTGGGGAATATGCTAACAAATTTTCTAAAATACAAAATTGTCAAAGCAGGTAAGGGCTATATTAGACATTTTTAATAAGTATTGTGCGGACAATGAAAGCAATTTGTGATTATAATCAGGTAGCTCTATAAAGTGAGTGCGTCTTAACTCGATAAAAATTGAAAAATCACCGTTACCTAAAGACTTAATTAAGAAAGATGTCCATTGAAGTAAATCGCTTCTTTCTTAGCTCTAAAACGTGCGCGAGCTGTTTGAATGTTCAAAAATCAATGCTTTTTAAGCTATACGCAATTGAACGTGCAACGCATAACGGTGACTCAATGCGGCTAAAAATATCTGCAAGAAGCACAAAGAATAATAGCGACTGGAACGGTCGCTACTGCTAATTTAGACCTAGTCAGTCAAGCTAAAAGACGTAAATCTTCTGTGCTTGCTAATGCCGTTGAAGTTAGAAGCCTCGGCCTTTAGGCAGGGGTAGTTCACACAATAATCAGTTAATAATTTAACTGCCAATCAACGGCAATTTATCAGAGAGTGACTTAAGTTATGCGATGTCCGTTTTGTACGGCACAAGATACGCGGGTTCTTGATTCTCGGCTTATCAATGAAGGCGACCAAGTGCGTCGTCGGCGCGAATGCAATGTGTGCAAAGAACGTTTTACTACCTTTGAAACCGCAGAGTTAACGATACCATCGGTGATTAAGCGTAATGGTATTCGCGAGCCTTTTGAGGAGAAAAAACTCCGTTCGGGTATGTTAAAAGCACTGGAAAAACGCCCTGTGGACAGTAATGCGATTGAAGCCTCACTTAATCGTATTAAAAAGGAATTAATGGATAGGGGGGAACGGGAAATATCTGCCAAAGAATTAGGGGAAAAGATTATGCAGGAATTAAGAACATTAGATCATGTCGCTTATGTGCGTTTTGCGTCGGTGTATCGCAGTTTTCAAGATGTCAGTGAATTTACTGACATGATTGAAGATTTACAAAAAAAATAATGACTGCCGCACAAGACGCGTTTTACATGGCAAGAGCCATACAATTGGCAAAGCAAGGGCGTTATACCACCGCGCCGAATCCTAATGTAGGTTGTGTCATCGTTAAAGACGGGCAGATTATCGGTGAAGGCTGGCACAAAAAAGCGGGGCAAGGACACGCTGAAGTAGAAGCCTTAAAGCAGCTGGATAATGCGCAAGGTGCGACCGCTTATGTCACCCTCGAACCGTGTAGCCATCACGGTAAAACCCCACCCTGTTGTGACGCGCTGATTCGTGCGGGTATTCGCCGTGTTGTCGCGGCAATGACTGATCCTAATCCCTTAGTGGCAGGTCAAGGACTTGCTAAACTGCAAGTCGCTGGTATTGAAGTCGTTTGCGGGGTATTAGCCGATGATGCAGCTGCCTTAAATCGCGGTTTTATTCAACGCATGACCACAGGTCGCCCGTTTGTGCGCAGTAAATTGGCTATGAGTTTGGATGGTCGTACCGCAATGGCATCAGGTGAAAGCCAGTGGATTACTTGCACTGAATCCAGAGCCGATGTTCACCACTTAAGAGCCGAAAGTTCAGCGATACTCACAGGCATCGGTACGGTATTAGCCGATAATCCTTCTTTAACTGCCCGAGTTGATTTTGAAGTAGAGCAACCGTTGCGCGTGGTGTTGGACTCACAATTACAAATGCCCGTCACGGCGAAAATGGCAACACTGGCAGGGCGCAGTATCATTTTGACCTGCTCAACTGACGCGGATAAACAACAACGCTTGCAACACGCAGGTTTTGAAGTTTATGTGTTGCCCGCCTCACAAGCGCGATTGGATTTGTTTGCCGTCATGACGTTTTTGGGTAGCTTGCAAATTAATGACGTGTTAGTGGAAGCAGGCGCGATACTCAACGGCGCGTTGCTCGAACACGGTTTAATTGATGAGACCGTTATTTATATGGCGACCTGCGTATTAGGCGATCAAGGACGTGGCTTATTTCATTTACCCGCTTTACACACAATGGCGAATAAAAAAACCTTAAAACTGCGTGATGTACGGCAAGTTGGTGCGGATTTAAAGCTCACCTTGACAGCGTAGGGGCAATCCCTTGTGGTTGCCCTAATAATGCTCTGTTTTATTAGGGAGCAAGTACAAGACCTACCCCTACTTTAGAATAGCTGTAACCCAGCCCACGCTAAAAGCTGGTAAAATACCTGCCACAACTTATAAAACTCACTCGGAACAAACCACCTTGATTTCTACAGCTAATATCACCATGCAGTTTGGGGCAAAACCCCTGTTTGAAAATGTCTCAGTCAAATTTGGCGACGGCAACCGTTACGGCTTAATTGGCGCGAACGGCTGCGGCAAATCAACGTTTATGAAAATTTTAAGCGGCGATTTAGAACCTAGCGCGGGTAATGTCAGTATCTCGCCGAATGAACGCTTAGGCGTGTTAAGACAAAACCAATTCGCTTACGAAGATTACCGTGTATTGGATGTTGTGTTGATGGGGCATACGGAAATGTGGGCAGCGATGTCAGAACGCGATGCAATTTATGCCAATTTGGAAGCCAGCGAAGACGATTATATGCACGCCGCTGAATTGGAATCGGTGTTTGCTGAATATGGCGGCTATACAGCTGAATCTCGTGCCAGCGAATTGCTGTTAGGTTTGGATATTCCTTTAGAGCAGCACAACGGCTTGATGAGCGCGGTTGCACCTGGTTGGAAATTGCGGGTGTTATTAGCACAAGCCCTGTTTGCCAATCCTGACATTATGCTGTTAGACGAACCGACCAACAACTTGGATATTAATACGATTCGCTGGCTGGAAGATGTATTAAATGCGCGTGATTGTACGATGGTTATCATCTCGCATGACCGCCATTTTTTAAACAGCGTTTGTACGCACATGGCTGATATGGATTATGGTGAATTGCGCGTTTATTCGGGTAATTATGATGATTACATGGTCGCAGTCAGTGAAGTACGCGCCAGTTTATTAGCAGGCAATGCCAAGAAAAAAACCCAAATTGTTGAATTACAGGCCTTCGTGCGTCGCTTTTCTGCTAATGCCTCGAAAGCGAAACAAGCCACGTCCCGCGCTAAACAATTAGATAAAATTAAACTCGATGAAGTAAAACCGTCTAGCCGCGTTAATCCGTTTATTCGCTTTGAACAAACCAAAAAACTGCACCGCTTAGCCTTAGAAGTTGAAGGTGTGAGTAAAGGCTATGGCTCGGAACCGTTATTTAAGAACTTGAATTTAATGGTGGCCGTCGGTGAGCGTATTGCCGTTATCGGGGCAAACGGGATTGGTAAATCGACCTTATTAAAAACCTTAGTGGGTGAATTAACACCTGATGCGGGTACGGTAAAATGGTCAGAAAATTCGGAAGTGGGTTATTTTGCCCAAGACCACGCCGATGATTTTGCTGAAGATTTAACGCTGATTGAATGGATTGCGCAATGGCGTAAAGAAAGCGACGACGATCAAGCGATGCGCGGCACTTTAGGTCGTTTGTTATTTACCTCAGATGATATTAATAAACCCGTTAAAGTGCTGTCAGGCGGCGAACAAGGACGGATGTTATTTGGTAAATTAATACTGCAAAAAAATAATATTATGTTACTGGATGAACCAACTAACCATTTGGATATGGAATCCATTGAATCGTTAAACACCGCATTAGAAAACTACCCAGGTACGCTGATTTTTGTCAGCCATGATAGAGAATTCGTGTCCTCACTAGCAACACGCATTATCGAATTAACACCGCACGGCATCGTTGATTTTAACGGTAATTACGAAGATTATTTGGCTGCGCAAGCGTAAATCGTAAATAGGGGTTGTCAATACAATCCCGTTTTCAATCTAGGTCAATCACTGACTATGAAAACGCGTTAGCTCACAGCGCACTAAAATCTAGTAACTTGACACCGCTTGTCAGAAATTTTGATGATTATTTTTAAAAAAATACCAGCAAACACCTTAGACTATCAAATAGAAATTGTTTAACTTGGCTTTCCATTGATTCATAGCTCATACTCGCTTATATCAAAACTTGGATTCAAGTCATAAATGCAATTCCAGAGTTCATGCAGCTTTGCGTTCAGCTTGTGCAAAAAACACGGCATGAGGTGTTTGGTAATTTAGCCCTTTTCGAGGGCGGTGGTTGAGGCGGTGCATGACTGCTTCAACCTGTTCATCCGTAATAGCCTCAAAACTGCTGCCTTTTGGGAAATACTGACGAATCAAGCCATTGGTGTTCTCATTCAAGCCACGCTCCCATGACGAGTAAGGATGGGCGAAATAGACTTGTGCATCAAGCTCTTTGCTCATGGTTTCATGCCCTGCAAACTCTTTGCCGTTATCGACGGTAATGGTGAACACCTTGTCGCTGTAGGGTTCGAGCAAGATTATCGTTGCCGCTGTTACACCCTTGTATTATAGTTTCACCTGAGAGCAAGACTCAGGGAAAAGTCACTGGATGCCGCTTGCGCCCTTGGACTGATAAATCCGACTCGTAGATGATGCAGCAGTGACTTGCTTTAAGCCAACAATCGAACAGTATCATCGGCGCGGTTCACCGACAGCCAGCATTCACAAGGTAGATTATAGAGGTTTTTATGACAGCATTTCATTTA
>MBQZ01000058.1 GCA_002134785.1 Crenothrix sp. D3
TCCCGATTAGTCAGGGATTCTTTGGCGTTTTCTAAAAAGCTGACTAACCATATCGGAGCCATTGCCTATTTCATTTGCCATTATAATTTAACTAAAAACCATACAGCATTACTTGTTTAGCACTACCTCGTCCTGAGCTTGTCGAAGGATGGACGGTTAAGCCGCTCATGGTTCGACAAGTTCACCACGAATGGCTTAAATTTTCCTGCCAGCCAAAATGTTAAAAGATATATGGTCAGCTACTTATAACACCCCTGAATTTTAATAGCCTTCATATCCAGCGTTGAGGAATCAGCGTTTTTATGGTGTAATGCCATCGTTTTACGTCTTAATACGCCTACTACTTTTAATGATGAAAATTTGAGAGGAATGGTTTCGCTACAACTTGCTTGGGGGGTAAGCTTCAACTATGCAATTTACTATAAAAAAAGGTTTAGACCTGCCTATTACGGGCGGTCCTAAACAAGAGATTGAGGATGGCAATAAGGTTACAACCGTTGCTATTCTGGGGATGGATTATGTAGGCATGAAGCCTACCATGATGGTCAATGAAGGGGATAAGGTCAAATTAGGGCAAATTCTGTTTACTGACAAGAAAAATTCAGGGGTCAATTTTACTTCACCAGCGGCTGGTGTGGTCAAATCAATTCATCGCGGTGCTAAACGGGTTTTGCAATCAGTTGTTATTGAATTGCAGGGTTCTGCACACGAAACGTTTGCTAAATACAAAGAAGCTGATTTAGCCAGTTTAACCGCGCAACAAGTACAAGAAAATTTATTAGCCTCAGGGTTGTGGACGACATTACGCACGCGTCCCTACGGCAAAATTCCAGCTGTAGACAGTAAACCTGCGTCTATTTTTGTGACGGCAATGGACACCCGTCCATTAGCGGCTGATCCTGAGTTTATTATTAAAGAACGTGCGGATGATTTTGCCAATGGCTTAACCGTTATTGCTAAACTAACTGATGGAAAAACGTATCTTTGTAAAGCCACAGGTGATGAAATCGCCGTTGGCAATGCGCCTGTAACGGTTGCTGAATTCAGTGGCCCGCATCCTGCGGGTTTGCCCAGTACCCATATTCATTTTATTGATGCGGTCAATATTCATAAGTTTGTTTGGCATATTGATTATCAAGCGGTTATGGCAATTGGTGCATTATTCACCACAGGTCGTTTAAACGTTGAGCGGGTTATTTCTCTAGCAGGGCCTACGGTTAAAAATCCACGTTTAGTGCGTACTCGCGTTGGTGCAAATACCGATGATTTAGTCGCAGGTGAATTGCTTGATGATGTTGAAAATCGCGTGATTTCTGGCTCGGTGTTATACGGGCATACGGCAAGCGATTGGTCGGCTTATTTAGGTTGTTATGATTTGCAGGTCTCGGCGTTAAAAGAAGGTCGTGAGCGTGAATTTTTCGGCTGGATAGTGGCAGGTAAAGATAAGTATTCTGCATTGAATGTGTATACCTCCAGTGTTGATAAAAAACACAACCGTTTATTTCCGCTAACTACCGATAAAAACGGCAGTAATCGTGCGATTGTTCCTGTGGGCGTTTATGAAGCAGTAATGCCTCTGGATATTCTACCGACTCCGTTATTGAAAGCGTTGATAATCGGCGATTCTGACCAAGCGCAATTATTAGGTTGCTTGGAATTGGATGAAGAAGATATGTCTTTATTTACCTTTGTTGATCCAGGTAAACATGATTTCGCTCCTGTCCTGCGAGCGAATTTAATCAAAATTGAGAAGGAGGGCTAATGTCGATTAGAAATTTTTTAGACAGTATAGAGCCGAATTTTACCAAAGGCGGTAAGCTGGAAAAGTATTACGGTCTCTATGAGATGGTCGATACTTTTATTTATACGCCGTCTGCTGTAACACGCGGCACAACGCACGTTCGTGATGGTAACGATTTAAAACGTACCATGACGTTTGTGGTGATTGCGACCTTGTTCTGTATTTTGATGGCAGTGTACAACACAGGTTATCAAGCCAACTTAGCAATGGCAGAAATGCACGTTGACAAAATCGCTAACTGGCGCAGTATTCCGATGACGATGTTTGGTTACAATCCATCCAATCCGTTATCGTGTATCGCACACGGCGCGTTATATTTCCTACCTATTTACATAGTCACATTGGCAGTCGGCGGTGTGTGGGAAGTATTATTTGCCACAGTACGCGGTCATGAAATCAACGAAGGCTTTTTAGTCTCGTCAATGTTATACACCTTGATTATGCCGCCCGATATGCCTTTATGGCAGGTTGCCTTAGGTATTTCTTTCGGTATTGTTATCGGTAAAGAAGTCTTCGGTGGTACAGGTAAAAACTTTTTAAATCCAGCCTTAAGCGGACGCGCATTTTTATACTTCGCGTATCCAGCGTCTATTTCTGGCGATGCAGTCTGGGTTGCTGTTGATGGTTATACCGCAGCAACGCCTTTGGGCTTAGCGGCTAACGGTGGGCTTGAAGCGGTTTACAATGCTCACTACAGCTGGTTTCAAACCTTCTTTGGTTTTGAACCAGGTTGTTTAGGTGAAACCTCTACCTTAGCTATTTTGCTAGGTGCAGCATTCTTGCTATACACCCGCGTTGCGTCATATCGCATCATGGCAGGCGTGTTCTTAGGTATGGTTGCGACTTCATTATTATTCAACACCATTGGTAGTGATACCAATCATATGTTCGCTTTCCCTTGGTATTGGCATTTAACTGTTGGCGGTTTCGCATTCGGTATGGTGTACATGGCAACTGACCCTGTCAGTGCCGCGATGACGAATACAGGTCGTTGGATATTTGGCGCGTTAGTCGGTGGTATGACAGTATTAATCCGCGTGGTTAATCCAGCATTCCCCGAAGGCATTATGTTAGCGATTTTATTTTCCAATATGTTTGCTCCGACTATCGATTACTTTGTCATGCAAGCAAATATTAGAAGAAGGATGAAACGCCATGCGTAAAGAATGCCCCTATCGTGAAAAACTATGCTCAAAACTGGAACAGTGCGAGCATTATCAAAAATTTAGAGCCTATTGCCTAAAAGTTTTAGCATTAAGTAACGATAACCTAGAAAAAACTATCGCCATTGCAGTTGCACTGTGTTTAGTGTGTGCGGTATTGGTATCGTTAGCAGCAGTTGCTTTAAAACCGTTGCAAATCAGTAACAAAGAACTGGATATGAAGAAAAATATTCTCGATGTCGCAGGTTTGTTACAAGCCGATAGCGATATTGAAAAAGTATTTTCTACTCAAATCGAAGCCAAATTAGTTGACTTGGAAACAGGCGCGTATGTCGAAGGCGATGCCAACAACTACGATCAACGCAAAGCGGCGAAAGACCCCGCGCAAAGCATCGCTATTCCTAAAGACAAAGACATTGCTCACATTCGTGTTAAAGCGAAATTGGCTAAAGTCTATTTAGTGAAAGACGGTGATAAAACTCAATCTATTATTTTACCCGTCAGTGGTTATGGTTTGTGGTCAACGCTATACGGCTTCTTAGCCTTAGATGCTGACGGTCAAACTGTACAAAGCATCAACTTCTACGACCAAGCTGAAACTCCAGGATTAGGCGGCGAAGTCGTTAATCCAAAATGGCGTGCGTTGTGGAAAGGCAAAAAAGTCTATGCTGAAACTGATCAAGCCTCTTTAGAAAAAGGGCTTGTTGAAGAAGCGGATAAAGGCGAGCCAGCACTTGCATTAATTAAAGGCACAGTTGACAACAGCAAAGCGGGTTCACAATACCAAGTAGACGGCTTAGCGGGCGCATCATTAACCAGTACAGGTGTTACTAACTTGGTTAGATACTGGATGAGCAAAGAAGGCTTTGCGACTTATTTATCCAAAGTCAGAACGGTTGCGGAGAAAAAATCATGAGCGACATTTTAAATGACGAAACCAAAAAGGTATTAGTCGAACCCTTAGTGACCAACAACCCCATCACGTTACAAGTGTTGGGTATTTGTTCAGCGTTAGCGGTGACATCACAAATGTCAACCTCGCTGATTATGGCATTAGCATTGACCTTAGTAACTGCGTGTTCTAGTGCGGCGATTAGTTCTATTCGTAACCATATTCCGAGCAGTATTCGGATTATTGTACAAATGACTATTATCGCGTCATTAGTTATCGTGGTTGACCAATGTTTGAAAGCCTTTGCTTACGATGTCAGCAAACAATTGTCAGTATTCGTTGGTTTGATTATCACCAACTGTATCGTAATGGGTCGTGCTGAAGCCTACGCTATGAAAAATCCACCGTTGGAAAGTTTCATGGACGGTATCGGCAATGGCGCGGGTTACAGCTTAATTTTAATCATCGTGGCATTTTTCAGAGAAACTTTAGGTTCAGGTAAATTACTGGGCATCGAAGTGTTCAAATTAACCAAAGATGGCGGCTGGTATGATCCAAATGGCTTAATGCTGTTACCACCTAGCGCGTTTTTTATCATCGGCTTGATTATTTGGAGTGTCCGTCAATGGAAACCCGCTCAAAATGAAACCGTTGAATTTAAAATTTTGTCGATTTCTCATGGTGAAGGAGGACATCACTAATGGAAAACTATATTAGTTTATTCGTTAAAGCGGTTTTCATTGAAAACCTCGCGCTGTCCTTCTTTTTGGGGATGTGTACTTTTATTGCTGTCTCGAAAAAAATCTCGACTGCAATGGGCTTAGGCATTGCGGTTATGGTGGTACAAGCCATTACCGTTCCTGCCAATAACATCGTGTACCACGCGCTGTTAAAAGAAGACGCACTTTCTTGGATGGGCATTACAGGTGTTGATTTAAGCTTTCTTGCACTACTGAGCTGTATCGGTATGATTGCTGCGTTAGTACAAATTTTGGAAATGATTTTAGACAAATTTTTCCCTGCTTTGTATCACGCACTAGGCATATTCTTACCGTTAATCACCGTAAACTGCGCCATTTTAGGCGGTAGCTTATTCATGATTGAACGCGACTATAACTTAGGTGAAAGTGTCACTTACGGCGTAGGCAGTGGTTTAGGTTGGGCATTAGCCATCACCGTTATGGCGGGTGTACGCGAAAAACTCAAATACAGTGATATACCAGCAGGCTTACAAGGTCTCGGAATCACCTTTATAACTGCGGGTCTGATGTCGCTTGGCTTCATGGCTTTCTCTGGCATCCAACTTTAGGAAGGTATCAATATGCTGGAAATTATTTTAGGGATTATCATTTTCACTGGCTTAGTGATAGCGATGGTGTTTGTCATCATCGGTGCGAAAAGTAAACTGGTTGCTGAAGGTGACGTTGAAATCATCATCAATGATGAAAAGAAAATTCATGTACCATCAGGATCAAAATTGCTGACTGCCTTATCCGATAACGGCTTGTTCGTGTCTTCGGCGTGTGGCGGTGGTGGTACTTGTGGGCAATGTAAAGTAAAAGTCAAATCAGGCGGTGGCGAAATTTTACCGACTGAATTAGGACACATCACCAAACGCGAAGCCGCGCACGGTGAGCGTTTAGCCTGTCAAGTGTCTATTAAACACGACATGGTTGTGGAAGTTGAAGATTCTGTATTTGGCGTGAAAAAATGGGAATGTACCGTTAAATCTAACGACAACGTTGCCACGTTCATCAAAGAATTGGTCTTACAGCTGCCCGAAGGTGAAGCGATTAACTACCGTGCAGGTGGTTACATTCAAATTGAATGTCCTCCACACGTTGCCAAATACGCAGACTTTGACGTTGCCGACCGTTTCCATGAAGACTGGGATAAATTCAATATTTGGCGTTATGTGTCTACCGTAAAAGAACCGACGTTACGCGCATACTCAATGGCTTCTTATCCTGAAGAAAAAGAAATCATGTTAAACGTGCGTATTGCAACACCGCCACCGCGTGCCGATGAAAGCGTACCCCCAGGTATCATGTCATCGTTCATTTTCAACCTGAAACCAGGTGACAAAGTGCTGGTATCAGGTCCTTATGGTGAATTTTATGCCAAAGACACTGATGCTGAAATGGTATTTGTTGGCGGTGGTGCTGGTATGGCACCGATGCGTTCACACATCTTCGACCAATTAAGAAGATTGAAATCAAAACGCAAAATGTCATTCTGGTACGGTGCGCGTAGCAAACGCGAAATGTTCTATGTTGAAGATTTCGATATGTTAGCCAAAGAAAATGACAACTTTGTTTGGCATACCGCACTGTCTGATCCATTACCCGACGACAATTGGGACGGTTACACAGGTTTTATTCACAACGTGTTGTTTGAAGAGTATTTAAAAAATCATCCAGCACCCGAAGATTGTGAATTCTATATGTGCGGGCCACCAATGATGAACGCCGCTGTTATCAAGATGTTATTGGATAACGGCGTTGAACCAGAAAACATCATGCTTGATGATTTTGGTGGTTAAAGTCGGAGTTCAAATCCTGTCCTGAGTTTATCGAAGGGCTAGGTTTGTGCTTTTTGAACGAGGAGATGGGCGGTTGCCTACTCCTCGTTTTTTGTTTGAAATAATTTGTTTTAATTGAGGGTTTTGATATGAACAAAAAAATTTTACTTTCGGCAATTGTTATTTTTCTTTCTGGATGCTGCATAATAAATCCAAATGAATGCCCTCCAGCACCATGTAAAAATCCTAATGGATGTCCGCCACCACCTCCTTCAGCATGTTCGTTTGATTTTGAGTTAGTACACAAATACACAGAAAAAGATTATCAGGCTATAAAAGTTGGGCTTGGCATGGATGTTGGCGCATTAGGTGGTGGAAATATAGAAACAGGGTTAGTTAGTGATCATCTAATAGATATGATTATTGAGAAATCTAATGACCCTGTTGTAGTAAAAGCATCTTCTGCAATGCACTGGGCAGTGTGTCTGGAGGAAACATACGAAAAAAGAACTCATTCAGAACCTTTTATAAGTTACCCACTTGAAAAGCAGAATCAAATAAAAGAAGAATTAGATAAAAAGGTTGATAATTTTAGAACTCGCGCTCTTGATTTAGTGTTAGAAAAACAAGGTGTTAATGTAGTTGCGCCATCATCGAATCCTAGTGATAAAGCATATACAGAAGCTGTATTAAATGAAACCAAAAAAGTCACACAGAACACAATAGTCGAACTAAAAACACAACAAACAACAGCTCCAGCAACCGTGCCAGCAAATCCAAACAGTCAAACACCCAAAGCTACACAAGAAACCATTCAGGTTCTTGAAAAACAAGTGCAAGAAGTGACTAAAGAAGTGACTAAAGTTCAAACCAGCGAGTAGATACCATCTCCGAAGCGCGACGGGGTATTCACCCCGTCGCAACGTTTTCGGTCTATCTGAAATCGTATTGGAATTCAAACATTCGGGGCGGGTTGAATAACCCGCCCCGCTCAAGGCTCTGGTTTACAACCAGCAAGTAGCCCAGATGGAGCGAAGCGGAATCTGGGGCTTTTCTCGGAAATATCACGGTTTTCGTACACTTATCGCGTTCATGGTTAATACCATCGCTAAAAATAGTGAAACTCCTTATTTCAAATCTTTATTCATTTTGTTAATAAACAGTAAGCGAATGAAGCTCTGCCATTAACAAGAAACGGTACCATCAGAATGTGCTTGGCATTCTGGCTGAGTTGTTTCCTGAACTACTGTTTTTACACCTGAATCACATTGTTTTGCAAATACTGTTGTTGTACTTACTATGCTAACTAGAAGTTACGCATTGACAGGGCATAAAAGTTTAGAATGGACAGCCCCATTAGTTTTAAAAAAGCCATTTTCCCGTGATAAGAAACATAACACGTCCAAGCACAGCCCGTTGCAACTTATCGATGTACATTGGTTTTTTATTGAGCGAACCCAACCATGTCAGTTGTCGTCGGTTGGGAGAAGTGATGAACATTTCACATGATAGCGTGAATCGTTTTTTGAACCGAGAGTCGTATGATGGCGAAGATTTATTCAATGAAGTCAAGTTGCTACTGAATTTAGAGGGAGGAACATTGAGTG
>MBQZ01000059.1 GCA_002134785.1 Crenothrix sp. D3
GCTAAATTCAGTAAAATCTAGCCATACCGCGACAAACAGCGAAAAAACGATGCTTAACTTAACTCGAATTGACAAAAAAGAACGCCTAATGAGAGCCACGACAGGTTTAACCCTGAAGCAGTTTGACGAATGACTGGGTGATTTTGATAGCGCGTATGAAAAAGCGATGGATGCGGACAGAAGCAAACGAGGTTGTGAGCGTAAAAAAGGAGCTGGGAAAAAGCCAAGGCTGGCAAGCGCACGGCTGGAGTTGTTTTTCGTGCTGATTTATCTGAAATGATATCCGACGTATGATGTGCTGGGGATGCTGTTTGATCTCGACAGTGGCGACTGTTGTGATTGGATCAAACGCTTGCTGCCTGTTTTGGAGACGGCGTTGGGCAAAAAACAGGTGTTGCCTGCGCGGAAAATTCGCAGTGTTGAGGAATTTTTACAGCTTTTTCCGCACGAGAAAGATTTGCTGATTGACAGTACTGAGCGCAGAACGCAACGTTCAAGCTGTGCAAAAACCCAACGCAAACACTATTCAGGCAAACAAGGCTGCCATACGCGCAAAAATATCGTCATGGCGAACCCTGAAAAAAAGATTCTTTTTCTAAGCCCTACTAAGGCAGGTCGTTATCACGATAAAAAGCTCTTTGATAAAGAAACCTCGTTTCGAGGTATTCCGCCAGACCGAACGCTTTGGCTGGACAAAGGCTCTCAAGGCGTTCAACACCACCCTAAAAACGTGATGATGCCTAAGAAAAAGCCCCAAAATGGACAGTTGACTGCGGATGAAAAGGCAGAAAATCGCGTCATTTCCGCGCTTAGAATGCCGATTGAACACGTTTTTGCGGGCTTAAAACGCATGAATTGCTTGCGTCATATTTACCGTAATCGCAACGGTCAAGGTGATCAATTCATCTTTTTAACTGCTGGGTTGTGGAATTTGAATTTAGCGGGCAGATAAAATCAACTCATTCACAGCAGCGTGGCTGAGTTTTAATTATTTGGCAGCATCTCTTTTCTACGCTCAGTACCGTCAATCAGCAAATCTTTCTCGTGCGGAAAAAGCTGTAAAAACTCTTCAATACTGCGGATTTTGCGGGCGGGCAACACCTGTTTTTTGCCCAACGCCGTCTCCAAAACGGGCAGCAAACGTTTGATTCAATCACAACAGTTGCCACTAGCATCCCCAACACATCATACGTCGGATAGCATTTCAGATAAATCAGCACGAAAAACAACTTCAGCCGTGCGCTTGCCAGCCTTGGCTTTTCCCCCGCCCCTTTTTTACGCTCACAACCAAGGCAACCTTTGCCTTTTCTGCGCTGGTAAAAATCTTACGTCATTGTTAAACCCTTTTTCATCACAGGCTATAGCTTAAACTATTGTCCTGAATTTGGGGGCCACTATAAGATAATTTACTTAGAAAAGTTTGATGTTAATCAGGAAAAAAGATACAGCGTTGTGCCTAATGCACCGAATACCAGCATTGTTTTAAGTGCGGTTTTTGCTCTGCTAGATTGCCAGTATGCTTGAACGAGGGCGATGAAATGTAATGCGGTCATATAGGCTTTGCGTACCGCAAACCATGTTAAGCAAACAATCACCACTACGAAACCATAAAACAAAATAACTTGGGCTTGCCGTGCCGAAAAACCGAAAGCCGCTTCAAGAAAATGTTCAAGCATTGACTCAACCACTTCCAGCAGAATATGCAGGAAATGTCCAACTAGATGCAGCAAGCTATCGCCAAACAGCACTAGGACAAAGAATGCGATGATGAAGCTGACGGTTTTTTTATGTTGATAACAAAAGCTATTTAAAGTTACAAAAAATGGGTTACGCATCATAAACTCTCAATGAATGTTGTGTTTATTACTAGCCGATACGGAGTCCAAGGTATGACTTAGACTCCTAAGGCAACAGACACAGCTGTTATCTAACTAATCAATACACAGGTGTCATCATAAAAACTGACTTCACCCGTTGTTATATCGTGACTACCGCCCACAATGCCGATAGCCCCTGATTCAATCATTTCTTTTAAAATTGGACTGCGTTCCATAATAGCGTGTACTGTCCTTTTGACGTTAATAGTAGCTACCTTTTCCACAAAGTCACTGTTATTCGAATTACGCTGTTCAGTGACGGTTTTTTCATCATAGACCGCAGGCTGTATTTTACTTAACAGCGCGGTTAAATTACCCATTTCCACATGATCGCACGCACCTTTTATCGCACCGCATTTACTGTGACCTAAGACCACGATGATTTTAGCTCCTGCCACTTTGCAACCGAATTCCATACTGCCTAAAATATCTTCATTAAGAATATTGCCCGCAATGCGAATACTAAAGACATCGCCCAAGCCTTGATCAAAGATAAGTTCCACCGAGGTGCGCGAATCAATACAACTTAAAATCACAGCAAATGGGTGTTGCCCATCGGAGGTTTCATTTGCTTGTTCTAGCAGATTACGATTAACTTTTAAATTATTGACAAAACGTTTATTGCCATCTTTCAATAACTCTAACGCCATTGCTGGCGTAATGGCAGCTTGCATTTCTTTAGTGAGTGTTTTCATGATATTCCTTGATATGTCGTAAATAAATTCAACTACGTTGCGACTGTTCTAGTAATCGTCCATTTCACTATTTCTTTATGCCACACATTGTTACTATGTAACGGCAAAGAATTTTTCATATTTCTATTCCTCAGATCAAAATTTTACAAGCATGACCATCGTGAAAGAAGTAATTCCTGTTATTTGAGATAGTAACACTATCTTTGCAAATTGCAATACTTTAAGTTATCATTTTTACCGTATTAGTATTTTAGAAAAAACCAAAATCAGGTCGCTATGGAAATAAACTTACATATTAAAATGAATGAGAAATTATTTCTCAAAAACCCAGAACACACCGAACTGGGCAAAAAAATTATTCTGCATAGCATTCAGTTGATTTATGACAATGGCTTTGAAGTCTTCACCTTTAAAAAATTAGCAACTGATATTGGTACAACGGAGGCAGGGATTTATCGGTATTTTGAAAACAAGCACCGCTTGCTGATATACATTGTCGCGTGGTATTGGAGTTGGCTGGAATATCGCGTGGCAGTTCATACTCGCAATATTGACGACCCTGTGATTAAGCTGAAAAAAGTCATTGAACTATTGGCGACCACCATAGAAGACGATATTAAAACCAACTATGTGGATGAAACTATTTTGCATCAAATTATTATTACCGAAGGCTCTAAAACCTATTTGACCAAAAAAGTTTCTGAGGACAACAAGGATCAGTTATTTAAACCCTACAAAGATCTGTGTGCGGTTATCGGTAATATCATTTTAGAGTGTAACCCAAGCTACAAATACCCAAAATCATTAGCTTCCACCATTATCGAAATGGCGCATTTTCAGGCTTTTTTTATGAAAAATCTGCCTTCACTGACGGATTTTGCGGCTAATCAAAATGAGACAGGTATTGTGTTATTTCTGGAAGATTTAGTGTTTTCCAGCATTCAGAAAAGCGTGTAGCGTTATTAATTTTTAGGATAATGAATAAATTATGAGCAAAAAATATCAACAAATTGTTTCAACGCGTTATCACATATACAACAGCCTTTTTTTGAATCTACCGTTTAAAGATGTGCAGCGCATAGGTACGTTATTACCTTTATTAGGGCAAGCGTGTGAGGCGGGTTTTGCAAATAACCAAAGTCCCACTGAGATTATTAACGGCTTTTTTACTAATTATGCCGCTGATTCGACCAGCGAAAATCGTTTTAAAATGCTATTTCAATTTATTCAATATATTGAACGACAAGTGGTGTTATTTGATTCGTTAGAAGAAGCTGCTTTTGAACAGCTTAATGATTTGAATGGCAATGGCACAATGACCGCGTTGTTAGCACAAGCAACCGCGACCGATGCACTGAGTTTGCTCAAAGAAAAATTAAAAACGTTTAGTGTGCGCTTAGTATTAACTGCGCATCCAACGCAGTTTTATCCAGGTGCAGTGCTGGGTATTATTAAAGATTTAGAAGAAGCCGCGCGTAATAATGATGTCGATGAAATCAATTTATTATTACAGCAACTCGCCAAAACCGCTTTTTTTAAACGCGAAAAACCATCGCCATTGGATGAAGCAATTAGCTTATGCTGGTATTTGGAATTTGTGTTCTATCCCAGTGTTTCAGCCATTATTGAACAATTAGCCACTGGGTTACATATTCCTGTTATTGACTTTGAAAACCCACAGTTAGTGCATATTGGTTTTTGGCCGGGTGGTGATCGAGATGGCAATCCGTTTGTGACGCATGAAACGACTTTGCAAGTTGCACAACGGTTACGCGAAACGATTTTACGTTGTTATTACCGTGAAATACGCGCCCTTAAACGCCGCTTGAGCTTTAAAGATGTTGATGTATTGATTGCCGAAGCAGAGCAAAAAATCTATCAAAGTTTGTATGGCAGCACACAACCATACACCAGCGCAGTAGAATTTGAGCAGTTATTACTACAAGCGCGTGAATGCCTTATTCGTGATCATGACGGGCTATTTTTAGACCTGCTGGATAAATTACTGCTTAATGTGCGGATTTTTGGCTTTCATTTTGCCAGTTTAGATATACGCCAAGACAGCTCAAAACACCATCAGCTCTGGCAACACCTTATTCCCTTACTTCATAAGCAAGGTTTAATCGTTTCACTCAGCGAATTTAATCAACTCAGTGAAACACAGCAACTGGAGCTGGTATTAAATTTAACATTTGACCCGATGACCTTAGGCATTGAAGAACCGATGATGCTAGAGCTACTCAATACGTTTGCCGCTATTAAAACGGTGCAACAGTACAATGGTGAAGCAGGTTGCCATCGCTATATCATTAGTCACTGTGGCAAGGCGTTACAAGTCATTGAAGTGTTTAAACTTGCGCAGTTGTTAGTAGCCAGAGAAGCACGTTTACCACTAGATATTGTGCCATTATTTGAAAGCATTGAAGACTTAGCAGACGCGCATCACATCATGGCAACACTGTATGCCATCCCTGCTTATCGCCAGCATCTAGCGGCGCGTGGTAACAAACAAACCATGATGCTGGGTTTTTCTGACGGTACAAAAGATGGCGGTTATTTATGTGCTAACTGGTCTATTTTTCGTGCCAAAGAAGAATTGACACGTATTTCCAGAGAACACGGCATTACTGCAATTTTCTTTGATGGACGCGGGGGGCCACCTGCACGCGGTGGTGGTAATACCCATGATTTCTATGCTTCATTAGGTGAAACCATTGAAAATGAAGAAGTGCAAATTACCATTCAGGGGCAAACGATTAGCTCTAATTATGGCAAAGTAGAATCTTGCCGTTATAACTTAGAACAACTGATTTCTGCGGGCGTGATGACTCATGTGTTTCCGCACCACGCGCATTCGTTTTCCACACAAGAAAAACAACTCATGGATGAGTTAGCCAGTGCGGGACATCAAGCGTATTTAGGTTTAAAAAATCACTCAAAATTTGTCCCTTATTTAGAAAAAATGACTCCATTGGTTTATTTTGCCGATACCAATATTGGCTCACGTCCTGCGAAACGTAATCAAGACCAAGCCTTGCGATTTGAAGAGTTACGCGCGATTCCATTTGTCGGTGCGTGGGCGCAAATGAAGCAAAACATTCCGGGTTTTTTTGGTGTGGGTAGCGCGATTGCGCAATTGACTGAAAATGGCAAATTAGCGGAGTTACAACAGCTTTATGCGCAGTCATTATTTTTTCGTACCCTGCTAGGCAATAGCATGATGTCCTTAACAAAAGCCTATTATCCTGCCACTGCCTATATTGCTGATGATCCTGAGTTTGGCGAACTTTGGCAGACGATGTTTAATGAGTTCATGTTATCCAAAGAAAATATCATCGCCGTGTGTAATTTACCGTCACTGATGGATGATAACCGCGCGATTCGTCATTCCATTAAGCAACGCGAGCATATTGTTTTGCCACTAATCACTATGCAGCAATACGCGCTACAACAGTTACGCGATGATGAACTTAAGGGTAAAGAGTCTGAAAAAGAATACCGCATTTTAGTCGTGCGTTGTATGTTTGGCATTATTAACGCAGCGAGAAATTCTGCGTAATTAGGAATCAAAAACACGTTTTGGATGTTGCTAGTGAGTCCAAGTTAGTCTTGGACTGTCCAGCGTCAACTATCCTGCCCGAATTGACGACAATTACCCTGACCAGTTTTAGTTAAAAAATAGTTAGTTTTTTAGGCTCTGTTTTTTTCGATAGCTTTCTCCTTGAATTTCAATAATGGTGGCATGATGAATAATGCGGTCAATTGCCGCGACGGTCATCATGGTGTCTGGAAAGATGTGATCCCACTGACTGAAAGGTTGGTTGGAGGTGATGATTAAGCTGCCGCTTTCATAACGGGGTTAATTAACCAAAAGAACGGTTTGTCCTGCGACCCTACTGAACCCCTTGGTATCAGTGGCGTACAGACGAAATATCGATTTCAAAACCTTCAGTAATATTGTTCATAACTTATTGAATATTAACGGCATTGTCTCTTGATAGAAATTCATAACTGCTTGCCCACAAGAATTGTCCTTATATTTCAATTCATTACAGGGTTTTTAAAGGTTTAGCTCCCACTTTCAAAGACCGTATCTGCCGCTTATTGATATAGGTGTTTAAGGCAATATGATGGTTGTATCCCAGCACTTTTGCTATTTTCCGCACTGATAAGCCTATTTCAAGAAGAGCTTTGATCTGTTCTATATGTTGATCAAATTTGCTGCGCTGAATTGTTCCTTTGGGCTTTCCTAATGTTTGTCCTTGTGATTTTTTTGCCGCCAATGCTTCTTTGGTGCGTAGACTGACTAAGTCACGTTCAAGCTCGCCAAATAACGAAAACATTGTGATAATAATTTTGGAATTCATGTCATGCTGATGAATATCCAACTGTTGTTTTAGGATAACAACGCGAACATTATTCTCGACCAAGGTATTGATAAGGGAAATCACCGCTGCGGTACTACGCCCTAAACGACTCAGTTCGGTGACGATTAAGGTATCCGATGGATTAAGTCTGTTAATCAGTTCATCGATGCGCCGCTGTTTCGATGGTTTTTGTGACGACATCGTTAATTCGATGAAATCATCGATTTTAAGGTCTTTTTTTCTGGCGAATTCGAGAACTTCAAGCTTTTGATTGTTGGTCTCTTGTTTGTCAGTCGAGGCTCTTAAGTAAGCAAGTGTTTTTTCCATCGTTTCATTGTGTGTTAAGTGTTAATGCAAAAAATAGCGTAAACACAGACAATCTGCATCTGTTATAAGTCTTAGATTCAACTAACAAATGCAATTCATTTTTAGAGATTTAGAAGGGGTCAACTGCTATAGTTTCATCCCCTCTCAATCCGACCAAAGATGGATAAGCGATGAAAACACACAAACAGTTGACTGAAGGACAACGATACCAGATTGCGGCATTAAAGAAAGCAGGAGCGTTAAATAAAGAGATAGCAGTGATTGTTGAGACTTCCGAATCGACTATCAGCCGTGAGCTGAAGCGCAATACGGGTAGACGTGGTTATCGCGC
>MBQZ01000060.1 GCA_002134785.1 Crenothrix sp. D3
CAATGACACCCAGCAACTCGCGCCGATGTTGGCAAAAGCGCAAGAGGTTCTACAATCTGATAACCTGACTGGACTTGGTGATGCGGGCTATTACGACGGCGAACAGCTCAAAACCTGCGAAGAGCAAGGCATTCAAGTCTACGTCGCCATCCCCGACAAATCCAAAGCCATCGCCAAACAAGGACGCTACACCCGTGACCAGTTCCGCTATGATGCTGAGCTAAACACCTACACCTGCCCACAAAACCAGACCTTGACCCCCAGCGGCAACCAACAAAAAAACGGCAAGACCTTACCCGCTACCAAAGCAAAACCGCCGATTGCCGCCCATGCCAACTTGCCAACCACTGTTTGACAGAAAAAGCCCGCATCAAACAACTCTACCGCTGGGAACATGAAGCCGTGGTTGACCGCCACAAACAACGGATGGCACAAAACCCACAGCGTATGAAACAGCGCGGCGCACTGGTCGAACACCCCTTTGGCACACTCAAACACCGTGCTGGAATGCACCATTTCCTCATGCGGGGACTGGAAAAATGTCGCGGTGAATTCAGCTTAATGACACTCGCCTACAACTTTATCCGCGTTATCAACATCTTGGGTATTGATAAACTGCGGGATTATTGTGTCCAGCGTTCAGAGAATGCGTTAAAAAATGCTCAATATGCTTAATAATAGGGCTTTTTTGCCCTGTTTTGGGGGTTTCGGGATGTTTTTCGCTCAGTTTTTGGCACTATGTACAGAATGGCTTTGGCACACAACATTATGTTGTTTAATACTTTCACAGTCTCACCTGCGTGTGCCGCCGTTACCAGTAAACCCCGTCCTGCAACTTGGCTTCGCCAAGCTGAAGAATCTTGCTAATCAGGTAACATTATGGAATACACTGGCTTTCTTACTCACGCCCCGTTGCCGTACCGCAATGGTTCGAGTGTCTTTGAGTAATACATCCGCTATAGCATCAACTGATAAGCCGTAGCCGCTTAACTTACACAGTTGTTCATATTCTTTGAAGCTGCCATGCTTGCCGAATAAATCACAATAACCCGTCTCAGAAAAACGGTGTTCTCCTTTTCCGCAGTAAAACATCTGTCGAACCACGCTATCATTTTGGGTCGTGTAGACACCATCCTTGGTTATCCTGTTATCCAATGATTGATAACAAGAACAGCCTCGTCTGGGGCAAAATAATTTTAATTCGACATTAAGTTTGGTAGGTGCGTGGTTCATGCCATCAGTACTGCAAAGTTTGGCACTGCACTATGTCAAAAAGCGATAAAAATTACTACCTGCATTGTTTTGTAGGGACTACCGAAACGGGAGTGCATGAGTATTTAAAGCATCTCAAGGTCGATTGTCACGCGCTCCCCAAAGACGTACGCTATCTGGTGAGCGATGCTTACTACAGGAAACAAACTTTCACTCACGGCGTATTGGAATGCGGCTACCACCCGATTGGCAAACTGCGTCGGGATGCGAACCTGCGCTATTTATTTACGGGGCAACAAAGACCCAAAGGTAGACACAAACGCTACGATGGCAAACTCATCATCGGTGACATCAGTCGCCTAGACTTTGTGGGTGAGTACAACGGTGTCAAGCTGTACACGGCGATAGTCAACTGCGTCACTCTCAAGCGTAACATTCGAATCGTGTATTTACTCAAAAACACAGGCGGCTACGCCGTGTTATTTTCAACCGATAATGAACTGAATGCACTGTCACTTCATCGATATTACAAGGCGCGGTTTCAGATTGAATTTTTATTTCGTGATGCTAAGCAGTTTACGGGGCTGGGTGATTGTCAAGCACGTTCCGAACCTGCATTACACAGTCATTTCAATGCCTGTTTTACTGCACTGAACCCCATCAAATGGCAGGACAGGCTTTCATCTCCTAATCGAAAACCTGTTTCCGTTCTCAGTTGGAAAGCTAGGTTTTTCAATGCGTTATTCATTGAACGCATTTCTTGCGACTTTGGTTTCGACCTGACTTCGATTAAATCCTCTCCCCGTTATCAGGAGATTTGTAATTTCGGGGCGGTCTCTGGGTAAAACTGTCCGAACTATTGTTAGTTGATTGGTTTAATCTATTAGAGCAGTTATTTTTATTTGGTCATTACATTTTTTGACTTGACAAGGTCAATTGAACTGGTAGACTGAGTCCGCACTAAATAGATTTAGTGTCATCTTGTTTTTATAGTTTAAAGCGAAATGTGAAAAGGGAGTTATAACTATAGGTTCTAGTCCAATGGGCTGGTAATTTGTTAATTTTTAGGAGGTAGAAATGGCCGCTACAACTGAATCAGTGAAAGCTGATGCTGCGGAAGCACCGCTGTTAAATAAAAGAAATATGATCTTAGGCGCATCACTCTATGTAGTGTTCTACGCTTGGGTTCGTTGGTATGAAGGCGTTTATGGCTGGTCAGCTGGTTTAGATTCTTTTGCACCTGAGTTTGAAACATACTGGATGAACTTCCTTTATATTGAATTTGTATTGGAAGTAGTTACCGCAGGTATTTTGTGGGGTTATATTTGGAAAACTCGTGACCGTAAAGTAATGTCAATCACTCCAAGAGAAGAGTTGAGAAGACATTTCACACACTGGACATGGTTGGTAATGTACGCTTTCGCTATCTATTATGGTGCTAGCTACTTTACAGAGCAAGATGGTACATGGCATCAAACAATTGTTCGTGATACTGACTTTACACCAAGTCACATCATTGAATTTTACTTGAGCTATCCTATCTACATCATCACTGGTGGTGCTTCTTTCTTATATGCAAGAACAAGACTGCCTACTTACCAACAAGGTTTGTCTTTAATGTACTTGGTATCAGTAGTTGGTCCTTTCATGATTCTACCAAATGTTGGTTTGAATGAATGGGGTCACACTTTCTGGTTCATGGAAGAATTGTTTGTTGCTCCTTTACATTATGGTTTCGTATTCTTCGGATGGGCTGCTTTAGGTGTATTAGGTGTTGTAAACATAGAAGTTCAAGCAATATCTAAACTTCTGAAAAAAGACTTAGCTTAATCTAAGTCTTGGTTGTAATAACTATCTCTCCTCTTCTCGCTGCCCCGTCTTTTTTCACGATGGGGCAGCAAAGTAGATTAGGTAGTAATTAATAAAAATAATTTAAATCCTTTAGGAGGTAAGCTAATGAGCGCATCTCAATCAGCTGTACGTTCACGCGCTGAAGCAGTCAAAGTTTCTCGCACGTTCGATTGGCTAATTTTGTTTACATTGTTCTTCGTTGTACTTGGTGGTTATCATATTCACTACATGTTAACTGGTGGTGACTGGGATTTCTGGACTGACTGGAAAGATAGACGCTTATGGGTAACCGTAGCTCCAATCGTTTCAATCACATTTCCTGCTGCTGTTCAAGCATGTTTATGGTGGCGTTACCGTTTACCTTTCGGTGCGGTAGTTTGTGTTTTAGGTCTGCTCTTAGGTGAGTGGGTCAACAGATACTTAAATTTCTGGGGTTGGACTTATTTCCCAGTGAACTTCTGCTTCCCATCAAACTTAATGCCAGGTGCTATCGTACTTGACGTTATTTTGATGTTAGGTGGTAGCGTAACATTGACAGCAGTTGTTGGTGGCTTGGCTTATGGTTTGTTGTTCTATCCAGGCAACTGGCCAGTTATTGCTCCATTACATGTTCCTGTTGAATATAATGGCATGATGATGACACTGGCTGATTTACAAGGTTACCACTATGTAAGAACTGGTACACCTGAGTACATCAGAATGGTTGAAAAAGGTACACTGAGAACTTTCGGTAAAGACGTTGCTCCTGTATCTGCATTCTTCTCTGGTTTCGTTTCTATCATTATCTATTTCTTGTGGCATTTCTTCGGTAAATGGTTTGCTCAAACAACCTTTATCTCTAGTGACGATCTGTAAGAAGAGTTTTGATAAAGTACTAGAATTGAGAGCTGGCAATAGTCATTATTGTCAGATAATCTAAAAATAGATTACTCTAGCAATAGAGGAGGATATATGAAATTAATAAAAGACAAGGTTGCTAAACTATCCTTTGTCGCACTGCTGATTACTGTTACAGCAGCGATGTTTTACGTACCAACTGCATCTGCTCATGGTGAAAAATCGCAAGCTGCTTTCATGCGTATGCGTACTATTCACTGGTTTGACATGAATTGGTCAAAAGAAGAAGTAGCTGTCAACGATACAATGACTATTTCTGGTAAATTCTTTGTTTTCCAAGGATGGCCAGAAACCGTTGATAAACCCGAAATATCATTCTTAAACGTTGGTATTCCTGGTCCTGTATTTATTCGTGCAGGATCATGGGTCGGTGGTCAATTAGTTCCTCGTTCAGTTTCTTTGGAACTAGGCGAAACTTACGAGTTTAAAGTATTATTGAAAGCACGTCGTCCAGGCGATTGGCATGTTCACTCTATGATGAACGTTCAAGGTGGTGGTCCAATTATTGGTCCAGGTAAATGGGTAACTATTACTGGCTCTATGAAAGACTTCGTTAACCCAGTTACTACTTTGACTGGTGAAACAATCAACTTAGAAACTTACAACTTAGAGAACACTTACTTCTGGCATGCTTTATGGTATGCTCTTGGTTTAGCTTGGTTGTTCTACTGGGCTCGTAAACCAATGTTCGTTCCACGTTCAATTGCTGTTGAAGCAGGTAAAGCTGATTCTTTAATCACTTCAACTGATAAAAAAGTAGCATTAGCGTTCGCGGTAGGTACATTAGTTATTGTTGCGACTTCTATGGGCGCAACTAACGAAAAATATCCTATTACAACTCCTTTGCAAGCTGGTTTGTTGCGTGGAATGAAGCCAATTGAAATGCCTGCTAGAACTATTAGTGTTAAGGTTGACGATGCTACATATCGTGTACCAGGTCGTGCTATGCAAATGACGCTGACTATCACTAACAATGGTGATTCAGCTGTTCGTTTAGGCGAGTTTAACACAGCTGGCGTACGTTTCCTTGATCCAGCAGTTTCTGTTGACGAATCAGGTTATCCTGATGACTTGTTAGCTGAAGAAGGTTTGACTGTTAGCGATAACAGCCCACTTGCTCCAGGTCAATCAAGAACAGTTCAAGTAACTGCATCTGATGCTGCATGGGAAGTTTACCGTTTAGCTGACTTGATCTATGATCCAGACAGTCGTTTTGCTGGTTTGTTATTCTTCTATGATGAAGCTGGCAACCGTCAAATGATTACTGTTGACGCTCCATTAATTCCATCTTTCATTTAATGAATGATTAGTTGGTAGCTATGGTTATCAATTAAGGAATGCTAAAGCCCTCGTTATGTAAATAACGAGGGCTTTTTTTTGACAAAATATTACCTGATTAGTAAGGTTTTTCAGCTTGGCGAAAGCCAAGTTGCAGGACGGGGTTTAATGGTAACGGCGGCAACTATAGCTAAAGCACAATAAAATGATTCAAAAGAGCTGAGAAAACAACTCATCAGTGGAACAGTTTTTCTTTCTTCTGAGAGCTTTTGCTTGTGCCCACTTATGCTCAATAGGGTTCAAATCGGGCGAATAAAGAGGTAGAAATTCAAGAGAATGTCCCGCCTGTTCGATGAGCTGTCTTGCATCATCCCGTTTATCCATGACGATAACGGAGTTTATCCGTAGTTTGGGGAGTAAATCTTGGGAAAGCCAAGCAAAAAATACATCTGCGTTGACAGTGCCAGTAAACAGGGTGGCCGTTAGCAGGCAAGAGGCTAACAACGCCCCGATGACGTTAGTGCGTCCATTGGCGTGCCAGTCGTGTTTGCCCCTGCAACGTTTTCCGACAGGTGCGTAGCCGTGAGTGCGCGGCATATCATGCGCAAAATCACTTTCATCTAGGTAAACAATCGATTTGTTGTCAATCTGATACGCGCTTATCTTATCCTGAAAGACGCGCCGTGCGTTTTCGTCCGCTTTCGGATGTGACAGTGTTTTTTTTATAGATGACACCCAGTCGCTTTAGCGCATAGCCTATCGCCCGTTGACTGACTCCCAATCGAGCGGCTCGCTCATATTGGTAGGCATCGGGGTAAATTTTCACGTTTTCTTCCAGTGCTTTCATGTCTATCTTGGTCGCAGGCTTTGATCGTGTACGCGTCGGTTCTAGGTACTTATTCCACCTCGTTATGCTTGCCACACCAACACCAAAGTGTACCGCCGCTTCTGCCTGTGTTAGTCCTTCTTGTTTTTTGATCGCCAATACTTTTCCTGATTAGAAAGATTCATCAGCACAATTCAGAAGGCGCATACTGTTAGCAACAAACAGAGGAGTACAGGTCATGGCAATGAATCGCATCCAATTTCAAACGGGCTTATCGCTACCTTCGTTTCTTGAGCAATACGGCACTGAGGCGCAATGCGAAGCCGCGCTGGAGAGTGTACGCTGGCATCAAGGTTTTCGTTGTCCCGCTTGCGACGAAGCGGGTCATTATGTGCTTAAGGGCAAAACGCATAAGACCTTTCAATGTAAGGGCTGTCGGGTGCAGACATCGCTGATTGCGGGGACGTTGTTTCACAGTACGCATCTCGCGCTGACTGTCTGGTTTTTGGCAATCTACTTGGTCAGTCAAGCCAAGACGGGCTTGTCAGCTCTGGCGTTGAAACGGCAGTTGGGTGTGAGTTATCCGACCGCTTGGCTTATTCAGCAGAAGTTGATGCAAGCCATGTCCGAACGTGACACTCTCTACATGTTCTGCGACAATTACCCTGTCCGATTCGGCGACAACTATCTTGACCAGTTGAACAATACCTAGGACAACGGTGCATTTCAATCTATTGGAGTTCACCCTTGCCTAGAAAACGTATCACTCGACATCAAGAGAGTTTATATATGAACAAACGTCAACAAGGAAAAAGTCAAGAAACGGCGGCGGCGTGTGCCGCTATTTCTGAGCGATCTGGTCGCAGAATAGAAAAAGGTGAGCGAGCCTCGATTGCTGGAGAAAGAAGCGCAGCTCACGGGCTTAACACTGTGGGAATATCTGGAAGACGAACATGCGGGTCAATTTCCCTTCAGCCTATTGCGCACCCTTCAGCGTCGCGTAAAGCATTGGAAAGCCACGCAGGGAGCGGATAAGGTCGTTATCTTCC
>MBQZ01000061.1 GCA_002134785.1 Crenothrix sp. D3
ATGGGTGGTAATACTTGGTTAATTACATTGACAGATAGACGTATTGTATTTCTTGATAAAGGTATGATATATGGACTTAAACAAACAACAATTGATTTGGACAAAATTAATTCAATTTCTGGTGAAACTGGACTATTTTTTGGTGATATTAGAATCGAAGATGGAGCAAAAGAAAGAAAGATTAAAAATGTATGGAAAAAAACAGTTATTAAATTTACTAATAAAGTTAGAGATGCGATGGAAGAAAGAAAATCGTTATCTAGACCTAACAACACTGTAAATTCAGAAGACGATATTGTTAGTAAGTTAGAAAGATTATCAATTCTTTTTGAAAAAGGGATTATTAATGAAGATGAATTTATAAAACAGAAACAAAAATTACTAGCATAATAATGGAGTTTTTATTTGGTACTTTGTGTTTGATAGCACTCGTAGTCTGTTATTTTTTTCTTGGTATTTTTTTGAAATTTATCTTAAGTTGGTGGTTATTAATATTAGGTTTACCAATAGCAATTTTTTTTGGATTTAAATATGGTTTGATTGGTTCTGTCATTGCATTATTTTCTTTTTGTATGTTGTTAAGTTTAAATAATACTTGGCAAGATTGTAGGTTTTTTTTATTTCTCGAAAAAGTATTGGATAGAATATTTAACTTTTCGGATGATTAATAGATATCGTATTTGAGAATAAATCACGGGATTAACTTACGTAATTTCCTGCTCAGATTGTTCTCAAAATATCTGTTAAATCTAATCAGACTTGTAAAATCATTATTTCTAGAATAGGAGTCAATTATGTCAACATTAACTATATTGGGTGATGGAAAATCAATTTTCGTAATTATCTTTTAGATAACTAATTTCGTTAGTAAATGTCGTAAAAATCACATCAAATCGTTCGTCGCACTCGTTAAATGTAGGTAAATATATTTTCACACAATTCAACTCATCATCTGCTTCAATGACTGCGTTTTCGAAATCATCGTTTTCTCTATCATAATCTTCTTTATCGTCATCAAACATCTCTTCAATATCCATTATATAAAAACAAGCACTCTTAATGGAGTTTAGTGTTGTAATAATGGTATTTAATTGGTCAAACTTACAGAACTCTTTAATATATGATTCTTCAATATCGTCATCATTTAAGGAATAAACCACAATATCTTTGTCGGCATCAATCGCAAAGAATTTAGGTTTATCATCTCTAAAACATAAAAGAAGAATTTGGTCGGTATGTAAATTAATGAATATACCAAAAAAAACTAGTCGTTCATTTTTAAAGAACTTGGATACAACTGGATAGACCTTGAAGATGCTTTCTATATTTTGGCATTTGAATAAGTCAATGTATAAGAGATGATGCATTATTTTCGAATTGAGATTTTCGATTTCATTCGTTAATTCTTCATCAATTAAGTCTTCTAAATCTTCACCACTTCTTTGTATAGTTCTCTCATAAATTCCGCTGATATTAGATTTACTATACATATCAATGAAAGCATCAATACTATTTAATTGGTTAAATAGTTCTAATTTGTTTTCATCTAATTTGTGCTGGTAGATTCCATATTCACTCATTAAGTGCTCCAGATTATTTTTTATTAATTTATATCATATACCTTTCAACTAATATTTATAGTAATTCACAACTACACATTAAACATAAGAGTCACTTACTATTGAACTGGGGTGTATAAGAGATCTATATTTAACGTTATTTAAACAGATAAAAATGTTCAATTTAGAACACTATTGCGAATGTTGATGATATTTGCACGAGATACACCATAGCATCTAGAAACAGCACTGACTGATTCACCATCATTCAGTTTTTGTATAATTTCACTGCGTTGAATGTTCGTTGTTTTAGCGGGACGACCCAATTGTTTTCCTTCTGCTTTTGCGCGTGCTAATCCAGATTGAGTCCGTTCAATCAGTAAATCTCTTTCCATAGCAGCAACAGCAATCAGCATGGTCAGTAGCAATTTACCAGCAGCAGAGGTTAAATCAGTTTTACCCAACTGTAGAACAATCACTTGGATGTTTCTTTCTGCCAGATATTTAACGGTAGATAGCACATCAATTGCATCACGACCCAATCTATCTAATTTAGAAACCACCAAAGTTTCACCATCCCGAATCTTATCTAGTAATGCTGAAAACTGTGGTCGTTGTCTTGCTGATGTTTTGCCACTGACCCCTGTATCTGAAAACCAATAATCAATTACAAATCCAGAAGATTCCAATTCTAACCGTTGATTTTCTGTTGTTTGTTGCAGTGTTGAAACCCGACCATACCCAAATACTGACATTGAACTAACTCCTGACTGTTGGAAATGGATGTCAGGATAACGGTGGTGTTGGAAATGGCAACCACCTATTTTTATAACAGATGGTTGGTAGTAATGGGTATGTTGTTGGTATTGGAACGTTTACTAACAGTCAGCACGATTGAATAGATTTATTTCCGCACCACAGTAATCTGGTAATCACCTGTCTTAGTGAACTTGGTTAATTCAGTCATCATCGTTTTGTTGGAGTTCTTGTCTGAACTTAAGATATGTAGCACTAGCAAATCAGCAGGTTTGGATTTGGTAATGTTTTCAACAATGACTTTTTTATTAATATTCACGAGGGTCATCCCTATGATGTTTGTATAACACGGAAAGACTGGTGATAAGTTTTCGTGTTGAAGATACATCCTTTAACTTATTTCTAATAAAACCAGCACTGTAGTCATCGTTATAATCAGCAGTCAAATATTGTAATCTGCGAGTAAGAAATAAAAACTCAAATGCTTCCTTCTCAGAATGGACGATAATGTTTTCAATTATAAAGCACATTCTATTCTAATAAAGTTAATCGATGAAGTTAAAAAAATTGTACCTATTACAGAAAATGAAAAACAATTATTTCCCACGCTTATACAAGAATCTTTATCGGTTTGGAAGTGTCGTGTTGCAAGAGTTAATCAAGCAGAAATTGGAGTGCCTCGGATTGAGTGGGTAATGCTAATAATTGGTGGGGTGATAACAATAGTATTTACATACTTTTTTAGGATAGAGAATCAAAAAATACAGTCCTGTATGACGGGGTTGTTTGCATTAATAATTATCATGAACTTGTATATGGTCCTTTTATTTGCTGAACCATATACTGGTGATTTTCAGGCATCAAAAAAACCAATGATGACTATACAAGAAGTTATGAGAGGAACATATTTTCATAACATCAATACTAAATGAGTATGGTCTGAAATTTGATAAACATCATAATGAGTAATTTATAGGGTATAGTGAGTTAGAAAGGGTTCTAAATTGAACATTTCTAACTCAGACTTATCTCGAACATATTTATTCCAAAGTCTCTATTCATGGTTCTAGTATTGCAGTTTAGAAACTGAAATAAATAAACTAAATGAGGTAAATGCTCTAACTACTTGACTAATAGTGGGTTAGGGACTTATACACAATTTTTGTGGATAACTCTGGGGATAACTACTTATGCAATACGCTAAGTTCATCATTTTTCGTGTTTTTGATTAAATTGTATAAAAATTATACAGTTCAATACAAATTAATAAATCAATGACTTACAGTGCTTTTATTAAATAAGTTGAGTTTATAGGGGGGTATTTAGGATTAATCAACAACTTATAATGAAATGTGGATAAAAAATAAAAAGTCATTCTAAAAACAGTTATGTCAACCCTGTTTTGGTATAAAAACTGCTTTATTAAATGGCTCTTAAATATCTGCAATCTTGTAAGGATTATCATCAATATAGCGTTGTGTTGGTGAAATCTTATTATGTACTAAAATATAAAGGTTTTAAGAAGGACAACTCAGTACACAGCGAAATTTAATAGGACTGGGTAGGTTTTATTGCCGTTACTCCAAAGCAAGTGGAAGTTTTATGATAAAAGTCGTGCCCACCCCCAGTGCGCTTTCAACATTACAAGAACCATCATGCTTCATTATATAATCTCGCGCTTCATAAACACCAATGCCCATACCTGCATTACCTTTGGTAGTATCAAACGGCTTAAACAAACGTTCAGCGATAAATTTATTGTCCATCCCAGTGCCATTATCTATGATTTTAATAATGGCTTCTTGATTATCGGTACTTAATATTACTTTAATAAAACCATCGTCAGCCGTGGCCTCCTGAGCATTTTGTACTAAATGACTAAAAATAGCGGTTATTTTTTGTGTTTCTCCTACAATCTCGATGTTAT
This sequence comes from Crenothrix sp. D3, assembly GCA_002134785.1. GTDB lineage: Bacteria > Pseudomonadota > Gammaproteobacteria > Methylococcales > Methylomonadaceae > UBA4132. The sequence goes on from MBQZ01000061.1 coordinate 4,243, forward strand.
CTAAGTTAGTTATTAATTGTAGGTTTGGTTTATTAGCATTTTGCTGAATGGCAACATCTTTTATAATATCTACTAGGTTTATAAGACTTTGATTATGTGATGTGAGTTGTTCTTTTTTTAGCTGACTAAGAAGATGATCCATCTTAAAAATGATATTTTTAAGGGTATCGATAGAATCATCTATGAACTCGACGTTGTATTTATGTTTCTCAGAATTTTTTACAATAAGACACACTTGTGCTACCAAATTTTTAAGGTCATGCACAAGAAATGCTGAAAGTCTATTATAGGCTTCAAACTGACGGGAGCGAGATAAAGCGTCGCTAGCATGGCTAAGAGCCAAAGCGTTGGCTAATTGAAGACACACTGTTTTTAATAAGTCGTGGTCTTCCCAGTTAAGCTGTCTAGTTACTTTGGCTTTGGTTAATACAACAAAAGCAACGATATCATCTTCCTGTAACAAGGGAATGATTAAGCAAATGTTGTAGAGTGGATTTTGCCACTGTGATAAGTCAACATCATCATAAATATGTGGGGATTTTGACAGTTCAATAAAGTCTATAACCCACTGTTTTTTTTTCATAAATCGAATTAAAGATTGATTTTTCTGGAGGGTGAAAGGCGGGGAAAACCCAAGGTTGCTTTCTTCAGCCAAATAAAAATCATCTTGGTCATTTTTTAGCCATAAGCCACCACCCGAACTATCCACCAAGTCACATAAGGTTTTAATAATAAATCCGGATAATTCATTTATGGAGTTGAGCTTGGCAATGGTTTTACTGACTTTGAGCCACTCATCACGATAATCATAATGGTAGTGAAAAAAGTGTTTATTGATAAACACCTTTGTTAGCGCCCTAGCTTTTCCGGAAATAAATAATATTGATAAAATCAATAACGCTAAAAATATAAATAATAGTTGTGCTGTAGCTCCCCAGTTTCCACCATAATCTCTGATATAAAAACCAGCAAGTGACATTACGATAAGATATAACCCAGAACCTAATAAGACAGTGGTGTGAAATACGATTTTTCTTGAGGCTGTAATTCTAAGTGCTTTACTGGCTTGTAAACGCAGTATGGAAATAAATAATAATGGCGTAATTAAGGCATTAATAAATCCTCGTGAACTCCAAAGTAAAGAGTCGAGTTGCGCAAATAAAAGTGATTTGCTGTAAACAAAAAAATCAATCATAAATAATGCGCCCAAGCCTAGGCATAAAAATTTAATTGACCATTGTGATTCTTGGGTTGCATTACGATAAACTTGTTCCACCAGCATCAAGCCAATGACGGCAAAAATGACATGAGTAAAAAGACGAGGATCTTGTCCTAGAAGCTGTTGAATTGGATAACGTGCATTGTCAAAAACTTCTACTATTAAACTTATTAATATGAGAAATATTAGGCCATTGGCAAATCTCGATTTGACTAGTAATAAATAATTTTTAGTAAATTGTTGACGTGAGATAAATACACTTAACAATAAGAACCAGACAATATTGCGAATAATTTCTAATGTTAAGGAGATTGAGGTAAAAGATTTATTGTCGTGTATTAAAAAAGCACTGTAACCAGCCCAGACAAAAGAGAAAAAAAGTGCTGTTACTAATGGAATAACAACCGGATTTTTTTTTACACCCATAAGAGATAAGAGTGTTAGTACTAAATAACTAATAGCGGCTGTTAAATAACTGTAATAGTTGTAATTTTCCATGGAACAATGTTAGATAGAATAATGATGATAAGTACCCGTTGATTTGTTAGGCAGATTAAGGCGCATAAGTTGATTAGTCAGGTGGTTATCAATAGAAAGCTATCCAAGTATAGTGATTAATTAAAGTTAGGTTAGAAGTTGAATTAGGTATCTGAGAGATTTAGCTTAAATTTTTTACTATTATTGAGGTTGGGCATCCTGAATATAGAGTGATAGAGAATTTAGAGATAATAAAAAGATTTATTATTGAGAAATTATGACTAACTTAAGCGACACTGAGCTATTTAATGAACTGCATATCGATGTTGCGCGTAATGCTACCGATAATTTTAATTTATTTCACGATAGTAAAAAATGGTAATACATTAAAAATAATCCTTTTAACGGCACTATCGTTCTTGGTTTTCAACTGGAATCGTTGATAGAGCACAAGGTTTTGCTTTATCGCCAGTTACATAAGGAACAGATACTGATTAGCGATAAAAGCCTACGTTTTAGTAATTATCAATTTTCCTTTGTTAATACAGTCAAGCCTAGACAATTGGTTTCTGTTGAAATAAAAGAATCGCAACTTAAAGAGGGTGAGAACACAACACTCAGCAAGAGAAAATTTATAAACATTAGCAATGCAAAAAATTTTCTGTGTGGTTCATTGGTAGACCAAGATGATTATTTTGATGAAATACATTATAAAGCCATTTTTCCGGAAATATTTCCCTGTAGCTTGATTTTCTGTGCTTTATTGGAAAAAGCCCAAATAGAACAACATGATTTTGAACAAAAGCCGATGGTTTATTTATCTCATAAAATAAGTATCGATCTGGCGTTCCTTAATCAACTAAAGTCAAACGATGCCTTGCATTTATTGGTTAAACAACTTTCGGTTGAAAGTGAGAATACAGGTCGCCAAGGTGGTCATATAGAAGCTCTTTATGACTATGAATGTTATGGCCTCGTTAAAGATAATGCAATTTTATTCAGAGCATTAATATCACTTGCTCCGTTGCATAAGATACTAAAATCACTCAAGCTTTAGGATGAAGAAAAATGCCTTAAGATAACATTGTCCTCAAGTTTG
>MBQZ01000062.1 GCA_002134785.1 Crenothrix sp. D3
CCAAAACGCTCTGCCGCTTCCGCTTGTGTTAACCCTTCTTGTTCTTTAATCGCCAATACTTTTTGGCGGAAATCGGCTGAATATGTCATCTAATTTAAAATAATCAAATTATACTGCTTTAGCTATAGCAGTTCATCACGCTTATTTTTTGATGACAGATTAATGTCTTTGGTCGCCAGCACATCATCAAAAATGCCTAAGTGATTAGCGACTTTATCGGCAATGCGCGTATCTGATGCTGTCGCAAGCACCAGTTTTGCACCTAGAAAACGCTGTGTCTTAAGCCATGCCAACAGTGGCTGATGATAAGGTAATTTTGCCACATCAGGAATAATGGCATCAGCAAGATGGCTTTTGAAATGCACCTTACCCATCCATAGCCAAGCAATAACATGAAGAATGCGTAATGGATGAAGACGGAGAAAAAAAAACAGATTCTCAATTAGCATATCTGTATTGATAAGCGTTCCATCGAGATCTACAACAATAATTTTATTTTTGATAACACTAACCCAATGGATTGAAACAGTAAAAATTACCGCCCCCTGCAATTATAAAAACTACTAGAAAGCATCTTTTTCGTTGTCGTATTGTCCTTAAGGAAAGTGAAAAATACAACCATTTAGAATGGTGCATTAATGGATATAGATTGAATATAAGAAGCACCCATTATGAGGGGGCAGAAGGTTTTGTGCTTGAATAAATACAGTTATACGCCAGTTACTGAGCTAGAAATGCCTTTTATCTCATCTTGAACGGCTTGATATTGCCCGAAGATACTAAGTAAATCGAGAATAGGTGCTTTAAATAGCAATTGTATTTTTTGCATCAATCGCTTTTCGTTACGGAGAATATATAGCATATCGGTGATTGAGGCATAAAGCCAAGACCGCCACATTCCTCTGATGTTAGGGACTAAATGCAGACCAAATAGGGCGTATAGTTTGCGGTGACAAATGTAGGTGCGTTTATATTCATAACTCATCGGTCTATTGTGTGAATGAATGACAGCTGCTTCGGGTTCGTAAACAATGTGATAACCCTGCCTAAGCACGCGTTCTGCCCAGACTATGTCTTCGCCAAAATTAACGTGACCAAAATGCTGTTGTTGCCAAACCGATTTTTTGATGGCAGAACACACGTTGTCAAAGTTGCAGAACAGATGTTTTTCCATCGGTGATAATGTTTCATACCAGCCATCGTAAGGAATAAAGCGTACTTCGCGTTCAATACGTCCCGTCAACCAAGCGTTTAAATTACGCTTAGTCAGTACGTCAGCATCAGGTTGTGGAATTTGTCGTGCATAAACCCCTGCAACTGCCGTATCTTCCAGTGAGGATAATAAGGCTTGTAACAAATTATTATTAACAGGTACCGCATCTTGTACCGTCAAAATAATGGTGTCTGAATTGGCTAGTGATATGCCGTAGTCGCGTGTCGCACCATGATTAAATTCATGTGGTGCAATTTCAATAACGGTCGCGCCCGCTTGTTTAGCAAGTTCAACGGTATTATCTTGAGAGCCAGAATCAATGACAATCAGTTCAGTCTGATTCCACAGTGTTTGTTTGGTTAAGGCATTGAGAACGTGGGCAAATAAATCACCACCGTTTTTGGTTGGAATGACAATAGAGCAAATAGGTGGTTGTGTGTAATCCTTTTTCAGCTTGCCTGTATTTTTATGATTACTGGACATTTGATAGCCTTTATTCTGGGTGCAGCGCGTATAACAATGACAATTTAAAGCGAACTCAACGTGGTCGAGAATATTTTTTAATCAATGGCTGTTCAAAGAAATGCCAAGAAACTGCCGCGAAAATAATGGTAATCCCGATAGCTAAAGGTAAGGCGTGACTGGGCGTTAGCGATGTAATCCGTTTAAGCGACACCAGTACAGGGAGATGCCAAAGATAGATGCCATAAGAAATAGTGCCTAGGTAATAAACAGGGCTGAGCAACTTTCCAGCCCATCCAGAAGGAGTCACTATACACGCTGCGAATAACACAGCACCAAAGGCGATAGCCAATAAGGTACGAAATAGTGTAATCATCAACGGACGATCCCAGTAACTTGCAAACGGCCAATAGACTGACATGGCTGCATAAACTAATAATCCAGCCAATAGCCAAACAGCACTGACTCTGGCAATATTGTTGTTTAAGTAACACAAGGTACGCGTGCCTGTTTCAGAGCGAACAAATCTTGCAAGCAGAATACCGATGGCAAATTCATCCAACATCCCTGGTAATTGAGTGGCAGCAACGAAGAGTGGAAACACACCGAGGGTTTTATCAGGTGTGACTAAGAGGGTGACACCGAAACGCCAAGCCCACGCAACACTAATCAGCACCAAGAAAACTTTCCATAAACGCGCGCACCGTAACCAAGGTGCAATAAACATCATCAGTAGGTAAAACTGCATCTCGGTTGCTAACGACCAATTCGCACCATTAATTGCACCAGAAAATTTAATACTGAGATTATGAACAAAGAACAGATGCAAAATTAGATTTTTCCAGAAATTGGTAAAAAGAAGTTCTGGGGTAATAAAGACTAAAAAAACCAACATTGTCAGGTAGTGCAGTGGCACTATACGGGTAATTCGTCTGCTAATAAAATGTCCGCGAAACTCTGAAGAACCGTGTTTATCAATGCTGGAAAATGCTGCCAGACCGATAACAAATCCAGAAATGACGAAAAATAAGTCAACCCCCATCCAACCAACCCGAAACCAAAGTAGTAGCCCTGTAAATGGAAAGTCTTTCCAGTCAAACAGTTCGATAACATGGTAAACCACTACTGAAATAGCGGCGAATCCGCGTAGTACATCAATGGTTGGGAAATAGTTAGATTGGGTGGTTGTTGTCATGGGTAATAGTCAGACTAAGGCTTGGCGAGAATGATAATGCCTTCTGAGGTCAGTCGCTTTTTCAAATCAGCAGAAATTCCCGCATCAAACATCGCAAGCACTTCCCACATTTTATCAGGTGTAGGCACATCACCCAGCCCTGCACAATTAAGGGTGCTGCGTACTGAGCCACTAAAAATATGTGCCAAATCAGGGCTAATAGGAGCGATTTGCTCGAACGTTAAGCCTATATTGCTAGCCATTTCTCGCAAGTAATTGGGATGAAATAGCCATTTATCATCCAAACCACTTGTCCACGGCTTGACGCGTGGTACACCAAAGCGAGCCTCATAGTCGTGACCGATTGCCTTGAAATGCGCGATAAGTCTAGGGTCAGCATCAAATTCCAATTCTGCAAGTAGCGACAAATAGATAGCCGCCATAATATGCCCACCGATTTCCAGTGGTTCAAATAAGAGAATTTTTCCACCTGAACGTAGCCATCGTGCGGCGTTTTTAAGAGCGGCTTCTGGGTCAAACATGTGGTGCAGAATAGAGCCGCCGATAACGAGGTCGAAGGTGTCATCGGCAAAAAAATCTTTGTGCAGGTCAAAACAATAGGCTTCAATGCGCCCCTCAAGATGCGGCAAATGTTCTTGAATACCGACCAAAATTTGCAGTAGTTGTGGTGAAATATCATTAGCATAAACCACTGCGTTTGGTAACAAATCCGTGGCCGCGAAGACGGTGTTACCGCTGCCTGAACCGATGTCGAGAATTCTCAGAGCGGCTTGTCTATTCACACCTGCAAGATCAATTGCTTGCCCGACCAGATATTTCCAGTGGTCGTTGTCGGTATAACGGGCGTGATAGGTTTCAGCATTTTCTAAAAACTGTTGTGTAACGCCAGCTGCACTCCATTTTGAGTCAACATGAACACGACCATCGAGTCGCGTCGAGATATTTTTTTTCAATGTTAAGGGGGGAAGATTCATAAGACACCTCTGAAAGTAGTTTTAGTGCCGTAGAGACGTTACAACGCCTATTACGAGTAATTAGTTATCCGTTTAATCAAGCCTGACAGCCCGTCACGTTTCAATAAGCCCATTGCTGATTTGGCAAGACGAATGCCCGTACTCGGTGAGCAAATACTTTTTATCACCTGACCAAGCAATGTGTTCGGCTTGTTGAGGTTGCCTGACGCACTTTCAGTTCGCCACCAACTGAGATAGCTAGGTTCTGTCACACTGTAAGGGTCGGGAAATGCGGTTTGTAAATCGTGTCTTGCTTGGTAAAGTCGTCGGGCTTCACGCGGAATTGATTCACCATTGTCAAATTGACCATAATACCAACTCTTATAACGGGCATCATTTTGTCCTTCGGCAATCAATTCTTTGCCATAAGTATCCCAGAGTTCGTGGGCAATAGTCTGGTCGGACGCATATTTCGCCAGCATATCTAAGCCCGCGCCACTGTCGTAACTGGTGAAGTGATAAAAGCGTAACGGCACGTTGGCCACTAAAAATACGCCATCGTTACTTTTAGAGAGTGGACGATGTGCAATATTCCATGTCGCAACGTTACAGCCTCTATCTCTAACAATGTGCAGACCGCTAAAAAATGCAGGCGCAAGATCGCACCAGCGTTGATCAGTAAACAGTCCGTTAGGAATATCATCACGACAGAAAAGTGTCAGCCGCGCAGCCCACCAGCGAATGAAATCTAGCCCTTGACCTGTGGTTCTCGCTGCAAAAAAACCTAGATTATAGACACCGTGCTTTAATGCTGAAATTTCATTGTCCTGTATCGCATGAATATCTTGCTCCATATCGAGTAGGTGCGGGGTTAGTAAAATTTCATGAGTATTAAGCAAGGTTTCCAGTGAGGCTAAGGAGCTAAATAGTTTAATGTCTGGATCAATGTACATGATTTTATCGACATTAGGGCGTTGTGCGAGCAATTCAGCCGCTGGGCCTTTTACAGCGGTGCAGAGTTCAACGACCGCATGACCAAATGCCCATGCTTTCCAATCAGGTAAGCCGAGTTGTTCGATAGTTAGGATTTCATCAAAGGGTTCTTGATTGAGGTCAAAATCCACGGGCAAATCATCGGAATAGAGTAGAACAAACGTCCAGTCTGGATGAAAGTGTTTAACCGATTTTGCTAGAACTCGCGCCTTGGGAAGGTAGCTTTTGGTGATTGAGGTATAAACGAGCATTATTTTTTCTCCTGCGCCATTTTTAATACGGATTGAATCGCCGCCAATATGACGGCAGGTGAAGAGTCTAACGGAACGACTTGCCCTAACTCATATTGCTTGACACGATGACCTTGTGCGCCAATGTCAAAGGCAATAATTGGTAGCTCCATTGCCATTGCTTCGGAAATGGTATAACTGAACGTTTCTGGAATAATTGACAACATTAGAATGACATTGATACCGTATTTGCTGACGATAATTGGTAAATCGCTGGGGGTGTACTTACCATGAATAGTCACTCTTGCAGGGGTGTCAATAAAACTAGATCCTACTACGGTCATTGGTATATCCAAACCCTGCTCTTCAATGTAGTTGCATAGCGAGTTAACGACACTGCCACCTTTCATAAGGGACAGTGTACCTAAGATGCCAATATGCAAAGAACCTGTTATGTCTATCGGTTGTTCAGATGAAAAATAATCGATCACATGAGGAATTACTTTTACTTTGCTGTCATCCAGATAAAGCCCTTTACGCACAATTTCCACGGAGGATGAATCAAAAAAAGTCACGGTAGTCGCACAGTCAAACAGCTCAGCAAAGGGCTTGCGCCATTCTGCTATATCCGTGGGTCTATTCTCTTTAGGATACCAGCTATGATACCAACTGAGATTCTTCTTCAGGCAACCTTTACATACGTCAATATTTTCGGGTACGCCACAATATTTGTCTTCAAAATCTGAAAGATGCGGAGATGAGCATAAGGCATAAAAATCATGTATCTTGAAATCTAATGTTGCCTTGAGTGTCTGGACAAGATTAACAATATGTGTGACAGCGACTTTAATATCAGGATAACCATACACAGAATTTATAATGATGTTCTCGCTATGCGATACCAAAAGAACCTCGAATAGTTCCTCAATGGAATCGGTAAAGAACAGCATTTCATCTTTATTGCCAGCACTCCATTGAACAAACCAAATCGCATCAAAACAGTAGACTCTTAAGACTGCGCCGCCCTCAGCATGAATCGTTTTCATTAATTCATAGCTGTAGGAGTTAGAGCCGCCACCGCCATTATGATCAAAAATGATGGTCGTATTTAACTGCAATTCTTTTTCGAGATAAGGGCGAAGCAACGGTAAGGGTGATTTATTTTGCAAGCCTTTACCACCACTTTTTTGAATAGCATCAATACACTGACTTATCAGTCGCTTAAAGCCACTCAATCCAGGATACATCCAGCGATGATGTTGGTAAAGTTGGATAAGTTGCCTAATCTGTTGAGTCCACCGCGATAGATCTCGTAATGGTTTTGTCATTCGCCATGATGTTGACGAACGAAACATCTGGATTTCATTATGTAGCTCAGCTTGCCACTGCTGAAGCGTGGTAATTTGGTCGTCACGCTCGGTAATGACCTGAGAGAGACTAGCGATTTCTTCGTTCTGTTTTTCTATGATTTTCTGGAAGTCTGCTAGGATTGGCGATGGGAAGTTAATACCCAATGCCGAATAAGTTGCCGTATTAACCAGCACTTCATAGCTGTATTGGGGTTTATGAAGCAATGGTAATACCAAATCTTCAATCGTATTAATTGGCAATAAAGGAATATTGGCTATTTTACTGAGAGTTTGCGCAGTTTTTTCTTGTGGAATTAAGAGTAACGCAAGTTCCTTGGCATCCTCAAAAATATTCTTTTTTACCGCATTAAAATTGTTTGGGTTATAAGCGGAGGCTAAAAATCCGTAAGTGTCATAGTGTCGCGCTTGGCAAAACGCCAAAATTTCATAACCCGCAGCCAATGAATTACATTCACAAAAAATGATAGGACGACACTGAGTAATGGTATCAACCGCACCATTTAATACATTTCTTTCCATGCCCTCGACATCAAGCTTGATGATGTCTATTTGCTCAATCCCTAAGCCATCAATAGTTGAAATATCAACTTGATAAGTCACTGAGTTGGGCGAACAAAAATCACTGTCCAGTGCCAGCCCACCGAAATTAACGAGTTCATTTATATCAATAGAGGGTAAGTCTAAAACGCTCTTTTTTTCATCTAAGCCCATATTGAGTGCAGTGACATTATTGCACGCATTAGTGGCTAAGTTTTCTACTAAAATGGCGTAAATTTCTCTACGCGGCTCAAATGAATAAACTTTGCCTTGGTTGCCAACAAATTTGGAAAAAGCTAGCGAGTGCGTACCAATAAAGGCACCCACATCTAAAACACACATCTCTGGAGAGATTATCTGGGCAAGCAAATTGAGTTCATCATCCGCCCATTCACCATATAAAGTGAGCGATTGAGAGACTACTTTATCTGAGTCGATAATGTGCATTTTGCCGTATTTTGTTGAAACACTACTCATTTTAGTCAGTCTTATAAGTTGAAGATAATTGAATTTCTATGCTTAGATTCTGTAATCCGCAGATACCGTGAACCAGTCTACTGTTGACACTTTGCAATACCAGCGCGTCAGTTATCCAGTGATGCTGAATGTGGTCATCGCCCACGCCTTCTGCAACAGCCACGTTTAACGAATACTCGCCTTGAATTAATAGCGGCATTAAAAATGAAAAAGTGACCACCGCTAACTCATCAGTCATTAGAGTGAGCGGGCAGTTACGATAAGCCAAATCAGTGCCTTCAGCAAAGACATATTGACCTAGCCTATCTTTAATCATGACACCAAATGCTGGGTGCTGAATGGGTTGATTCGCTTTGGCTTTGATGCAAAACTTAACCTTGTCACCGCCATTAATTGTTGATATTTTGGCGTTCTTGTCATTCTCAAACCAAGCATCAATAATGGTAATGCCTCCTTTACCAAAAGAATCAGCATCTGCCCGAAAGGGCGTGATGCGTATGGAATTTTCAGGTTGCGGCTCACCTTTAAACAGGGTCTCTGAACCATCATGGCTGCTTTGCTGTACTATCGAATCGACAGGTGTTAATGAGTCTGGCGACTCCCGCTCAGCGTACAAATCCTTGACGTATAGCCGACATATTTCATCTGTTTTACCCTCAATCGCTTTTTTATTTGGGGCAAGCAAAATAGCTCTAGTACACAAATTGACCACTGCACTGGTATCGTGACTAACAAATAACACCGTACCTGTTTCCATAAAATGGCGTAAAAAGCGCATACATTTTTGGGTAAAAAACGCATCACCAACCGCGAGGGCTTCATCAATGATTAGAATATCCGCATCGACATGGGCAATAACCGCAAAGGCTAAACGTACCATCATTCCGCTGGAGTAGGTTTTCACGGGTTGCTCTATAAATTCACCAATATCTGCAAAAGCGGCTATATCATCAAAGCGTGCTTCGGCTTTTTCACGACTTAGCCCTAAGACGGCAGCATTCATATAAACGTTTTCGCGTCCTGTAAATTCAGGATTAAAACCCGAACCTAATTCCAGCAACGCCGCGACGCGACCATTGATTTCTACCTGCCCACTGGTTGGTGTGAGTGTTCCGCAAATGAGTTGTAATAAAGTAGATTTACCTGAGCCATTACGACCGATAATGCCAATAGTTTCACCTTTTTTAATCTCAAAAGACACATCATTGATTGCCCAAAACTCATGAAAGTATTGTTTAGGACGCTGACCAATGAGTCGTTGCAGACGGGGAACAACAAACTGTTTAAGGCGGTCGTGTGGACTGCTGTAGATGTGATAGCACTTACTTAAGTGACTGACGCGAATGGCAATATCTGGCATGATTTCTGGTTTTTTAAGTTACGCGGTTATACGCAATAGCGTAACGTCATTATAAAACATCAGTAAAACCTTGTTTGGTTTTCTGGGTAGCTGAAGTCAGGAGATCATACTGAGTCGATTTAATAGACTGTATGAGCGATTCTTTGTTTTCGACTAACAAGACTCTCTCGGTGTTTTTCAGTAACGCTGGGCAGGCAATTTTAAACCAACGATAACCTGCTTGTTCACAAACAAAAAAATACAGTCGTTCAATAACGTGAGCCAGTGTGGCATCGGACTGATTGCTTTCAGGTGGAAAATCCGTTATCGCTAAATGTACGTCTAATAGTGGCTTAATAGCGGCTGATCTTCCCCAAAACATAGAACCTGATGGAAAATCTATTTTGCCATTCAATGACAAGGTTACACCGAATTGATTTGAGAATTGCTTGGCGGCATCAAAATTACTGCCCCAACCAATGCGTCGCCTAACTAGGTCGAAGTGTTCAGGCGCAATTATCCCTAGTTTAGGATCGCTATTAAATGCCTCAAAAATACTGGCGACGATTTTTTCTGATCCTAAGAGTGTTTCTAATAAATAAGACCGCCAATTAGCCAACGCTTCACCACCATGTAGCGATTTTTTTGAATGAATATGCAGAAAGAATTCGTAACGATCATACACATCAACGCAGGTAATTAATTTAGGTGCGATGTCTCTTCCCTGATTGGGTGCAAGTCGAACCTCAACAGTACCTTTATTCCAATCTAACAACCCATTAGCAATCGCCTTTTTTTTCTCCTCGGTATCGGTAGTAATGAATAGGTCAAATGTAAAAGGGATGTTAGATAGATAGTCTTTAAATTCGGTCAGCATTTCTGGATAGTACAGATGACATATCACCGCTAAACTCGGCATGATTGCTGGCTTTTCTATCAGATAATTAAAAGGCATGGCGAAACAATAATCGTCAGCAGGGGGCGCAATGTGACAATAATCGCCAGCTGGGGGAAGCTGAGGTTGTTGTGCTGGATCACCTAGACTTGATGGCACTGTTTCTATAGGGCAATCAACAGAGTCTGCGGGACAATCATCATCGGACGCAGGCGTAAGCTGGGTATCGGTATCGCCTACGTTGTCTGACAACAGGCATTCATGGATTTCTTGAGGGGGCTGTATCATCGACCAAATTGTATTGGCGACACGACGACTCATAATCCTTAAAGAAGAATTACTACCTAGCGTGTTACGAAGTGGGCGTGTTATTTTCCATGAAAAACTGTTTTCTATTAACTTGATGTATCTACTCTGTTGATCCACAGTGTGATTAAGGTTGCTAATCTGCTCACTACTTTCGACTCTTAGATTAAAAAGTTCTTGGCGCGAGAACACATCATACTGCCCCGTGAGAGCAATAAAATCGGTTGAAGAAAAACCATAGATATTCTCAATAACTTGCTTACGCACTGGATTATTGAGAATATCAAATAGTATCTCGATAGCCAGCAACTGCCTGAGAAAAGAATCACCAGACTCTAGGCAAACTCTCGATAATACATATTCTGGGTCGGTGTCTTCCCCTCTATCGTAGGTAATAAAATCAGGGAATACCTTAAAAATAGTCTCTTTTTTTAACAACGTCCGATATTGCTGAAGTAAGATATAGTCTTCATTTGACTGTCTAATAAGGAGTGTTGGATGATTTACGTTATTATTGATTTTGTCATTAAGAAGACGAAACTTAAGCAAACATTCGGTCATAACATGGATTTCATACTGAGTACACAGCCGTGTCCACATATCAACGTCAGGCATTAGAGCTAACATATCACGATAAGTGCCACACGCTAGGTAACACTGTTTTCGAATTAGGATACTCGGATGACAAAGTGTATTGCCTATGAGAAAAAAGTGGTTCAGCCACTCATGACGCGAGCGATTAGGTTGACTAAATAGCTTATCCTGATTGTTAAGCGGCATACTAGACTGGTCAATAGCTTGTGCATAGCAAAAAACCGCACCAATACCCTGATTGGCATCAAGAAAATCAACTTGCTTTGCTAGCTTATCAAGCTCCCATATATCATCCGAATGATGGATGGCAATGTATTCGCCACGCGCAACTTCATCAATCGCTTTATTAATGCCAAAAACAGCCCCTTTGTTCTGCAAATTCCGAAATGCTTTTATGCGTGAGTCATTATAAGACTGAATGATTTCCCACGAATCATCGGTAGAGGTATCATCCCAGATGATTAATTCAAAATCGATAAACGCTTGCTGAAGCACACTCTCTATGGAATCACGAATATATTTATCATGATTAAACGAGGTTAAAATGACAGAAACTTTAGGCATATTTTTTTGATTTGTTTATTAAACATTAACTTTGGATCAACAGGGTTTTGATGACGATGCTTATTGTTTTTTGAGTGCCAATATAGAAAGGTATTCGACGAATAGGGATAAAAGCAATTAACTTAAACTACAAAGTACTATGATGTGCATTTTGTAAAATGGTGTCATCAAGTTTCTCTTGCATCCACGTCACTGTTTTTTTCAAACCATCGATCATCGATACTTGAGGAGTCCATCCCAGCTCATTTTGTGCTTTAGTAATATTTAACACATTAATGGGAACATCAAAACTTCTGGAAGGATGGAAGATAATATCAGCTTTTTTAGCTGTGACTTGTTCAATCATTCCTAGCAGTTCGAGTAAAGAAACGCCCCCACCAGAGCCTATATTAAAGACGTTCAATCTACCACCATATTCAGAGGCTGCTATCATAGATCGCACGACATCTTGGACGTATATATAATCTCTAATAACCGAACCATCGCCCCAAATATCAATAGTATGCCCACGAAGCACTCGCCCCATAAAAACAGCAACGGCTCCTTGAATTGAATCGGGCTGCTGTCCTTCACCATAAGGGTTTGCGATTCGCAAAATAACAGAACGCACACCATGAAGCTCGTGATAGAGTAAAAGATACTTTTCTATTGTTAATTTAGTAATTCCATAAGAACACAGAGGATCAGTCGCATGATTCTCTTCAATTGAATCACTGTTGATTCTTCCATAGATTGTGCCACCTGAAGAAGTGAATACAATGCGAATATTTTTCTTTCTTGCTGCCTCTAAAAAATTTAAAGTCCCAATAATATTACCTGCAACATCTGCAACTGGGTCATCGTTAGAGGATTTAGGAACGGTTGTTGAAATAAGGTGATAACACACTTGAACACCCGTAAGCAAATCACCCCAGCGATTTTCGTTACTAAAATCACCCGTAACGTACTCGATATTTGCGTTTTCACCATCTATCAGGTTTTTTTTATTAAAATGCCCGCTGTACGCAATAACCTGATGACCTAAAGTGGTGAGTGATGTAACTAAATGTCTACCAATAAATCCACTCGCTCCAAGAACTAAGCACCGCATTAAGCATTTTCCAATGGTGGTAGCGCGTTACAATTAAAATAACCCTCAGTATTAAAAAGAGCTAACTCAAATGCTGATGGTGCGTGTTCGCTTTCAACGTATTTTCTAGCAGCAAGAGCAAGACTTTCTGCTTCTGACGGATTTTTCAGTGCGTATCGAATTGCAGTAGCATACAATGACGCGTCCTCAATATCGCGAATAGGGAATCCTGTTTTTTCATTAACAATATCACCAACCCCACCTACACAGGAGGCAACCATCGGTATAGAAGCCAAGGCAGCCGCTATTACCATAGTGGGCGTTCCATCCCATTGTGATGTGTAAAGAAAAACGGGGAAATCATTGAATGGCAAGCTTTCTACTCCATCAAAATGCCCTTTCATCATAACATTTTTTAATTGCTCTAATTTCATAATAGCATCGTTATTCGACTCTAGTACAGAATCCCCATAAACATGAAATTCCACATCTGGCATTAACTCAGCGATGTCCGCAAGTAAATCTGGACGTTTTTGTCGATCAAGTCGCCCTGCCCACAACACTCTGCGACCAATAGGATGTCGATCAGCAATAACAATATGCTCCATATCAACAGGACTTTTTAAAACCGAAAACAAACTGGGTTTGTAACCATAAGTCTTTTGTAATAATAGCGGAAACGCAGTGTTATCAGAGAATATTTTTGTAATATGCTTGTGGCATGACTGGAGATACTGTCTGGAAAAGCCTACTGGTTGACCATATCCGTCATAGTCATCACAATAGACAGAAGCAAAAATCCTTGTTCGCTGCCGCAAAGCAAGCCCATGCCTACAAACAATTTCCCAAACATGGCGCGAGTTTATGATATGCAGTGTATCTACTTGTAATTGCACCAACAAGCGAGACAGTATAACCAATATTTCTTCGTGGGAAACTTCGGATACAAACTCTGAAACATTTAAAATATCAACGCCTTCTGGAATTCGGTTAAGCCAAGGTGAATCACCTGGCTCAGTCAAAATAACTAAGACCTTGCCTTCATATCTTTTGTGAGCAAGTTCGATGTGTTTTAAGGTGACGAAATCAGCTCCGCCGCGTTTTAACCACGGAATAGTGAAACAGATAGCATAATGTTCAACGGTACATTGCTGAATCAATTGTTCATAAATTTGACCAGGTCTAGGTATAGCAGGGTATATGTAATGCGGGCATGATGCGATAAAAGCATCGGTAGGATAGATGGCTGGATCAATAGCACGTCCCAAAACCCTCATTTCAGCCAAAACCCATTCGGGAATAGGCGGGATGGTATTTTGTAGCACAGGCTCTGCTAGCTCAACGTGTTCCACTTCAATCAGGTCATTGGAAACGACTGGATTAGGCACACTGTATTCGGGAAACAAGCGCGTTTTCAGCAAAGCAACAACGGGAATGTATTTTTCACGAAATTGAGAACCAAAAATTAGCGTCAATGTTCGGTTAGTTAGTTTATGAAAAAGTTGAAGTACTCTGTAGGTAATATGCCGACTCATTTTTCCACCGCTAAAAAGGAATTTTTTGAAAAAAGACGTGAAG
The DNA here is from genome assembly GCA_002134785.1 of Crenothrix sp. D3. GTDB lineage: Bacteria > Pseudomonadota > Gammaproteobacteria > Methylococcales > Methylomonadaceae > UBA4132. Next base: position 13,776 of record MBQZ01000062.1, read on the forward strand.
GAGGAATAATAGCACTTGTATTTATGCTAGTTGTAACAAGACTAGCTGCTTTTCTACGATAAAATCCAACCGTTTCTGGGGCGAGACGATGTTTATAGTCATGTGCCACAATTTCACAGTTCCAATGCCAGTCTTCATAACCAAATCCTGTTTCCTTTGGACTCGTTTTTGCGTACGGATAACGTTGATAAGTAGCGCGTAACGCAAATGACCATGATGTCCAACAATTCGCCATCAGTAAACTAGCCTTATCATAGTCTTGGTCTGTTTGCCAACAGTAGGCTGAATGTGCGCCAAAACTAACAACAAATTCTGGATGAATAACACTATCATCGCCATGTTCCTTAAGACAATGCCAAGCTCTTTCTATCCAGTTTGTTGAGTAATAATCATCCCCATCGAGAATGGCGATTGCTGTGCCGTTGGCGATTTCTATCCCAGAGTTTCTCGACTCACCGAGATCTTGATCTACCTCAATAATCTGTACGTTTCCAGACCTAGCAGGATGGTTCATCACAACTTCTTTTGTTTCTTCATTACACGAACCCAGTACCCAAACATACTCCGTACTAACACCTGCTTTTTCAGCATATTCACGGCATCGTTCGATTGAATTGAGTGTTGAATGAGCCAAAATATCTTCACCATGAAAGGTAACAAGCAGGCTCACATCAACACTTTTTTTACTACTTTGAATAATTTCCATAAAACTTAATTTTGATTGTATTTGATTTGCTGCAAAATGCGTTCGATTATCCCATGCTTAAAACTATTTTTTAAGTAAATAAAGCAAAGTCATTATCAACCGTAGTTGGGTAGTGTATTAAATCTGTTGTTTTTACTTCTCAGTACGTTGATCTTTCTAGGCTGTGAAATTGCTAATAACAGCTTTAACCTGCTACCATTGAACATTAATAGTTGCAAAATCGATTAACACTCGTTTACCGTCATAATCTGTTTTAGGGTAGATTACATTGAGCAATTTTATTGGTTTTGAAAAAACAGCAATCCCCAGCCCTGTACCTTGTTTTAGCCATACAGCGGGTATTTTAATGTGCCGTACCCATTGACCTTGAGTGAGGTCGCGATGATTGTTGAGAATAGTAAAATCAGATTGTGATACGATTTTGCCATCCGCAGTCACTAAATGAATAGCAACGTTATAATTATCCTCAGGTAGCGGTTTTAATACATTAAAAAGTAGATCCAGTTGTCTATATTCTGTATCGTCAGTGTTTAAAGCAGGCAAATACACAGCTGTGAGTTCAATATAACCACCAAAGTTAGCAGAAGGTGATAATGCGTGTTGCTGAGCAAGTGCTTGACACACAATAGGCGGACAAGAATCGATTTGTGGTTGCCTAGCAAAAAAATTTATATTCAGCATAAGAGTAATGATTATCGTCATTAAAGCGATATAAATAGCTTGCGAACCTAAAAACAAGATTTTTAGAGCCTCTGAAAGCTTTAATTTTGGCAAAGCAATAAGCAATTTTCGACAGGGATTCTCGATAATTTTGTGTAACAAATAAGCAATCAATAAAGCCAGTAACCAGTAGCCTAATACGATGCTCCACTTCGGCAGGTTCTCAAAATAAACGGCATTAATTCGATACCATTCAAGAATTGTTACATGAACTAAATATAAGGCAAAACTAATTTCACCCAGTAAAACCATTGGTTTTAATGACAGAACTTTGGTGATTAGTCCCTTGCCAATAGCAAAGGTGATAATAAGCAGTGGAAAAATCCAAGAACTACCGCACCAAGCAATATAGGTGTTAATTATGCTAGCAAAACTACTTTCTTGCCATGGTAAAAAAGCATATAAGTGAATGGAGTAATACATCACTACCAATGTCAATAGCACGGCAACTATTTCTATAACTGTAAAAATGAAAGGTGGGTAACTAGCATAGTGGCGTAAACGTAGAAAACAAAAATAAGTCAATACTCCGATAAAAAACTCCAGCACACGCACTACAGGATTAATATAAATCAAGCCTGTAACGCTGACAGATTTTAATGCGTTCATGTCAATATGCCATGCACTAGCAAACCAAAAGTGTAAGCCTACTATCGTTAATAAAAACAATAGCTTCGATCTCCAACCAAAAAAACTGTTGGCAATTAATAAAGGGAAGGCAAAATAAAAAAACATTTCTGTGGAAATGCTCCATGCCACCGAATTAAAAGAAAAAAAGACTTCTTGGATGGGAATAAGCGATTGCAATAGAAAAAAATTGGCAACTGCCATAAAATAAGCAGAAGAAGGCGAGATTGGATCAACATTTAAATTTTCTGTCAATACTGCAAGTAGAACAATAGCGGCAATGTGTGCAGGCCATATTCGTGCAATTCGAGCTTTAAAAAAAGCGAGAATATCAGTTTCACCCACTAACACGGGATAGTTATAGGCTAGAATGAAACCACTGAGAACAAAAAAGAAAGAAACCCCTTGGCTAAGTGGAAAATTCGTAAACAAAAAATTCATGATTCCAAATTTAGGATGACTATGCTGTATTACAATCATAGCTGCTGCAAAAAAGCGTAATGATGTTAGTGCATCGAGTTTTTGGGGTTTAGCAATCATGAATGTATCCTGTTAGTAGCAAACCACCAATGTTTTTTGGGGACTTGAAAAAATATTCGGTACATATTTATATTCATGGGGAACTTTCGGCGGCATTTCTTAATGCGTTAATGAACTTATTTGTCGAATTCTGCACATAACGACTTTTCAATGCTAGATAACAAGGAAGACATTTGATACCCAAATCGAGAGGGCAGTGCAACAACTTTTGCATTAGGATTATTAGTCTGTCCATTACCCACAAGTACGTTAGTTGTTTAAAATCAATATGTTATACTTATATTTATCATATCATAAATATAAGTAGCATTAAAATCATAGAGTTACACCAAGTTTATCGTTGATAAGTTGCTGCACTGAGGTATAAAAAAGACATCTTGTAGTTATAACTACCCAATTTTTTATTTTTGATGCTTCATTGCTCGTGTAACTTTGATAGGTAATTCAATTTTTTATCATCTAACATATTGATATTATTAGCTAAAAATATTTAGGTAATGGACAGGATTATTAGTGGCTAAATTTCGTAATAGGATAGCGGATAACAATAAAAAAAATGACTGCCTCAACATCTACTATCGAATTCAGTGTACTGGGAATTCTGGTATATTATAAAGTGTCCAATAACTTACTTTTTATTAAATACTGTCATTAAGACAATGAGTTTTAGTTTTGACACAAAGCCTTCTTTTCTAGTTGCTGCATTAGTTGCATGGTGCTAGTGACATCTGCATAAATAACAGGAACATCATAGCCACTTCGATTAGTCAATGCGGCTGATTCTTGCACAATAGATGCATCCAGCTGGTTAAGTGTTAGATAGTGATTGAGTAGCTCACGCATGGTAATAGGTACGCCACTGGCAACGTGATACACACCACCCGCGACAGCATATTCAGCGATAACCAATATCTGTTCGGCGGCTTCATCAAGTGTTAAATAATCTCTTGTTGCTGATAATGGACCCAATTCAATGACTGATTTTCTACCCGCCAATACGTCATCTATTTGTTTTTGCAAACGACCAATAAATAAGCGTTCCGAAAGTCCTTGACCATTCAGATTGAAGACCCGTGCGACAACTACATCCATACCTTGACTTGCATAAAGCCCCGCAAGCTGGGTTTGCCATGCTTTGCTGAGTCCATAAATGGAGACTGGATTCAACGCATGATCTTCTCGAATAGGATTCTCCTCTGGTCGTATAACACCATACTCGGCAGCAGAGCCGACCAACAGTATGCGCATAGTCAAGCCCAACTTTTGTACTGTGTTTAAAAGACATCGTGTTGCTTCTACGTTGACCGCATAGGCTTCGTCAAAATCATTGGCGAATGAGGCGGCGAGATGCAGTAGTAGGTCTGGTTTAGTGCGATTTAGCACCGATGTAAACTGCTCAACATTACTAACGTCTAGCGAAAAACTATGCTCATCATCACCGTGACGACTCGTGGAAATCACCTGATATTTATCCGTGTTGCGCAAACAGGCAATGACAGCTTGTCCCAACGCGCCTGTTGCACCAGTTACTAGCACTGTTTTCATTGATCAATGCCTAATTTGGCTAACAGTTCAGTGAAATTTTCATCTGCGTATTCATAATCATCAGGGCGACCAATATCTAACCAATAGCCAGAGAATGGGCGAATATTGATAGGCTGTTTATTTGTCAGTCCATCTATCATTAGATTATCAAAGCCGTATTTGACACCACGCGGCAATGCGTCGATGACTGCGCGATTAATACAGTAAATCCCCATGCTGACATCAAAATCGTAGACGGGTTTTTCCTGAAATTCATTCAGATGACCGTCTGCGTCATAACGCAGCACGCCGAAATCAATCTTGACCTGTCTGCGATACGCTGATACAGAAATTCTACTGTTAGATTTTGAATGCGCATCAAAAAAAGCCTGATAATCCAAATCACAAAGAATATCGCCATTCATGACCAGAAAGTTTTCGGGCAAATCATCGATTAATGTCAAAGGTCCAATGGTGCTTAGCTCGCCTTCTTCCAGTGAATAATCAAGCTTTACGCCAAGACGTGAGCCATCCCCAAAATACGCCATAATGAGCTGGGATAAATGATTGACCGCCAAAGTAATATGCGTAAATCCCGACCGTGCTAACTGCATGATGATAATTTCGAGAATTGAATATTTACCACCTAATGGCACTAAGGGTTTTGGAATTAAAGTAGTGTATGGGCGCAGTCGAGTCCCTTTGCCGCCCGCAAGAATAATTGCTCTCATGTTAAAACCCTTTAAACGTTGTACAGCCACGCTTTATAGCGAGACAAATTTTCAGGCTCTCTAAACCAAGCAATCGTATCACGCAAACCTGCGTCCAATTCATAACGAGGCTGCCAAGGCGTAAGCGTAGTAATCAATGTATTGTCGCCTATGAGACGGAATACCTCTGAAGCTTCGGGTCTGATTCGTTGATTATCAGTAATAATCTGTGCATCGGGATTCAATTCAGCAATAAGAATCTTGGCAACATCGCCAACTGAAAACTCTTTACCTGTGGCAATATTAATTTCTTTACCCACCGCCGAATCTGCTTCGGCTAAGGCGATAAAACCTTGAGCGGTATCTTTAACATAATTAAAATCGCGAGTCGGTGTTAGATCGCCTAATTTTAAGGTTGTCTGTCCCAATAAAAGCTGGGTAATAATCGTTGGAATTACCGCTCTAGCAGACTGACGAGGTCCATAAGTATTAAATGGGCGCACGATGACAACAGGTGTTTCAAAGGAGCGATAAAAAGACTCTGCCAATCGATCTGCACCAATTTTAGTGGCACTGTAAGGGGATTGCCCTTGAAACGGGTGTTTTTCATCAATAGGCGCGTATTGCGCTGTCCCGTAAACTTCAGAGGTAGATGTGATTAAAACTCGCTCTGTACCCAATTTTCTAGCAGCTTGTAAGACATTTAATGTGCCTTTGATATTGGTATCAACATAAGAGTCAGGCGAGTGATACGAGAAAGGAATTGCAATCAAAGCGGCTAGGTGGAAAACTACATCACAGTCTTTCATTGCTTCAAAAACGCCATTCGGATCTCTAATATCACCAGAGAAAACATCCAATCCACGAATCACATCAGGTGGCAATGTATCTAGCCATCCCCAACTACTAAAGGAATTGTAATAAACGAAAGCACGAACATCATAACCCTGAGCTAATAACGCCTCAACGAGATGGCTGCCAATAAAGCCATCTGCTCCTGTTACTAGTATTTTTTTACCTTTTAATTTCACAATTGATTTCCTGATAATATTTTTTTTGAAAATGTGTTCGTTTTTCTACAACATAACCGATTAATAGTATCCCATACAATTTTTTTTAGTGACAAACTAGTAGTGTTTTTTTGCTTGAAAAAAATACTGGGTACACATCTATAATTCATTGTGACTTTGCTGCCGTGTTTCCTAAAATGTGAATGAATCTATTTGTGAGTCTTTACAAATAATGACTTCTCGCGTACGAGTTGTGCGAAAAAACGCAGAGGTCGAGTTAATTTCCACGAATGTGAAGTATAAAGTTCATTAATTATTTTATACCGATCAATAGCTGTATTCTCTAATGCGGCTATGCTTCGTTCGCATTCAATAGCTGTATTCTCCCATGCTGCACGCTGTGACTCTAGCCAAGCATTATCAGTTTGTAGGTCTTCAATGCCAGTGCGTAGCTCCTCAATGAATTGCTCACGTTCAATAGCTGTATTCTCCCATGCCGCTCGCTGTGACTCTAGCCAAGCATTACCAGTTTGTAGGTCTGCAATGCCAGTGCGTAGATCCTCAATGGATTTCTCACGTTCAATAGCGGTATTCTCCCATGCTGCACGCTGTAACTCTAGCCAAGCATTACCAGTTTGTAGGTCTTCAATGCTAGTGTGTAGCTCCTCAATGGATTTCTCACGTTCAATAGCTATATTTTCCCATGCCGTTCGCTGTGATTCTAGCCAAGCATTACCAGCACGCAGGTTTTCAACTTCTGCTTGTAACTCAGAGAGGGAAACCGATTCAATACCATAAACATCAAATTCCGCAGTCAATTTGATTAAATCAGCATAAGAGAAAGCATAAAGCTCTGTTATTTTTTTGCAATGGGTCTCGTCGTTAATTAATTCAAACAGCCATGTTAAACCCAGTTGCCAAGCATTTTTTTGTTTGCATTCATATAAACAAGCCATTGCCAATAAAAACTTATTATCAAATCCTACTGGATTTCTATAACGTTCGAGATTAGGGAATATTGCAACAATATCTTCAAAACTATCCATTAAAAGATAATTTTCTCTTAGTATATTCCATTCGTTAAATTTTCTAATTTTGGCATCAAGTCTATTACCGCTAATATTAGAATTATCAGAAAATAGTCGATGCTTAGTTAGCTTTTCTTGAATAACATGAATGGGAAATTTTATTAAAACCCTACTCCACATTTCAGCATCAGGCATCAAAGTTAAACTATTTCTATATACCCCAACATCTTGATAACACAACTTTCGAACCAACACACTAGGGTCGTTCAGATGATTCTCCCCTATAAATAATTCATGTAACCACAGCCAACGAGTTTTATTTTCTTGAATAAAATAATTGTTTTCTACTTCTTCACTATACTCATTAATTATTTGCGCCCAAGTAAAAACCGCCGTAATATCATCATGAGTATCGAGAAAATTGACTTGTTTTTCTAGTTTATTCATCTCCCAAACATCATCTGAATGATGTGAGGCAATGTAGTCCCCCGTTGCTACTTCTGAAATAGCTTTGTTGACACCGAATATAAAGCCTTTATTTTTCTCATTTTGAAATGCTTTGATTCTAGGATCATGATATTGGTTAATGATTTCCCAAGACTTATCCAAAGAACTATCATCCCAAATAATGAGTTCAAAATCTGTGAATGTTTGGTTTAGTACACTATCTATTGCCTCACGAAGATATTTGTCGTGATTATAAGATGTTAGAATAACTGAAACTTTGGGCATATATTTTTTTAGATAAAGGATAAAGGATAAAGTCAAACAAAATTACTATTATTTATTGAGTAGCTGTTGACACATTAGTATTTAAATCTATCATTAATTAATACTTCGGACAGTTTTTATGAAACAAAAGTCCATTGAAAGATAACTTATTGAAAAATAACAACTTTAATTTTTGAGTGAGATTTTTAAAATCCTTTGAAATCAATCTATTATAAAAACTGTCCGAACTACTGGTCAGTAGTATGTACCTCTTAACGCAATGTTTTAATAAAAACTTGCAACCAGCCAATTATTAATTGGTAAGCGATGTTAAAATTACCATGAACTAAATGCCCAAAAAAACGTAATGGAGCTGTTATTTTCCAAGAATTGCTAACGCGCAAAGCGGTTAATTGTGCAGTAACAGTTTCATACTCAATGACCACTCTGTTAAGTTCAATAGCCAGTTGATTGAGTTGCTCATCACGGTTATCCACGGCTTGATTGAGTGTCGTTATATTAAACTCATGCTCTGTCACCACTTGGTTAAGCGTTACTATAGCAGCTTCACGTTCAGCGATAGCTTTGTTAAGAGTTACTATATTCTGCCAAATATTAGAAACTTCTTCACGAGAAAAAACATCGTGTTTTGCTGTTAATTCGATGAAATCATGGTTGTCAAAATTGTAGAATTGCTTAAGATGATCTGCTTGTTTGGGATCAGAAATTGCTCCAAATAGAATATCTTCACCAAACAACTCGGTGAACCGAAAAGGCTTTTCCTCTAACGCAACCATTGCTAATGCGAAGTCGGTATCGGATGCGTCACCTCGGTAGTATTTTTGCGCAAAGGGGAAAATTTTTATCAGTTCATCAAACGAGCTAATCGTTCGGTAATTATTCAGTAATTTATAATATTCGTATAGCCCTCGAATTCTCGTTTCTGGACGATTACCGCTGGTATTCGCTTCTTGATTACGTACTCTAAATCTGATCAATTGTTCGGGTAAGACATGAATTTCATACTTTAAACACAGCCGAATCCACATATCAAAGTCAGGAACTTGTGCCAACATAGGGCGATATAAGCCACAGTCCTGATAACACTGTTTACGAATCAATATACTTGGATGACAAAGTGCATTGCCTTGGTTAAAGAAAAAGCGTAGCCATTCATGCCTCGTTCTGTTGGTTTTATTGAATACATCTGCATAAAAATGTGTTTTATCGGTGAGTGGCAAACTTTCTTCATTAATGGCAAGTGCGTTAGAAAAAACTGCACCAATGTCAAAATGGGTATCCAAAAAATCAACTTGTTGTTTTAATTTATCGGCTTCCCAGACATCGTCAGAATGATGGATAGCAATGTATTTACCACGAGCAATTTCAAAAATAGCTTTATTAATGCCAAAAACAGGTCCCTTGTTTTGTGGATTTTGAAACACCTGTATGCGCGGGTCACTATAGGATTGGATAATCTCCCACGAGTCATCAGAAGAACCATCGTCCCAAATAATTAATTCAAAATCGGTAAATGTTTGATTGAGTACGCTATCTATGGCTTCATTAATATAGTTGTCATGATTGTATGACGTTAAAATGACCGAAATTTTAGGCATATTATTGAGTGGTTACAATTGAAATAAGTTATTGCTGTTACGCAAGTTATTATGAATAATCTACAGAGCCAAGATTTAGTGGTCGTTGTTCGCTTCATGATACTGGGCGGTATTTTGTTCAAAATTGCGTAGTAGGGGTAGGTAATTAAGTAAATCCCTTTTTCGCGTACCGATTTTTTTTGCAGGGACACCTGCATAGATACCGAAAGACTGACAATCTTTTTTGACTAAACTTAATGCGCCAATTGCAACGCCTTCTTCTAGCGTTACACCTGACAAAACAATAGTCCCCGCACCAATTATCACATGACACCCCATCTTAACATCAGCATGGTGTACGTTGGTGAATTCGCTAGGAAGCGTTGGATTAGTCATTGCTAAACCACTGTAATCATCGTTACTACTGTAAATGGAAACGCGCGACGAGATGTTGCAAAAATCAGCAAGCGTGATGTTCCCTGCGCCGATTAAGGATGAAAAAACAGCGATATGGACATAATTGCCGATGGTAATTCCACCTATTCCTGCGGACAACACACAAAAATCATCAATTCTTATGTGGTCGCCTAACTGAATATGTTGGCAATTATAATAGGATGCTTTATCAGAAAGTAAGGCATTCTTTCCAACACGCGCAAACCCCATTGCTGTCAGTTGTTCATTGGTCAACCAAGCCATATCAATTTCCTACAATGAGTGAAATAACGTTTTTTTGCTCATCTAGATTGAGAGCAGGATAGATAGGCAAGCAAATAACTTGATCGGCTGCTTTTTTCGCCACAGGCAAATTGGAGGGTGCGGCTGACGGCAAACCTCGATACATTGGGAAATCACTAATCAATGGGTAAAAGTAACGGCGTGCATAAATATGGTTATCACTGAGCTTTTGATACAAGGCATCACGATTTAAAGGATAGTCAGGTTGAACTAAAATAGGAAAATAAGCGTAGTTTGCTAAGGTTTCACCCACGCCTTGTAAGCAGTGTATGCCTTTAACATTGCCTAATCCTTGGCGGTAATAAGCGTCAATTACTTTACGTTTTTGCAAAGCGGCATCAATGCCTTTAAGTTGTAACAAGCCGAAGGCCGCATTGATTTCACTCATTTTCCCATTAATACCTGTGGCAACCACCGTCACTTCATCGACAAAACCAAAATTCTTTAAATGATCGATGCGCTGTTTGGTTTTAGCATCAGGGCAAACAATCGCGCCACCTTCAAAGGTGTTGAATACTTTGGTTGCGTGAAAACTCAATACTGACAAATCACCGTAGTTAAGGATGCTGTTATTGCTCTCGTGTTGCACGCCAAACGCGTGAGCAGCATCGTAAATAACTTTAAGATTGTAGTTATCAGCAATTTTCTGAATTTGTTCAACATCACAAGGATGACCATAACAATGCACGGGCATAATCGCTGTTGTTTGTGGGGTGATGGCGGCTTCTATTTTGTCTGGATTAAGATTAAGTGTCGTTTCATCTACATCGACAAACACGGGCTTAATGCCATTCCATAGCAATGAGTGTGAGGTTGCTACAAAAGAATAGGGTGTTGTAATAACTTCGCCAGTGACACGCAGTGCTTGTAAGGCAGTCACTAGAGCCAGCGTGCCATTGGTAAACAACGAGATGTAGTTCACTCCTAAATAATCGCACAACGCTTGCTCTAATTGTTGATGAAAAGGGCCACCGTTAGTGAGTATTTTGTTATCCCAAATTTGTTCGAGATAAGGGATAAAATCCGCAAGCTCTGGCAAAGTCGGTTGGGTGACGTAGATTGGTTTAGGGGGTAGCATCATTGCAACCTTATTTTTTAGTGACAATGTAAAGAATGCTGGTTGGTTTTAAGCCCAGCGATTCAAATACGGATGCGCCAAAGTGATTCTGATCCAATTGATCAACTAAAAACCCCTGCTTTTTTATTTTGTTTACATAATCATCATGCGCATAAATGCGTAGATGATCGTCTTGTCCAAACAAACGCCAACGTTCTGCTTCATCGGTAATCGTTATATCTTCCAGCGTTTTTTCTAGCCCTACCACAATAGGTGCCATCAAAATCCCCCGACCGCCTTTTTTCAAAATTCTATAAAGTTCACTAATTGCCGCATCGTCACTTTCAACGTGTTCCAATACATGACTACAAATAAAAAAATCAAACTGCTCATTGGTAAATGGCATATCGGTGATGTCAATTTGATGATCAGCCTCAGTCATCATCAAATCTGCACTGGCGTAATCGAAGAAATTTAAGTCTCGAATTTGCTTTGACAAACACGTTTCAGGGGCGAAATGAATTAACTTAGCACCTTCGGAAAAGGTTTTTTCGGCAATTTGTTGCTTAATCCATAAGGCATACAACCGCTCTCGATCCGATGCACCGCATACTGGGCAACTGTAAGTATCCAAAGAAGTCATTTCACCTGCTGCTGCGTAGGGGAAACCATGCTGCTGCCATTTTTCAAGATAATAGGCAGACAATGGTAGAAATGCAGTCGGCTGACTATCGCAAAGCGGACAGTATAAAGAGGGTAGGGTAGCCGTACCAAAAAAGCGACCAAACCATTTTTTTAACATGGTATTACCGTACCTTCATTTTCAATAAATACTTTCGCCCAAATTCGATGATTAGCTCTTCGAGCGACATTAAAAACCACCGCATCATCCACCACATCAAGAAATGTTGCTGACATATTAGGTATTAGTGGCACGGTTATTTGCACTTGAATACTGTGATGACCTTCTTGTAGCGGCAGCCGTGTTTTATAAGTGACGATATATCGACCACCACTGACAGCTGTAATAAGCGGTAACCCTGCTAACTGGGAATCAACGCCCAGAATTAAATTTCTTTTATCATCAGCAATATAATAATTACACGATACTTGAGCATTAAGTGCTGCTTCAAAATAAATTCTTACGAAGACGGTTTGGTCAAATTCAACTTCGTTAGTTTGCTCAAAATTTTCATCAAGCAGCTCTACAAAGCTAATTCTCGCGCCGCCATCACCGTAGCGGAATGCGGTCATTCGTTTGTCAAATTCAGCAGACACTTTAAATTCAGGCAAATCAGTAGCAGAGATGTTTTCAATTGCTAGGTTTTTTGTTGGTGTATGACTTATTGCCTTAGGTAAGGCATTATTTGCGTTCATTTCTTCACGCATCACGCGCACATACTGCTCTGCGACATCGGAAGCTCTGCCAATTTTCTTGAGTTTCCCATGATCTAAGTAAATGCCGCGTGAACACAGACTTTTTAACGCACCTACGTCATGGCTAACAAACAGTACAGTCGCTCCACTCTCTTGAATGCGCGTTAATGCGGTCATACATTTTGCTTGAAAGCTCATATCGCCAACGGCTAATGCTTCATCAACAATCATTACATCGGGGCTTGATAGGATGTTGACCGCAAACGCTAAACGGACAAACATACCGCTAGAATAAGTCTTTACGGGTTGTTCAATAAATTCACCAATATCGGCAAAAGCGGCTATATCATCGAAGCGTTCATCCACTTCTGCACTGCTTAACCCTAAGACAGCGGCGTTCATATAAACGTTTTCCCGTCCTGTAAATTCAGGATTGAACCCTGATCCCAATTCTAGTAATGCGGCAACACGACCATTGATTTCTACCTGTCCATGCGTAGGTGTGAGTGTGCCGCAAAGCAATTGTAATAAGGTAGACTTACCTGAACCGTTGCGACCAATGATACCAACGGTTTCACCTTTTCTGATTTCAAATGATATTTCATTTAATGCCCAAAACTCATGAAAATATTGTTTAGGCTGTCTGCCTATTATCTGTTGTAAACGAGGGGTAACAAACTGTTTAAGGCGGTCGTGCGGGTTATTGTAGATGTGATAACACTTACTTAAGTTAGTAGCACGAATGGCAATGTCAGTCATAATGTCTGGTTATTTTTTTGAGTGATACAGATAAACGCGGATTGGTGATTATAAAACATCGGCAAAGCCTTTTCTGGTTTTTTGAAACCAGACAAAGCCTACCCAAGCGACAATGGTTGCTATTACGGTATAAATGCCAATTCCTTGCCAATCGGGTAAATGCCCGAAAATAAGCACTTCACGAGCTTGTTCGATAATGAAGGTTAAGGGATTCGCCATAATAATAGGGCGATATTCTTCTGGCATGGCGGTGATAGGAAAAAACACGGGGGACATGAACATCATCACGGTAGTAAAAATACCGACAGTTTGCCCAACATCACGCAAAAATACCCCTAGTGAAGCGAGTATCCAAGCAAAGCCAATAGTGATAATGACCAACGGTAATAACACCAGCGGAATAAAAATAATCGTCCAATGCAAGTAGTGGTTGAAGATATCAAATGCAATCAGCAGCACCATCAGACTCATTAGCGTATGAAACAATGCCGCCGCCAAACCAATAACGGGCAAAATTTCTAAGGGGAAAATAACTTTTTTAACATAGTTGGTGTTGCTAGTAATGAGCATAGGCGCACGGTTTAGCACTTCAGCAAATAGACCATGTACAACCATTCCCACAAACAACACGACTGCAAATTGAGTTTTACTTTCTTCAACCCCGTCAACGACACCCCAGCGCGTTTTAAACACCACCGAAAAAACGAAGGTATAAACCACTAGCATGAAAATAGGGTTGAGAAAAGACCACAACAAACCCATTGCTGAGCCTTTATAACGACCGATGACCTCACGTTTAGTCATTTGCAAGATAAGTTGGCGGTTGTGTACCAAGCTACGCATGAGTGCTATGGGTGAAATAGGTTGTTCTGCGTGAGGATTCATGAAAATAATTCTGCTTGAGAAAGGGAGAGTCCTGCTTGATCTTTACCAGAAAGCTGAGGATTGTGGTTTTGTAATGGCCATTGAATGCCGATAGTCGAATCATTCCAAGCAATACAACGCTCAAACTCAGGTGCGTAGTAGTCAGTGGTTTTGTACAGAAATTCAGCACTATCGCTGAGTACTAGAAAACCATGCGCAAAACCAGGTGGTATCCAGAGTTGACGATGATTGTCTTCGGACAATTCCACCCCGTCCCATTGTCCAAACGTAGGAGAAGAGCGACGAATATCGACAGCAACATCAAATACAGCACCGCGCACAACGCGCACTAATTTACCTTGTGGTTGCTGAATTTGGTAATGCAGGCCTCGCAATACACCTAGCCCAGAACGGCTATGGTTGTCTTGTACGAACTGCCCATTAAACCCCGTGGCTTGATTAAATGCAGCTTGATTAAAACTTTCAAAGAAGAAGCCGCGTGCATCACCAAACACTTTCGGTTCGATAATAAGAACATCAGGAATAGACGTAGGAATTACGTTCATAGCGTTCTCCAAATATCACCATAAATACTGGTGTATGTTCCTGTTAATTTCCAGTTAATACAGATAACTGTTGGTTGTTGATTTTTTAGGGTTTTATGATTAAGCATACGGAAGTTAGTGATTGTTTTATGTGTGTTGTTGGTTAGCTAAAGACAAGATTAGTCTTGTTTATTGTGAGTATTATTTGCAGCGTTGGTTTAATTTTGTTGGAAATTATTGCTTAATAAAATTCAAATAATTTTTTTATCACTCAGATAGATAATCAGCAACTTTGCTAGTCAAAGTGGTTTTATTGTACTTGACTTTAATAAATAGTGCGGTTTTTTTATGCAAAAATACGAGGCTAGTGAAGTGATTTAACTTATCATTAATCTTAGAAAACAGCCTGAAATAATTAATATTTTGGTAAACTTGCCGCTTTTTTATCATAAAGGACAACACCTTGCTGTCGCATATAAAAATTGTTTTAGTCGAAACATCGCATTCTGGCAATATCGGCGCGGCGGCGCGGGCAATGAAGAACATGAATGTCACGAATTTATGTTTAGTCTCACCTAAATTATTTCCCTGTGCAGAAGCAACGGCGAGAGCATCGGGTGCCGATGATGTCTTAGCGCGGGCGACAATTTATCAAAGTTTGTCGGAGGCGGTGGCAGATTGTCAGTTGGTGATTGGCGCAAGTGCGCGAGGTCGCACCATTAGTTGGCCCGAAATGACACCCAGAGAATGCGCTGAAAAAGTAGTGCTTAATGAACCGCACAATAAAGTCGCCATTGTGTTTGGTCGAGAAAATTCAGGGTTAAAAAATCACGAATTAGATTTATGTCATTTTTTGCTGCGTATCCCTTGTAATAGTAATTACAGTTCATTGAATATTGCCGCAGCTGTACAGGTGGTGTGTTACGAATTATTTGTTGCCACCAATGTACAACAAGAGACGTTAGTGGGCGATAAAGGCGAACAACCGTTAGCAACAGCGACACAAATGGAGATGTTCTATGCCCATTTGCACCAAGCACTTGTTGATATTGGCTTTATGCACCCTGATAAATCAAAATCTATTATGCGTCGTTTGCGCCGAATTTATAATCGAACCTTGTTGGATACCAAAGAATTGGACATTTTGAGAGGTATTTTAAGAATGTCACAAGATCACAATAAAAGGTCATAACGGATGTTAAATTGGCTAAAAGAAGATGTTGCTTGCGTCTTTGAGCGTGATCCTGCGGCACAATCGGTGTTTGAAATTATTACTACTTATCCAGGTGTTCATGCCATTTTAATTCATCGTGTCAGTCATCATTGCTGGACTGCTGGATTTAAATGGTTGGCACGGTTTATTGCCCATTTGGGTCGTTTTTTGACAGGCATTGAAATTCATCCTGCGGCAGTGATTGGACGGCGATTTTTTATCGATCATGGTATGGGGGTAGTGATTGGTGAAACAACGATTATTGGTGATGACTGCACGCTCTATCATGGCGTTACTTTAGGCGGCACGACATGGAATAAAGGCAAACGGCATCCGACTTTGCATAACGGAGTGGTCATTGGTGCAGGTGCGAAAGTTTTAGGGCCGATTGAAATCGGTGCAGGTGCGCGGGTGGGGTCAAATTCAGTAGTCTTAAAAGCCGTGCCTGCGGGCGCAACTGTCGTTGGTATTCCAGCGCATATTGTTGATAACCAAGCTAAAAAAACTCAACGTAGTGAACTCGCTAATAAAATGGGTTTTAACGCTTATGGTACGACTGCCGATATGCCTGACCCGATTGCTCATGCTATTAATCGTATGTTAGATCACATACAAGTCTTGGATACGCAAATAGCAACCCTGCAAATCGCACTCAATAAAGCGGGAATTAATTGCACAGAAACGCCGATTAGTACTTTAAATGGCTGCGAAATCGACGATGGTTATGAGTAAGATAGTTAGCGTAAACGGTTATTAGTTGACTAATACACTAGGTTATAAGTATAGTGAGTTTTTCAACATTATTTTTATAAGGTAATTTTTATGCGCTTAACCTCTAAAGGTCGCTATGCAGTGACGGCAATGCTGGACTTAGCTTTTCATAGTCAATTAAAACCCGTAACACTCATCGACATAGCCGCTAGACAAACTATTTCTTTATCTTATCTGGAACAATTATTTGCCCGTTTGCGTCGTGCTAATTTAGTTAAAGGTGTGCGTGGGCCTGGTGGCGGTTATAGCCTGTGCGGTGATGCCCATGACATTAGCATTGCTGATATTGTAGCGGCAGTGGGTGAGCGTATTGATGCTACCAAATGCGGCGGCGAAGCTAATTGTCAAAAAACCCATGAGTGTTTAACACACGATTTATGGATGGATTTAGGCGACCATATTAAAGGCTATTTACAGCAAATTATGCTAGCTGATCTGTTAGCCAAAAACAGTGTGCAAGAAGTCGCGGAAAGACAAGACCAACACGCTCAACAAGTGATTGAAATTCATAATCATGCCGATTTAATGACCACTTTGCAATGATCTACCTCGATCATAATGCCACCACCCCGCTTGATGAGCGGGTGTTGGCGGCGATGTTACCTTTTCTGCAAACCTATTACGGCAATCCTTCTAGTTTATATCGTCACGGTAGATTAGTTCGTAGTGCTATTGATACCGCGCGTGAACAAGTTGCCGCCTTAGTGGGTGTGTCTGCATCACAGATAATTTTTACTAGCGGCGGCACGGAAGCCAATAATCTCGCTTTAGCAACACTAAACCATTCCGATAAACTCGCAGTATCTGCAATTGAACACCCTTCTATTCTCGAAACCGCACTATATTTACAAGATCAAGGGCATGAACTAACTCTGCTCGCTGTTGATAGCAAGTGTGTTATCACCCAAGATGCCATTAATCAGGTTATTGAGTGCCAGCCTGCATTGGTGTCGATGATGTTAGCTAATAATGAAACGGGCGTTATTCAACCTATCGCGCACTATGCCGAACAATTAAAAGCCCATAACATCAAAGTGCATACCGATGCCGTGCAAGCGGTGGGTAAAATTCCCGTGCAGTTTGAGGCATTAAATGTTGATTTTATGACCTTATCCAGTCATAAAATTTACGGTGCTAAAGGCTGTGGTGCGTTAGTGGTCGGCAGAGACATGATTATAAATCCACTGTTACGCGGCGGTGGACAGGAGCAAAATCGTCGCTCTGGCACAGAAAATGTTGCTGCTATCGTGGCGTTTGGTAAAGCCGCAGAACTGGCACACACGGAACTAACCACGCGCTGTGAATACTTGCTGACGCTCAGAACCTTACTAGAACAGCAGTTAGCAACCATTCCCCGCTTAACCATTTTTGCGCAACACGCGATTAGGCTACCGAATACCGTACTATTCGGCATTGATGAAGTAGATGGTGAAATGTTGGTAATGAAACTGGATAAAAAAAGCATTGCCGTGTCCAGTGGTTCTGCGTGCGCCAGTGGTGGCAGTTTGCCTAGTCATGTATTGCTGGCAATGCGCGTAGATGCTATGCAAGCTAAAACAGCGGTGCGCATTAGCTTAGGAATCAGCAATACTGCCGCAGAACTGACTGAATTTGTTACTCAATTAAAGAGTTTGATTCTGTAAGAGATGTTATTTCGTACTGTTCCTGTCACCGAAAATTCAAAGAAAGTTTTTAAACCTCGCATTCTCTATTTTTTTATCGGATAGCCTGCAATAGGCGAAATACGTTGTGTGCTAAATAGTAGGACAACAATTGCGAGTAAGTTTATTACTATATGCTTATTGATTAAGGGTTAGCAGTAGACATTCTATCAATTCCTTTATTTGGCTACTTTGATGTGCTAGAGTTGACTGTAGCTACTGCTTTACGAGGTAGTGTAATGAATCTGTTTTCGACAGATTCAAGCGTTAGTGAGTGACCGAAATTTTTTTCATCGAAATACCTCGCTGGGACTATACGTTGGTATCATTATCCTTTGAGGTAATTTTCTTGTTCACGGTAGGAACAATCTACCGACTTTTATCCATTGGTGAGTTTTGCTCTGTGGATAAGTTCGGGTGTGGATTGAAAACATATAAAAATAATTATCAAACATTAGGAAGGGCATTATGAAAACATCTCCATTAGTAAAGAAAAGTCTTTTAGCGGTACTTGGTACATTGTTTACTGCAACGGTTTGGGCGCATGGTGGCGCGGCAGGTACTGACACCGATCAATGTAAATTTGAATTAGAACCTAGTCATTGGATTCATTACACCGCTTATCAACCCGTTGCTTATCCAGCTGAAGAATTTTGTGGAAAACTACCTGGTACAGACACAAAAACTCAATTGGTTTTTGACTATCAAGACATGAAATATAGAGATATGTTGGTTGAATTTGAAGTCACTAAAGAGCCAGAAGGTAAGCAAGTATTTTTCATGCCTAGTGCGAAACATAAAAAAGGCACGATTATCTTAGATTTACCGAATGGCGTAGCCGAAGCAGGTCAATACTTGATTCATATTACCTTAGTGCCTGAATCAGGCAGTACCGATAACCGTGTTCAAGGTCAACGTTTAGATGTACACATGGGCTTTAAAGCAGGTACAGGTGAAAAAACCAGCAGTACAAACCTATTACTTTACGGCTTTTTAGGATTAGCAGGGCTTTATGCTGCCTATCTATCCAATGCAACTCTTAAACGTAAAGTAGATGAAACAATTAAAAACCTGACCAGTTATTAATCGTTCATGTTAAAAAACGCGTTGATTTTGTCGAACAAAGGGGAGAAATAAATAATGGTAAAATTATTATCAGTTGGCGCATTGTTGGTGGCTTTTTCCGTGCCACTGTTGGCGGCAGAGGTCGTTTATGAGGATCACGATACAATGCTCATGGATCACGGCGATGGTCATTTAATGGACATGGCAGGCGGTATGGTAATGGGGCAGAATGCTACTACCTTACCTGGTGGTTGCGATAGTATCTCTGAAACCAAAGAAATTACCGTTCATGCGGGTCATAAATACGCCGAAAAATTCCCTGGCAGAATGTACGCGTTTGATACGCAGGAATTTAATTTTAAGCCCTGTACTAAATTAACAGTGCATTTCATTAATGAAGATCATGTGCGTCATCAATGGATGATGCACGGCTTACCTAAATATTTATACCCTAAAGGTATGTTTCATTTAGAAGCCTCAGGGCCGTCTAAAATCTCAGGTACGTTGATTTTACCATCAGGTGATAAAACCTACTTAGTGCATTGTGATATTGCCCAGCACATGGAAAAAGGCATGAAGGCGCAATTAAAGGTCGGTAAAGGTGACGGTGATTTACCCAGTATTCCTGGTGTAACAGCGTTTGTTGTCGCCGATGATTACAAAGCAACGCTACCCGAATTAGCCGTTAAAGCGCAGATACAAGCGAAAGCCGATGAAGCCGCAGCGGCTAAAACGGCAGTGGTTGTAAAACAGGCAGCCGCAGATAAACTAGCGGGCATTGCACCAGCACCGACTACACCTGTCGCACCACAAGATGACAGTTTTTTATCGGGTACTAGCATTATCGGTTTAGCGTTAGGTGTCATTATCGCGCCTTTCTTAGCCCGAAAATTTAAAGGCATGAGCGTCGCAGAAGTGGTTGCTTATAGCTTTGAATTATTGGCTCAGGCTATTACCACTATCGTTAAATTACTGTCTGGTTTAATCAGCTTAATCGCGAGCAAAAAAACCAAAATACTACCTAATAAATAGGTCAGTTCATCCTAAAGCCCCGCACTCTTTTAGAGTCGCGGGGTTTTTTTTGAGAGTCGCAAATGCAAGACACATTACTAGGGCTATGGGGCTTGTTTGCCAGCGCATTTATATCCTCCACCATTATGCCAGGTGGTTCTGAAGCCGTGCTGGCTTACATGGTCACAACAAACCTATATTCCATTCACGCATTACTCCTCGTCGCCACTGTTGGTAATACCCTCGGTGCGCTGACCACATGGGGATTAGGACTGCTCGCGGCAAAAAAATATCCACTGGCAGGCTTATTATCACCCAAAAAACAACGCGCACTGGCTCTCATTGAGCAGCGGGGTGTCTGGGTGTTATTTTTTTCATGGCTACCCATTATCGGTGATGTATTATGTTTTGCAGGGGGCTGGTTAAAACTGCCTTTTATCACTGCCTGTTTAATTATTTTATTAGGCAAATTTTCCCGTTATGCCATGATTGTATGGCTATTCACCTAAACAGAGATTGTTGATGCTTCGTCATTTTCCCCACGTTAATTCCTTTTCCCCTCATAAAAAACGGGATTATTTTATTGCCACATTTACTTTTTTTTGTGTCGCTGTATGCTTAGTCAGTGATGCCAATGGCAGCTTAGCAAAACAGTATGTATTAGGTGCTTGTGGTTGGGTTTTTTTAATTTGCTTATTGCATGGTGAAAATAAAGAAGTGCGTATGCAGGTCATCATTGCCATACTATTTGCTACGGTGGGTGAACATTTTGCCTCGCCGTTTATGGGCGGCTATACCTACCGATTCCATAATGTACCTTTTTATGTCCCACCTGGTCATGGCATGGTGTATTTAACGGCTGTGGCATTGGCACGTTCAGGGCTATTTTTACGCCATGCCAGAGCTATTGCTACGTTGGTTGTCATCGTCTGTGGTTTGTGGTCGCTGTGGGGAATCAGTTACGCGGCGCAAGGTGATTCAGTGGGGGCGTTATTATTTTGCGTATTTTTAGGCTATTTATTTAAAGGGCGTTCGCCTATGGTGTACTTAGCTGCTTTTTTTATCACCACTTGGCTAGAGCTAATCGGCACGGAAGTAGGCACTTGGAAATGGGCAGCGATTGATCCTGTACTCGGATTACCACAAGGAAATCCACCCAGCGGCGTGGCAGCGTGGTATTGTTTAGTGGATGCGGTCGCCATCGGCGGAGCTGCCCCGCTATTAAAAAAAATTCAGCAAACTAAAGATAAATGGGAGCGTAAAAATGCCTATCAAGGCATAGAAAACAAGTGAGCAAGTCTAAGCGCGGTTGAATCCCCAGCGACTTGTTTATTTTTAACGAAGGACTTTACGATAGGACTATTGTGATGAACCGTCATTTTATAAACGAGTTTTGGGGCGGCTTAGCCGCTATGTTAGTGACCTTACCGTCTTCTATCGCGTTTGGCGTGCTGGTATTTTCAGCCATCTCGCCGCAGTTAGTCGGTGAAGGGGCTTTTGTTGGCATGATGGGCGCGGCTGTTTTGGGTTTAGTTGCCCCTTTAGTGGGGCGAACGCCTGCGTTAATTACCGCGCCGTGCGCCCCTGCCGCTGCCATTTTGTCCGCGCTGGCGGTGGATTTGCTTAGGCAAGGCATTGCCATTGAGCGTATTTCTGGATTACTTGCCTTAACCGCGCTGTTAGCCGCCTTATTACAAGTGCTTTATGGTTTGTTAAAAGGTGGGCAACTCATCAAATACATTCCTTTTCCCGTCGTCAGTGGTTATTTATCAGGTGTCAGTTTGATTATTGCCATCGGACAACTGCCTAAATTATTGGGTTTACCAAAAGGCGAGACATTAACTCAAGGCTTACTATCACCTAATTTGTGGCAATGGCAAGGCATTGTTGTTGGTTTGGTGACAATTACCGCGATGTGCCTATCGCCTCAATTGACGAAAAAAATACCTGCCACCATCATGGGTTTAAGCGCGGGTATTCTCAGTTATTTCGTGCTTGGATTATGGCTGCCTGAGTTATTATCGCTGGATGCCAATTCGCTAGTGGTCGGGGCTATTCCTAAAGGGGTTTCTTTCTTAGAAACAGTTAAAGGACGCTTTATGTCCATAACGGACATTCATATAACCGATTTGAATATAGTCGTACATTCAGCGGTTGCCTTATCCGCACTACTGTCTATTGATACGCTTAAAACCTGCGTGATACTGGATTCACTGACTAAAAATCGCCATGATTCTAATCGTGAATTATTAGGGCAGGGCTTAGCCAATCTTGCCGCTTTTATGACAGGCGGACTATCAGGGGCAGGCACAATGGGTGCGACATTGGTGAATGTTAGCAGTGGCGGACGTAAAACCCTATCGGGTTTTATTGAAGGTGGGCTAATGCTATTAGCCATATTAGTGTTATCACCATTAATCGCGTGGGTGCCAATTAGTGCTTTAGCGGGGGTTTTATTAGTCGTTGCTTTTCGTATTTTTGATTGGAAAGCCTTTCTGTTACTGAAAACCAAGGAAACTCGTTTTGATTTTGCGGTGATTGCCGCTGTGGTTATTGTTGCTGAAAGCGTTGGCTTAATTGCGGCGGCGGGAACAGGCATCGGGCTTGCCATCTTATTATTTATTCGTGATCAAATTCGTATTTCCGTATTACGGCGACGAGCAACATTAAGAGACGTATCCTCTAAAACCTATCGCCTTGAGTCAGAAAATGCCATTTTACAAGAACACGGTGACGAAGCAGCCGTCATTGATTTACACGGTAATTTATTTTTTGGCACGACTGATTATTTATTTACCCAATTAGAGGCTGATTTATGCACTAAGAAATGGCTACTTTTTGATATGCGGCGTGTACAGTCTCTGGATTACACGGCAACACATTTATTTACCTTAATGCACGACAGGCTAAAAGAACATGGCGGTAGTCTGTTGTTTAGTGGAATGCCCTCTGGTTTACTGGGTGAACAAAACTTGCAACGTTATATGACGGATGTCGGTTTATTGAATAATGAGGGTATTCACATCTTTGAAACCCGCGATGAAGGCATAGAATGGATGGAAAACCACATTCTTCACGCATGGGGTTGGATTGAAAAACCAGATGAATTGTTATTCGAGCTTGATGATATTGAAGCATTGCGCAATATGGATGAAGCGACTATTAACGCCTTGCGTGAGTGCGTCTATCAACGTACGGTTAGTGCAGGTGAGGCAGTATTTTCAGTAGGTGATGACGGCGATGAACTTTTTCTGATTCGGCGCGGTACGGTGCGAATTTTATTGCCGCTAAAAGGCGATAAATATCATCATGTAGCGACCTTCTCGCGCGGCGATTATTTTGGTGAAATGGGATTTATTGATTACCAACAACGGTCTGCCAATGCGGTTGCTAAAACTGATTGTGAGCTTTATGTGCTGTCGAGAAAAAAGTTTAACATTCGGGTTTATGACAATGCGGTGCTAGGTGTACGAGTTTTCGCGCGTATCGCTAAAGCAATTTCCTCGCGCCTACGACAAACAGACAACGAACTTTCCGCGTTAGAAGAGCGTTAATGTTCAAGTTTGTGGGCGCGAATTCATTCGCGCCCGTATGGATAAATCAACACTGTACTAGACATTAGCCATAAAAATCGCGCGTTTCGGAGCGGGCAAGCCCTCACATGTTAATTGTGGATTATCCGAATGCAGGAAATCTTGTAGCGAATGAAACTGCATCCATTCGGTGCTACGTTGCTCTTCAATGCGGGTGGTCGTGACATCAATTAAACGCACATTTTTAAAACCACAACGTTTTAGCCAGCTTATTAAGGTTTCACAGCTGGGCAAAAACCAAACATTACGCATTTTTGCATAACGGTGTTCAGGCAATAATACGTCACCTAAACCACCATCAATGACCAAGGTTTCTAACACCAATTCCCCGCCTTGTTGCAAACAGCCTTTTAGTTCTAACAGATGGTCGATAGGTGAGCGGCGATGATATAACACACCCATCGAAAACACGGTGTCAAAGGCGTGTAGATTGCAAGGTACAGCTTCTATACCTAGCGGTAGCACATCAATAGGCGCGTCACCATAAAG
Source organism: Crenothrix sp. D3 (assembly GCA_002134785.1). Classification (GTDB taxonomy): domain Bacteria; phylum Pseudomonadota; class Gammaproteobacteria; order Methylococcales; family Methylomonadaceae; genus UBA4132. The sequence continues at coordinate 38,093 of MBQZ01000062.1, forward strand.
TTTTTTAATCAGTTGAAACTGCATCACACTGAGCAACGTAGGATCAATGCCTATCACTCTTTTTGCGCCTGCCCCCAACATACGCCACGCATGATAGCCATTGCCACAACCGACATCTAATACTAACCGATGCTCCAGCGGTGCAAGGTGCTGTTTTAAACGATTCCATTTCCAATCAGAACGCCACTCGGTATCGATATGAATGTCGAATAGTTGATACGGGCCTTTGCGCCACGGATGCAATACTCTCAAGCAGTGTTCGAGTTGATTTTTTTCATCCACGCTTAAATCTGCCGCGCAACCGATTTGCACCGCATCGTTGTTCAACAAGCGTTGTGATGGCGTGAGTTTAGGAAGTTGATTGATGTGTGTTTGCCAGCGTAGCAAATCGCCATGCTGGGCAGTATCAAAAGCGTGTGCTAGTTGTGCGGGTAATAACTCAACCCACGCATCGGCGTTTGCGGCGAGTAGCGCGTCATATAAATCTTGATAATCGAACATTTGAAGAAGGTCTATGTAGCGTTACCCATTTTTATGGGCTACCAAAAACAAAACGACCCTGCCACTAAGGTGACAGGGTCGTTAGTTGCAACGTGATAGGAATGGCGTTTAAATTACCGTCATTCCTTTAGGAGTTTTTTGCTGTCGTCAGTGCCTCGGCATTGCGTTTAGCTAATCCATCAATCACTGCGGATAATGAACCTTTGGTTTCTACTTCATTGCTGAAAGTGGCGCGATAGTTAGTTACTAAACTTACACCTTCAATCATGATGTCGTAAGCCTTCCATTCACCATTACTTAACGCCATGCGGTAATCCACGCCGATTGGTTGAATACCAGGTTGTAACACTTCGGTTTTGACGATGACTTTAGTCGCGCCTGCTTCCATTTCTAGCGGCAAATAATGGACTGACCATTCTTTAAATTCAACGAAAGCGCGGGAATATGTTCTGATTAACAGTGTTTGAAACTCATGTTTAAAACGTTCTTGTTCTTCAGGTGTTGCTGTTTTCCACAGTTTTCCTAACACCAATGCTGAAATTTTATCGAAATCTGTATGCGGATAAATCGCGGTATTAACGAACTGCGTCACCTGCGTAAAATCTTTAACAAAATTTTTATCCTGCATTTTTTGTTGTAATTGATCGGAAGCAGCAGCAATTGCTTGTTGTGGTGCAGCTAATTCAGCCGCTGTCACGCCAGAAAATGGCAACAATGTTAACAATATCGCAAGCAATCCGAATAATGTAGTGTGTTTAGCTTTCATAAAACCCTCTAAAAATAAAACTGGTAATATTCTTACTCTTTGCTTACCACTATCAGCGATATAATGAACCGTAACCCCCTGATAACTTAGCCAGTAATGTTCATATCCCTAACCGTGAAGCCCAGAATAAGATGACATATAATAACATCACAATGCCCACCCGAATGAGAAGAATGCGTTACAACGATTTTTCTCGCCGCTTAATGCGCGAAAATCAATTATCTGTTGATGACCTCATTTATCCAATGTTTGTCATTGAAGGCAATAATCAACAACAAACCATTGCTTCCATGCCAGATGTTGAACGTTACTCACTGGATTTGCTTGTTGAACAAGCTCATGACATTCACGCGCTTGGCATTCCTGCGATTGCCTTATTTCCTGTCATTTCCGCTGACAAAAAATCCGACGATGCCCAAGAAGCCTATAATCCTGACGGCTTAGTACAACGTAGCGTTAGAACCTTAAAGCAGGCTTTACCCGACTTAGGCATTATTACCGATGTTGCCCTAGACCCGTTTACCACCCACGGACAAGACGGACTCATCAACGAGGCAGGTTATGTATTGAATGACGAAACTATTGCCGTCTTAGTCAAACAAGCCTTATCTCATGCCGAAGCAGGTGCGGATATAGTCGCCCCTTCTGACATGATGGATGGGCGTATCGGTGCGATAAGAGTAGCTTTAGAAACTGAACGCTATGTGAACACCCTGATACTCGCTTACTCCGCTAAATATGCGTCCGCTTTTTATGGCCCGTTTAGAGACGCGGTCGGTTCAGCGGGAAACTTAGGCAAAGGCAATAAACACAGTTATCAAATGGATGTGGCTAATTCTGATGAAGCCCTACGCGAAATTCAACTGGACTTGCAAGAAGGCGCGGACATCGTGATGGTAAAACCTGGAATGCCTTATTTAGATATTATTCGCCGCGTTAAAGATCAATATGGCGTACCAACCTTTGCCTATCAAGTCAGCGGTGAATACGCTATGCTCAAAGCCGCGTCTATGAATGGTTGGCTAGATGAAAAAGCAGTCGTAATGGAATCGTTATTAGCCTTTAAACGCGCAGGCAGTGATGCGATTTTGACTTATTACGCTAAGGCGGTAGCGCAATGGTTGCGTGATGGTGCGTAGGTTGGGCTTCCGCTTTTTGGCAACCCAACAAAAATCGACAGCAGCGTAGGTTAGAATAAGCCCATCCAAGCGGTAGCGCAGGACGGGCGTTTCTGACAAGCACAGCGGTGTCTACAAGGTTAGCATTGAGCGAATTTTTCACACTTTGTACATTTATATTTCAAATAACCTAGCACACTCGTACACTACTAGACAGCTTCGATTTTCATAATCAATCGTTTGCTGAATATACTTCTCTCTTGTTAAATAATGAGGCGTACATCATGACCAGTCTAAGTATTACAACCACTGACTTTATTCGTCAGCCCAAACAACTTCTCATCAATGGCGCGTGGGTTGCCGCCGTATCAGGCAAAACATTTGAAGTTATCAATCCTGCCACCGCAGAAGTTATCGCTCATGTTGCGGAAGGCGATGCAGCGGATATTGATAAAGCCGTTAAAGCGGCGCGACAGGCATTAGAAAGCAAAGTGTGGTCGGGGATGTCACCTTCTGAGCGCGGCAAATTAATATGGCGTATTGGCGATTTAATCTTGAAATATGCCGATGAACTAGCCGAATTAGAATCCTTAGATAACGGTAAACCTGTGGTCGTGGCGCGAGCGGCGGATGTACCGCTTGCTGCTGATATTTTTCATTATATGGCAGGTTGGGCGAGCAAATTACAGGGTGTAACCATTCCACTTTCTGTGCCTTACACGCCCTCTGCGCAATATCATTCTTATACTCGTTTAGAACCTGTGGGCGTGGTTGGGCAGATTATTCCGTGGAATTTTCCGTTGTTAATGGCAGCGTGGAAACTCGCTCCTGCCTTAGCTACAGGTTGTACGGTGGTGTTAAAAGTCGCTGAAGAAACGCCATTATCCGCATTGCGTTTGGGTGAAATTTTCCAAGAAGCAGGCGTACCAGACGGCGTGGTGAACATTATCACTGGCTTTGGTGAAACCGCAGGCGCGGCATTAGCCGCACATCCAGACGTTGATAAAATTGCCTTCACAGGCTCAACCGAAGTCGGTAGGCTGGTTGTCAAAGCGGCAACAGGTAATTTAAAACGGGTGTCTTTAGAATTAGGCGGCAAATCACCCAGTATTATTTTGCGTGATGCCGATTTAGAACGCGCTATTGCAGGAGCTGCCAGTGGGATTTTCTTTAATCAAGGGCAGTGTTGCTGTGCGGGTTCACGTCTTTATGTCGCACAAGAGATATTTGATGAAGTGGTCGAAGGTGTAGCGGCTATCGCTAAAAATATCAAAATGGGAGCGGGTTTAAATGCGCAAACTGAAATGGGTCCTTTAGTCTCCGACATTCAACTCAGACGCGTGTGTAGTTATTTGCAATCTGGTCAAGAAGAAGGAGCGCGGGCGGTGACAGGCGGTAAACAACGCGCAGGTGCGGGTTATTTTGTTGAACCCACCGTGTTAATCAATACCACCCACGACATGAAAGTCGTGAAAGAAGAAATTTTTGGCCCTGTGATTGTCGCCATGCCGTTTAAAGAAGCGGATGATGAGCTGGTTCGTTTAGCCAACGATTCTATTTATGGCTTAGCAGCAGGAATTTGGACACGCGATTTGAGCAAAGCGCATACACTCGCCAATAAGTTACAAGCGGGGACAGTGTGGGTAAATTGCTACAATATTTTCGATGCAGGCTTACCGTTTGGTGGCTACAAACAATCAGGCTGGGGTCGGGAAATGGGCGCGGCTGTATTAGAGCATTACACAGAAAGTAAAGCCGTGACGATTAGAATTGATTAGTGCCATATCATCATCTTACGAGTTGCCTAAGGATGGACTCGACTTCCCTATTACCCTCCCCATGATCAGTCGGGGATTCTGTCCTTTTTGAAGTTCAGAATCAAGGTATAAGGGTGGGGATTTTTCTTTGTAGGCAGTGATGTTTATTTATCGTGCCATTCCAGATGTAGAGAAGGTATCAACTGGCATGGTACGGTAAAGCTGTCTAATGTGTTCTTCGCGTGCTTCTCGTACTTGCGCATCTGTTAAAGAAAATGTGGCGTGACGTTGTTCTTCGTTTGCGACAGCTCTAGCGTATTGAGCATCCCTAGCATAGTTGTCAGGTATAGTTTGATGCGCTTGTCTTGCTTTTTCTTCCTCGTCTTTTGCTATGCGTTCCAAACGGTCTGCATGGTTTGACGAGTTTTGTACGATGATAGAATTTTTTTCCGATATTTTGGCGCGTATATCATCATACTCCGCTTGTCTTTGTGCTTCCCCTTTAGCTTTAGACCGTGCTAATTGTTCTTGTGAGGAACTATCTATTTCAATCGGTGTTTTGGCAGTTTTATTGTATTCCGCTATTAATTGTTGTGCTGCTTCGGGTGAAATATTCAGTTGGATATTAGTTCCTTGGGGCTGTGCGGTAATCTCAGGTGTTTGCTTCACTTGATTTTCTGCTGGTGGTGGCGGGGGAGGTGTTAAAGCTAAAGCAGGGTCTTCTTTACTGTGTTCACCCTGTTTCCAATAACCCTCATATTGACTGCCATCGACATACACATAAGTTCCAAAGCCATTTAAGCAATCGCCTGTACAGCCTTCAGTTTGCGCAGGTGGTGTGGTTGCAGCTATGTGTGCTACCTGAATTTCCTCTAAGTAAGTTGCTTTTTTCCATATTCCAGACGCTGCAACAATCAACATAACGGCAATAGTGAGCAACATTGTGCGCATAATACTTGCGGGTTCGGCTATGACTTGAAATCCAAATCGGTTATCCCAATAAGCCTCTCCTTTTTGTTGCAAAGTCATAGCTGTCTTTAATGCCGTCAAAAGCGATATGACAGGGATGCCGCACCCCATACCAGCAATCCACACGGCAATACTGCGCCAAAAGTATTTAGGTTTAGTGTGGTAGCTGATTAGCCGCAAGCCAAACAAGGCTTTTCCAACGGTAGTGCCGCATATTAATAGACAAATGGGTTCTAGGATAACCCACAATAAGGGAATGAAAAACATCAGCATCAACGGCTGTGTCATCAGCACAGGTAAGACGATAATGATGAGCAAGCCGCAAATGGCATAATCGACACCCCGCGCAAAACAACGTTGCCATGAATACAGTGAGGGGTCGGTTTTGATGGGTTTATGTCTTAAAGAATGTGTAGACGTGGCAGTGTGTGGCGTGCGGATGATTGTCATATACTGATTTTTATGAGGTGGCTACTTGTTTGGAAATACTATACAGACAAACTGAATATAAAATGAATAACTGTGTAGCTGGGTTGCAACTTGTTGCAACCCACACTGCAACTGTCCCTTGTTTAACTCGATACTAGTATCCAGTTTGAGTGCCGACCGACTACTGCCGCTCGCTCCACCCGTACCTTGCTAGTGTTCATGCAATTCATCGGGCAACGTTATCACGCTATCACGCTACTATCCGCAACCTAGACATGGTTAAACCACTGCAAAATTTCTACGTCCACCACCATATTGGCTTTTATCATTTGCCCCAGTGCTTCTTTTAACACACGTTTGACAAACTCTGCCGCCTTCTCAGTAAATCGTTTATCCAAGCCTTGCGCACTGATTATCACCTCATGGCTAAACCCTGCCCTCACTAAGCCTTCTAACGATGACTCAGGGTTTTGCCGTCAGCCAAATAGCAAGAGCTTTATAAATCCACTGCTTTTTGCTAACTCAGTTGCTTTGTTATTTAAAATCGTCTGTAATACTTTTGCTACTTTTGAATATAAACTGTTCATATCATTATCCTCAAATCTATAATGTTAAACCTCATTTAGATCATAGCTAACTGATTTAAGTCATAATTTCTTAAGTTGATGCGTATGGGGTTTCGGCTATCGCCTCTAGCCATCCTACCAAGCTACGCAATTTAACCCAACGTACGCGATCATCAGACAGCAAGTAGCTGGGAATTATTTATACTAAAGGTCCGAAAGATATGGATTGTGGCATAGCGTCCCGCTCAGCCATATCAAGGTAAATGCAATTCTGGTTGGGTAAGCAAGCGTTGGATTAAAATAATTGCGGGGTAATGATTAGTTGTCAGTTGCATACATCTACGGACTAAATGTGTTACAAAAAATCACCACGCGTGTGATTAAGGTCGTCATTATATGAAAAAATATTTACTGTCGATAGCATTATGCTCAGTCAGTTTGGTTTGCCAAGCGGGCTTTAACGAAGGCGTTACAGCCTACGAGAAAGGCGATTATCAAACAGCACTGAAGGCGTGGAAAGCCATCGCCGAACAAAAGTCAACCGTAACAGGCGATTTTGAATGGCATTCAAGTGCTTCAAAAGATACTGTAGAAGCGCAATATGCGTTAGCTCTTTTGTATTGGCAGGGCAAAGGCATCGCACAGAATTATCAAGAAGCCGAAAAATGGCTAGTCTTAGCGGCTACCAGCGGTCACAGTGAAGCACAATTAAAATTAGCTTATTTATATTTAGAGGGCTTAAGTGGTAAAGCCAATATTGCTGAAGCCAGCAAATGGTTTGAACAATCGGCACAGCAAGGCAATGTCAATGCACAATATAATTTAGGCGTGTTGTACTGGAGAGGTTCGGGAATGATGCAAGATGCTACCGCCGCTAAAAAATGGCTGACCGCTGCTGCTTCGCAAGGTGATGATTCTGCAAAAGAATTATTGGTCGAAATAAAGGCTGCGTCCGTGCAAACTGCCGCCAATAACAACGATCAATTCAAAATGGTTGATGCACAACCACCTGCTATTATGCCAAAGGCGCAGCCCACAGAAATACCAGCACCTGCATCCCTCGTTGCTCAGTCAAATGAACCGCAGGTAACTGAACCTGTTGCCACACAGTTAACGGTTATGACGCCAGCAGTTACGGCTCAAACCACTGATGTGTTTTCTACGCCATCAGCCCCCCTAACTGATTATTATGCTGTTCAGTTGATAGGCTCGCCCAAACAAAAAGATGTGCAGCAGTTTATGGAATCGTGGCGCGATACCCTGAATCCACTGATTATGACTGATAAAATTAAAAAATCGGAACGTATTTTTGTCGTGGTTTATGGCAGTTACGCATCCACTGCGGAAGCCAAACAAGCGATTACTGATTTACCCTCTGAACTTAGAAAAAATAAACCTTGGATAGTAAAAATGCACGGTGATGTATTAGCCCCATAAACGTCTCGTTCCCAAGCTCTGGAATTTGTGAAAGTATTCCGAAAATTGGTTAAAAACCCTTTTCTTGAATTTTTAACCTATTGATCCTTAAGGAAAGTTAGAGTAAAAAATCATGGTTTTTGACTCCAATAACCAATACTTTCACGGTCTCTCTGTTTGGAAATGACTATTTACGCCACTAAATACACCGTGTAGCGGGTATTCGCGCACAGCGGGCTGAGAGAATGGTTACAGGAACATATGGTATGACAGGGTAAGGATTGATATTGTAGAGACGCGATTTATCGCGTCTTTTATTGTTATAGACGCGATAAATCGCGTCTCTACGGGCATGGGTTTCTAGGTGAATATTGGGATAGGGTTATGAGTGAGTGGCAAGAAACAGAATATGGAAGAGTTCCATCTAAATGGCAAGTTTTAACTCTTGGTGAAATATCAGAAAAAATAACAGATGGTTCTCATTTATCACCAAAGCCTCAAACATCTGGAAAATATATGTGTTCTGTTAAAGATATGACCTATAACAGATTTGATTTTTCAGATTGTAAATTAATTTCATTAGATGATTTTGATAAACTTGTTGCCCAAGGTTGCCAGCCTAAAAATGGTGATATTTTAATTTCAAAAGATGGGGCGAATTGTCTTGACCTTATATTTGTATTTAATCAAAAAGAGGAATTAGTTTTACTGTCTTCGATTGCAATAGTTAGACTGCTATCAAATTACAATTCTGTTTTTGTCCGTTATTTTTTATTAGCTCCAGATTGTCAGTATGTAATGCGAAATAATTATATTTCTGGCTCTGCAATTCCTAGAGTAGTCCTTAAAGATTTTAAAAAAGTGTCAATTTTAATTCCACCACTTCCAGAACAAAAAGCCATTGCCGCCGTTCTCAGTAGTTTGGATGATAAAATAGACCTGCTGCACCGCCAAAATAAAACCCTCGAAGCAATGGCTGAAACGCTTTTTAAGCAGTGGTTTGTGGTTGAGGCGCGGGAGGATTGGGAGTTTGTCACAGTTGGTGATTTTGTAACAACAAACGAAAAAACAGTGAACAATAGTTACGACCAACAGTTTATAGAATATCTTGATACCAGCTCATTAACAGAGGGAAAAATTAATGGTATTCAATTATTAAGTTTGAAAGAAGCACCAAGCAGAGCAAGAAGACTGGTTAAACATAATGATGTTTTAATTTCAACAGTTAGACCGAATCAAAAACATTTTGGCATAATTAAAAATCCTAAAAATAATCTTGTGGTTTCAACTGGTTTTTGTGTTTTAACTTGTCATAAAATCGACCCTTATTTTATTTATATTCTCCTTACTACAGATGAAATGACCGAATATTTACATTCAATAGCCGAAGGTTCAACATCTACTTATCCATCTTTAAAACCTTCTGATATTGAAAAAATAGAATTTCAATTGCCACCTAAAAATAAACTGGATGAATTTGCAAAAATAGCATCGGATAATTGGAATAAAATTGAAATTAATCATAATCAAATCCAAACCCTAGAAACCCTCCGCGATAACCTATTACCCAAACTCATGAGCGGCGATGTGCGGGTAACGTAGAGACGCGATTTATCGCGTCTTTTATCACCAATACATATTGAGCGAGGCGAAGCATAGACGCGATAAATCGCGTCTCTACAGCCCGTAGGCTGGGGTAAGCGATAGCGAACCCCAGCACTTACACAGTTCTTGTTTTTGTTGGGGTTCGTCTCTCACCATTCGGATTGAAATCAGGAGTCAAACTCTAAAACTTTTAAAAGACCTTATCCGTTACGAATCTATCTTGCCCACCCATTATTAATCTTCCAGCGTACTTATGTCTCCAATGTCTTGACCGAGTGCCTGCGCCTTCAACAAGCGGCGCATAATTTTTCCACTTCTGGTTTTCGGCAACACCTCAATAAACACGACTTCTTCAGGGCGGGCTATCGCGCCCATGACTTCACCAACATATTCTCTGAGTTCTTTTTCCAGTGCGGGACTGGGTTCGTAACCTTTGCGCAGTACCACATAACAATGAATAGCATAGCCTTTTAGCGCGTGCGGTAAGCCAATAGCAGCCGATTCTGCAACCGCTGGATGAGTGATTAACGCACTTTCAATTTCTGCTGAGCCTAATCGATAGCCACTGACTTTAATTACGTCATCAGTTCTGCCAATAATCCAATAATAGCCGTCTTCGTCTACGCGGGCAGCATCGCCAGAATGATACCAACCCTGTTGTGAATATTTTTGCCAATACAGGTCTTGAAAACGTTCTGGGTCTTGGTAAACCGTCCGCGCCATACCCGGCCACGGGGTTTTTATTACTAAATTGCCTTCTTCACCCACGGCTACTTTTTCACCAGCATCTGTGACTATATCGACTTCAATACCAAAAAAGGGTTTGGTTGCAGAACCTGCTTTTAACGGTAACACTGGAATGGGGCAAATAATAAAACCACCTGTTTCGGTTTGCCACCAAGTATCAATAATCGGGCATTGCGCTTTGCCAATTACGTTGTAATACCACTTCCACGCTTCTGGATTAATGGGTTCACCGACTGAACCCAATAAGCGCAAGGAGCTTAAATCATGCTTATTCGGCCACGATTCGCCATAACGCATTAAGCCGCGAATAGCGGTGGGTGAGGTGTATAAAATGTTGATACCGTATTTTTCAATCATCTTCCACCAGCGATTCGGATAGGGATGATTAGGCGCACCTTCGTATAAAAAGATGGTCGCACCATTAATCAGCGGGGCATAAACGATGTAAGAATGCCCCGTAATCCAACCAGGATCAGCGGCACACCACCAACGGTCGTCGGGTTTTATATCAAATGCCATTTTGTGGGTGGTGGCAGTGTACACACTATAACCGCCATGCGTATGCACCAAACCTTTAGGTTTACCTGTAGAGCCTGAGGTGTAGAGAATAAATAACATATCCTCGGAATCCATAATTTCAGTTTCGCACTGTGCAGAGGCAATGGGCAGGCTTTTTAAATCGTGAAACCAATAATCACGGTCATTTTCCATGAATACCTCGACACCCGTGCGTTTGACGGTGATGCACACTTCCACGGTGGGCGTGTGTTCCAAGGCTTTATTGACAATTTCTTTCAAGTTGCTAGATTTACCGCGTCTAAAACCACCATCCGCTGTGACGACCACACGACTATTGGCATCATTGATTCTATCCGCTAAGGCTTCATGACTGAAACCGCCATAAACCACGCTGTGCGCCGCGCCAATTTTGGCACAGGCGAGCATGGCAAACAGTTGTTCGGGAATTTGCGGTAAGTAAATAGTGACTATGTCGCCTTTTCTGACTCCCATTGCTTTTAAGATATTGGCAAATTCGCAGACTTCACGATTTAAAGCGTGATATGAAAAACTCCTGACATCCCCTTGTTCACCTTCCCAAATAATGGCTAATTTATTGCGATTAGCCGTTTTTAAATGGCGGTCGATGGCATTTAAAATAATGTTAGTTTTACCACCCGCAAACCATTTAAAAAATGGTGGGTTACTGTCATCCAATACGGTGTCCCACTTTTGCATCCATTCCAATGTTTCGGCTTGTTGCTCCCAAAAAGCAACGGGATTGGCAATAGACTCTGCATAATTGTTGTCATATTCCTTAACATTTGCCTGCTCTATGACTTGTTGAGAGGGGTTGAATATTGGCTTATCAGATGAATTCATAATTAGTTTAATGTTAAAAATGGGTAGTTTTTGAAGTATATCTGAGTTTTAAATTATCTGAAATAACGACTGCCAGTCTTTTAAGGGCTGGCAATCGCAGCAATTACTCGATTTCCTTGCCCCAGCGTCCTGCATAAAAGCGTTCATACAATGCAGCGCGAGACCGCTCAGCTAATTCAATGGTTTTAAAGTCGTCATCAAGCACGGTGGCATCGGCTTGATAACCCACCGCCATCATTGCCATTGGTGTACAGTCACTGGGTAAATGAAACAGCTCACGCGCTTTTTCGCCATCAAAACCACCCATTTGATGCACGACTAAACCCAATGCAGTGGCTTGTAAGCACAGATTCGCAACCGCCGCGCCTGTGTCGTACATTGCCCAACGATTAGGTTTGTCGTTGTGATTAAAATTGTTCATAGCGACAGACAATAACAACACAGGCGCGTTTTTCGCCCACAATTGATTTCTTTCTGCCAAGGTGTTGAACGCATTTTGCCAACTGTCTGTATCAGTGTTTTTATCGCACACCACAAACCGCCACGGTTGATCGTTAAAGCAAGAAGAAGCCCACCGCGCCGCTTCTAGTAGTGCCAATAAATCATCATGACTCACAGTTTTATCAGGGTTAAAAGCACGCGGACTCCAGCGGGTTTCAATAATGTCGTGAATTTTTACACTGGTTGTTGCGGGTTTGGCTTGCATGGTCGTCTCCTAGTGTGAGGTTTTATAGCGGTAAATGCGGTTATGGTAATTACTTCAATGTTCGGTATAAATTACTCCGTTGGTTTTAAATTAACCCCTTCAATGTTACTGATAACGTCTTTACCAGAACAGTTCACCGTAGTCACTAACTCGTTATTGATTAAGACATTAACACCCGCTTCGATGGCGTGTTCTTCAGTGAGGCGATCAACGCCCCAAAAAACGCTGTAAGTTGCAGTACCATTGGGAATATCGACCGCATAAGACATCGTTCTTCCCACGCCTGCCCACTGATAAGTCGATGCTTGGTCACGCGGTGCTTTAACCAGTATGTCTGCTTTTCCATTAGGTTTTCCAAATGAATAGTCGATGGTTTTTTCTGCATCGCACACTTCAATTTGTTTGCCTTTAGTCGTGAGGCAAGAAAACAGGGTTTTGCTACCTTCGCAGTTCGCGTAAACATTGGCGGTGAGCAAGGTTGCGGCTACCGATATGATTATTCTACTGTTCATCAATCATTCTTCCTGTGTTGAACTGCTTAACAAAAAGCCCCGATTGCTAACAACAATCGAGGCTTTTTCATTTTTAAAGTGGGCAGTAGCGATAAGCAAAATTACTCAGCGTTATCCGCGGCGCTATCAATATACACATCAATCGCGTTGTCAGGTTCTATTGAGGCAATGGGTAAATCTGCGCCTGCACGCCACGCTTTTACGATGTCTTGTTTGTTTGCGCCAGTCACTAAAAACAATAAATGCGTGGTATCACTCAAGGCTTTAGCACTCATCGACACCCGTTCAGAAGGCGGTTTAGGCGAGTTGAATACGGGGTGAGTCAGCTCATCTTCATTATGAACATGATGTGGGAATAAGCTGGCAGTATGCCCATCTTCACCCAGACCTAATATCACCATGTCAAATGGTAAGGCATTGGCAACAATGGGCTGATAGTCTTTAGCCGCTGTGACTGGGTCGGATTCGGCAGGAATGGTAAAAATCTGTTCACTTGGAATAGAGACTTTATTTAAAAATGCCTGTTCAGCCAATACGTTGTTTCTGTCAGGATGACCGACAGGTAAACAGCGTTCATCACCGTAATAAATAATCCAGTTTGCCCAATCGGCATTGGTGTCGGCAAGTAAGCAATAGACTTTTTCAGGGGTTGTTCCACCTGCTAAAACCAGTTTAAACCTGCCGTGATCGGCGATGGCTTGCTGTGCTGCGTCAATAATCTGTCGAGCTGCCGCTGTAGCGACTTGATCGGCAGTATCAAAACGATGCCAGTTAATAGATTTCTGCATTTATTTACACTCAGGGGTTAGGTTAGTTCGCCAATATTGGGCTTCTTTATCAAATAAACGGCTGTCTTCAGGGCCCCATGATCCTGCGGGGTAGGTAGCGATATAGTCGCGTTCCATTGCCCACGTTTGCAGAATGGGGTCAACAATGCGCCACGCATATTCCACTTCATCAAAGCGTAGAAACAGCGAGCGGTCGCCTTTGAGTACGTCTAATAATAAGTCTTCGTAGGCATCAATGGCTTGTTCGTCTTCATTGCGGAAACTGGCATCCAAGCTAGATTGGCGCGTTTGCATTTCTAGGCCGGGTTCTTTTACCGTCATTTCAATACGAATACATTCTTCGGGTTGTATGCCTAATATCACCCAGTTAGGGTTCATGCACTGAACGTGGGTATCACGGAAAAATTGCAACGGTGGATGACGAAAACAAATCGAAATAGTCGATTGGGCTTTTGTCATGCGTTTACCTGTACGCAAGTACATGGGTACGCCGCGCCACCGCCAATTATCAATATACAACTTCATTGAAGCATAGGTTTCAGTGACGCTGTTAGCAGGGATATTGTCTTCTTGCAAATAACCGTTGACCTTTTCGCCTTTAACATGACCTTTACTGTATTGACCACGAAACGCTTGTGCGTGTACTGCTTCTTTAGGAATAGGGCGGATGGACTTTAACACTTTAACCTTTTCATCACGCAACGCTTCTGCTTCCATAGATACAGGCGGTTCCATTGTCACCAGCGTCAACAATTGCAATAAATGACTTTGCAACATATCGCGCATCGCGCCTGAGCCGTTGTAATACTCACCGCGACTGTCTATACCCAGTTCTTCCGAATGAGTGATTTGAATATGGTCGATGTAATTGCGATTCCACAGAGGTTCTAACATGACGTTAGCAAAGCGGAATACCAGCACGTTTTGTACCATACCTTTACCAAGATAATGGTCGATACGATAAATTTGTTCTTCGGTGAGGTAGTGGGCGATACGTTTTTGTAGGGCTTGTGCGCTGTCTAAATCGTAGCCGAACGGCTTTTCAATAATCACTCTTCGCCAGCCAGCGTCTTCATCAAATAAATGTTGATTACTCAACATTTCCATAACTTTTCCAAAATCAGACGGGCTAATGGATAAGTAAAAGGCGATATTTTTAGGGAACTTATTGGCTTTGTCGTTAAGAACCGTGGCGAGTTCGCTGTAGCATTGTTCTTGCTGAATGTCGCCTTGGTGATAATACAAACGGTCACAAAAACGCTGGAATACTGCTTCATCAATGGCTTCTTTAGCTTTTGCCTGAATCATTTCATGAACTTCAGCTAACCATTTTTGTTGATCCCAAGGTCGCCGACCGATGGCGAGAATTTTTGTGCCTTTCGGCAACCGATTTGCTACGTCGAGATGATACAAAGCGGGCATTAATTTAATACGCGACAGATTACCCGTCGCACCAAAAATAACGTAAGTACAGGATTCGGCGTGCATAATTTTAGGGGGATAAAAGCGGTGAAGGGGTAGGAATTGTAGAATTGTAGGTTGGGTTAGGCGATAGCCGTAACCCAACACATCACCAGTAACTGTTGGGTTACGCTATCGCTAACCCAACCTACACAGTTTTAATTCTTAAATCTGTGGGCAGAACGATGTAATGAAAAATTATCGTTCTAAAAATGCGAGCTTACCTTCTTTGCCATTCCATTCATCAGCGTCAGGTAGTGGCGATTCTACGTCAGTAATCAACGGCCATTCTTTCGCTAATTCAGCATTGAGTTGAATAAAATGCTCTTGTCCTTCGGGCAGTTCATCTTCAGCAAAAATTGCCCCTGCTGGACATTCTGGCTCGCAGAGTGTGCAGTCAATACATTCGTCTGGATCAATAACTAAAAAATTAGGCCCTGCGTGGAAGCAATCGACAGGACATACATCGACACAATCAGTAAATTTACATTTAATACAGTTTTCAGTGACTACGAATGTCATAATTATTACCTAAAAAGTTTTAGTGGAAGTGTGTGAATTCGGGCAGTATCTTAGCAGAAAGGCTGTAAGGATAGAACACCCAGTGAATTCTGCGAACCATTATAATTGTTCTCTATTCATCGTTCGCTACTTTTTATTAAGTGACCAATCCTGTTAAATCGTTGAGACTTGGTTTTTTTTGTCATAAAAGGGTAATATGTAGCTTGTTACAATACCAAGTTTCTGCTTATCCTCATTAAATTATGTCTAATTGTAATATTCTCGTTGTTGAAGATGAAGATGCCATTCGCGCCATGTTAATCATGGTGCTGGAACAGGCTGGTTTTAAACCCGTTGCGGCAGCAGATGCGCAAGAAGCACAAAATGCACTCGATGATGCCTTGCCTGATTTAATCCTATTAGATTGGATGTTACCCGGTATCAGCGGTGTCGAATGGGCGCGTCGCTTAAAAAAAGAACCCATGTATCGCGATATTGCTATTATTTTGTTGACCGCACGCGGTGAAGAAGAAGATAAAGTACGCGGATTAGAAATTGGTGCCGATGATTATATGACCAAGCCGTTTTCACCGAAAGAATTGGTGGCGCGTATTCGTGCGGTGTTGCGTAGAACGGGCAAATTACAGGGTGCTAGTTCTATTGTGCTAGGTGATTTAACACTGGATACCGAACAACATCGGTTCAGTGTCGGTGACAAACAACTGGAAGTCAGTCCGACTGAATTTCGCTTAATGCACTTTTTCATGACGCATCCCGATAAAGTCTACAGTCGCACCCAATTATTGGATCAAGTATGGGGGCGTAGTGTCTATATTGAGGAACGCACGATTGACGTGCATATTCGCCGCTTACGCAAAATTTTAGCGGAATACAACCGTGAAGAATTGGTGCAGACAGTACGCGGTTTTGGTTATCGGTTCTCTCTCGTCGATTAAACGTTATGTCAGCTTGGAAAAGAGAATTAACCATCGCCCTGTTGTTATTTGTTCTAGTCGCTATTATCGGCGCAATGACAGGCTTGTTTTTGCCGCTGATGTTATTGCTCACTTTATCGAAACTGATTTATCAAATTAGACAAATCATCCGCTTTGAAAAGTGGCTAAGTTTAGGAGCGCGGAATAATTATCCTAAAGTGACAGGTATTTGGGAGGACATTTATTACCACGTTTACCGCCTCAGAAAAAATGAAAGAAAGCGGAAAAAGAAACTCACCAAAATGATTGACCAATTTCGTCAATCCACCGAAGCCTTGCCCGATGCGTCAATAGTTTTAGGTGCGAATGATGAAATTGAGTGGACGAATAAAGCTGCGCGTGATGTATTTGGACTCCTGCAAGCCGATAAAGGGCAGCGCATTCCTAATTTAATTCGGTTTCCAGAGTTTATTCGTTACATCAACTCACGCGATTATAGTGAACCTGTCATTGTGCCTTCGCCCGTCAATAACCAGATGATCTTGTCAGTACGCATTGTGCCTTACGGTGCGGGTTTACGCTTGCTATTAGCCCAAGATGTCACGCAAATAAAAATGATGGAACGAATGCGCAAAGATTTTGTCGCCAACGTCTCCCATGAATTGCGCACGCCATTAACGGTATTAAAAGGTTATTTAGAAACTCTGCAAGACATAGATGACGGCTATTCCCCTGTATTAACCACCTCGCTGTTACAAATGCACGGACAAACGGAGCGTATGCAATACCTAGTCGATGACTTATTGCTCTTAACTCGATTGGAAACGCAACAGAAAAAACCCACCTGCGTCAATGTGCCTGAGTTATTGAGCCAGATTTGTCAAGAAGGCGATACGCTTTCAGGCAGATCCATAGAACTCACTTTAGAAACTGACACCCACATCATGGGCGATGAACAAGAATTGCGCAGTGCGTTTACTAACTTGTTAGGCAATGCCCTTAAATACTCTTCCGACGATTCAGTCGTCAAAGTACGCTGGTATCAAGATAAAAAGGGCGTTAATCTAAGTGTTGAAGACCAAGGCGAAGGCATTGCCAAAGCCGATATTAGTCGAATTACTGAGCGTTTTTACCGCGTAGAAGTTAAACGTCCAGAAAAAGTGAGCGGTACAGGCTTAGGCTTAGCTATTGTGAAACACGTTCTTATGCGTCATCACGGACGTTTAATTATTACCAGCCAACTAGGCGTAGGCAGTTGTTTTACTTGTCAATTTGCACTTAAACGCGTTTGTCGTTAAGTAGAGGCTGGTCTTGTACCCGCCCTGTTATTAGGGCAACCACAAGGGATTGCCCCTACAGTAATTTATCGCTGTTTTACTTCCCTACCAACTCATTAGCAATCATCTCAGCTTGCTTTAACACGGTTTCAGTGGCGAGCAATTCCATATCGGGCGGATAGCCATATTGCCTTAATAGCCTTTTCACAATGACTTTCAATTTAGCGCGTACACTCTCCTTAATCGTCCAATCAATAGACGCGTTCTCGCGTATTTTTTGCGTGAGTACAACGGCTAATTCGCGTAATTGTTCATGCTGCATGAGTTGTTTCGCGCTGTCATTATTAGCAACGGCGGTATAAAACGCATATTCAAAATCCGTTAATCCCATGTGTTGTTTTTCATCATCGGAAGCAACAATCACTTTACTGATTTTAATCAGTTCATCAATAACTTCGGCGGCGGTTAGAATTTTGTTTTGATATTTTTTGATGGTGTTTTCTATCATTTCCATCAACGTTTTACTCTGTACCAGATTGGTTTTAGCACGAACTTTTAAATCGTTATTGAGTAATTTTTTCAGCACTTCCAACGCCACGTTTTTATGCTTCATGTCTTTAATTTCGGCTAAAAAATCCTCGGACAAAATAGAAATATTCGGCTTTTTAATACCCGCTGCGTCAAATATATCAATCACCTGTTCAGAGACTAAGGCTTTATCAATAATCTGCTTAATAGTGGTTTCTAGCTCTTCATTGCTGCGCCCTTCGCCGCCGATGCTCTCAAATTTGGCTAACCGTGCTTTGATTGCCTGAAAAAATGCCACTTCGTCTTTAACTGCCATTGCCTGTTCATGTGGAATGGCAATGGCAAAGGCTTTTGATAAGGCGGTTACTTGCTCGATATAGCGTTTCTTTCCTCTATTTCCAATTTCTTTTGGGTCATTATCAAAGCTTAAAATGTAGTCTTCTGCGGCAAGTATTAACGCTAATTTCTGCCCCGTGTCGGCGGTGAAATAATCCTGATAAGCAAAGCCATGATACATCGCCACGACCACTTCCATTCTTTCCTGCATCCGTAATACAGCTTCTTCTTGCAATAAAGTTGGATCGCCTTTACCCCCTGCATCCGAATAAAACGATAACGCTTTTTTTAAATCAGCGGCAATGCCTAGATAATCCACCACTAAACCCGCTGGCTTATCCAGATAAACCCGATTAACCCGCGCTATGGCTTGCATCAGGTTATGTCCTTGCATCGGCTTATCAATGTACAAGCTGTGCAGACTGGGTGCATCAAAGCCTGTTAGCCACATATCACGAACAATGACTAATTTTAACTCGTCGTTATTGTCCTTGATGCGCGTTGCCAATAGCCTACGTTGCTGTTTGGTAGTGTGATGTTTAGCAAGTTTGTAACCGTCCGATGATGCGGCGGTCATAACGACCTTAATCACGCCCTTGTTTAAATCGTCTGAATGCCATTCGGGTTTGATTTCGATGATTGCTTCGTACAAATCAACCGCGATACGGCGTGACATACTGACAATCATGCCTTTACCTGCAAACACTTCTTGCCGTGCTTCAAAGTGGCTAACAATGTCCTGAGCGATATTGTTTATACGCTGTTCACTGCCTACCAAGGCTTCAATTTGTGTCCACTTTGTTTTAGCTTGTTGGGTTTCGGCTTGTTCGTCTTGCTCCAGTTCTTCGTCTAATTCGGCAATGAGTTGTTTGCCTTCATCGCTCAAGGCAACTTTAGCTAACCGACTTTCATAATAAATGCTCACGGTTGCCCCGTCTTCTACCGCTTGGGCAATATCATAAATATCAACATAATTACCAAATATTTTAGGCGTATTAACATCGGTTTTTTCAATCGGTGTGCCAGTAAAGCCTAGATAAGTCGCGCTGGGTAAGGCATCGCGTAAATATTTGGCAAAGCCATACACCACTTTTTTACCGATAACGTCACCATTAGCATTCTTTTCGTCAATGGTTCTAGCGGCAAAACCGTATTGTGTGCGGTGTGCTTCATCAACTATCACCACGATATTACGGCGCGTTGATAAAGCATCATAAACATTGCCCTCTTCGGGTTGGAATTTTTGAATAGTGGAAAAAACCACTCCGCCCGAAGCCACCTGTAACAGTTCTTTTAATTGCTGTCTGCTTTCCGCCTGTTTCGGTTCTTGGCGTAATAACTGCGTAGTCGCGGCAAAGGTATCAAACAATTGATCGTCTAAATCGTTGCGGTCAGTAATCACTAACACGGTCGGATTATTCAGCATCAACACCACTTTGCCCGTGTAAAAAACCATCGACAAAGACTTACCACTACCTTGCGTATGCCAAACCACCCCCGCTTTTCGGTCGCCTTGAGGTTGGTCTTTAACGCTCCCCACGCCATAACTTTCGGGTGATTCTTGCACCAGATTAGGTTCAGCGGTTGCGCGTAATGTGGAAACAATCGCCGCATTCACTGCGTAGTATTGATGATAAGCCGCTATTTTCTTAACCGTGCTAATACTGATAATGCCCGTCTGCGGGTCTTCCTTTCTGGATTTCTCAAACACCACAAAATGCCGTACTAAATCCAACAAGGTGGTTTTATTCAATAGCCCATTAATCAAAATTTCCAACTGACTGACGTGTGCGACTTCACTTAGTCCATCAACACTTTTCCACGCCATAAAACGGCTTAAATCTGCCGACAATGAACCCGCTTTCGCTTCTAAACCATCGGAAATAACCAGCAAGGCGTTATAAGTAAACAGGCTAGGAATGGTGTGTTTGTAGGTGTCTAGCTGTTGATAAGCGGCTTTAATGGTGGCGTTTTCATCGGTGGGATTTTTTAATTCAATCACCACCAACGGCAAACCATTAACGAACAGCACTAAATCAGGGCGTTTGGTAGAGACGCGATTAATCGCGTCTGTACGTTCAATCACCGTGAACTGATTGGCAACAATGAATTCGTTATTGTCGGGATTGGCAAAATCAAGCAACCACACTAAATCGCCGCGCTCTTGGCTGTGTTGGTTATAACTGACTTTCACGCCCTCGGTTAAGGCGCGGTGAAACGTTTCATTATTGGCTAAGGTATCAGGGGATTGAATGCGGGTAATGTCTTTAACGGCTTGTTGTCTGGCAAGTTCTGGAATATTGGGATTAATACGCTTAACGGCGGCGGTTAAGCGGTCAATCAATACCACCTCATCATAACGGCTACGTTCTGGATGCTTGCCGTCTGGGGCAATATCGGGGGCGTGTATGTATTGATAGCCTAAGCGTTCAAATAATTTTATGGCGAAATCTTCAACGGCGGATTCGGTTAGACGGCTCATTGCTTATCATCCCAACTTGCACGTTCTTTATTTATATAAGCCTGTATTTCTTCAGAACTTAAACCGCCTGTTGGATTGTCTGGCAAACTATTTAAAAAATCCGCCCATACCTCACGATTATCTGAAACAAAATTATCAATATCTTTTACCGAAGAAAAACGGCGATGTGCTTTACCTACACCTAAGAAATCAACCAGATTTTTTATATCATTAGCCATAATATTTATCTTCCTGCCATCGTAACGGATTAGTTTGAATGTATTCTGTTATTTTTAAATAAGATTCTTCGTCACGGATAATATGTTCATGAAAACGTGGTTGCCAAGAAAATTTAGGATAAATTTTTCTCATTTCAAAAGTACACCGTCCTTTATACCAATGAATAAAACGTGATAAATTTTCATGCAACATTGGATTATTATTTCCAGTAACTCCACCAATTTGTTTAACCGTAGAGACGCGATTTATCGCGTCTGGATTTATCGCGTCTGGATTTATCGCGTCTGGATTTATCGCGTCTGGATTTATCGCGTCTGGATTTATCGCGTTTGTGATATTTGCGTTTTCATCAGCAATTGAGCTATCGGAGACGCGATTATCGGAGACGCGATAAATCGCGTCTCTACAGTCATCGATTATTAATTTTTTATCTATATTAATAATGCCATGTATATGATTTGGCATAACAACAAAATAGTCTAAAACAACAAATGGAAATTTATTTTTTATTTCCAACCAATATGTATTGGCTAACTGCCCTAAATCAGACAAGTGCATTTCCCCATCCTTGATATTACCGAAATAACAGATTTTATTTTCTGTACAGATAGTTACAAAATAAGGCGCATTAGAGCCATAATCCCAATTTTTTAATCGAGCAGAAGGTATTCTATATTTACCTTTATATTTATCAATCATAAATTAATTCCCCTGTAGAGACGCGATTTATCGCGTCTATGATTCGCCACGCCCAATATATATCTGGCGATAAAAGACGCGATAAATCCAGACGCGATTCATCGCGTCTATAATTTATCGCATCTATGATTTACACGATACATATTATAGTGTTGCTGTTCATTGTGATAAAAGACGCGATAAATCGCGTCTCTACGTTACGCGCACTTCGCCGCTCATGAGTTTGGGTAATAGGTTATCGCGGATGGTTTCTAGGGTTTGGATTTGTGCAACATTACGCCAACATTTTAGATAAATTGGTTCAATAATATTTAATGCTTTTTCTTGAACATCTTTTGGCGGCAAAATAATTGTAAATTTACGAAAATCTTTTAATACAATTCGAGGAATTACAGCACCAGTCACAATATTTTCCAAATCTTCTCTAGTCGAAGACATTTTTAAAAACGTAGCTAATAATAATGGATGATATTTTTCATTAGGTCTCAAAATAGCTATAGATGAAAGAATAACCACATCTAAATCATTTTCTGCTACGAAAACGTGCTTTAAATAACTACCATCTTTAGCAATAATGATGTCGTTTTTTAAAGGTCTACAATCATTGCGAACCAATTCATTAAAATCAGACTCAGAGATTTTTCGACAGGATTCAATATTAATTCCCCATTGGTGCATATCTTTAACAGATGCCATAGGAAAGCCGTTTTCAACTGTTGATGGACTTAAATGCGCCCCATCAGTAATTCTTGTTGTAATATCTTCTAATGTTACTTCTTCCCAATCCTCCCGCGCCTCAACCACAAACCACTGTTTAAAAAGCGTTTCAGCCATTGCTTCGAGGGTTTTATTTTGGCGGTGCAGCAGGTCTATTTTATCGTCCAAACTACTGAGAACGGCGGCAATGGCTTTTTGTTCTGGGAGTGGTGGAATTGAAACTCCCAATTCTTCTATTTGATTTCTTGATACATTTGGAAATGTTGAGCCTGTAGCACTTGATAATAAAAGCGGTAGATTAAAATCAATAATACCTCTAACAAAATATTTATATTCTTGTCCATTTTTATGTCGAATAGCTGCCAATCCTCTACCAAGCGCATATATTTGGTCAGCCCAATTCATTCTCCCAGTAGTTGAACCACGCACACAAAAAAGAATATCGTTTGGTTTACTGAATTTTCTTGGATTAACTGTAAATTGAACAGGAACTGGATATTTAATCCCAAATTCTGTTGGGCCATTTAACAATGGAATGCCTACTCCACTTGTATTACAAAATTCTCCTTCTGGAGATTGACCCATAATAATTTCAGCTATTTCTGCTAAAGTTCCTTCCCGCCACTCATTCATAACTCAATCCTTGCCAAATTTTCAGCCTCTCTCAACACCACATAATCTTTCAAAATTTCCTGATGAAAACTGAGCGGCAACCGCGCCCAATCCCGCGCCTCAACCAAAATCGGAATATTTGACTCCCGCACCGCCTCCAAAAAATCCTCTAACGCCATTATCGGAATCGGTTTTAAATCGCGCGAACGCAACACAATATCTAAATCGCTTGCCTCGTGTGCATCGCCCTTCACCCGCGAACCATACGCCCAAGCCGTCACATCGGGTAAATAATGGGCTAATAGCTGCACTAATTGCAGTCTGTCTTGCTCGCGTAAATAAAGTATCTGATTCATGGTTGATTTTTTATAACCTCATTAACACGGTACGCATCCTGAATAAATTGTGGCAACAACACCAGCGTATCATCGGCAAAACCCGCACCGTAATCATGGGCGGTATCATTACGATTATCCCGATATTGTAACCAGCGTTCGGCTTCTGCTAATTCAAGCAAGCCGTGCTTGGCGGCATAACGAAACACATCTTTAAAATTCAACTGGTCAACTTGTTTCGATGAGGCAAAATAAGGCTTTAAACATTTTTTTAATAATTTTCCTGTTTGTTCAAGAATAATTTCAAATTCTTTGACACACGCGGCGCGATAAATATCGTATAAATCATCATCACTTGTTAAGTGTTTTAAGGTAGTAAATGCCTTGTCTAAGGTGGCAATACAACGGGCATAATAATCAGTATTCAATTGACTCATAACTTAATCCTTGCCAGATTTTCCATAATCGCTTTATTCAATTCGGCTTCTTCGTTTAACTGCGCGGCAAATTCAATTTTTAACGCACTAAACCGTTCGACAAAATTAAAATCATCCTCTTCATCGGGTAAACCGACGTAACGCCCTGCGGTTAGAACATAATCCAATTCTTTGACTCGTTCAATGGATGCAGAACAACAAAAGCCTTTGATGTCTTCATAGTCGCCGTCTGGATTGCGCCAGTTGTGATAAGTCGTGGCAATTTGTTTTATATCCGCTTCGGATAGTTCACGAGTACGACGATTGATTAAATGCCCTAGGTTGCGTGCATCAATAAACAGAATTTCACCGCTACGATCTACCGTAGAGACGCGATTTATCGCGTCTTTTATCGCGTCTTTTATCGCGTCTGAATTTATCGCGTCTTTAGGTATTTCATTAGAGACGCGATTAATCGCGTCTCTACCGCGCCGCATAAACCATAACGCCGCTGGAATCTGGGTATTCAAAAACAATTTAGCGGGTAAATTAACGATGCAGTCAATCACGTTACCGTCTTCAATCAAGGCACGGCGAATTTCACCCTCGCCACTGCTTTTAGAAGTCAACGCGCCTTTTGATAACACTACGCCCGCTTGTCCATTGGGTGCTAAGTGATAGATGAAATGCTGTAACCACGCAAAATTAGCATTGCCCGCTGGCGGTGTGCCATATTGCCATCGACCATCACCGCGTAATAATTCGCCGCTCCAATCGCTGACATTAAACGGCGGATTGGCAATAATAAAATCGGCTTTTAGGTCTTTGTGCGCGTCGTTTAAAAATGAGCCTTCGTTGTTCCATTTCACTTGTGAGCTATCAATGCCACGAATGGCAAGGTTCATTTTTGCTAAACGCCAAGTGGTTTGGTTGCTTTCTTGCCCGTAGATTGAAATGTCATCAAGCCGCCCTTGGTGCTGTTCAATAAACTTTTCCGACTGCACAAACATTCCACCCGACCCACAACACGGATCAAATACCCGCCCTTTGTACGGTTCAAGCATATTAACCAACAATTCAACAATACTGCGCGGTGTATAAAATTGTCCGCCTTGTTTGCCTTCGGCTAACGCAAATTCACCCAAAAAATACTCGAACACATGACCTAACACATCGGCACTACGCGATTTAGCATCACCCAATGCGATATTGGCGATTAAATCAATCAAGCCGCCTAAGCTGGTTGGGTCAAGGTTTGATTTAGCAAATCCTTTGGGCAAAACACCACCTTTTAGCGCGGCGTTTTCGTGTTCGATAACATCCATTGCTGCATCAACCAATGTACCAATATTGGGCTGTTTAGCATGAGCTTGTAAAAACGACCAACGCGCCTCAATCGGTACGAAAAAGATATTTTCGGCTTGGTATTCGTCGCGGTCTTCGGGATCTGCACCTACATATTCACCTTCGCCTTGTACCAGCTTGGCATGGTGTTCTTCAAACGAGTCTGAAATGTACTTGAGAAAAATTAAACCCAATACAACGTGCTTGTATTCGGCTGCATCAATGTTTTTGCGCAATTTATCAGCCGCTTTCCAGAGTTGTTTTTCTAACGGTTCTTCGTTGGTAACTTTAGCTTTTGCCATGTTGGTTTGAGTTGTGTATTTTTCGTGAATAAAAAACCCGCATTGTAGCGGGTTTGAGTCGTAGCGTATGCGAAGCATAGTGGAGCGGCGAATTAAATCCGTAAACTGTCTGCCGCCTGATTCAACCAAAAATCCTGCAAGCCTTTATCACTGCCATAAATTCCTGTCATAAAATCAGATAATAATTGTAGTACCTGATAAACATTGGCATCCTCTGGGTTTGTAAGGTAATTGACCAGTGGTTCTAATAATTGCCATAACTCAGGGTTCATCGTGTCTCGATTGTTATCAATCATTTGCCCAAATGCAACACGCCAACTGCCCCACCAACAGCCATTAATAGCCTCGTACTGAAATTCTCGCCCTGCCACTTCATCCAATTTAATTTGGCATAACGCGCCTTCCAAGCCTTCTAATACGGAATGCACATAAAGCATACGGTCATCAAAGCCCACTTTGGTGTAGTAATAAATTAACGCGTTCTGCGCCGTGTCGCTGTTTGACCAATTACTGTAATCATAAGCAAACCACGCGGTGTTAAGACAGCCTATTTGCCCTGCATCTGCAATAACAAAACGCAATAATTGATCGTGGTGCGCCAGTTTAATGGGATGTTGCTCGGCAAAGCGAAAGTAACGCTGCCAGATTTGTTGGCTATAACAGCCATAAAAACACACGGCAATATCACAAGTAATCCATTGTGCTAATCGCTCCGACAAACATTCACTGCTTAAATCGGGAACAGCCGCCACACTCGTACCTTCTTGCGCATAACGCACCGTCGGGGCGCAAAATCCCGCGTAGCCTGTTGAATTAGTGATGGCGTACGCTAAAGCGGCTACCCCGACAGGGAAAAAAGTGTCATCGTCAGTGGCAAATAACACATATTCACCACTCGCCGCCGCAAATCCCGCTAAAAAATTATCCATAGCATTACAATCCGCTTCGGTTTCAGCATAGACAATCGTATCACCAAATTCTGCCTGTAATTGTTGCTGTTTTTCTATAAAACCAGCGTTATCCGCAACCACTACTTCAAAGCCCTGAGTTAAGAATAAATCTATCGTTAGGATTAAGCGGCGCATACTCGATACGTCAAACCGATGGCTAGGAATTACAACACTGGCATTAATTTTGTTCATAAAAAATCGTCGGGGTTAGTTTTAAAAAGGGCTATGGATTTTTAGTCAAATCAACACCATCAACCGTCATTTTCCAGTCATTATCTTGTTGATGCGGTGGAACAGTGACAACAAATATCGTAGTAAACGGGCCGATACCTACTTCAAAGTTATCACCGTCAAATGCTTTAATTGGGCCCTCCACAGATTTTGTGATTCCGTTTTCGATACGCTTGTAGGAAACCTTGCCATCTTGAGTAATTAAAATACCCATGATTGCCGATTGCCATTCACCAATATAGGATGATTTCTCGGCAGGAATGGGTTTTGAACAGGATAAAATGGCGCAAGCAATGAACATTATTAGCGCGTTTAAAAAAAATCTTTTCATAATATTAACCACCTTTGAATTAGCACACGGGTTGAAAAATTAAAATCATGTTTGGTTTTATGTGGCAGCAAACGAATGCCAACCACAAAGCATAGCGTGATAATCTTACTCAATATTGCTATCCTGTCATCCTTTTCGTAGACTTAGACAAATTTAATTTAAACGGAGTCACATTATGTCATCTTTGATTCATTCAAACGCGTGGATTGCACTACAAGACCATTATCAGCAAATGAAAGATTATTCTATGCGTGATGCGTTTAAACAGGATAACCAACGCTTTGATAAGTTTTCCGTGACGTTTAATGACATTTTGTTTGATTACTCCAAAAATAGAGTCAATGAAGAAACACTCCCACTATTAATAAGCCTCGCTCATCATGCCAACTTGAGCGCGAAAACTAAAGCCCTATTTGAGGGTGAAAAAATCAATACCACCGAACACCGCGCTGTGCTGCATACGGCGTTGCGTAATCGTAGCAATAAACCCGTTTATATGGATGGACAAGATGTCATGCCAGATATTAATCGGGTATTGGCAAAAATGCGCGTATTTTGTGAGCGCGTTCGTTCGGGTGAATGGAAAGGTTACACGGGTAAAGCCATCACCGATGTGGTTAATATTGGTATTGGTGGTTCTGGCTTAGGGCCTAAAATGGTGTCCATGACGCTAACACCTTATAGCTCTGGCAGTTTAAAACTGCATTATGTGTCGAATATCGACCAAACAAATATTGTTGAAGTATTGAAGCAAATTTCACCTGAGACCACGTTGTTTATTGTTGCTTCCAAAGTGTTCTCTACGCAAGAAACCATGATGAACGCCAAATCAGCGAAAAACTGGTTTCTTGACCACGCCAAAGATTCCGCAGCTGTCGCTAAACATTTTGTTGCTATTTCCACTCATGCAGAAAATGTCGCCAAGTTTGGCATCGACACCGACAATATGTTTGAGTTTTGGGATTGGGTCGGCGGACGTTATTCATTATGGTCAGCCGTGGGTTTGTCCATTGCGTTATATATTGGTATGGATAATTTTGAAGAACTGTTACAAGGCGCGTTTGAAGCCGATCAACATTTTCTCAATACCCCGCTTGAACACAATATTCCTGTATTAATGGGCTTATTAGGCGTTTGGTATAACAACTTTTTTGATGCCGATTCGCACGCTTTACTGCCTTACGATCAATCTATGCGTTATTTTGCGGATTATTTCCAACAAGGCGATATGGAAAGTAACGGCAAAAGCGTGGATATGAACGGCGAAAAAGTTGATTACAGCACGGGGCCAATTATCTGGGGACAACCTGGAACGAATGGGCAACACGCCTTTTTTCAATTGATTCATCAAGGCACTAAATTGATACCCTGTGATTTTCTTGCCGCTGCTAATAGTCATTATTCGCTTCCAGATCATCACGATGTATTGATTTCCAACTTTCTCGCGCAACCGCAAGCCTTAATGCTGGGTAAAACTAGCGACGAAGTCAAAGCAGAATTAACCCCTGAAGAACAAGCCGACTCGGTATTGGTTGCCTCTAAAGTATTTGACGGTAATAAACCTTCCAACTCCTTTCTATTTGAAAAAATGACACCTAAAACTCTCGGCTCATTATTAGCCTTCTACGAACATAAAATTTTTGTGCAGGGTGTGGTCTGGAACATTAATCCATTTGATCAAATGGGCGTAGAACTGGGCAAAGTATTGGCTAATGTCATACTGCCCGAATTGCAAAATGATGAACTTATTGACAGTCATGACTGCTCAACCAACGCGCTTATCAATGCGTATAAACGCTTGCGGCACGCTTGATTCGTTTACTTAAACTATTAATTGGTTGTCTATGCAGTGTTTTACTCAGTCATTGTGATACTAAACTGTCGCAAACTAAGCTAGAACAAATTAAGCGGGCAGGGGTGCTACACGTTTTAACCCGAACTGACCCGACAACCTATTATCAAAGTGCTGAGGGTGATGCTGGGTTGGAATACGATCTCATTACCCTGTTTGCGCAGCATTTAGGCGTTAAAGTAAAGATTGAAGTACCTAATACCTTTGAAGAAATTTTAAGCAAAATTGCCAAAGGCAAAGCCGATATTGCCGCAGCAGGGTTGACGATTACCGAAGCGCGTCAACAAACTATGCGTTTTGCCCCTGCCTATTATGAAATCACTGAACAACTGATTTACCGCTCAGGAACACGTCGCCCTATTGATATTGACAGCTTAAGTAACGGTATTGTTGAAGTCACTAAAGGCACGAGTCACGTTGAGTCATTGTCCCAATTAAAACAGACTAATCAACAATTAAATTGGGCAGAGAATGAGCAATTAGACACCGCTGGTCTGCTTTATCTAGTCAATGAAGGGCTTATTGATTACACGGTTGCTGATTCCAATCAAGCGACGTTAATTCGCCGCTTTTATCCCAAACTCAATATTGCTTTTGATATTTCCGCAGCACGTCAATTGGCGTGGGCGTTAAGTCCATCGGAGGACACCAGTTTATACGATGAAGTCGTGGTGTTTTTCAATCGCATCAAAGCCGATAAAACCCTAGATCAACTACTAGAAAAACATTACGGACACGCCAATAGCCTCAGTTATGTTGATAACTGCCAATTTCGCCAACATCAAAAAACTCGCCTGCCAACCTATCAATACAACTTTAACTTAGCCGCCTTGTTATATGACATAGATTGGCGGCTATTAGCGGCTATTGGTTATCAAGAATCCCATTGGTTAGCCAACGCGGAGTCTTCTTACGGTGTACAAGGTATTATGATGTTGACCAAAGATACCGCTGACTTTCTCAATATCAAAGACCGAACCGACCCCGCGCAAAGTATTGATGGTGGTGCGCGTTATTTTAAACAACGCCTCAATATTATTTCTGACAAAATTCCTCAACCCGACCGCACATGGTTTGCCTTAGCGTCTTACAATGTTGGCATGGGGCATCTCGAAGATGCTAGGCGATTAACCGAACAACAAGGCGGCAATCCAGATAAATGGGTGGATGTGAAACAACGCCTGCCGTTATTGACCGAAGAAAAATGGCATCAACAAACCAAACACGGCTATGCCAGAGGTGATGAACCCGTGCGTTATGTGGAAAACATACGCAGTTATTACGATTTATTAGTGTGGCTCACGGAAGAAAATCAGATTCAAAATGATGCAATGGCTATTAGGAAACCGCCTGAATCTGAGACCGCTTATGTTGTAAAGTAAGGTGGGCAGCTTGTTTTGCCCACCAACAGAAACTATCGTCTGGCGCGAAAAAAATCGCGTAACAAATCCCCGCATTCCGTTTCCAACACGCCACCCTGCCAATCGACACGGTGATTCAAAAACACTGCATCGGTCAAATTTAACGCATTACACACCGCGCCGCGCTTAGGATCAAACGCACCAAACACCAACCGCTTAATACGCGCATGACTGATTGCCCCCATGCACATCACGCACGGTTCTAACGTGACATACAAGGTAGTATCAATCAGCCGATAATTTTCCACCGCTTTGCCCGCGTAACGTAATGCGACAACTTCCGCGTGAGCGGTGGGATCATGGCTGGCAATGGAATCATTCCAGCCTTCGGCGATGCACTGGTTATTTTTAACAAGCAACGCACCAACAGGTACTTCACCTACACTTTCAGCGCGTTGTGCTAAGCGAATGGCATAACGCATCCATTCCTCATCAGTTGTGTTTATTCCCATTCAATGGTTGCGGGTGGTTTGCCGCTAATGTCATAAGTGACGCGAGAAATACCCGAGACTTCGTTAATAATCCGTCGTGAGATTAAATCTAAAAATTCATAAGGCAAATGCGCCCAGCGAGCGGTCATAAAATCAATGGTTTCTACCGCACGAATGGCAATCACATAATCATAACGGCGACCATCACCCATTACGCCCACTGATTTAACAGGCAAAAACACCGCAAACGCCTGACTGACTTTATCGTATAAATCATGGCGATACAGTTCTTCAATAAAAATCGCATCGGCTTTGCGCAATAAATCCGCAAATTCTTTTTTCACTTCACCCAAAATACGCACACCCAAACCAGGGCCAGGGAAGGGATGACGGTACACCATATCGGCTGGTAGCCCCAATTCCACGCCCAATTTCCGCACTTCGTCTTTAAACAACTCGCGCAATGGCTCAACCAATTTCAGTGTCATATTTTCAGGCAAACCGCCGACATTGTGATGGGATTTAATCAAATGCGCTTTGCCGCTTTTAGAACCCGCTGATTCAATCACATCAGGGTAAATCGTGCCTTGTGCCAACCATTTGGCATCGTCAATTTTGCCTGCTTCTTCATCAAAAATTTCGATAAACAAATTACCGATGATTTTGCGTTTTTGTTCAGGATCAGTAATACCGCTTAAAGCATCCAAATAACGCTGTTCAGCATTGACACGAATGACTTTAACACCTAAATGCTCGGCAAAAATCGCCATCACTGCATCGCCTTCATTTAGACGCAACAAGCCCGTATCGACAAATACACAAGTTAATTGTGTGCCAATCGCTTTATGCAATAACGCCGCCACCACTGACGAATCAACACCACCTGATAAGCCCAAAATCACATGATCTGTGCCTACTTTTTCACGAACCGCTCGAACGCTTTCTTCAATAATATTACTAGAATTCCAAAGGGCATCACAGCCACACAAATCCAAAACAAAACGCGATAAAATACGTCCACCTTGCTTCGTGTGCGTAACTTCTGGATGAAATTGCAATGCGTAAAATCCTTTAGCTTCATTCGCTATCCCCGCAATTGGCGCACCGTCTGAACTGGCAATCATGATAAAACCGTCGGGTAATTCAGTCACTCTGTCGCCGTGACTCATCCATACATCCAGCAAACCAAAACCTTCCGCTGATAAATGATCTTCAATGCCCGATAATAATTTAGAATGCCCACGCGCTCGAATCTGCGCATAACCAAATTCACGATGGTCAGAAGTTTCGACTTTACCGCCTAATTGTTCCGTCATGGTTTGCATTCCATAACAAATACCCAACACAGGTACGCCCAATTCAAACACCGCTTGTGGCGCACGCGGCGTATCACTGCTAGTCACCGTTTCAGGGCCACCCGATAAAATAATGCCATTGGGTTTAAAATTTTTGACTTCGTCATCACTGCATTCGCAGGAATAAATTTCACAATAAACACCAATTTCACGAATGCGTCGTGCGATAAGTTGGGTGTATTGCGAACCGAAATCGAGGATGAGGATTTTGTGGGTATGGATGTTTGAGACTGGTTTCATGATGACCGTTATTTGATTGAATAAATGGTTGCTACAAAGTAAGCGACAGTATTTTTGCTAACCGTCATTATAACAATTAAGCGCAATACACGGGCAAAACTCATCACGTTTAGTGGTAAATGCGTTATTACCCAGCATTTAAAACACCACTGGAAACGTGTAAGATGTAGCGTATTCGCCTATTATTCACACACGCGGACATACACTCCGCCTACATTCAAATAAACAAATGACTCAACGAATCGCACAAGTCGAGCGTAATACGCTTGAAACTCAAATTAAAATCAGCATCAATTTAGATGGGTCAGGTAAATCCTCATTCGTCACAGGCGTGCCTTTTTTAGATCACATGATGGATCAAATTGCCCGTCATGGCTTGATTGATATGGACATTGTCGCGCACGGTGATTTACAGATTGATGCCCATCACACGGTGGAAGATATAGGTATTACGCTGGGTCAGGCGTTTGCTCAAGCACTCGGTGATAAAAAAGGTATTTCTCGTTATGGTCATGCTTATGTGCCGTTAGATGAAGCCTTATCGCGGGTAGTGATTGATTTTTCAGGTCGTGCTGGCTTGTTTTATGAGGTCAAATATCCCAGAGCATCCATCGGCGGTTTTGATGTCGATTTGTTCCGTGAATTTTTTCAAGGCTTTGTCAATCATGCGGGTGTCACGCTGCATATTGATAATTTAAAAGGCGCGAATGCCCATCATGTTGCGGAAACTATTTTCAAAGCTTTAGGTCGCGCTATCCGTATGGCAATTACCGCCGATGAGCGAATGGCGGGTATAATGCCGTCTACTAAAGGCGTGTTGTAATACCGTCTGCATCCATAAACAGACCTCTCAGGTTTTCAAAACCTGAGAGGTCTACGCTATCGCCACTACCCTATTAATACTTATGTCTTCTGTTGCTGTGATTGATTACGGAATGGGTAATTTACATTCCATTGCCAAAGCCTTACAACACGCCGCTCCCGATGTGGACGTGTTAGTCACGGCTAAAGAACACGAAATTTTAAACGCCGATAGAGTCGTTTTTCCGGGGGTCGGTGCAATGCGTGATTGTATGCAGGCATTGCAACAATCAGGTTTAGATAAAATTATTAAACAAGTCGCTACCACCAAACCGTTGCTGGGTATTTGCTTGGGAATGCAGGCGTTATTAACTGACAGCGCGGAAAATGGACACACCGATGGGCTGAATATTTTCCAAGGTCACGTCGTGCATTTTCCAGAACCGTTGCGTGATGCTAACGGCGAGATTTTAAAAGTACCGCACATGGGCTGGAATCAAGTCACACAACACCCGCACCCCTTATGGGAAAACATCCCGCAAAACAGCCGCTTTTATTTTGTGCATAGCTATTATGCGCAGCCTGATGATGCGTCTGTGGTTGCCGCAACCACCGATTATCCCAATGCCTTCGCCTGTGCTTTGGCGAACAAAAACATTTTTGCCGTACAATTTCACCCTGAAAAAAGTCAGGCGGTTGGTTTGCAACTGTTAAAAAACTTTTTACACTGGAATGGTCAAGTTTAACTTTTTGAGGTTTTTATGCTGTTAATCCCCGCTATTGATTTAAAAGATGGAAAATGTGTGCGCCTACGTCAAGGACGCATGGAAGATGACACGGTATTTTCCGAAAACCCTGTTGAAGTCGCAGGTCGTTGGGTTGCCTTAGGTGCAAGACGCATCCATTTAGTCGATTTAGATGGCGCGTTTGCAGGTAAACCCAGAAATGCCGACGTGATTCACGCGATTGTTGAAGCCTATCCCGATGTTCCCGTGCAAATCGGCGGCGGTATTCGTGACGAAGACACCATTCAAGCCTATCTGAATGCAGGTGTGGAATACGTCATCATCGGTACCAAAGCGGTCAACGAACCGCATTTTGTCCGTGACATGGCAATCGAATACCCGCGCCGTATCATCGTCGGCTTAGATGCCAAAGACGGCAAAGTCGCCATTGACGGCTGGTCAAAACTGTCCAAACATGACGTAATCGATTTAGCGCAACACTTTGAATCCGATGGCGTAGAAGCCATTATTTACACCGACATTTCCAGAGATGGCATGATGCAAGGTGTCAACGTCGAAGCCACAGCCCGCTTAGCCCGTGCTATTAACATCCCCGTGATTGCCTCAGGCGGCATCACCAACATGGACGATATACACGCCTTAGGTAAAGTCGCCCACGAAGGCATTATGGGCGCGATTACTGGACGGGCGATTTATGAGGGTACATTGGATTTTGCGGAAGCGGAGAGGATTGCGGAGTCGTATTGATGAAAACCGCTCAGGAAATAAAAAACATCGCGCTTGAGCGATTGCAAGAAGCCGCTATTTTATGTGACAACGGAAAATATGATGGCGCATTTTATTTGGCGGGTTACTCTGTTGAATTAATGCTGAAAGCAAAAATTTGCGAACGTTTTGATGTTGATAATTTGTTTGATGAAACTAGCAAAGATATTAGCAAGGTTAGAAATGCCGTTAAGATACATGATATTTCATTATTGCTTGTATTTAGTGGCTTAAGAAACAAATTAGAAAAGGATAAAAGCACTAACGATGTTCTTGAATCAACCATCAATAAGTTATTTGATGCACAAAAATGTTTATGGAGTGAATTAAATCGTTATCAAACGATAGGATCACAAAATCCAGATGATGTAAAAGAACTAATTAGTTTGTTACTTGATAAAGACGGGTTAATACAATGGATACAGAACAATTAAGTGCTAAGTTTCAGCGATTTAAAGAAAATTTTGTTGCTAATAACAAAGTTTATTCTGGTATTAGCGAACCTGAATTAATTGCAAAACTAGAAAAGTTTAAAAATAAATGTCATGAAAAGGGTTATATCGAAGGAGATTTATTCCTCAATGAAGCCTATCCTGGAATGAAACCCACTTCATTCATTGTGAATTTATTTGCAAAAAAACAATGGTTAAAGCAAATAAGCAGGGGTAAAGCATTAGATGCACTCATTGAAACGCTACGAGAAACAACAACGCCTAACATTCGTGAAAATATTTTTACGTTAAGGATGCTAACATGGGAAGACTTAACAGCTAGTGAAATCATAGAAATGTTTTTACATCCAAACAATTCAGTTAGAGTAAAACTAATTAGTTTTATAAAGACTGGTGTATTAACAGAACAACAAATTCTGAGTATTTTTGATACCGAAAATTGGGAAATTATCAAGTTACTAACAGAAAATAAAAAGGCTGAAGAAGTTGCATTTAATTCTAAAGAATTAAAGTTTAAATGGTCGCAATGGACAATATAAAAAACGCTAGTCAACACTATTTGTTTAAATTTCCCCAACTCATCAAAATCACATGACCCTAGCCAAACGTATTATTCCCTGCCTTGATGTTGATAATGGGCGCGTTGTAAAAGGCGTGCAGTTTGTTGATATTCGTGATGCAGGTGACCCTGTTGAAATCGCCCGCCGTTATGACCGTGAAGGCGCGGATGAAATTACCTTTTTAGACATCACTGCCACCCATCATGAACGCAACACAATGGTTCATGTGGTGGAACAAGTCGCCAGTGAAGTGTTTATACCGCTCACTGTTGGCGGTGGTATTCGTACCTTAGACGACATACGCACCATGTTAAACGCAGGTGCGGATAAAGTCGGCATTAACAGCGCGGCGATATTCAGACCTGAATTTGTCAGAGAAGCCGCCGAACGCTTTGGTTCACAATGTATCGTCGTCGCCATTGATGCCAAAAAAGTCAGCAGCGAGAGTGAACCCAATCGCTGGGAAATTTTCACCCACGGCGGACGCAAACCCACAGGCATAGACGCAGTTGAATGGGCTGTGAAAATGGTGGAATTTGGCGCGGGTGAAATTCTATTAACCAGCATGGACAAAGACGGCACCAAAAGCGGCTTTAACTTGCCCTTGACCCGCGCTGTCAGTGAAGCGGTGTCTGTGCCTGTGATTGCATCGGGCGGCGTGGGTAACTTAGACCATTTAGCCGAAGGCATACTCGAAGGCAAAGCCGATGCCGTATTAGCCGCCAGTATTTTTCATTTTGGTGAATACACCATTGAACAGGCTAAACAACATTTGCGCTCACGCGGTATTGAAGTGAGATTATAATCATGCCCACTATTTCTATGTTTTACGGCATTATTATCTATATGTACTTCATGGATAATAAACAACACAAACTGCCACATATCCATGTTAAATATCAGGATGATGAAGTTATTGTTGCTATTCCAGAGGGTGATATTTTGGAGGGCAGTATTCCAAAAGCTAAAATGAAATTATTACAAGCATGGATTGAAATACATAAGGATGAGTTAATGGCAGATTGGCAACTCGCTGTTTCTGGTGAACTGCCCTATAAAATAGAACCCTTGCGTTAATATCATGAATCCCCGTGTTAAAACCGTTAAGCCAACGGATGATTATCAATTAATACTAGAATTTACTAATGGTGAATGCGGTCTTTATGATTGCAAGCCATTATTAGATTTTGGTGTATTTAGGGAATTACAGGATATTAATTATTTTAAACAAGTCGCTGTTATTGATGGCACGGTGACGTGGATAAATGAACAAGATATTTGCCCTGATACGCTTTATTTGGATTCTGTGATGATTGATAATGAAATAGCCACAATAGATAGACTGATGTAAAGAAGCCTATCGTTCACGATTGATGGGCTTCGTACTATACTATAATTCGTTTTATTTGAAGCAGTATCGCAATAGGAGCTTTATTATGCCAGACAATGCTAAACATATAGGATTACGATATTTATTAGATTATATTTATAGCAAAGTTAATCAAATAGCCGATGATATGTCGGAGTTGAAGCAGCTTATATCTAAGTCGGAAATGAAATTGCTTAAACATGAGGTGATACATATTGATGAAATTGATGTAACTCAAAAAGGGATACTTGATGAAAATGAAAAGAAACAGCTAGAAAATACGCTAGTAAAAATGAATATCAGAAATATCCATCACTTATTGATATTCGAAATAATTTTTTGGGTAGTTGCAGTAAGTAAATATTTTTTTAAATTCCAGTCTCCATTTTATGATGCTACACCAAGCCAACTTGTGTTTTTGGCTTGCATCGTTACTTCAACATTAGCTCTTACAGTTATAGGGAACAGATTTCGCGATAAAATGAACGATATTAAAAAAGAAAATTTGGACATAATAAAAATCAAAGCACTAAACAGTTGTGATACGAATTTAGGTAAACAACTTGATCAAAGAATTAAGGATATTTGTGAGTCATACAAGAGCTGTAAAATTGGACTTTCTCAAATGACATTCATTCTTGCCGTACAAGTTGTTATGACTTGTATTATCTGCTTTAGGATATTGCTTAATTTTCTACGTTTTTATTGGTCTGATGTCTTGGTTCAATTTATTGATATAGGTCTAGTTTTAGGTTCAGTTTATCTATTCAGCTTTTTATGGGTTCACTACTTTCTTCACTATGGCGGTGGTGAACACTTTTTCGACAAAAAAAATCACAACAACCACACAAAATCATGAATAACACATTAACTCAACTCTCCGAAGCAAGTAGCCTGCATGGAGTGTAACGGAATGCGGGGCTTTTCGTTGATGATGTCACTATTCCCCGTGTTCCGCTACGCTCCACACGGGCTACTTACTTAAGGGTATTTATTAAATGAACACCGCAGAATTAATTTATCAAGAAAGCAAAGAATTACCCGAATTTGAAGCAAGGGAAGTTTTGGATTTTGTTGTATTCTTAAAAGCCAAAAGACAGCGAAAACTGGCGGCTGAGCAAGAAATAGCGGACATGAGCGAGTTTGACCAGTTTGGTTCGGTTTTTGATGGGAATTTTGACAGGGATGCTTGTTATGACCGACCTCATCTTCGTTGATACCAATATGGTGCTTTATACACTCGGCGAGGATGAACGCAAAAAAGCCATTGCACGAAATGTATTAGCTAAACATCCTGTGTTAAGTTCGCAGGTGATTAATGAAGCGGTGAATGTTTGTTTGCGGCGTTTTAAATTCACGCGGGAACAGGCTTACGCTTTTGCAGATGCGGTGATGCGTAGAACCGATGTACAAGCCGTTGATGAAACCACTATCCGCAAAAGTGCTGAAATCGCGTTGCGTTATCAGTTTTCTAACTGGGTTCGCTGATTATTGCCGCCGCTTTACTGGCAAAGTGTGACATTCTTTATTCTGAGGATATGCAGCATAATCAAGTGATTGAAGGTCAATTGACCATCCTAAATCCTTTTTATTAAGCTAGACGCTTTAAATTAACTTTACAAACATTATGAATACAACTTGGTTAAATGAAATCCGCTGGACAGAAGAGGGCTTAATCCCTGTGATTGCCCAGCAACACGACAGCGGCAAAGTGGTGATGTTTGCGTGGATGAACCGTGAATCGTTGGCTTTAACGGTGCAGGAAGGTTATGCGGTTTATTGGTCACGCTCACGCGGTCGGTTATGGCGCAAAGGCGAAGAATCAGGGCATAGACAAAAAGTCATCGGTTTGTTTATGGATTGTGACGAAGATGTGCTGTTGCTGCACATTGAACAAGAAGGCGGTATTGCTTGCCACACAGGACGTGAAAGCTGTTTTTATCGGCAGTTGGTTGATGGGCAGTGGCAAGCGGTTGAGCCTGTGTTGAAAAATCCAGATGAAATTTATGCAAAATAGCTCGATAGGATGGACTGGTAAGCCTATTCTATAAACACTGTTAAAGAGGAAATATCATGGAATTATCTGCTGTATTAACTCCCGCCCTTGAAGGCGGTTATGTTGCGTTGAATCCTGAAACGGGAACGACTACACAAGGTGAGAGCATTGAAGAGGCTTTGTTAAATTTACAAGAAGCCACTGAACTTTACTTGGAGGAGTTTCCATTAACGATGTCAGGGCGTTCATTGCTGACCACATTCCAAGTTCCTGCTCATGCCTAGTTTGCCCATTATTTCTGTTGATGACTTTATTAATGCAATGAATGATTGAGCATTATGAATGTACATCATTTTGTCGTTTGCATAGACAACGCCGATTATCCTGCGTCATTAGAACGGTGCAAGATTTATCAAATGTTGCCCGATGAACAGGGAAAACAACGTCAATATATTCGTGTTATTGATGAATCAGGTGAGGATTATTTATATCCTCAAACATTATTTATTCCTATCACTCTGAGTAGTGAACTTGAAACCGCTATTGTAAAAGCAGCATAACTTATGAACGACACATTAACCCAACTCGCCGAAGTCTTAGAGCAACGTAAACAACAAGCTGCTGATAAATCGTATGTGGCTAGCTTGTATAGCAAAGGTTTGGACACCATATTAAAGAAGATTGGCGAAGAAGCCACTGAAACGGTTATTGCCGCTAAAGGCGATGACAAATCACAGATTGTTTATGAAATGGCAGATTTGTGGTTTCATTGCATGGTATTGTTAGCGCAACAAGATCTGCATCCTAACGATGTGTTAGCTGAATTACAACGCCGTTTTGGTCTATCTGGCTTGGAAGAAAAAGCTGGACGCAAATCATAAAAGGTAGACGTTGCTCTGTAGCATCTCTACGATACCAACACGACTGCCAGCCCTTCAAGGACTGGCAGTCGTCATACTGCATTTTTACTGGAGTCAACCATGATAACTGTTCCTAAATTATTAATTTTATTAGCCATTATTATGGTGGTGTTCGGCACAAAAAAACTGCGTAATATCGGCACGGATTTGGGCGAAGCAATACGCGGGTTTCGCACGGCGTTGAAAGAAGGTGAGGGTGAAAAAATCGCCGAAGCTGATGATGTGAAAGATAAAATCATCGAAGGCGAGACGACAGCCAGCAAAACCGATGAAAAAGTGTAAGTGTCATGTTTGAAATAGGTTTTTCTGAATTGGTGATGGTCGGCTTGGTGAGTTTACTGGTCATCGGGCCTGAACGTTTACCCGCTGCGGCACGATTGGCTGGATTCTGGCTGGGTAAAACCCGCGCAATGATAAATTCGGTTAAGGCAGAAATTCAAATTGAGCTGCACGCTGAAGAAATGCGCCAGCTATTCAAAGAAGAATCAGGTTTGCACGAATTTCAGCAACTGGTTGATGAAACTAACGAAACCGTACAGTCGATTCACTCCTCCATCACGTCGCTGTCTCAAGACGGTGTCGATTTAACAAAACGCCCTCCTCATGAGCTTGAATGATTTTGACCCGCACACCTCGCCGTTTTTAAGTCACCTGCTTGAATTGCGGGATCGCCTGTTGCGGGCGATTTTAGCGGTGTTATTGGTTTTTTTACCGCTGTCTTTTTACGCCAATGATATTTACAGTTTTCTAGCTGAACCGTTATTAAAACACCTGCCAGAAAACAGCACCATGATTGCCATTGATGTGGCATCGCCATTTCTCACGCCGTTTAAATTGGCGTTGGTCGTGGCAGTGTTTTTAGCGGTGCCGATTATTCTGTATCAATTTTGGGCGTTTGTTGCACCAGGCCTATATAAAAGCGAACGCCGTTTAGTGTTGCCGTTATTGATTGCTAGCACATTGCTGTTTTATTTAGGCGTGGCGTTTGCCTACTTTGTGGTGTTTCCATTAGTGTTTGGCTTTTTGACCACCACCGCGCCTGTCGGTGTGACGGTGATGACTGACATTACCAAGTATCTGGATTTTATTTTAACGATGTTCTTCGCCTTCGGCGTGTGTTTTGAAGTGCCGATTTTTACCATTGTGTTGGTGTGGACAGGCTTCACATCGCCCGCTGAATTGGCTGATAAACGCCCTTATGTGATAGTCGGCGCGTTTATTATTGGGATGTTATTAACGCCCCCCGATGCTATTTCCCAAACGCTATTAGCCGTGCCGATGTGGATGTTATTTGAAATTGGACTGGTGTGTTCGCGATTTTTTGTGCATTCGCCTGATAAGGATGATAATTATCCTAAGGTCATTGAAGATTAGGAAACCGATTGAGGTCAGTCGGTTTGCTTATTTCTAGCAACCCAACATCAAACTAATATGGTCGTCTATTTTTTGGGTTGACTATCGCCAGCCCAACCTACGGTTATTCAATTTAAACTTAGCCACTAATTTGGCAAACCTAATAAAATTCTCGCGGGTAGTCACTCTGCCATAACGTAGTTGAATAAACGCGGCGGTAATTTCTTCAATCATTTCCGCGTGTTCTGGCAAGGCTGTTGTAGCGCGTTGGGCAAAATCCACCGCACCTTCACGGCTAGTTATGATTAAGCCAGTAGGTTGTAGTTTTTGGCAAAATTGTTGATAAAGTCGTAACACTGGATCGATGGCTTTTTTCTTTTGGTGCAGTAAAAAAATACTCAACAAGACAGTTATTAAACCGACCAACGCCATCAACCACTGCATCATGGTTTTGAAATCATGAATACCAAATGAACTGAGAAAATTGGATTGATTGCTACTGTAGTTGACCACCCAGCGTTGCCATTGGTAATCGGCGTTCTCCCATAATTGAAGCCCTTTTTTTAGCCAGTTTGTGTGCTTGGCATTGCTTGCATTGAAGAAAATTTCACCACCAAGTTCTAGTTGATCGAGATTAAGCTGTTGTTCAATACGTTCTGGGGCAATGGCCGCAGTCGGATCAACGCGTACCCAGCCTTGATTTTCTAGCCATACTTCTGCCCACGCGTGCGCATTGGCTTGTCGCACTTCCAGAAAGTTGCCCACGGTATTAAATTCACCGCCTTGATAACCTGTGACAACTCGTGCAGGAATATGGGCAACACGCATTAAATACACAAATGCCGCCGCGTAGTG
Organism: Crenothrix sp. D3; assembly: GCA_002134785.1. Classification (GTDB taxonomy): domain Bacteria; phylum Pseudomonadota; class Gammaproteobacteria; order Methylococcales; family Methylomonadaceae; genus UBA4132. Next base: position 80,145 of record MBQZ01000062.1, read on the forward strand.
ACTACAAAAACCACGCCGTGTAGTAAATAAAAAACTCTCAATGGGATTGTCTTCCATCAGTGGCGGAGTGAGTGTGTAATGAAAGTCTTCTTGTTTAAAATGGTTAAGTAGCTGTTGAATAAACGCGTCGGGCTTGCTATCAAAACCATGCAGTTGGGTTACGAGTTGCTTAATTTTATCGGAAGGTTCACGCGGTAGCTGGATACTATCTTGGTATTCGATTTGTGTCACCCGCTGCGTGTTGTATTGTAGATACGAGGTGATTTGATATTCCGCACGTTTGGTTGGATTTTCTAAATTGATGAGTTGGTAATAGCCTGTTTGTGCTAATGGTTTGGCAAATTGTGTCGGGAGTTCTAAAGCAAACACCCAGTTTTTTTCCTGCGCTTCCATTAATAGCGTGTATGAATACGCGATGCCTGTGGTGCGTGGGGGTGTCGTGTGGGCTTCAAAGCGTTGACTGCTTAGTTGTGTCCAGCGTTTACCATCGGTATATGATAGCACTGGCCCGCGCCAATAACGCTGTTTGGGCGGCGGTATTGCACCCGTAAATTTAACACGAAATACCAGTTCTTCTGATGTGCCTAAGTCGCTGATAGAACCAGGTTCCATGCTGTCGCTTAGACCAATTTTGGCTTTATTTTTTTCTTCAAACAGCATCCAGCGCGGTGCTTCTATGCGTGGAAATAAAATAAAGATGATTGCCGCCATCGGTATGGCTTGCAGAATAATAACGGCGGCGGTTTTTAAAGCCGCGCGTGTTTGTACTTGAATGCTGTTGATAGTCACCAGTGTGGCAAGTAATGCACAGCACACTGCGAGGATATAAGCCGCTATGAGTAGACTTTGTTCGTATAAAAATAACGAAGCGGCGACAATAAACGCTAAATAAGTGACTAGATAAATATCCCGTTCGGCTTTGATTTCTAATAATTTTAAGCCGAGGGCGAGGATGAATAAATTAGTACCTGCATCACGTCCGAGTAAGTGCCTGTGTTGACTAAGCAGCAGCGCGAAAGCGAGCAGTGTGAGGAAAAAAAGTATTCGCGTTGTTGGTAAATACTGGGGTCGCCAGACGCAAACAAACCGCCAACTTAGCATCAAGCTAAAAAAACCAAATAGGGCAGGGGGGATATTGGCACTGTGCGGTAATACAATCAAGCCGACAGAGGACAATAAAAAGATCAAACTATTTTTATTCATAACAGCGCGAGAGCTTCCAAACATTGCTGATAATGGCTGAGACCATTGCTAGGCATGAGCTTTAAATTGGGCAATACTAAACCGTAGCGAATTTGTTCGCGTTCAGCATCAATCACCCAGCGAGACAGTTGGCTTAAGCGTTCTTCAACGTTGTGTCCTGCGGCGTAGTCGTAATGTAACCAGACTTCTGCCGCTGTGCTTGCACCACTGTATTGTTTGCTAAATAAGCCTTGCCCTTTAGCAAAAGCTTTCCAATGGATGTGTTTGATGGAATCGCCCGCTTGGTAGCTTTGTAAACCGTAAAAGTCATCCGTACCTTTGTGGCTTGCACCCTGATGGGTGTCGGCTGAGGGTGCTTCTGGAAACGGCAGTTCTATCGCTGACGGTTTGGGATAAACCAATGCGTTAACATTGAAACGTAACGGTGACCACGCATAGAAAATACCTAAGGGATAAGTGCTGAACACGGTGACTGTTCCCGCGCTGTGCCAACCTCTTTTTTGCGTCGTTGAGTACAGTGTTAGCGTTATTTTACTGTGTGGTTTTAGGGTAAAGCTGTGCGGCTTAGTTAATTTAATCTGACAATGTGGGCGTTCATTGCTATTAGGATTATGAATGTGAATGTCAAACCCCGCCGCTTCACCCGCAAACACCGCTTTACATTGACCTGCTTGCACAACTAGACCTGCCAAGGATTTGAAGGTGTGTAGGATGGTGATAAAAAAAACACTGGCGAGTAAAAATGTTAGCAGATAGGCGAGGTTGTTGTTATAAACAAAGGCAATCAACAGCAACAATACAATCAGTAGTAGCATTCCTAATCCGCGTTGAGTCGGCAAAATAAAAATGCGCCGATGCGTTAGGGTAATTGCGTCATTCACAGGTTTTTCACCTGCCATAAATCGGCTGAGTTGAAAGCGTTCTTTTAGGTTCAAAGGGCAGGGACTTTATCAAGGATAGGAGCAACGATGGCTTCTGAATTGGTGTGACCTGCGCGTAATCGATGTCCAGCCACGGAAGGTAATACCGCTTGGATGTCTTCAGGAATAACAGCATCTCGCTGATCCAAAAAAGCCCATGCTTTTGCCGCACTTAATAGAGCTAAACCCGCTCTAGGCGATAGCCCACACGGATATTCAGTGGATTCGCGGGTGAAGTTGATAATCGCCTGACAATAGTCGAGTAAGGCATCGGACGTATGTACCTTAGTCACTGATTGCTGCATAAGTTGTAGTTGTTCAGGGGGTAGCTGTACGGATAACGATGCAATTAATTTTTGGCGGCTTTGCCCTGTGAGTAATGCTCTTTCTGCTTTAGGATCAGGATAGCCTAATTCAATACGCATTAAAAACCGATCTAACTGCGATTCGGGTAATGGAAACGTGCCGATTTGATGCGAAGGGTTTTGGGTGGCAATAACAAAAAATGGTTTAGGTAATGGATAAGTCTTACCTTCAATAGTGACTTGACCTTCTTCCATTGCTTCTAGCAATGCACTTTGTGCTTTGGGTGTGGCGCGGTTAATTTCATCGGCGAGTACCATTTGATTAAACACAGGGCCTGGATGAAAGGTAAATTCGTGACTTTTACCATCAAATACTGACGCACCTAAAATATCAGCGGGGAGTATGTCACTAGTAAATTGAATGCGCTGATAATGTAAACCTAGTAATTTTGCTAAAGTATGTGCCAGCGTCGTTTTGCCTACACCTGGTATATCTTCAATCAGCAAATGTCCACGCGCTAGTAAACAACAAACTGCGAGGCGAATTTTATGTTCTTTACCCAGAATAATTTGATTGGCTGAATCGAGTAGTTGTTGTGTATATTTTTGCATGGTGTGATGGTAGGATGCTGAGTTATAAAGACATCGATATTGTATGGGCGATAGTATAAGACAAACGCCTTGTTATTAGTAACTATAGGAATGATGATGAATAACTTTGAAGAAATTAAGTCGGTATTGTGTGAAATGCTGGAAGAACTTGATGAACGCCTCGCAAAAATTACCGATGATGTAAGACACACGGATGAAGCTGTAGAAAAAGATTTTGCAGAACAGGCAACTCAAAATGAAAATAATGAGGTTGAAGATTATCTAGGCAATTCTGCCAGAACGGAAATAGGGATGATTAAGCAAGCCCTGTCCAGAATAGAAAGCGGTGACTACGGAACGTGTCAAATATGCGGCGAACCTATCAATGTTGAGCGTTTGAAAATCATCCCTTACTCTACTCTGTGTGTTAAGTGTGCGAGCGTGGCTTCACATTAATTTAAGAATTTAAACAAACCTAGAGGACTTTATGATGAGTAAAAAGTTAGGATTGCCCACGCTGTTTTCCGCAATTTTTTTATGTTTGTTTAATGTTGGTGCATTTGCTGAAACAAGTATTGCTATATTGGACTTTGAATTAAGTGATGTAACAATGGCACCTCGAATTCCTGCTGAAATTGAAAGAACGGCAAGTATAAAGCCTATGCTGGAAAATGAATTGAAAGGGGCGGGCTATAAAATTATTGCTATCGACTTAAATACTCAACACGAAGCTAATGGTGGTTTTGGCTATCTTTTTGAACACAACGATATTGCCGCAGAATTAGGTAAGAAAGTAGGGGCTGATTATGTATTAGTTGGCAGACTGCATAAACCCAGTTTTCTATTTGCTTATCTAATGGGGCATTTAATAAAGACTGATAACGGTGGACTGGTAGAAAATTATGTAGTAGAAACAAAAGGTGGGGATAAAAAATTAACGCTAAAAGCAGTTGAAACGTTTGCATCAAATATGGATAAAAATTTAGATAATACCTATACGCCACCGCCTCCTAGAACTACCCGCTAATGAAACGATTACAAAACCGTTCGCGCTGAGCTGTGAACTTGTCAAACAGTCAAAGCCTGTCATGAGCCTGTCGAATGGTGTGAATGTGGTTCGACAAGTTCACCACGAACGGTATCACTTTACCATTGCTATGACGCTGCCAGAACCAATTCTAAAGCTTGTTTATAGCATTGACTGGCACTGTCTTTATCTCCTTGTTCTAACATCACATCACCTAGTGCGTGGTACGCTTGAACCGTTGGCGTGACAGTGATACTTTGTGTTAGGTAGGATTTTGCTTTTTCGACATCGTTACATTTAGCACTTAGCTTGCCCAAAATCATCAACAACAGCGCGTTATCAGGATGAAATGGTAGCCATAATTCAGCCATTTTAAGTTGTTTTTCGACATCATTTGATGGAATTTTGCTAAATAGTAGCAGTAAATTCTCGTCCCAGTTTGCTGATAATGCTTTCGTTAATTCGTCCTCGATGTTTGCTCCTGCACCCACTTCAAGCATAACAGTAAAATAAGTAATCAAAACGCCGTGCATAGTTTTTATGTACTTAGGTATTTCTGCCCACAATAATTCAATTTTTTCAACATCGTTTGCTTGCTTTAAGAGTTCAATAAAGACTTCAGCTTCCAGTAGTTTTACTTCAGCTTCCATTAGCACTTTATTTTTATGTAATGAGGGAATGAGTTTTTGTATACCTTCCCAATCGCCTAGATGCTGATAAGTTTGGTGCAGTAATTTTAAAACCCCCGCATGAGCAGGGTCGATTGAATGCAGTTGTGTGAGTGTGTTCAGGGCTTGAGTAAATTCATTGCCTGATAAATGCAGCTCTGCTTGCGTTAAGCCAATCGCCACACTGGAATCAGGTGCTTGATCGGCTGCTTGCTTTAGGTATTGATCTCTTTTTTCCAGCGCACCGCGTGATTGTGCAGCTCTTGCAGCGGTTAAGTAATGAATTAACGGTGCGCCACTATGGGGTGCGTGTTTAATTAATACATTTTCCGCGCGTTCAAAATTGCCTTCTGCTGAATCCACTAATCCAGCAATTAAGGCTTCTTGCGAACGATTAAATTTAATGTTAATGCCACGACGCTTTAATTGACTAGGGATTCTAAATAACCAACCTAGCATTCTGAAAAACAGATACAGGACAAAAAAACTAATGGCTAGACTACTTATAAAATCAACCAACGTCTTTTCTAAAGACCAATGCCCCATGCCAATGATGACATAGCCATGATTATCAAGGCTACGCAACCATTCATAACCAGCAAAAGCGATGACGATAATGCTAAGAAAAGGAGCTAAAAAATAAAGTAGTTTTTTCATTATGGTTGCTTAACTTATTGCTTTGGTTGCTTTACAGGCACTTTAATAGCGGGTGGCGTTTTAGTTGGGGCAGGTGTTGCCTCTTCACTTGGCGTTATGTTTTCAGCAGGTTTTACAACTTCGGCTGGTTTAATAACCTCTTCAGCAGGCTTTATAATCTGAGCCGTTTTTTTAATTTCAGTGTCGGTGTTTTGCGTTGACTTATCGGCTTCTATGCGTAATTTGCTAATATCTTTAAGCATTTTTAATGACAAACTAATATCAGGAAAATTGCCATGAATTTTAACAGCACTAAATTTATCAAGTTCCTCAGTCATATTACGACTGGCATCGTTCTTAGTAAAATTTAGCTCCAGCCATTTTTTTGCATCGGCTAATGCAGATTGAAAAAGCGTTTCATTGTGTTGAACCAGTGCGAGTTGTGCTATTTCTAATTTTACGCGGAGTTGCTCATAAATAAATTTAGCTTTTTCAGGGGTTAAAATTTCGTTGATAGGTTGTTCGGAGTATTTCACGCCTAACGCATTCAGTAGACCGTTATTTTCACTGCTATCAGTTGTAGTAGAAGTGGGTACTTTACCCGCAAAAGGCAGTAGTAATTCTAATTTATCCGCGTGATCTTGTTGTGCCTGAATGGCGACATAAATACCTACAATATCAACTTCCGCAATACTTTTAACCACAGTGATTTCTTCGGCAATTTTTTCGCGGATTTTAATAACTCCAGCATCACCACTTTCTCTTAAGCGTTGATCCGCTGCTTCTAAGGCTTCTAGGGTGGTATGTGTATCACCCACTAAATGCAGGCGTTCACTCGCAACACTCAATAAATATTCAGCATCGGCAATTAACCAATCGCCGCGTGTTTTGCCCAGTTGACGGTGTATTTGTTGAATAGCGTCTGTTAGTTCATTGTGCGTGGCATTCAGTTTTTCTTGGTGTGACTGGGAAAAATCAGCGAGAGCTTTATCGAAGCGATTGTCTTTACTGGCAACCTCTTTTGAAACATTGGCGAGTTGTAATTGAATGGCACTGAGCTGAGCTTGATAGTCGTTCAGTTGCTTGGTCATTTCATCTTTAACTTCACCACCTAAGTTTTCTTGCGTGGCACGCAAGCCTTGCATGAAATAAAAACCCACGCCTGCCACACTGATAACAACCAGCAAGATAATAATGCCAAACCAGAATCCACTACGCGACCTGTGCGCTTTTTTACTATCACCTAAGTCTGGTGCTTGTTGTTCATTCAATTCGGTCACGCTATTCCCCTGTTACTCTGGTTTATTGTTGCAAGAATTGCTTCATCTGAAGGGCTATTTGCCACCGCAATTCGTTTAAATCCCAACTCGACAGCTATTTGTTTGATTCTATCACTAACAACGACTAGCGGTAAGGTAAACAACTGCTGATGATGTGCTACACCCAGCATGATTAATAAGTTGTGTAATGTTTCACCACTGGTTGCGGTAATGACATCCAGTGTGTTTTGTTCCAACAATGCAATAATTTCGGCATTATTAATGCTGGGAATTATTCTTTTATAAACATTCAAATAATGAACATCCGCGCCTCGATCACGCAAGGTATTTGCCAATTCCTCGCGTCCATCGACACCCCGCACAATTAATAGCCGTTGCCCTTGAATTTTCTGCATTTCTGGCAGTGCTAATAAGGCTTCGCTATTATAATTGTTCTCAGGCAGTAAATCGACACACAGACCTGCCATTGCTAAGGCATTTGCTGTGGCTTTGCCTATTGCGACAATTGGTCGCGTTTTTAATCGCGCTATTTTGCCACTATTCGCCTTGAGTGCAAAATTTACCGCATTGACACTGATAAAAATAAGCCCATCAAACGCCTCTAAATTGGATAGCGTTTTTTGTATCGCTAATAAATCATCACATTCAACAATTGCTAGCGTGGGAAAACGCACCGCAATTCCACCGTATTCTGTTATTAAACGGCACAGATTTTCAGCCTGATGCGCAGGTCTTGTCACTAAAACGCGCATCCCGTTTAATGTTGTCATTCAGCTAATAACGCTTGCAGAATATTATTTGCACCTTGCGCCAATAAATCATCCGCAATTAATCGCCCTAAATTTTCCGCTTCATTGATTGCCGCTGAGCGTTCACTGCGATACATCACCCGACCATCAGGACTGCCCACTAAACCGCGCATGAACAATTGATTATTTTGTAATTCGGCAAATCCTGCAATAGGCACTTGGCAGCCGCCATTTAACCGCGCATTCATTGCCCGTTCTGCCCGCACACAAAATCCAGTGTCATCATCGTGCAGAACACTGAGTAGCGCGTTGATTTCGGTATCTTCTACACGGCATTCTATGCCAATAGCACCTTGTCCAATGGCGGGTAAACTAATCGTTGTCTCCAAACAGTGGGTAATGCGATTTGCCATACCTAATCTTTTTAAGCCTGCTGAGGCTAGAATGATTGCATCATAATCGCCTGCATCCAACTTGGCTAAGCGGGTATTCACATTGCCGCGCAAAGAAATAATGTCAGCGTCTGGATAAAGGGCTTTGATTTGACACTGTCTGCGTAAACTAGACGTGCCGATTCTGGCATTCGCAGGTAAGGCATTAAACGACGCATACAGATTGGAGACGAAGGCATCACTAGGATCTTCACGCTTCAAAATGGCTGCTAAATGCAAACCTTCTGGAAACGCGACAGGCACATCTTTCATAGAATGCACCGCAATATCTGCCAAACCGTCTAGCATACCTTGCTCTAATTCCTTAACAAATAAACCCTTGCCGCCAATTTTAGCTAACGGAGCGTCGAGAATTTTATCGCCCTGCGTCACCATTTTAACTAACTCAGTTTTTATATGAGGAAATTGCTGTTCCAAACGTGCCGCGACGTGTTCAGCTTGCCACAACGCCAAAGGACTTTGCCGTGTTGCAATACGAATAATTTTTTCAGCCAAAACAAATCCTGTTTATCAAAAATAAAATGGGGCTATTGTACCTTTAATTACCTGAACGGTAGATTATCAGACAAATTAAAAATGGGTGATGGTATTCAGAATTGCACAGCTGCATACTTAGCTGGGTTAATATAATGCCAATTTTAACTTCAGCACTGATAAATTAATGACAACACACTTTTACAAACAGCTAATAATTTTGGTAGTGATCTTTACGTTTTTTGGCTGTTCTAAACCCCCAGAGATACAAAAAATTAGCGGTAGCGCGCAGGGTACAACCTATCACATTAGCTTCTGGTCGCCCGAAAAGGTTGATGTGGCAAACATTCAACAAATCGTTGAGGCAGAATTTAATCGTCTCGATATGCAGTTATCTAATTACCGCAAAGATTCCGTTATTGAGCAACTTAACGCCACCGTCAGTAGTGAGCCACTGGCAGTGAGCGAAGAAATCATTGCTTTAATTGAACAAGCGCGAGTAGTGAGTGTAGCTAGCGGCGGTTGTTATGATTTGACCATCAAGCCATTATTTGATTTGTGGGGCTTTAATGGTGATAAATTAACACCACCCAGTCCAGAAACGTTACAAACCGCGTTGCAACAAGTGGGTTTTAAGCAGATTAAAATAGTCGATGCTACTCATATTCAAAAACTAAATCCTAATTTAAAAATAGACCTGTCTTCGATTGCTCAAGGTTACAGCGTTTCACGGATGGTGGGCTTGTTGGAACAACAGGGCATCACTAATTATTTAGTTGAAATTGGCGGTGAATTGCAAACACGCGGACACAAGCCCGATGCCTCACCGTGGCGCGTCGCACTAGAAAAACCACTGTCTAGTGAACGCACGATGCAAAAAATTGTGACAATTAAACAGATTGAACCCTTGGCTGTCATGACTTCAGGGACTTATCGACATTATTTTGATGTTGATGGTAAACGTTATAGTCACATTCTAAACGCTAAAACAGGTGTGCCTGTGGATCATAATACGGTGTCAGTGACAGTACTGCATGATAATGTAACCCAAGCCGATGCGTGGTCTACCGCATTATTATGTTTAGGTAGAACGGCAGGGATGGACGTGGCGAACCAAGCGGGTATCTCGGCACTGTTTATGGAACAACAAGGCGAGGCATTTAATGAATATCGCAGCGTGCCATTTAACGCTCTAACTCAGGTCACTGTAGAGTAATTTCCCCCTCCCAATGAGTTTTCACATGAATCCACAACTAGAAATATTTTCGCAAGGTGATGAAGTTGTTACAGGGCAGGTAGTCGATACCAATGCCGCTTGGTTGGCACAACAAGCGGTGCTGATGGGCTTTACGGTCACTCGACAATCGGCTGTTGGTGATAAGCTGGAAGACTTGATTGCCTTATTACACGAAATAGCAAACCGTGCGGATTACTGTATTTGCACAGGCGGCTTAGGGCCAACAAGTGATGATTTAACCACTGAGGCAGTCGTGAAAGCTTTTAATTTACCGCTGATTTTGGATACCCACGCACTGGCACAAATTGAACAATTTTTTGCTAATCGCCAACGCGTTATGCCTGAGTCAAATCGCAAACAAGCGTTATTGCCACAAGGTGCTGAGCGTCTCGATAACGACAACGGCACAGCTCCGGGATTTTCTTTACAAGTTGGACGGTGTTGGTTTGTGTTTATGCCAGGTGTGCCGTCAGAAATGAAACCCATGTACACCCATAAAGTTCAGCCTTATTTAGCCCAGCGGTTTTCGCTACAACCCAGCAATTTAACCACATTAAGAACCATCGGTATTGGTGAATCTGCCATTCAAGAATTAATGGACACGATTAGCATACCCGACAACGTACAACTGGGTTTTCGTGCTGAACTGGGTGAAGTACAAACAAAATTACTCTTTCCATTCGCGTATTCAGAAAGTGAAAAAGCTGATTTAGTGAATCAAATTGCTCAACAGCTAGGTGATACCGTATTTGCTATTGACCACACGCGTGAGACAAACAGCGATTTAATATCAGTACTGAATGAATTAATGCTACAACAGCAACACACATTAGCCGTGATTGAAACCGTAAGCTGTGGCTTATTGACCAGCTTATGTGTCGGTGCTGATTGGTTAATTGAAGCGCGTTATCAACCTGTACTTAATCATTCAGAATTACAAGCTCTTGCCGTCGAATTACAAAAAACCAGTGGTGCGACTATTGTCATCGTGCAAAGTTACACAGGCGATAAAAACGGCGTAATGATATTGCACAATGGTTTATTAACCCCGCACGGTTTCTACGCAAGCACACAGACTATCGCAGGCGCATTAAAACGTAAACAACACCAAGCCGCCTTATCCGCACTGGATTTATTAAGACGCTATTTACAACAAAAACTAGGAGACTTTTCTCATGCCTAAACCCATTACCCCATTAATCGCCGCTGACATCATCATTGAACTAATTGACCAACCTAACCGCCCATTTGTATTAATTGAACGCGCTCATGAACCGTTTGGTTGGGCAATCGCAGGGGGATTTGTCGATGTGGGTGAAACGGTTGAACACGCCGCGATTCGTGAAGCCAAAGAAGAAACCTGTCTCGATGTTAAATTGACCGCGTTATTGGGAATTTATTCCGATCCATCACGCGATACGCGCGGACACACGGTAACAGCAGTGTATATTGCCGAAGCCACAGGAATGCCGATGGCAGCAGATGATGCTAAAAATTTTGGCATTTATACGTTAGATAATTTGCCTGAGGTGTTGGCATTTGATCACGCGCAGGTGATAGCAGATTATCGAGTGTTTCGTGAAACAGGAAAAGTCACACCATTGCGAGATTGATAATGTAGGGGGCGGGTTACGCTATCGCTAACCCGATCTACGGACTGGAACGTATACATTATTTGCAATTGATAGGCTATCGTGTTGACAATATCGGATCAAGGTGAATTTTCATTGAAAAAAAATTCTCCTTCAATAGAGCCATTCTCCCAAGGTACTTGTTGACCCCCCGTATCTTCTTTCACTGCTGTGCGTACTTTGCGGAGCATCATGCCTATCTCCAATTTTGGCTGACTCATTTGTTCTAAAAGGTGTTTTGTATAAGTGCCGTTTCTACCGCTTCCATCTGCTGCTACATTTCCAGGATTAGTTGAAAATACAACTAAAGTGCCATTGGGGGCATTCATACCTATAAGTCCACGACTCACAGCGCGTGTACTGCTTGGAAATGGGTTATTACGGCAGGCATCCATAAAAACTAAATTTAGATGACTTTTTCCCTCACCCATTTTTTCCATCACATCGTTGGCATTGATGGCTTTACGTTTTATGTCATCCTCGCGCATTAAATTGGCATCGACAGGTAATAAATAATTTTCACCTTTAACCTGTAAACCGTGTCCTGAATAATAAAACAAGCCAACGCCGCCACCTTTTAGATTTTCTCCGAATTGATAAATAGCATCTGCCATCACCTCAAGGCTTGCGTCCGTTTTTAATATAACTTTAAACTTCAACTTTTCAAGTACTTGAGCAATATCTCGTGCGTCGTTAACTGGGTTAGGTAATGCTCCAGTAAATTGATAAGCACTGTTGCCAATAACTAAGGCAACTCTCTGCTCAAATTTGTTATTTGTCAAAACTGGGGGGGTGACCTCTACAGGTGAATCGATAGAAGTCTGTGTTTCAATGGGTTTATGCTGTTCTTCAGAATGAGTTGGTGCTTGAGGAGTCGTTACATTCGTCGATGGACTAACAACGGTAGCAAGCATTACATTATTACTAGACTGTTTATCTTTATAAGTAAAGCCAAAGGAAATTGGCGAATGCTCATCAAAGGGTGGCTGTATATGTTGTGGTTTTGCTTGATAACCTTTTGGCTGGGCAATAATGTCGTGGCTTTGAGAATTAATTAATATTTTTAGCTCACCACCTGCTTGCACTTCATTACCAATTGATTTTCCATCTACCGTAAAACGGGTGTGATCTTTATCGGAAATTAACGCTACCACAGTCGAGGCATCGGCGGAGGCTTTTGGGTAATTTTGTTTATCTTGCGTTGAATAGTTACCTTGTAACGTACTAGCGCAGCCCGTTAGCCATAAACTACTAATGAGGGTAACGACCGATAGTTTTGACAGTTTAGGTTTAATGAGCATGATTAGAGTTTTTTATGCTTAGATTTATGCTTAACAACTTTTTCAGGCTGTGGTGTTTCTTCTACCACACTCTCAGACTGTACCTTAGCCGCCTGACATTCAGCCAGCATAAAACGAAACTCGTAAATTGGAAAATCATAAGGGGGTTTTAACTTTTCAGTTTTGGGTTCACAATTCGTAGGTGCAGCAATTACGGTATGCTCTCCCGTGCTGTTAATGCACACTTTTAACTGCTTGGATGTCCCCATATTTTTACCATCTACAGTAAAAACGGTATTATCTTCGCTAGATACCAAGCGCAAAATTTCATCAGCATCGGCTGATACTTTTGGAGCTTCATTACAAGATTTGTTTAGCCCTTCTTCAATATTGGTTGTAGATTCGGTAATGCCCTTTTTTGTCAAATCGACTTGTTTTTCAAAATCTCTACCAAATTTAGTGCCACAAGCTGTGGTTAGAAGAGCGAGTATTGATATGACTGGTATAAGTGTAAAACGACGATAGTTCATTCATCCCCCAAGTGAAAAGTTAGCAAACGGGATGGTTAAAATCAAACCATCCTGCCAAACAACACCTAAGCTAATAGATGTTAACCATAGGACTAGACTAATGGTATTTTGATTTTTCCATCAAATCTTTTTCACCGACTTGCATTTTTGCCGCCGTACCTTCTAATTTGATGGTTTGTACATAATAAAACGGATACATGGTGTAAGTAGTATCGAGACGATAATTGACAATCATATCGGCTCCTGGTTTTTGCGCCAACGCATCATTCATTAATTTCAATACCGTTTCCTTAGACAAAGTGGGCGGTATTAAAAATTGACCTTCACTGGTGGTCGCACTGATATGACCTAACGGTTCAATATTGGAATTTGGGTAAGCAAAATGAGTATTAGGTTGAAAACTACCCTGAGTGGTAGAACAGCCAACCTGAAATACTGTAAGGGCAGCAATGCCGAGTGTAAATAAATAGCGCATGATAGTCCTCATTGTCGTTTATTAAATTAGTGCAGGGCTTGCTGACCAGTAGTCATCTTTGCGGCAGTTCCTTCTACTCGATAGGTAACTGTGTAAATAGGAAGAATAAGAAGCTGAGTTACATCAGTGAAACGGAAGGAATTAACAATCATATCCGCGCCTGGTTTTTGTGCTAAGGCGTTACTGACAGCTTCATATTCCAAAGCTGAGGTTTTAAAAGACGGAGTAAAAAAAGATGTTGTACTTGCTTGTCCTTTGACAAATCCCAAAGGATAAACATTGCTATTAGGATAATCAAAGTGTGACTGTGGTGCTAATTGTTCAACATAAGTTTGTGTGCAACCCGACAGCAACAACGCTGTAAGACTGAGATAAAAGGCTTTTTTCATAATCTCTCCAAAGTGTTAAAAAGTGCAACGAAAAATCGTTCGCACTCAATATGTTCATGTGAGTAAATAATAAACTAATAGTATTTTTAAAATAGGCTTTAAAAAACGGAAATCGAAGAACACTTTTGTCTTTTTCGTTGGGTTTACTATCACCAAAATTTTCATCACAACTGATTTTTATTATTGTTGCCCAGAAAGACCTTAGTCTTATGGCGGTTTGAATACTAACACAATTTTTCTCTGTACATGACACAAAAACAACGCATTGAAAATATGGCAAAATACTGACATTTGCAAAATATAACGCTATGTCACACTTTACTGAGTTATCGACCCTATTAAACCAACACTTTCACTGGAATAAAGCGCGAATGGATTGTCTGGTCAGCATGGTGATTGCTTTATTTTTTCAAGGAGACGATAAACTTAAGCAAACTCGCCAAAGCCTTTCCGAGTTCAGCGAAGTTAGAGTCTAACTATCGACGCATACAACGCTTTCTGAGCGACCGACACGCAGCCGCGTAGATTGGGTTGCCGTCTTTTTGGCAACCCAACACAACTACGCACGATTATGATTGCATAAACACGATAAGATGCGCTACATAACACGATAAGGTGCGCTCGAGAAAAATACTCATATTAAATAGGCTAACAAAATGAAAGACGAATATGATTTTTCTAATGCTGAACAACGGTTTGTCTATGTACCTGTTGAACAGATTGAATTACCTATTTATTTAGATAAAGACCTCGTGCTATGTCTTGAGAAAAAATGCCAAGCATCACATAAAAGTACGATAGGATGGACTGAGGTACGAAGCCCATCAATCGCAAACGATGCGCTTCCTTCATCAGCCCTGTAGGATAGACAAACCGCTTGCACACCCTGCATGACTATACATAGACCCCATCATTTATTATTCAATTTAACATGACTTTATCTCACGCTTTTCTTGCCATTATTCGCCGCGATTTAGTGTTGGCTTTACGCCGTCGCGCTGAAATCGCTAATCCGTTATTGTTTTTTGTGCTGGTGATTACCCTGTTTCCATTGGGTATTGGCGCACAGCCGCATTTATTACAGGCGATTGCCCCTGGAATTATTTGGGTGTCAGCGTTATTAGCCGCTATGTTGTCACTGGATAGTTTGTTTCGCTCTGACTTTGATGATGGCTGTTTAGAACAGATTTTACTCAGTTCGTATCCTGCGTCTATTTTGGTGTTAGGCAAAATTATTGCCCATTGGTTGGTAACGGGCTTACCGTTATTAATTGTCGCGCCGTTGTTAGCGGTGTTTTTAGGAATGCCTACGCATACCTTAGGGGTGTTATTGTTGACGCTGTTGTTAGGCACGCCTGTGTTGAGTTTAATCGGCGCGATTGGGGTCGCGCTGACGGTGGGCTTACGGCGTGGCGGGATGATTTTGTCGCTGTTGGTATTGCCGTTGTATGTGCCTGTGTTGATTTTTGCCAGTAATGCGGTGGATATGGCAAGCAGTGGGCTACCGATTCATGCACAAATTAATATTTTAATTTCGATGTTGTTGATGAGTTTGGTGTTAGCACCGTGGCCCACGGCGGCGGCCTTAAAGATGAGTATTAATTAAAGTGGGTGTTTAATCACTCCAATCAACTGCACCCGCAGTGGCGAGAACGATTAAGCCAAATGCAATACGATACCACGCAAAAATAATGAAATCATGGTGGCTGATATAACGTAGTAAGACTTTAATCGCTAACACAGCACTAAAAAATGCCGCTGCCATACCCGCTAAAAAATAGGGTGCGTCACTTGTCCAGTCTAAAATTTCACGGTGTTTATATAAGTCGTAAACACTGGCGACAAACAGCGTGGGAATGGCCAGAAAAAATGAAAATTCAGTCGCCGCTTTACGCGATAAGCCAAATAATAAGCCCCCGATAATGGTCGCACCTGAACGTGATGTACCTGGAATTAACGCGAAGGCTTGTGCAAAACCCAGTTTTAAGGCATCGAGTGGCGTTAAATCTTCCACGTTGAAAATGCGAATTTTATGTTCACGTTTTTCTGCCCAGATAATGACGAATGCACCCACGATAAACGCCAACGCCACAGGTACAGGGCTAAATAAGACTGCTTTGATAGTTTTGCCGAATAACAATCCCAGACTGGCTAACGGAATAAAGGCAATCATTAAGTTAATCGTGAATTTTTGTGCGGCTTTTTCGCCTTTCACTAAGCCACGCAGTATCAATAAAATCTTGCACCGATACTCCCAGCACACCGCGAAAATAGCACCTACTTGAATCACAACTTCAAAGACTTTGCCTTTTTCGTTATTAAAATACAGAAAATCCCCCACCAAAATTAAATGCCCAGTGCTGGAAATGGGTAAAAATTCGGTTAAACCTTCAACGATGCCGAGAAGAATTGTTTTAATAAGTAGCAGGATTTCCATTAGGGTTCTCAGGATAAATAATGATGTAGATGCGTTGCAATGCAACGCCTATAAGTAAGATAGTTATAACTCAGAAACTACGTCTAAGGCTTCAGATAACGTCGTGACAGGGTATATTTGTAAGCCTTTAATCGCGGTTTTTGGTGCGTTGGCTTTGGGAATTATCGCTTTTTTAAAGCCGTGTTTTGCCGCATCATTTAAGCGAGCGTGACCGTTGGCGACAGGGCGAATTTCGCCGCTCAGTCCAATTTCCCCAAAAAATAACACATCGTGAGGAATGATTTTATTGCGTAAGCTAGACACCACGCTAATAACGATGGCTAAATCAGAGCTGGTTTCGTTGATTCTTATACCACCAACGACATTGGCATAAATTTCATCTTGTGCAGTGATTATGCCTGCGTGGCGCGATAATACTGCCAGTAACATAGCCAGACGATTTTGATCGAAACCTACCGCTAAACGACGCGGATTACCGTATTGACAATCGGTGACTAAGGCTTGAATCTCGACTAATAACGGGCGCGTACCTTCCCATAATACGGTGACTACACTGCCAGAGGATGGTTTTTCCGCACGGTTTAAAAACATGGCAGACGGGTTTTTAACTTCTTTTAAACCCGCGCTGTCCATTGCAAAAAAGCCTAATTCACCCACACTGCCAAAGCGATTTTTATCGGCTCTTAAGACGCGAAAGCGTGCGTCGTCAGTTGAACCTAACATGACTTGGGTATCGACAATATGGCTTAAGGTCATAGGGCCAGCTAATGATTGATCTTTAGTCACATGACCCACCATGAAAATAGACACGTTATGTTTTTTGGCATATTGAGTGAGATAACTGGCTGATTCGCGCACTTGTGACACGGATCCAGGTGCGGATTCGGTGTCTTGTGTGTGCATGACTTGTATGGAGTCAATCACTAAAATTTGCGGGTGAATGCTGTCTAAGGTGTCACATATCCGCTGCACGGAAGTTTCTGCCAACATCATGATTTTATCAGCGGGTAGTTTTAAACGGTGCGCCCGTTCAGCAATTTGCTGTAAGGATTCTTCACCTGAAACATACAATACGCTGATGTCGCGTGCCGCAATGCCAGCAATGGCTTGTAATAATAACGTGCTTTTACCTGCACCTGGTGCGCCACCAATTAATACGACACTTCCATTGACAATACCGCCACCTAGCACGCGGTCAAACTCCGTGATACCTGTGGAAATACGTTCAGCTTGTGATAAGTTGACATCGGATAACAATTTAACTTCTGAGCGCGAACCTGCATAGCCTGCGGCACGGTGGTGACGTTCTGCCCCAGCGGGAGCGAGGCGGATTTCTTTAATGGTATTCCATTCGCCACAACTGGTACATTGCCCATTCCAACGGGGATAGTCCGCGCCACATTGATCGCAGACAAAGGCAGTTTTGGGTTTTTTAGTCATGTGGGTGTGCGGGCGCGTTTAAAATTTCATAGCCATAACCGTCTTTATAACTGGGATAAGTAAACTGATAACCTAAGGCTTGTAGACGCTGATTGCGACAGCGTTTATTGAGGGTGTCGTTCTTAGTCATTGGTTTAATCGTGGGCGCGGGACAGGATAGTTGTTGTGCCAGCCACGTCATGACTTCGTACTGTGGCGCGGGATCATTATCACTGGCTAGGTAATAATTAGCTAAGGCAACACCCGCTATTTTTTTTGCCAGTAAAAAGGCTAATACGCCGACACAGTCATCTTGATGAATGCGGTTGGTAAAATACGGCGGGGTGTATTGAATCACAGGGCTTTGTTTCGCGCTGTTCAAGAGATAGTTGCGTCCGCGTCCATAAATACCTGAGAAACGCACGACGGTATTTTGTGGACTAAGCGCGATAACCCGCTGTTCGGCTTGCCTAATCAGTTGACTATTGCTGTTATCGGGTTGTGCAACAGAGTTTTCATCGACCCATTCGCCTTGTGACTGTCCATAAACACTGGTTGAGGATACAAAAATCCACGGCAGATGAGTAAATTTAGCCAGCACATTCGTTAAGCCGATGTCATACACGTCACGGTAGCTTTGTTCGCTGCGACCATCGGCTGAGACGATAAAAAACAACTGGTCGAAATCAGTATCTAGTGTTTCAAGATCAGTTGCTGAATTTATATTTGCACGAACATAATGAATCGTGTCGTTACTTGGTGGTGGATTGCGTTTTACACCTGTCACCATATAACCTAATCTGTGCAAAACTCGCGCTAGTTCAGTGCCAATAACACCACAACCAATGATTAAAATTTTTGCCATTATGATTAAGAATTGGTTGTGTAAGTTAAAACGAGGGGCTAGATAATAGCCTTGAGGCTGTTATCTAGCGAATTGAGCATCCTTATTTTCGATTAAATAATTCGACGAGGTATGCCAGTCTAGCGGCACGTTCTGGTACGAGTTGATACCATTGAAAACGCCATTTCCAATTACCTACGGTTGTACCAGGGGTATTCATTCGGTGGTCAGTGCCTAACTCTAAAACATCCTGCATGGGAATAATAGCCAGATTAGCAACGGATGCTAAAGCAGTTTGTATTAACGCACACTGTAATGAAGTGGACGGATTGCCGAGGTAGTCAAAAATATAATTTCTTTCTCCTTCGCTGAGTTTTTCTTCCCAGCCCACGGTAGTGTCATTATCATGAGTGCCTGTGTAAGCGACACAGTTCTTCTCGTAATTATCAGGCAAATAAGGGTTATCTGCATCGCCACCAAACGCAAATTGTAAAATTTTCATGCCAGGTAAATTAAATTCATTTCTTAATGCGTCAACTTCAGCGGTGATGATGCCTAAGTCTTCAGCAACTAAGGCAATCTCACCTAACGCTGCTATGATGGCTTTTAATAAAGCAGAACCTGGGGCTGTCACCCATTGCCCTACTTGAGCTGTTGGCTCACTTGCGGGTATTTCCCACGCCGCTTCCAGTCCGCGAAAATGGTCGATGCGCAAAATATCAAATTGCTCACATTGCGTTTGCATTCGTTCAATCCACCAATGGAATCCTGTTTGCAGTAAATAATCCCAGTTGTAATGTGGATTGCCCCAACGCTGTCCTGTTTCGGAAAAATAATCAGGCGGCACACCCGCAACTACTAACATTTCACCCACTTCGTCGAGTTTAAAAACCTGCCGATTTGCCCATACATCCGCACTGTCATAAGAAACAAAAATAGGAATGTCACCAAATAACAGAATGCCCCGTTCATTGGCGTAGGCTTTTAATGCCATCCATTGGCGGAAAAAGACATATTGTTCAAATTTTATAATGTCACAACAGTCTTTTAAGCGGTGCTTCGCCATTTTAATGGTGTTGGCATCACGATTTTTTAGTGTATCAGGCCATTGATTCCAGCATTGTTGATCGTATTCATTTCTCAGTGCCATAAACAAAGAAAAATCATCTAACCAAAATGCTTTATCGCGACAAAAATTCTCGAAATCGGTTTTGTCTTGTGGAGTTGCACGCTCTAAAAACCCATAAAACGCTTTTGATAATAAACAATTTTTGTAAAATTTTACTGACTTGCGCTGGCAATCTTCGCACTGTTCAGATAGAAGTAGCCAGCCTGATTCTACTAAACTGTCGATACTAATTAACTGCGGATTACCTGCGTGTGCCGATAAACACTGATACGGCGAGCCATCTGCATGAGTCACTCCTAAAGGCAAGGTTTGCCAGACGGTGATACCTGCCGTAACTAGGAAATTGACAAAATTGTAGGCATCTTGCCCCAAATCACCTTGTTGCCCAGCACCAGGCAATGAAGTGATGTGTAATAAAATACCCGCACGGCGTTTGTTTAAAAGTGTAGACATAGGGTTATTAAGTGATCAGCGCAAATAGTTTGACGAATAGTGCTGCCCATAGTGGGCGCACTCAATCCCAACCCTGGGTAAATGCTAATGACAGATCCTTGTTTGCAAATATGGAAGTCTAGCTGGCGCAAGATACTAACATAGCACCAGCTTGAATTTCTTTTTCGTACCGTCGTTATTTTACATAGTGTAACTGCTGCCCCAGCATTTCTGAGGTCACTAACACGATACCGCCCGCACTGACATGAAATCGTCTTTCATCTTCGACTCTGTCCTCGCCAATGACCGTGCCTTCAGGCACGATGCAACCGCGTTCGATAATGGCTTTGGTGATACGGCAATAGCGACCAATCTCAACATCGGGTAGTACGATACTGTCCGTTATTATAGTGAAGGAATTAACTCTAACATTAGAAAACAATAGTGAACGCACGACATTAGCACCTGAAATCACGCAACCGCCCGATACCATTGAATCCACTGCTTGTCCGCGTCTATCATCGTTATTAAATACAAATTTAGCAGGTGGCGTTTGCGCTTGATACGTCCAGATAGGCCACGTTTTATCGTATAAATTTAAGTCAGGCTTAACGCTCACTAATTCCATATTGGCTGACCAATACGCATCAATGGTACCAACATCGCGCCAATAGGCCTGCCCCCCTTGTTCTTTTAGAAATGGGTAGGCATTAACGATATATTTATCAATCACCGAAGGAATAATATCTTTACCGAAATCATGCGTAGAGTCTTTGGTATCCGAATCTTTAATGAGTTGTTCAAATAAGAAACCCGCATTAAATATATAAATACCCATAGAGGCTAACGCGGTGTCAGTTCTACCTGGCATCACAGGAGGATTTTCTGGTTTTTCAACAAAGTCTTTAACACGGCGATTATCATCAATATCCATCACTCCAAAAGCGGTGGCTTCTTCTAGGGAAACTTCAATACAACCAATGGTTAAATCAGCATTTTTTGCGACGTGGTCAGCAAGCATTGCGCCATAATCCATTTTATAAATGTGATCGCCCGCCAATATCAGTATATGTTCAGGACTACGGCTACGCAGAATATCAATGTTCTGAAAAATAGCATCTGCGGTGCCTTTATACCAAGAGTTTTCATCAACGCGTTGTTGAGCAGGCATTAAATCAACATATTCACCGAATTCACCGCGCAAAAATCCCCAGCCCTGCTGAATATGACGAATTAATGAATCCGCTTTATATTGTGTCAAAATACCAATTTTACGAATGCCTGAATTGACGCAATTCGACAACGGAAAATCAATGATGCGAAACTTTCCACCGAAGGGTACTGCGGGTTTAGCACGCCAATCCGTCATATTCATTAACCGCGAACCACGCCCACCCGCTAAAATTAAAGCGATAGTATTACGCGTTAAATGACTGACAATTTGATCATTTTTAGGATTATTGGATTCCGACATTTTTCATCTCCAAGTAGAATAGTTTCACAACTTCGGTTGTGTTTGGTAACATTTACCTGTTTATTATTCTACTACATGAGGCTTAGCAAAGTGAAAAAGCAATTGAAAAACATTCTTAGTGCCGATTTTATAAAAATCACCGAAGCTAAGCATCATGATCCGTTTTCAATATTGGGTCGCCATCGGAAAAATAATAAAGACTGTATTACGGTTTATTTACCCTATGCAGAAGTTGTCAGTTTTAGCCATAACGGGGTTGTTTTAAATCGTGTACCTGATAGCGACTTTTTTGAATATGTCATTAAAGCCAATGAAGTGATTCCTGAACATTACCAGCTATCTTGGCAAGATAAAGACGGCAATCCCCACGAAAATCATGATCCCTATACTTTCGGCACGCAATTACCTGAATTCGATCAACACTTGTTTGGCGAAGGTAAGCATTGGCATATCTATCAAAAACTGGGCGGACATCTACACACCGCTGATGGTGTTGACGGGGTATTTTTTGCATTGTGGGCACCTAATGCGGGACGTGTGAGTGTCGTTGGTGATTTCAATCATTGGGATGGTCGTTGTCATCCTATGCGCAGCCTTGGTGGCGGTGGACTTTGGGAATTATTCATTCCCAATTTACAAGTGGGTTGTTTGTATAAATTTGAAATATTGAACCGTGATAGTCAGCAAATCATGGTAAAAACTGATCCTTACGGACAGCAATTCGAATTTCGCCCTAATACTTCTTCTGTTGTCACTGATGAAAACAGCTATGTGTGGCAAGACCAAAAATGGATGACCGATCGTGTGCAGTACAATTGGCAGCATGAACCGATGTCTATCTATGAAGTGCATATTGGTTCATGGAAACGTGATAGCAAAGGTAATTTTATTAATTATCGTGATCTGGCTGTTGATCTGGTTGCCTACGTTAAACAAATGGGGTTTACGCACATTGAATTATTACCTATCACTGAACATCCGCTAGATGCGTCTTGGGGTTATCAGACCACAGGGTATTTCGCGCCGACTAGCCGTCATGGCACACCCGATGATTTCCGCTTTTTCATTGATGCCTGTCATCAAAACGGTATTGGCGTTATTCTCGATTGGGTACCTGCCCATTTTCCTAAAGATTCATTTGCACTTGCTCGCTTTGATGGCAGCGCGTTGTATGAACATGAAGACCCGCGTAAAGGTGAACACCGTGATTGGGGGACATTGATTTATAACTATGGTCGCAATGAGGTAAGAAACTTCTTATTGGCGAGTGCTATTTTCTGGTTAGAAGAGTTCCATCTTGATGGTTTACGCGTTGATGCTGTTGCCTCGATGCTTTACTTAGATTACTCGCGTGAAGCAGATGATTGGGTGCCTAATATATATGGCGGCAACGAAAATTTAGAAGCCATTGATTTTTTTAGAGAAATGAATGAAGTGACTCATGCCCAACACCCAGGAACAGTGGTCATGGCAGAAGAATCGACTTCATGGCCGCAAGTGACACGCCCAACGTGGACGGGTGGTTTAGGCTTTTCGATGAAATGGAATATGGGCTGGATGCACGACATACTGGCGTACATGAGCCAAGAACCGATACATAGACCCTATCATCATAATCAGCTCACCTTCGGAATGCTGTACGCTTTCACTGAAAACTTCACCCTGCCGTTTTCTCATGATGAAGTCGTGCATGGCAAAGGTTCATTAATCAGTAAAATGCCAGGGGATGAGTGGCAACGTTTTGCTAATTTAAGATTGTTATACACTCTGATGTACACCTATCCAGGTAAAAAACTGTTGTTTATGGGCTGTGAATTTGGACAAGGCACAGAATGGAATTCTCAGGCTGCCCTAGATTGGTACGTCTTGGATTATTCACATCATCGTGGTGTACAAACACTGGTAAAAGACTTAAATCAACTGTACAAAACAGAGCCCGCCTTGTATCAACATGATTTTGAGCATCAAGGTTTTGAATGGATAGACTGCTGTGATGTGCAACAATCTATCATCAGCTATCGCCGTAAATTTGGTGAAGAAGAATTGATTGTTATCCTCAATTTTACCCCTGTAATCAGAGAAAACTACCGAATTGGTGTGCCTAAAGCAGGTCACTATACCGAAGTGTTTAATTCAGATTCTAGTTACTATGATGGTAGCAATATAGGTAATAATGTTATTGAGTCAGAACCAAAAGAATGGATGGGGCAACTTAACTCAATTAGTATTACCTTACCTCCGTTAGGTGGCATAATTTTCAAATTGTAATAGTTCACCTCTTACGGTTCGTAGGTCGGGTTAGCTGTGAGCCATGAGCTTGTCGAATGGTCGAGCAGCGTAACCCGACAATATCATCGCATTATGTTGGGTTACGGCTGTCGCCTAACTCAACCTACATACTAACTAACATGAAAAAAATACTTTTTGTCTCCAGTGAAGTCTATCCGCTAATTAAAACGGGCGGTCTTGCCGATGTTTGCAGTAGCTTACCTAAAGCATTAGTCGAATTAGGGCAAGATATTCGAGTCATAATCCCTAAATATCCATCGTTAAAAACTGTCGGTGAAGTGCGCTTCTTGTGTTCGTTACGCATTGATAATCACCTGATTAATATTTTTGAAACCCATGTTCCTGATAGCTCTATTATCGCTTGGCTGGTTGATTGCCCCGATTTATTTAATTTATCAGGTAATCCTTATGTCGATGAAAAAGGCATTCCTTGGGTTAATAATGCAGAACGCTTTTCCTTATTTTGTCGCGTGGCAGTTGAAGTTGCCATGGACAAAGTCAATCGCAATTGGAAACCTGATATCGTGCATTGCAATGATTGGCAAAGCGGTTTAGTACCCGCACTGTTATCACTGGAGAAAAACAACCGTCCCAAGACTATTTTTACCATTCATAATATGGCCTATCAGGGATTATTTCCTGTAGAGGTTGTTCGTCCATTAAACTTACCTGGTCAGTTATGGAATCCTAATGGTTTAGAATTTCATGGAATGTTGTCTTTCATTAAAGGCGGCATCGTTTATGCGGATCGCATTACCACCGTTAGCCCCACTTACGCATTAGAAATTCAGACCCCCGAATTTGGTTATGGACTTGAAGGTTTATTAGCACACCGCAGTGAGCATCTAGTCGGTATCATTAATGGCATTGATACCAATGAATGGAATTCTGAAATTGATCCCCATATCAGTCAGCACTATACTGTCGATTCACTGCACGAAAAACAGCATAACAAAGCTGAATTACAGCGCAGAATTAATTTACCCGTCAACGATCAAGTACCTTTATTCGGACTCATTAGTCGATTAGTTGAACAAAAAGGTATCGACATGGTTATTGAGTGCTTGCCTGAGATGATCGAGTTACCGATGCAGCTTGTCTTGCTGGGTAATGGTGATAAAGATTTTGAACGCCAGTTACAAAATCTAGCGGGCTTGTACCCCGATAAAATCGTTATTATTATTGATTACAACGAAGCACTGGCGCATCTTATTGAGGCGGGATCAGATGTGTTTCTCATGCCCTCCCGCTTTGAACCTTGCGGTTTAAATCAAATGTATAGCCAACGTTACGGTACGATTCCCCTCGTCAGAAAAACGGGGGGTTTAGCTGATACCGTAGTTGATACGCTACCAGACAGCCTTGCTAATCACAGTGCAACAGGTGTCGTGTTCAAAGAAGCCAACTCAGGCGCGTTACTCGAAGCTATCAAACGTGCCATGCTGTTGTACAGCAATCACGACACTTGGCGGCAAATGCAAACTAATGCCATGAACAAAGATTTTTCTTGGCGTAACAGTGCGGCACAATATCTGGCTCTATACAATAGTATTTGAGTTATGTAGGGGGGGCAATGCTCTTTTACCCACCTTTTTATTGATAAAATCGGTGGACAGAAAAACATTGCTCATCCTACTACCTATAAATACCCATTATGATTAAAACCGATGTTCTTATTATCGGCGCGGGCGCGGCGGGTTTAATGTGTGCTATTGAAGCAGGCAAACGCGGCAGAAAAGTCATCGTCCTAGACCATGCCAACAAAGCGGGCAAAAAAATTCTCATGTCGGGTGGTGGGCGGTGCAACTTCACTAACTATACCGTTGAGCCGTCCAACTACCTGTCCAATAATCCACATTTTTGTAAATCCGCGTTGAGTCGTTATACGCAATGGGATTTTCTAGCGTTAATTTCCCGCTACCGCATACCCTATCATGAACGCGAATACGGACGCTTGTTTTGCAATGACAGCGCGAGTGACATTCTAACTATGTTATTAACCGAATGCGAAAACGCAGGCGTGACCATTCAGTTAAACACCACGATAAATCACATTGAACAACTAGAACAACTGTTTCACTTGAACACCAGTGCAGGTGATTTCATCGCTGAATCCTTAGTGGTTGCAACAGGCGGTTTATCGATACCCAAAATGGGAGCGACACCGTTTGGCTATAAAATCGCTGAACAATTTGGCATTAACGTCCTACCAACTCGCGCGGGTTTAGTGCCGCTGACTTTACAGCCTGAAGACAAAGAAAAATTCTCCACCTTATCGGGAATTGCCGTGCTTTGTACGGTAAGCAACGTCAACGGTCAGTCGTTTACTGAAAACTTGTTATTCACTCATCGCGGCTTAAGCGGCCCTAGCGTGTTGCAAATCTCTTCGTATTGGCACGCAGGCGACCCCATTAGCATCAACTTATTACCGCAAATCATGCTGTCGGATGAATTAAAAACCAAACGCCAGCAAAAAATAAACAGCACACTAAAAACCATTTTGTCCCACTATTTGCCCAAGCATTTACTCAGTTGCTTAATGCCTGAAAACCTATTAAATATTAGCTTGCAAGACTGCTCAGACCGCCAAATCCAACAAATTACTGAACAGTTACAACATTGGGTTATCAAACCCAACGGTACAGAAGGCTACCGTACTGCTGAAATTACCCTAGGCGGCGTTGATTGCAATGAGCTATCCTCAAAAACGATGGCAAGTAAAAAAGTTGCAGGGCTGTATTTTATCGGTGAAGTTATCGATGTCTCAGGCTGGCTGGGTGGCTATAACTTTCAATGGGCGTGGTCATCGGCGTGGTGTGCGGGGCAGATTGTGTAGCTTGTATTAACCCAATAAATACTACGTTTTATTATTATCTCGGTAGTACAATTGCCCTCTGTAAACTCAAAAGACAATAAAAATAAAATAATGAAAATTATTAATTTCACAATAAAAAATGACGCAATAGTCGAAAAGGAAATTTAATAAAAACTAAATAAAGTAACTCTAAATCGAAAAAAACTTTAATAAGTGGATAATACAAAGCTGTATAAAAAAGAAAAGAAAAAAGCCTCACTTCTCTAGTCGTAAAGTCTCTATCCATAAATATATTATCAAATGAAGCTCGTTTAAAAACTAAATGATAATTAAAAAACCGCATAAAATGATAATAATGTGTTTCAAAAGGCGGTAACGCATCTTGAGAAAAACAAAGCATAAACCGCGAGCTTCTTTTTTCAAACGTTGATACAGGCGGTGGAATATAGCCTTCTCGACGATAGTTATAAATAAAAGTCGGAGCAGTTTTATATAGTTTTAAACTCATGTTTTACCTCTAGGAAAAAGTTATCTAACCAGCATCAAGAACAGCAATGCAGACGGCAATAAAATATATCTGGCGGTGGTATCAGTAGTACAATTGCCCCATTAAATAGCTGAATAAAAGTTTTCTGGTATGAGAGCAAGGTTAAGTCGTTCGTGGTGAGCCTGTCGGACTGTGAACGACTTAACCGTCGCTCAGGGCGAACGGTTAAAGCTCTAGTTAATGCCTCAAAACATATATTTAATTACTTAACTAACCAAGGAGCAATAACCATGCGCTATTTACACACCATGATCCGTGTCCATGATTTAACTGAATCGCTGGATTTTTTCTGTAACCAATTAGGATTAATTGAATGCGACCGCCATGAAAGTGCAGAAGGTCGCTTTACGCTGGTTTATTTACACGCGCCGCAAGATGTTAATGAAGCTGTCCTCAAACAAGCACCGTTACTAGAACTCACCTATAACTGGGATACTGAGGACTATACAGGTGGGCGTAACTTTGGGCATCTTGCGTACGAAGTGGATGATATTTACGCCACTTGCCAAAAACTCATGGATGCTGGCGTATTAATTAATCGCCCACCGCGCGATGGACGCATGGCGTTTGTCCGTTCACCTGACGGCATTTCCATTGAGTTTTTACAAAAAAACGCGCCGTTAGCTCCACAAGAACCGTGGTTATCTATGGTCAATACGGGTAGCTGGTAACAAAATAGGCAAACGTCGAACTGTCTGCCCATTTTCTATTGAGTTAGCGGCAAACTTTTCGCCCATGAACCCAAGCACAACGGTAGTAATGTTTGCGATTATAACGATAACGATAACGATGGTGGTTATTCGGTACAACGACAATAGGTCTGCCATAACCGTGTCTTTTCGCTACCGCTCCATTGGGCCCGACACAACCTGCACCACGATAATTACTCCCACAAACAACAGCCTGTGCAACTGAGATGTTAGCCAACATTAAAAACAACGCAATGAGTATGCTCAACATAGATTTCATCGTAGTCTCCTCTTTTTGTGTTAATTATATAAATCAGTTATTCAGTCAATCACTCCCATAAAGCGGAAGTAATTTGTGTCATGATACGCCGCATTTTATTTTAATCTGCATGAATAACCAATCCGTGCAATCTAACTAAAGTAATCCGCAATGATTACGGTAAAATCACCGTGTATTTTCACTTAAACAGAAAGGTTTTTATGAGTATCGCTAAATATCGCTCCATCTTTACTGCCAGCACCGCTCAACAACGCAAAGAAAATTTTGACGATTATTGGATTTTTACGCAACAACACGGCGGTGAGTTGTTGGAAGAAGAAAGAGATTTACTCAAAAAACGCGCTAAGTTGGAATTTTTTCAAAATAACCCCGTAAAACTGCGTACGCCATTAGCAAATCCTGAGGCTTTTTATCGCAATTATATTACGATGGTTGATGATCCTAAGTCGTTGGATCGTAAAACCTTGATGTTGACGGGCATTTATAAATTTGCTCGTCACGAATGGGTAGGCATTAAAGGCGCGTGGGCTGTTGCCCCTAGCATGGCAGATTCACGCACGCTGCAAGATAAAATTTCTAGGGTGCATTTAGCAGAAGAATTCTGTCATGTGCGTTTATTTGAAGAAATGCTCATAACCTGTGGTTTGAATGACGTTGAATGGGTGCCACTGTCACCGTGGAAAGAAAAAGTCTACGAGTTTTTTCCTCAAATCCCCGCTTTTTTACTGAACGCGCCCGCCTTTGTGACTGAATTAATGGGCGTGACTTTTTACGCGCATTTACACCATTTAATTAACGATGTATTAGCCGATGAGCCTGAAGTACGCGATAGATTAAAAGCCTTGCTGGATGAAATCACGATTGATGAAGCCGCACACGTCGGGCAACGTAGAAATTTTATTGGTGCGACAGGTATCAAAATTTCTAAATGGTTAGTTAAACCTTTTTATACGCTATTTTTTAATGACATTCCTGAAATAGGATTGCTATTTGATCTGCAACAAATGATAAAAGATGGCGAAAACTTTGATTTTAATGAGTTACCCGCTCATATTGTTGAACGTAGCTGGGTTCCGTCTTACTGCAAAGTATAACTATTGTATGGGTAGGGGGTTCGCGTATCCGTGATGAAGAGCTTTGTGCGGCACTGCGTCAAATCATGCAGGGTCAGGCGGATGACACGGTGGCGGAGTGTTCAAAAAACGTCTTAACGACAATAGACACCGTTCAATCATCATTGCCAAAGGCGGACAATACTGGATTTATACCTATCTGTTTGCCAAAAAAGACCGAAGTAATATTGATACAGACGAGCTTGCCGAACACAGAAGTTAGCCACTCTCTATGGTCGTCAGAC
Source organism: Crenothrix sp. D3 (assembly GCA_002134785.1). Classification (GTDB taxonomy): domain Bacteria; phylum Pseudomonadota; class Gammaproteobacteria; order Methylococcales; family Methylomonadaceae; genus UBA4132. Next base: position 109,704 of record MBQZ01000062.1, read on the forward strand.
CGATGAAACAATCAACACCCAAATAAAAAACGGTGATTTAGTGGAGATTTGCCATGCCCAACAAACCTAAATTCAAAAGTGATGCGTTTGCCGCCATACACAGCGCAGTCCAAGGGCTATACCATGCAGAGGCAATTGATAAAATCACTCTGCGTGTTGTGATGAATCCTGTCTTGTTGTTCCTACAGAAATCGAACCTCAACAAATAAAACTAATCCGTGAAAACAACCACGTCAGTCAGCCTCAATTGCCCGTTACCTCAACACCAGCGAATCAACCATACAAAAATGGGAAACAGGCGCGAAGCGTCCTAGTGGAATGGCTCTTAAGCTCTTGGCAGTGGTGCAGAAACACGGATTGAAAATATTGGCTTAGCAAGGTTTGAAGTACCATAGGATGGGCTACAATCGCGAACGATGGGCTTCGTACCTCAGCCCATCCTATTGCACTACTTGGCTATAATGAACACAATAACTTTTGTAAGGTACAAAAATGACAACTCTCATTAACGATTTAGAACTTGATGACGATGCAATTGCAGCACTCAAAGCACTTTGCAAAGAAACCCGCATGAAACCCTCAAAAGCCATTCAAGCCGCTATCCTTGCCTATCGACGCATGAAAGCCAATGAACGCTATTTAGGGACTGGCGAATTAGATACAGCAAACGACCATCCCAGCGAAACCAAACGCGCTATTAAAAAAATTGTTCGAGAAAAATATGAACATCTTGCTTGATACTGGATTTTTAGTGGCATTAATCGTCAAGCCACAAAATACAAAACAAATCGAGCAACACGAAACCGCCAAGCAAATGCTAAAAAAACACAGCTTGGATGATTTTCATACCCTTTGGGAATGTATAACCGAAGCTTGCCACTTATTAAGCAAGGACAGCAGACAAATCTTATTGAAATGGCTGATTGAGTTTGGCGTTCAAATCCACGCCAGCCAAACCAGCCAATTATTAGACATGGCAGCCTACATGGCAAAATATCACAACGCATCAAAAAATCACGGAGCAGACTTTGCCGATATTGCCTTGGTTTTTTTAGCTGCCCGTTTGAAGACTACCCATATTTTCACAGTGGACAAAGCAGATTTTGATACTTACCGCACCAGAACAGGCAAGGTATTTAATCGTTTGTGGGTGAATGATGAAAATTAACGGATAAACCTGTAAGAATGAATAGGCTACCACCGCTACATTGACACCTGAGCCTATTAAAAAACCCAATGACTCACCACAATACCCCGCTGGTTTGCGATTACCAACCGCCCAAGAACTGGCAAAAGAACCCGCTCGAAAAGAATCACCCACACAAAATGCAAGCGTAGAAGCGGATTTTAACGGCGATGGAAAACCAGATTACGCTATTTTATTAGCGAGTATTAACACCAACAAAGGCGCGTTAGCTGTTAAACTATCGAACCCTAATAATTATGAATGGCTTGTATCGATAATAACCTTGATTGGAATGCTGAACCAATGGCGATTGATTTAGCAGAACCAAACACCTACCAAACGGCTTGTGGCAAAGGCTATTGGAAATGTGCAGCAAATGAACCAAATAGCATTACATTGGCAAATGCTGGATTTTTTTATTCCCTTTTTGAGCAAGGCGGGGCAGTAATGATATTTTGGAACAGTGCTAAAAATGATTTTACTCAGATTGTAATAAATGACTAAAAACGTATTAATGCGATAAGATGCGCTTCGTACCTCAGCACATCCTATTGGACTTATAAACTCAATCCGCATTATGGCTGGAAAGGCACGGTATCGAATATGCAGATTGAAAAAGAGCGCATTGTTAAACAGCGCGTGGTGGATATAAAGAAGTATCGGGATGTGACATAAACATGAAAACAATATTAATTATATATACGAATCAAAAGCTAACAGGAATACTGGATATTGCCAAGTATCAAACATATTCATTTAATACTTCAATAGATATTAAAGTAGGAGATTTAATATCTTCTAAAGAATACTCTACAAATATGCAAGTAATTAAAGTTATAGACAAAGCTCTTGCTTTATATAATAGAAATACTGGTGAATTGTCTAATGAATATACATCTACGGCACAAGGAGAAATCCGTAATCTTGAAGATTTAATTGTTCTAAAAGATGAAGATTTAACTGTATTAAAAGAAAAAGATATTGCATTAAGAAAGATTGAAAAAACTATAGTAGTTCCAGAAAGGTCAAATTCAACAAATCTTCCAATTTTTGAAATAGAAGATACTATATATTTAATGAATAATGACCAGCAAAATGCTTATAATATAATTAAATATTTTATTAAAGAACGTCTTAAAAATAAAGAGCTAATAGGGACGGATAGCATTAATTTTAACGAACCTCTTTCAAAAAAATATTCTGGAATTATACCAATAGGTATGTGGAATAATATGATAGGTATTATAGGAAAAGGTGGTACAGGTAAAACATCTCTTATTAATAAGATTATTTCTGATGTCGAAGCAGAAGAAAAATTAGAAAATAAATACTCTTCCATTAAATTTAAGTATGTAGCACCAACACATAATGCTGTAACTGTTTTACAAGAGTCTTTAGGTCTCGATTCTGAAGAAGTAGGTTCGGTTAGAACAACAGCAAGCTTGGTAGCACGCAATCAATCACAAGGTTCTGATAAGGCAGAATTAGGAAATCCCAATGATGAACTATTGTTACTTCGGCAAGATATTTATAAAGATGAGATAATGTTAGGTAAAAGAGAACCTATCAGCGGGTATGACATTATAATTGTAGATGAAAGCTCTATGATTAGTGGACAAGATATTCGTGATATTATGTTTAGATTTGAGGCTGAGCATCAATACAATTGTTATTCTCCAATATTTATATTCATGGGTGATTATAGGCAATTACCGCCAATTAATACAACAATTGACAAAAGCTTTCAAGAAGGCATTATATCTGCTACGTTATTTTCAGATAAATATAAAGAAAAACATTTAGAATTATCGCAAATAATGCGATCAAAGAATGAAGATTTACACAAAATTTTTGATTCCATAGGTGATCAAATAACTGAGCAACGTAAAGATTTTAATTTAGGAAAACCCATTAAATTATTTGATTTTTCATTATTTGATTCCGTATCTAACAAATCAACAAATAATGTATTAGTTGTAAAGGAAAGTCATATAGAAATTATGATAGACAATTATGTAGATGTTCTTATAAATAACAAGTATCCTTACGAAATGTTTTGGGTTCATTATAATAATACTAGCCATCTAAATACTCAAAAACTATTTAAAACTATTCGTAAGTGTTATTTTGAAAAATTAAAATTACCTATTCCAGAAAATAATGTTATAGCGGTTAATGACTATGTGCAGTTTAAGGGGGCATTACCAGTAAAAACTATTGAATACGAAGGGTGTAAAGGTACAATTAAGCCAACAGCACGATTTAAAGTAATAAGTAGAGGAGAGGGTCAATATCCTTTATACGGATTAATACCACTTGATAAATTTATAGGCATTAACATAAATGCAGAGTTTATTGTGGTTTATAATAGGCAAGGAAAAGAAAGATTGGTATATGCAATGAAAAAAGGAACTCTTGTGTTGGGAAGTTATAATCCTAATACTAAGACTAGAAAAATAATCGTTAATTCAGTAGATGAAAAAATAACATTAGATATACCATATCGTACAATTAAGGAACATATGCAATTTATTCAGCACTATCTGAAAACTCTGGATGATATGTTTGCTCTTTCTTATATAGGTTCTTCACATACTGTTCAGGGATTAACTATTAAGAAAATTATAGTAGGCGATTATAATATTCGTCAAAACAGTTTATATATAGCAGAACGAGATATGGAGTCTTCGTTATATACTTCATTAACTCGTGCTTCTGAAAAGTTAATAATTATTAAACCTAATTCAGTAAATATTGAAAACAATCAATCAATATTTAAATTAGTCGTGTAACTCGTAAAATAGGATGATAGAAAACCCATTGTTCGGCATCGCTTTTACACAATCTACGCACTACGCGCTATTACTAAGGCATACAAATGGCATATTTAACTCGACAAACGCAAATTATAGACTGGTTGGCAACGGTACACCTCATTGCTGTTCCGATTAAGAATCGTAATGGTTTTTTTGTCACCCGTGGCACAATGATTAGACTAAAGAATGGAAAAGAAGTCGAAATACTTGCATGGCTTGAGTCAGAAGGCTTCAAAAATAATATGTCTATTGCAGGTTATAGCGTTAAACATAGTCCTAAATCTGCCGACTTTCAGGAACGACTATTTTTCTTTAAGATGGTTGCAACCGAAGCTCCGTTTTGATGTAAAAATAGCGTAGTACAATGGGTGTGATAATTATTTGTATGACTAATTTTTTATTAGTTTTTCATGGAATTTAACCCTGCAATCCAAATATAACAAACCATCATTTTTAATAAAACATTATATGAATAAATTAATAATAACAGGCTGGCTTACACGAGATGCAATAGTAAGACACCTTCCAAGTGGTTCGGCATTGCTATCATTTTCAGTCGCCAATCATACTGGCTACGGAGAAAATGAAAAAACACACTTTTTCAATTGTTCGTTAGTTGGAAAAAGAGCAGAAGGAAAATTATGCGATTTTATGAAAAAAGGAAAGCAAATTATTGTTGAAGGCGAGGTATCATTAAATATTTACCAAAAAAATGACGGCAGTAGTGGTGCAAGTTTAAATTTATTTGCTAATAATGTGGAATTAATTGGAGGGAATCCGCAAGTAGAAAGCGAAAGTAGTTATGGGCAACCATCACAAAATAACCAGCCACAAAAATCTGAATATATACCACCTGTAAAAGATAATAATGCGTCTTATGACGAACCTTATGATGATGATATTCCATTTTAAATTTATTAAAGATAACATGAGAAAATCAACGTTGAATTACAGCAAAATTTACATTATACTTAAAAATGTGGTGCAGATTAATTTTTAGCTACTCCCATTTAATTTGGGAGTGAAATATACTGTGGGTGTTTGATGATTCGTCCACTCGTTTCGGTGTATTTTGCTAGTATTCTTCTTTCTTATATTCCATTTTCTTTTCTTCGATTCTATTTTCTTTTCTTAGATGTTGTGTTGTTTCGTTTAGCAATCTGGCTCGATGTTGGTTTAATCATAAAGAGTCCGCTTTCATCGAAGTAGGCTTAACACACACATTTAAAAGCATTTTATGTAGTAGGAAAAAAAAGCAGTGCAATAATAGCGGGGTGAAGTTGTTTTTTGTAAAATATTAGTTTGCATCACAACATATAAATATCACAACATATCAATAATGAATTTTCATAAAATAAATATCCCCAAAAATAATGGAAAAGTTAGAGTTATTTATATAGTCGATAATGACCATAAATTACTGTTAAAGTCTAATTTTCCCTATCTTGAAAAAAGATTATCAGAACTTGATAAAACTCATGTTAATTATGCTTTCGAGAAAGGCAAAAATTGCGTAGAAAATGCACTTCAACATATTGGGTATAATTACACCCTATCCATTGATTTAACTGATTTTTTTGATTCTGTTAAGAAAACTCATGTTAATGGAGTTTTAAACTCAAAAACTATTGAGCTTTGTTTTATCGAAGGCTCACCTAAGCAGGGATTACCTACAAGTCCGCTTATCGCAACAATTGCTTTTTTAAAATGCGATGAATTAATTTGTAGCCAGTTAAAAAAATATAAGTTAGATGTCGTTTATACCAGATATGCTGATGACCTCACTTTTAGCTTTAATAATAAAAACGATAGTGGCAAAATTTTATTTATCGCAAAACAAGCTATTGAACAATTTGGATTTAAAATAAATACACAAAAAACCAAATTACAAGATATAAGAAATGGAAGAATTATTATTAATGGACTTGCTATAGATAAAAAAGGGATATATCCAACAAGAAAAACAAAGAAAAAAATAAGAGCCGCTGCACATCAACAAAACGAATTACAATTAAAAGGTCTTGTTGAATGGTCAAAATGCAAATTACCAAAACAAATTACACAGGCGTAGCTCGTAGATACCGTCCTGCCTATCGACATAATGAAGATTACATATTACCTTTTGTCTCTATGCTGTGGGGCGTGGAGGAAGATTTAGAAAAAATTGGTAATAAAGACGTTATTGTTCGTGAAAATTTACGTTATCTTTTTGATTATATTATTACCTTAGAAAATCCTTTACTTCGTGAGTTGATACTATGAAAAAAGTACCTAATCACGAAACCAGAGTTTATAGTGGTATTGTTTTAGAACGCTTAAAACATTTACCTGCGGGTGGAAAAATGGGAGATTTACCTGCTCATTTACAACACCAAAGCTTTATTAGAACAGGGGATAAAAAAACAGGCGGCCCTAATATGCGTTTACTCCGTTTAGAAATGGATAAACCCGCTTTAACTGTTACCGCTTATATTTTTAATAAATTCGTTCACCCTTCTGAACATCGTTATTTAACACCACGAGAAGCGGCTTGCTTGCAAGATTTTCCGATTGATTATGAATTTAAAGGAACGTTGGGGCAGGTGCATAAACAAATAGGCAATGCTGTTCCTGTAAAATTAGCAAAAGCCATAGCGGGTGAAGTGGCTAATTATTTTATAAAACAAAATAATATTGGCAATAAAGTAATCGCTTCTTATTTTTGCGGTGCTGGCGGTTTAGATTTAGGTTTTGAACAAGCGAGTAATGATTTAATACAGTTTAAAACACAATTTTCGACTGATATTGAAACATGGGCAGAAGCAACGATTAAAGCTAATCGTCCAGAATGGAATTTTCATAGAGCAGATATTAGAAAACTTAATCCTGAATTTGTAAAAAACAGTATAGGACAATCACCTGATATTATTATTGGTGGCCCGCCCTGTCAGCCGTTTAGCGTAGCAGGTAAACAAAAAGCCATTCATGATTCTTTAGGTACGCTTTATCAAGATTATATTCACCATATAAATTATTTAAAACCAGAAATAGTGATTATGGAAAATGTTTATGGTTTAGCTCAGATAAAAGGCGTTGATATGGTGAAAGAAATTTATAAATCATTTGAAGCGATTGGCTATTCTGTAAAACACTGTGAATTAATTGCTACGGATTATGGAACACCACAAAAAAGAAGACGCTTATTTTTTGTTGCCGCTAGAAACCTTTCTTACTTTCAGTTTCCAGAGCCAACGCACAGTGAACACAATAATATTTTCGGATTACCGCCTTATTTGGGTGCAGGAGAGGCGTTAAAAGAACTCCCAGAAGCATTTTTGTCTCGTTCTCAAGCTCTGCTTGACGTTTAATGTCTCGTTTCCAAACGCCAGTTTGGAAACGAAACATTCTAATCACCCAACTCACGCGCCTGTAAAAACGCCGCCAACTCTTCATTTTCAACCCAGCGATAAATTTCTTCTACCGCTAAATTAAAATCCAAGGATTCAAACCACACATCATCGCCTAGAAAATAATGATTCGATACCCAACCCGAAGAGCGTCTGCATACTTCCACGTCAACAAAATCCTGCTCAATCAACACATATTCCTGCACACTCGGTAATGATGAATAAGCCACGCGCTTAATGGTTTCATCGGTACGGCGCGTGGATTTTGATAGCACTTCAACTAATAAAATCGGTGATTCGGTGTAATAGGGATTATCGGTTTTATCGTCACAGACCACCATCACATCAGGATAAAAAAATTGATTACCGACTTTGACTTTAATATCAGAGCCAAACGGACGGCAGGGCGTGCCTCTTAAGTGTTGATGTAGACCTACGAATACATTGCCTGCAATACTTTCATGATTTTTACTCGCCCCTGCCATTGCATAGACATCACCATCAATGTATTCATGCTTGGTTTCTGCGTTTAATTCACCCGCTAAATACGCTTCTACGCTGATAAAGTGGTTTTTGATAACAGCACTCATGGTTTTAACTCCTCACAGTTTGATTCTACTGTACTATTTCTCGTTCCCAAGCTCCACTCCAGCTTGGGAACGAGATATACCTTATTTTTTAATGATATTCCTGAAATAGGATTGCTATTTGATCTGCAACAAATGATTAAAGACGGCGAAAACTTTGATTTTAATGAGTTGCCTGCTCATATTGTTGAACGCAGTTGGATTCCGTCTTACTGCAAAGTATAGCTATCGGGTTGGTAGGAGTTCATCGTCAATTTAGTCATGACGGGGAACGTTACTAGACAGACCTACGAGGTTTTTAAAACCTCGTAAATCTTTATTGTACTCGTCAGAATAAAATGGACTGACTACTCGGGCGGCTTAATAAACCCGTTCTTTCGGTGGAATCATGTCCACATCATCGGTCAATGTATATAAATGCACGGGACGATAATCAATTTTTACGTTGCCTTTATCCAGCCACGTTAGCGTGTGCTTCATCCAGTTGGCATCATCACGGTTGGGATAATCTTCACGCGCGTGTCCGCCTCGACTTTCATGACGATTACCTGCGGCGGTAATGGCGACGGTGGCTTGTGCTAATAGATTGTCTAGCTCTAAGGTTTCGACTAAATCGGTATTCCAAATTAACGATTTATCCTGCACGTTGACTTCAGTAAAGGTGTTGCTGATGTCTGTCATTGCCGCGATACCTTCATCCAATGTGGCTTGGGTTCTAAACACCGCTGCTTTGCTTTGCATGGTTTTTTGCATGGCAAGGCGTATATCTGCCGCGTTGCGTGTGCCGTTGGCATTACGAATGCCATCAAAACGGGCAATTGCTGCATCACACGCAGTGCTGGCTAAGGGTTTATGGGGTGTTTGTGGCTGTATAAGTTCGGCGCAACGAATAGCCGCCGAGCGTCCAAAGACCACTAAATCCAGCAATGAGTTTGAACCTAAACGATTCGCGCCGTGTACTGACACACACGCTGCCTCACCAATTGCCATTAAGCCTGTCACGACTTTATCAGGATTATCTCCGTCTAAAGTCACCACTTCGGCTTTATAATTAGTCGGTATGCCGCCCATGTTGTAATGCACGGTGGGTAAGACGGGGATGGGTTCTTTTGTCACATCAATACCCGCAAAAATGCGTGAGGTTTCGGCAATTCCTGGAAGACGCTCATGAATCATCGCCGCATCTAAGTGTTCTAAATGCAGATAAATATGATCTTTGTCTTTACCTACGCCGCGTCCTTCGTGAATTTCAACGGTCATAGCACGGCTAACCACATCGCGTGAGGCTAAATCTTTAGCGGACGGTGCGTAGCGTTCCATAAAACGTTCGCCTTCGGAATTGGTTAAATAACCACCCTCACCTCTTGCACCTTCGGTAATTAAACACCCTGAACCGTAAATGCCTGTGGGATGAAACTGAATAAATTCCATGTCTTGTAACGGCAAACCAGCGCGTAATACCATTGCATTACCGTCACCTGTGACGGTATGTGCAGACGTACAGGAAAAGAACGTACGTCCATAACCGCCTGTGGCTAATACCGTGACGTGGGCTTTAAATAAGTGGATTGAACCATCATCTAAACACCATGCCAATACGCCACGACATTCGCCGTCCTGCATGATTAAATCCAGCACGATGTATTCGACAAAAAATTCCGCGTTATTTTTAATGGCTTGTTGATACAAGGTATGCAGAATGGCGTGACCTGTTTTATCTGCGGCGGCGCAAGTGCGTTGTGCTGTGCCTTTGCCATAATGCGTGGTCATACCACCAAACGCACGTTGATAAATTTTGCCGTCTTCGGTGCGTGAGAAAGGAACGCCGTAATGTTCTAATTCAATAACTGCGTTCATGGCTTCACGACACATATATTCAATTGCGTCTTGATCGCCTAACCAGTCTGAACCCTTAACGGTATCATAAAAATGAAACCGCCAGTCGTCTTCGCCCATATTACCCAATGCAGCACTGATACCCCCTTGTGCGGCAACCGTATGACTACGCGTGGGAAAAACTTTAGAGATACAAGCGGTTTTTAAGCCTTTTTCTGCCATACCCAGTGTGGCGCGTAAGCCTGCTCCACCCGCACCAACAACAATAACATCGTATTCGTGTTCTATAATTTTATACGTCATACTCAACCTGCTGAGGAAATAATACGCAACACAGCAATCACAGCTGCCACCGCTAATAAGAAAAAGACCAGATTTACTGACCAAATGGCGGTAATTTTCGCGGCTTCGACGGCTACATAATCTTCAATGACGACTTGCAAACCCAACGCGGCGTGATAAAAAACTGCCAATATCCACGCGATGATAATTGTGCTATGCAAAGGCGATGCTAACCATTTGACGGTGTCTGCATAAGGCGCGTTAAAACTTGAATCTAACAAGCCAATGGCGAAAAATGACAAGGGAATGAGCGCGACCGCAGTCACGCGCTGCATCCACCAATGACCTGTTCCTTTTTGAGCTGAGCCTAAGCCAAGTACACGGCTTAACGGTGTTCTATAGTGCATAATATCCTCACATAAAAAGAGTGGCTAGGGTTAATATTACTGAGGCAGCTAGCTCACACACTGCATAAGAATTTAAAGTCTCACTGTCAAAACTGCGACCTGCATCCCAGATTAAATGTCGCACCCCATGACATAAATGAAAAAACAAGGCGTAGACAAAACCCCAGTAAATTAATTTTATTATCCACACGTCCATGAATGCCTGCATATCAGCATAATCAGTCGCGCCGCCTGCGACTGCCGAGACAATATAAACAAACGCCACTAATCCAACTGATAGCAACACGCCTGTCATGCGGTGAGTAATAGAAATAATGCCTGTAAGCGGCAGTTTGTAGGCTTGTAAATGCGGAGAAATCGGTCTGTTATTATTCGTTGCCATACGTTATCCCGTGGTTGTGTTTATTGCGCGAGCAATCCTATGTGATTGTCCATCGTCCTATCTTACTACGAATTTGGTATAGGCAAATTACAATATCAAATCTGTCATTGACAACAAGTAGCCAGCATGGAGCTTGCGGAATGCGGGATAACGTAACATCCCAAGCCCTTAGATTCCGCTACCGCTCCATCTGGGCTACTTGCTGGTTTAACACACGCTTCTCGCTTAGAACAGCTAGAAGCGGCGATTAACGCGCTGGGCAAACGATAGAGCTATTTGCCCACCCTACCTGACTTGCTATCGTAGCCCGCATGAAGTGAAACGTAATGCGGGGCATTGTGTCATAACGACAGTTCGTTTGTGTTCAGTTTATCCCGCATTCCGCAAAGCTCCATGCGGGCTACTTGCTTATGGGGATTTATATTATTTTGTCGGGTTGTTATTGCAACTCAACCTAACGCAGGTTTTTAATAAAATCCAATCTTTGTAGTCACCTCATTTTGCACAGTATCAGGTAACAGATTAAATAACCCGCCATTAACCTCGCTTAATCTTTCCCAATTTTCAACTTGTAAGGCGAATTTACCCGCATTAATTAAAATTTCGGCTTGCTCTTTGTCCTTGAAACTACCATAGCTATTTTCGAGTAAATCTTGAAAAACCGATTGTAAAAAATGAGGGGTATGCCATAAAATCATTAAAATCAAAGAGCGTAACTCTCCCGTTTTTTCTCTAATTTTAATAATATTATTTGAATTTAAAAAAGCAGGTTCTTGGCTAATAATGCCATTAATCGCTTCCTTTTCTTGTTCATTACCATAATCGGCTGATATTTCTTTTGCAGATTGTTTTTTCTCTAAATAGTCGGCTTTAGCAACTTGCAAATGTTTATCTCTAGTCGTATTATCAATTTCTTGCGCTAATTTCCGCTTTTTGTCTTCCAGTTGATAACGTTTGTCGGTTACGTCATCCTCCGTTAAGTCATAAGATTCATTCTGTATCGCTACCATTTGTTTTTTCAAAGTGACCAGAGATTTTACCGTGTCATTTTCATTGCGCTTTTCCGCTTGATGAATTTCATGTTTTAGTTTTTCTGATAGCGTTTCCACTTGCTCAATTAATAACTCAACTGGAACATCACGGTTTTCAGGAACGAAAATACCTTTAAATTCTTGGTCAGCCATTTGTAAATATGCAGATGCAATAAAATCCCTTGATTCAGACATTTCTAAAGTAATCTCAATATCTGAACCTTTTACAATATCTCGGCTTAAATCCGTGCCTTTTATTTGAATAATCCCTATCGGTTTATTTGCTTCGGGTAAAGTATCATGCCGACCTTCAAATACTCTGATAATAATCACTTCATCGTTAGAGCCTTTCTTAACGGTTTTATTTAATGATTTAGTGACTTTTTTATGAAGCGGCAAACCATCGTTACGCTGAAAAACTAACTCTAATTTGGTTTTACCTGAATGCTCTTCATCATCCACTTCTAAACATATATCTTCGGGTAAAGGCTGACCACCTATATTATAGGTATCTTGAGCAATACCAATTTGTTCAGCATTGGTGGTAATTAAATTATTTTGTTGGTCATAAACCGCTAATTTAAAGAAATTAAAACTCTTTTGGACTAAAGGTAAATCCTCGTTAATTTTACTTTTAAGCGTTTTTAATCCCGTATCAAATCCACCATCCGCTCTAGTAATACGATAAAATAAACCATCAATATTACCCTCAAATTTAGCAGCAAAAATCTCTTCCAGTTCTTTGGTTGCTTTTTGATATGCCATTTTTACTTTTAGAGCAACATTTTCTTTCGTTTTTTCTTGCTCAAAGGATTTTTGTTTTGTGCCAGCATAATAAGCCGCGCCAATTGCTACCGCAGTCGTTGGGTCAATATCACAATTGACTGGAATCTGTAACATTTCAGCGACTCGACTTCTCACATAAGGAATAAAAGTAGAGCCACCCACCATTAACACAAACTGTATATCTTTTGTAGTCAGAGAATTACGGGTGATAATTCTTTTTATCATCTCAACAGTGCTATCAATATGAGCTTTAATAATGGCTTCAAATTCAGAGCGGGTTATGGTGATACTTTCATCTAATTCATTACCTTCTTCATCTTCAATTTCTACTTCAACCGAAGCAGATGTTTTTGCAGATAATTCTATTTTTGCTTGTTCTGCTTTATTTAAACAGGAGTAATACTTTCCATTGTATTTACCTGATGCACTTTGCATTTCATTATTAAGCTCAGAAAAATTACCCGCTTTTTCAAGGTGTGGAATAATTATTTTTTCAACAATCAATTGGTCAAAATCCGTACCGCCTAAATAATTATCACCTTCATGGTCTAATACTTTCATTTCCCCATCTTGGATTTTAATTAAGGCAACATCAAATGTACCACCACCTAAATCATAAACCAACCATTGCCCATTGGTTAGCTCTTTTTCTTTGATTTTATTGGCATAAGCTAAACTTGCGGCGATAGGTTCTTGCAACAAAACGACTTGTTTAAAACCCGCTTGCAATCCTGCTTCCTTAGTTGCATTCGATTGTATTGCGTCAAAAGAAGCAGGAATAGTAATAACTGCCGCTTCAACATTTTCACCAGATTGGACAAATGTTTTTAATTCTTTTAATACATAAGCGGATAATTCAATCGGTGTTTTCGATTGTTTTAAACAAGCGATTTTATAACTTTCGGTTGTTCCCATTTTTCGCTTGAATGTACCAACAACATCTTTAGGCTTTTTCTCCCAATACTCTTTAGCTTTAGTACCTACATCAACTTTTTCTTTACGAAATGCGACAACTGAAGGCAACGTTGCCCGACCAAAATCCATAGGATTAGTAAAAACCTGTATTTCGCCTTTTACAAATTTAGTAATCACTGAATTAGTTGTACCTAAATCAATACCGAAATTAATCATGTTTTCCATAGTAAATACTCTGTCTATTCTTGAGATTGCACAACAACAACCGCTTTTTGAACGATTTGTGTCATATTATTTTGTTTAAAACGAATAATCGGTTTAATTACTTCGATGATAACTAAATCTTCTGTTTTCTCACCTGCAATACTCGCATTGCAATCTGTCCTTGTTTCATCATATTTTTGACCTATCGGATTTTCATAAACAAAGCCAGAGTCAGGAAATAATTGAGTCATCTGACTTTCTAAAATTTCTCTTAGTTTATCTACATTTCTTTGAATAGAATTTGATTCTTGCAATCTTTCAACTTTTCTTTCTATTTCAAAAATTTGATTGATAATATCTAAAAATATCTCACCCTGCTTAGATATTTTTGCTGTTTGCGTTATCATAATTTTAACCTTTTATCCCAATAATATGTTCTTTAATAAATTCAAAAATTACTGCGTTCCAAGTATCTCTAAAGAAAATTCCAAAAACAACACCTTGGTTTCTTTTATTTACATTTAAGCCACCATGATACCTCGAAAAAGAAACATCTTTCCATTTCACAAAATGAGTTTCTTTAAAGAATAACGAACCTGTTGTATAAGATATTCCTTCTTTATTTACAGAAATATTTCCAATTTCAATAGACTTACCATTATTAAAGGAATTTTCAATATTTTTTAAAATACAAGGAATAATTCTATTGTAGCTTGCTTCAAGAATTTGTCTGAACTGATTTTCTACTGTAGCCGTACTATTTAAAAGCCTGTTGCATTCTATTTGAATAAAATTACCGCTTTTATCTCCATACCAAATAGTGTGATTACTACCATCAACACCAAACTTTATTTTATCAATTTCTTTTGTAACTAATGACTGGTTTTTATAAATAACTTTATCGTTGTTTATAGAAACAACATCGCCTCTTATATTAGTATTGAAATTTGATGCTTCCTCGTGTTGCTTAATAGCTTGCTGCAAGTCATTATAGCCTTTGTTAATTGTGTTACTTGTTTCTGTATCAGTTTTTATTTTACCCGCTAAAACAATAACATCAACTGCAATATCGCCACTATTGGTTTCATTCCAAACAACAACAGATAAATTTCTTAGGCTCAGTGCAATCAATTGGTTTATTTCATAAAAAGACTCAGGCAGTTGATTTAACTTAGCTATTGTTAAAAATTTTTTTATTTTTAATTTATTAATTTTTACAGAAATATTAAAAACATCAATATCGCCATTTTCAATATCTTCTGTTACGCTTCTTATTTCTAGTAAAACATCGCCCCATTCTTGAATAACTTCCTGTTCTTTTTCGGCTTGTTTTTGTTTCTCGCTTATATCGTTAAGTTGTTTTAATGCTCCATTTAACCTAATTTTTGTTGTTCCATCAATTTCTATTCTTAACGCATAGTAAATGATATTATAAGAAACCTGTAAGTCTTTAATAATTTTCCAAATTGCATCATCAATATGCCATAATATAATAGCAATATCATTTCTTTGCTTTTGAAAATAATTAGGCAGTAAATTTAGTAAATCAATATCAATAATAGCTTCAAAAGCCTCGATGATGTCACTAGCATCTTCGTCATCAATACCCTCGTCAACAGAATTTTTAATATCTTTAAATTCTTCTATTTTCTCATCTAATAACCTAGATAAATTTTTATAAAGCTTATCCGTATGCTCTTGATTAACTAAAAGAGGAACAGAAAATAGCTTATCAACAATCGCATTGCTTCCAGTTTTAAATGCCTTTAATAGCAATTGACTAAAGCTTTCTGCAAAATAAGGGCTAATAAAATTTATAAAATCTTGGTTTTGGTAGGCTTTATAAGGCTGATACAAATAAAAGAACTTAACATCATTATTTAATAACAATTCATTTAAATGAGTATTTTTCTTGATAAAAAAATACATATTCTTTGTCTTATTGTCATCTAATTTATCAACAATCTTGATAAACTCAGACCTAGATATTTTTTGATTGCCTATTTCAAGAAAACCATCATTTAATTCAATGTCGGCTAATTGCCTACGCTTAGCTTTTTTGATAACTTCACTATCAGTAACATCTATTTCAAGTAAGTCGAAAGGATTGATAAAATTAGACATTGCTACAATACAGTACGTTTTGCGTCTTGATGGTTAAGCCAGTTTAAGGCGGACATAGTGTGTTATCAGTTTCTTCTAGTGTGTAATTAATGCGTAAAACGCAATAGCGCGTAAGTTGGATTGAGGTGCGAAACCCAACAAAAACAATCGACACTGTATAAATGTTGGGGTTCGTACCTCACCCCAACCTACGAAATCATGAGTTTTGTAGCTCAGAATAAACCCATTTGAACATAAGCGAAAACAGCCGTTTCCGACAAACTATTCTGCACAATACCACACTTTGTCAGAAACCCCCGCCCTGCGCTACCACCCTTCGATAAACTTCCTTCGAGGAGCTTCGGGACAGGCTAGTGTGGGCTTCGCGACCCACTCACGACACCACCCGATACCCTCACAGCACCTGACATTGAGCAGTGACCGACGCGCCCGATGCAATAGCGACTTTTGGCAAGACAAACACGGAAAAACCCAAAAATCAGGCGTTTTGTTTCAAACTGAAAAAATAACCACCAAGAATTACGCGTTTTGGTATAGAGGCTCATATCGTTGATATTTTGCTATTTATATGGCATCTTAATTTATAGCCGATTGATTTATTTGGTAAATTCTATTAAGTTGATGTGTATGGAGCTTTCTTCGTCAGCCCATCTTGATAGCACCGCAAAATTAAATTTTTTAGCCTAACATCCTAGTTAAACAATGAGAATTTGATTATTTACGATAGAATATCGCAATTGCGTGATTGTACCTTAGGGAAAATAGTCTCGTACTCAATGATAAAATCGTGTGACACGATAGAATCAATATCATCTAACTAATCTAATTTTGGAGCAATGTATGTCGTGGAATGAACCAGGCGGCGATAATAAAGACCCTTGGAGTGGTCGAGGTGATGATAAAAAACCACCTGATCTGGATGAAGTAATACGCTCATTGCAAGAGAAATTAGCCAAGATTTTTGGTGGCGGTAATGGAGATGATGAGAACTCATCGGGCGGTTCTTCTTCAAACAACTCACTAAAAGGATTGGGTTTTGTTGCAGGTGGCGTGGCACTTTTGTGGGGCTTAAGCGGCTTTTATATCGTTGACGAAGGTAATAACGGTGTTGAAACTCGCTTTGGTAAATACACTATCACCACGCAATCAGGTTTAAATTGGCATTTGCCTAGTCCGATTGAGCGCGTTGATATTATCAATGTTAAACAACAACGCTTTATTGAAGTCGGTTATCGTGGTGTTGCGGGTACAGAACAAACGACTAACTCAAACTCAGTTCCTAAAGAAGCGTTAATGCTGACAGCGGATGAAAATATTGTTGATGTTAGTTTAAACGTTCGCTATCAGGTCGATAATGCCAAAGATTTTCTGTTTAGTATCGCTAATCCAGCAGCTACCTTGAAACAAGTCACAGAAAGCGTAGAACGCGGTGTCATTGGTAGTAGCACGATGGATTACGCGCTGACCGAAGGACGTAGTGATATTGCCATGAAAATTAAAACCGAAATTCAAGAAGTGATGAACCGCTATCATGCAGGAATTTTGGTAACAGAAGTCAATCTTCAAGATGTACAGCCGCCAGAAGAAGTTCAAAATTCGTTTGTCGATGCAATTAAATCGCGTGAAGACAAAGAACGCTTAATTAATGAAGCCCAAGCCTACTTTAATGATGTCGTGCCTAAAGCACGCGGTGCGGCAGCTAGAAAAAAACAAGAGTCCGAAGGGTATAAAGAACAAGTGATTGCTCAAGCGACAGGTGAAGCCAGTCGATTTTCTCAACTACTTGCAGAATATCAAAAATCGCCTGATGTAATGCGCAAACGTCTTTACATTGAAGCGATGGAATCGGTGCTTTCTAATACAAATACCGTCATGGTTGATGTAAAAAATGGTGCTAACAATATGCTGTATTTGCCATTAGATAAACTATTGCAACAACAGCCGCCCGCTACTAACGGCAGCAACACAGCACAAACTACGACAGAACCGCTCCCGTCAATAAAACCCAGCGTGGTAGAAAAATCCATCTCGGTTGATCGTAGCGCGGCGCGTGGACGTGATTTAAGAGGACGCAGTGATGCAGAATAAATTATTGTTAGGGCTAGCCGCAGTATTACTACTGAGTATGACGTGTATTTTTACCGTGTCTGAAACGGAAAAAGCGATTAAATTTCAGTTTGGCGAAATTGTCAAAACGGATTATCAACCAGGCTTACATTTTAAAAGTCCGCCTCCTTTTAACAATATCAAAAAACTCGATGCGCGTATTCACACGATGGCAGAAAAACCAGAACAGTTTCTGACCGCCGAAAAGAAAAACGTTATTGTTGATTTATTTGTTAAATGGCGTATTGGCAATGCCGCTACCTTTTACACTGCCACTGTGGGTGGTGACATTGATAAAGCGAATGTACTGCTGAATCAAACCATTAAAAATAAGATTCGTGGCGAATTTAGTGCGCGTAACATCAAGCAATTAGTCTCAACAGATCGTAGTGAGATTCGTAATGTACTGATGGAAGAATCCAAAATTATCGCACCGAAGTTAGGGATTGATATTATTGATGTCCAAGTCATGCGGATTGATTTACCGAAAGAAGTCAGTAGCTCAGTATTTAGACGAATGGAAGCAGAGCGAGAAAGTGTGGCGCGTGAATTTCGTTCACAAGGTGAAGAAGCCGCAGAAAAAAAACGTGCTGAAGCAGACAAAGAACGGGTGGTTTTATTAGCCAATGCGTTTAGTGAAGCCGAAGTATTGCGTGGTGAGGGCGATGCTAAATCAGCCGAAATTTATGCTAATGCGTTCGGTTCAGACATCGAATTCTTCACGTTCTACCGTAGCTTAAACGCCTATAAAAAGACCTTTTCTAAATCCAGTATGATGGTCGTAGACCCTAACTCTGATTTCTTTCAGTATTTTAATAAACAAAAGTAAGCGCGAATTCATTGGCGCAGTCGCTGTTTAAAGGTGCGAATAACTTCCCTCCTATCTTATAAACCTATAAAAACGCTCCGCCTAGGCGGGGCGTTTTGTTTGAGTGGACACACGAAAAATGCAAGCAAAAGACTCTTGGCTGTTACCCGATGGCATTGATGAAATTTTACCCGAAGAAGCTAAACATCTGGAACACTTACGCGTTCAGCTCTTAGACCTGTTTGCGTGTTGGGGTTATGATCTCGTTATCCCCCCCTTTATTGATTTTCTGGATTCCTTACTAACAGGATCAGGGCATGATTTAGATCTACAAACCTTCAAACTCACCGACCAAATCAGCGGTGAAATGCTGGGTATTCGTGCTGATATGACACCACAAGTAGCGCGTATTGATGCCCACAACTTAAAGCGTGAAACGCCAACGCGCTTATGTTATGTCGGTACAATTTTACACACGCGCGGCGATCCCTTAGAAAAAACTCGCAGCCCCATGCAAATCGGCGCGGAACTTTACGGTCATGCAGGCAAAGAAAGCGATATTGAAGTCATCCGCTTAATGCTGGAAATGCTGGCAATGACAGGTTTACTGGACGTGCATTTAGACTTAGGTCATGTCGGGATTTACCGTGCTTTAGCCAAACAAGCAGCACTCACCTGCGCCCAAGAAAGTGAATTATTTGAAATATTGCAACGCAAAGCCCGCCCAGAACTTGCCGAACTTATGGACAGCTACGCCATTGCTAACGAACTGAAAACCTTATTTTTAAAACTGCCTGAGCTAAATGGTGACCGTGAAGTGCTTAACAAAGCGAAAGCGATTTTTGCCCACGCCAATGACGAAGTTCAACACGCACTTGCAGATTTAACAGCGATTGCCGATCAACTCACCGCCCGTTTTCCATCACTGCCTGTTAGCTTTGACTTAGCCGAATTGCGTGGTTATCACTACCATACAGGCATGGTATTCGCTGCTTTCGTACCCACTGTCGGCAGAGAAATCGCCAGAGGCGGGCGTTATGACAACATTGGTGCAGTGTTTGGTCGCGCTCGTCCTGCCACAGGTTTTAGTGCTGACTTAAAACACCTTGCCGCACTCAGCAAAAAAACGGGTAGCAAAGCGCACCACGCGCTGATTTTCGCGCCCTGTGATGACGATGCCGCGTTGACTGAAAAAATCAGAGCCTTACGCGCCAACCACCAAGCCGTTGTCCAACAACTACCCAATCAAACAGGGTCAGCGCAAGACTTAGGCTGCACAGCTATTTTAGAATTCATTAATCAACAATGGGTCGTCAGACCCTTATAACGCTGGAATAATTATGGGAAAAAATGTCATAGTCATCGGTACTCAATGGGGTGACGAAGGTAAAGGTAAATTAGTCGATTTACTGACTGAACAAGCACACGCGGTTATTCGTTTTCAAGGTGGGCATAACGCAGGGCATACACTGGTTATCAACGGCAAAAAAACCGTGCTGCACCTCATTCCGTCAGGCATTCTGCATGAAGGCGTACAGTGCATGATTGGTAATGGTGTCGTGTTATCACTCAATGCTTTATTTGAAGAAATTGGCGTATTAGAAGCGGCGGGCATTGCCGTTAAAAATCGCTTACTCATCAGCGAAGCCTGTACCCTGATTCTGCCCGTTCATGTTGCCATCGACCAAGCGCGTGAAAAAGCACGCGGCGGCAAAGCCATCGGCACAACTGGACGCGGCATTGGCCCTGCTTACGAAGACAAAGCAGGTCGCAGAGGTTTACGCGCAGGTGACTTGCTCAATCCTGAAACGTTTGCCGAAAAACTTAAAGAATTGCTGGATTATCACAACTTCATGCTAGTGAATTATTATCACACTGATGCAGTTGATTATGAACAAACCCTAGCCGAAGCCCTGAGTTTAGGCGAACAAATCAAGCCGATGCTCACCGATGTCAGTGAACACCTTTACCAACGCCAAGCGGCAGGTGACAACCTACTATTAGAAGGGGCGCAAGGGGCATTATTAGACCTAGATCACGGCACATTCCCTTATGTCACCTCTTCCAGCACCACTGCTGGCGGCGCGGCAACAGGTAGCGGTATCGGCCCTTTGGATTTAGATTATGTGCTAGGCATTACCAAAGCCTACTCCACCCGCGTTGGCAATGGCCCTTTCCCGTCTGAATTATTCGATGATAACGGCAATCACCTTGGCACAAAAGGACATGAATTCGGTGCGACCACAGGACGCAAACGCCGCTGTGGTTGGTTCGATGCTGTCGCCATGCGCAAATCTGCAAAACTCAACAGCATCAGCGGTATTTGCTTAACCAAACTGGACGTATTAGACGGCTTAGAAAAAATCGGTATCTGCACCGCTTATAATCTAAACGGCGTAATCACCGAAACCGCCCCACTCGGTGCCGACCAATACGAACAATGCGAACCTGTCGTTGAATACATGACAGGCTGGGCAGATGGCACAACCGCAGGCGTAACCGATTTTGACGCACTACCCGACACCGCTAAAGCCTACATTCAACGTTTAGAGGAATTAGTTGGCGTTAAAATTACCATCGTGTCTACAGGTTCAGATAGAAACGAAACGATTGTTTTAGAACACCCATTTAGTTAAATCAGCATTAGAGATAAGTGATGGGTAGAGGCGAGAGCTAAACCCCATCACTTACGAATTAGCTCTATGTATTGACTTTTTAGCACCTAATTAAACAACCCATACAGCTTCAAATCCGCCCGCGTAAAATTACCCAGCCCCGCACTCTTCTTCTTAATATCCGCCTGCATTGCCAACTTTTTACGACCAATTAATCGCCTCTTGTCGCACTTTTTTATCGACTGCGCTGGTCGGCATATCACGTCCTGTCGAGCCTTCATAATTAAACCGTTTAAATAAGCCAGCGGCGATTTAATGCCGCCTTTCGCTAACGCCGTTTTTAAAATCAGCACAATAGCCAACTGCGTTTTAGCATCCACAATTTGGTAATGGGTTAAATCTATAATTATGTACTGATGTTACGCAGTCCTTAAGTTTTGCAACTCCGCATAAGCCTGTTGAGTTGCCCTAATAAAAAACTTTGCCCGCAAAGCAAAGTGGTTGGTTTTGTGTTTTATCTTCAAACATTCCAACTTGAAAACAGCGTAGATGGACATAAAAACATGATGTGTTGTGTTGTTACCGTGCGAGTTGGCGATTTTGCCAAACCTGCATTCGATTTTAACGATTTGTGAAACTCTTCTACTTTCCACCGTTTTTGATAGAGCGTAGCGACTTGTTCGCCATCACAAGAGAGATCACTGCAAACCAGATTCAATGTTGCCGTGCTGCCATCTTTGTTTGTAAAGACCCTCCGAACTAAAAGGACTTCATCATCAAAGCCCTTTAGCCAGCCGCGCACTGCCTGTTTATCCGATAATTCCAGTTCACTTACTTTTACGAAGCGACCTTGTTTTTTGTCGTCCAAGCTTAAAGCAACTAAACGGTTGTTCTTTAAGGCTGCAACGAAGTGTTTGTTTTTCTTCAAAATAAACTCAAAGTTTTCTTTGGCTGCAAACCAGCAATCCATTAGAACGTAGAGAAACTTCAGTTGGTTCTGGATGCACTGACCTACCATTTTCCGCATTAGCTCGTTTTTAGTGACCATGCTGGCACGCTTGACTTTACGGGTGGTAATCTCTGAAAACAGGATGGGTTTACGAATGACCTCGAAGGCAACGGGAATCGAGACATCGCCACTGTAATAAAGTGCGTTCAGCACGTTGATACCTTTTACGGTGCGTCCTTCGCAGTGGTCATAATGCCAGCACATGATTTCATTTTCATCAGTCCATTGTTTTTCTTGAATGGTATCATCAAAAATCAGGCAAGCGTCTTCGCATTCACAAGCCGAACGGTCGATTTAACTTCTTTCCATAGGTTTTTTGAGGTGAACTCTTGTTTCGATAACAAGCGCGTAATCTGGTCATGGCTGACCTCTCCTTCCATCATGGTGGATAATCCTGTCGCGGTTGCATAGCCAGCAGCGTTGACCATTAAGTAATCTGTGTATAACTCAAGGTGATTTGTTTTCATGCCGAAAATAATACACTTTTTATTAAGGAGTGCGTAACATCAGTTATGTATAAATATTGCGCCCGAATTCGACCTTATTTATCAGTAAACAGAT
Organism: Crenothrix sp. D3; assembly: GCA_002134785.1. GTDB lineage: Bacteria > Pseudomonadota > Gammaproteobacteria > Methylococcales > Methylomonadaceae > UBA4132. Next base: position 132,745 of record MBQZ01000062.1, read on the forward strand.
GACCGTGTCGTGCATCGACTCTAGTTTCGAAAAGCATAAGGTTTCCTGATTAGAAAGATTCATCAGCACAATTCAGAAGGCGCATACTGTTAGCAACAAATAAAGGAGTACAGGTCATGGCAATGAATCGCATCCAATTTCAAACGGGCTTATCGCTACCTTCGTTTCTTGAGCAATACGGCACTGAGGCGCAATGTGAAGCCGCGCTGGAGAGTGTACGCTGGCATCAAGGTTTTCGTTGTCCCGCTTGCGGCGAAGCGGGTCATTATGTGCTTAAGGACAAAACGCATAAGACCTTTCAATGTAAGGGCTGTCGGGTGCAGACATCGTTGATTGCGGGGACGTTGTTTCACAGTACGTATCTCGCGCTGACTGTCTGGTTTTTGGCAATCTACTGGTCAGTCAAGCCAAGACGGGCTTGTCAGTTCTGGCGTTGAAACGGCAGTTGGGTGTGAGTTATCCGACGGCTTGGCTTTTTCAGCAGAAGTTGATGCAAGCCATGTCCGAACGGGACACGCTCTACACGTTACAGGGTAAGGTTCAAGTGGATGATGCGGTGAACGTGTTGGCAAGGCAGGGCGCGGCTCTGAGAACAAGATTCCTTTTGTGGCGGCGGTTTCGCTTAATACCGAAGGGCATCCGATGTACCTCAAAATGGCTCCCGTTTCAAGTTTTACCCGCAAAGCCATTGTCGAATGGGCTAAGCTGTTTTACTGGCGTACTCGATGCGGGCTGCCAACACCAAGCCATTATCGCAGGCGGGCGCAAACCGAAGGAAATACCAGAATTTAGGTGGATTAACACGCTACTGGGTAATCTTAAAACTAGTTTGGGGGGTAGTTATCATGCTTTCAACTTTGCTAAATAGGGTACACGCTACCTGAGTGCGTTTGTTTATCGCTTCAACCGCCGATTTCATCTCGATACGCTTCCCATGCACTTGCGTATGCCTCCGTTACCAGTAAAAAACCCCGTCCTGCAACTTGGCTTCGCCAAGCTGAAGAATCTTGCTAACCAGGAATTATCTTGACTTTGATAATTATCGGATAATCAATTGGTTACAAACGCGGCTGTGTCAGATTTCGTGGTTTGTTGGAAAAAAATACGAAAATGATATTTGTAATACATTGATTTTTAATGGGTTAAATTTAAGCGCGATTGCCCTGCCTGTTAGTTAGTATTCTTTTTATTGACATATAAGCTAAGTATTCTATAATGGGCAGGTATTTTAGCTGATGTCTGATTTTATTTTCAACATCAATCTTGCTAGACACGCGTTGTAAAATATTCATATTGTGGTGAGCGTAGCTCAGTTGGTAGAGTCCCGGATTGTGATTCCGGTTGTCGCGGGTTCGAGCCCCGTCGTTCACCCCACCTACACTTAATAACCATCAGCTAAAAGCTGGTGGGTTAGTAAACTAAGAACTTTGATGTATCAACACTTTTCAGGGTACATTTTTAAGTAGCTTTGAACTGCATTTCAAAATCTACAGGATACAAATAACCATTGCTGGAATGGTATAGTGGCTTCCCATTGTCCAGACAATCTTTTGCCTAGTTTAAGATAGAACTCTGTCCAACCGCAGCTAATTGGCACTGCCCCAATTCCTCAGCGGGTAATGTTACTTCCCGCACACGACTGAACCTATCAACAATCTTAGCACCGCCGCCTGTTGCCGTGAGGTACACAGCGTTGGGTTTCGCATAGCCCAGCGATTGATGCCGTCTTTCCCCGTTGTAAAATAAGAAGTAGTCCGTCAATCCCAGCAGGGTTTCATATCCCTTCAGGTACACGTCTTCATACTTTACTGTCCGCCACAGCCGTTCAACAAATATATTGTCCCGCGCACACCCCCGCTCGTCCATACTAATGGTGATGCCCTGTTGAATCAGCCCCCCCGTGAAGCTGTCGCTGATGAACAGCGACCCTTGGTCGGTGTTGAATATTTTTGGTGTGCCATAGTTCTTGATGGCTTCCTCTAGGCAATCCACACAGAACCAGCATCCATTGTGTTCGACAACCGCCATACCAGCACCTTACGGCTGTACCAGTCGATAATCGCCACCAAGTACACAAAACCGTGTAGCAGTCGGACACGGTGATGTCGGTACTCCACACTTGGTTGGGGGCAATGACCTCAATGCCTCTCAACAAATAGGGATAAAGTGTGTGCGAAGGATGCGGCTTGCTAGTGCCTGCCAACCCCAGCTTGCGCATCAAACGCTGCACCCGTTTGCGGTTAATCAAGTTAGTTTTTCTGAAACAATGCCATTGATTCTACATGAGCGGTTTGTGGGAACATATCCATCACGCCTGCTTTCACCAAGGTATAACCGAGTTCATTCACCAAAATTCCTGCATCACGCGCTAAGGTAGACGGATTACAAGACACATACATAATTTGTTCAGGTTGCCATTTTTTAAAATACTGCAACACTTCAGATGCACCTGCTCTGGATGGGTCTAGCATGATTTTAGTGTATTTGCGATTTGCCCACGGCTCATTGCTAATATCTTTACTTAAATCAGCCGCATAAAATTCTGCGTTAGTAATGCCATTATGCTTGGCGTTTTCTTTGGCATGATTAACCAGCGGCGCGTCGCCCTCAATACCAACCACACTGCCTGCATATTTTGCCATTGGTAAAGTGAAATTACCCAAGCCACAAAATAAATCCAATACGCTGTCGTTTTCGTTTAAATTTAAAGTCTCCAGCACGCGGTTAATCATTTGTCGATTAATGTCGTAATTCACTTGGGTGAACATCGCGGGTCTAAATTTAAATTCAATGCCGTGGTCGGGTAGGGCGTAAGTCGGTATCACTTCGGCTTCACCGTCTAGCGGTACAATCGTATCAGGGCCTTTCGATTGCAAACACAAAGTCAGTGGATGTTCGCGTTCAAAGGCTTTCATGATGTCCATGTCTTCAGCGGTGGGTGGTTCTAATACACGAATAGACAACACGCATTGTTCATCACCAATCGCCACTTCAATTTGCGGAATTTTATCGCGAATGCTTAACTGAGCAATCATTTCACCCAGTGCGATTAAGCGCGTGCCAACTATTGGGTGCATCACAATACAGCTGTCAATTTCTGCTAAATACGGATGGCGGCGTTCTCTAAAACCCACTAACACGCGATTATTTTTCTTAGCAACATATTTAACGCCCATGCGGGCTTTGCGGCGATAACCCCAATGTTCACCTGTCAATGGTTGCCATAATTCGGGTGCTTCGACTTTGCCGATGCGTTTAAATTGGTCTATCAACAACTCTTGTTTAATACGAATTTGCGCAGATGATTCAACGTGCTGAAAACTACAGCCGCCACAGACACCATAATGCGGGCATAACGCATCAACGCGATCTTCAGCGCGACTGTGCAGTTTAACCACGCGTCCTTCTGCGTAATCTTTACGGCTTTCGGTATAAACAAATTCGACATCTTCGGTGGGTAAGGCTTCATCTATAAAAATGACCTTGCCATCGACATGAGCGACTCCACGTCCATCGTGAGTTAAGGATTCAATAGTGACTCTAACGGGCGTTTCGGGTAACGGTTTTTTGCGTGATCTGCGTGCCATGCTGTATTTATTTCCAATGAAAAGAACGAATGCTATTAGTGTTTTGCTAATGGCGAAAGCGTCATTATATGTCGTCTTCGCCTAGTTGCTTTAAGTGATTTTTCGCGTAAACGATGTTCAAATAATCGTTTTGCCTTTTGCCAATTTCGGCAATTTTCCTTCCAAGCCCATTGCGCCACGCATGACTTTGTGTTTTGCGGGTAATATGCGTTCAGCTAAGCCTAGACCTAGATTTCGTAATAATTTGACGGGTAGAATGTCATTGCTGAATACGTTATAAAACACGTCCATTACGGTCATCATTTTCAGATTTTCATTGCGGCGCATTTTTTCATAACGTTTTAAGACGCTGACATCGCCTATATCTAGCCCTTGTTTGTGTGCTTCCAGTAATACTTCGGCTAGGGCGGCGGCATCTAATAAACCGATATTTACGCCTTGCCCTGCTAACGGGTTAATGGTGTGCGCGGCATCGCCGACTAATACCACGCCTTGTTTAACGTAGCTTTGCGCATGACGGCGGGTTAAGGGGAAACTGGCAATGCCTAATATGGCGTTGACGTTACCTAAACAATCAGGAAACGCGGCTATTAATTCCTGCTTTAAGTCATCAAAAGACAAGGTTTTTAAGCGATTGATTTCATCGGGTGAGTTATACCAAACCAGTGAGCCGTAATGCCCTGTGAGCGGTAAAAAGGCTTGCGGGCCGCTGGCAACAAAGCGTTGCCAAGTAATATCCTGCTGTTCGTAATCGGTGTCGATGTAAATCACCAGCGCGTGTTGTTGATAATCCCAGCTGGTCAGACCAATACCGACGGTTTGCCGAACGCGCGATTGTGCGCCGTCTGCACCCACCAACACCTTTGCCGACAATACGCGCCCATCACCCAGTTCAATTTCAGGCGATTCACTCAAGCAGTAGTTGATTTTACTGATAGCGGTCGGACAAATTAGCTCAATATTCGGAAATTCCTGCAAGCGGTCTAATAACGCCAGTTGCGTGACACGATTTTCCACGATGTAACCCAGTTCAGGATACTTAATATCATCGCTGCAAAACTCAGTATCTCCCGCTGTTTCAAATACGCGCATACGGCGAAACGGACAGATGCGGCGATTAACGATACCGTCCCACGCGCCCACGGTTTCAATGATGTTGCGCGAGGCAATGCTGAGCGCGGATACGCGTAAATCATGCGGCTGGTCGGGAGAGAATGCCTCAGGCGGTGAGCTTTCCAGTACCGCCACTTTTAAAGCACTACCGCCTAACCCGCACGCCACGGCAGAACCCACCATACCGCCACCGACAATGATTACATCAAAATTTTCTTTCATAACAACCGACTCGCTTGATAAATTGAAGTGCATACCTGACAAATTAGCTTGGTTATGTTACCATTAGCAGGTTTCGCTAAACGATAATATAGTCAGCACTACGCAGAATTAATGCGTTTGACTCTACCACACACACGACCTAAAAACGACACTAAACGTTACATACACAACACCGATGAGAGAACGGGCAGGATAATGACTAAAAATCCCCGATGGAACAATAAACAAGCCATGCTTTATGACGCAGAACTTTCGCAGGACAGTTGCGGCGTGGGTTTTATTACCCACAAGCAAAGCAAACAAACGCACGATTTATTGGCTAAATCCCATGAAGCCTTATGCACCATTCCACATCGTGGCGGCATGAGCGCGGAAGGTATCGGTGACGGTGCGGGTGTCAATATTGATTTATCGCTGAATTTCTTTCGTAAAATCACGGGTAATCCAGCACTGGAACTCGGTCAATTCGGCGTAGCGAACTTCTTTTATCCAGAAGATCACGCCCACCATGATTCCGATGCCAATGAATTAGTGGAACGGCATTTTAATGATTTCAACTTGCCGATTATTGCGCGGCGCGTGATTCCTGTGGATAACAGCGTCCTCAATGCGGCGGCGATTAAAGCCCAGTTGCCTATCGAGCAGTTTGTGTTTGCCCGTCCTGAGCATCTGAAAGACGCAACGCATGAGGAATTTGAACGCCATATTCAAGCCGCGTTGCTGGATATTGAAGTTGAAGGTTTTACCCGTGATGAATTAGCGGGTTTTTATCCGTTATCCATGAGTTCACGCACTCAGGTTTATAAAGGTCGGTTGAATTCGCATGAAGTGATTCCGTATTTCATTGACTTGTACGATACCGATCACGAAATTCATACCCTGTTTTTCCATACTCGTTTTTCGACCAATACTGCCCCTGCCACCATGATGGCGCAGCCATTCCGTTACATGGCGCACAACGGCGAATTAAACACCGATAAGAAAAACCGCCTCAGCGAAAACGCCATTGCCCGACAACACGGCAAGCATATTTGCTTCCCCTGTGGACAATCTGATTCAGGGCGTTTAGATCAAACCCTAACTCGCCGTATTAACGAAGACAACTTAGACATCGTGACTGCCGTATTAGCCATGATGCCGCCTGCGTGGGAAAACGACACCACCTTGTCACCTGAAGTCCGCGCCATGCTGGAGTATTTCAGCTTATACGAAGAAAAGAACGATGGCCCTGCGGCGTTGATTTTTAATGATGGTATTCGGGTTGGTGCGCGTTTAGACCGTTTGGGCTTGCGTCCTTTGCGTTCTGTCGAAACCCACGATTATTTGGCGGTTATGTCCGAAGCGGGACAAATTGATTTCCCACCTGCGGATATTTTAAAACGCGGGCGTATTGAAGCGGGCGGGATGCTGTATTTTGACCACAGCACAGGCGAAACCTACCATAACGCCGAAGTGCTGGAACGCTTGTCGAAAGAACAAGACTACACCACCTTACTGGCTAAACGCTGCCTGCATTTATCCGAACTGCCTAGCGTTGAATTAGCCGAATTAGCGGATAACCACAGTTTAAATATCGACCAACGCTACACCGCCTACTCGCTCAATCAGGAAAGTTTCCGTTTTCTGCTTGACCCGATGCTGGCGACAGGGTTAGAAAAAGTTACTGCAATGGGTTACGGACTCGCGCCGAACGCGCTCTCCAGTGCCGAAGGCGGAATGTCGCGTTATTTCAGCCAACGCTTTGCCCAAGTCACCAACCCGCCGCTGGATTCTATCCGTGAAAGCGACGGTATGACCTTGCGGGTTGCATTAGGTGCAAAACCGACGTTCTCTGACGAATACAGCAAACAATTGGTGATTGAATCGCCGATTTTACAACGCGCTCAGTTAGAACAGATCCGCAGACAAACCGTCGTGAGTCACATCACGCTGGCTATGTTATACACGCCTGATTTTACCGATGCGGCACAAAATGAAGCCAATCTGACAGCGGCAGTCTCAGCGGTGTGTGAACAGGTGGCAACAGCAGCGCGTAACAACACCAGCATCATTATTCTGAGCGACAGCAATATCAGCGAAACGCACGCAGCGATTCCCGCGTTGTTAATGATTGCCGCTGCCAATCAGCATTTAGTTAAACAGGGCTTGCGTTTCAACTCATCACTGATTGCCGAAACAGGACAAGCCGCCAGTCCGCATGATGTCGCCACCATTTTAGGTTTTGGTGCGTCCGCGATATGCCCGCTCAGTGTCCATGACCGTGTAACCAGCCATTACGCCCCTGCGGAATGGGCAAGCGTGCTGTATAAATTCCAAAAAGGCACGGAAAAATCGTTGATGAAAACGATGGGTAAATTCGGCTTGTGTACCGCTGAAAGTTATATCGGTGGCGAGTTCTTCGAGTCCAATTATCTGGATACTGACGAACCCAAATTAAGCCCATATTTCCCCAACATTCACGCCTCAGTCGGCGGTGTGCGTTATGCCGATATAGCGGCAAGTGCCGCAGAATGGCATGGTAAAGCCCTGACGGTGCGGGAAGAAAAAGACATTCCCTTTTTAGGTTTGTTCAAAGAACGTCAAGACGGCGCGGGGCATTCCTACGGCAATACAGCGGTGCGTGAATACATCCGCATGACCGATGAGCCGATTTTATACGTTGCTGAACAAGCACCCGAAGCCAGTGATACTGCCTATTTGGACACAGGTTACGAAAAACGCACCCCTGAACAAATCGACAACGCAGGCATCACACCCGCTTATCGTAGCTTCACTAAAAATCTGTACGAAGAACGCGATAGCAGACCAGCGGCATTGCGTGACATTATGGATTTTCCTGCCGATGTCAGCGTGGCAGAAAGCGTTGATGATTTTGACCGCATTTTAGGCAAGCAAAACCTGCACGGTAACGTCAATTACTTAATTCGCGGTTTGTGTGTCACGCAAGTCGATGAGTATGAATTTGCCATTAGCCTGACGGAGCACGATTGTAATCAACGTCTGGAAAATCTGGTTCAGCATTTTAAAAACCGCTTTGCTGATATTCGGTTCGATATAGTCATTGTTGAAAATACCATCGTTATTCACGTTACCAGCCGTAGCAATGTATTAGCCAACTATTTGTCTTCCATACAAAAAGCGCGTAACCCGATTGCCTTGAGTAACGTACAACCTGCACACGAAATCACTGCCACCTTAGCATCAGGCGCAATGAGTCACGGCGCGTTACTTGCCGAAGCCCATGAAGCGGTCGCACAAGGCACAAACATCGTCGGCGCGTTAAGCAATTCAGGCGAAGGCGGCGAGCATTCCAGTCGTTTCGGCACGCTACGTTCCAGCAAAATCAAACAATTTGCCTCAGGTCGTTTCGGCGTTTGGGCGGGTTATTTGGCCGATTCCAACATTGAAGAAATTGAAATCAAAATCGCCCAAGGTGCAAAACCGGGTGAAGGCGGACAATTACCTGCCGCGAAAGTGTCGGTAGAAATTGCCGCCTTGCGTGGTGGTACGCCACGCGTGGAATTAGTCAGTCCACCGCCGCATCACGACACCTATTCCATCGAAGATTTAGGGCAGTTGATTCACGATGCCAAAGCGGCGCGTGTCCGAGTCGGCGTTAAATTAGTCTCCTCCGAAGGTATCGGCACAATTGCAGTCGGTGTAGCCAAAGCAGGCGCGGACGTAATTAACGTCGCAGGTAACACAGGCGGCACAGGTGCGGCAGCGGTGACCAGCTTGAAAAATAGCGGACGTTCACCAGAAATCGGTATTGCCGAAGTGCATCAAGCTCTTGCCGTCAATGGTTTGCGCGATAAAGTTATCGTGCGCTGTAGTGGCGCACATCAAAGCGGTTTAGATGTCGTTAAATCGGCTATTTTAGGTGCGGATTCGTTTGAATTCGGCACCACTGCGTTGATGATGTTGCGTTGCGTGATGGCGAAAAACTGTAACATCAAATGCCCAGCAGGTTTAACCACTGCGCACGAAGAATTCAAAGGCGATCCGCGTGTCTTGGCGCAGTATTTCATCAATCTGGCGCACGAAGTCAGAGAATTACTGGCAATGCTCGGCTATCGCAGTTTGCAGGAATTACGCGGCAAAACTGAATTACTGCATTTGATTAATCATCCGTGCATGGTCGGGCAGTTGGATTTAACCAAAATGCTTGCCCCTGTGGACGTGGTAAAAATCGACAAAGCGGTGTATTTAGAAGCCTGTTTCACCATCGACGATAACATCATCGAGCAAATCAAAACAGGGCTTGCGGCGCATCAACAACAAATCGTCATTGAAGGCAAAGGCTTTAAGCTGAACAATCGTAACAAAACCGTTGGCGGTCAAGCGGCGATTGATTTAGAACGTTATTTGAATTACAAGATTAGTGACGCACAACTTAACGATTCAAACATCATTTACACCCATACCAATGGACGGCGTTATTTAGCCCCAGACAGCGTTATTATTCGCACCCACGGTTCAGCGGGACAAAGCTACGCCGCGTTTATGAATGACGGTATGCGCATGGAACACAAAGGCACTTGTAATGACGGTGTGGGTAAATCGGCGTGTGGTGGTGTATTAGTCGTTGAATCCCCGGGGGGTGGTATTAAAACGCCAGGTAATAACGTCCTTATCGGCAACTTCGCGCTGTTCGGTGCGACAGGCGGTAAAGCCTTTATCAACGGCGAAGCGGGCGACCGTTTTGCGGTGCGTAACTCAGGCGCGATGGCGGTAGTTGAAGGCGTGGGTGATTTTGCCTGTGAATACATGACCAACGGTTCAGTGCTGAACATCGGCGGCTTTGGTAAAGGCGTGTGTAACGGAATGTCAGGCGGTAATGCCTACCAATACGACCCTGAAAACCGCTTAGCCGCGCTGTACGATAAATCCTCAGTTGCATTGCATCGGTTGACCGAAGACGCGGTTGCCGCGCATGAAGCGATTATTCTGGCAATGCTGGAAGAACACGCCGCGTACGCCAATTCCAGCAAAGCGCGTAATTTATTGGCTAATTGGGCAACCGAACGCCAACACTTTTACGTTGCCTTACCATTGTGGTTAAACAAAACCCAAACCGCTGAACATTTACAAGCGGCAATGGATCGCAAAGAAATGGTGGAAGAATTAGCCGTAGAACTGGCGCAAGTGCAAATTGCCCAAGTGCGTACCGCTTACCAAACCGCACAACCCTTATTCGGTGGCGCGATTCCACAACAAACTGCACAATTAATCAACAGCTTTGCGGTGTTTGATAAAGCAGAGCAACTGGCGCGTGAAATGTATAAAGGTGCGAAACAGCCTGTAGACGCTACACAAATCGAGCTAGCCGCGCGTAAATTAATACTGGAACGTCCGCGTAAATTACAAGAAGCCTTAGTGAAAAACACCCGCGAAGCCTACAGTTATTACACCGACGAGCAACTGGCGTGTTTACTCGCCAACAAACGGATTAATGACTACAAAACCGCGTTAATCAACCGCTCTGTTCAAAGCATTTATTCAATGGGTTCTACCGTATGGATAATCGACCAAGACAGAAAAAATCGCCTCGCCTTAGCAGGTATCCCCAGCGTCGAAGCCCATCTCGCTGAAATCGTCAGCGTGGGCATTGCGCAAAAACTATTAAGCGAAGTGGTTACTTAATAATAAGTATAGAATGGGCTGACGCAAGGATGCCCATTAACGGGGTGTACGCTTCAACTGTAACTATTTGGCGCGTAGCAATAGCATAATCTTCCGTAAGGAACGTTATAAATACAGCTTACCGCTTCCGTCAAAAAAACAAATAAAATCGACAGTCACCAACGTAATTTCAACCAATCTGGGTAAAAATTGAGTGACTCACTTGGCGTTCATCTGTAAAATCCAGCGGTTTTGCCAATTGCACCCTTTGTTAAATATATCAGAATGGCTGTATGACACTGGCTTGTAGAGATAAATACTAACTCTTAACACAACTACTTTTAGAGGTATCAATGATTCAAAGTACGCTACCAACTAGACGGGGTTTGTATGACCCGCGCAACGAACATGATGCTTGTGGAGTGGGTTTTATTGTTCATATTAAGGGTCAAAAAAGTCATGCTATTGTTCGTCAAGGTTTAGAGTTATTAACTAACTTAACCCATCGTGGTGCGGTTGGTGCTGATCCTAAGGCGGGTGACGGTGCAGGTATTTTAATTCAAATCCCCGATACATTCTTACGCGCTGAGTGTGATTTTTCATTACCCGAGGCGGGTGATTACGCTGTTGGTATGATTTTTTTACCGCAAAATGCCGCAGATCGTAACCATTGTGAAACGTTACTAACGAAATTTATTACGCAAGAAAAAGCGGTGTTATTGGGCTGGCGTGATGTACCCGTCAATAATGACGGCTTAGGTGAATCAGTCAAATTAGTTGAACCTGTGGTTCGGCAAATTTTTATTGGTCGTGGCGCGGATTGTGTCGATCAAGATGCCTTTGAACGCAAATTATTTGTGATTCGTAAGCAAGTTGAAAACGCAGTGCGTGAATCAAATTTAGATAACGGTCAGGATTTTTATATACCATCGTTCTCTTCACGCACTGTGGTTTATAAAGGCATGTTGCTGGCAAATCAGGTTGGTACATTTTATCCAGAATTAAGCGATGAGCGCGTGGACAGTGCCTTAGCATTAGTGCATCAACGTTTTTCTACCAATACGTTTCCAACGTGGGATAGAGCGCATCCTTTCAGATTGATTGCCCATAATGGCGAAATCAATACGTTGCGCGGCAATGTGAATGGTATGGCGGCACGTCGTCATTCAATTGCATCCAAGCTACTAGGCGATGATATTCATAAATTATGGCCCTTGATTGCCGAAGGGCAATCGGATTCAGCCAGCTTTGATAATGCACTTGAGTTATTGATTGCAGGCGGTTACTCAATGGCTCATGCCATGATGTTGTTGATTCCCGAAGCGTGGGCTGGCAATGTATTAATGGATGAAAAATTGCGGGCGTTTTATGAATATAACGCGGCATTAATGGAACCTTGGGATGGCCCAGCGGCGATTGCCTTTACCGATGGTCGTCAAATTGGCGCGACCTTAGACCGTAATGGTTTACGTCCTGCGCGTTATTTAGTCACCGATGATGATTTTGTTATTCTGGCTTCAGAAATGGGCGTATTGGATATTCCACAACACAAAATCATTAAAAAATGGCGTTTGCAACCAGGAAAAATGCTGTTAATTGACACCGAACAAGGTCGCATCATTGATGACGCGGAGTTAAAGGCTAACTTAGCCAATGGTCAGCCCTATTCAGAATGGTTAGATAAAACGCAAATTTTGCTGGCAAAATTACCATCTGAAGTGTCCGCAATGGCACCCGATGATAAAACGCTACTCAATAGACAACAAGCGTTTGGTTATACCCGCGAAGACGTGGAATTTATTCTCAAACCAATGGCACAAACAGGATTAGAAGCCATTAGTTCGATGGGTATTGATGCCGCGCTCGCGGTGTTATCAGACCGTTCACGGATGTTATACGATTATTTCAAACAAGGCTTTGCGCAGGTGACAAATCCTGCAATCGACCCAATTCGTGAAGAATTAGTCATGTCCTTGGTGTCATTTATTGGCCCGCGCCCTAACTTATTAGGCTTGGATGAAGGCGGCACACATAAGCGTTTGGAAGTCGAACAACCGATTTTAAGCAATCAAGATTTAGAAAAAATTCGGCGTATTGAATCACGCACTAACGGGGCGTTTAAAACCAAAACTGTCACCTTGTGCTATTCAGCCGATTTGGGCGCGAGTGGCATGACTAGCGCGTTGGATAAGTTGTGTCTTGCGGCTAAAAGCGCGGTGCTAGAAGGCAATAATATTTTAGTGTTGTCTGATCGTAATATGGATGCTGCATATATTGCAATTCCCGCATTATTGGCAACCTCAGCCGTGCATCAATATCTGACTCGCGAAGGTTTGCGCACTAAAGTTGGTTTGGTGGTAGAAACGGGTGAAGCGCGTGAAGTACATCATTTCGCCCTATTAGCTGCTTATGGTGCGGAAGCGATTAATCCTTATTTAGCCTTAGATACGTTGTCCAGTTTCTGTAAAGACATTGCTGTTTCTGAATACGAAGCCCATAAAAATTACATCAAAGCGACCTCTAAAGGTTTGTTGAAAGTCATGTCTAAAATGGGCATTTCAACCTATCAATCGTATTGCGGCGCACAAATTTTTAACGCTCTTGGTTTGACTGAATTATTTTTAGATCAGTATTTCACTGGCACAACCAGCACCACCGAAGGTGCGGGATTGGCTGAAATCAGTGAAGAAACCAGCCGTCGTCATCGACTCGCTTTTAGTAATGCGCCGTTGTATCGCGATGCCTTAGATATTGGCGGCGAATACGCATTTCGTTTGCGTGGTGAAGCTCATGCGTGGACACCTGCAAGCATTAGCACACTGCAACACGCAACACGCAGTAACAGTTACGAAAAATACGCTGAATTTTGCCGCTTGATTGATGAGCAGAATGAAAATTTACTAACGCTACGCGGGTTAATGAAATTCAAAGAAACTGCCTCGCCTGTACCTTTAGACGAAGTGGAATCAGCAGCAAGCATCGTGAAACGCTTTGCCACAGGAGCAATGTCGTTTGGGTCGATTTCTTACGAAGCGCACACTAATCTGGCGATTGCCATGAATCGTATTGGCGGCAAATCTAATACGGGTGAAGGCGGCGAATTACCCGAACGCTTCAAACCATTAGCCAATGGCGATTCCATGCGTTCCGCGATTAAACAAGTCGCGTCGGGTCGTTTTGGTGTCACCACTGAATATTTAGTCAATGCCGATGATATTCAAATTAAGATCTCACAAGGTGCGAAACCAGGTGAAGGTGGACAATTACCTGGCCATAAAGTCGATGCCGTGATTGCTAAAGTACGCCATTCTACGGAAGGCGTGGGTTTAATTTCACCCCCACCCCATCATGATATTTATTCAATTGAAGATATAGCACAGTTGATTCACGACTTAAAAAACGTCAATCCAGCGGCGCGTATTAGTGTGAAGTTAGTGTCAGAAGTCGGTGTCGGTACGGTAGCGGCGGGTGTTGCTAAAGCCCACGCGGATCACGTCACCATTGCAGGTTATGACGGTGGTACAGGTGCAAGTCCGTTGACTTCCATCAAACACGCAGGGCTACCGTGGGAAATTGGCTTGGCTGAAACCCATCAAACCCTCGTATTAAACAAATTGCGTAGCCGTATCTCAGTACAAGTCGATGGCGGTTTAAAGACAGGGCGTGATGTCATTATCGGTGCCTTATTAGGTGCTGACGAATTTGGTTTCGCGACCGCGCCGCTGATTGTGTCTGGTTGTTTAATGATGCGTAAATGTCATTTAAACACCTGCCCAGTCGGTGTGGCGACACAAGATCCTGAATTGCGTAAACGCTTTACAGGGCAACCTGAACACGTTGTGAATTATTTCTTCATGGTGGCAGAAGATGTGCGTCAGTGGATGGCGAAACTGGGTTTCCGCAATTTGAATGAACTGATTGGCCGTTCGGATTTATTAGACATGAACCACGCGATTAAGCATTGGAAAACCGAAGGTTTAGACTTTAGCCGCATTTTCTATAAACCTAAGGTTGATGCGAATACGGCAGTTTATCAAACCGAAACGCAAGATCACGGATTAGAACACGCCTTAGATCATGAGCTGATTGCCCAAGCCCAGCCCGCGCTGAATAATGCGCAAGCCGTTATTATTCATACGCCGATTCGCAGTCTTAATCGTACTTTCGGGGCAATGTTATCGGGTGAAGTGGCGAAACGTTATGGGCATAAAGGCTTACCCGCTGACACCATTGCTATTTATGCCAAAGGCACAGCTGGGCAAAGTTTTGGCGCATTTTTAGCCCAAGGCATTAGCATAGAGCTGGAAGGCGAAGGTAATGATTATGTCGGTAAAGGCATGAGTGGTGGCCGTATTGCCATTTATTCACCGAAAGACTGCCCAATTATCCCCGAAGAAAACATTATCGTTGGTAACACCGTGTTATACGGCGCGATTAGCGGCGAATGTTATTTCAGCGGTGTCGCAGGTGAACGTTTTGCGGTGCGTAACTCAGGCGCGACAGCAGTTGTAGAGGGTGTAGGCGATCACGGTTGTGAGTATATGACAGGCGGTGTCGTGGTTGTATTAGGTAAAACGGGACGCAACTTCGCAGCAGGTATGTCAGGCGGTATCGCATACATCCTTAATGAAGCGGCTGATTTTGATAAATTATGCAATCTGGCTATGGTTGAACTTGATTCAATTCGTACCGATGAAGCCGATAGTCAAGACTTATCCGATATGACACGTCACGATGCACAACGTTTAAAACAGTTAATTGAACAGCATAAGCACTACACCAACAGTCAACGCGCAACACACATTTTAGACAACTGGCAAGATTATTTGCCACGTTTTGTTAAAGTGATGCCTGTTGATTACCGTGCCGCACTGAAAAAAATTGAGTTAGCGCAAGCCGCTGTTACTAAAGAAGGTATTTAAGATGGGCAAACCCACTGGATTTATGGAATTACCACGCACTGAACGCAGCTATGCACCTGCCGAAGAGCGTATTAAAAACTATCGTGAATTTATTATCAGCCCTAGTGATGACGAAGTCGCTAGTCAAGGCGCGAGATGTATGGATTGCGGTATTCCTTTTTGTCATCAAGGCTGTCCGATTAACAATATTATTCCCGAATGGAATGATAACGTCTATCACCAAGATTGGGAGCAGGCCTTAAGCGTCCTGCATAGCACGAATAACTTCCCTGAATTTACAGGCAGAATTTGCCCTGCACCGTGTGAAGCCGCGTGTACGCTGAATTTGCAAGAATCACCTGTCACCATTAAATCCATCGAATGCGCCATCATTGATAAAGCGTGGGACATGGGTTGGGTAAAACCACAAATTGCTGCTCGTCGTTCAGGAAAAAAAGTCGCTGTCATTGGTTCAGGTCCTTCGGGTTTGGCGTGTGCGCAACAGTTGGCTCGTGCTGGACATGAAGTCGTGGTGTATGAAAAAAATGATCGTATCGGCGGTTTAATGCGTTACGGCATTCCCGATTTCAAAATGGAAAAACAGTTAATTGATAGACGCATTGCCCAAATGCAGGCGGAAGGCGTGCGTTTTAGACCCAACAACCATATCGGTAAAGACATTGCCGCGCAAAAAATATTGGCAGATTATGATGCTGTTGTTTTAGCTGTGGGCGCAGAAAAACCGCGTGATTTAGCCGTTACAGGACGCAATGACATGGAAGGCGTTTATTTTGCAATGGACTTTTTACGTCAGCAAAACAAACGCAACGCAGGAGATGTAATTCCAGAAGACATTGCGATTACTGCAACAGGTAAGCACGTCGTCGTTATTGGTGGCGGTGATACAGGTTCAGATTGTATCGGCACCTCCATTCGTCAAGGTGCAGCGTCAGTGGTGCAGATAGAAATTTTGCCGCAACCGCCTGAAAAAGAAAACAAACTACTCACTTGGCCGAACTGGCCGAACAAATTCCGCACCAGCTCTTCCCAGCAAGAAGGCGTTAAACAGCGTTATTTCAGCGTCAACACGCAAAGTGTCACAGGCAAAGACGGTAAAATAACCCACCTGAACGCGGTCGAAGTCGAATGGACGCAAGACGGCGGGCAATGGAAAATGAGCAACAAGCCGAACAGTGAATTTTCGCTGGAAGCTGACATCGTCTTTTTAGCAATGGGTTTTACCAATCCCGTACACGAAGGTTTATTGGCCGACTTGGGTGTTGAGTTGCAACGCGGACACATTAAAGCCACCGATACGCAATATCGTACATCAGTCGATAAAGTGTTCGCCGCAGGTGATGGTCGTCGCGGACAATCGCTGGTCGTTTGGGCAATCCGCGAAGGCAGACAAGCCGCGTGTGCTGTGGATGAATACTTGATGGGTAGTTCGGAATTGCCGCGTTAATTTGTATTGCGTACCTTACTTGGCTGAATTGATATAATCGGTGGGCAAGCAAAAAGACGCTTGCTTGCTCTACACGGCTCTTATCAAAACATTTAAGATAAAGAAAGAGATGACATGAAACCAAGCACAAAATACATGATAACGATTTTAATCATTGCCGCCCCCTTGCAAATTTGCTTTGTAGAATACAAAGACTACAAACTTAAGGATTTAGGAGAAAAGGCAATTAAAAATCACAGCACAATGGATGATGAATTTAAAAAAGAATACCCAAAATTCACAAAATTTGTGGAATTTTTATCTAAGTATCATTAATTAAAAAGTCGTGTAGGGTACGCTGTGCGCACCTTTTCATAATCAATGATTTAACGGTACGCACAGCGTCGCTAAGGATTTTTACAGAATTGTGGGAGTGGCTTTAGCCACGATTATCGTGGCTAAAGCCACTCCCACGGCAATCGGAATTCTACTAACTTAATGGCAGTGACGCACAGCGTACCCTACCTGACTGTATTCCCACGCCCTGCGTGGCACAAGAAAGAAAATTATTTATAGGCATCATGAAAATACTTCAATTACTCGAAAATGCACCCTACAGTGAAACCCAACGCGCTTGGTTAGGCGGTTTCTTTTCAGGAATGCGCTCACAACTCAAGCAAAATGCAGGCGCGGCGAATGCTACGGTTGCACAAACAATCCACATTTTATACGGCAGTCAAACAGGTAACGCGGAATCGGTGGCGAATGATGCCGCGACTGCCGCGAAAGCACATGGTTTAAAACCTGTAGTGACCAGCATGGATGCGATTGATAGCGACGCACTTGCGGCAATGGATACTTTGCTGATTGTCACCAGCACTTACGGCGAAGGCGAAATGCCTGATAATGCGCAGATGCTCTGGGAAGCAGTAAGCGCAGAGTCCATGCCGCAGTTACCCAACATGAAATTCTCCGTATTAGCCTTAGGCGATACGGGTTACGACTTATTCTGTAAAGCGGGTATTGATTGGGATAATCGCCTAGCCGAATTAGGCGCGACCCGCATTTATGACCGCGTTGATTGTGATGTGGCGTTTGAAGCCCCCGCTGAAAGTTGGATTAGCTCGGTTATTCCGCAATTGGACGGTAGAGACGCGATTAATCGCGTCTCTACAATGGTGGTTGATACCGAAACTGCTGTGCCTAAGTCACAATACAGCCGTAAAAATCCGTTTCCTGCCAAGTTGCTGGTTAATCGTTTATTGACTGCCGCTGATTCGTCGAAAGAAACCCGTCATTATGAAATTTCTATCGCAGGTTCAGAGTTAAGTTATGAAGCGGGCGATGCCTTGAGTATCGTACCGACTAACTGCCCTGATTTAGTGGCGGCGATAATCAACGCTATCGGTTGCACAGGTGATGAAATCGAACCTGTCAATGGTGAGTCGATGAGCTTAAGCGACGCGCTACGCACCCAGTTTGAAATTAAATTGCCCAGCAAAGAACTGGTGCAGGAAATTGCTACCCGTTCAGGCAATCAAGAACTGAATGGGTTGCTAAGCACAGGCGACAAAGAAGCGTTAAGCAATTATTTATGGGGACGCGATACGCTGGATTTATTACTGCAAAATCCATTGTGTGAATTTGCCGCAGCTGAATTTATTGCTTTGTTAAAACCGTTGCAGCACCGCGCCTATTCCATTTCTTCCAGCGGAAAAATGCACGCTGATACCGTACATTTAACCGTCGCCAGCGTGCGTTATGACAGCTTTGATCGCCAGCATAAAGGCGTATGCTCAACATTTTTAGCGGATTTGGTCGATGCGGAAACCGAAGTGCGTTGTTTCTTTACCCCCAATAAAGTATTCAGAGTGCCAGAAGATAACAGCCTGCCGATGATTATGGTCGGGCCCGGGACTGGTGTCGCGCCGTTTCGTGCATTTTTACAAGAAAGACTACACCGCAAAGCGACAGGTAAAAATTGGTTATTCTTCGGCGACCGTAACGCGGCAACCGATTTTATCTACCGTGATGAACTGGAAGCGATGCAAGCTGATGGCGTGTTGACACGTTTGGATTTAGCTTTTTCCAGAGATCAGGCAGAAAAAATTTATGTGCAGGACAAAATGCGCGAACACGGTGCGGAATTGTTTGCGTGGTTAGAACAGGGCGGTTATTTCTTTGTCTGCGGTGATGCCTATCACATGGCAAAAGATGTCGATAAAGCCTTGTTAGATGTGATTGCGGAGCATGGTAAATTATCAGAACAGCAAGCCATTGATTATGTTAATCAACTGAAAAAACATAAACGTTATGTGCGAGACGTTTATTAATTCGCCACTTGAATAGCCACTGAAACTAAATTACCTGCTTATTATTGCCAGCTCAGGGCGAATGCTGGCACAGACGGCAAAAAACGCAGGTTTACAGCCATTAGTTATTGATCTGTTTGCCGATCTTGATACGCAATCTTACGCCGCAGACTTTAAACAACTCACCGCGTTGACCATAGACTGCTTAACGCCTGCACTCGATTATTTTGTTAATCATTATGGCGTGACGCAGTTGGTTTATGGCAGTGGTTTTGAACAGCATCCTGATAGCCTGCGTTATTTACAGAGTCGCTTTACGCTACTGGGTAATTCAGCGGAAACATTTATTAGGTTGCAAAACCCCGTCGATTTTTTTGCGGTACTGAATCAGTTAAATATTCCCACGCCTGAAACGTCTTTTGTCGCGCCTGACAATCCACAAAATTGGTTAATAAAGCCCACGCGAGGGCAGGGCGGTGTTGGTATTCAACGCTGGAATGCAAACCTAGGTTTGCACGCTGACGTATATTGGCAAAAATACCAAGCAGGTTCACAGCATTCCGTATTATTTCTAGCCGACGGGCAACATCTGCAAATCATCGGCTTTAATACCCAATGGACTGTACAGGATTACTCGTTCCCACGCGCTGCGTGGGAATGCAGTAACGGTGCGCCGCGCCGTGCGGAAAAAAAATGGAACGATAGCGAAGAATTTATCTTCGCAGGTATTATTAATCACTGTGATTTAGACGCTACGCACAAAGCACAAATCACCGACTGGCTAACCAAACTTGTCCCCGCTTTTGAATTAACAGGCTTAAATTCGTTGGATTTTATTCATGCCGAGGGTAAAAACTATGTGCTGGAAATCAACCCGCGCCCACCTGCCAGTATGCAGTGTTACGATGCCGATTTATTACGCCGACATATAATGACTGCCAGTCCTTTAAAGGACTGGCAGTCCTGTTTACAGCCACCGATACAATCAGGCTACACAGGCTATCAAATCATCTACGCCGAACAGGACATACAAATCCCAAACGGCTACCGCTGGGAAAATGGCGTGATGGATATACCTGTAGCGGGGGCAATCTGTAAGACAGGACAGCCGATTTGCAGTATTATTGCCCACCATAACCAAGCCCACGCGGTCTTGAACGAATTAACCATTAAACAACACATCATACAAAGGTCTTTATACACATGGAAAACAACGCCAGCGTTAATAAACTCACTCAACCCCTAGTTCAACACCTACTGGATAATGCCGCAAAACTACGCATAGGCGTGGAAGTTTTAGCCAACGGTTGCACCGTCATTGATGCAGGTATCAACGCCATTGGCGGTTTGGAAGCAGGACGCATTATTGCCGAAATTTGTTTAGGCGGTATGGGAACAGTCTCTATTAGCCATAGCTCTTACACCACCAACTGGCCGTTATCCGTCAACGTCCACACAGGCAATCCTGTACTGGGCTGTTTAGGCAGTCAATATGCAGGCTGGAGCTTATCGCATGAAAAATACTACGCATTAGGTTCAGGCCCTGCGCGTGCAATGGCAACCAAAGTAAAAAATGGCGAAATTGAACCCGTTGAAGAACTGTACAAAGAACTCGCTTACCATGACGATGCCAACAGCACTGTATTAGTCATTGAAAACGACAAATTTCCACCACTGGAAATTATCGAAAAAGTCGCCACTGCGTGTAACGTATCACCTAAAAAACTCACCATCATCGTCACACCGACCAGCAGTTTAGCAGGTGGCGTACAAGTGGTAGCGAGAGTATTAGAAGTCGCCATGCACAAAGCCCACGCCCTGCATTTCCCGTTAGAAAATATCATTGACGGCAGCGGCTCTGCGCCAATTTGCCCGCCACACCCCAACTTTGTCAAAGCAATGGGACGCACCAACGATGCTATTTTATTTGCAGGGCAAGTGCATTTATTCGTGAAAGGCTCTGATGAAGCCGCAGAAGAACTGGCAAAAAATCTACCCAGCTCAACTTCAAAAGATTACGGCAAACCGTTTGCAGAAATCTTCAAACAATATGAATACGATTTTTTCAAAATTGATGCCATGTTATTCAGCCCAGCCAGCGTCATTGTGACGGCTGTTGATTCAGGTAAAAGTTTCCGTGCAGGTCAATTGGATAACGCACTGTTGGATTTATCGTTTGGCGCGTAATTAGTAAAGAGAACCGTTGAGGTATAGTAAATTATGGATAAACACTATACCTTGAACGGCATAGCCTTTGTTTGGTATGAGGACAAAGCCGCAAAAAATCCCGTCAAACACGATGGCGTATCTTTTGAACAAGCCGCACAGGCTTTTTTGATCCTTTTTTGCTTGTAACAGATGCCAGTAGAAATAATGAAGTTAGAGACGCGATTATTGGCATGGATAAACAGTGGAATTTATTGTTTGTTGTGCATCTAGTGATTGAAGAGAATGATGTAATAGGATTATTTCAGCAAGAAAAGCCACTCGAACAGAGCGAGGATTTTATGAAAATTGAAGCACTTAAAAAACGATTGAATAAAAATCGCCCCTTAACAGAGATTACCCTGAAAATCCCCAGTGATGTATTGGAAGATTTAAAACGTGTTGCCATTAAATTAGGTTTCACCGATTATCAACCGTTAATTAAAGTCTATATAGGGCAGTGTTTGCGTAAAGATTTAGAGTTATTAGAAGAAGACACCATCACCGCATTTATTGCCAGTCTTGAACGTCATGGCGTGAATAATGAAACTATTAAAGAAGCGTTGTTAGAAATTGTGCATCATTGATTAAGAACCAGCCCCAGATTCCGCTTTGCTCCATCTGGGCTACTTGCTACGAATTACAGCTTACCGCGTTATAATATAAGTCTTATAAATATGGAATTGAGATAATGACAACATTAAAGAATCCACCTCTTATTGAAGCTATCTTTGTCTTGCAGTGGGGTGAAGTTGCGCCTGGACAGTTTTCTTATACCCAAGATGAACAAACATTGTTTATTGGAAGAATGAGTGCTTCTGCTTCTTCGAAGGGTTATAAAATTACGGAAAACATTCAACAAAATCAGTTCATGATACCAAGGTTGGTTACTCATCGTTTTAGACAGCAAGAAAATAGTCATCCTTGTTTTCAAGTTGGTTTAGGTATTTTTACGGTTAATCAAGTTAAAGATAATTACAAGTGGGTTTCATTTAAAGAATCGATTAAAACAGGTCTTGAAATTTATAACGAAGCTGAACCAAATAAACTCAACGATATTAAAGATACCTTATCATTATCTTTGCATTACCAAGATGCGTTTTTTCCTGAAAATAATATCTCTACAGAGGAGTATCTAAAGGAATATTTTCATGTGAATGCAGGACTTCCAGAATCATTTTTTGAGAATACTGAAGTAAATCGCTCCAAAATAGGTATTAATATGGCTATCAACGTTGAAACTTTAAATCCTAAAGGAGCTATCGTTGTCAGCATTGCTAACGCCATTATTGACGATCAATCTGGGTTGCTAATGCAGACTATTGTGGAATCTAAGGCGAAAGACAATTTTAACGGAGAAGTGAGCATTAATGAAATTATGGAATGGTTAGAGCAAGCACATGAGCTTCAAAAACATTCATTTGAAATATTAGTTAAATCGAGTGCATATAGATGATAATGCAACCAGTTAATTATTCACCTGTACCGTCTGTATCAACGTATTTTTTGCAAACAGTTGAAGATAGACCTATGCCTTATTCCCTTAATGATTCACTATCCACGAGCAACGTTATTATTTTAAATGTGGTAAATCGGAGTGGAGCAATTTCAACTGAGAACGTGAGAGAATTTAAAGAATTTAAAGAGTTTAATGAGTTAGTTGAACAAGCTCCTTGGGTAGTAGACTTTTTAAAATCTGCATCAATGCTTAATAACGTTAAATTGCTTTTGCCTTTTTATATGGAAATAAACAAGTTAATAGCCCAGCATCAGTTTGATATTTGCAATCAATTTTTAAAACAGGTGCGAGTAAATGAACTTAGCGATGTGCTACTGGTTGGATTATTGAGATTAACTTTTTTGCATAAAGAGAAATTGCCACATTGGAAATTATTACTTAATAATTCGGACAAGGAATTAACAAGAAGAAAGCATGATAGCCATTCATTACTGAAAGGCTTGATTTGAAATATGGGAATAAAGATTGTCTTAAATAGCTCATTTGATAGCATAGATAGTATTTGTGTTGCAGTTAGCTGGGATATTCAATATGCACAACAACATATTGGATTATTATTCATAGATGCAGACAGCCAACCGCAATTATTACATTTGTCGGGGCATTATCAACTAAAAAAAGAGTCTCCAGATGTTAGTTATTCATGGATAGATATTGCGCTTGACCCTATCAACAAACTTCACTTGGCAACTGTTTGTGAGTTAATTTTTGCATTAAATCCCAATGGAGTTCCTTATAGCTTGTGTTCCGATGGTGCAAGCTTTTCCGAACAGGGCTTTTTTATTGCTGAAGAAGATTATGCAGGAATGACTTGTGCAACATTTGTTATCAATGTTTTTCATTCTCAAGGCTTTCTCATTGTTGATTCTGGAAAATGGCCAGTTAGAGAAAACGATATAATTTGGCAAGAAAAAATATTAGAAATATTAGATAAATATCTTAAAGACAAAGATTATATTGATGCTCAAAAACAGAGAATTAAGCAAGGTGGAGTAGCTAGATTTAGACCCGAAGAGGTTGCTGTAGCAGCAGCTTTATCGAATCCGCCTCATGGTCTTGATATATTGGAAGAACCAGCTAAAGAGTTGCTTATCTCAATAATTAAACATACCGAAGCGATGGCAAAGTAGCATGGCTTTTTGTTAATTTAGCCTACAACGTTCTTTTTCACCCGCGCCGCGTGGGAACGATATTAAACTATCATATTCACTAAATGTTTTATTACGCCCTAAAATTCATAGTCTCCGCGCTAATCATTGTCGCCGTGTCCGAAATTGCTAAACGTAATACTGGGATAGGGGCGTTGTTGGCTTCTTTACCGCTCACGACGTTGTTGGCGATTGTTTGGATGCGGATTGAAAATACACCGAGCGTGCAAATCGCTGAGCTGGTTGAGCAGGTGTTTTGGTTGGTGTTACCTTCCTTATTATTTTTTCTTATTTTTCCTTTATTACTGAAACAAGGGTTGGATTTTTGGTTAAGTTTGTTTTTGGCAAGCTCGACCACTGTCACCACTTACCTTGTGTTATTGCCGATTTTACGGCGTTTTGGAGTTAATCTTTGACAGGACGAGTTGCTATTTTTACTGATGATGCGGGCTGGCATGGCAAGCAGTTACGCCTCGCGTTTGCTCAGCACGGCTATGAAGCTGAATTTGTGTCGTTGACGGAATGTCGTTTTGATATTCAAGCGAATCAGCCTGTGATTAAAATCCCTTCTTTTGAAGAAAAATTACCCGATGCGGTGTTTGTGCGCGGTGTAGCGGGTGGTTCGTTGCAGGAAGTGGTGTTGTATTTGGATTTTCTGCACGCGCTGAAAATTTCTAATATCCCTGTGTATAACGATGGTCATGCGATAGAGCGCAGTGTGGATAAGGGTATGACTAGCTTTTTACTGCATAACGCAGGGCTACCTACGCCGTTGACGTGGGTGTTACGCGACCGTGAACAGGCATTAGCCATTGCAGAAAATGAACTGAAAAACGGGCATTTTTTAATCAGTAAGCCGTTGTTTGGTTCGCAGGGCGAAGGCATACGACGCATTGAAAAAATGACGGATTTGTTATGGCTGACAGCGAGTGGTGGTGTGTATTATCTGCAACGCTTTGTGCATTGTGCAGGCGTTGGCTTTTCGGATAAGCGGGTGTTTGTGATTAATGGTCAGGCGGTTGCAGCCATGCGCCGACGTGGTAAGTCGTGGTTGAATAATGTTGCGCAAGGTGCGAGTTGTGAGCGTATTGATTTAAATGCTGAGGTGGCAGAGTTGGCCATTAAAGCCACAGCGGCGTTAAGCATGGATTATGCGGGTGTGGATATTATTCAGGATAAAGACGGTCATTACAGCATTATTGAAGTCAACAGTATTCCCGCGTGGAAAGGGCTGGAAAGTGCGTGTGATGTCAATATAGCCCAATTGTTAGTTGATGATTTAATTAGCCGTTATCTGTAATCTAGGTGGTGAAGTGGTTAAAACAGGTTTAACCACCACCCACTATAGCTAACCGTTAATAAAATGATTACAAAACCGTTCGCACTGAAGCCCGTCGAAGTGTGAATGTGGTTCGACAAGCTCACCACGAACGGTATCATTTTATTGTGCGTTAGCTCTATCTCTGTTATTACGCTTGTTTAATTAATGCAGGCGCGACAGGTTCGTTGTTATCTTTATAACAATTCGGTGATTTTTCATAAGTTGGCAATTCGATGGGGTCTGCTTGCCAAAGCACAAAACCTGTGCCGCGTTCAAAGACATAAATATCATTACTATCGGGGTCTTTAGCACTGAGATGTAACCAACCGCCTGCGATGAGTTCGCGCAAACTTTCTTGGCGTTCGTAAATTTGTTCTAACACGGATGTTTTAGCTTCGACTAGCAATTGCAAACGCATGGCTTCATGGATTTCAATCATTTGTTGCGGTAAGCCTGTGCGTAAGTCACTGCTCGTGCCGTCCATGATGCCGAAAAAACCAGTGATGTTATGTGGAACTTTTGTGCCACAACCAAAGCGGTCGTTATTAACGCTGGAAAAATAATATTCCAAGTTGATACCCGCACCGACTGGCCCTACGGCTAATAAAATACCTTCGAGAATTTTCCCCTCTAGGTCTTGTGTTGGGTCGTAAGAAATTAAAAATACGCGGCGGTCAAAAAACGCGCCTTGGGTTAATGAACGTCGTCCGACCACAGCGGCGGCGTTAGTGGCGTGTCCTAATTCAGGACGGGCTTGAGAAAAATCGGTAGCGCGTTCTTGAATGTGATGCAACGCAGCGTCAGGGGTCGGATTGCGTGGTGCAGATGCTAAGCGGCGACACCGTTCATGCGCTGACATTTGCTGGGCGTGATTTAAATCACCTTGCAATTTATTAAATGCAGATTGCAGGGTAATGGGTAATTCGCTTAAATCGTACCATTCAATGGCTTCATTGCAGGTGTTGTGTTCCGCGCCGATAAACCAAGTATCAGCTGGGATGGTAATGCCGCGCTCTGCCAGTTGTTTACGAATTTCAGGACGATTCGCCATTGCGGCAAATACGCGTGCATTCGGGCCACCATGCCGACCACTACACGCGCCACAATCATACGCAGCACGGTGCGGATTATTTTGACTGATTGAGCCGTGTCCAAATAACACTACTAAAGGCGCGAACACATTGGTTAAACCCATGACACGCAATAAATTGGTCACGCGGTCGGCTTGTTCGCTGTCAGTAAAACCTAGTTTAGGTTTTTCGGGGGTAGCAATGGTATCGCTATCGCTAGTAAAGTGCAGTTGCGTGGCAACGGGTGGCGACACTTTGTTAGTAATGCTTGCAACTAATTGTTGTTGCGCTTTGGGGCGTAACGTTTTTCCTAATAAGCCAATTAACGTTATGGGCGCAAACAAATCAATCACGGGGTGTGCTAACAGCGGGTTATTACGCGAACTTTGCAATAATAAATGAGTGATGCGTTGATTGAGCGTGCGACCCCTATTATGGTTGTCTAAAGCGTCCTCCGTGTCAGCAAGCGGTATTTCTTTGACGTTATGCGCGGGAACAACAACCACTGGGCATAAGGCGGTGGCATTGTCCTCATCTAAGCCTTGGTAATTCATAGCGACACCGAAAAAACCTGCCGCGCCCAGTGTTTCAAGCGAGGGATTATGTTCTTCTAAATGACGGCGAAAACTTTCTTCACGTTCATCCATGCAGAAAATAAGCTGTGTTTCGGGGCGGGTGTCACGTTTTGCCCAACGTCCGCGTTGATAATTGGCGCGTAAGGCATTAAAAAATTGCTGTTGATAGTGGGTTTCGTAAGCGGTTAGCCAAATTTTACTGCGCTCAGTAACGCTAAAATCATCGAGATGCGTTAATAACGTTTGTAACTCCGTCGGTTGCAATTGCTCAATATGGCTGGCTTGTAAGCCTAAATGCTGACATAAACGAAACAACCGCCAGCCGCTGTTAAACACTGATGGTGAGCTTGTCGAACCATGATTTTTGTGTTCTGCCATCGGGCTAAACTGCCACGTCCAGATTAAATCGGCTAAGGCTTGCCATTGTTGACGGTGACTGCGTTCAGAATTGACTTGTGTGGTCAGGGATTTTGCTTGATGGCTAAGGTATTCGGGTAAATCGCCTTGATAGAGACGGCGGCACACCATAAATTCAGACAAATTTTTCTGAAAATAGTGGCGCAAGCTGGTCAGATTGGCTTCTACTTTCCATAAATCGTGGCAAATTTGATTCAGCCACAGTCTGTCTAGGGTTAAACGAATTGCTAAATAATCAGCTAATCGAATAGGAATATTATGTTTAGTTTGATAGTTTGGATGTTGCTCACGCCATACAATTATGCCCGACCAGCCCGCTAATTCTAAGGCGAGTCGCTGCAAATAGCCTGCCCATTTTTCCTTAGGAATTTCCATGTCAGTTAGATGCAGAATGATGGTGTCAATGGCATCTTCGGGTAAGTTGGAAACAATCTGTTGCCAGTCGGGCAGTTCATGCAGAAACAAGCTAATATCATAGTCGGTGCTGGCACGCCACGCGCCATAAAGCCCAAGCTGTGCTGCATCAGGCGTGTGCCATGCGGCTACGCCTTCATCCAGCACTGATGCACTGATGCGGATTAATTTAGGACGGACAAAATCTAAGCTGTCTTTACCGCTCAACGCTAACACCAATCCGCGTAAACTCAGCTCATCACCCACTTGCGCCATTAGCTTGTCCAGCTCAATAGCCACTTGTTGTTGGGTTTGTGAATGAATAGAGGTATCGGTGTGACTGACGCTTAACCAATCTTCGGTTTGTTCTCGTGATAAATCCAGTAGAGTTTCAGGATGATAAGCGGCTTGTTGCAAATCCAGTTTAATTAAAATCGCTTCCCATAAGGCGCGGATATTTTGCGCCGTATAATTATGCGCAATAGCCTCAGGTACATCCGCTTGCACTGAGCTTAAAGCGCACATTTCTTCGACTTGCCAGATAAATTGACTGACGTTAATAGCGGATAAATCCACTAACAGCGCGACTGACAAAATATCGTGGTGTTTAATGTCTTTACCATTGACGGTAAAAACGGTTTTTTCCGCTTGAAGTAAGGGGTTGTTTGTTAATGCAGCCGCTATATCGTCATCATTAATACGCCCCTCTGCATAAAACTGGCGATAACGCGCTTCAGGAAGATAGCCGCTAATGCCCGTTAATACTGCATTTTCAGCCAATGCTTGTTCAAAACTAAGATGCTGATAGCCGTGCAGCGTATTGTGATGCACGAAATCTTGTAAGGGTGCTTGTGCGGGTACGACATGAGAGATGTGTGCCAGAGCCGCAAGAATTAACTCACGGTTATCGTCGGATTTTAAAGTGGCGTGCTGCATGATAAGTCCTATAGTAACCGTTTGCTGTGCATGATATTGATATGCTTGAGAGTGCTAGCCGATAAATCAATCAGTGGCGCGGGGATTAAACCAAATCCCACAATACTCACCACTAATACGCTTGCTGCCAACATTTCGGGTAATTTTAAATCTTCAATGTTTTGCATAGCGGGACTGCTATGCCCCGTGAATAATAAGCCGACGGTGCGTATCGAATAAGCGGCACTGATTAATAAACTGATACTGAAAAACACCATCCAATAGCCCCATTGTTGAAAACCGCCGATGAGAATTTGCAATTCAGCAATAAAACCTACAGTGCTGGGTAGCCCCATTGCGGCGAATAAAGTCACTGTCATAAATAGCGCGAAACGCGGCATCACTTGAATCAGTGAGCGATAATCCTGAATATTACGGGTATGGGTGCGTTCATACAGTAAACCCACCAGCAAAAATAACGCCGCTGCAATCAAACCGTGTGCAGTCATTTGCATCACCGCACCACTCATGCCCACTTCCGTTAAGCTGGCAATCCCTAATAATACCAGCCCCATGTGACTAATCGACGAATAGGCTATCATGGCTTTCAAATCACTTTGTCTCCACGCCAATAAGCCGCCGTAAATCATACCAAACAACGCTAAAAATAATAACAATGGCTGTAATACTTGCGCCGCTTCGGGCAACATCACCACCGCGCGTAACAATCCATAAGCTCCCATTTTTAACAAAATGCCCGACAATAAAATACTCACAGGGCTAGGAGCTTCAACGTGAGCTAACGGCAACCAACCGTGCAGAGGAAAAATCGGCATTTTCACCCCAAAACCGATTAAAAATCCTAATAACACCAATATTTGTTCAGTCAGCGGCATATCTTGGGCGATTTGATTCATCGAAGTCATTAATGAACCGCTGTTTTGAAGGTCGTATTGACTGACTGCCAATAAACTCATCAACATAAACACCGAGCCGCCCATCGTGTACAACACAAAATTAAGACTCGCCGCGTGTCGCCGCTGCCCACCCCAGCGATCAATTAGAAAAAACAGCGGGATTAAAGTCACTTCCCAGAAAATATAAAATAACGCCCAGTCCTGCGCTAAAAATACCCCCAGCATCCCGAATTCCAACAACAGCATACAAATATGGTAGCCCTTAACGCCATCAGTAATCGTGAACGAAGCCAGCAAGGCAATCGCTGTCAATAAGGTCGCCAACAGCAACATCGGCAGCGACAAACCATCAACGCCCAACGCGTAAGCACTGCCTAAATCGGGATTAAGCGGAAAATATTCGCCAAACTGTAAACTGGCATTGGCAGATTCATAGCGACTGAGTAACCAACAACTGCCTAAAAAAGCCAGCATGGCAAATGACAAGCTAATTAAACGAATAAGTTGCGTGTGTTTTTTTGGTATAAACGCTAAAAACAAAACACCTAAAGCAGGTGTCCAGAGGAGTAGACTGAGTATGCCCATAATTTTTTATAAAGTAGTCTGCGGTTTCATTGCCCGCAATTGTACGTTAGCGGCTCAATTTGGCAAAGCACAGGCGGGGTTTTGTTAGTGAGGATTTAGAATGCAAGCACACTCAGTGCGTTATAGCCTGTGTGGAGCTAGCGGAACACAGGAAACAATGACGCATCACGAAAAAGCCCGCATTCCGTAAGCTCCATGCGGGTTTATCTCTACTCGTTGAATTAGGAAATTTCAATCGTTTTAGGTTTGTTTTTTTCAGTTTTTTGAATGCTTACTTTTAATATGCCGTCTTGGCATGAGGCAGTTACTTTGTCCTCATCAACATTTTCGGGTAAGGATAAGGTACGCTGAAATTCACCGCGCGTAATTTCTTTGCGAAAATATTTACCCTCTTCTTTTTCTTCTTTTTCTTCTTTACTGGACGCACGAATGGTAAGCACTTGATTATTAATCGACAGTTCTACTGCGTCTTTATTAACACCCGCAGGTAATGCGGCTTGCACTTCTATTCTATCAGGGTAATCTCGTATATCGACCTTTAAAAATCCGCCTTCTGGGATACGGGGGAAACTAACACCACCGCTCCATAATGGGCGTGACGACAACCATCTGCGGGATAGAAAATCGTCAAAAAAATTATCAAACTCGTCAAATGAAAGCAAACCGCCCCCCACTGAACGAGGAGCTGTTACGCTTGTGCCTTCTTTTGATTCTTTAGTTACGTCAGTTACGTCGTTCATAAAATTCTCCACTGCTTATCGAAGTGATAAAGAAACCACATTTGCTAATATAAACGCTGAACGTGGCTATAAGAACTGTGAGTCTCACACCCCACTAGAAGTCAGCAGAAAGCCACTGACTCCGTGTTGTCATTCTCGCGCTGAGCAGCCAAAAAATCAATCATTCAGAATGGTTCATTAATGGATATGAAATGAATACTAACAATATCCATCGAGCATAATTTACTATTTCAACGGCGGCAACGCGGGGGCATTTTTAGCCAAACGGACTAAATTAATAAACTCCGCCCGATAGCCGAATTTATCCGCGCCTTTCGCACCTTCTGCTAAGCTTATAACATTATCGTAATTAAAGTCTTTAAGGTATGGATCGTTACGGAGTAATTGCCCAAAAGCGGCAACCGCAGTAGCAAAACGTGATTCTACAGGGATTTCCTCGACTGTTTTGTAGACTTGTTCAGCCATCACAGGGGTGGTGATTAACTTGCTGGTGTCACTGTCTGGCAATTTATAGCGAATTTTAACAAACGCTAGTTCATTGTTTTTACTGTCAGTTACCGCTGGTTTAGTGTCAGATTTTGGATAGCGCAATTCATCCACTAACTGAGCTTTGCTGGCAACAGGGGTGATTTCATATAGGGCAGTCACACTATGACCTGAGCCTATATCGCCTGCATCGACTTTATCGTTATTAAAATCTTCTTTGTTTAATAGCCGTGTTTCATAGCCTATCAAGCGATATTCAGCCACTTGCGCGGGATTGAATTCCACTTGAATTTTGACATCTTTAGCAATGGTAAATAGCGTAGAACCTGCCTCTTCCACCAAAAATTTACGCGCTTCATTAAGATTGTCGATATACGCCGCGTTGCCGTTGCCATTTTGCGCTAAGGTTTGCATTAACGTGTCGTTGTAATTGCCTGTGCCGAAACCTAATACGGACAAAGTCACGTCTGTTTTGCGCTCATGTTCGACAAAACTTTTTAACTCATTGGTGTCAGTAATGCCAACATTAAAATCACCATCGGTTGCCAGTATCACGCGGTTAATACTTTTGGCATCCACATTCTGTTCAGCCAATTGATAGGCTTGGCGGATACCTTCCGCGCCTGCGGTTGAACCTTGCGCCCCTAGATTATCAATCACCGCGCTGATTTTACTTTTGTCTTTCACTTTAGTTGGTGGCAAGGCAACGCCCGCACTGCCCGCATAAGTGACTATCGCTACGCTGTCATCTTCGTGCAGGGTATCGAGCAGCATTTTCAAAGAATTCTGCAACAGCGGTAATTTATTGGGTTCATTCATAGAGCCTGAGGTGTCAATTAAAAACACCAGATTGGCGCGGGGCTTGTCCTTCGCGTCTATTTCATAGCCTTTGATGCCGATGTGCATCAGCTTGGTGTCTTTATTCCAAGGCGTAGGAAATACCGATACATTGGCTTTAAATGGCTCTTCTTTATTAGCGGGGGCTTGGTATTGGTAAGGAAAATAATTGATTAACTCTTCTATACGGACTGCGTTTTTTTGTGGCAATACGTTTTGATTCAATAAGCCACGCACAAAGCTATAAGAGGCGGTATCCACATCGATTGAAAAAGTGGAGACAGGTTCATCTTTCGCCAGTTTTAATGGGTTGATTGTTATTTCTTTGAATTTATCGCGCCCTTGGTCGTGGTATTGGCTTACTTGTGCATCATCTGATGTAGCGGGTTGATTAATCATTGCCGCTTTTGTTTTTGCGAGGATTTCCATTACGGGTGGTTGTGGTCGCGCCCCAGAATTTGCTGACTGCCGATAAGTTGAATCAAGTTTTCCCTCATTGCCAGTTTGTGCGACAACAAGCCCTGCACCCGCTTCTGCTGGTTTTGCAGGCGCAACTGCCGTAACCACAGGCGTGACAGGGATTTTATAATCGGCTTGTTCTTTATCTGACAGTGTCGCAACCGCTTCATCTACTGTATTTTCAGTTTTTGCTAATGCGACTGTAGCACCTACATCTTTGGGTGCATCTGCCTCAACTTCACGCTTTTTTTCCGCGATTGACATAGGTTGAGGTGCGTTCAGTTGTTTTGCACTGTCTGTTGAGACTTCAAATACTT
Source organism: Crenothrix sp. D3 (assembly GCA_002134785.1). GTDB lineage: Bacteria > Pseudomonadota > Gammaproteobacteria > Methylococcales > Methylomonadaceae > UBA4132. The sequence continues at coordinate 165,850 of MBQZ01000062.1, forward strand.
GCCCAACATCTCCAAACTTTTGCATAGGCACTATCGCCAACACCACAAACAAGGCACAAAAAGTGCCGATAATCGCTAACTGATATTTTTTCATCGGTGTTCTCCCAAAAATAGATTGTCCAACAACATCTGCTGTAACATTTAGACGTGTGGGCTTGGACTTTCCTTGGGAAATAGTTGAATTATTTTTATCAAATTCGCACAAAGCCAGAGAAATAGCGGCTTGCTTTGTGGCAGAATTGGTTTTTAGTGCGGGCGTTTGCCGCAATAGTTGCTTGATGTCGTCCAATTCATCCTTCATGATCGCTCTCCATCAGGGCTTTTAGTTTGTGACGAATTTCGTGCATCCGCCAAGAAATAGTTGATTCTGAACAGCCTAGAATTTTGCCAACGTCGGCGTGACTTAAATCTTCTGCCAGCACTAAAAACGCGGTTTCTTTGAATGGTTCTTTGAGTCGCGCCAGCTCTCGATACAGCCACGCGACTTGTTGGGCGTTGTCATGATTCACTGCACGGTCGTGGGCTTCATATTCCAAATAATCGGCAAGCTGTGCGTATTGACGCTCACGTTTACGATGCCCATCGAGACAGGCGTTGACAATAATCGTATAAAGCCACGTTTTAAATTTTGCTTCGCCACGATAAGCATGAATTTTACTCGCCAATCCCACGCACACTTCTTGGGTTATGTCTTCCGCGTCTTCGCTGTGTCCTGTAAATCGGTAAGCAACTTGATAAATCATCTCGTAATGGTGTTCCAGCAATTTTTGAAATGCCACGCGGTCGCCTTTTTGTGCCAGTGTTAGCCAGCGCGTCTCACTGTCTAACGGCAGTTCACCACTAGTAGAGTTCAACAGCTTGGACAGCCCAGTCCATTTTTTAAAAGCAATCATGTTGAGTGAGTTTTGAGAGAATAATGAGGGAGATTATAGTGTAATAGGCTGTGCTGACGATAGGAAACGTATCGTTTTCAGCAACTCGAATGATGCGCGTAGTAACTTTTAGCGACACCCTTTATACTGAACAGTTTTCAGGGTTTAATGGTTATGAAACATATAATTGCGTTGTCGGGTGATATTGGTGGGGGAAAATCATCGGTGGCTACCGCGCTGAAAGCGTTGACAAGTTATGAAATTATCGGCACGGGAACAATACAACGCGCTATTGCACAAAAACGTGGATTAACTACGCTAGAGTTGAATAAAATCTCCGCGACTGACCGCAGTATTGATGATGAAATTGATAACTATGTGATTGAGTTAGGCAAAACCAGCGACAAACTGATTATCGATTCTCGCTTGGCATGGCATTTTATTCCAACGGCGTTTAAAGTATTTTTATCGGTGAATCCACTGATAGGCGCGGAACGGGTGTTTAATGCGGCGCGTAGTGATGAACATAACCCGTCCTTAGAAAAAACGCTGGAAAATAATGCGAAACGCCAAGCCCTTGAGCATGAGCGATTTCATAAACTGTATAACATCACCTTGCGTGATTTCAGCAATTACGATTTAGTGGTGGACACTTCTGAAATTGCTCCTGAGCTGATTGCACAACAAATTAAAGACCGTTTCGAGCAGTGGCTACTCAGCTAAGGGCTGAAATGCTTTATACTGTCGTTTTAATTCAATAAATCATGAGGATTTGTTATGCCCTATACACAAGATATTGTCGATGAACTGAATATGCTAGTTCGTTACAACGTAAGCACTACCCAAGAAGGAATCAAAGTTCATAAAACCGAAGCCGCACCTGCTATCGTCGCAGCCACTAAACGCTTGTATGACAAAGGTCTGACGACTGAAGAGGATGGCGGTTATTTAACGCATTTAGGGCATGAAGCCGCTGAACAGGCGCAAGCACTGTTAGATTTATTGCATCCTTAAATAAAAACACAAGGAGTACAAAACGTGTTTTGTACTCCTTAATTGCTTAACAAAAAATAGACCGATTTGTTACAACAGCATAAAAAAATGTGTAGTGGTTCAAGTTTTTCAGATACGAAAATTTTAAATCGAGAAAAATATGAAAAAAAATATTTTAACATTGGCATTAGCTATGTTTTTACTGACTAATGCAGAAGCCTCTGAATGGCAAGATATACTCAAAGCTGCCAATGCCGCTGCTTCACCCAAAACAAAGCAAACGATTAATAATCTCTTACATAATGCACCTTCACACCTGCAACAGGGAAGTCAGCCTATACAAATTAATCAATTAACGGAATTTTTAATGCAGGGTGCAGGCGTAACGCAAGCACAAGCACAAGGCGGCGTGGGGATATTATTACAATTAGCGAAAAATAAGCTACAGGCGGGGGAGTTTGCGCAATTAGAGCAAGCGATTCCAAATTTACAAAGTTTGTTGAATGCTGTTCCTGCTTTGCAACAGCCATCAACGCTGAGTAGTTTGGCAAAATTAGCGGGAGGATCTGGGGGTACTGTGAGTAATTTACTTACTATGGTCAGCCTCTTTAAACAACTAGGTCTGTCCTTCGCACAAATTCAGCAGTTTGTGCCGCTGGTATTGGATTACGTCAATACAGAACAAGGCGCGACGGTCGCGAAGCTGTTAGGCTCTGCAATCATTGATAACTAAATAAAGAAAATGCGTAGCTACAACGAAAAACGCCCCATTACTGGGGCGTTTTTGTTCAAGCGTAAAATCCCTGTTAGGCTTCCAATACCACGCTGGCGCGAATTTTTTTCATGGCGTTTTGTTCTAACTGTCGGATTCTTTCCGCAGACACGTTATAACGTTCAGCCAATTCATGCAGTGTGGCTTTTTTCTCAGCCAACCAGCGGCTAGATAAAATATCTAAACTACGCTCATCTAAACAGGATAATGCTTTGGCGAGTAATTCTTGTTCATGCCCTTCCCAATCCGCATTTTCAAACAGTTCAGCAGGATCAGCTCCGTGTTGTTGTAAATACATACTCGGCGCGGTAAAGCTGTCGTCAGCTGATTCATCTATAGGCATATCGAAAGAAGTATCTCTACCACCTAAGCGCATTTCCATTTCATAAATATCACTTAAATTAACATTTAAGTCATCGGCAATGGCTTGGGCTTCGTCATTAGATAACCAGCCTAGGTTTTTCTTCGATTTACGCAAATTAAAAAATAATTTGCGTTGTGATTTAGTGGTGGCAACTTTAACAATGCCCCAGTTTTTAATCACATATTCGTGAATTTCGGCTTTAATCCAATGCACAGCAAACGAGACTAAGCGCACGCCCATATCGGGATCAAAACGCTTAACGGCTTTCATTAAGCCAACATTACCTTCTTGAATAATATCAGGCATAGACAAACCGTAACCGCTATAGCCACGAGCGACATGAACCACAAAACGTAGGTTAGTCATGACCAGCTCACGCGCGGCTTCTAAATCACCGTCATCTCTAAATTTGAGCGTGAGCTCACGCTCTTGTTCAGCCGTGAGCCTAGGCATTTGCCGAACTAAATTTAAATAGGCATCAAATGTTCCAACCGACAAATTAATAGGTAAGGCTAAGGTGTTACTCATGGTTTATTTCCTGTGCTAAAAACTTTTTTAAATGTTAGCACTCTCATAAATAAAGTGCTAATAATTTTAAATACGAAAGAGTTTTACTCAGGGCGAGTGTGGCGGAGTTGAAAAAGTAATACTGCCCACGAACTAAATACACCCAATAGCGATGAAGCCAGTAGTAATGCTAATGTGTCGGTAAACCCTAAAAAAATCAGGTGTAAATCGCCTTCATAAAGCCCTGAGAGTTTTTCCACAGGATCTCTTAGAATCAGCATTAGTATGGCAACAATAAACCACGCAGATACACCTGAAATAAACCCAATCCAAAAGCCTGTGTATAAAAATGGGCGGCTAATAAAGGCGTTAGTCGCGCCTATTAGCTTGGAAATCATCACTTCGTCACGGCGATTATGTAGCTCTAATCGAATAGTGTTACCAATGATGAACAGCACGCCCAGACCTATCATGACGCTGAATAAGACAGTGCCAAGACGTGCCACTTCAACCATAGATTGCAAGCGTTCAACCCATTGCATATCGACTTGGGCATAATCGACCTCATTGAGGTTTTTAACGGTTTTAAATAAAGCTTCCAGCTCTTGTTTGTCTTTCAGGGTATTTTTGGGAAATACCTGTAGGACAATAGGCAGTGGGTTTTTATCGAGGACATCAATTGCCTCGCCAAAGCCGCTGTAGGCTTTAAATTCGACTAACGCCTGTTCTTTGGTGATTATTTTAACAGCTTGAACGCTGGGATTTTTTCTAATGGTAGCAGTTAAATTATTAGCCTCTTCATTTGATACATCATCTTTAAGAAATAAAGAAATTTGATTGCTATTTTCTAAATTGGCGGTCAATTGCTGAATATTAATCACTGTAATATAAAAACCGCTCGCTAATGAAATAGAAATAGCCAGTACGGCAATCGTCATAATTGAGGTAAACGGTGTAGCGACTAAACGACCTAAACTGGAAAATAGTGCGTGAGCATGATGATCGCGGTAGGCGTGTAATTTATCAACTAAATCACCGCCAGCGGTTTTGGTTTGCCGCGTCTCGTGATGTTTAACAGGCGGTTTAATGGGGGCATCAGTAGTGGATTTTCTTTTAACAGGTTTCATAATATCAGTTGACCATGATCCAGTTTTAATACACGGTGATTCATAAGGCTAATCAAGGAAATATCATGGGAGGCAATTAACACGGTTACGCCAACCTGTTGAAATTGTTCAAATAATAGCATGATTTCAGCGGATAATTCAGGATCTAAGTTGCCTGTGGGTTCATCGGCAATAATCAACGGTGGTTTATTGACCACCGCTCTGGCAATGCCGACACGCTGTTGTTCACCGCCTGATAACGCTTGCGGAAATTTCCGTTCTTTACCCTGTAGCCCGACTTTATCCAAAGAGGCGCGTACTCTGCGTCTAATTTCTGCATGACCAAACCCTGCGATAGCTAAAGGCAGGGCAACATTATCAAACACAGTTCTATCGGTAAGCAGTTTGTAATCCTGATAAATAACACCCATTTTACGGCGTAAAAACGGTAAATGTCGTTCTTTAACGTGGCTTACACATTGTCCATCTAGGAAAATTTCACCACGACTACAGCGTTCCATCACAGCAATTAATTTCAACAACGTGGTTTTTCCTGCCCCTGAATGCCCTGTCAGAAAAGCGATTTCACCCTGTTGTAAATGAAAACTGACATTGTGTAATACATCACCTGTTTCAGGGTAGCGTTTGCTAACATTATCAAACTTTAACATGGCACTAATCTTTTACAAATAAGGCATCTACGAATAATTCAGCATTAAAATCTTGCAAATCTTCAATGCCTTCGCCGATACCGATGTAACGAATTGGAATACCTGAATTTTTAGCTAATGCAAAAATAACGCCGCCTTTCGCTGTACCGTCTAATTTAGTCAATACTAAACCTGTTAAGGCGACCGCTTCATTAAATAACTTCGCTTGTGATAAGGCATTTTGTCCTGTGCCTGCATCCAGCACCAATAACACTTCATGCGGGGCAGTGTCGTCTAATTTGCTCATGATGCGTTTTACTTTTTTCAACTCATCCATTAAATTAGATTTGGTTTGCAAGCGTCCAGCAGTATCGGCAATTAATACGTCAATGCCTTTGGCTTGCGCAGACTGCACTGCGTCGTAAATGACTGAGGCAGAATCTGCACCCGTGTGTTGTGCGACTACAGGAATATGATTACGTTCGCCCCAGACTTGCAATTGTTCAACCGCCGCCGCTCTAAAGGTATCTCCAGCGGCTAACATAACGCTATGTCCTTGGGCTTGTAAGCGGTTGGCTAATTTGCCGATAGTGGTGGTTTTACCCGCGCCATTCACACCGACCACTAAAATAACGAACGGTTTATCCTGTTTAGGAATATGTAGTAGTTCACTACACGGCTTGAGTATGCTTAACAATTCTTCTTTTAACGCGGCAATTAAAATCTCGCTATCATTCAATTGATGTTTTTCGAGGCGTTGCGTTAAACGATTAATGATCGCAGCAGTGGCATCAACGCCGACATCTGCCATCAATAAATTGGCTTCAATTTCTTCTAATAATTCATCGGCTGTACTTTTTTTATCGCCGCCTAAGGTTGCGAATACGCCGCCTAATCCCGAACGCGTGCGTTTTAATTGGGTTTTAAGGCGTGAATATAATGACGCAGAATCTGACTCTACATAAGCAGGTTCACGCTGTTGTTCAGCAGGTTTACTAGGAACGGAGCTGTCTGTAATTGTTGCAGGTTTTTCTTCAGATTCAGCGACTAAGCCATAACGACTGTAAAACACGATGCTGATCAGTGGCAACATCATCAGTACGGCAATGGCATTATGTAGTATTGCTACCCAAGCGGGCATAGCCAGTTTAAAACCTAAAATACCTAAGCCAATTTCAATAAATAATAACGCGCTGAGGATTAAACCAGACTTACGAATTTTATTTTCCTGATTGGCAGTCGCTTGTATCATCACCAGAGTCAATACGACAAAACAAACCAATGCCAATAAACGATGTAACCAAGCAATGGCAATTTGCGCGGGTAAGGTGAATACACCTTGTGGATCAAATGCGTGTTGATAATCAGCAATTGGCAACCATTGGTCGGTACATAATGGAAAATTTGTACAGGCTAAACCCGCATGATTGATACTGACCCACGCGCCTAAAGCACATTCTAGCAACAGCAATAATATCGCAAAACGCGCTAACCACGCCCCATTCTGCTGGGTTTTAATCAGTAATGGATTAGCCCGCAAATATAAGTAAAACAAGCCAGACAGCGTAATTACGCCCAACACTAAATGCCCAACAGCCAAAATGGGTAACTCAGGTATAGCAAGCACAATCACGCTTAAAAATAGTTGCATACTGACTAACGCCAACAAACTGAGCGACAGGGACATAATACTTAATCGTGCATATCGCTCACGCCATGCCAATGCGTTCAATAACAACAGCACAGCACACACTACTAAAGTGGGATAAACGTGCGGATCGGTGAATAAATTTGTATTAGCTGGCGATACACCAATATTTAATAAGCGCAAAACTACAATTAACACATCTGTGATTAAAGCTGCTAATACACCTAACAGCGTTATGGTTCTAAACATATTTTTCTTCCATTAACCGATTTGTGAGGCACGAAGTAAGTGCATTAAATCATTTTTTACTTTGTAAGGATCAAATCCAGATTCATATTGCATCATGATATTGCCTAAGGGGTCTATTAACAATAACAAGCCATCGGGGATGTTGCCCGCCCGAATCGCCGTTATTTTTTTCAGTAAGTTGTCGCTGGGTTTTATTTTTATTAAATCGGATTGCAACGCGGTTTCCCGATTGTCATTCCCTATTAATTGCGTGATCTGTGCTTCGCTTAACGAATTTTCTTCTCGCAGTAAGGTTTGATACAAGGCATCATCGGCTGGCGTTTGTGTTTGTCGTAACCGCCATAATAACGCATCTTTCAACCACCATTGACTTGCCTGTGCTTCAGGTACATCTTTGAGCATAAATACCACGCGGCGTGTGCGCGGAAATTCCTTGTTCAGCATTAAGCGTAATTGTTTGATTTTAAGCAACGCATCTAAACACACTTCATTACAATGATCGCTAGGCATTACATTAACCAACAGCCAATGCCCTGATAACTCTGATAAATTCACCGTTGAAAAGGCATCAAAACCGATGAAATCACTGGATTCTGTGGTGATAGGTGGCGTAATTAATTGACCAATATTCGTTCCACTTTTTAAAAGATTTGGGTTTTGTTGTAAGCCCAAGGCGATTAAAAAAGGAATAATCGTCATGCCAAAAATAATAAGAATAAATAAGCGGTTTTTTTTCTGTTGCGGAGTCATCATGATGATTTTTTAAAACTATAAACTATAAATAGTACGGTGAGAGTCAATGCCAATGCAAACCATTGTATGGCATAAGCGGTGTGCTGTTCAGGTGGCATGAGGGTTGTAGTCTGCCATTCACGTTTAAAGCCATTCGGCGATTCTTTATTCAGTTCAAGTTGAAAAGTAAATAACGGATAACCCAGTTTTTTCGCTAATACGTCACTATCAACAATCTGTACGACCGATGGATTAGTGTCGCTGGGTATTTCTGCACCTGCTAATTTTATACCGACGCTGGGAAAATTATTTGCTCGACCACTGACAGTGCTAGGTTCAGCAATCAGTGACACATCGGGCAATTGGTTTCTATCTGCATTTAACGCAATCCAACCGCGATTTACTAACACGCCTTTGCTTTCGCCGCGTAGTATAAAAGGCGTTAAGACAAAATAACCTGCTTTGCCATCACTGATTTGGTTATCTATTAAAAATTGATGTTGCGTGTCGTAATGCCCTGTCGCTTCTAGCTTTCTATAGCGTAGCTTATTAGTATCATCTTCAATCGCTGTCGATAGTTGTAAGGTGTTAGTGACCTGACTGTGTGCTTGCTGCTGTAAAAAACCCCGTTTTTCTGTTGCACGATGAGTCTGCCATACACCTAAGCTCAGTAATAAGGGCAGCAAGCATAGAAAAACCAGCGTGGGAATTTTTTCAAATTTTATTGAGTAACGCTTTATTTTTATTATCATCTTTCAACTATTGGCACAAACAGAAAAATAAACGAGAATGGCAAACCTGCCATTCAACAGCATTCTATTTTTATGATAAAAACCATCGTTATTATTGCCTTCATCCTGATTATTATCAGTCTTGGTTCTGCACTGTTTCATTTAATTCGCCCTAAATCCGAAGAAGAATCTGAAAAAACAGTAAAAGCACTGACTTTTCGTATTACTCTTTCATTAGTGTTGTTTATTTTTATTTTTATTGCCGTAGCGACAGGGGCTTATAAGCCACAAGGCATTGGTGCGGGTATGTTGATGCAAAAACCAGCCATGACTGAAAATAACAAATAATTCAAAAATTGCTCTGACAAAAAAAAAGCGTTACCTGTTAGGTAACGCTTTTTTCGTTAGACGTGGCAATTACATTAAGTAAACAAACACAAATAAACCCAACCAAACTACGTCAACAAAATGCCAGTACCAAGCCGCTGCTTCAAAAGCGAAGTGGTTTTCTGGTTTGAAATGACCTTTCCAGCTACGAAATAGCACGACACTCAAAATGATAGCACCGACGCAGACGTGAAAACCGTGGAAACCTGTCAACATAAAGAAAGTAGAACCGTACACACCTGAACCTAAAGTTAAACCCATTTCGGTGTAAGCTTCGTGGTATTCAATTGCTTGGAAAAGAACGAATAAAAAGCCTAGGGAAACAGTCGCAATTAAACCTTTAATCAGTTGATCGCGATTTTTAGCTAACAAACCATGATGCGCCCAAGTACAGGTAACGCCACTACTCAATAGAATTAGCGTGTTTAAAAAAGGCAGCCCCCACGCACTCATTGGCTCAAATTTACCACCAACATTACCTGGTCCGTTAGTTGGCCAAGTTGCCTCGTAAGCGGAATGTAATAATTCTTTCGTCGCGCCTTCACCTAACCAAGGCACAGATAAATTACGCGTATACCATAAGGTACCGAAGAACACAGCGAAAAAAATAATTTCTGAAAAAATAAACCACATCATACCCATGCGGTAGGAAATGCCCACCTCATGACTGTACATACCCGATTCACTTTCTTTGGCTTGTAAGGTAAACCAACCCACTAACATGGTAATAAAAATAACTAAGCCAGCTACCATGAACATAGGTCCAATTGAAGAACCATTTAAATAATTTGCGAATCCAGCCAACATAGTGACTAAGCCCAGCGTACCAATGACGGGCCAAGTTGCTTTATGTGGAATGTAATAAGCGGTATTTGTAGACATAACCTTCCCCTTTTATTTTTTTACTGATTTTTCAGTAATATCAAAAAATGTATATGACAATGTAATGGTTTTGTATTGCTCAGGTAGCTCTGGATTAATCGTAAACCGCATCGGCATCACTTTCGCTTCTCTCGGCTTGAAGGTCTGTTCATCAAAACAAAAACACTGGATTTTTTCAAAATAGCTACTGATTACAGCTGGCGAAAAACTGGCAATCGCTCTAGCAACCATGACTTTATCAGTCTTATTTTCAGCATAATAATTCACCGTATGATATTCACCAGGATGAACTATTAGCTGTTTTTTTTCTGAACGAAATTCCATCGGTGTTGATTCATTCAGTGTAGTCATGAATTCGATGGTGATTTCTCGGCTCATATCAACTTTATAAGCAACTTCTGGCACTTTTTTAATATCATCGGGTCTATCTCGTTCTATCCATTTCCATTCACACAATACATCATAAATGGGGACTAGCGCGTAACCAAAACCGAACATCGCCACAGCAACTAACAGTAATTTCTTTGCTAGCTTAGTGTTTTTTTTACTAACGTCTTCGTCGCTCATTGTTGCGAAACCGCTTGCGTGACTGCTAATACATAAAAAGTGATTACAATCACTAATAAAATCACTACCGTTAAAATATTTTTATTTTTTATTGTCATTATGATTTGAGTCATTGCCTGAATCAGGCAATGACTCTTTTATCCTTAATGTGAATCTAAAACGTGCTCAGTCGGCACAAGCATGGGTGGTGTTTCCCATGTGTGATAAGGAACAGGTGACGGTAATGTCCATTCCAAGCTGTGTTTGCTGGCATCTTCCCACACTTCGTCAGTTACTTTTTCGCCTGTGCCACCTTTGATAGTGTCAATGACGATGTACAAAAATAACAACTGGCTAGCTCCAAAGATAAAGCCTCCGATACTAGAAATCATATTCCAATCAGCAAACTGTACGGCATAATCAGGAATACGACGTGGCATACCCGCTAAGCCTAAGAAATGCTGTGGGAAAAACAGAATGTTCACCGAAATAGCTGACAACCAAAAATGCAGTTGACCGATTTTTTCGTTGTACATATGTCCAGTCCATTTAGGCAACCAGAAGTAACCCGCTGCCATCAAAATAAAAATCGATGCAGGTACTAAGGTGTAATGAAAATGGGCAACAATGAAATAAGTATCGTGGTACTGGAAGTCAACTGGCGCGATAGCCATCATTAAACCAGTCAAACCACCCATAGTGAACAATACGACGAAGGCAATAGAAAACAACATCGGTGTTTCAAAGGTCATTGCACCTTTCCACATAGTCGCTGTCCAGTTAAAGACTTTAACACCTGTAGGCACGGCAATAATCATAGTGGCATACATGAAGTACAGCTCACCTGCCATTGGCATACCGACGGTGAACATATGGTGCGCCCAAACGATGAATGAGAAGAAAGCAATTGAACCTGTCGCCCATACCATTGACGCATAACCGAATAGAGGTTTACGCGCAAAGACAGGAATAATGGTTGATGCAACACCAAACGTAGGCAGAATCATGATATACACTTCTGGGTGTCCGAAGAACCAGAAAATGTGTTGATATAACACAGGATCACCACCACCAGCGGCGTTAAAGAAGCTAGTGTGGAAAAATTTGTCGGTCAACAGCATAGTGACTGCACCAGCAAATACAGGCATAACCGCAATCAACAAAAACGCAGTAATCAACCAAGTCCAAACAAACAATGGCATATCCATCATTTTCATGGAAGGCGCACGCATATTGAAGATAGTGGCGATAATGTTAATTGCACCCATGATGGAAGAAATACCTAACAAATGCACAGCGAATACTGCAAAAGGTAGAGCTGTTCCAACGGTAATGGGTTGTAACACTAGGGGCGGATAGAATGTCCAGCCTGCGCTAGGCGCGCCAGTTTCCATAAATAAAGTACTGGCTAGCAATAACACGCCTGCAACCAACAACCAAAAACTCATGTTGTTCATGCGGGGCAATGCCATGTCTTTTGCGCCAATCATTAATGGAATTTGCCAGTTTGCCAAACCCACGAAGGCGGGCATTACTGCTCCAAATACCATGACTAAGGCGTGCATAGTGGTCATAGAATTAAAAAACATAGGATCTACAAATTGTAGACCTGGTTCAAATAATTCAGCGCGAATCACCATTGCCATTGAACCACCAACAAAAAACATTGCTAGGGCAAACAATAAATACAATGTACCAATGTCTTTGTGATTGGTGGTAATAATCCATCTTAACAGCCCCTTAGCAGGGCCGTGATCGTGATGCTCATCAGCGTGATGATCATCATGTTCAGCTATGACAGCAGACATACTCTATACCTCAAAAATAATTAAAAAAAGTTGGGCTGATAATAACAACAGGGTTTAGTCGTCTTCATAAACAGGCGTGATTTTATTAGGCTGAATGTCGTCACCAACTTTATTGCCCAAATCATTTCTGATGTAAGTGATTACCTCAGCTAATTCATTATCTTTCAACTTAGAAAATGCGGGCATTTTGCTAGTACCTGCTTGCAGAAAACCGATTAATGGATCAATAGCCCCTGTCACTTTTGGACTTGCAGTGATAGCAGGAATTAAACCAGCCACACCAGCACCATCTATTTGATGGCAGCCTACGCAATTTTTCAAGTAGACTGATTCGCCATGAGATATTAATTGCTCATGATGTTGATCACTCAAATCTGGTTTTTGTTTTTGCTGTTCTGAGGTTTTCTTTACCCAAGCATCATAGTCTGGTTGTTCCAAAGCAACAACAACGATAGGCATAAAACCGTGGTCTCTACCGCATAACTCGGTACATTGACCGCGATAAACACCCGCTTTATCAACAGAAGTCCATGCTTCGTTAATAAAACCAGGATTCGCGTCTTTTTTCCAGCCTAAATCAGGTACCCACCATGAATGGATAACATCGGATGAAGTCAATACGAACCGAATTTTTTTCTTGACAGGAATGACTAAGGGTTTATCAACGGCTAGCAAATAATTCGCTACCGCATTCAAATTAGCCCCTTTTATACGGTGAGCTTTTTCACTTGCTTCATCCAAATGACTTTCAAAATGAATGTCATTATCCAGATATTTATAATCCCAATACCATTGCTTACCCGTAATCTGAATAGTCATATCAGATTTTTGCACATCAGCTAATTCCAACATAGTTTTTGTTGCTGGAATTGCCATGCCAATTAAAATCAGCGTAGGAATAATAGTCCAGATAATTTCAACGGTGGTGTTTTCATGGAATTGTGCCGCCTCATGTCCTTTCGATTTACGATGATGATAAATTGAGTAAAACATTGTACCGAACACGCCGATACCGATAAACACACAAATCCACAGAATTAACATGTGCAGGTCATAAATGTCATTACTGACTTTTGTAACCCCTTTCATTAAATTGAGCGTGTAATCCGCCTGCGCAGCCTCCTGACCTAATGCCATTAAGCTCACACCTGCAAATAGTTTCTTTATTTTGTTCACGGAGCAGACTCCTCGTCGTAGTTATAAACTCTTGTTGCTTTATATCGTTTTGTAATGATGTTACCTAGAAAAAGCCTAGATAACGTCCTTTACTTATAATAATTGGCACAAATAAACTCGGCGATTTTAACTCATGATGACATGCTATGCCAGTTGTCCTTGCCCTGATATAAAAAAAGGCTTGTGAATCAAGCAATTCACAAGCCTTTTATTTTTAAAAAAAAGTAACGATTAGTTGTTTAACGCATCCGCATAAGGCATATCAAAAGCAGGAATATGACTATCTAACCAACCTTTAACTAATTGACCAACGCTATCATCAACTTCTGCTTCACCCGCATGAAATTTTGTTTGTAAATCCGCGCAAATACCCACTAAGGCATCGTGTTCTGCTTTATGACGCTCATAGCCACCGTAGCCTTTTGCTATCATTTCTTTTTCTTCATGTGCAAAATGACCGACTACATAAGCGATTAAATCATCCAACTGTGCGCCAATTGCAGTCCGCGCCGCACCACCTGTTGCTAAATCGTACAAGTTGTTTAGTTTATCAAATAAGATTTTATGTTCATCATCAGCAAAACCAACGTTAGTACCATATTGACTAGCTGTCCAAGTAATTAAAGCCATTGTTAAACTCCTCATTTAGATTATTTTAATGATGTATCTTGTACATCAATTCTTTTAACTCATTGATTATTTAGACGTTACTCAATATTAAATAACCATAAAGATTATGCGATATATTTAAAGATAAGTCAATTTTAGGGTGGGGTTCTAAAGGTGTATGACATTAACATGAAATCTATTCTTGAATAGTTCACCAATTGTATTCAAAATTTCGGTGGGTTAGGTACTGCAAAATCAACACGCCATTTTCATGGTCATACGCAGGTAGTCGGTTATAATTGAAAAATGAGTTAATTGATGATATTGAAAAATTTATTGATTTGCCTGTTATTAAGCTATTTTTCATTGCGTTACATTTTTAATATACTATGCACTTAATCTATTTTTTTAACATTCAATAAGCAAGAATTCCAAGGAAAATACGAATGAGTGTGCTGGAAGAGTTAAGAAAAAAAGCCGATGAAAAAAAAGCAGCTGAGCAACAGCAAGTATCAACTAATGAACAGTTAGAGCAAGTTTATCAGGCCAAAATTCTACCTAAAATGCAGTTAATTCTTGATAGTTTTCAAGAAACCATTAATTACCTAAATTTTCTGGAAGAGCCTATTCAAATAGATAATTATTGCGCGAAATATCCACAATTTGGCAGCCTTTCTCAATCACATTATAAAATCAATACTGATGGGCGTATTGGTTTTGCCGATTACAATCGCTTAATGCAGGTTAATGTTAGTTTCTTTTGTGAAGCGGATGGTGAATTTAGTTATCGTTTAGAGTCAGACCCGTTAATCGACAAAGAAATTAACCTTCTGCAATCCAAAAGACTCCTTTTTGATTGGAAGCATAAATCAGTGGTTGGTGGGTACTGCACACTTTTTACTGTACAACGAAAAATTCCTGTGATTTTTCGAATTGAAGTTGACTATCAACACTCGTTATTTAAAGTGTTTATTCGAAATCATGAAAACCTTCAATCATTTGGTAAGAGCTTCACGCCTGAACAAGTGGATAATGCTTTTTTAGATGCCTTACTCAGTTATTTCCTGCGTAAAGATAATCGATTCGTTACGGCGGATGATATTTCCGTAGAAAATAAGAATGCTATTAAAGCAGCTGTCCAAAAAAAGGCTGCCAGTTACAAACAACAAAATGAGCAACCCCCTCCAGCAGAGGATGAACCTGTGATTGCTAAAAAAAATATAATCGGCTCGCTGTTTTCTAAATTTCAAAAGAAAAGTTAAGCAGTTATTTAGCGAGTATTAACTGAATTATTGCCTTTACTCGTTCAACACTCAAGGTATCCAGACAGACGCTACGGCTTTTTTGATGCCTATCGCAGCCTT
The DNA here is from genome assembly GCA_002134785.1 of Crenothrix sp. D3. Taxonomy (GTDB): domain Bacteria; phylum Pseudomonadota; class Gammaproteobacteria; order Methylococcales; family Methylomonadaceae; genus UBA4132. The sequence goes on from MBQZ01000062.1 coordinate 181,246, forward strand.
CTAAATGACAGGGTACACACAATTTTTCACCTTGAAGCAAATGGACATTATTCACTGTCTGACTGCCAATTTTTTGAAATGGATTATTGTTCTGTTCAAAGCGGCATGGCCAAGGCGACCATTTCACAGGGTTAGTTGGGCCATACAGTGCGATAACAGGAACGCCCGTTGCTGCCGCCAAGTGCGTTATGCCTGTATCAGGCCCTATGTATAAAGCGGCATTAGTCAATAATTCGGTCAATTGTGCCAAAGACACACAGCCTGCAAGATTCAGCGTATCGTCAGGCAATTGTCGAGCAATGTTAGCAATATAATCCACTTCTTCCTGTGCTGTTCCACCTGTCAATACCAGTCTTAAACCTAATTGGTGCAAATAAAGCCCAATCGCCAGCCAGCCCTCCACCGTCCATTGTTTGTATGTCCATTGTGGATGGGTGTGTAACACCGCGTAAGTTTTATTACCCACTAATTGTTTTAATACTTGCGTGTCTTGAGTGCGTGGTGGCACTAATGCAAAACAGGGCGGCACATTAATCAACGCCAGTATGTTTAAATGTTGTAACACCGTATGGGTATTATTGTCATCATCATATTCTAGCCATCGATACAGAAAAAAGCGTTTCCACCAACCCGTATTGGGTTTAGTTGGCACAATTCCTATTCGCTGTGAGGTGGCAAACAAGCTGTATAAAAAAGGACGATCGCCTGCTTGCGTAGTAATTGCTAAATCGTAACGCCGTCTCAATTGCCGTAATAATGCCCAATTATCAGCGAACTTAGCTTTACTCGGCACGGTAATGAGCCGATTAATATCAGGATTACCTTCCAACATGGCAGCCGTATTGCTATAAATCAACACATCTAACTCGGCATCAGGATATGCCTGTCGTAATGAGCGTATTAACGGCGTAGTGAGTAACACATCACCTAAATAACGCATCGCAATGACTAAAATTTTGCGTGGTTTGCTCATACGATGAAATTAATGCTCGTGTTCATGATGATTACTTTCGCTTGCGGGTTGCGGTTGAACAAGCTGCACCGCAGTGCCGTATTTATAAACCATCAAACCGCCCAAATCTGCACCCAGTGCCAGTAGCACACACATTAAACCAGACAGAATAAGAAAAAACGTATTCGCCACGCCTGTTAGCAACGCACTTTTCTTTAACCGCCACAAAGACAAACTCACCGCCAACGTCAATACAGATATACCAAAACTTTCATGCCGTTCCATAATGGCATGAACGACATCATTATGCGGCACCGAATAAGCCGCCGCAAAGCCAGCGATAACGGTAAAAACTGCACCAATCGCGCCAAAATATAATAAATAACTAGCAACTTCACGCCACTGCGGTTTTTTTGCCAAACAAGCGACAACATCGAACAGAAAAAAAACGACTAAAAACGCAATCGGAAAATGCACTAACAATGGATGAATATTATTCATTCCTGCTAGCCCTGGCATCAAAGCATTAAAAAAGCCATCACCACCTGACGCTGTTAAATCTTCAAAAAAAGCCAGCATCCCTGTCAACATCTCCAGCAAACCGCCACCATTATCGGCATTGCCATGAACTTGCCACGCTAAAAAATTATTCATATCCATCACCTTAAGAGTTGTAGAGATTAATCAAACCGCCGCGCATTGTCAGGCAATTTAGCAAACACAGGGTGTTTAGCAATGCCATACTGCTCAGGATAATACACCGCACCTAAATATAAACCATCGGGTGGCGCAGTCACGCCACCGAGTTTACGACTTTTAACATGAAGCAATTCCTCTGTCCATTCAACAGGCTGTTTACCCGCGCCTATCGCCATCAACACCCCCGCAATATTGCGTACCATGTGATGTAAAAACGCATTAGCAGAAATATCGATAATGACTTTATCGTCGTCTCGATAAACCTCAATAAAATACATCAAACGACACGGACTTTTAGACTGACAGCCTTGCGCACGAAACGACGAAAAATCATGCTGACCAATCAACGCTTGCGCGGCTGAGTGCATTTTTTCCACATCCAAGGGCGCGGAATGCCACGTTACTTGATTCCGCAACAATGCCGATTTAATGGGGCGATTTAAAATTACATAACGATAAAAACGCGCAATTGCACTATACCGCGCATGAAAATCACCGATAGCAGGTTGTACCCAAGTAATACGCACATCGTTAGGTAAAAAACTGTTGCCCCCCAATAACCACTCTTTTAACTCTCGTGTGGTGGTAGTATCAAAATGCACCACCTGTTCCAGCGCGTGTACGCCTGTATCGGTACGTCCTGCGCATTGCACCGTGACAGGATGATTAGCAATTTTACTCAGTGCCTGTTCTAACACTTGCTGAACATTACGGTGCTGAACTTGCCATTGCCAACCACAAAAACCACTGCCATCGTATTCCACACCCAACACCATGCGGGTTTTATTCATGACTATAAACTCTCATACCAACTGACACTCGATTAAATAACTCCAACATATCAGCATTATACAAGCGAATACAGCCATGCGACTCAGGTTGCCCATTCATTAATTCATCTGGGCAACCGTGTAGATAAATATAACGCCACGTTGTATCCACTTGACCATAACGATTTTTATGCGGCTCTAAACCACCTAACCACAGAATACGCGTCAAAATCCAATCACGTTGTGGGAATTGTGCGGCAAGTTCAGGACTATAAATTTCTCCTGTGGCACGTCTGGCTTTAAATACACTATACAACGGTAATCCCGCGCCAATTTTTGCCCGAATACTGTGCCAACCTCTCGGCGTACAACCACTGCTCATACGTTCACCCGCGCCATTTTTAGCGGTAGAAATAGGGTAGACTGTTAATGCTTGCCCATTTTGAATGAGCGTGAGTTGCTGAGTGGCAATACAAATATCGAGATGAGAATCTGGAGACATGAGACTTTGAGTTTTGTAGGTTGGGTTAGCGATAGCGTAACCCAACAGTTTTGTGGTGATTGTTGGGTTACAGCAGCCTATACAGCTAGTGAATATGCACTTCCCGTCCCTTTACCTTATCACTTCTACGCAAACTATAGCTGTCTTCCAATTTCTCTGACATCTTCGATCCATCGCTGTTAAGTTGAACCAGCGTCCCTTCATCTTTAATAAAATAGTGCCGTGTGCTTGATTCATTACGCGGTGTCAAAATAACGGTCTGTTTTTCCTCATCCCAACTGTACTTTCCTTTTTCATAAAACTCCCTTGAAGAATCTCTTGCAGGCTGAGTCACTAACAGATAATTGTTATTTTGTTTTAAAGACAGCGTCGCTTTAATGCCATCACAATCATTGCAAGGAAGATAACCGTAAAAAATACCATGAAAGTCCTGACTTTTGTCATGGTTCGCGTGGGCGGCAGGATCAATTTCTTGCTGATGATTCTTTGCAAGTGCTTTAGCATAACTTTCTTGCGCGGTCAGATCCGTTGCTGCTGTTGCAACATGAGTAGCAAGCAGAATGCTGAAAAAAATCAACGTCAAATTGGTGTTTGTGTGTTTTTTAAATACTCGCATTTCAATTCCTCCAAAGTTTGTAGTTTTGATTATAGGCGATAGCCGTAACCCAACAGGATGCGCCAAAATTATTGGATTGCGCCATCGCTAACGTGACTTGTGCATCACGACAGATAGGCTTCCTTACGTCAGCCTATCCTATTTTGCTAGCGATTCAATTAGGCAACCCTAGGCATTGCTCTCAATTTCTCAACCACTTTGTCACCAAATTCAACGGTGCTTATCATCTTAACGCCGCTGTCGGCTTTGGATAAGTCGGCGGTTGAATAGCCGTCGGCGAAGACGGCTTGCATGGCTGCCCAGACATTTTTGGCTTCTGCTTCCATGCCAAAGCTGTTTTCTAGCATCATCGCAACTGAACCAATCATGGAATATGGGTTGGCAATGTTTTTGCCTGCAATGTCAGGTGCTGAGCCGTGTGAGGGTTCGTAGTAGGCTTTATCAGGGCCGATACACGCGGAGGGCATTAAGCCTAATGAACCTAGAATACCGCCGCCTTGGTCGCTTAAAATATCACCGAACATATTTTCCATGACCATCACGTCAAATTGCGTGGGTTTTAGGCATAGGTTAGTGGCGGCTGAATCGACTAATTGATGGTAAACCGTGACATCTGGGTAATCGACTGCCACTTCTTCTAAAATTTCATTCCACAAGACGCTGGATTTTAAGACGTTGCTTTTGTGAATATTGTGCAGGGTTTTTTTACGTTTACGCGCCAGTTTGAAGGCTTGTTCTAGTATTTGACGGATTTGATTTTCATCATATTCCAGTGTTTCTTTGACATAACGCAAGCCTTGTTCGTTTACGCCCATTTCTTTGTTGCCAAAGTACAAGCCGCCGACTAATTCTCTGACCATCATAATATCAATGCCTTCACCGATAATTTCAGGTTTTAACGGTGAGAAATGCGCGAGGGCTTTGGGCAATGAGACGGGTCTAAAGTTAGCGTAAGTGTTGTAACGGCGACGCATGGGTAATAACGCGCCACGCTCAGGTTGTTTGTCGATGGGGATTTGTTTGGATTCTTCGTGGCTCAAGCCGATTGGGCCTTTTAAAATAGCATCGGCAGCGTCGCAAATATCAATAGTCGATTGTGGGAACGCGTCGCCAAATTCAAAATACGCACACGCACCAAACGCGGCTGGCATTAATTCAAACGTGACATCGTTGCGTTCTTCAATGACTTTAAGCACTTTAAGTGCTTCCTGGGTGATTTCAGGGCCGATACCGTCACCCGCTAATACTGCGATTTTATAATTTTTCATTATGCACCTTTGAATTTTACGAAATAATATTTTATAGAACTGTTCATTTTACTTCACTTTTAGAATCTGATTGATATTGCTAATAAAAAAACCTTGCCACCTATCAGTTCCGCAAAACCGCCGAAAAAGTAGTTAAAGTAAAGCTACTTTGTAAGCAGCGTGTTAAATATCCAGTGCGTGGTGTCAATTTTGCTGTTTGGTTTTTTCCAGCGGTGTTGGACGTTGTAACGCATCGTTCAAGCCAATTCGAACCAGCTAACGCCATAATCAGAATCAATCGCTCTAAGCGATCTGCGTTAGTCGTTGGTGCATAAATAAAAGCCAAGCCAAATCCCCCCAATCACCGTCTTGTTTTATGATAGCCGTGTATTCATTATTCATGTGGAAACGCCAAGTTTTATCATGTGTGATTAATCAGAGACCTCGGAGGTTTTTAAAACCTCCGTGGTCTGAACAACCGCCGCGTTAGATTTAGTTAAGACTTGCTCGCGCAATGCTTCAATTTCAGGCGATTGTCCGTAGATTCGGGCTAGTTTGTCCAAGTCATCCAACAAACTATTAATATCGTGTTGTTGATAAATCGCGGTTAAAGCCTGTTTCATTTCTGTGTCAGCGGCTGGTGCTTGTCCATCGGCAAGTAACGTTAAAGCCAACATGGCGCGGAAATTTCCATCTGCTGGGCGTTGTGCCAGTGCTTGCTGGCAAAGTGTTACGGCTTGTGCGGGTTGTTGTTGCCAAAGGGCGAATGCGGCTTTTTGTAGCAAGGTATAAGCTGGATTTTTACCTATTTTTTCAGCGTGCTTTATATCGGCTTCGGCTTTTTCGTAATCATCTATTTGCATATATAAACTTGCACGATTTTGATACCAAAGAACTTCATCAGGATGAATTTCTATTGCTTGATTAAAATCTGCTAATGCTTGAGTGAATTGTTTTTGTTGATGGTGATACACCGCTATATTATTAAAGCAAATAGCTTCATTAAATTTACTGCCTATTACATTATAAATCTGCGCAGCCTGTTGCAACGTAATAGTAGCTAGGGAGATTTGTTGCTGTACGCCATACAATAAACCTAAAGCACGAGTGCAATTTGCTATTCCTAAACGATCTTTAATTTGTTGGTGGATTAATAAAGCTTGTTGATAATTGTTTTGTGCAGAATCATATTTTTTTAAATGAAAATAGACATCTCCTAAGTCTTTAATGCAATTTGCTTCATCTAAACGGTCTTCGAGCTGTTGATAAATTTCTAAAGCTTGCTTATAACAATCTATTGCTTGATTATATTCTGCTAGAGCCTGATGAATGCCACCGAGACCACGAATACAGAACGCTTCATTTAAATAATCTTTTATTTGACGATGACTGGACAAAGCTTGCAGATAACAGTTTTTCGCTAAGTCGTATTCTGAAAAAATACTATGTATATCGCCTAATGCTTGAATACAGGTCGCCTTGCCTGAGTCATTTTTTAGTTGTTGAAAAAGTTGTAAGGCTTGTTGGTAACAATTTCGTGCTTCGCTATATTCGCTCAAAAGTTTATGCGTATTTCCAATAGTTCGAGTAAATTCCGCTATTAGATGTTTATTATTCGCGCTTTGCTTTAATGCTTGCTGTAATAAATTTTGGGCAGATAAATAACGGTCATAGAGAATATCAACTTGTGCTTGTAAAAATGCCGCCCAAGCTGCAACTTCACCGCTTATAAATTTACTATTTACAGCCTCTAAGACTACTTGCGTCAGGATTTCCAATTTATCAAATTGAAAACTATTATACCAATCGCTTGTTTGCTCAATAAAATTATCTTTAGCCGATAAATTATTAGCCAATAAACCATGATAAAGCGTTTCTACGCGCCAAGCGGTAACGCTTTGGTCTTGTTTTTTGCAATAAGCCGCCGCCCGTTTACTGAGTTTTTGATAACGGGCTTTGTTAGTTGACCATAGTTTATCTAACAGCAGTTTGCGACTGCGTTCATGAACATTAAAACCGCGCTCTGGAAACACTTCTACAAAAGATAGCTCTTTTAACGTTTCAAAATCGTTGTCTTTCAATGGATTCGCTAAGATAGCATTTAGAAAATCGCGGTCAAACCAGTGTGTAATTGCCGCCGCCCACACCGCTTGCCGTAACGTTTCGCTGAGGTTTTGCAAACTAAACTCCATCACTAACCATTCACGTTCGGATTCGTCAGCGTTTTGTAGTTTGATTAAAAAATCTTGGTACTTATTATCAAAATCTTGGTATTTATTATCGCTGTTCATTGGATGCTCGGAAAACCATCTATAACTCTTGCAATTGCTGAGGGATTGCCGTTTAAAGCGTGACAAATACCTGCTAAAAAATCCATCGGGTTTTGAGCTGGAATTATCTTTTTCTTTGACTTAATCACTGACAACCATTCTTTTGCATCATGCACACCATACAATTGTTTAAGCTCACAGCAATGATTCCATTCAAAACTTTCTGGCACACTTTTCCCCGCAATCACCACACGCATTTGTCGAGAATCGGAAGCGCAACTTAAAAAATCGCCATTTATCCAGCGTTTAATTTCACTGTTGGCATCCTCATAAACATCAAGCAGTAATACGCACGGTTTATTGAGGGCATTTATATCTTCTGCCCACGCATTGGTTAAAGCGGTGTAATGTTCGGTACGCTGTTCTGGGGTGGTGTTATCAAATAAGGCTTTCAATTCAACATTAATCATATTGCCGACACCCGCTTGAGTGTTGCCATTGACGTTAATATTGAATTGCCGATTTAATTCGCCTAACTGCTGTTTAAAGTTATCGAAACAATCCCACGTTAAACGTCTGCCCATTTGTGAAAATATTTGCATCACATTTGAGGTGTTGCGCAAATCAACGGAAACCGAATAAATATCTTGGTGAATTTGTGTGCGGCAATGTTCCAGTAAAGTGCTTTTACCCGTCCCCGATTCGCCTTTAAACAATAAAATCGGTTTATCACAGTCTTTTTCTAGTAACGCGCTGAACGCGCTACGGTGTTCTTTATAATTGGCAATACTCATTCTTTGATTTTCCAAGCTACCGATGTTTAAAGGTGTGATGTTTATTTCTTTTTGCTGGTTGCGGCGGCGCGAATACGGTTTTTATCGCCTTGTTGTAGATTTTCTTCGATGGTGACATTAGCGGTTTCAGTAGAGATTTCATTGCCGTTGCCGTCTTGGGTATTGTTGGAAATGGTGATACCAGTGTCTTGATGCTTTTCCATTTTGGCGGATACGCTTTTTTTATTAGCGGTGAAGTTAAATATATCCAGCCTGTCTTTAAATATCCATAACGCAAGCCCTAGAACTACAACAACACTTACTACGATAATCAAAATTATTTGTACATTGTCAGCCATTTGTCACCACCTGAAGAAGTTGAAAACCTCCAGCAAAGCGGGAGGCTTGAGAATTATGAAGCTAGTTATCTATGAAGTTTAAATTACCTGCAAAAACGCGATAATCGCGGTTTTTAAAAACTACTCCTAGAATAATACATAGGCTGATGATGTATTGCTTAAAAGTTCGGATGGATTATTCAACAGCGCGAATGAATTCGCACCTACAAAGGATAATTCAAGCAGATAAATTAATGCGCACCACATCGACATCATTATGCAGGGTAATATCATGATGGGAGGTTAATACAATCATGCCACCGCCTGCGCAATGTTCCGTCATTAGCGATTCAATTAAGGCGATGCCTTGTTTATCTAGCGAGGTGAAGGGTTCGTCTAATATCCACAGTACGTTATGGGTGATTAATAGCCGTGCTAAGGATAAACGTCTTTTTTGCCCTGCGGATAGGGCTTGTACTAAGACATCATCATAGCCTTGTAGATGGACTTTGGTGAGGGCATCGTTAATGGAATATTGACCTGCTATGCCTAAGGCTAACGATACTTTTAAATTTTCCAGCACGGTGAGTTCTTTTTTAACGCCGTCTAAATGCCCGACGTAAGCCATGTCGGCATAATAAGAGCTGTCGTTAATGGCTTCTTCACCCCAGCGCACTTCGCCTGCATCGGGTTCACGAAAGCCACATAAAATACGCAGTAGCGAGGTTTTACCGCTGCCGTTTTTGCCTTCTAGCAATAAAATTTGTTTCGGTTGTAAGCTGAATGTTAAGTTAGTAAATAACTCGCGATCATCACGAATACAGCTTAAACCGATGCCTTGTAATAACATTTACTTAGCCGCTAATAAACGTTGACGCACGGCTTCATAGAGCAGTACACCTGCGGCGACTGATAGGTTTAAACTTTCCACTTGCCCTAACATGGGGATAAATAGCAAGCTGTCGCATTGTTCTTTGGTTAAGCGTCTTAAGCCTTTTTCTTCCGCGCCAATGACTAATGCGACGGGGACGGTTAAATCAGTTTGATAAAGACTTTGTTGGGTTTCACCTGCCGCGCCCATGACCCAGATGCCTTGGTCTTTTAACCAGCGCAGGGTGCGTGCCAAATTAGTGACGATATACACAGGCACAGTTTCAGCTGCACCACAGGCGACTTTGCAGACGGTGGGGGTGATGCCTGTGGCGTTATCTTTAGTGATAATCACGCCATGTACGCCTGTGGCATCGGCGGTGCGTAAACACGCGCCCAGATTATGCGGGTCTTGGACGTTATCCAGCACCAGAAAAAACGCGGTTTCAGTGAGATTTTCGACGGCAGTTTTTAAATCGTGTTCGGTCAATTCAGCAGGCAGTTCGACTTCAATGACGATGCCTTGATGATTATGACCTTCGGCTAACTTATCTAATTTTTTGCGGTCGGTTTTTTCTACTTCTATGCCTAAATCTAATAACTCATTGAGTGCTTCGGTTAGGCGTTTATCGTGCCGTCCCTCATCAACCCACGCGTTCATGATTTTTTTCGGCGAATACGCCAACGCCGCTTGCACGGAATGTAATCCAAATAATTTGCTTAGCTTCATCGAATGATAATGTGAGAGTGTGAGAATGTGAAAGGTTGGCGGTATCTGTACGCAGTGAAAACAGGAATAGTATTTTTTCGCGCCAATTGAATAAAAATATAAGACCGTTTGTGCAACGATTATACTATGAAACAGCTAATAGAATTAACGCGCCGTTAAACAATCTAGCGGTAACAGTCTGTTATCATCATTTCAATAACAAACAACGCTCAACCTTTTCAATCAACTCTTAATACATCACTATGACTAACCAACCTTCTACCGATGAACAAGTAAAGCCAGTCAGTCAACCTATTGATTTGACTGCGCCCGAATGGTATCTGAACCGCGAATTGACGTGGCTAGAATTCAATAAACGCGTGTTATGGGAAGCGGAAGACGAACGCACACCGTTATTGGAACGCGTTAAATTTATTGCCATTGTCAGTGCCAATCTTGATGAATTTTTTATGAAACGCATTGGTGGATTGAAACAACAAGTGGGCGCGGGTATCAGTGAACTCAGTATTGATGGGCGCAGCTCACAACAACAAATTACTGAATGTTACGCGCTGGTGCGTGAGATTGAAGCGAAAAAACGGGCAGTATTAGCACAGCTTGTTGGCTTACTTGAACAACAAAACATTCGTGTCGTTCCCTACCATAAGCTGTCTAAAGAACAGCAAAAAACCATGCGGGAACATTATATTACTAATATTTTTCCGCTGGTTACGCCACAAGCCATTGATCCAGCGCACCCGTTTCCGTTTATTTCTAATCTGTCTTTGAATTTATTGGCAGGGATTTATGCCACTGACATTGAGGATATGACGCTAGTGCGCATTAAAATCCCTGTCGGTCAGAAAATAAAACGCTTTATTCAAATCGGTACTGAGCATAATTATGTGGCTTTAGGTGATTTAATCGCAAATAACTTAGATATGTTATTCCCTGATATGAAGGTTGCATTTTGTGAACGTTTTCGCGTCACGCGTAATGCCGTCACAGAACAAGACGAAGAACAAGCCGATGATTTATTACAAATGATTGAATCGGAATTGCGCGAGCGTAAATTTGCCTCAGTCGTGCGGCTTGAAGTGTCCGAAAACATGGCAAAATTACAACGCGGTCGATTAATGGCGGAACTGGGTTTAGATGAACAGGATATATTTAGCGTCGATGGCCTAATGGCAATGTCCGATTTATTTCAGGTTGCTAGCATTGACCGCCCTGATTTACTTGATCCACCGCATCATCCCTGCGACCATCCAAAATTACTGAATGCTCCGAATATTTTTCATGCGATACGAGATCAAGGTACAATTTTATTGCAACATCCTTATGAATCGTTTGTGTCTACCGTTGAGCGGTTTGTTAAAGAAGCCAGTCGAGATCCTAACGTACACGCCATTAAAATGACGCTATACCGCACGTCAGCAGGCACTAAAATTATTCAGTATCTGATTGATGCTGCCTTAAGTGGTAAACAGGTCGCCGTGGTGGTGGAATTAAAAGCCCGCTTTGATGAATCAGCGAATATAAAATGGGCGCACCGCATGGAAAGCGCGGGGGTTCATGTTACTTATGGCGTGGTCGGCTTAAAAACGCACAGTAAAGTCGTGTATGTCGTGCGTCAGGATTATAACGGTCTACGCCGTTATGCCCATATCGGCACGGGCAATTATCATGCAGGAACGGCGCGAATTTATACCGATTTAGGGATTTTGACTTGCGATCAACAAATCGGTGAAGATTTAACGGAATTATTTAATTATCTAACCACAGGACTTGTACCAAAACGCAATTACAAAAGTTTATTACCTGCACCAAAAGTATTAAAACCGATGTTAATCAAAAAAATTGAGCGCGAAATTAGTAAACACAGCGAACAAAATCAGGGCTTGATTCAATTTAAAATGAACGCGCTGGAAGATTCAGATATTACCGAAGCACTTTACCGCGCCGCGCAAGCAGGGGTGAAAATTGATTTAATTATTCGTGATACCTGTCGTTTACGCCCCAACATTGCAGGGCTTTCTGAAACTGTGCGGGTTATTAGCATCGTCGGGCGGTTTTTAGAACATTCCCGCATTTTTTATTTTCACAATGGCGGCGACGAAGAATACTTTATCGGCTCTGCCGACTGTATGAAGCGTAATTTAGAAAGCCGTATCGAAGTGGTTACGCCTGTACAAAAAACCGAATTAAAAGCGGCATTACGGCAAATTTTAACAATTCAACTGGATAATCAACGCAGTGTGTGGGATATGCAGTCTGACGGGCAGTATATCCAACGGCATTCTAAAGACAAACAGCACAAAATGGGCGTTCAAGAAATGTTGATTGGCTTAGCCAATGACCGTCTAATAGCCGCCGCAAAAGGTAAAAAACTAAAAACTAAAGTCGCGCGACAAAAAGCACAAGGCTAACGCGCTATTGATTTAAACCCTTCGAGAAAAATAATGTCAATTAACAAATTTGTGAGCAGTAAACTTAATACTGCATTAATTACGCAACTGCCCGAACAAGGCATGGAAAAAGAGGACTTTATTGAGGATTTTAAACACTACTATGTGCATTTGCTGGGTGCTGATGAAAACAGCGGCACATCACTTTACGCCAGCGAAGCCTTATCAATAGCAATAAGAAATCGTTTGATGGAGCGATGGAAAGCAACACGATTACGAACCTACAAAAATAAAGACTGTCGGCAACTATTTTATTTGTCGATGGAATTTTTAATGGGGCGCACGCTCAGTAATGCTATGCTGAATCTCGGTGTTACTGATACCGTTGATCAAGCCATGTATGACCTCGGTATTGATGTTGAAGAACTGATTGCCTGTGAACAAGATGCAGGCTTAGGCAATGGCGGTTTAGGTCGGCTTGCCGCGTGTTTTATAGACAGTTGTGCCACGCTACAATTGCCAGTCATGGGTTACGGTTTGCGTTATGAATACGGTATGTTCACACAAAAAATTGCCAATGGTGAGCAAGTTGAAAAGCCTGATCACTGGCTACGTCATGGTAATATTTGGGAGATTGAACGCTCAGAATACACTCATCGTATTAAATTTGGTGGTCACGTCGAAGAACGTCAAGATGAAAATGGCAAACACCTCTACTGCTGGGTCAATACTAATGATGTATTAGCAATGCCTTACGATACGCCTATTCCTGGTTATCAGAATGGAACGGTCAATACCCTGCGTTTGTGGAAAGCCGTTGCTACCGAAGAATTTAATTTGGATGAGTTTAATGCAGGTGATTATGCTGATGCCGTAGCGACTAAAACCGCCGCTGAAAATATCACGATGGTGCTGTACCCTAATGACAGTAGCGAAAACGGCAAAGAATTACGTTTGCGACAACAGTATTTTCTCGCTTCTGCCAGCTTGCAAAATGTGTTAGCACGTTGGGTTATTTTACACGGCAAAAATTTTCAGGATTTCGCAGAAAAAAACTGTTTTCAACTCAATGACACCCATCCTAGCATTGCTATCGCCGAACTCATGCGTCTGCTAATAGATTGTTATGATTTAACATGGCATGACGCGTGGGCTATTACGCGCAATACGATGGCTTATACTAATCACACGCTGCTACCCGAAGCCTTGGAAAGATGGTCAGTGACTTTAATGCGGCGATTATTACCTCGTTTAATGGATATTATTTTTGCGATTAATGCCCATTTCATGACCGAAGTAGCGATGCACTGGCCTGGAAATAGTGAGCGTTTGCGCAGTATGTCCATTATCGAAGAAGGTAATGAGCAGCAAGTCAGAATGGCGCATTTGGCGATAGTTGGGAGTTTTTCTGTTAATGGTGTCGCGCAACTGCATTCTCAATTATTGCAGCAAGGTTTATTCCGTGATTTTTATGAGTTATGGCCGCATAAATTTAATAATAAAACCAATGGCGTAACCCCGCGTCGTTGGTTAGCAGGTTGCAATCCAGAACTTGCCAGTTTAATTACCGAAACCATAGGTGCAGACTGGGTAACGGATTTAGCGCAACTGAAAAAACTCGAACCATTCGCTGACGATATTCAATTTAGAAAACGCTGGCGTGATATTAAACAAACGGCAAAAGGACGCTTGATTGCTTATAAAAAAGAAAGTCATGAAGGCGAGCTTCACCTGAATGTTGATGCGTTATTTGATGTCCAAGTAAAGCGTATTCATGAATACAAACGGCAGTTGTTAAATGTCCTCCATGTAATTCACCTTTATGATCGTATCAAACGCGGCGATACTAAAAACTGGGTATCAAGATGTGTATTAATCGGTGGTAAAGCCGCACCTGGTTATCTGATGGCAAAAAAAATCATCAAATTAATCAATAACGTTGCTGAAGTCATTAACTCAGATCCCGCCGTTGGCGATAAATTAACCTTATTTTTTCTTCCAGATTATCGTGTGTCAGCTATGGAAAAAATATGTACTGCTGCCGATTTATCTGAACAAATTTCTACTGCGGGCAAAGAAGCCTCAGGCACTGGCAATATGAAGTTAATGATGAATGGTGCGATTACTATTGGTACGCTAGATGGGGCAAATATTGAAATTCGTGAAGAAGTCGGTGATGACAATTTTTTCCTGTTTGGTTTAACGGAAGAACAAATTACTGCAAGGCGTGGGCATTATGATCCATTAGCAATTATCGACATAGATGAAGACCTAAAGCGTGTCATACATCTTTTAGAATCCGCGCATTTTAATCAGTTTGAAACGGGTATATTTGATGATTTAATTAACTCTATCAAATCTCCAAACGACCCTTGGATGACGATTGCTGATTTTCGTAGCTACATTGATGCCCAAAAACGGGTTGAAGATGCCTATCGTGACAAAGATCACTGGACACGCATGAGTATTTTAAATTGCGCAAATAGCGGTAAATTTTCTACCGATAGAACGATTAATGAATATAACAAAGATATTTGGAAATTAACGCCGCAACCCGTAAACAATAAGTAATGTACTCAAACAAGAGTAAAGTTTTTCAATTGTTTCTGAATCGAAAGTGACGGTGAATTTTTTGAAAAATTCGATGAATATAAATCACCAAAACCTGAGAGATATTTAAGATCTCACTGGTTTTTTTATAGTCTAATTTATTTTCATAAATTGAATAGCGGAAGCTGTTTTACTAAAACTATTAACATCATGGTGCGTGTTTTTAGCGCACCATGAACAGGAATTTACAATGACCTATTGCTTACAAAAGGGAGAAAATACTTCGTTGGCGAAAATAGATGATTTCGTCATTGTGACCGAATGGAAAACTATAGCCATTAAGCTATGTCGAACTCAGGTTTATTTTAAGGAGTTTAGACATTAAATTTGTGCTACCAAACGGTGAAGTATTTAAACCCTAATATTAGCTTTTTATCGTTCCCGCTGTATCACTGGGAATATTCACCCATTCATTACGCGCCGCGCTCTTTTATCTCGAACTCAGCTAATGATAGCGTATAATTGCCCCATTCTTTTCATTTTCAAGAACATAGTCTATGTCAATTAGTATCAGAAAAATTACCCATGGTGTCATGGTCGGCAATGTCAAAGTGGGTGGTGGCGCACCTATCGTGGTGCAATCCATGACCAATACTGACACCGTTAATATCACTGCCACCGTTAAGCAAATTATTGAATTAGCGACAGCAGGTTCTGAATTAGTGCGTATTACCGTTAATTCCGAAGAAGCCGCTGCCGCAGTCGCTGAGATTAAAAATAAACTCATTCAACAAGGTTGTACCGTGCCTGTCGTCGGTGACTTTCATTTTAACGGGCATAAATTGCTGGAAAAATACCCAGATTGTGCGGCGGCATTGGATAAATACCGTATCAACCCTGGTAATGTCGGACGGGGGAAAAGCCGCGATCCACAATTTCAACAAATGATTGAATTTGCTTGTCAATACGATAAACCCGTGCGTATTGGTGTCAATGGTGGCAGTTTAGATCAATCAGTATTGACGCGCTTACTAGACGAAAATAGATTATTAAAAACGCCTGAACCATTAGCCGCTGTCACCCGCAAAGCCATCGTGTTATCGGCATTAGAAAGCGCGGCAAAAGCGGAAGAACTGGGTTTAGGTAAAGATAAAATTATCCTGTCCTGCAAAATCAGCAACGTCCAAGAATTAATTGCCATTTATCAAGATTTATCTAACCGTTGTGATTACGCCCTGCATTTAGGGCTAACCGAAGCGGGCATGGGTTCTAAAGGTATTGTGTCGTCTGCGGCAGCATTATCAATACTGATGCAGCAAGGCATAGGCGACACTATTCGTATTTCTTTAACACCCGAACCAGGTGCATCGCGTACCCAAGAAGTCATCGTTGGACAAGAAATTTTGCAAACGATGGGCTTTCGTTCCTTTACGCCAATGGTTATTTCTTGCCCAGGTTGTGGTCGCACCACTAGCGATTATTTCCAAAAATTGGCAATGGATATTCAAACTTATTTACGCGATCAAATGCCTGTGTGGCGCACGCAATATCCAGGTGTAGAAGCAATGGAAATTGCAGTCATGGGTTGCGTAGTCAATGGCCCAGGTGAAAGTAAAAGTGCCAATATCGGTATCAGCTTACCAGGAACGGGTGAATCACCTGTCGCGCCTGTTTATGAAGACGGCGAAAAAACCGTCACCCTGAAAGGTGATTATATTGCCGAAGAATTTCAGGCAATCGTGCAACGCTATATCGAAACACATTACGCGCCTTAAATATTAGGCGTGAATTTGTCGCGCCTACTTTTCCACGCTCATTAAAAATAAAACCTTATGCAACAACCCATGTTAAACACCGCCATCCGTGCTGCCAGAAGCGCGGGTGACCTCATCCTCCGTTCAGTCGATAAAGTAGGTCAATTACAAGTTGACCAAAAAGGCAAAAATGATTACGTCAGTGAAGTCGATCGTATGGTGGAGCGCGAAATTATCAATATTCTAAAAACCGCTTACCCTGACCACGCGATTTTGGCAGAAGAAAGCGGCGAACACGCAGGCAATGATTACGTTTGGATTATTGACCCGTTAGACGGCACAACCAACTTCCTGCACGGCTTCCCACAATACGCGGTATCTATTGCGTTAAAGCATAAAGGCAAGCTAGAAGTCGGCGTTATTTATGACCCGTTGCGTGATGAATTATTTACTGCAAAACGCGGCGGCGGCGCAATGCTCAACAATCGAAAACTGCGTGTTACCCAACCCAACAGCTTAAAAGGCGCGTTGTTAGGCACAGGTTTCCCGTTTAAAACTGACACCCATTTAGATGCTTATGTTGGAATGTTTCGCTCCTTAACCACTGAATGTGCGGGCATACGCCGCGCAGGTTCAGCTGCGTTAGATTTGGCTTACGTTGCCGCAGGTCGCTTGGATGGTTATTGGGAAATCGGCATCATGGAATGGGATATGGCGGCTGGCATCTTATTAATTAAAGAAGCAGGCGGTGTGGTGACTGACTTTTCGTTTAATGATAACTATGTCGAGTCAGGTAACGTCATTGCGGGTAGCCCAAAAATGCACCAATTGATGTATGCCTTAATTGAACCACACGTCACTGACAATTTGAAATAATCACTTTTTTTAATTTAACGGAGTCTTACTACCATGAGCGACATCATCTCAAATAACGCAGCTATTTATGCCATTCTTGCCCTAAACAGCGAAGTCGCATTACAACAAGAATACTTGGAATCGGACGATGTTCCCGAAGACGAGCGCGAAAACGAAGAAGGCATTCTGGAAGACTTAGAACAAGCCTTTATGGAATTCGTCGATATTTACAAAAAACGTTGTAAAGCCGACAAAGAATTACCTGACATTGATGAATTGTTAAATAGCCAAATCTAATTGCCTCGATGTTCACGCTGTACGGCATTAAAAACTGCTCAACGGTTAAAAAAGCGCGGGATTGGTTAACGCAACACGACATCGCCTATCAGTTCTATGATGTGCGTGCCGATGGCTTAACGCTGGAACAACTGCAAGATTTTACCGCGCGAGTGGATTGGCAGTGTTTACTTAATCGCTCTAGTATAGCTAAAGCAGTATAATTTGATTATTTTAAATTAGATGACATATTCAGCCGATTTCCGCCAAAAAGTATTGGCGATTAAAGAACAAGAAGGGTTAACACAAGCGGAAGCGGCAGAGCGTTTTGG
>MBQZ01000063.1 GCA_002134785.1 Crenothrix sp. D3
TACTCAAGTCGCACAATCTTTTCAAACATCATTGAGAAATTTACAAACTACATATTTAGATTGTTTAGTGCTGCACTCTCCTCTGGCGAATAAACAGCAATTGCACGAAGTATGGCAAGCAATGGAGTTGATTATGATAACGGTGGCGTTAAACCATTGGGGATTAGTAATTGTTATGACTTAAAACAACTGCAACTTTTATACAGTAATGCCACTATTAAGCCGGCTATTATTCAAAATCGTTTTTATGCAAGAACAGGCTATGACAAGTCGATCCGTGCTTTTTGTAAACAACAGCATATTATTTATCAAAGTTTTTGGACATTAACAGGCAATCCAGATGTGCTGGCTCATGATACATTTTCTAAGCTGGCTATAAAATATCAAAAAAGTGCTGCACAACTATTTTTTCGCTACCTGACCCAAATTGATATTATTCCCCTAACAGGCACTACTTCAAAAACTCATATGCGAGAAGATCTTTCCATATTTGACTTTGAACTTACTGTAGATGATTGTGCAGCAATTGAACAAATACTTTAATCAATCAAGTTAAGATTTATACGATGGAGAGTAGCGATGGTAATGATTTGATACTAATACAAAAATAGGCTAATAAATGACTGTTAAAAAGAAAGTTCCAGTTAAAAACAAAACCAGCGTTAATGTTAATGCAGGAAAAGATGAAGCTGTTGCTAAGAAGTTAACAAGACCTGAAGTTCGAGCATCTCTAACTATCCAGAAGCTACACCCTATAAATGATGTTAATGCTTTAACGAAGATATTGCGCCAAGCTCATACACTAGACGCATTGTTTAACAGTTTGGTGATGAAAGGTCTTGATCAAACGCATATGCGACACTATGACGGTTTTTTACGATTGGCGTATAAAGCACAATCCCAATGCCGATCCCGATCCCGATCCACGCTTCAAACAGTTTAAAAAGATCGGATAAAAACAGCACATGAAGTTGTAGGGCTTTTTTATGTCCGAAAGAAACCCATGTTCATTATCCAAAACCACCATATTGACCGCCATAATGCTGACGGAGGTGACTGTCTATTAATGGAACTCAGTTGCCAGTCAATGTAAGAATTAATTTTGACTAAATTCTATATTTTTCATATCAAATCTGAACGTTTATAACTAAATAAATATTATCATAGGTAATGTTTTTACATAGGAATACACTATACCTATACGTGAGCCATTTGTTGCTTGTAACTACCCGAATAATTCCATTATGTATTGTAAAACTTATATCTGTCTCTTTTTTGCGGCTATTTATTCTTGTCCTATTGTGGCGGCGACCATTGATTTGTCTGAAGCGCCTGACTTTACATCCTATCAATTTGGAACTGGTAACATCACAACGGTTACTGGTATTAGGGATAGAAATATTACTGGTAACTACGTCATTGGAAATGGTAATACTGGTGGTTTACTTTTCAATGATTCACTTTCAGACTCAACTTATTCCGCATATCCAACTGCGACGTTAAATCAATCAAATTTTCCTGGAGCAATCAGTAGCACACCATATGGACCTAGTTTCGGCTCATCATTGGGTATTATGAGAGGTGTGGGTAGCTATAAAACCGCTACCTCTGGTGATCAGGGCTATTTATACGATGCGGCGACTGGGATCACAACAACGTTATTACCCCAAGAGTTAGCTCGAGGACAAACTATCTTAAATACCCTTGCACATAGTAATTTTGGTAATCAGGTGGTTGGTAACTATGATACTCAACTATCTACTGGAAATGGTTTCATTTATAACATAGCATCCAATTCCTATTCCTCGATCGCTTTAAGTGGATCGTCAATTGCTGGCGGAGAAATAACATCTTCTCCACAAACGGCTATTACTGGAACAGTTAGTAATACAGCTTATGGTGTATACAATAATTTGATTTCAGGTGGATACGAAGGTAGATATAATGGGGTAGTTGGTAACTATGCTTATATCCACAATCAATCCAATGGCGCTACCTATAGCTTCCAAGCTCCAACAGACACTTCTTCATTAGTAACACATTTTGAAGGAATCACTAGTGCTGGCAAAGCCGGCATATACAATATGGTGGCCGATTCAATAAATCTATCAGGTCAATTAGTAAAGTCTTGGGTTGCAACTGTAGATTTAAACACTATTGATCCAATAACACATCAGCCGAAGATTACATGGACTGAAATTCAAGTTAATAGCAATATTACGTCTGCAAATTCAATGTATCAAGGCAATGTTATTGGTGTTTATCTTGATTCAAGTATCACTAAAGCTTATGAAGCTAATATTGGTAATCAATCAATTACTGGAATTAATGGTTCTCCAACTATTTACACCCCAGAAGTACTTAATCAAGGTGCTTCGTTAACAACGCTTTCCGGACTTGGCGGTGATGTTATAAATAACGGTACAGTATCTATCAATACTAATACAAATGGAATTAATAGCGGAAGCAATTGTGGTTATGTCGATTGCGATCCAACTGCAACTAAATATGGAGGAGTAATATCTAACTATGGATCTGTTGGTGTCAGTGGATTAAGCGAAAATAATAGTGCCATCCTTATGCAGGGAGCATTCGGAACATTAGTGAATTATGGAACTATCAGTGCAACTGCAGGTAACTTTGCGATTAGTACAGATGAGAGTTCTTCAGGCAGTCTAGTGGTTAATGGATCTAATGGGATTATAAACGGACAAGTTAGTATGGCAGCGGGACAGTATGCGCGCTTTGAAAATAGTGGTTATCTTGGAATTTCTGCTGCCGGAGCGGGAGCTACACATAGTGTTAGTGGTGCTTTTGTACAGACATCGACAGGAACCTTGGGGCTTAGAGTCTCATCGACTGCAGTCGACCAATTGGATGTGAATGGCACAGCAAAAATAACTGGAGCTTTAAACGCAAATGTCGCCTCAGGCGCCTCTATAAATGGCTTAACACATTACACTATCCTAAATGCGACTGATGGTTTAACTGGAACCTTTTCTAGTATCCAAACTAATCTTTCCCTCGTTAATGGTTCCATTAGTTACGATGCTAACAATGCCTATCTAGGCTTTCAGGCAAACTACACTTCAGCAGCGATCAATCAAAATCAACAGGCCGTGGCGTCAAGTCTGCAAACCGCTTTCTACAGTTCACCATCAACGGCAGGGCAATCGGTCTTGGATAAGATCAATCCCATGAGCGCACCTCAAGCGCAAGCCGCCTTTAATACCTTATCTGGTGAAGGCCTGTCTGCACAACAAACTGCTAACTTTAGTGCCACTAACTTAGTGGTCGATGCTTCACGCCGACAAGCGAACTACTGGTTAATGGATGAATGTCAAACTGGTGCCTCTTCAAAAAAGAATAAAGCCGCCAGTCATAATGCGTTACCTACTGCCTGTGGCTCTAGTGACAATAGGCAGTTTAGAAGTTGGATGACTGGAGTCGGAGGTTCTAATTCATTGGATGGCTCATCCTCGATGGGTTCAGCATCTGTATCGACGCATACTGGTGGTGGTATCGTGGGTTTTGACTATGAAGTCAGTTCTCACTTATTAGTCGGTGGTATGGCCGGTGGCACATCATCTAACTATAACGTTTCTGCCCGTTCCTCAACTGGTACAGACTCTTCAGGCCAAGTCGGTCTTTACAGT
The DNA here is from genome assembly GCA_002134785.1 of Crenothrix sp. D3. Taxonomy (GTDB): domain Bacteria; phylum Pseudomonadota; class Gammaproteobacteria; order Methylococcales; family Methylomonadaceae; genus UBA4132. Next base: position 3,657 of record MBQZ01000063.1, read on the forward strand.
GTCGCCAAATGGGAGAACTTTTACGTTAATAGTATCTTTAACTACGGTTACTTCAGTGGTGATACCACGCGCTATGTTAATGGTTTAGCTTCTACGGCTGAACAAACCGGCAAGACCAGTAGTAATGCCTTCACTGGACGTGCTGAAGTGGGTTACCGCATGGATCATCCGCTGGTTAATCTGATGCCGTTTATTGCTATGCAAGCAACCTCACTGCAAATGAACAGCTTTACTGAAAGCAACACCAATAACCTTGGTCTATCCGTTGCTGGTAACACCACCATGTCAGAACCCGGGTCTTTAGGTGTTCAGCTAGATCATTCTTTTGATATCAGTGACAAATGGACCTTATATCCGTTACTGCGTATGGCATGGGTACATGAGTTTCAAACCGATCGTTCCGTCAATGCCTCGCTGCAAGCACTACCTACCAGTAATTGGACTGTCAATGGTGCCAGTGCCGCATCCAATGCCGCCAACGTTGGCATTACCGTACAAGCCATGAGTAAACACGGTGTTGCTGTCTTTGCTTCAGGTAATACAGAAACCTCATCAAGCACACAAAGCTATATGGGTGAGCTGGGTGTTAAGTGGCTTTTTTAGCTATTAATGCTTACTGAATATTCTTATGCTGATTTAAAGAGTTATATATGCGAGGATAGATCAGATACCAAGATGTAGGTTATTGGCTTAGAATAAGAAATCTAATACAAAAAATTGCTACAGAAATGCGATATTAAAATAGCGAGAATAAATTACAAGTGACTTCAAAATATAATAAAAAACTCACCTTAGGGTTAGGTATTATCAGCATTGTAATCATAGTAACCATGCCTGGTATGGTTATTGATATAGTTAAACAGCTGATTCATTTGGTTTCCGAATTACTATTTGAACTGGGATTTCTATGTTTCGAAGCGTTAGAATCTTCATTGGATCACATAGTCGAGGAATTATTTCATACTGAACTTAAGGAAACGCAATCCATTGTTTTTTACCTAATGGGTGTCATCGCCTTAGTTCCATTATATTTACTATGGCGGACACTACCTCGTTTTTATTTATGGTTAACAAAGAAGCTACTTAGAACATGGTTGCGAATTTCGTCTTACTGGCGGAATTTAAGTTTTTTTAATAAAATAAAAGTAGTCACAATTTCACTTATTTGTATTTACCTTGCCTTGTTTGTATTCTCCTAAATTATGTTTTCTAACTGACCTTTCATGTTAAATTAAAAAGCAACACAATCTTTCACAGCCAACTAATGGTAAATTTGACTGCTAGCGTACTTTATTAAATCCCCTATTTATTCCCAAACAATCTGTATAAATCAGCAAGGTTTTCTATCTGCTTATGATAAAACCCATGCAACTCAATTCGGTAAACTTTAATCCTTAGGACGTAATAGCCTATCTGATTGCACAGTATGAATGCTCGCATAAGAAGAAATAATTCATTATCAGGACATTCAACTCGGTAAGTCGTAACTAATTACCACTTACCGAGTTGAGTTGATTTTGTTACTATTTGATGAACATTTAACTAAACCGGATTTCCAAATATTTCATGAAACAACAATACATTCTTTCAATTGATCAGGGGACGACTAGCACAAGAGCTATTTTGTTTAATCAAGCCGGTGCGGCAGTCCATATTGCACAGAAAGAATTTACCCAATATTTTCCTTTTCCGGGTTGGGTTGAACATGATGCAATGGAAATTTGGCATTCAGTAGAGGCAGTCGTCAGCGAGACCTTAACTAAATTCACGGCGGATCAAATTGCAGCAATTGGTATTACAAATCAGCGTGAAACAACGGTTGTCTGGGATAAGAGTAGTGGTCAGCCCATTTACAATGCCATTGTTTGGCAATCTCGCCAAACCGTTGAGTTATGTGAAGATCTCAAGAGTAGGGGGTTTGAAGAAGTAGTGCGTAATAAAACAGGATTACTGATTGATGCCTATTTTTCGGGCACTAAACTGGCCTGGCTCCTAAATAAAGTGGGCGGAGCAAGGCAGAAAGCTATTAACGGTGAGTTATTGTTCGGGACCATTGATACATGGATACTTTGGAAATTAACCAATGGAAAAGTACATGCGACCGATTATAGTAATGCCTCAAGAACAATGATCTATAACATACACGATTTGTGCTGGGATGATGAGTTATTAAGTGCGCTAAATATACCGAAATTGATGTTGCCTCAAGTGAGGTTTTCCTCTGAGATTTATGGGTATACGGATACAACTATATTCCTTGATTTTGAGATACCAATAGCCGGAGTTGCGGGAGATCAGCAAGCTGCATTATTCGGTCAGGCTTGTTTCTCTGAGGGTATGGCAAAAAACACTTACGGAACGGGATGTTTTCTGTTGATGAATACAGGTTCAAAGGCAGTAAAGTCCAATAATGGTTTACTAACTACCATTGCATGGGGTATCAATGGAAAAATTGAATATGCGTTAGAAGGTAGTATATTTGTTGGTGGCTCGGCAATTCAGTGGTTACGTGACGGGTTGCGGTTTTTTAAAGAAGCACATGAAAGCGAAGCTTATGCAACCAATGTTTCATCTGCTGATGGAGTTTATGTGGTGCCTGCATTTGTTGGTTTGGGAACGCCATACTGGGATAGTGAAGTGAGAGGTGCAGTGTTTGGCATAACCCGAGGAACTAAAAAAGAGCATTTTATACGGGCAACATTAAAAGCAATTGCCTATCAGGTAAAAGATGTATTAACAGTCATGGAAGAAGATGCGGGAATTAAACTGAAAAGCTTGAGAGTCGACGGTGGCGCAGTAAAAAATAATTTTTTGATGCAGTTTCAAAGTGATATTTTGGAGGTAACCGTAGATCGACCTGTCGTCAGTGAAACAACCGCATTGGGTGTAGCTTATTTTGCGGGTCTTGCTGTAGGATTTTGGAAGAACAAAGAAGAAATAGCCGGACAATGGTTAGTAGATAAATCGTTTAGACCCATGCAGAATAAACAAAAAATAAAACAATTGTATAACGGTTGGAAAATGGCTGTACAAGCAGCGATTGCCTTTAAGCCTAACAAAAACGACTTTATTTGAAAATAGTCGTAATTTAGATGCGCTTGAACATGAAAAATAATATCTCGGTAAGTTTTAATCTGTAGGGCGTAATAGCCGACTGTATTGCGCCGCATGTCAAACTATGGACATTACCGAGTTACGGATAATTGCTTTTTTTTGCGAGGCCGATCGCTTGGATTCTTTGAATCAATTAATTTATCGCCTGTTAATTTTTAAATTAATGGTAATAAGTTGTCAACATAATGATGTTTATATGGATAACACATTAAGGCACTATAGCATCAACCGTGTTAATTGTTCCGTCTACAACAT
>MBQZ01000064.1 GCA_002134785.1 Crenothrix sp. D3
GCTTATTCCTAGACTGAGTATTCCCTCTGTCCTATCAGCCTTTCGGGATTAGTATTGATGAATAATACCTATAGAACCATTTGGATTTCTGATTTACACCTCGGATCTACGCAATGCCAAGCTGACGTTTTGCTTGATTTTTTAAAGCATAACGAGAGTGAGAAACTTTATTTAGTGGGCGACATTATCGATTTTTGGGCGCTTTCCAAGAAAATATATTGGCCTATTGATCATAATACTGTGATCCAAAAAGTCTTACGTAAAGCCAGGCATGGTACCCATGTTATTTATATTCCAGGAAACCATGATGAAAATGTCAGGCAATACGCTGATTACGTGTTTGGTGACATTGTAGTCAAAACGTCAGATATACACGTTTCAGCTTCCGGAAAGAAGTTCTTAGTCATTCATGGTGATGAGTATGACACGATTGCCAAATATCATAAGTGGATTGCTAAGCTAGGCAATGAGGGTTATGACTTTCTTATTTGGATCAATCATATTTTACGGAAAATCAGGTTTTTGATTGGAATGCAATCTAACTTCTCCTTGTCTGCTTATGTGAAATATAAAGTTAAAAATGTAGTTCAGTTTATTTCCGACTATGAGGAAAGTATCGTTAGTACTCTTAAAGATCGCGAACTGGATGGTGTTATCTGTGGCCATATACACCACGCTGAAATTAAAGATATGAATGGGTTTTTATATATCAATACTGGCGATTTTGTAGAAAGTTGCACTGCAATAGTAGAGCATTTCAATGGCGATTTGGAGCTAGTAACTTGGCAACAGAAAGACTTGCCTCTAATTACCAAAGAAAATCCGGATGTTGATATAACTACCACATAAAGAAACAGAGTCTACCTTGAGTAGATAATTAAAAAACACGCCCTCTATTTAGCGTAAAGAATTAGCTTTCTGCAGAATTGCACAGGACAAATTAACCTATGACTCGTAGTTTCAATATTATTCTAGCTGCACAGTTTTTTTCATCACTGGCAGATAATGTACTTCTGTTTGCGGCTATTGCACTATTAAAAAACGTGGATGCTCCTGCTTGGGAAATTCCAGTGTTACATCAATTTTTCGTTTTTGCTTTTATCGTGTTGGCTCCTTTTGTTGGTGCATTATCCGATGCAATGCCAAAAGGACGAGTCATGTTTATTAGTAATAGTATTAAGATGATTGGTTGTATTACTCTGTTATTTGGCATCCATCCATTGTTCGCCTATGGATTTGTCGGTATTGGTGCGGCTTTGTATTCACCTGCAAAATATGGCATTCTGACTGAGTGTCTTCCACCTCAAAGATTAGTATGGGCAAATGGGTGGATGGAAGGTTTAACGGTTGCAGCTATTATTTTGGGCGCTATATTTGGTGGGTTATTGATTGGTCATCGAGTTGAGGTGCAAGTCGTCCAACAACTTGGTGGTCTTGAATTTAATGGTGGTATAGATACCGCGCCTGAGTTTGCAGTTATTGTTACTCTTGGTCTTTATTTAATGGCAGCCATTCTTAATTATTTCATCCCCAAACTGCCAATTGAACATGTGTTAAGGAAGCGAACACCAGGGTTCTTGTTATTAGATTTTTGGCGAAGTTTTTTGCTACTATGGAGAGATCCTTTAGGACAGGTATCTCTAGCAGTTACTTCCTTATTTTGGGGTGCGGGAACTAGTCTGCGGTTCATTATTCTTGCTTGGGCTGCTTTAGCCCTAAAGCTCGATCTTGAGCAGTCAACACAGTTGACAGCTCTAGTTGCAGTGGGTCTTGCCATTGGTTCAGTGATAGCTGCAAAAGCAGTGCCCTTGGAACATGCCGTCAAAGTATTGCCTTTGGGAATAGCTATGGGATTCGTTGTAGTAGCAATGGCAATAGTTACTGATTGGATAGTGGCAATGTTCTTGTTGGTACTCATTGGTAGTTTGGCTGGAAGCTTTTTGATACCAATGAATGCATTACTTCAGCATCGAGGCCATAAACTCATGGGTTCTGGGCACTCCATTGCAGTACAAAACTTCAATGAAAATCTTAGTATCTTATTAATGCTCGGCGCATATGCGCTGATGATTGATGCTGGACTTTCAATATATACCATTGTGATTGTGTTTGGACTATTTTTGTCGGTAACAATGGCTTGGCTAACTAGTAAACATGGTAGTGATAATAAAAAAAATAAGAGCAGTTAGCTGTAAATTTAGATTTTTATTCACCAAATAGTCAACAGTTGTAGAAAATTAAGTTAAAGAATGATGTAAATGACAGCTACATTTTATCAAAATAGATTTGATAAAATGTAGCTATTCATAACCAACAATATAATCAATGTTCAATACAGGCACTATCTATATTATGCATGGTTTGCCTATACCCCCGCCTTATTATTGCTAATACTTAAAGAGCACCTCACCATTGCCATTATGTATGTGATAAGAACATTTGTGGCATCTTTTGGCCCAAAATATCTTCATATTTGTCCTAAGCAAAACGGGCAGCACCGAAACTTAAAAAGTTTATGTAGGGATTTATGCCGCTGCATCTCACAGTTAATAATTTTACTGGCTAATTAAAATTAAGGTTCGAGGGTCGATTTGCACTAATTGATAATCAGCATACATAAAGCATTAGTAACTGTTATCAATGTGTCATCAAAATTTAACTATCCTGTCATTTTATAGTCATCAATTGGACATGAAACTGACATATTGGTTGATTATTGTATGGCAATCTTTTGCTAAATTACGTGGTTGCCAATGAAAAATACGTATCCCGAAACCTTTATAAAAGCGCCTAAAAAACTAGATTGTTTTATAACAACTTCAGAGGAATTGATAAAAGAAGCTCAAGTATTACGTTACCGTGTTTTTGCACAGGAAATGGGTGCCGATCTTAAAACAAAATCTGAAGGCTTAGATTATGATGATGTCGACAGCTATTGTGAACACTTGATTGTTTATGATAATTGTAATAAAAAAATTGTTGGCTATACCCGGTTACTCAATCAATATCAGGCAAAACGGTTGGGACGATTTTATTCACAAAATGAGTTTAATCTAACTGAAGTCCTAGCAATGCCTGGTCGATTTTTGGAAATTGGTAGAACGTGTGTGGATCCTGATTACCGTGGTAGCGCTGTGTTAACAACGCTGTGGTCGGCTTTGGTGCAATACGCAGTTGAAGGTGGATATAATTATTTACTTGGCTGTGCCAGCATCTCACCTGGGCCTAGTGGGTATGCTGTTGAGGCGGTTTATCGAAACATTGATGCTAAAAACATTGCACCAGCTTCTTATCAAGTTAAACCCAGCATTCCCGTTCCCGACTCATTAAGATGTCAACGTGATGAATCGGGTATTCCGCCTTTGTTAAAGGCTTATTTACGTTTCGGTGCGCTGGTTTGTGGAGAACCCTATTGGGATGAAGACTTTAACTGTATGGATTTATTTATATTATTGCCGCTGGATCAATTAAAAGATCGTTACAGTAAACATTATATGAGAGGCCATCAGGCGACTAATGAAATTGAAACTGCGGCTATTGTATAAATTTTTTTGCATTATCTTCCTGTTTTTCTATGGGTTGATCATTGCTGGTATTATTTTTCCAGTACTTCATTTCCTCTGTTCGACAAACAAAGCTAAAAGCAAGCGAGATATATTAAAAATTCATTGGCTAAAAGTATTCAGTTCTATCATGAAGTTAAGTGTTATTAGGGAAGGTGAGTTGCCCAGAGACGCTGCACTTTTGATAAGCAATCACATTTCTTGGTTAGACATTATTGTAATAGGGCAATATTTACCAGTTTATTTTGTTGCTAAGAGTGATATTTCGAGTTGGCCTATCATTGGTTATTTATCCAGACAAGGAGGAACTATTTTCATTCGGCGAGGGAATAAAAAATCCATAAAAGAGACTGCTGAAAAAATGATTTGGGTATTAAAACAAAACAGTAATATTGTTGCTTTTCCTGAAGGCACAACGACCTCAGGAAATGAAGTGCTGAGCTTTCATGCTTCTTTATTTCAACCCGCGCTATTAACCAAATCAGTTATTCAACCGGTGGTTATTCAATATGAGGGTGCAGCCAAACATCAAGCCCCTTTTATTGGAGAAGATGATTTTGTTCGACATTTAATAAAGATGCTGTGTTTGGATAAAGTTGAGGTGCGTTTAAGTTTTCTGCCGGTAATTAAAAGCCTAGGCAAGGATCGTCATACTGTTAGTGTAGAAGCAAGAGAAAAGATATATGAGAAAATTTCTGAATCTTCACGTGCCAGTAAAATAGAATCTAACTATCTCGCTTATTGACATTAATTTGAGCCTTCGTGTTGATCGTGATAAAAGGGAATTCGATAATTGCCTAGTATTCACCATGATCACAACTTTATTACTTATATGACTAGCATTAAATTTCCTGAACTGGAACAGTTGGAACGCATTATTGAGGGATTTGGAGAACGTGCTCAAACTGAAGTGATTGAGCGTATTGAATACAAAAACCACCAATTTCCTATTTACAGCATTACACTAGGTTCAAGTCAGATTGATGCGCCAGTATTAGCTTTTTTTGGTGGTGTCCATGGACTGGAAAAGATTGGATCTGAAGTCATTCTTTCTTATATGCAAACCATCAGTCAGTTGCTTGACTGGGATGAGGAATTTCAGAGTCGTCTTGAAAGTTCACGTCTTGTATTTGTTCCTATCGTTAATCCAGTGGGCGTCTATCTAGGTACACGATGCAATGGCAATGGTGTTGATCTCATGCGCAATTCGCCTGTGGAAGGTGTAGGTGCTACCAGCATATACAGCGGCCATCGAATTTCTCCTCATTTACCTTGGTATAGAGGGGATGAAGCCAAAATGGAAAAGGAAGCTAAAGCTTTATGCCGTGTTGTCGATCAATATCTATTCAACGCGCCTTTATCTATCGCTTTGGATTTGCATTCTGGATTCGGCATTCAAGATCGTTTGTGGTTTCCCTATGCCTCACGGAAATCTCCTATTAAGTGTATCGCCGAAATATTCGCTTTGAAAGAGCTTTTTGATCGATGTTATCAGCACCATATTTATAAAATAGAGCCAACTTGTCAGGAATATATGATAAACGGTGACTTATGGGATTATTTACTCGATGATTTTAGTAAACGCTTTCAGGCAAAGCGATTATTTCTTCCACTGACATTGGAAATGGGTTCATGGCTTTGGCTCCGTAAGAGTCCAATGCATTTATTCTCAAGACATGGATTATTCCACCCGCTCTTGCCGCATCGCCAGCAACGAATTTTTCGCCGGCATTTCATGCTCTTTGATTTCTTGCATAGAAGTCTTTTATATCCGGAAAAATGGACGCAGCTCAAGCCGGAACAGAAAATAGACTATGAAAAAAAAGCTTTAGGTTTGTGGTATGAATAAAGATCTAGGACAAAACTGGATTCTACTGAGGGGGTTAGCCAGAGAATCAGAACACTGGGGGGCTTTCGTTCCACTATTACAATCGACATTTCCAGAAGCTAAAATAACTACGCTAGATTTACCAGGTACTGGTTATTTTTATCAGGATACTAGTCCAAATACCATTAAAGAGATAACAAGTCAGTTGCGTCAGCATGCCTTCGATAATGGTTTCATACAACAACCAATAACTATTCTAGCGCTTTCACTTGGAGCGATGGTTGCTTGGGAATGGATGAGGCGTTATCCGGAAGATATTAGCGGTGGAATCCTCATTAATACCAGCTTTGCTGATTTAAGTCCCTTTTACCATAGGTTACGTTGGCAAAATTATAAAGAGCTTTTGTGGTTGATTATGACGCCCAACATTTACTTAAGGGAAGCAAGAATTTTGCAGCTAGTAAGTAACAGCTCAGATGGCAATAAAGAAATGAACCAAGTTTGGGAAAAGATTCAAAATGCACGCCCCATTAGTTTTAAAAATTGCTGGCGGCAGATAAAAGCAGCAGCAACCTATCGACCTGGTAATATTAAACCTATTCAATCAGTTTTTTTATTAAATAGTTTAGGTGATCGTCTGGTTGCGCCTATCTGCTCAGAGGCAATAAGCAATAAATGGGGTTTTGAAATCCAACTTCACCCTTGGGCAGGGCATGATCTCCCTTTAGATGATAGCGTCTGGGTTGTTTCGCAACTTAAAATTTGGGTCAATGAAAACAAGAATAAATGAGTCATTATTGGAGTAGGTTACAATAAACCTGTCTCCTTCTTAACATAGTACTAAATTCTAACTTCTTCTGAAAAACGACCTGTAAGCAAGAGATTTTCTATATGGAGTACAAAGCTTGGACTGATCTTTTAGAACTATACAGTCAGCTTGTCTTTCATCTAACCAATTGGATATTTACTGTACTTTAAGTTGGTTAATGTTTTTAAAATTATTATATTGACTGCGTATTTTTTTTCTAATTGCCAAGATGAAAGAGCTAATACCAACCAAGGTGAACAGAATTAATAGTCTAATGAGGAGGGCAATGGGTATCATGGATATTTCAAAATATTATCTAGCTCACACTATACTATAGTGCATGCAAGTTATAGTCTATCAATAGTTTTACATGATGTATTTCCTTGTCAGAATTAAAGATGTATCTAATATCACTGATTATTACTGAGCAGAAACCATTGCAAAACCCCTCTTTTTTAAAAAATAATTTTTAATTAGCCTTTTCGTTTAATTTGATTAGGCTTGGTGTTATTGGCTAT
>MBQZ01000065.1 GCA_002134785.1 Crenothrix sp. D3
TTGCATGCGGCAAAGCTCATTGATTCGGGTGGGATCGCTATGGCTTTTATTCAGGGGCCTTATGGCGTTCATGCCATGTTTCATTTGTTCGAGTCTTGGTTTGAGCGAAGCACGCCGATGTTACAAAATAATGCCATTAGCAGTCATGAATTAATTCAAGGATTGCGAGAGCTTGGGGCTGATCCTGAAATGAGAATATTGGCCACCCCTATTGACCTTACAGGACTTTTTGAGCCTGAGCCTGTGGCAAAGTTAGTTCTTTCGGAGTTGCTTTCATTCTGCCTACAGTTGGAATTTAATTTGTTGCCAGCTCAACAACGAGCAGATATTATTCAATATGTTGAAGGTGGTTGCGTAGAAAAGGAAGGGAAATTGCTTTGGTATCTTCCCAATGCTGCTGTATATCTAAAATTGTAATACTTTTTTTGCCCTGAAATATTTCGTGCTAACACGAAACACTTGCCGATGTAGTTCAGTTGGTAGAGCAACTCATTCGTAAGAAGTAAGTGGTGAGTTCGATTATTGTCATTTTCTACAATTAAATAAAATAGTTATGATATTTAAATTTATTCAATTATTTTGTTTAAAACCTTATATGGCGATCTAGTCTGGGTAATGGTCTGGGTCTCAGCGCTCACTGTTAATTTTATTTCTACAACTTAACTAAGTCTTTTTTTGGCAACTAATGCTAAGAAAACTATATGCTATTGTTGCTGTAACAAAATCTCCAAACAATTTCTCAAACCTCCGCATTTTATTCTTAGAAATCTAACATTCTCAATGTGATTGGTATTTCTTAATAATGGAGTTATCTATAGATAAAAACATCATAACTACAATTTTGGTTATTGCTACTCTGGTTATTAGACCTATCCTTCCATAAAAATAGTTTTTAACCATATAGGCTTGCATTAATTATGTATCTGACCCAGTATTAACCTTCAAATCCAAAAACGACTCTTTCTATATTGCTTATTATTGAACTGCAACTTTAGAATCATTTTTTTTGCGAAAGCAAACTTCAACCTGAGAAACTTATGACTATACGTAAATTTATTTTATTCATACTGACACTAAGTATATATGGACTTCTACTAGAAAACAGTTCTGCAGATAACCGAAAACATTGCATTCCAAAAATCACCTCTAGTTCTGCTAGAGAAATCAATGGTCAACCACACAAGATGATAATAAGCGGACCTTGTCTTGAAAAAGTCACTCATGTCACTTTAGCTAAAGATGATGGCGATGGATTTGAAAGTCTCCAATTTACCAAAGAATCCAATCCTAAACTCAAAACTGATCTCGTTTTTGTCGTTCCTAAGCGAGCCGAAGGTAAAGCAAGCTCCATACAACCGCCAAGATACTTACTACAAATACATGTTTGTAAAGATAAGGTGATGACCGAAAACTGCAAAACCCATGAACCAACTATTTTTATTAATTACTCCAATCAATAGTGATAATTTCAGGTTGAATATCATTTGTCTATTCAAAAACCACTTCCCATGATATTTTTGTTGGTTAATACATTATGGGATTGAATCAGCTTTAATTACTTAAAGCCATTTAAGTCTAATTCGGACATAAAATTATGAGCATGCTTTCTATTTTCTCATCACCTGACCGTTGATCTTGCCCGGATTTCACGTGCACATAGTTAAGCGACTTTTTAGCTTCAAAAGTTTCTGGCCTAACATAGCCCAATTTGGAATATTGCAGATAAAAATACAGTATGAATAAATTCGTTGTGATTATTGGCATGGGTGAATTAGGTGAGATATTTGCACGTGGTTTTTTGAAATTAGGTTATCCTGTTTATCCGGTTCTCCGAAGTATGCAATTGGCAACTGTGGTTTCTGCTATTCCTGAGCCAGAATTGGTGTTATTGGCAATTGGTGAAGATGACTTTCACCCTCAATTAGAAGTTTTACCAGATTACTTGTCCTCAGATAGGGATTATAAATCTATAGAAGTAGTCCAATCTTCAGCTTAAGGTGTCAGCATGACAGAACCATTTGATCAAACGGCGTTATATCAAAAAATAATTACTAAGTGCTGGGGTGATAAGAGTTTTAAAACTTCGTTATTGACTGATGCAAGAACGACATTAGCAGCAGAGAGCTATAACGTTCCAGATTGGCAAACGATAAGTGTTGTAGAAAGTTTCCTAGAAGATGAACATATTTTTTATATTCCACTCGATAAACTTCAGCTCTGGGAAGTGTATCAACCAGTAATAACTAAAAGCTATGAGAATGAAGATTTTAAAGCTATGTTACTGGCTGATCCAAGCACTCTGTTAGCAGCAGAGGGCTATAACATTCCAGATGGGCAATCGATAACTGTTGTAGAAAGTAGCTTAGAAGATGAGTATGTTTTTTATATCCCGCTCGACAAGCTCCAGTTCTCTGAGGTGTATCATCAAATCATTGCCAAGTGCTGGGCGGATGAGGATTTTAAAGCTCTGTTACTGGCTGATCCTAGAGGAATCTTAGCAACAGCGGGATATGATGTTCCCGATGGGCAATCGATAACCATTCTACAAAGTAACTTAGAAGATGAGCATATTTTTTATATTCCTTATGACAAATCTAAGCCTCAGTTATTAAAACCATCAGACCCTATTGCGGGAGATGGGTATGAGTACTTAGGCTGGAGTTGATACTGAGGTCACATTATTATTAGTTCAATAGACTGAAATTAGTCAGTACTGAACAATTTTGAAACAACTTTAAGCTATTAGAATTTATGACTTGATACAGGAGTTATAAATAATTTTTCAAAAAATTCAGAAGGATACAAGCAAATGAAAAAAATTATTTCAGTAGTATCTTTAACACTTATTGGCTTTACCAGTTATTCCATGGCTGCAGATGCAGATAAAGGTGAAAAAATATTCACCGCAAATTGTACAGGCTGTCATGCTAAGGGCATGAATCATATAGCTGAGGGTAAATCTTTAAGTCAAGAGGATTTAAAGATAAATAATAGACACTCATCTGCGGCTATTGTTGATTTGATAACCAATGGCAAATCACCTATGCCCGCTTTTGGAAAATCGGGTGCTATCAGCACATCCGATATCGAAAATGTAGCCGCTTATGTGTTGAAAAAAGCCGATGCAGGTTGGTAATAGTTAGAAAAGATAGCTTAGATAATTTCTTGGCTTTTTTATGTCTGGAAAAAATTGCGCAAATTTGGCGCAAATCAAAATTAATCACAACAAATACCAACAGTTCAGACACAAAAAGGATAGTCTGAAACATCAACCTATTCCAACACTAAAATAGTTGTCTGTTGGCAAATGGGTATGATTATTTAGGCTGAGGTTGCAGGTTATCCTTTTTTTTTAATATAGATTTAACTAATCCAATTTATTGAAGTCTTATTGTTAGATCTCAAGGTAGGAGTCTTAAAGACAACAGCCTTAGTTATTGCAGCATTCAGCCACCACCTCCGATGTTATCTGGCTCAGATGAATGGCTGTCATCATATTCTTTAAACAACGCTTGTAACTTCTCTGTGGTTTCCTTTTGTAATATCCGTAATCTAGACTCCTCTATAACCAATAAGTCTAATTCCCGACTTCTTGTAATCAGTTCTTCAATTAAATTTTGTATGCTCTTATTCATTTGGTTGCCTATTAAAAGAGTGAAGAAAGTGATTCTTTAGTAGTCTTTATCTGCATTCAATTTCCAAGCGTTTGAAATGGGCTAGGCAACATTGCCCAGAGGGATTTTTAATTTCACAAGCGCATTCGCCTGTTTTCGTGCGCTGGATAACAAAGTTTTTTATTGGTTCAGCGCATTGTGCCTTTAATGCTGATACATACTTTATAGCAGTAATATCAAAACAGTAACAAAGTGCCTCATTTTGTATGGCGTGATAACTACTTAAATGTGACTTTGGAATAGGCTTGCCCCTATTCGAAAAGTAAGCGATGGGGCATGTTTTGGTTGAACAATAATAATAGCTGTTAGTTAAGAGTGTCTGATTCTCAGGAAACCTAACGTGATGATAGAGCGTAGTCATGCTGACAGGTTTGCAAATGAAATGACATTCCGGACAAAACTGTTGCTTACTAGTGATTGATGTGACCGGATTACAGCACTCAGACACTGGTTTATCCTAGGGTCTATCGAACGTTAGAGGCGGCGATTGCACTTGGATAACCGGCATTCGTCGTGGCTTTAATCAAAGCGTCACTATTCGTTTTTTTGCTATCGAAAGTGATTGCCGCTGTTTTGGTATCAAAATCGACAATCACCTGCTGTACACCCTTGACTTCTTGCAACGCTTTTTTGATAGTAATGGGACACAGGGCGCAGGTCATGTTTTGTAACTTCAGTGTTATTGTTTGCGGCTGGATTGATTGTTCAGAATTGACGTTAGCACTGGCTACCGTCACCCATAGAGTGCTTGATAACAAACTCAAAATTAATAAACTGGTTTTAATGCTCATATCGATCTCACTCAAGTCATGAAAAGGGGCGCCAACTGGGGAAATAACAGTAGTATTAGAATGAATGCAGAACTCAGCCAGAACATTAATCGTTGACGGTACGTTATATTAGGTAGTGCGCAACTTGCCTTTTCTGCGCAGCGATTAGGTATGATATAAATTTGTCGATATCCGAGTCCTATAAAAAGCAGGCTCAATAGGATAAAAAATGGACGTACTGGCTCAATAGCCGTCAGCGTACTTACCCATGCCCCACCAATACCTAAAGATAAAAGCACTAAAGGAGCAACACAACACACGGACGCACCAATTGCAGCCATTAAGGCAATCATACCTTGCCATGATGAAGTGCTAATGGATTTGTCGGATTCTGTGTTCATGAGATTCGTTTATATAAAACAAGAAGTATCAAGGTTAAATTTATACTCCGTTGTTGAGAATAGTGTCAAGGAGGGAACGATCCTCTTTATTAAATAGTATTAGAAAAGCCATATAACTCTGCGAATTAAATATTTTACTAACCAATACTGCAAGGTAGGTATAGAGTATTAATTGGTATCTCGAGTTTCATTCAATAGTCTTATTAGGTGAATATCATGTTAAACCAAGCTGATCAAAATGATGAAGAAACCACTACAAGTCCCTTTAAAGCTATGTTGGTTGCTGTCGGCATATTAGGGCTGGTTTTCTCTATCTTTACCTTATTACCGATGTTTTTTACCTTACTGTCAGATGGGGACTTTCGCGCACCCGCCGAGATACATCCTACCGATACGGCAGCAAGAGCCAATAGTCAAAATCATTCAACTAAAGCCTATTTGACTTATAACCCAGAACATTTAACAAAAAAGAGTGATGGTAGCAGTCAAGGGGAAGCCTACTTACAACCCCCCCCTAAAAAGTACTCAAATACACTCCCTATGAATTAACTCATCGGAATTGAATTAAAGAACACTGCTTATCTTTAATGAAAACACAGCCATTCACGCGTTAGCTGACTTTGGTTTTAACAATAAAATAAGATCTCTAAAAGTAAATTGTATTAAATAATTGATTTTAATCAATGTAATGATAGTATTCACTTTTTTGATTGTATCAAGGGGCAATAGTTATGGCTGCAGAAGAACCATCATCAAACAACACGTTATGTGTGACGATAACGCACTTTTTAAAAAAATACGGTTGCCCAGCCTTGCGGCAAGCTCAAGCTTTGTGTAAAGAATATGACTGCTTAGCGATCCGACAGGCTAACATTTTGTATAAAAAATACGTAGAGTCACCCGCCGTTGCCACTCCTGCAGAACAAACAAAGCCTAGTGCACCCAAACCCGTTATTGATAAAGCTTCTGTGAAAAAAAGTCCTAGCGTTGCTGCTACCAGTAACCAATCCGTTAAAAAGGACGATTTGATCAAGAAAGCCCCAGTCACTGCAAAAACCACGAAGAAAACCACAAAAAAAC
>MBQZ01000066.1 GCA_002134785.1 Crenothrix sp. D3
CCAAAACGCTCTGCCGCTTCCGCTTGTGTTAACCCTTCTTGTTCTTTAATCGCCAATACTTTTTGGCGGAAATCGGCTGAATATGTCATCTAATTTAAAATAATCAAATTATACTGCTTTAGCTATATCATGACTAATTTGGGGATTTTGCACGAAGCAGGACATAAGGAGCATTGGATTATCGCGATAGATTGCCTACCAACGAGAGCAACTGTAATGGAATATGCAGCACGCTCGGCGATTGAACCGACTTTTTTTGATTTTAAACGTCGCGGCTTTCAATTGGAAAGTTCTCAATTCAAACATGCAGATCGCTTAGAACGATTGATTCTGATTATGGCGTTAGCCATGCACTGGCGTGTTCGAATTGGTTTGGAAGATGCTTTGCAACGCCAACACCACTGGAAGAAAAAATCAAACAGCAAAGCGACACCACGCATTGGTGCTTTAAAAAACTTCGCCGCAGTACGCTCTCTTTCTTTACTCGCGGACTCCGCTATTTAATGCGCTGCTTACAAAATAGCTTTTCTTTACCTTCTTTTTCGGCGGTTTTGCGGAACTGATAGGTGGTAAACCTTCTCTCAATCTTAAAAGAGAAGATTTACTGCCTTTGCTGGATTAGCTTATCCCGAACTCAGGTTATCTTAAACTAGGCAAAAGATTGTATGGACAAAGGGGGGCGCTATACTATTGTCTTAAATCTTTAATCACTCGCACGATGTCAGGATTATCCGCCAGCGTTTCAACACTGAAACCTAACTTTTTAGTGAGTGCCAACATGGAGGTATTATCAATCAGCACTTCGGCTTCAAAAAAAGCAATGCCCTTATCTTTAGCGGTTTGCATCAAGGTTTTTAACAGTCGTGAACCGATACCTAAACATTGGCAATCATCGGCAACGACGATGGCAAATTCCACTGAACGACCATCGGGGTTCATCATGTAACGCCCTACGCCTAATTCATTGGGCATATTTTTATCTTCGGTGACGGCAACAAATGCCATTTCACGGTCATAATCGATTTGCGTAAAGCGCACAATCATTTCAGGCGTGAGTTCTTGTAACGCTTGTTTGTAACGGAAGTATTTAGTGCTTTCTGATAAGCGACTGACAAAATGTTCTTCCATGACTGCATCTTCTGGGCGTATTGGGCGTATTGTGATATTTACACCATTGCTCAGTTGATAATGCTGACTTAATTCATGCGGATAAGGGTGAATCGCCATGTGGGCGTAGCGGGTCATTTGGTGCGAGGTCTGTACTTTAATCCGTGCATCGACGGCAATCGCGCCATGTTCATCAACGATTAACGGGTTAATGTCTAGCTCTAAAATTTCAGGTAATTCACTGACCATCGCTGAAATATTCAGCAATACATCAATCAAAGCTTGTTCATTGGCTGGCGGTAATTGCCGAAAGGCTTTCAGGTATTTAGCCGCTTTGGTTTTGGCAATCATTTGTTCAACCATATAAGCGTTTAACGGTGGCAGGGCAATAGCGTTGTCTTTCAGAATTTCCACCATCGTACCGCCTAAGCCGAAACTAATCGCAGGGCCAAACACAGGATCACGCACTACGCCGACCATTAATTCCCGTCCGCTGTGTGAACGAAACATAGCCTCAACTGTCATGCCCACTTCAGTGATTTCGGGGTGTTTTTGTTTAATGGCGGCTTCCATTTCAAGAAAATTTCGGGACACGTCTTGCGCGGTGTTAATGTTGAGACGTACACCACCGATGTCAGATTTATGGCTAAATTCTGCCATATTGACTTTTAACACGACGGGAAAGCCCATAGTCTGTGCAGCTATCATGGCATCTTTCGCGCTAGTGACTTTGATGGTTTGATTAACAGGAATATGAAACGCGGCAAGGATGGCTTTAGATTCTTGGGCAGTTAATACTTGTCTACCTTCGGACAAAATACGCTCAATAATCAGTCTAGCCCCTTCTACATCGGGCGTGGCGAGTTCATCACTGGGCGATGGGATTTGTTTAAGCAGGATTTGGTTTTGTGCATAATTGGCTAAGAAAGCAAACGCATCGACCGCAACTTCAGGGGTGTTGAAGTGGGCAATATTGCTATTGGCAAAAAGATCTCGTCCTTCTTGCACTCTCGCCCCGCCTGTCCACGCGGCTAATACAGGTTTTTTGCTGTTTTTAGCGACTTCAATAATACATTCTGCCACTTGCGTCGGATTGGTCATAGCTTGAGGTGTTAATATGACCAATACGCCGTCGATATTGTTATCTTTAAGGCAAATTTCAAGCGATTGTTGATAACGTTCTGAGGTAGCATCACCCAAAATATCAATCGGGTTGTCATGCGACCAATGCACAGGCAATACCGCGTTGAGTGCGTTAATACTGTCTTCGTTCAATTGTGCCATTTTGATACCAACATCTTCGGCGCGGTCAGTACTCATCACACCAGGTCCGCCTGCGTTGGTAATAATCGCTAGACGATCTTCTTTAACGACATAGTTATTGGCTAGCACACGAGCGGCAGAAAATAATTCAGTAATGCTATAGGCACGAACCACACCCGCCCGCGCAATCGCAGCATCAAAGACATTATCACCGCCAACCATCGCCCCCGTATGTGACATAGCCGCTTTACAACCTGCTTCATGCCTACCCGATTTAATTAAAATAACAGGTTTTAACCGCGCCGCAGCTTTTAGCCCACTTAAAAACCGACGCGCATCGCGTATGCCTTCGACATACATCAAAATCCCCGTAGTTTGACTATCGGTCGCTAGATAATCTAACACCTCACCAAAATCAATATCGGCCGCGCCACCCATTGAAACCACAGTAGAAAAACCAATGTCTTGCGATTTTGCCCAATCTAAAATAGCGGTACACACCGCGCCAGATTGTGATAATAACGCTAAAGAGCCATCTTTTACTGTGCCATCTCCAAAGGTGGCGTTCAGTTGACCACTCGGACGAATCACACCCAAACAATTCGGACCAATCAAACGAATACTATAACGGTGGGCAATATCCAGCACTTCTTGTTGTAAGCGTTTACCTTCTTCGCCCAATTCACCAAAACCTGCGGTGATAATAATGACTGAAGTCACACCTTTTTCACCGCATTGGCGGATGATGTTAGGCACAGATGATGCAGGCGTGGAAATAACTACTAAATCTAAATCTTCGGGGACGTTATTTAAATCGGGGTAGGCTTTTAAACCTAAAATTTCTTCGCGTTTATTATTAACAGGATAAAGTCCGCCTGAAAACCCCGCTTCCTGCATATTGAGTAACAAACGATAGCCAACGCTTTCAGGGCGTTCAGAAGCACCGACGATAGCGACTGATTTTGGCGTAAAAAAACGATTAAGATAATGCGGTCCCATGAGTACACCCTAGTTATTAAAGTAATTGTGGTAAATAGTAGCATTTTTAGTTGGCTCAATGGATTACATTTTCATGAACCTTGGGCGCTTGATTGGTAGTGCTAAATATGTAATGCCCAATAGCAGGGCAATCGCGCTTAATTTAATCCGAGGATAGGCGTTGGTACATAAATAAAAGCCAAGCCAAATTCCCCCAACCCCGACAAGCTCAGAGTGTGTTTTAAAAGTCAGTTATCAAGTCGCCCCAGCATTAGATTTATCATGGCAATATGAATAAAGGCGACGCTGGAATCAGTGAGAACCTCGTAGTCTTTACTCAATCGACGATAGCGATAAAGCCAAGCGAAAGTTCGTTCCACCAACCAGCTGCGTGGTAATAAGTGAAAGCCTTTGATGTTATCGGGACGTAAAACGGCTTGTACAACAATGTGGAAGCGTTGTGCGACTCACACTGCTAGTTTTGGTCCACGATAACCCGCATCAAACCAAATACGGCGACAATCTTACAACTTCCCGTTAATGCCTTGAAGATAAGCTTTGCGCCCTCACGCTCTTGAACCGAAGCGGCTGTGACCACAACGACCCTAATCAATCCCAGTGTATCGACCAGAATATGACGTTTGCGTCCTTGGATTTGCTTGTGTGCATCGAAGCCTTTTTCACCCGCTAATGCGCGTTGACTATCAATAGAGCCTGCTGTCTGGTAGTCCCTACAAAACAATGCAGGTGGTAATTTTTATCGAGTTTTGACATAGTGCAGTGCCAAACTTTGCAGTACTGATGGCATGAACCACGCGCCAACAAAACTTAACCTGATTAGCAAGATTCTTCAGCTTGGCGAAGCCAAGTTGCAGGACGGGGTTTACTGGTAACGGCGGCACACGCAGGTGCATGGGAAGCGTATCAAGATAAAATCGTCGGTTGAAGCGATAAACAAACGCACTCAGATAGCGTATACCGTATTTAGCAAAGTTGAAAGCATGATAACTACCCCCCAAACTGGTTTTAAGATTACCCAATAGCGTGTTAATCCACCTAAATTCTGGCATCTCTTTTGGTTTGCGAGCACCTGCGATAATGGCTTGGTGTTGGCAGCCTGCATCGAGTACGCCCGTAAAACAGCTCAGCCCATCGGACATGACAACGCAACCTGGACTCAAGTCTTTCAGAGCATCGTTCGACAATGGCTTTGCGGGTAAAACCTGAAACGGGAGCCATTTTGAGGTACATCGGATGCCCTTCGGTGTTAAGCGAAACCGCCGCCACAAAAGAAACCTTGTTCTCAGAGCCGCGCCCCGTCTTGCCGCCAACACGTTCACCACCCAGATAAGCATCATCCACTTGAACGTTGCCGTGTAACGTGTAACGTGTGTCACGTTCGGATATGGCTTGCATCAACTTCTGCTGAATAAGCCCAGCGGTCGGATAACTCACACCCAACTGCCGTTTCAACGCCAGAGCTGACAAGCCCGTCTTGGCTTGACTGACCAAGTAGATTGCCAAAAACCAGACAGTCAGCGCGAGATGCGTACTGTGAAACAACGTCCCCGCAATCAGCGATGTCTGCACCCGACAGCCCTTACATTGAAAGGTCTTATGCGTTTTGCCCTTAAGCACATAATGACCCGCTTCGTCGCAAGCGGGACAACGAAAACCTTGATGCCAGCGTACACTCTCCAGCGCGGCTTCGCATTGCGCCTCAGTGCCGTATTGCTCAAGAAACGAAGGTAGCGATAAGCCCGTTTGAAATTGGATGCGATTGACCTGTACTCCTCTGTTTGTTGCTAACAGTATGCGCCTTCTGAATTGTGCTGATGAATCTTTCTAATCAGGTAATGTTATGGCTCATATCGTGTTTTGAGGACATGATAAAATCTGCATTTTTCCCATGATCCTACGTCTTCAAGAGTTAATAGATGAGAGCAAAGCTTACCGTGTCATCAGGAAGTTACGTTGGAAAAGTGGATACAGCTGCCCATTTTATAGCTCAAATAAAATCCGCAAACGGGGTAAAAATGACGGCCATCAAGGGTGTCAACGCTATCAGTGCAAAAAATGTACGAAGCGATTTGATGATTTGACAGGAACGATTTTCTCAGGTCGTCATCAATCGATTACGGTATGGATAAGTTATTTGTACCTTCTTGGTTTGAATGTGTCGAACGCCCAAATCGCCCAAGAGCTGGGTTTATGTGCCAGTGATAGTCAGCGAATGG
>MBQZ01000067.1 GCA_002134785.1 Crenothrix sp. D3
ACTTTAGTGACTGCTTATTTGGAAAGATGAGACAGAGCCTAACATAAAACACACACAGGAGAGCCCATCATGGCTTTAGTTTCATTACGACAGCTTTTGGATTATGCGGCGGAGCATAGTTTTGCCGTGCCCGCCTTTAACGTCAGTAATATGGAGCAAGTGCAAGCCATTATGCAAGCTGCTGATGCTTGTGATAGCCCCGTTATAATGCAAGGCTCAGCCGGTGCTAACCGATATGCTGGCGAGGTGTTTTTACGACATTTACTGATTGCTGCCGTTGAACAATATCCTCATATCCCCGTTGTCATGCATCGAGATCATGGCCCCACTCCTGATGCTTGTGCACAAGCTATTCAATCAGGTTTCAGCTCAGTGATGATGGATGGGTCTTTGCTGGAAGATATGAAGACGCCGTCTTCTTTTGAATATAACGTTGAGGTTACGCGTACCGTGGTTAAAATGGCGCATGCCTGTGGCGTATCTGTTGAAGGTGAAATAGGTTGCTTGGGTTCTTTGGAGATACAAAAAAAAGAAGATGCAGTTCTTCAGAAGTCGGCAGCATCGCTGGATCATAGTCAGTTGCTGACCGATCCAGATGAAGCGGTTGAATTTGTAAAACAAACGCAAGTTGATGCTTTGGCTGTCGCCATTGGCACAAGTCATGGAGCCTATAAATTTAGTCAACCACCGACTAGCGAAGTGTTGGTTATTAGTCGTTTAAAATTATTACAACTACGGTTGCCCAATATGCATTTTGTCATGCATGGTTCTAGCTCTGTGCCGCAAGATTGGCTAAAAATTATTAATGAGAATGGCGGCGATATACCCCAAACTTATGGCGTACCGGTTGATGAAATTGTGGAAGGAATAAAATATGGTGTCCGTAAAGTTAATATTGATACGGACTTACGGATGGCTTCTACGGGCGCTATGCGTCGCTATTTAGCACAATCTGAAAATGCAGCAGAGTTAGACGCCCGTAAGGTCTATAAAGCAGCTAGAGACGCGATGCAAGTGCTTTGTCAGGCTCGTTATGAATTATTTGGCGCTGCCGGACATGCCAGTAAAATTAAAGCGATCCCTTTGAGTGAAATGGCTAAACGGTATTAGTCGGATAAATCTGTGTAGACAATAGGTAAATGATAAGCTGCATCTATCAAAGCAATTCTGCTGGCTATCTCTAAAACAATACGCCATCATATATGAAAAATAAATCTGCCCATCGTTTGCAAGAGAGTTGGGCTAATAAATGTGAGGAAGGGGATATTTAACGATGAAAACAATCATTGGGTTGGTAGTATCTATTTTTGTTTTTTTGCTAATAATGGACAACTGTACGGGTAGTTGCTCACCGGCAGAGTTATCTGTAGGCTTGGTTCCAATGATTGGCCTTTCTTTATACGTTTGGTATTTAATAGTTGTGAAAAAGTCAGATTAGGTATCACAGGCTATCAATCACCCAAGGAAAAAAGATGAAGTATTCAAGTTATGACAGAAACTCAGAGATTGACAGACTTATAGTCGTTGCAACGCATCTTGCCGGTATTTTCTTTGGTTTTGTACCTTCTTTGTTGGTTTATTTGGTGAAGAACGAGGGCTGGATAAAAGACAATGCTAAGCATGCTCTAAATTGGCAATTAACAACCCTTATTTATTATGGCATTAGCTGGGTATTGGTGTTGGTGCTTATTGGTTTGTTTCTGCCTTGGTTAATTGTTATTTTGAATACGGTTTTCTGTATAGTTGCAGCAGTTAAAGCCAGCAAAGGTGAGTACTACAGGTATCCGATAACGATTGAATTTATTAAATAGACAGCCAGATTAAGCGCACCTCCTGCACCATCACAGGTAGAAGGTGCAAAGGGTTGCGCTTATGGAACTTAGAAAATTTGGTGTACCCTCTAAATAAGACCTTCTTCTTTCATGGCTTTTTGTACGGCGGGGCGTTCAGAAATATTATCCGCATACCTAGCTAAGGCGGGCCAACGGGAAATATCAATATTGACATACTGTCCCCAGCTCAAGGCTACGAACAAATAAATGTCAGCGACACTAAAATCTTCCCCCAGTAAATAAGGCTGTGATGCCAGTTGTTCAGCAGTAGTATCAAGCCTCTTGTTTAAAAGCGTAATAGCCAATTCTTTAGCCGCTTCTGGGGCTTCAGCATTAAATAGAGAAGCAAAGTTTTTATGAATTTCGGTGGCAATAAAGTTTAGCCATTGTTGCAATTTATAACGGGCGAAAGTATCGGCAGCAGGAATCAATTTTTTCTCAGGTACTTGGTCGGCAAGATACTGAACAATCGCAGGACCTTCTGTCAGTTGACTGCCGTCATCAAGTAGTAAAAGAGGGACATAGCCGTTAGGGTTTAACTGCCGAAAATCTTCGTTGGTTTCGGTGAGTTTGTTTTTTAAATCAACCTTAATCAGTTCAAGGGGTAGTTCTGCTTCGCAAGCTACGATATGGGGTGATAAGGAGCAAGCGCCAGGGCTGTAATAGAGTTTCATTAGTTTTTCCTTTTGGTGAAGTGGGAATTAATCTTTGGTAGCTTCAATGGGTATGTCAATATTGACTTCATCAGCTAGTTTTGGAGTGTATTTGTCTATACCAAAATCAGAGCGCTTAAGGGTAGTGGTTATATTGGCTCCACAGGTGTTTTTTAGCGTAATCAGGTTCATTCCGCAATAAAAATGGTCAACGTTTAAATGCACGAGTTTGGCAATGCCATGTAGCGTTAATAAGCCATCAGCGGCAATGAGTTGGTCTTTGTCAAAGCGGAGTCTGTTTGCTAGAAAGGTTATTTTAGGATAGCGTTTAGCATCTAAAAAATCTTTACCGCGTAAATGCTTTTCCAACTCGGCAAAACCTGTATCGATTGATGCTGTTTCAATGGTAATATCAATGTTGCCTGCTGATAATTCAGGGTTAAGTGTGATTTTTCCACTGGTTTGATTAAATCGACCCCGTTGAATTGAAAAGCCCAGATGATTAATTTCAAATCCGGGAAAAGTGTGCTTGGGATCTACCGTATAAGTGTTTGCTGCAGTGGCAGAAAAACTTAGGGTAGTGCTTATCAGCAGTGCTAAAAGATTTATTTTTAAATGCAGGCTTCTTTTTAAAATATTCATTTTACACTCCAGTAGAGTTCGTAGGAAGGTAACTGACTTGAGCAACAATAGCAAGCCAAGGTTGCTCATGAAGGGGCTTGCCAAAAGGGCGGTAATAATGATTGATTAAGGTAAAGCCTGCGACTTCCAGAAATTGTTTGCTGGTATCCAGTTCCATGTAATGACCGTATCGTTGTCCAGACCAGCCTTCATCATTGCCTCGCGGATTGGACAAGAATAAAACACCGCCAGGTCTTAAGACAGTTTTTAATTCCTTAAGGACGCGAGGTAGTTCTTGACTGGGCACATGGAATAAGGAGGCATTGGCAAAAATACCGTCGAACTCAAAACCAGACAAGTCCAGGCTAAGGAATTTTTGATGAAGAATGGTGCAATGGGTGTAGTTGCGTGCCATAGTACAAAATATTTCACAACCGTCCAGTCCTACTGGTCTATGCCCTAATGATTTGAAATAATTGACATCTCTGCCAGGGCCACAACCAAGATCCAGAATATCGAGTTTTTTATTGTCTGGAAAAGGGGCCAAAAATGCCGCCGTATTCTGGCTGACATCGTGGTCTTTTGTACCACTCCAAAATGCGTTGGCATTTTCATTGTAATGATTCAGCGTTACCATTTCTATTTCGGTCAATGGGTTAGTTATCGGTTTCATATAGGCTTTCTGATAATATCCAAGTCATTTATATCCTGATAAATGATCGCTGGTTGGGTAGTTAAAAATATATGCTCATCCAGTTGATTTAAATGAATGGCATTTAAGGTTACTGCTTCATAAAGCCAATAATAGTAGTCTGACTGATAGATAGCATAGCGGCTGTTATAGTGGCATTGCAGCCATTGATTATTTAAAGAACCAATATCTTCAAGCTTTGCCATAGACTTATCACCCAAATAAGTCAGAATGTGATGGTCAAAATTAATTTGAAAGCGGTCGAATAACAGTTTGCCATTAGTATCTAGGGAATAGTTAAGACGGTTGCCCTGAAGATCATCTCCCTGTTGATCTATGATGCATTGTTGATCGAAAGCATAAAAAGCGGGTGGGAAATTGATGGGATAGCGACCTGGAATAGTGGCTCGTAACTTAATATGAGCTGGGCTGCGTTGGCTTTTATCCCATTGTTTGATGATAATTTGTAGGATTAACAAGTTGTTTTCTCTTTAGATACAGCTAGATAGGGTGCAAACTGTCATTATTTAACTGAATAGTAAAGGCGCGCCCAAAGCCGATGATATAGCGGCCACTTTCTGGCTGTAAGGCAAATAAATGAAAGTCAGGTAAGGAGCGTAACAAAGCGAGTACTTCGTCAAATTTATCTTGTAAGGCATCTAGTTGCTGGGTGTAAGTTTCATCATCTTTGGGTATTTCTTTGGCGTTACAGCTTAGTACTGCGCGTTCCCGTGCAAAGAGGTTTAGGCATTCGGCTTCGGGCTTTATAAAAAGTATTGATGCGTGTGGGTTAGTCAGTAAATTAGTAGTATGTCTAGCCATTTCACTGACATAAATATAAAAAATACCTGCGTCACTACGTATAAAAGGTGCATAGCTGATATCAGGAACACCGTTGCTTGAAGCGGTTGAAAGTATTATTGTTTGCTGAGACATAAGCAACTTTTGATAACGTTTACCTAGGTCTTCAAGTTCTGTTGTATTTAGTTCACTCATTTTGCCTTTTTGAGCTTGTAA
>MBQZ01000068.1 GCA_002134785.1 Crenothrix sp. D3
AAGCTAAAGCTCTTAGAAGAAAGAAAAACTGTTCCACTGATACGCTGTTTTCTCAGCTTTTTTAAATCATTTTATTTTGCTTTGGCTATAGCATCGATATTGAACATTTTAAACCGCATAAAAATTCAAATATTAATTTGAAATTCGACTGGAATAATTTGTTTTTTTGCTGTCATCATTGCAATAGTACAAAATTGGTTAAATTTGAAAATATTTTGAACTGTACTGATTTGGATGATGATATAGAAAAAAAATTGAAGTATTACTGCAAAACATTTCCAAATACAGATAATCAAGTAATAATAGAAGCATTAGATAGTGATGAAAAAGTTATAAATACAAAATTGCTATTACTTGCGGTTTTTTTAGGCACAGAAAATCCAAATAAAATTAATGAATCGATTAATTTGCGTAAGTATCTTATAAAAGAAATGAAAAAATTTGAAGATGATGTTATTGCATATTATGAAATCATAGAATGCGATGAGTCTCATTTTAAAAGTGATAAAGACACTTTGCTAAGAAGAATAAAAATACATTTAAGTGCATCATCACCGTTTACTTCATTTAAACGACAAATTATCAAAGATAATTCAAAGTTATATCAAGAATTTGGTCAATACTTAACTGAGCCACTATAAAGAGAATATTCCCATGCAAATCTGGCAAGACCTCATTAAATACAGTCTCATTGGTTCAGAACGCCAAACCGCGCCATTGAGTGCGGATGGTGATTTACAGGCGTATATTAACCAACTTTATCCAAATAATACCGTACCGACAGGCGAAGCACGGGAACAAGCGTTGCTGAGCGCGGCGGCATTGGTGACGCAGTATCGCTTAGCAGGACAACAAGCGGCGACTTTTAGCGGCACGTTACCCACTGCCGATGAGGCTGAGCCGTTGCCGTTATTGTCACCGCTGTGTATTAGTCACTTGCAACGCTTTTTAAATGACAGTGAATTAAAAGCTATTCTGCCTGAGTGGTTAGCACTGGCGACTACGGTTAAACGGCGCGTACCGTTTGCGTTAATCCCGCCGTTATTAGAACTTGCCGCGCAAAATCGGAGTGTTCGCCCTGCGATTACCGCGTTGATTGATAAACGTGGGCAGTGGTTAGCCGCGCAACATTCGGACTGGCAAAAACTACTGGTGCAGACAGACGCAATATTGGACGATGTCAGTATTTGGGAAGAAGGCAGTCCTGCACAACGCGAGGAATATTTGCGCCAATATCGTCAGCAAGATGCCACGAAAGCGTGTGAGTTATTACAAGCAGTTTGGAAACAAGAGCCTGCGGCAACTCGGCAAAGTTTATTGTCGGTGTTCAGTGTTAATTTAAGCAGTGAGGATGAAGCGTTTTTAACTGCTTGTTTAGAAGATAGAAGCAAAGGCGTTCGCCAACTTGCCGCAACTTTATTGGGTTCTTTACCCGATTCAGCCTTTAGCCAACGACAAAAACAACGTTTAAATACTTGGTTGCGTTTTGAAAAAGGCGGTTTGTTGAAAAAAAACAAACTCATCGTTGAACTGCCCGAAACGTGGGATAAATCGTGGTTAATCGATGGTATTGAAGAAAAACCACCGCAAGGCAAAGGCGAAAAAGCGTGGTGGTTAGAGCAAGCGTTAAGCACTGTGCCACCTGCGTATTGGTCTGAGCAATGGCAGTTATCACCCGATGATAGTCTGGCATTATTGGCTAAACATGAATGGCGTAAAACTATTCAAGATGCGTGGAAACAAGCCTTGCAAAATTATCCCGATGCCGCGTGGGCAGAAACCTTTTTAGTCCGCTTTGATATTAATCAAGTCGAGTTGTGGCGCGTGATACCACCCGCCCAAGCTGAACGCCTTGCCTCGCAATTATTAACCACCGCTGAAGAGAAAACACACTCCACCGTGTTGTCGATTTTGATTCATATACAACACGCGTGGAGTGTGGAATTTTCTCAGCAAGTGATTAACGCGATACACCGTTACACGCAACAAAAATTAACGCCCTCTGAAGTGTACGCTTGCTATTATCTGGGTGAGCTTGCGCGTTATCTCGACCCTGAATGTTGCGATTTACTTGCCAAAAATATACCCAGCGAACACCAATACGACCAAATAACCAGAGCCTTAAACAAAATACAATACACGCTGAGTTTTCGGCGTGACATGAGTAATGCCCTAGCCAATCAATAAAAATTCGGAGTCCAAATCCTGTCCTGAGTTTATCGAAGGGACTAGGTTTGGACTCCTCCACAGCCCAACGAGGACACACCGTGACTACCAACAATCAAGCCGATACTGCCATCCGCCAACACGCTGAACAAGAATACGCCCATGAATTAACGGCGTTACAAGAAGTCGATACCGCCGCCCGTCCGCCTAATTGGGAATTATCGCCGTGGGCAGTGCGCACTTATTTAATGGGCGGCAAACTAGACAGTGGCGTAGAAATTAGCCCCAAATATGTCGGCAATTCGCGCTTGATTGAAATTGCCATTTCCACACTGGCAACCGATAGAGCCTTGTTATTATACGGTTTGCCTGGAACTGCAAAATCATGGGTATCGGAACATTTAGCGGCGGCGATTTCAGGCAATTCCACGCTCATCGTGCAAGGCACAGCAGGCACGGGCGAAGAAGCCTTACGTTATAGCTGGAACTACGCGCAACTTATCGCCCAAGGCCCTTCCGAAGCCGCGTTAATTCATAGCCCTGTAATGCGAGCTATGACCCAAGGCAAAATTGCCCGCATTGAAGAGCTAACCCGCGTGGCGGCGGATGTACAAGACACGCTCATCACCATTTTGTCAGAAAAAACCCTGCCGATTCATGAACTGAATATGGAACAGCAAGCGCGAAAAGGTTTTAACGTGATTGCCACCGCCAACAACCGCGACAAAGGCGTGAATGATTTATCCAGTGCGTTAAAACGCCGCTTCAATACCGTGATTTTGCCCAATCCTGAGAGCCTAGCAGAAGAAGTGGACATCGTACAACGCCGCGTCACCAGCTTAGGGCGCGTCCTAGAATTGCCAATGGAAAAACCCGCCTTAGAAGAAATTCGCCGTATCGTGACTATATTCCGCGAACTCCGCGCTGGTTTAACCGAAGACGGCAAAAACAAACTCAAAATCCCCTCAGGTTCATTAAGCACTGCCGAAGCCATTTCCGTGGTCAGTAGCGGCATAGCCTTAGCCGCCCATTTTGGTGATGGCGAATTAAAAGCCCACGATGTCGCCTCCAGTTTAGTCGGCGCAGTGGTCAAAGACCCCGTACAAGACAGCCTCGTCTGGAAAGAATATTTAGAAACCGTGATGAAAGAGCGTTCAGAGTGGAAGGATTTGTATCGGGCTTGTCGTGAGCAAAGTTAATCACGCTATAGTTCCCACGCTCTGGAGACTGTGAAAGTATTAAACAACATAATGCTGTGTGCCAAAGCCATTCTGTACATAGTGCCAAAAACTGAGCGAAAAACATCCCGAAACCCCCAAAACAGGGCAAAAAAGCCCTATTATTAAGCATATTGAGCATTTTTTAACGCATTCTCTGAACGCTGGACACAATAATCCCGCAGTTTATCAATACCCAAGATGTTGATAACGCGGATAAAGTTGTAGGCGAGTGTCATTAAGCTGAATTCACCGCGACATTTTTCCAGTCCCCGCATGAGGAAATGGTGCATTCCAGCACGGTGTTTGAGTGTGCCAAAGGGGTGTTCGACCAGTGCGCCGCGCTGTTTCATACGCTGTGGGTTTTGTGCCATCCGTTGTTTGTGGCGGTCAACCACGGCTTCATGTTCCCAGCGGTAGAGTTGTTTGATGCGGGCTTTTTCTGTCAAACAGTGTTTGGCAAGTTGGCATGGGCGGCAATCGGCGGTTTTGCTTTGGTAGCGGGTAAGGTCTTGCCGTTTTTTTGTTGGTTGCCGCTGGGGGTCAAGGTCTGGTTTTGTGGGCAGGTGTAGGTGTTTAGCTCAGCATCATAGCGGAACTGGTCACGGGTGTAGCGTCCTTGTTTGGCGATGGCTTTGGATTTGTCGGGGATGGCGACGTAGACTTGAATGCCTTGCTCTTCGCAGGTTTTGAGCTGTTCGCCGTCGTAATAGCCCGCATCACCAAGTCCAGTCAGGTTATCAGATTGTAGAACCTCTTGCGCTTTTGCCAACATCGGCGCGAGTTGCTGGGTGTCATTG
>MBQZ01000069.1 GCA_002134785.1 Crenothrix sp. D3
AAGTTGATCTACAAGCTGCAGCGCTTATTCCTGAGGATTACTTACCTGATATCCATGGCAGATTAGTATTGTACAAGCGGATTTCAAGTACGGATACTCAAGCTGAATTACATGATTTACAGGTGGAAATGATAGATCGATTCGGGTTATTACCTGAGCCGGTTAAAACACTGTTCAGTGTGACTGCATTAAAGCAAAAAGCAGAAAAATTAGGAATTAAGAAAATTGAGGCCAATTCAGGAGGAGGGCGAATTATCTTTAGCTCAGAACCAAAAATTAATGCCGAGCAATTGATTAACTTAATTCAAACCCAGGCACAATGTTATAAATTTGATGGTTCAGATAAGTTACGATTCATCAAACCCTTTGAAACGACCGAGCAAAAAATTGATTTTGTCGTCAGCTTATTGGACAAATTGAGCATTGAGAGTGAATAGCAAAATATATGCTTGATTAATGTGTGACGACCTTAGAATAAAGTATCAAAATTAGTACACCAGAAATAATAAAGGTGATGCCAATAAATCCGGAAAGGTTAAGCGACTGGTGATAAAAAACCCATCCAATCAGCGAGACTAAAGCTATGCCAACACCTGACCATATGGCATAAGCAACTCCGAGAGGAATAGAGTTTAAACTGAGCGAAAGAAAGTAAAAAGAAAACACATATCCAATAATGACAACTAAGGAGGGAACCCAATTAGTAAAGCCATCAACTGTTTTAAGCGAGGAAGTTGCAATCACTTCAGATACAATAGCTAACGTAAGATAGATCCATGGCATTAATTAGTAAATCCTGACGTAAATTAATCTGTCTTAGATTAAAGACCAAAAAATAACTCGAATAAACATTATAGATCTACTTAAATTAAAAGGTTCAGTATTTTTTATACTGTCTAAGAAATGTTATCAAATTATCAGTCGTATGCAAACTCAAATTATAAAAATCAATGAAGCTGAAGAATACTATTTCGATGAAGGCTGTTTTATTTTAGAATTATCAAACTCATCAACCGATCCTGATGTGTCAATTGCCAGAGCCAGAGTTGAGCCAGGAATGACCACTAAACTCCACAGATTAAATGGCGTTATTGAACGATATGTTATTTTGTCAGGTGAAGGGGAGGTTGAAGTGGGTGGTCAAGATTTGCAACAGCTTTCTGCTGGTGATGTTGTCATAATACCTTCTTTATGCTCACAAAGAATTACTAATAGTGGTGCCGAAGACTTAATTTTTTTAGCTGTCTGTACGCCACGCTTTACAAAAAATGTGTATGAAAATATGGAATAGTTTTGTTTGCCTAAACTATTTTGGAGCTTAATAGGGACATAAATTTGAAATTCTAGATAATGGCGTGTTTTTCGTTATATGATGGATTTTATAATTATTATTCATGGTTAACGTAATGCAGCTTATTTTAGAAATTCCAGATCAATATATTCAAGGAAAAAGTCAACATCAGTTAGCTCAACAAGTTAAGTTGTATGCTGCAATGGTAATGTTTCAATCAAGTCAACTGTCTCGGAAAGAAGCTAGTGAATTTGCCGGTGTTGGTATATTTGATTTTTTCGAGGCTTGTAAAGAATTCAATATATGTGTATTCAATGCTTCAAATGAAAGTGTAGAGATAGATTCTCCCTAATTGGGTTATTAGTATTTTTTGGGTACCCTTTTATTTACAAGTCATTCAATAATATCCCTTTGCAAGGAGTTTGGACTGATCCAGTATTAGTAGGACGATTTGTATTTACACTTACCAATATTTATTTGAATACTGAAGATGTGTCTAGGTTAAATTCGACAGTTTAGACGGCATAGGAAAAGACTGTTTAATTTAATTTTGTAGGCTGAGAAATTAATTTCATCAATTTTATAGTTATTTGATGAGTTATTGATTTCGATCAATTGTAATTTCAATTATTAGTGTGAAAATGAACTACCCTAGATAAGGGGGTTTAGATACGGATTGTTTCTTTCCTAAAACTTTAGAAAGAAGTAATCATAAATTTACATTAACAACTGGAAAAAATTATGAAAATTGTTAGCCATTTATTATTATTAGTTGTAACTATCGTAACTTTAACTGCTTGTGAATCAGGCACAGGTCCTAGTAAGCCAGCGGGCGCAAATTCTGCAACTACATCAATAAAATAAGTTGATTTCTTAACTGATGGGTTAAAGTAAAGTCGCTTAGATAGTTCAGAATACAGAATAATCCTCTATGAAACTCGGGTAATTTGTTCAACAAGTTACCCGAGTTTATTAGGGTTTGGATATTTAGTCATTGTGATTATGAGAATCGGTAAGGCATGGTTCTACAATTGATTTTAATAAGCTGAGTTCAATAATATTAACAGTACGTTGTTTGACAGTGATTACATTTTCTTTGCTTAATACGGTTAATTGTCGGCTGATAGTCTCATGACTTACGCCTAGGTAATTGGCTATGTCATGTCTTCGCATACTTAAGTTAAATGCTGTGTTCGAATAACCTAAAGCACCATACCTTTTTGATAACATTAATAGAAAAGTAGCTACTTTTACTTTAGCGGAGCTTTGTCCCAACAGTATCATTTGTTCATGATTAGTAGTGATTTCTTTGCTTAAAATACGTGTCAGTTGGTGTTGTAGATTGGGTATTTGCAGGCACAACTCAGTCAGGCGGGCCAGAGGTAGTTCACAAACAGAGCTCGTTTCTAGGGCATCAACGGAACTGCTAAAGCGTCCCTGAAATAAAGCATCTAAGCCCATTAATTCGCCCGGCAAATAAAATCCAATGGTTTGTTCCATTCCTTCTGAGTTAATTATATAGCTTCGAAAAGAGCCTGATTTTACCGCATACAAGCTTTTACATAGTTCATCTTTCGAATATAACAATTCATTAATCTGTAAAGGTCGTTTAATCTTTATGATAATTTCAAGCGCTTCAATCTCCCCTATTTGAAGCCCGAAAGGCAGACATAAGTCAGATAATCTGCATGTTAAACAAGATGTTTTTGGAGGGTTTGGAGTCATTTAATTTAGTTTAAATTTGAATGGCGGTATGTATTTTTTAATGAAAGCATATGACCTTGAAAGCTAATTGTTTATTTAATTGGTAACTGCAACGTTTATATCTTGATAAAAGTCTGGTAACACTAATATCTAGTTATACATAATGAAGTTAGGTAATGAAAAGTTGTACTTGATCCAATTTAAGCGTCTGTTAAACAAATTTAGCGTGGTTTTTAAATAAAAGTGACTGGCATTTTTTCTCTTAACTTTAAAAAACGATCATAACGTGTTTTTGAAATATCCCCGTTATCAACCGCGGCTACTACTGCACAACCCTTATCTTTCAGATGTCTGCAGTCATTAAACTGACAGTTATCAATATGTGTCTGAAATTCTCTGTAGCCATAAGCTAATTGATGTTCTGAAAGACCAGCTAGTCCGAATATGGCAACGCCAGGGCTGTCGATTAAATATCCACCGTCAGTCAGGTGATAAAGTGTTGTTGCTGTTGTAGTATGTCGTCCATGTTTAGTCGTTGCTGATACTGTGTTGGTTTTTATGTCTTTATCAGGAATAATAGCATTTGTTAATGAGGACTTTCCTACTCCCGATTGACCTGCAAGCATGCTAACTTGACCTTTTAAGACATTTTTTAATTCATCAATGTTTGATGATCCCAAAGCACTTACCCTATAAAGAGGGTATCCTAGTTTTTTATAATCTAATAGTTCTTTTTCTATAATGGCAGTTTGAGGAAGGTCAGTCTTATTAAGTACTAGTGCTACGTCTATATTACGGTTTTCACAAACAGCCAAGTATTGGTCTATTAATAAAAAATCACAATTTGGTTCAACAGCAAAAACAATAAACACAGTATCTATGTTAGCTGCAACCGGTCTAGTTTTGCCGTTTCTAGATGGACGCTCCAACAAAGAGCGTCTAGGAAGTATCTCTTCTATTCGACCTTGGTCAGATGAAGAAAGTGACCATAAGACCTTATCTCCAACAGCAATTGTGTCTAATCGCCTTAGAGTTTGGCAAAGAATAATTTTATGGTCATATTCAACTGCAATGCCTTGGCCTAAATGGGCAATAACCAAACCTTCCAATAATGCAGTCATTAAACTTTAGATT
>MBQZ01000070.1 GCA_002134785.1 Crenothrix sp. D3
CTTGCCGCACTCCGGCAATACTCTCAGCGCCTTGTGTCTGTTTGGCGATCACCAGCAAACAAAAGCGGATGGCGGTTAAATGGATGGAAGCAATATAAGCTGCATAGTGGTTGCTTTGTTCTTCCAGGAAGCCCAGATGTTGTTTGGCTTCTTTGAAATAAACCTCTATCGCCCAGCGCATGGAATAGAGTTCAAGAATTTCAGTCCCGGACAATGCGGTAGCGGTGGTCAGGAATACAGCCCAATCATGTTTACCAGTCGTCTGCTGAGTGTCATCGACATTGCCACGAACAAACAGCAAGCGTACTTTAATCCATTGTTCAGGCTCTTTTGTCTCAGCCAGGTTAAGCTCGACATCGACCGCTTTAGCTTGATACTTTTGGCCGTAAATGGGTTGCCATGCTTTACGCACGCAGCGTTTGTAAAGCGCCTGAACATCCAGCTCTTTAGTCACTGCATTGCCGCGAACAATCTCGCTCATCCGGTAGTTCATTTTGTTTTTCTTCATTCTGAGCACCGGAACTAATGCGGTTTCTTGGCTTAGTCGTATCATCGCCTTGGTGCCAAACCAGGCATCTGCCAGCAGGTAGTCTGCCACTATTCCAGCGTTTAAAGCGCGATTAACCATGGACTTCACCATCTCAGGCTTCGTACCTTGCTGTGCGGTCTTGTAGCGTTTAGCGACAGCACTGCGACCATCTTTAAACGACTGATGCAATTCGGTTGCTTTTGTCTGGCTAATAAACAGTTCACTGTCCAACGGCACAAAGCCCTCGTCGCAACTTAAGCCCAATGTCAGTACTTGCTGTCCCATCATGTGCCGCCCCGTGGTATGGTCGAAATGGCTGGATATGCCGGGCATCTTTTTGCCAAAGCGCTGGGCAATGGTGTCATCGACCACAAAGGCTTTTTTGCCAGGCGCTTTAAAGGACTGGATTGTCCTGGCACTGGCCAGTCTATGAAGGTTTCGCCAATTCAGATCTTCTCTGTTAATCGTATCATAGAGGACATCCTTACCCATTGCCCCCTGCAAACCTTCTCGAGAAAACATGCCGATGGAGTCTTTCTTCAGCCATATCCAGAGCATCAAGCCATAGATCACTTCAGGCATCGGTGTCCCTGACCGTTTGTTAAAGCCGACGCGGCTTAATAGGGTTTTCATGCCGGTTTCTTTCCAGAGATTGGCGAAAACATTATCGATTAATAGTCCCTTTGCATTCAGAAAATCCAGAGTGAGCGCTGGTAGTTCTGTCATTTTTGTGTCACGATTCATTATGCGTCCTACTTGAGTTTGATGGGGTCTTCAACTAACCGTAATTATACCCCTGTAGGGCGCTTTTTTATATATTTATCAGTATGTTGCCTCTATTTTTTAACTCCGAAACTTTAGTTATTATTACAAAATAGCAATAATAAAAGTGAATTGTAGTATGCTGAATATGGAAGAGTAAGCCTTCATCATTTTTAATCTTAAAAAACAACCATCATATGCCCTCTCTAAAAAACAGAATAAAAGATTTAAGGGAACCTCTAAAAATTACTTTTTTCATAATATTGACGAGTCTAAGTCATTGAAATTTATAAGTACCAATTTTTCAAATTTGAATTAATAGAGGTCCCCTTAAAACTAAACAAAGCTGATTACGAAATAATTGTGCCTTTTGCTGTTTTTCTGGTTTTAACTTTTATTATTATGCTAATGGTTCGCATAAATTTTTTTGATTCTACAAATTTAAAATCTACTGATCAACTGATATCGGTTCCTATCACTACAACCGATTCATCGAACAGCTCTATTCAAATCGGCGTCTACATCGACAATATTTATATGCTATCAATTAGTAACAAAACCTTCGAAGCCAATGGATGGATTTGGTTGACATGGCCACAAAAGTCAGAAGACTTTTTTCAAGCGCGAAAGCTTACTCCCAATAAATGGCTTAATTTTGTTAATCAAATTGACAACTGGGATTTCAAATTAGAGCAGATCTATGAGAAACCAATCAAACTCAAAAATGGTCACTATCGCCAAGGCTTGAAGTTTTCAGGACATTTTTATATTAATGATATCTCTTTTCATAAATTTCCATTCGAAACCCTAAAAATACCTCTTGTCTTTGAACTTGCTGACTTTAGTAATATCAACAACGATAATATTTATAATATGCACTTAGTCCCAGATAAATCCTCATCAGGCATAGGTAGTTACATTGATCTCACAGGTTACAAGACAACTGCCTTTAATGTTCTTTCTAAAATGCACATTTACAGTAGTAATTTTGGCTCGACAGTACCAGATGCACCAGCTATTCATACTTATCAAGCAATATTTGAAACGACCTATAAACAATCTATAAATGCAGCGCTATTAACCTATTTTTTACCTTTATTGATTGTCATGGCACTAGTCCTATCTTCTCCCATGTTATCATCATCACTCTGGGATGTTCGCCTGAGCGTACCACCAACTGCGTTACTAAGCTTAATCTTTCTTCAGCTAGGTTATAGGGAAAATTTACCTGATCTCTCCTACATAACGTTTATCGATATCATTTACAATATTTGTTATTTGACTATCTTGTTAATGTTCGGGTTCTTTTTGTGGGGGTCTAACAAAATAAATCTAGCCCCAGATGCTGAGAAAGAATCTCTTATTGATAAAATTGATTTAATGGATAAACGTTTCCAGCGATATGTTATCTTAGGACTGATTATTTTGATTACAATGGACTGGATGTCTTTTGCTTAA
Organism: Crenothrix sp. D3; assembly: GCA_002134785.1. Taxonomy (GTDB): domain Bacteria; phylum Pseudomonadota; class Gammaproteobacteria; order Methylococcales; family Methylomonadaceae; genus UBA4132. The sequence continues at coordinate 2,750 of MBQZ01000070.1, forward strand.
TTTAGGCCCGTGAGTGTAACTATAACAGCTTGTTATGTAACCTAATTTATTTCACCCTATCTTATTATGCCTAAGATAATATTGTTTCAATTGCTTTAATCAAGGCCAAGCAAAAAATAATTACATTCTAGACTTTGACTTTCTGCAATTACCTCAACACGCCTGAGGGGCAAGAATAATTATCCAATACTTCAACATAATTGGCACGTTCGTACTTGGCGGGATCAATCGCATGTTGTTGACTGACACTACCTTTTAGCTGACTTATTGAATCATATTCATGCTCAACTAACCATTGCTCCAATTCAACCAGTAGTTGAGTTAACTGCCCTACACCCTGCTTGAGCAGGACACTACAAAGATGCACCACATCCGCTCCAGCCAGTAACGCTTTTAATACATCCCCTGTATCATGAAAACCACCCGTTACAGCTAAGGAAAGTGCAGTCCGACCGTACAATAAAGCAGCCCAACGAATACGTAACAATGTTTCAGAGGATGTTGACAATTCTAACTTTGGCAGCACTTCCAACGTTCCCAAATCAATATCAGGCTGATAAAATCGATTAAATAAAGCTACACCACTGGCACCAGAGACTTCAAGCTGTTTTACAAAATGAATAGGTGAACTGAACTGAGAAGAAAGCTTCATGATAATCGGTAAGCTGACCTGCCTTTTTAATACCTGCAATATATTCAAATAACGGCTTTCAACGTCACTGCTACTTTCCTCGGCATTGGCAGCCACATGATAGATATTAAGCTCCAATGCATCAGCACCGGCTTGTTGTAATTGTCTACCATACTCTACCCAACCACTTACTGAAGTACCGTTCAAACTGGCAATGATTGGAATCGCAAGGGTTGACTTGAGTTTATGTAGTTGCTCCAGATACTGATCTTGATAAGTCTGAATATTAGCCGGCATGGGGCGGAAAGAGTCTGCTTCACCATATCCAATAGATTGTTGATAAAAAAATCTCTGAATTTGTTGCTCCTCGGCTTCAATCTTTTCCTCAAAGAGCGAATACATAACCAACGCCGAAGCACCTGCATCTTCCAACCTTTTTGCCGTATCTATGTTCTTACTCAATGGCGATGCTGACGGGACCAAAGGATTAGCTAACTTCAACCCCACATATTGAGTCGTTAAATCAACCATTGCTGACCTCTTTTAAGCTGTCGGCCTTAATTTGAACTTTCACTTCTGATATATTGGTAGTTTCATTCCATTCCAGTTCAGACAATTGTTTATAATAAT
>MBQZ01000071.1 GCA_002134785.1 Crenothrix sp. D3
TAATAGGTACTGCGGTGGGAACATGGAAATGGGCTGCAATTGATCCGGTTTTAGGATTGACACAAGGTAACCCTCCTAGCGGTGTGGCTGCCTGGTATTGCTTGGTTGATGCCGTAGCAATCGGCGGCGCTCCTTTGGTACTTAAAGGGTTCGCAAATACATTTAATTATTTAAAAGCAAGAGTATTGCGATATCGAACAGCAGATTGACATAAATAGAGCTTATATGAATTTGACTCTTCTTCAATAGAGTGGACACAAAAATAGTATAACCATATGACAGCGTAATTTTTTGTGCGCTTGGTATAGAATAGTTACTTTGCAAAGCCGCAAGTGTGTTATTTTTGTAGCTTGATGAGTTTCCAGACTAAAAGCTAAAATATTAAGCTTTATTATAGAAACTTTGGGCAGTTCAAATCGAATCAATAATTAACTGTTAACAACGAGGCAACTATATGGAACGTCGAAATTTTATTGGTCTAAGCATAGCTGGTTTTGGCTTAGGTATTGTTGCTCCTACATTAGCTTTGGCTACTAGTGAAAAACAGGTAAAAGGAAGTAGTGATATTTATTATACCAAGGAAGATGCGGGTCGCTGGAGTGCAAAAGTTGCAACACACTTACCTAATATAGATATAAAAAAAACAGGTGAAAAAACAACTGTAAGGGTTGTGACCCCACATGAAATGAAAGGTTACGAACATTACATTGTCAAACACGTACTGTTAGACAGTAACCATAAATTCTTGGAAGAGCATCTTTTTGACCCAACCAAGGATGCCACAGCCATATCAACATTCACATTACAAAACTACAGTGGAAAGCTTTATGTGTTGAGCATGTGTAATAAGCATGACTTGTGGCTGAATGAAGTTGAAGTCTGAATTAAAAACATTGTTATTTAAGGATTGCCTTTAAAATTAAATTGTTAGATGTCCTTAACTTCGAAATGCAATTAAAGTATTCGATAATTAGATAGATTTTGTTAGATATTAAGTGGACGTGTGTGTAAATAATGAATATTATCAATTATGGATATTAATGCCACATTGGCTCGGCGCTTACAGATGCATGCGCATAGATATGAAAGTTTTATTATTGCTTTATTGGTGGTTGCGATTTATTTTTCAACCGCTTTGGCAATAATTTTATCTGCCTTGATTGGGTCGATTTGGTTGCTTTCTACTCGGTTTATAGAGCTACCTGGGACATTAAATAGAAATCCAGTTGCCGCTTCAGCTATGCTTTTGTTCTTTTGGTTTATTTTGGGGGCAAGTTACACCAGCGCAACCAGTGGTGAAGCTTTTTCGATGGTAATGAAATATAGGGAGTTATTATTTATTCCTATTTTTATTTCAATTTTAACAACAGAGCATTATCGTGGTTGGGCTTGGAAAGCTTTTTTTATTTCATCGATACTTACTCTTTTCGTGTCTTATTTAATGCATTTTGGTATCTTTGATTTGAATAAACAAGGCGATTCATCTTTTAAAAATCGAATTGCACATAGTGTTTTTATCTCTTTTTTTGCATTTTATTGTTTACATAAAGCCTATGATAGCTTGCTAAATAGGAAGTTATACTTGGCTCTATTTGTATTATCTTTATATAATCTGTTTTTTGTTGTGCCCGGTCGCACTGGCCAATTGATTGTAATTGCATTAATTTTGTTGTTTTCAATACAACGATTTGGCAATAAACAACGATTACTTATTATTTTAGCAATTGGCTTTTCATTAACCCTGTATTTAAATTTTTCTGATAAGTCTAGCCGAATTAGTGAAGGTATAGCGAATACTAAAGCATATTTGCAGCCAGTTCCCGAACAGACTGAATCATCGATGGGCTTAAGATATGGATGGTGGAAAAGTTCTTTAAAATTGATGTCTGAAAAACCTTTATTAGGTCATGGTACGGGTAGTTACAGCAAAGAGTATCAACGACTTGTTCCTGATGAGCTTTTGGCATCAAGGAATCCACATAATGAATTTCTCATGATAGGCGTTCAATTGGGATTGGTAGGGTTATTTATTTACTTAAGTTTTCTTGCAAGTCAGTATTATTATGCGAAAAAACTGCCTAATAAAGAAAAGTGGTTCGCTCAAGGAATCTTGCTTTCTTTGATTATCACTAGTGTATTTAACAGTCCTCTTTTGGATCATAATGAGGGGCACTGGTTTGCGACAATGATAGCAATATGTTTTGCCTCTCTTCATGGTAAAGATAAGGCACAATTTACATAGAAAAATAAATTGTTTTTTTGAAAACAGGGAAGACCATAAAATTTTTTTGAATATATTATCACCTTTAATTAAAGGTGCTCCCATTATGACCTTAAATTAAAAGGAGTGCATATGGATTCCAAGCAAGATTTAGTTCATCCGAAAAAAATTTTAATTTCTTATTTAGAATCTTATTCTATTGCGTTTCAATTAAAAGAAGCATTTGAATTACTGGGCATAAATACAGAATTGTTTATAACTTGCCAAAATAATCATTGGTTTTATAAAAGAGTTATAAAGCCAATTAATAAGTTTGCGCGAAATTTACGGTTAGTGAAAAAGGGATATGATTTTTTTCCTAATCATTCATTAAATCGATTGAATTATCTTTCTAGCTCTTTCAAAAAAAAATATGAGACATTTCAGCCAGATTTAGTAATATTCATTCATGGGGTAGCCTATGCTAATGAAATCTTAACTGAAATTAATGTGCCAAAAATTGGATGGTGGACTGAGCCTGATGATGATATTAATTTATTACGCATTAATGCAAAGCCATTTGATTTGTATAACTCATTTAGTCAAAAAGCGATTGATTTATTAAATAGTGAAGGTTTGCCTGCGAACTATTTATGTCACGCGTTTAATCCAAAAAGCTTTTATAAAATTGACAACTGTATTCAAAATATTGATGTGGTTTTTGTTGGTAATTGGAGTCCTTGGAGAGAAGATGTCATTAAAAAAGTATTAAGCGTGACAAAAAATATTTCTCTATATGGGCCGGGATGGATGACAAAAAGTAATCTTTCATATCGTGATCTTTGTAAAATATACAAAGGTACAAAAATAGTTGGTGCTGAATTAAATCGATTATTCAATTCAGCAAAAATCGTGCTTAACGCTTCAAGAAATGATGGTTGTAGTGGACTTAATATGCGTTTCTTCGAAGTACCTGCTTCTGGATCTTGTTTTTTAACAGATTGGGCGCCTGAATTAGAAAGGCATTTTATTCCTGAACAGCATATCAGTGTGTATTCAGATTTAGACGATCTTGGATTAAAGATCGTCCAATTACTTCAGAATAGCGACCTAAGAAATGATATTGGAACGAGTGGGTTTAATCATGTTGCGAAAAGTTATACATATGAGAAATTGGCTAACCAATTACTTATTCAATATAAAGAGCTAGTAACTTGAGGCGCTGCGTCAAAAGTTATAATACGGTTATAAAAAACTAAGTTACTGAAAAGATAAATTGAACAAGCACATCATTAATGAATTTAATATCCGTTATTGTCACTACTTATAATTGGCCTTCCGCACTAACTTTGTGTTTAGAAAGCTTATTTGTCCAGCAGGATAAAAACTTTGAAATTATTATTGCAGATGATGGGTCCAGCGAAAATAATCTCGAAACGGCAAAGGGTTACTGTACAGATAGTCCTATATCACTTAGTTATATTCATCATGATGATAAAGGATTTAGAGCGGGGACGATTCGAAATAAAGCAGTTGCTATATGTAAGGGAG
>MBQZ01000072.1 GCA_002134785.1 Crenothrix sp. D3
CCTTGGATTGAACAATTCTGGGGTGTAACTGCAGGTTTGGTTATTAGTAATTGTATTTTTGGGTTGGTACATGCAGTTACTCCTCTGTATGCATTATTAGCTGGCCTAGTCGGTATATATTTAGGTTTATCGTTAAATTATGGAACTGAAAAAAACTTATTGGTTCCTATCATAATTCATGGCCTGTATGATTTTTTGGCGTTTTTTGCCTTGATACGTATGTATCGTAAGTCTTTATGATTGGCTGGACAGTAACTTCAATAATAACTATGCGATATCTAACCTTTATATTGCTGTTTCTTTTAAATACTACTCAGATTTATGCTCATAATCAAAAAGTAGCAATTGCAAGCGCTCACCCATTAGCTACCGCTGCTGGATTTGAAATTTTAGATAAAGGAGGTAATGTTTTTGACGCTGCTGTAGCTATTAGCGCTACATTAGCAGTGGTTGAACCATCAGGGTCTGGATTGGGTGGAGGGGGTTATTGGTTACTACATAGGCAAAAAGACGATCTGGAAACACTAATTGATGGCCGAGAACGTGCCCCTTTGGCTGCTGATAGTAAGATGTATCTTGATAAAAATGGAAAGGTTATTGAAAAACTTTCTCTCGATGGTGCATTAGCGTCAGCTATTCCAGGAATGCCTGCAGGAATGGTGTATCTATCTGAAAAATACGGTAAGTTGTCATTAGCTGAAAGTTTAACACCTGCTATAAGATATGCCAAAACGGGTTTTGCAATTAGTCAGCGGTATCTAAAGCTACTAACACTTAGAGAGGATGTGATTAAAAAACAATCTCAGGCAGCCAAAATATTTCTCACGGATGGAGCATTACCCAACCTCTACTCAATACTCAGGCAACCAGATCTTGCCAAGACATTAACCCTCATTGCCAACTCAGGTCGAGAGGGGTTTTATAGCGGTTCTATTGCTGATAAGTTAGTAGAAAGTGTTAATAATGCTGGTGGTATATGGACAAAAGATGATCTTACTTCTTATCAAATTATTGAACGTAAACCTGTAACTGGAATTTATAAAGGTATTAAAATCACCAGTGCGCCACCATCATCATCCGGTGGTATTGTTTTGATTGAAGCTTTAAATATATTGTCCGGCTATGATTTGCAGAAAATGGATGAACTTACTCGTAAGCATCTAATCATTGAAGCACTTCGCCGAGCTTATCACGATCGTTCTATCTATTTAGGAGATTCAGACTTTATTTCGATTCCAGTTGAACGCTTATTGAACGAAGACTATGCTGCTGGTCAGCGCAGTAGTATTCGGTTTGATAAAGCATTGCCCAGTAATCTACTATCTAGTGTTAGTGAATATGAATCCGAAGGTATAAATACATCACATTTTTCAATAATTGACCATGAAGGAAATAGGGTTTCTGCTACGCTTAGTATAAATTTTCCTTTTGGTTCAGGGTTTGTAGCTTCAGGAACTGGGGTTTTATTGAATAATGAGATGGATGATTTTGATAGCCTGCCTGGCGCCGTTAATGGCTATGGTTTTGTAGGTGGCGTTGCTAATGCCATAGCACCTGGTAAGAGGATGCTGTCGAGCATGACCCCTACTTTCCTAGAAAGTGAAACAGATATTGCTGTAATTGGAACTCCTGGGGGCAGTCGTATTACTTCTATGATGCTTTTAGCTGCACTGGATTTCGTTAAGGGAAATGGAGCTGAATCTTGGGTACAGGTTAAAAGATTTCATCATCAATTTATGCCTGATTTCATTGAATATGAAAGTGGTGCATTAACTGATATTGAAGTGAAAAATCTGGAAGATATGGGGCATCAATTAAAAGAGACAAAATATCCTTATGGTAATATGCAAGCCGTTAGTTTAAATAAAATAACCAAACTATTGTCTGCGGCTACTGATAAGCGTGGTGAGGGTAGGGCTATTGTTAGATAATAATGAAGTAGTAATTTGGCACGGACATTTAGCGACAAAGAATGTAAATTATCAGGAATATTGGCGCATTCTTGCTGAAACTGAAAAAACACATGCTGCAAAAATTAAAAATAACTTGTTACAAATGCGTTATGTTGAAGTGCACGGGCGTGTAAGAAGTTTGTTGGGGCAAACGATAGGTCAGTTACCTGAAAAAATAAGCATAAAAAAAACAAAACATGGGAAACCTTACCTTGAAGAGTACCCTGATTTTGAATTTAATATAGCACATTCAAATGATAGATTATCACTTGTTATTGGTTGGCATTGTAGATTGGGAATTGATGTAGAAGTGTGTAAGCCAAGAAATAACTTAACTGGGCTGGTTAATAAATGTTTTGCTTTAGAAGAACAAGTTTTCTGGAAAAATCTACCAGAAAATGAAAAAAAAAATGAATTTTATCGTTTTTGGACGCGTAAGGAGGCTTTTGTAAAAGCTACTGGATATGGAATTGTCTTAGGTTTACATCATTGTGTAATTAATCCTGAAAATCCGATGAAGTTCTTACGAATTCCTAAAGTATGCGGAAATATTTGCGAATGGTATTTGCATGATATAGATCTTGGACTAGATGTTTGTAGTGCATTGGTTACAAATAAGAAAATCTCTAACATAAGGCTGGTTAACATTGAAGACCATGATATTAACTAATAGAGTACGGTTTCTTTAGTCGCAACGAATATCCACATAACTTCGTATAATGTATATTATGTTAAATTATGAAGTTTAATCGACAACTACATATTGTTTCGTAAAAATGCTTCAAACATTAATAGCGACCAGATTGCCGAACTGTAATCTCTTAAGCCGCTTTGATGTTGATCAACCATTTGTTCTATAAATGAGTTATTAAAAAAACCGCATTGGGTTATCGTTGTTCCTAGCAAAGCTTCACGTACTTTATCTTTTAAAGAACCTTTAAACCAAGTATTTAAAGGCACAGAAAAACCCATTTTTGGACGATATAAAATATCATCAGGCAAGTAACGTTTTAAGGATTTCTTAAAAATGTACTTACCTTCACGACCTCTAAGTTTCATGTCTGGTTGCAGTCCAGCCATCCATTCAACCAATTTATGGTCAAGTAACGGCACTCTTACTTCTAAGGCATGTGCCATACTAGCTCTATCTACCTTGGTTAAAATATCACCTGGTAAATAAGTTTTTATATCTAAATATTGAACAAGAGATAAAGAGCTTTCTGTTGGTGCCTTATTAACATGCCTTCTGAATACTTCTACGGCTTGGTAACCTTGTAAATCAAGTTTTAATTGATCATTAAAAAGTTTGCTACGTAATTCATTAGATAACACTGATACACTGTGAAAATAGCCTTCCATAGAATCTCGAGCAATTGATTCAAAAGTAGATTTTGCTCTTAATATTTTTGGTGCCCAATCTGCTTTGGGATAAACCTGTCCCAAAAAACCAAATGCTGGCTTTCTAATACTATCTGGCAGCCATGTGCGCATTTGGTCTTCGTAAGTATGCCAGCGATAGCGTCGATAACCAGTGCGTATTCTCATCACCACCATCCCCTGACAGTACGACAGTCACTTGTTTTTTAGCGAGCTCACATACACGATATGTAGG
>MBQZ01000073.1 GCA_002134785.1 Crenothrix sp. D3
GGGGCTTGAATGAGAACACCAATGGCTTGATTCGTCAGTATTTCCCCAAAGGCAGCAGTTTTGAGGACATTACCGATGAACAGGTTGAAGCAGTCATGCACCGCCTCAACCACCGCCCTCGAAAAGGATTAAATTACCAAACACCTTATGCGGTGTTTTTTGCACAAGTTGAACGCAAAGCTGCATGAACTCTGGAATTGCATTTATGACTTGAATCCAAGAATTATTGATATTAAATCTATTTAAAATAACTAAAAATGTTTTTAATTCAGAATAATCTGTATCATGCAACTTAGTCCAGTTCTGTAAGCCTGAAATAAGCCAAGCTATCAGCATAGTAATTTGATGTTTTTCTTGCCCAGTGAATCTGCTTGGTGGTTCATACGCATGAAATAACGGCAACCTAGTATGAAGCTCTTGAAAAAGAGTATGGTCAAAAGAAAAATTAGGTTGAGTCTGCTGTTTTATGATTTCTATTATTTCAACAGGCGATTCTATTTGACAAGATTCTGCTTTGCTTATTAAATCTACTAGCAGAGCTTTATACTCATCTTTATAATGACTCATAAATGTTTCCATAATAAATTATCTGGCTTGTCGAGTTGATTCCATAATTCTATAAAAGCATCGGCAATAAGCTGCCCATCATCAACTTGTTGTAAAATATGATGTTTCTTTCCTAAACTGTTCACAGATGTTCCTAATGACCATGCTAGAGTACCTTGCTGAGTATTTGGAAAAATCAAAAAACGGTCATGAAAATCCCAGCCTGTATTACCAATACGGGCGCGAAATTCTAATCTAAGTCCATAGAAATTACTTTCAAGCTCATTAAATATGTTTCTTTGATTTTCTAATTGCTCTTTTTTGCTTGTTTTTTTAGACTCTGAATAAGTTTCAAGATTGGTAATTGCTCTTAATTCTGCACCAATAAATGAACAATAAAACAATGTATTAATAACATCATGAGCATTTAAATATGGATCCCATAGCCAAACTCCATATTCTCCATATTGATGAATTAATTTTCTTAAATCATTTAATGCCAATTCATGTGTATCTTTATTCGGGTTTGGTTTATATTGAACAAACTTGCGACCTTTTCTTAGTATTTCTTTTTCATCTTTATATAATCGTTCTTGAGTCCAGTATTCTGGTTTTGAACTAGGTAAACCAATTAACCTGTTTCTTTGTTTGTGTAACATTCCAACCCTAATTTCCTTTTTATTTTCTCCATCATGGATTTTAAAAATTCTTGGTTCGTGTTCAACTATCCCCATACCAAATGACACGGCACGAATAAAAGCATTAGGACGAGTTGCAGCTAGTATTAATTTATTTTTATCATCCCATACAATTCCTTTATGTAAACCACAATCATGATTCATGGGAATAATGGTAATTTCATCTTTGACTTCACAAGAGAAATAGCCTGCTATAAGTTGGTCATGTTCCATTTCACAATTTAATCTTAATGGTCTTGGTTTAGCTTCTGGATGCCATGCCATTTTTAATTGTAAATTATTTTCTTGCCCAGAATGACCAAATTTTGTCATTAAAATGGTAATAGGAACTTGAAATATGATATTACCTAAACGGTCTGAAACACTAGCCAAGGCTATTGGACAGTATATTTGAATTTTTTCAGATAGCTCTTGCAACAAGGGTGGATTGTCTAAAAATGGCTTAAAATGTAATTTTTCTTCATCAAACCATTCCGCAATATAAGAGCCATTCCAGAAATTATTTTTAAGAATATTATTGATAGGAGTGAGTTCATCTGGCGTTACAAATTTCGGTTCTTGATATTCAATTTTCCCAAGTAATAGTTCTTTACCAGAGGCTAACCATTTATTATGAGTATTTAACTCCATAAAGTCAGTTAGTATGTCGGCGATTAATTTTGTATATCGATTAATACCAAAAATCCAACCTTTTAAAGAGTTTAGTTTTATCATTTTTTCACTAACTATTGTCGGTTTAATCAAATTAGCTTCACCCCTATTTTCTGCCACCACAATAGTTAAAATATTAATAACAGTTTTATCTGGTAAAAAAGCAAAAACCTCCGTAATTTCTACTTGGTCATAAAAACCTAAACAACCATGTTTAACTAATTTCTCTAAATTATTCATCATCATAATTTTGGCATACAAAAGCGAATCTAAATTCGCACAGCGTACACGAATAAATTGAGCGCATATAGTAGTATTACCTATCAACACCAAGATAAAACATTATTTAAACTTTTATAACAGAATAAAAAAACCAGAGAGGTTTTAAAAACCTGTCTGGTCTTTGCTGTTAGCGATTAGCACTGGTTGTGCTGGGATTCACTCGTATGCTATCGAATCGGCTATCTCGGTTATTTAATTAAACTCAATAACACACCAGCGGCGACGGCTGAACCTATTACGCCTGCAACATTGGGACCCATTGCGTGCATTAATAAGAAGTTGTGGGGGTTGCTTTCTAAGCCGACTTTGTTGGCAACTCGCGCTGCCATTGGGACAGCGGAAACACCTGCTGCGCCGATTAATGGATTAATCAGAGTGGTGCTAAAGCGGTTCATGATTTTTGCCATGATGACACCTGAGGCTGTGCCGATGGCAAATGCACACGCGCCTAAGGCTAAAATACCCAAGGTTTTCACTTGTAAAAAGGCTTCGGCACTGAGTTTTGAACCGACTGCCAAGCCTAAGAAAATGGTGACGATGTTGATGAGTTCGTTTTGGGCAGTTTGACTTAATCGCTCAACCACACCCGACGCATTCATTAAATTACCGAGTGCAAACATTCCTATCAGTGGCGTAGCAGACGGTAGTAATAAAATAGACAGTAATAACAGCATTAACGGAAAAGCGATTTTTTCAGTTTTGCTAACCACGCGGAGTTGCTGCATTTCAATTTTACGTTCGGCTTCAGTGGTTAACGCTCGCATAATAGGCGGTTGAATGAGCGGTACTAATGCCATGTAGGAATAAGCGGCAACAGCAATTGCACCCAGCAAATCAGGAGCTAGTTTTGAGGCAACATAAATGGCGGTCGGGCCATCCGCGCCACCAATAATGCCAATAGCTGCGGCATCTTTTAACGTAAATTCTAAACCAGGAACGATGTTGAGTGCTAACGCACCCAACAAAGATGCAAAAATACCAAATTGCGCCGCCGCCCCTAATAATAGCGTTTTAGGATTGGCAATCATGGGGCCAAAATCGGTCATTGCTCCGACACCCATGAAAATGAGCAACGGGAAAATGCCCGCTTTGATACCAAAATAGAGGTAAGACAATAATCCGCCCTCTTCGGCAATACCCGCGATAGGAATGTTGCTGAGTATCGCGCCAAAGCCTATGGGCAATAGTAATAAGGGTTCAAATCCTTTTTTAATCGCCAGAAACAATAACAAAAAGCCGACCAGCATCATGAATGCCTGACCTGCGGTAAAGTTGTAAAGTCCTGTGCTGTGCCAGAGTGAAATAAGATTTTCCATGCCTGTTCCCTTTTATTAAAGCGTTATAGCGAAATCAACAAATCACTACCAGCAACCGCACCACCCTCTTTAACGTGGATGGCACTGACTATGCCTGTATATTTTGAACGTATTTCAGTTTCCATTTTCATGGCTTCCATGATGACAACTACATCACCTGCGGCAATAGTGCTACCCACACTCACCAATATTTTTAGGATATTGCCTGCCATCGGTGCTTCAATGGTAGCCCCATCACTCGGTGGAGCAACCTCTACACTGTTAGTCGCCGCTTGAATGGCGAATGTGGTATCACCCGCACTCACTGCGACATTAAAGTTTCTGCCATCAACATTGACAACGTAAGTTTCAGTGCCAGTCGGTTTTTGATTGTTTTTTGTCGCTTGAGGTGCAACAACAGGCTGCGCACTAGGTGCGGCTTCAAACATTGCGGCATTGCCACGATTAGCAATAAATTTCCAGCCGACTTGGGCAAACATACCGTTAATCAGCGCGTCTTCTTCAATATTCGCTGCTAATTTTACGCCTTCTGTTTTGGCTTTTTCTTGGACTTCAGTAATGAGTTTATCCATTTCAGCGGCGATTAAATCGGCTGGACGGCAAGTAATGACTGATGATCCGTTTAATACCCGTGCTTGTAGTTCAGCATTAACTGGCGCAGGTGTTGCGCCGTATTCACCTTTTAATACGCCTGCGGTTTCTTTAGTAATGGTTTTATAACGTTCACCGCTTAATACGTTGATAACGGCTTGTGTTCCAACAATTTGTGAGGTGGGTGTCACCAGCGGAATAAAGCCTAAATCGGCACGCACACGCGGTATTTCTTGTAGCACTTCGTCGTATTTATCAGTCGCGCCTTGTTCTTTTAACTGGCTTTCCATGTTGGTCAACATACCACCCGGAACTTGAGCAATAAGAATACGTCCATCTACACCTTTCATACTGCCCTCAAATTGGGCGTATTTTTTGCGAACATCCCTAAAATAGTGCGCGATTTCTTCCAGCTTCACTAAATCCAAACCTGTCGTGTATGGCGTGCCTTCTAAACTAGCAACAATAGATTCTGTCGCGCTATGTCCATAAGTCATACTCATAGATGAAATAGCGGTATCGGCATGATCTAAACCCGCTTCAGCGGCTTTGATGATAGTTGCAACACTCAAGCCTGTGGTCGCATGGCAATGCAGATGAATGGGTAGTTTGGTGCTTTTTTTCAAACGACTAACGAGTTCAAACGCTTCGTAAGGTTTGAGTAAGCCCGCCATGTCTTTGATACAAATAGAATGCGCCCCCATGTCTTCGATTTGTTTCGCTAACGTTACCCACGTTTCTATGGTGTGTACGGGGCTAGTGGTATAAGAAATCGTACCTTGCGCATGAGCATCAGTAGCCAATACCGCTTTGACTGCGTGTTCGATATTTCTCATGTCGTTCATCGCATCAAAAATGCGGAACACGTCTATGCCATTAATCGCACAGCGTTCGACAAATTTATCGACCACATCATCGGCATAATGCCGATACCCTAAAATATTTTGTCCACGCAACAACATTTGTTGCGGTGTGTTAGGCATTGCCGCTTTTAATAAGCGTAACCGTTCCCACGGATCTTCTCCTAAATAACGAATACAAGCATCAAAGGTTGCGCCGCCCCATGACTCAATAGACCAATAACCGATGGCATCGAGTTTTTCACAGATGGGTAGCATATCTTCAATGCGTAAACGAGTAGCTAAGATGGATTGATGGGCATCACGCAAAACAACTTCAGTGATTGCTAGGGGCTTTTTTTTATCTCGTGCCATTCTTAATAGTTCTCCAGAAACCTGTCTATATTTATCATCGGCTCAGTGAGTCACGTTGATTGTTTTATGTTAAAAAATTATTTATGTTTGCTTCGATACTGATGCACGGCGGCAGTAATAGCGGCAATGACATTTTTATCAACACCACCTGAGGTGAGATGAATTGCTGTTGTTGGTTGCTCAGGGAAAAATCGCTGTACTAAAAACGACATGAGATTAATTGCACCCACCAACATAACCAAAAATAAGAACACGATGGTCATTCCAGCAAACATTAATTCTATTCCGCTACTCATTAACTCTGTCATATTGCCAAGCCTTTTATATTGAACTGTTTGAAGCCATTGAAACCTATAACTACATTATCCATAAAACCAAGCCGCTAAACAAACTAAAGATAAGTGGTAGTCGGTGTTTTTAGTGACTGATTTATATAATTTATTGATGCAGCGATTGAATTGCCAACTCCAAAAATCAATCAGTTTTTTATCATAACTTACATTAACTCACAAAAATCAACATACTTTATTGTCCTACTGGTTTTATGTTTAACAATTTCTTATAGCAAAAATTAGACCGAAAATACAGAGACTAAGCTGATTAGACTCATTAAATTAACTTCTTAATTGAGATAATAAATGATAGCATCGAAGCTCAGTTATACACCTACGATGGTGGTTACTGAATCATGTTAGATGTTAATTCGCCCGTGTCATTTGACGTACTCATTAAGGGCATCATATAAAAAGGGGAAAAATATGAATTGGTATATTGAAGTTTTAAAAAAATATGTTGTATTTAGCGGTAGAGCCAGTCGATCAGAGTATTGGTACTTTGTTTTATTCAGCACCATCATCAGCATAATTCTGACCATCATTGACGTAGCGATGGGTAGTGGCAGTGCTGAAAGCACTATGGGTGGTGCTGATGCAGAGATGGCTGCGAATGTAAGTATGGGATTATTAGGTGGCATTTATTCACTAGCGGTACTCCTTCCAAGCCTAGCAGTTGCAGTGCGTAGACTGCATGATACTGACCACAGTGGTTGGTGGATGTTTATTGCACTAATCCCACTCATCGGAGCGATTGTACTGCTGATTTTCATGGTAAAAGACAGCACACCTAGTGAAAATGAATACGGTTCTAATCCTAAAAAGACGGCTTATTAATTAAAAAGCAATCAAAAGAAACGCTATTAAAGTACCGCTTTTAATAGCGTTTCTAACCCTACTGATAGTTATAGCAATTATCACATCCTAGTTAGCCTATTAAATCTGTAAATCGGGTTAAAATCAGGGGCAGAAAGAAGCTAACTAGCCCATACAAAACCTTATGACCTGCTATCAAGAAATCACCTGTCCATCCTGTAAAAGTAACCAGATTGGTAAGGCTGGACGCAATGCAATTGGCGAAGCGCGTTACCGTTGTCAAAATCCGTTGTGCATGACAAAAACCTTTATGCTGAATTACCGATACCTAGCTTGCCAAGCAGGGATTAAAAAGCAGATAGTGGAAATGGCAATCAATGGCAGCGGTATCCGCGCTACGGCACGGGTGCTAAAAATCAACAAGAACACCCTCATTAGCACGTTAAAAAAAAGCCAATACGTTGGTACAAATTCATCCAAAGCTAATTGAATTCAGCGCGAATAGCGGGCTGGAAGTCAGGCTAGAAGCCGCTTTCGAGATTGAAATGGACGAGCAGTGGTCTTATGTTGGCAATAAATCTAACCAACGCTGGCTGTGGCACGCCGTTGACCATGCCACTAACACGGTACTCGCTTATGTATTTGGTAAGCACAAGGATGACGTATTCAAACAACTCAAAACCTTGCTTGCCCCCTTTAATGTTAGTCGCTTATACACAGATGATTGGGGTGCTTATAATCGCCACCTTGAGGCGGATAACCATGAGATTGGTAAGCGCAATACACAGAAAATCAAACCTAAAAACCTGAACTTTCGAACTTGGCACAGCGACTTACACGCAAGACCTTATGTTTCTCAAAACTAGAGTTGATGCACGATACGGTCATCGGTTTACTCATTAACAAGGTCGAATTCGGGCGCGATATTTATACTTAATTACAGATTTAACCCATTACCCTTTTTTGCTAAGGACGTTAATCGCCTCTAACTTGGCTGAATTACGAATTGCAAACAGATCAACATCCAACTGCTTAAATAATTCTTCACCGCCCATGCTATCAATATCAGCATCAGACAGTGCCAGCAATTGCGATTGTTCCAGATTAGGAATGGTTTTGATACTGAGTTCAATTTTATCCGCCCATGCTTGAGCGAGTATTTGAGTAGGGAAGGTTTTGTTTTTGACAATGCCTTTCATGCGAACATCGGCGCGAAAGTGATTGTTTGCCAAGGGTCTAATGTAAGCCATTACACACCCCCTGCAATTGCAAAGGTGATAAGCGAAAATTTGGGATTATTTTTTACGCAAAAAACAACGCACAATAAGCATTGACTAAGGTAAAAATAATTTTGGATTTTAGTCCAAGATTGGACTAGAGAGAATTGGTTTTGCGGGTTCATTACGCCACCTCATTGAGCAAATAATGTAGAAGTGCGCCTAACAAGCACCTTGCTACGGTTATGTTGCTTCAATTCGACGGGCAATCTTATTGAAATTTCTTTGTCCATCAAAGGGTTATGATGGTGGGTCGTGCGCGATTCGAACGCGCGACCATCGCATTAAAAGTGCGGTGCTCTACCGGCTGAGCTAACGACCCAACAAAGAAAGACAATTATAACGATTATTATGAATTATGCAACACTTATTTTTGGTAACGTGTGCAGTCTGGAATGCCTGCTTCAATAAAACCTGCTTTTCTTAGGCGGCAGGCATCGCATTCGCCACAGGCGTGTCCTTGTTCATCGGCGGAATAACAGGATACGGTGCGTTGGTAATCAACATCTAGGGCTATGCCTGTTTTGATTATTTCTGCTTTGCTTAGGTGTATCAGCGGGGTGTGAATGGAAAAATGCGTGCCTTCTACGCCTGCTTTGGTGGCTAGGTTGGCTAATTTTTGAAAACTTTCGATAAATTCGGGGCGGCAATCAGGATAGCCTGAGTAATCAACGGCATTTACGCCGATAAAAATGTCGTGCAAATGCAGGACTTCTGCCCAACCTAAGGCAAATGATAAGAAAATGGTGTTTCTGGCTGGGACATAGGTGACAGGTATGCCTGTTTGTAAGGTGTGCGGCACGGCGATGTGTTCATCGGTGAGTGCTGAACCACCTATTGAACCTAAGCCCAGTTTAATTATTTTATGGTCGGCTACTTGGTAATCGGCAGCGATTTGAGCGGCGGCGATGAGTTCGGCATTGTGGCGTTGCCCGTAGTCAAAACTGAGGGCGTAGCATTTAAAACCTTGCTGTTGGGCAAGTGCGAGTACGGTGATGGAGTCTAATCCGCCTGATAGCAGGACAATGGCTTTTTTTTGCATAGTATTTATTTGCCTTGGGCATCATCCCAAAGCAGTTTATGAAGTTGAATTTGAAAACGTACGGGCAGTCTATCGCTGAGAATTTTGTCGGCAAGTTCTGTTGGATTTTGCTGTCCCATAACGGGTGAAAATAAAATTTCGCAACGATTAAGCAGGTCGTATTCGGCTAATATTGCTTTTGACCAGCTGTAATCGTCATCGTTACCGATAACAAATTTAATTTGATCCTGCGTAGTGAGATGTTCAATGTTGGCATAACGATTTTTATCCATTTCGCCTGAGCTAGGGGTTTTTATGTCCATAACTTTGATTGCACGCAGGTCAACCGCTGACACATCAAGCGCACCACTGGTTTCTAGGGAAACGGTATAGCCTTTATCCAGTAATTGGGTCATTAACTCAAGGCAAGCAGGTTGGGCTAATGGCTCACCACCTGTGACGGTGATGTATTTGCCACCATATTGTTCAACGTCAGCCAGAATATCCGCTAATGTCATTTTTTTACCGCCCGTAAAGGCATAAGCGGTATCACAATACACACAGCGTAATGGGCAACCTGTCAGGCGAATAAATACCGTGGGCAAGCCTACGGTATTGGATTCACCTTGTAGTGAGTAAAAAATTTCAGTAATGCGCAGTGAATGGGTCATTACTTTAATTGTTGTAGTTTTTTCTCTGCCGAATGGGCAGCGGGAGTGTTGGCAAATTCGGCGGTTACACGCGTCAAATATTCACGCGCTTTTTCGTTATTTTTTTGATCCGCTTCAATCGTACCTAGTCTTAATAAAACATCGGCTATTTTGGTGCTGTTAGGGTATTTTTCCAGCACGAGATTGTAGACCTGCCGCGCGGAATCAGCATCGGGTTTAACACGATAGGCTTCACCTAAATAATAGTTAGCAACATCCGCATAGCCGCCTGTTGGATACTGACTTAAATAGGCTTTAAATTGCTCTATTGATTGGTCGGTTTTACCGCTACGCAGTGAGCTATAGGCTTGTTGATAGGCTTGTTTTTCACCGCCTGAGGCTTGCACTTCTGGGGGTTTAGGTGCAGGTGGCGCAGGTGCTGTCACTTCTGGTTCAACAGGCGCAGGAGCTGGAACTGGAACGGGGAGTGGTGCTGACAAATCGGTCACTGTGGTCTGAGGGACTGGCGGTGTTTCAGCAATGGGCTGAGCGGCTGGACTTGGGCTACCGCCTTTTTCTGCATTTTGTAAGCGTTCATCAAAGTCAGAATACATGGTCGTTTGATTTTTTTTCAGTTCAGAAATCAAATTGCCCTGCTCTTCTACCTTGCCCCTCAGTTGTTGCACTTCATTTTGTAATTGATCCAAACGCGCGATGACATCATACAATGCCTTAGACGAAGGGGCAGCCGCATTAGGTAGTGGCGCAGAGGCTGGGTAAGATGAATTGTCAATCACAGGGGGTAATAATTCAGATTCTGCAAACGCGTTGCCACAAAGACATAATAATAAAAAAGCATATTTTTTCATTGTGTTATCTCGTATAAACAATTTCAACACGGCGGTTTTGTTCCCAAGCCGATTCATCACTGCCCATTGCCGCAGGTTTTTCTTCACCATAACTTACCGTTTGCAGTTGGCTGTCCGACACACCATGCGATTTCATTATATTAGCAACGGATCTAGCGCGTTGTTCGCCTAAGGCAACATTGTATTCACGCGAGCCGCGTTCATCACTATTGCCTTCTAGGATAATATGTATTTTGGGATTAGCGACTAGATATTGCGCGTGAGCAGTAACGACAGGCACAAAATCAGGCTGTACTTCACTGCTATCGAGCATAAAATAAATGACTTTAGCCTGTGGGCTATTAGGATCATTAAATTCTTCACCGCTACCCGCACCGTGCATACCGTCTGTATTCAGTCCGTAGGCATTAACACCTGCACCATTATTTAAACCGTTGGTGGACGCTCCATTCACTTTACTATTGGCGGCATTTTGCACACCATCGGTAACACTAATGGGTTTTTTATCATCACTACAGGCTGATAACAAACTGGTGCTTATCAGCAATGCTATGAATGTTTTATTGAATTTCATCTGCTATATCCAAAAAATTAAGGTGCTGGCGACCACGCGGGTTCACGAACTTCACCGCTATTAAAAACCAATTTCTGCTGCATTTTACCATCTATTGATACTGCCGATAAAAATCCTGTACCGCCTTTTTTGGACGCATACAAAATTAGACTACCATTCGGTGCAAAGCTAGGGGATTCATCATTAGGCCCTGAGGTAAGCACATTAATAGCCCGTGTTGCCATATCCATCACGCCGATGCGGTAGTTATTGCCATTACCATGCACCATAGCCAAATACTTACCATCGGGTGAAAAACTAGCGCGGGCATTATAATCACCTGTAAAGGTCAATCGCTGTTCATTACCACCTTGGCTAGAGACCATATATAACTGCGGCTTGCCACCCTGCCCTGAAGTAAATACGATATTATTACCATCGGGCGACCACGTTGGTTCAGTATCAATTGCCAAGCTGTTGGTGACTTTAGTCAACGCGCGAGTAGCTAAATTCAACACATAAATATCGGGGCTACCATCTTTGGATAGCGTTACCGCTAAGCGCGTACTATCAGGCGACCACGCAGGCGCACCGTTAATACCCGCAAATTCAGCAACACGCGTACGCGCACCTGTCGCTAGCGTCTGCACATAAATAGCGGCTCTTTTTCTTTCAAATGATACATAAGCCATTTGCTTACCATCGGGCGACCACGCGGGCGACATAATTGGCTCATTGGAGGTTGCAATCGTTTGTGGATTAACACCATCCGCATCGGCAACTTGCAGTTGATAAGACCACTTTCTATTGCCTAAACTGTTGCTCGTAATATAGGCAATTCGACCGCTAAACACGCCTTTTTTGCCCGTTAATTTCTCAAAAATCATGTCACTGATGGCGTGGGCAGTTTTGCGTAAATCGGCTGCCGATGAGTTCATTTGATAACCCAACAATTGTTCGCCTTTATAGACATCAAACAACTGGAACTCGACATTATATTGCCCGCCATTATCAGTCACCCGACCAATGGTTAGATAATTCTGACCTATCCCTTTCCAGCTATTAAAATCAACTTCCGCAGGCGTGCTAGGGCGGCTTGGCATTCCTTGTTCTGCCAGCATTTTAAAATAGCCGCTACGCTCTAAATCTGCATTGATAATATTACGAATATCAACAGGTGCGGTTTGAGAAGCAAACGGCACGACGGCAACAGGCAAGGCACTTTCAGCTCCGCCAATAACTTCAATGTTTAGTTCCGCGTAGCTGTTGGAGATATTAAAACTAAGCACTGTACATACAAAAATTAGTCTAAAAAAATTCACTTGCTTACCTCTGTAACGTAACTTTAAAAATCATTATTTAATCGATGTTGTTATTTTCTAACTATACCTGTGGGCTGACATCTTGCTAAATCACATATTACTCTTTTGCCTTAAAAGTAAGGGGGAAAGACCTAAATTCCTTGTTAAATAGCTCTATATCTGTAGGGACGCGAAATCGTGCGGATTTCAAAACAGCGGCTTTTGCATTACCATCAAAAATTGGATTGCTACTGGGTATCTTTACTTCTGCTCTAATCACTTTGCCACTTGAGTCTAATGTAACCTGAATAACACATTTTAAATTATCCTCGAAATCACGAAGGATAGTCATGTTTCCATGTGCTTTTTTACTAATGGCTTTAGCCATTTCTTCAGATTCAGCTTTCTGAGCCGATTTATTAGCTTGCGCGGCTTCTTTATCAGCTTCGGCTTTTGCATCTGCATCCATATCTGCTTGCATCTCAGCTTTTGCCTTAGCTAGTGTATCTTCTTTGGCTTTTTTCGCCTCAGCTTTAGCACGTTCAGCGGCTTCAGCTTTTGCTTTACTTGCCTCAGCTTTGGCTTGCTCAGCGGCTTCGGCTTTAGCTTTTTTCGCCTCAGTTTTAGCTTTTTCAGCGGCTTCGGCTTTCGCTTTGTTTGCTTCTGCTTTGGCCTGCTCGGCGGCGGCGGCTTTTTCCTTAGCTTTTTCAGCGTTGGCACGTTCAGTGGCTGCGGCTTTTTCTTTCGCTTTTTCAGCGTTAGCACGTTCAGTGGCTTCGGCTTTTTCTTTCACTTTTTCAGCGTTGGCGCGTTCAGTGGCTTCGGCTTTTTCCTTGGCTTTTTCAGCGTTAGCGCGTTCAGTGGCTTCGGCTTTTTCCTTAGCTTTTTCAGCGTTAGCGCGTTCAGTGGCTTCGGCTTTCACTTGGTTTGCCTCCGCTTTAGCTTGCTCAGCTGCTTCGGCATTTGCTTTAGCTGCCTCGACTTTAGCTTGTTCGGCGGCTTCTTGGGATGCTTCTTCGTTAGCCTTGGCTTGTTCAATAGCCTCAGCGCGGGCTTTTTCAGCTGCTATTTTCGCCTGCTCAGCCGCTTCGGCTTGGGCTTTTTCTTGTTCAGCTTGTTTTAATGCCAGTTGTTTTTTTTCAACATCCGCCTGCATTTGAGAGGCATCAACAATGATCGCATGAATAATTTCTGAATTAACAGGCAGGGTGGCTTTGTTCGGTTTGAATAGCGCACTCAAGCCAAACAAACCCAACAGCAACAGATGCAAAACTAAGGCCAGAATAAATGGCCATGACAATTTTCTTTGACTATCCATCTACAGTTTATGGTTGCTCTTCTGACTTGGTCATCAACCCGACGCTGGGGACACCTGCATTTTTTAATGCTGCCATTACCGTCACTACCGTACCGTAATCAACACTGCTATCTGCATTAATTAACACAGGCGTTGCTGGCTTACTACTTAATACAGCGACTACGCGGGCGTTAATTTCTTCGGGTTGAATAGAATCATCTTCTTCACTCCCCGCCTTAATATAATATTGCCCATCGGCTTTAATAGACACCACAATCGGTGGCGTATCGTCTTTTTGTTCCACCACCGCTGACTGAGCCTTTGGTAAATCAACTTCCACCCCCGTTTGTAACATCGGCGTAGTAATCATAAAAATAATCAGCAACACCAGCGTGACATCAATATAAGGAACGACGTTGATTTCTGCCATTGGTTTACGGCGTTTCGTGCGTCTACTCATTTACTGTGTGCCTGTCTTTGTAATAACACCACAAATTCTTCCACAAATAATTCATAACGCCCTGTTAATCTATCCAAACGGGTGGAAAATCGGTTGTACGCAATAACAGCAGGAATAGCAGCAAATAAACCAATCGCCGTAGCAATCAGAGCTTCGGCAATACCGGGTGCGACCTGTGCCAGCGTGGCTTGTTTAGTATTACCCAATGACATAAAGGAATTCATAATCCCCCACACCGTACCAAATAATCCGATGTATGGACTCGTTGAGCCGACCGTCGCCAGAAACGACAAATGTTCATCAAGCCGATCTAATTCGCGTGATAACTCAATCCGCATAGCCCGTTGCGCACTTTCGACTTGTACCGACGGCTCAATCGTACCGCTTTGGCGCATTCTGGAAAACTCTTTATAACCCGCTAAAAATATTTTTTCGATACCTTCGGGTTCAAAATCCTTCGCGGCTAATTTTCGATACAAGTCGGTTAATGGCATACCCGACCAAAATTGTTCTTCAAATTCATCGGTAATTTCAATGGCACGGCTTAATTCTTTACGCTTAGAAAAAATAAACGTCCACGACGCGAGCGAGGCGACCAGTAATAATGCCATCACAAACTGGACAACAAAACTGGCTTCTTGCACCAAGTGGAGTATGGATAAATCAGTATTCATGCGTTAGAGACTCAAGTAAATAATCAGGAATTGCTTTGGGGCGCAGGGTGTATGCGTCTAAACAGGCGATACGAATAACGCCCGTACATAACAGTTTACCATCACAGCTGATTTGCTGACTAAACGTTAAACTGGCTTTTTTAATTTCAATCACATCACTGCTGGTTTGTAACAGATTATTAAACAAGGCAGGACGTAAATAATCAACCTGTACCGAACGCACGGCAAAAATAACCCCGTCATTGGCTCTGATTGCATCTTGCTCAAAGCCCAACGCACGCAGCATTTCAGTTCTTGCCCGTTCAAAAAATTTCAGGTAATTAGCATAATACACCACGCCCCCTGCGTCAGTGTCTTCGTAATACACCCGAATGGGGTAAGTAAAATTTTTTATGGTCATTATTTAATTAATAATTTTAGTGGTCTAGTTAGCAACAGCGTTGCTTAACTCTACATGGCTCATGTTATCACCGTTGCAATAAAGCAATTTCTAACAAAATCTGATGAAGCGTGGGTTCAGGACTTACCTTAATGTCCTCGCGTTCATGTTTATGGTGCGGAAAAGTTTCAATATCATGATGATGGGGTGCATTATCATAACGAAAAATCATCTGCTGATTTTCGTCCATATATTGATAACGATACTTTATTTTCTGTTTAACATCGCTATGCTTTACTTCAACAAAATCAAGGCGGTTATTAGTTTCAAAAATAATTGAACCCGAAATATAGCCTTGTTTAGTGTTATAGGATTTTTTCGTTATGGTGACAAAACGACAATTCGGAAATTCCTGAATAACTTGTTCAAGCTGTAAAAAATACGCTTCAATCATTTTAATTCACAAAGCTTATTTTTATTTTCAATCAGCAATTCATAGAGTCCAGACCAAATCATAAAGTCTTCATCATCGTTTAAATCACCCTGCAAAAATTTCTCGTAAAAACTATCAGATGACATTTGATAATTTTTTTCATAGCTTTGCAAATCGAGTTGTATATTTAAAATGGCTTTTTGTAATTCTGTAATTTGATAATTAATAATACCTTGAGCAAAGGCTTCAATATCTTGCGTATCATTCAATATTTTTCTAAGTCGTTGTTCTGTTTGGGGTTGAATAGCTAATTGAAAATTTAGCATAATTATTTCCTGCTTATCATGATTAATATAAAAATGAAGCCCTGTGTGTCGGGTTACTCTATCGCTAACCCGACCTACTTGACTAAATTATCAGGTAATTGAATAGATAAAGACATGAGTGTTTCTCTTAAGGTTGTGTGATTACCGCTCGCGATTGACGATGCTCCGTACCTCAGCCCATCCTATCGTGCTATTTTTCTGTCAGCATATAAAACTACATCTTTAATAACCAACTTCTGAATAGCTGAGATGAAGGTTTCCATTATTGCGTAATTCGGTTGGTTGTTTTGCGTTGGGAGGTTTATAACTGTACTTTTTAGTTCTATTTTTGTCGCTTTATGATTATAAGAGTATTTATTTTTTATAACTTTATCTATTGAAGCAACAATACACATTTGATTTTTTTTATTTAGTTTTGCACACTGCAATACGCTGGTTGCTCCGTGTCCATCTTTTAAATAAAAAGGTGTCTCTAAATAAACAATATTTTGATTATTTGAATGTATTAAAATTGTTGGATTTCCATCTTTATTATTTAAAACCTTATTTGTTAGCTGATGATAAGAAATTATTCCATTATTTATGGTAGATTGTCCGTAAAAAGGATATATCATTTCTGTTTTATCTTTTAATTCTTCAAGTTTTAAAGGGTCAATTTCTTTTTGTGATTGCCATTGCAATACGTCTTCAATTTTATATTCATCCCATGTAAAATTCCCATTTACAAAATCCTGCAATACCTGTTGTTCTTCGGCTGTTAATGTGTAATCTTTTAATCCAGTAGCTAATAAATAAGCCTCCAGCTCCGCTATACGCTCCGCTTCAATATCGGCTATAAAACTTTCCATAAAATCAAAATCTATTTCACTGTTTTTGATGGGAAGTTGGATTTTATATTCTATAAGTCGAGAAGCCGTATTTTTTCCATATTCTAAATTTCCAATAATTGAATTTATTGCTGAAATAATAAATTTTGCTGTTTTTATATTCAAAAATTCACTTCTTAAAGTATAAACATTACTCCCTTGTTTTGAATAGAATGGTTCTGCCTGATAATAGACTTTATTCAAGTGAGTAAATGCTGATATTGAATTACTCGGTATTAAATTAAAACTATTTCCAATTTGTTCAGGGACTTTTTCAATAACTCCGTTATTGTTTTCATTTTGCATTACAAAATTATATTTCAACTCACCATCTTTTTGTAAATCTTCTTGAGCGCGTTGTTTCCCATAATGTTTTATTTCAAACAAACCGCCTAATTTAAACTCGCCCCACTCCACATTTTTCAATTTCTCGTGAAGTGAGGCATTTATTTTCCCAAGCCGTCATCCCCACTATTTTGTTGTTTTAATAGACTGGAAACTTCCCAAGCCAAATAATCACTTACCGTTTTCTTGAAATCTTGCAGTGTCGGCTTTGTATCAATGAGTGCTGTTTGATTCCAATCTGCACCGTTTTGGGGGTCTATGGTATTTTCGTAATATTCTTTTTCAGTAAAAATATTGAGTTTGCTTTTACCAAAACGCACCAAGTTTACCAATTCTTCGTAGCGTTCTTTGGCTCTGTCAGTGTCTTTTAAATTGTTGCTGGATTTTTTGCGGTTGGTACGCGTGTAACCATCGCTTGAGAAATCAATAAACTTCACCATTTCATCTTTATGGTGTTTTTCATTTACTTTAAACACATAAATATTGGTTTGCACACTTGATTTACCGATAAAAATATCTACTGGCATTTTGATACTTGCCAAAAGCGTGTGCTTTTCTAATATTTTTTTAGTGTATCCTTTGGCTTTTCCAGAACCTGCTGAGTTTTGAATAATAATAGCAGCATAGCCCTTATTCATCATATCAAGGGCTTTTTCAACAAAGTTCATCCCATTACCATTTGCAGAATAAGGTGGATTTAAAACAAAAGCATCCGCAGGGAATTTGCTGTCTGTTTTTCCAAAACCGTAATTTCCGTCAAAATCACTCAAAGAGTCTTTATTTAAAATATTCGAGCTGCCATCACCCATCAAAATCATATTAAGAATTGCCAGCATATACACACTTGAAAGCAATTCCAAACCAAGTAATTGTTCTGCTTTTATTTTGATTTCTTTTTGAGCAAGTTCATCAGGTGACGTAATGGTGTTTTTAGCATCAATAAGCATTTCATTCATCGCGGCAACTAACAAACCTGCCGAACCTGTTGCAAAATCCCACACAAAAGAATCTTTGTTTACTCTCGTTAATTTTACTAAAAGTGTCGCAATATAAGACGGGGTAAGCACAACATCATTTAACTTATCTTGTGAAAAACCCAGCCATCCGTACATTTCATTGAATAGCTTTCCAGTAAAATCCGTTGTTAAGCCAATTTTATAATAGATACCTAAATCATCTACAATTTTTGTAAAAACTCGTTTAAGTTGGCTTTCACCATTTTCAACTTTATTAATATTTTCGGTTAATAAGGTATTGGATAAAGTTCTGATAATTAATTCTTTCTTTTCTTGAGGCAAATCTTTTTTATTTAGAAAAGCAGTAATGCGATTAATTAAAATATCGCCATCACGTCCACCCATAAATGTTTGAGATTTTAATTCACTTTTTTCAAGAACAGGCACTTCATTTGGGATTCCAAGCGTTGCAATAATTGCAGCGGCAACAAGATAAACTCGGTCATTTTCTCCTAAGCCTTTTTCATTTTGGTAAATATCGTTATTGAGCTTTACTAAGCTGGAATCAATTTCTTTTTCTCGTTGTTCTTTGAGTTTGTCAATTTCCTCTTGCGTTAAACTCAACGTATTAACTTGCTCAGTAAACGCATCAAAATTTTCTTTTTTTAGAAAAGAAAAATCTGAAAATGCTCCGACTTTTTGTCCAACACCAAAATTGCTTTTTGAAACATAATACACGCCAATTTGGTATTGTATTTTTCCCGCTTCATCTTTGTGTCCAGTCATTCCGATAGCGATAATATCGGTGTAACTGGTATGATGAAGCAAGGCATTGGCATAATGCACCGCACCGTTTACAGCAAATGAATTGATGTTTTTTAAATTGGGTTCATTTTTCGCAGTTTTATTGTCAACCTGTCCGTTACTGTCAAGTTTTACGAGTTTGTCTTTATAACCTTTATATTCAATAAGAATTGGGTAAAAGTTTAAATTCTTATCTTGCAACAACAGTTTTGTATCAGGACGATTTCCGCCAACTCCGCCATTTTTAGAAAAATAATCATTAAGAGCTTTATCAATTTCAGAATTTAAAAATTCTTGTTCTAATTTATAATCGAGCTTGTAAGATTTAAGCCAGCCATTCGCTAATTCTGTAATATTGGGTTCTATTGATTGTGCCATTTTTTTCCTATTTTCTGTACTCGTCATGGATGACGGGCGTTTCATTTTTAATCGTTCCAACGCTCTGCGTTGGAATGCTTCGGTTGACGCTCCAGCGTCTTCATTGTTAAATCGTAACTATCAATAAAACACAGACTGAAACGAGGACGCTGGAGCGTCCTCAGACACATTCCAACGCGGAGCGTTGGAACGATAATGAATTGGTTAAAAGTCAGGTAGAGTACGCTGTGCGTACCGTTAAATCTAATTTTTCATCACTCATAAAACCCCGCTATTATTTTGGGCAAAAATTGTCTTACAGTTCGGTTTCGGTAATGCCTGCCACTTTCATAAAATGCTTGAGCAAGCCGACTTTCAAATCTTCGTTTTTATGAATGGGTAGAGAAATACGGGCAGGATTTCCAGACTGCGTATAAACGTGGTGACTGCCATTGACCCGCACTAAAACCCAGCCGTGACTTTCCAGAATTCGGGCAAAGTGTTTTCCTGAAACAGCTTTCACACCGCAATCTCCAAAACCCTGTCATTTTGCGCCAGTTCAATATCTTCCAAGTCCACAGAAAGACAGGCTTCAACCGCTTCATAGAGATTGGTTAAAAGCTCTTCAATAGTATCGCCTTGCGTTGCACAGCCTTGAATAGCAGGGACTTCTGCCCAAAACCCACCTTCTTCGGCAGGATGAATAATAACTTTTAATTTCATATTTTTTACCTTATCGCAAAGTGGTTTGAGCTATTTTCTCTGTTAAGTTAAGCCGTTCGTGCTGAGCTGTGAGCTTGTCGAACAGTCGAAGCATGAATGGCTTAACGTCGGGCTTCGAATTTTTCCATTCACCCTTCGACAGGCTCAGGGCGAACGGAAAAATCCTTAACTTAATAGTAGTGACGCTTTGCGTACCTTTAAATCGTTGGTTATGGTATGGAAAGTTACGCACAGTTTTTATTCAAATAAATCCACCGACACACCCAATTGTTTAGGCACGGGTAAACCAAAATGCAAATACGCGTTTTGTGTTACTACGCGTCCACGCGGGGTGCGCATGATAAAGCCTTGTTGTAATAAATACGGTTCTAATACGTCTTCAATTGTGCCACGTTCTTCACTGATTGCCGCTGCTAGGGTATCGAGTCCAACTGGGCCACCTGCAAAATTTTCTATCATGGTTAGCAATAATTTGCGGTCTAGGGCATCGAAGCCGTTGCTATCGACTTTGAGCATATTGAGTGCGGCGATGGCGACTGCTTCGGTGACTGTGCCATCGCCTTTGACTTGGGCGTAATCGCGCACACGGCGCAGTAAGCGGTTGACGATTCTGGGCGTACCGCGTGAACGGCGGGCAATTTCAAACGCGCCATTGTCTGCCATTTCAATACCCAAGACTCTGGCAGAGCGCATGACGATACTGGCAAGTTCTTCCACGGTGTAAAATTCTAAGCGTTGGACAATACCGAAACGGTCGCGTAGCGGGGAAGTCAATAAACCAGCGCGGGTGGTTGCACCGACTAAAGTAAACGGAGGTAAATCTAATTTGATAGAACGCGCGGCTGGGCCTTCGCCTATCATTAAATCTAGCTGATAGTCTTCCATTGCGGGGTATAAAATTTCTTCTACCGCTGGGCTGAGACGGTGAATTTCATCAATGAATAATACATCGTGGGCTTCTAAATTGGTCAGTAAGGCGGCTAAATCGCCCGCTTTTTCTAATACGGGGCCTGAGGTTTGCCGAATCGCTACGCCCATTTCAGCGGCGATAATATTGGCAAGCGTGGTTTTACCTAAACCGGGCGGGCCAAAAATCAGGACGTGATCCAAGGCTTCTTGTCGTGCCACTGCCGCTTGAATAAAAATTTCCATTTGGGTGCGTAATTCGACTTGCCCAATATATTCAGCTAAGCGTTTCGGGCGTATCGCACGGTCTTGGCGTTCTTCGTCGCTGTGACTGCGTGCGGTGATTAGTCTATCGGTTTCTATCATCGAATCGTGCCTTGTAATGCCATGCGAATAATATCTTCACAACTTTTGCCTTCGCTATGAATGCCTTGCACCATTTTAGCGGCATCCAAGGGTTTGTAACCTAATGAACATAAAGCACTAACCGCTTCTTGTTTGGCATTGCCGACGATAGGCGTTAGTGTTGCTGTTTCACCTAAATTGGGTAATCTATCTCGCATTTCAATGACTAAGCGTTCAGCGGTTTTTTTACCCACACCCGGTAAGCGCATTAAGGCGAGGGTGTCATTATCATGAATACATTGATGCAGTTGTTCCGCGCTTTGCCCTGATAAAATGGTCAATGCCAATTTCGGGCCCACGCCGTTGACTTTAATCAAGGTTCTAAACATGGTGCGGTCGGCTTCGGTGGCAAAGCCAAATAAACTATGTGCATCTTCACGCACCACTAAATGGGTATGTAGCATGATTTCAACACCCAGCGCGGGCAAATCATAAAAGGTGGTCATCGGTGCTTCAATTTCATAACCGACACCGTGTACATCCAGCACCAATAAGGGTGGGGCTTTAAGCACTAATTTACCGCGTAAAAATCCAATCATGTTAATAATCCAGTCTGCAAACGCAGTGCCGTTTTGATAATGGGTGTAATAGATGACAATGCCTAAGGCATTACAAGATAAACACGGTATTGTTGTTGACGTTTTAAGTTCTGTTCATTCAAAAACGTAAGGTATAGCCAATGCACAATAAAATGATTCCGTTCGTGGTGAGCTGTGAGCTAGTCGAACAGTCGATCCCATTCACACTTCGACAGGCTCAGTGCGAACGGTTTTATAATCACAAAAATATATTAGCTATAAAACTGCGTCCTCGTATGCACACGGACTGACCAGAAGACGTAATTCACATTAGTTGATTAATACGGTCTCGGCAAGTTCCATTGCTTCTTCGATGGTCATGCCCGTAGCGGCAAGAGCAATTTCTTCTAAGTCTTGGGCTTCAGGCGTGTTGTGCATAAATGCGTAAGCACACCGCTCGATCACTTTTTGTTTGCTCATGGGGACTTTAACGGTGACTTCTACCAGTTCCTCATCTAAAGGCACTTGCTCTATCAGTGTAATAGATTGTAACCGTTCAGTGGCATATAACCCTGTACCAATATAAGGGCCATTCACATAAGGAGCTAATTTAATATCGACTTTTTGAATATGTTCGACTAGCCAGTTGTATAGAAAGTCATTTAATTTTACTTTATCTACTTTATCAATATCCGTTTGAAAAACCCGCCGCACGGCGAACACCACTTTTTTTAACTGTAGATGTAATGTCTTATGTTCAATATAAAGGGGATAGCCTTTTTCTCGCATTAACATTTCTTCTCGCGCAAAATGTGCGCTGACATATTTGTCGAGGAAGCTCAACGATTTTTCTAACTCTTCTGAACTCATGCCACTTTGCAAGTGTTCGTTGAAGCGACTGATTTCCATGAATAAGTTTAAATGATCAGAATCAATTAAAGGTACGTTAATTTTATATTTTTCAAACCATTCATTTTCAAGCCCTTCATATTCAAACATTTATTTTTCCTTTGTAATCAAAAAGCATTTTAAAATTCCGCGCGAACTCTAAAAATTCAGTCACTGGCATGGGTTTAGCAAAATAATAACCTTGAACTTCATCACAACCGAGTTGTTCCAATAAACTTAGTTGCGCTTTATTTTCTACCCCTTCACACACTATTTGGTAGCCAAGTTCATGACCGAGTTTAATAATAGCCTCTACCATCAGGTGATCACGCGCATCAGTCAGAATATTGCGGATAAATGATTGATCAATTTTTAATCTATCAATATTAAATAATTTTAAATACGCCAACGATGATAATCCAGTGCCAAAATCATCGATAGAAATTGAAATTCCTAATGCGGATAATTCCGCCACTGTTTTAACAGCTATATCAAAACTGGACATTAATGCTGTTTCTGTAATTTCCACCTCTAAGTCTTGTGGCGCAATTCCCGTTTCTTCAATAATCGCCGCTAATTCTTGCACAAAAGTAGGTGTACAAAGGACGTGCGCTGAAATATTGATGGCACAACGATAACGTTGATTACCTGTTGTTTTCCAATCTTTGACGATGGCACAGGCTTTTTTTAACGTCCATAACGTAATATCCTTGATTAAGCCTATGGTTTCAGCAATAGGAATAAATTCAGCAGGCGATAGCCATTGACCGTCTTTATCTTGCCAACGAATCAGTGCTTCTACGCCGATAATTTGTCTCTCTGCCAAACTAACTTGTGGCTGTAAATATAATTCAAACGGTAATTCATTCATTGCATTATGCAATTTTTGCACAATTAATGCTCGCCTGTGCATGGTTTTTTCAAGGTCTTCCTCAAAAATCTCGTAGTTTTTTCCAAAGCGATATTTGGCAAGATGCAAGGCAATATCAGCATAATCAAGTAGCATTATAACCGTTTGTTTTTGTGGGATAATTTTTGCCAAACCAAACTTTGCATTTAAGAAAATATGATGATTTTCTATCTGTAGTGGCTGACACAGACAAGTTTGAATGTGTTCGGCAACTTGATTGGCTGATAAAGGCTCGTTAGTTGCTGCATAAATAATTTTTAAATGGCGTAATCCGCACCGTACAATCAAACTTTGGGGCGGTAATTCACTTTTGAGTAGATTGGTTAAGGCAAGGATAATATCTTTGACCCCGTGTATGCCAAAAATATTAATATAGTCCGTTAAATTACCTATATAGAGAGAAATTAAGTAATTTTCTGTGTGCGGGTCTTTAAGTAAATCCTCTAATTTTTCACTTAAATAATAGGCGTTAGGCAGTCCCGTCTCTTGATCAAAAAAAGCCAAGCGAATAATTTTTTGATCTCTATTTTTTCGCACTGTAATGTCACGAATCACAGCAGTAAAAATCATTTCACCATCTAGCATTACATCGCTGATAGCAATATCTGCATAAAAGGTTTCTCCATTTCTACGCTTGGCAATGACTTCACGTCCTTGTCTGGGAATTCGTGATTGGCGTGTTTCAACATAACGTTCCATGTACAGATGATGATGCAAACTATCAGGTATTGGCATCAATATACTAACATTTAGCCCCATTACTTCATTACTACGGTAGCCAAACATTTGCTCGGCGGCAGCATTAAATATTTCAATCACTCCCTGTGCATTAGTCACAATCATCGCATCAATAGCAGCAGCAAAAACTGTTTTTAAATGTAACGACGCATTTTCCCCCTGTTTATTGATGAGTGTCATAGTGTGATGGCTGATTTTCCACGGCGATTAAAGGTTTAATAAGTAGTTGTGTGAAAATTATTCGGTTACTCTGTTCAATTTGGCGTTTTACTCCAAAATCTGAAGGCTTTTTAGGAGAAACATTAAATGTCAACACAATCTAATCATCTTGATAATCCAGTCTGCAAACGCAGGGCAGTTTTTTGATAATGCGTGTGACAGATGGCAATACCTAGGGCATCACTGGCATCTATTTGTAATTGACCTTGAATACTTAACAATATTTTCACCATGTGTTGGACTTGAAGTTTATCGGCACTGCCCTTCCCTACCACCGCTTGCTTCACTTGCCGCGCCGCGTATTCAAACACGGGCAAGCCTTTGGTCTGCACTGCGCAAATTGCCGCGCCGCGAGCTTGCCCTAATTTAAGCGCGGAATCAGCGTTTTTGTGCATGAACACTTGTTCGATTGCCATTTGTTCGGGGTGATACATTTCCACAATCTGTACGATACCATCAAAAATTTGTTTTAAGCGATCAGGGAAATAATCGGCTTCAATGCGAATACTGCCGCTGGCAATATATTTAAAACTGCGTCCTGATTCTTCGATAATGCCATAACCTGTGAGCCGTGAACCAGGATCTATACCTAAAATTCTCATACTATAAAGATTTTATTAGCAACAATATGCCTGATATAAATAAGAATATCGCAAATAGTTTACTGTATTTTTCATTATCAATGTTTTTGTACAGTAATTCTTCGGTTAACAAAAACATGATTATGCCAATTTGTATAAAGGTGATTTTGTCCGCGTAGCCGATAGTGAATTGAGTGCCGAGTAATAACAAGGTGATTAATTGACAGGTAGCCACAGTCGCATAACTCGCCGCCGCTGTGACGCGGGTTTTATCTTTAGTGTAATTTTTGGCGTAAATAATGATAGTCAACATTGAGCCGCCTAGATTGCTCATGCCATGCACCGCGCCCATAATCATTAAATACAGTCGCTCATAAACCACTATCGACTTAAGTAATCGCTCAATAATCGGTAAAAAACTTTTTAAGGCGACAAAAATTAGCACGCCACCAATGAATAAACCGACGTTGACTTTGACGGTAGTGACTAGCCATAAAAACACTACCACGACAGGCGCGGTGTAAAGCAGAATATTTTTATAAAATTTAGTATCGAGGTCTTCGTAGTGTCTGACAAACTGCAAGGCATTGACTGCAATGGACACAGGCAACAATACGCCCAGCGCATCGACGAAACCGTAACCCAATAACAATAATATCGGTGTGCCGAATAATAAAACCCCGACTCCAAAAATGGATTGAATAACTGATACGACGATGATGGCAAGTAAAATATCAATTGGCATGGTGTTCCTTTTTAAATGAGGGCTAAACAGAAGGAGGGGGGGGCTAACAGCGTTATTTTTTACAAAGTCGTCAACTCATGTCTACGCGAAGCTATTTTTTTTATCTTTGAGCAATTGTTGAACTACCAAACTACCGACCATATCGCCCTCGACATTTGCCGCTGTGCGTAGCGTATCCAGTAAGCGATCCACAGGTAATAAAATAGCAATTGCTTCGGCGGGTAGCCCCACAGATTGCAACACCATCACCATCGTCACCATGCCCGCGCTGGGAATACCTGGTGCGCCAATTGCCGCGAACATAGCGGTAAATAATACAATCAGTTGTTGTAAAAAATTTAGTTCAATACCAACTAAATTAGCCACAAATAATGCGGCGGCGGCTTCATACAGTGCCGTGCCATCCATATTAATGGTCGCGCCTAAGGGAATAACAAATTGCGCTATTTCTTTACGAACGTGCAGATTATGTTCAACGCAGCGCAAGGTAATCGGCAGTGTCGCG
The DNA here is from genome assembly GCA_002134785.1 of Crenothrix sp. D3. GTDB lineage: Bacteria > Pseudomonadota > Gammaproteobacteria > Methylococcales > Methylomonadaceae > UBA4132. Next base: position 26,153 of record MBQZ01000073.1, read on the forward strand.
GAACTTGAACTGGTGGCAAATGCAGTAACTAACGCTTCACGCGCACCGTGCCAAAAAGTCAGCGGTTTCATACCTGTCACTAGGTATAAAATCAACGGTAACACGATAACGCCATGTACTAAGGTTGTTCCCATGACCACCACGACAAATTGACTCAACGTGACTAATAATGACAGCTCTTGACTGACAATTAATTTTATCAATAACGCCATAATGCCAAACGGTGCGACCGCCATAATCCAGCGCACCATCTGCATGACAATTTCTAATAACTCTTGTAACAAGGTGAGGATGTTACGATAACGCTCGCCACCAATCACCAGCGCAATGCCTAAAAACAAGGCAAAAACCACCACTGCCAACACATTACCTTGCGCTAACGCAGCCACAGGATTCATAAACAAACCATGCAGAAACTGGGCGAAAAAATCGGCTAAACTTTGCTGTTTTGCCTCAAAATTCCCCATTGCTTGTTGAAACATATCCAAATGCAAACCGCGTCCTGCCTGAAAAATATGGCTGGCAAGCAAGGCTAATACGATGGCAATGAACATTGAAAAAACAAAAAAACTTAACGTCAACATCCAAACGCGATGAATTTGCTGATGCGCTTGTAAATTTGCCACCCCGACCACAATCGAAGTAAACACCAGCGGAATCAACACCATTTTTAACAAGTCTATGAATAACGTCCCTAGTAAACCCGCCGCATAAACACTGGATTGTGTTATTGTCGAGTCTTTGCCAATAGTGAGCAAGCCTAAGCCAATAACAATACCAAAAAATGCGCCGAGTAAAATTTGCGTGTTGAGTGTGGGGAGTTTCATTTTTGTTGGTTGCCGATGATAAACCTCCGAGGTTTTGAAAACCTCAGAGGTTTTTTGCTTTAACTATAAACAGGAAACTTCGCACATAACACGGCGACTTTTTCACGCACTGCCGCTAACACAGATTCATCTTCCATGTTTTCCATGACATCACACATTAAGCCCGCAATTTCCGTGACTTCGGCTTCTTTAAAACCGCGTGTGGTGGGGGCAGGTGTGCCGACACGGATACCGCTGGTGACGAAGGGTGATTCTGGATCGTTGGGGACGGCGTTTTTGTTGACGGTGATGTGGGCTTTGTTGAGTGCCGCGTCTGCCGCTTTACCTGTGATGCCTTTTGGAATTAATGACACCAGCATTAAATGGTTGTCTGTGCCACCTGAAACGACATCAAAACCACGGTCGATAAAGACTTTTGCCATTGCTTTGGCATTTTTCTTCACTTGTTGTTGATAGGTTTTAAACTCAGGCTGCATGGCTTCTTTGAACGCGACCGCTTTGGCAGCGATGATGTGCATGGACGGGCCGCCTTGAATACCCGGAAAAATCACAGAGTTTATTTTTTTCTCAAGTTCAGGATTACTTTTACAGACGATTAAACCACCACGCGGGCCGCGTAAAGATTTATGAGTAGTGCTGGTAACAACATCGGCGAAAGGTACGGGGTTTGGATATTCACCTGCGGCAATTAAGCCTGCAACGTGCGCCATATCAACGACAAAATACGCACCGACTTTATCGGCGATGTCTCTGAATTTCTGCCAATCCCAAACGCGTGAATACGCGGAGAACCCTGCAATGATTAATTTGGGCTTGTGTTCTAGGGCTAAGGCTTCGACTTGTTCATAATCAATTTCGCCCGTAACTGGATTTAAACCATATTGAACAGCGTTGTACAGTTTGCCAGAAAAATTAGGTTTTGCACCGTGGGTTAAATGACCACCATCGGCTAAGCTCAACCCTAAGATAGTATCGCCTGCTGAAATCAATGCCATGAATACCGCCATATTGGCTTGTGAACCAGAATGGGCTTGTACGTTGGCATAATCTGCACCAAATAATTCTTTGGCGCGGTCGATGGCGAGTTGCTCAACTTTATCAACGAACTCACAGCCGCCGTAATAACGTTTGCCAGGGTAGCCTTCGGCGTATTTATTGGTGAGTTGTGAGCCTTGCGCTTCCATGACGCGTGGGCTGGTGTAGTTTTCTGAAGCAATCAATTCGATGTGATCTTGTTGACGTTGGCGTTCTTCTTCCATTGCTGAAAATAAGTCATCATCAAAGCCAGCGATGGTCATGGTTTTTTCAAACATTAGGTATCTCCTCGGGGTATAGTAATAAAATTTGTAAATCGGCGACGTTAGTGCCTGTAGTGCCTGTTATCAGTAAGTCGTTTGAGCTATGTAATGCGTTGTAAGCATCGTTGTTATTTAGGTATTTGGTAGGATTAATGCCTGCGTTTATCATAGTCTGTAAGCTATCAGCATCTACCATGCCACCTGCGGCATCGGTCGGGCCATCACGTCCATCTGTGCCACCGCTGAGTAATGTCCATTGCCCTGTTAAGCGGTGTTTTTCTGCGGCGAGTGCAAAGGCTAGGGCAAATTCTTGGTTGCGTCCGCCTTTACCGTTGCCTTTGAGGTTGACAGTGGTTTCGCCGCCTGCTAATAAAGCCAACGGTTTTATAGAGGACGCTGGAGCGTCCACTGCTACATTCCCACGCTGGAGCGTGGGAACGATATTGTCTTTTAGCGTGGCAGCATAGTGAGCGAGTTGCTCTGCTTCTTCTCTAGCAATACCGCATAACTGCTCACTGTAAATCAGCGTTTGATAGCCCAGTTGTTCAGCGGCAAGTTGCGCGGCTTTTAAACTCACGGTGTTACTACCGCATAAAACGTGGCGGGTGTGTTTAAACACGCTGTCATCAGGCTTGGGGGTTTCGGCAATCAGACCTTGTTTACCGCGTTCTAGGTGTAGGCGCACAGAGTCAGGCACACGCGTCCAAACACCTTTATTTTGTAAGACGGCCATTGCATCGCCGTAGGTGCTACTATCATGGATGGTTGTACCACTGGCGATAGTGCTTAAATCATCACCCAGTACGTCCGATAAAATCAGCGCGTAAACGTGAGCAGGCGCGGCTAAGCGTGCTAAACCTCCGCCTTTTAACTGTGATAAGTGTTTACGAACGCAGTTAATTTCTTGAATGTCCGCGCCACAGGCGAGTAGTAAATCAGTGGTAGCAATTTTTTCTTGTAAGCTGATGCCCGCGACAGGATACGGTATTAGTGCTGAACCGCCGCCACTGATTAACACTAAGACTAAATCATTCGCTTGGGCTTGTGATACGCGCTCAGCAATTTTTGCAGCGGCGTGAAAACCTGCTAAGTCGGGTAATGGATGTCCTGCGCCGATGACTTCAATATTATCAACAGCCCTAACATTTTCATAATTAGTGACGGCAATACCTAACCCTGCTAAACGGGAGGCGGGTATTAATTCACTCGCCGCGTTCGCCATTGCACACGCGGCTTTACCAAAAGCGATGAGGTGAATTTTTCCTGTCAGCGATTCATCGAGTGTTAAACAGCGTTGCACCGCTTGATATGGATTGGCAGCTGCAACACCTGCTTGGAATATGTGCAGGGCGTGTTGTTTTAATAGCGTGGTCACTCGCTTTTTGCCATCTCTTTTGCTAAGGCAAAAATAGCTTCTGCATCCAATACTTGCTTGTTGTCGGTAAATAATTGCGCGATACACGCACGGTGTAGAGCCAGTTTTAACGCACCAAAACCAATTGCGCCCCATATAATTTTGCCGTGACGGTCGATGCCTTTGTCCATCATGTCCGTACCACCAATACCTAGCGGTGGCGTAGCATTCGCATCTAACATTACTTCAATGTGGCTGTTATGTTGCCATTGTTCAGGAGTGAGTAGTTCAACACCTGCCGCGCCTGTGGCTAAGACAATGTTAGCGTGGTCAATCGCTTTTGCTCTGGCTTCATTATCAATGGCTTCAATAGGTGTTATGTCCACACCAAAACGAGTTTTGATATGCTCACAGGCTTGTACTGCTCTGACCATTTTTCGAGCTGTTAAACTCACTTCCGCGCCTTCTTGCGCCAACATTGCAGCGGCACGTTGTCCAACAGGGCCTGTACCTGCTAATACGACGGCTTTTTTACCGTTGAGTGCGCTGTTAGCAACCAGTTTTGCGACCGCTGCGGAAGCGGTAGTATTACTACCATTACTATCTAACATCACCGAGACTTGAAAACCGTAGAAAAAATGTTGCTGCACAGCGGCAAATAACGCTTCACCTGCGTCCATATCGCTACCACCGATAAAAATCGCCGTGTTTTTTTTATCTTTAGGTGCGCGAGTGAAAATAGCACCGTCCACTAGCGTGGCAACATTGTGTGGCGTTAAACCACCATGTCCAATGACGTGATCAGCACCGCCATCATAAGCCACAACGGTATCAAAAACAGCGGGGTGCATATCGGTATCAAATTGAAAAAGTAATTTCTTCATGATTAATTCTAAGAGTTTAGTGAGTGTTTTCACCGTTATTATAACCGATAAACAAAACCACGCCGTGATTAAGCCGTGGGGTATTCTGGTAAAGAACCACTAAATTTTTATGCTATTATGACGATTGAGTTTTATTCTATAAACCCGTTAAGGAAATCAAATGAAAACACCGATTCATATAGCAGTGACAGGCGCGGCAGGGCAAATTAGTTATTCATTACTATTTCGTTTAGCCTCAGGTTCTTTATTAGGTCCTGAGCAGCCTATCATCTTACATTTGCTGGAAATTACCCCTGCATTGAAAGCATTGGAAGGTGTGGTAATGGAATTAAATGATTGCGCTAGCCCATTATTACGGCGCATTGAAATGACTGATGATCCGAAAGTCGCGTTTAAAAATGTAGATTATGCGTTTTTAGTCGGTGCGCGTCCACGCGGCGCGGGTATGGAACGGAAAGATTTATTAGAAGCCAATGCGGCAATTTTTTCGGCGCAAGGTCAAGCGTTAAATGATGTTGCTAGTCGTGATGTTAAAGTATTAGTGACAGGTAATCCTGCCAATACTAACGCACTAATCGCCTTAAAAAATGCCCCTGATTTAAGCCCAGCGAATTTTTCCGCAATGACCCGTTTAGATCATAACCGTGCGATTAGTCAGTTAGCAGAAAAATGTGGTGTGTTAGTCACCGATATAAAAAATATGACTATCTGGGGCAATCATTCAAATACCCAATATCCTGACTTGCATCACGCGATAGTCAAAGGACAAGACGCGCTATCATTAGTGGACAAAAACTGGTTTGTGAATGATTTTATTCCCAGCGTTCAACAACGCGGTTCGGCAGTCATTGCGGCGCGTGGACAATCCAGCGCGGCATCAGCAGCTAATGCGGCGATTGACCAAATGCGTACTTGGACATTCGGCACAGAAGAAGGTGATTGGGTCAGTATGGGCGTGCTATCCGATGGCAGTTATGGCATCGACAAAGGCTTAATTTATTCGTTTCCTGTCACCGTCATTAATGGCAAGATGGCAATTGTTAAAGGCTTAGCGATTAATGATTTCAGTAAACAAAAAATGCGAGAAACGGAAACTGAACTGAAAGAAGAACGTGAGGCGGTTAAGCATCTGTTTTAGTATTGATTTGTAGAGACGTTGCAATGCAACGTCTCTACAATATAATCATGTCACTTAATTACCAATGCGCATTACCATGCTGATTTTGCTCAGGCACATCACGTTGTGTTGCACCCGTATAAAGCTGTCTTGGACGACCAATTTTTTGTTCTGGATCGGCAATCATTTCATCCCAATGGGCAATCCAACCCACAGTTCTACCCATTGCAAACATTGCAGTGAACATATTAGTAGGAATACCTAAGGCATGAAAGACAATACCCGAATAAAAATCAACATTCGGATACAGTTTTTTGCTAATAAAGTAATCATCTTCGAGAGCAATACGCTCTAACTCTAAGGCTAATTTAAACAGCTTATCATCGTGCAAACCTAATTCTGTTAGCACTTCATGACAGGTAGCCCGCATCAATTTAGCGCGTGGATCGTGATTTTTATAAACGCGATGCCCAAACCCCATTAATCTAAACGAATCATCTTTATCTTTTGCTTTAGCAATATACAGTGGAACTCGTGATACATCGCCAATGTCTTCTAGCATATGTAGTACCGCTTCATTCGCGCCACCGTGTGCCGCACCCCATAAACACGCAATGCCTGCGGTAATACAGGCATAAGGATTCGCGCCACTAGACCCTGCTAAACGCACAGTTGAAGTCGAAGCATTTTGTTCGTGGTCAGCGTGTAGAATTAAAATTCTATCCAACGCGCGAACTAACACGGGATTAGCAACATAATCATCACACGGTGTGCCGTGCATCATGCGTAAAAAATTTTCTACATAACTGAGTGAATTTTTTGGATACATGAACGGTAAACCCGTGCTGTATTTATGACACATTGCCACGATAGTTGGCACTTTAGCGATTAAACGAATCGCACTTAAATCACGGTCGGCTTTTGACTTAATGTCCAGCGCGTCATGATAAAACGCCGACAATGCCCCGACTACTGCGACCATAATCGCCATCGGATGCGCATCACGACGAAAACCTTTAAAGAAATTAGTCAACTGATCATGCACCATCGTGTGCATGGTAATCGTACCTTCAAATTTATCCATTTGCGGCTTAGTGGGCAATTCACCATTCAGCAGTAAATAACACACTTCCAAAAACGTACATTTTTCCGCTAATTGTTCAATCGGATACCCACGATATAGCAACACACCCTCATCGCCATCTATATAAGTAATCGTTGATCTGCAACTGGCTGTTGAGGTAAAACCAGGGTCATAAGTAAACATCCCTGTGTTTTTATACAACGTTTGCACATCTAAGACATCAGGCCCTATCGTGCCAGATAAAACAGGCAATTCACACAGAGATTGTGCGTCCTCATTCAAACTAAGATTACGTTGGTTGCTCATGAATTTTCTCTTTAGGTTTTAAAAATGATTTAACACTTTACATTATCTATCGCTAGTTTTGCTAATTCAGTGACTTTCGCCCAATTTTTCGCGTTCACGGCATCGGCAGGAGCTAACCATGAGCCGCCCACACACGCTACGTTATTCAACTGTAAATAAGCGTTATAATTTTCAGGTGAAATCCCACCTGTTGGGCAAAAGGTCACTTGTGGAATCGGGCCTGCTATCGCTTTTAACATCGGAATACCACCAGCGGCTTCAGCAGGAAAAAATTTGAAACAATCCAAGCCGTATTCCATGCCCTGCATCAATTCTGACAACGTAGCAATACCTGGAATGAGCGCGATATTGCCTTTTACCGCAGCGGCTAACAAAGTAGGTGTTAAACCAGGACTGATAGCAAATACTGCCCCTGCGTCTTCAGCCGCTTGCAATTGTTCAGGCGTTAAAATTGTTCCCGCGCCCACAATAGCCTCTGGCACTTCTTGGCTAATCAGCTTAATCGCTTCCAATGCGATAGGTGTACGCAAGGTGATTTCTAATACGCGTATGCCGCCAGCCACTAAGGCTTTCGCCAATGGCACAGCATCCTCTAAATTTTGAATCACCATCACAGGCATGACAGGACTCGCAGTTAAAACGTCTTTCGGTTGGATTTTCCAGTGATTTGTATTCATGATTTTTATTTTATAAAGTTAAGGTTTTTGTAGGTTGGGTGGGTTGCAGCTCTTTCACAACCCAAGGAATATTAGAGAATGTTGGGGTGCCAAAAAATGGCAACCTAACCTACGTCACTACACACTTGCTATACGTTTTTTCAATACGGACTTTGCTTTATCAAGACTTACGCCGTCCTCTTTAATAATTTCGTTAAGCATATTTTTTCCATAGCACCACAAAAATTTATCTATTTCATAATTAGATTTTTCTTGAAGATTGAAATGTATTTTAAATTTTGTGAACACTTGATAGAAATGCTTATAGTTTTCTGGAGGAGTAAAAGAATATATATTGCCCTTTTCTTGCATTAAATATCCATTCATTACTATCCAAATATAACTATCATAAATCGGAATTTTGTACCCACTTAAAAAGTGGACGTATTTTGATGCAAATGATAAGTTATTTCTCGAATGACTTTTGTCAGTTATTGGGCTAACCCAAGTAACTATTGAAATACTATCAACTAATATAGCGTAATCTTCATCTGTAAAAAACTTGTGGTTTTGTGTAATCTTCAAAACTATGTTTTCAACAACGGGTGTTATGTACTGAATCGCCGTTGAATACAGTTGATTTAGTGCAGCAACTTTTATAGAAACTTCAAATGTACTTGATTCATCATTCATGCAATTAAATAGTTTTAGTAAACTTTCATTTACTAAATTACCGCCACCTTTATCATGAATTTCCAACATATTCTCGAAGTGGTTTTTATTGATTTTTATCAACTTCATCTTTTTCTCATAACCTATTTATCATTCCCACGCGCTAGAGCGTGGGAACGATACTCTATTTACAGGGTAAAATATGATTAATCCACCAAAAACAAATTACTAGCCCCCGTCTCAGCAGAAGATGCACCTAAACGGAAACCGCCAAACATTTCGCGTCCCATACCGTAATGGTGATTTTTCGCAGAATTCGGTAATGGAACGCGGGCATTAAATTCAGCGTCATCGACTAGCACGTTAATGTCACCCGTTTGTAGATTTAAAGAAATGATGTCGCCGTTTAAGACTTTCGCTAACGGGCCACCCATTTCACATTCGGGGCAAAGATGAATTACGGACGGGACTTTACCTGACGCGCCTGACATACGACCATCGGTCACTAATGCGACTTTAAAACCTTTATCTTGTAATACACCTAATGGTGGCGTGAGTTTATGCAGTTCAGGCATACCGTTAGCGCGTGGACCTTGAAAACGAATCACCGCGATAAAATCTTTTTCCAGTTCACCGCGTTTAAAGGCGGCAAGCATATCTTCTTGGTCATCAAATACGACGGCAGGAGCTTGAACAATTTGATGATCTTCTGAAACAGCGGATAGTTTAGAGATACCGCGACCTAAATTACCGTGCATGACGTGTAAACCACCACCTGCGGCAAAGGGTTTTTCTACGCTGCTTAAGACTTCAGGGTCTAAAGAAGCGGTAGGCACAGCTTCCCATATTAGTTGATTTTCAATGAGTTTAGGTTCTTGGCTGTAGCTATCCATACCGCGCTCGTCGGCAACCGTGAGTATGTCTCGATGCAGTAAACCGTGTTTTAACAGTTCAGCAATTAACACGCCTAAACCGCCTGCGGCTTGAAAATGATTAACGTCTGCTGGACCATTCGGGTAAATTTTTGCTAATTGCGGAATGACTTTGGATAAGTTATCAAAATCATCCCAATTCAATACAATACCCGACGCTCTAGCGATAGCGACTAAGTGCATGGTGTGATTGGTTGAACCACCCGTGGCTAATAAGCCAATAACGGCATTAACGATGGCTTTTTCACAAACGACGTGGGCGATAGGACGATAATCATCACCCAAGGCAGTAAACTTTAACACTTGTTTCGCCGCTGCTTTGGTGAGTTCATCGCGCAATGGGGTATAAGGATTAATGAAAGAACTACCTGGAAGATGCAAGCCCATCATTTCCATCATCATTTGGTTGCTGTTTGCCGTGCCATAAAAAGTACACGTTCCTGCACTGTGATACGAGGCGGATTCAGCGGCTAATAATTCGGCGCGTCCAATTTTACCAACTGCATAATCTTGACGAGCGCGAGCTTTTTCTTTGTTAGTCATGCCACTGGGCATAGGGCCAGCGGGAATAAAAATCGCGGGTAAATGCCCAAAACTTAACGCACCAATTAATAGGCCAGGAACAATTTTATCGCACACACCTAAATATAATGCGCCATCAAACATATTGTGACTCATGCCAATCGCCGTAGTCATCGCGATTAAGTCACGACTAAACAGCGACAATTCCATGCCCGCTTGACCTTGAGTAATACCGTCACACATTGCAGGTACACCGCCTGCCACTTGCGCCACGCCACCTACTTCACGAATCGCTGCTTTGATCAAATCTGGTGCATCTTTATAAGGTTGATGCGCCGATAACATATCATTATAAGAAGTAATAATAGCAATATTGGCTTTTTGATTACCCGTTAAATCGGCTTTTTCCGTCGCGCTACACGCCGCAAAACCGTGGGCTAAGTTGCCACAGCCCATGCCTGAACGAATTGGACCTTTTTTGGCAATGCCATCAATGTATTTTAAATAAGCAGAACGGGTCGGGTGACTGCGCTCAATAATATCGTTGGTTACTTTTTCTATAGTAGGGTGCATAGTTTTCTCTGTTTATTTAAGTTTGGTTACGCCAGAAATTTAGTGCGCGTTATTGGCAAGCGTCTCAAAAAACGTCCGCACATCGTCATTAACTACCCGTTCATAAATTTCATTCACTGATACGGTTAGCTCAATAGCAGCAAAAACAATGCCATCGCCCATGAAATAATGTTCAGGTTGCCAGCCTTCTGAGCGGCGACAAATTTCTATATCAACAATGTCTTGTTCAATTAACACATATTCTTGCAAGCTGGGCAGTGATTGATAAAGCCGCCGTTTGGTGGTTTCGTCCACACGGCGCGTGGATTTTGATAGCACTTCAACAATAATCAACGGTTGCTCGGTGTAATAATCGTTATCGGTGTCTGGTTCACAAGCAACAATGACATCGGGATAAAAAAACGCGAAGTCGCTGACTTTAACTTTAATGTCGGAGGCAAAGGTATCACAAGGCGTATTTTTTAAATGCGTACTTAATAGCCTGACCAAGTTGCTGATAATACGCTGGTGGTTTTTACTCGCTCCCGCCATTGCATACACTTGCCCATCTATATATTCGTGTTTGCTATCACTGTCTTGTTCGTTGTTTAAATACTCAGTGATGCTGTAATGATTTTGTGCTGGTTGCCAGTTCATTGGTGCAATCTCTTTCGGTAAAAACCGTTCAGGTTTTAAAGAGCTGAACGGTTTATTAAACGGTTACTCTTCCCACGCCCTGCCATCCCGCGCAATCAACGCCACGGAAGCCACTGGACCCCAAGTACCCGCTGGGTAATGTTTGGGTGCATCACCTGAATGTCGCCACGCATCTTGAATGGAATCGACCCACGTCCATGCTTGTTCGATTTCTTCACGACTTAAAAATAAGGTCGGATTGCCGCGCATGGCTTCGAGTACCAGTTTTTCATAACCGCCAAAAATACGGCTTTTCTTAAAGGCTTCGGAGAAACTTAAATCCAGTTTGGTTTTTTGGATTTTGATGTGTTCATCAATACCAGGAATTTTATTGAGTATTTCAACTTCCACGCCTTCATTGGGTTGTAAGTGAATAATCAATTTATTAGGCGGTAAGTCGCGGAAACTGTCTTTAAAAATATTATGGGGCAGTTGTTTGAAATAAATCACGATTTCGGTGCGTTTATTAGTCATGCGTTTACCTGTACGCAAATAAAACGGCACACCCGCCCAACGCCAGTTATCAATATCTACCCGCAAGGCAACAAAGGTTTCCGTGGTGCTTTCAGTATTCGCGCCGTCTTCGTCTAAATAACTGGGAACGGCACTACCTTTCATATAACCTGCGGTGTATTGTCCACGCACAGTTTTTTCATCAACATTATTGAGTGTAATCGGGCGCAAGGCTTCCAATACTTTGATTTTTTCGGCGTGTATGCTTTTAGCTTCCAGATTCACAGGCGGCTCCATTGCAATAAACGTCAGAATCTGCAATAAATGATTCTGCAACATATCACGCAACTGCCCTGTTTTATCAAAATACTCCCAACGCCCTTCAATACCGACTTCTTCCCCGACGGTAATTTGAATATGGTCAATGGTATTGTGATCCCAGTTAGTCGTAAAAATAGAATTAGCAAATCGTAGCGCGAGTAGATTAAGAACGGTTTCTTTACCTAAATAATGGTCGATACGAAACACTTGTTTTTCGCTGAATACTTTAGCAACTTCATCGTTAATGACTTTAGACGACGCTAAATCATGCCCGATGGGTTTTTCCATCACCATGCGTGATTCTTCGTTTAATATGCCCGATTGCGACAAGCCCTGACAAATTTTACTGAACAAAAATGGCGACACCGCAAAATAATTGACCGTGACGCGGGTAGTCGTATCCAACACAGTATGCAGTTGTTCATATTCATCCAGCTGCATTAAGTCGATTTTTAAATACGATAAACGAGCAGAAAAGCGTTTCCATACGGCATCATCGAGCGTGTCATTCAAAAATTCTTGCAAGCTCTTGTAAGCAATAGCAATAAATTCTGCGTTGTCATGCGTATGCCTATCAACGCCAATAATACGGGTATCAGGCTCAATTAAATTAGCATTTTCCAGTCGATAGAGGGAAATAAGCAACTTACGGCGCGATAAATCGCCCAGTCCACCAAAGATAATTAAATCACAGGGTTTAAATGTTTTTTTTTCTTTCATTGTCTGTGTCAGCTAAAAAATACGAGGCGGGGTGAAAAAGAATCACAATAAACGTTATAGAGCGGGGCTTATTATCGCAGAATTTGTTTTAGGATGCTGACTTGATTGCACTCGATGAAAACCGCTATATTTAAGCCGAATCACTATTTGAATAGTGTACGGTGTTAGTTAATACAGTATCGAATTAAAATTTTATGACAGCGTTATTTAGCGACTCGTATAGTTTCGACTCGTTAGCTCTTAAGTTGGCGGGTATGGGGATTGTCCCTACGGTGGGTTAGTTTTTCGCTTGACTAGAATAAATTCCATGATGGCTTATTGCTTAGCAATGATTTTCGGTGCAATGCCAAAATGTTTTATAAATGCCGCGCTAAAATTATTAGCATGACTATAACCCACAAAGTCTGCTGCCACACTGACTTGGCAACCCGTAGAGGCTAGCAATTGATAAGCTTTATTCATGCGATTATCTAGCAATACACCGTAAGGGGTGTTGTTAAAAAAATGTTGAAAGAGTCTTTTTAATTTGAATTGATTCGTGCCAACGCGTTTAGCTAATTCAGCGACCGAGGGTGGATTTTGAAATTCATCATGCAGAATGTCGCGTGCTAATAAAGCTATAGTTTTATCTCTTGCAGTGATTCTCATGCCTTCTTTGGGCTTTTCTTGATACAAATAACTCAATTCAGACGCTAATAATGACATGGCTTGAGCGCGCATAAATATCCGTTTCATTTCTGGCGCGACGTTAGCGTTTAATAATTGCTGTGCTGCTATTCTGCCTTGCGATGAGATGGGTTGACAGCTCAGTAATTGCATGGTTTTGGTCGTGAATAATTTCGTGCTTTGTGCCTCACCAATAATACGATCTAACCATTTCTTACTCAATGATAAACGTAGTTGCGTCACGGATTGGTTAGCGTGATATTGGCGTTCGCCCGCACTGGAATTAAAGGTGGCTATTGACGTGTAGCCTTCATTAAAAATCAGTTTTTCACCGCGATAATCTGCAAAACAAGATTGTCCTTTTAAACCCAGTGTCACTACCATGCGTGGCTCTTGCGAGTCGATATGACTCAACACACCTAACGCTTTGGCAGGCGTGTAATGCGTTTCTATGACACTTAAATCGGTATCGAGTTGAAAAATATCCGAATAACCCGCGCCTAGTTCATCAGGCAATGTTTGGTGTACGCAGTGTCTTTGCGCGTGGAAATGCGTGGGTAAATCATCATTTTTTATGCACCAGCGTTTTGTTGATTCGATTGCTTTCATTCGCACGTCTCTTGAGTGGATTAGTATTTACTGTAAAGCAGGAAGTGTGCCTTTAAGGTAATGCTGACATTGACTGCATTCTGATAATAAAAAACTACGGCATATCGCGCACTACATTATAAAAATGCGGCATATCACTCAATAACATGATTTAGCATAGAAAATAATACTTATCGCATATAAAACAGCGCGGGAATGCTTAATTCTATTGGTTAAACTAGCTGGAAATGACTTCAAATAAAATTTGAATGACTAACGAAAGCCTCATTTTATTGAGGTGTGTTTCTAACTAACATCACTCAGGTTATTGCATTATGACGCTTTTATCCCCAACACGTTCGCCCTTAAATCAATCTATATTACTTGCTTTAGTCGCGTTGAGTGCTGCATCCTCTGTTATGGCGAAAGACTCGCCCAACAACCAGTCTGATACAGTAAAACAGCTGGATACAATGGTGGTTACTGACAAAAAAGAGCAGCAAAAAGTCAATCCAAAATTGGCAGCAACGCGGGTTGAAGTTGACCAATCCGCAGGCGGCGTGACCTTAATTAATATAGAAGATTTGCAAGATCGCAATGTCTCCAGTATCGCCGATTTTTTCCGTTATGTCCCTGGAATGTGGGCAGCGAGTCAAAGTGGTAATGACGAAATATTCTTTTCAAGTCGCGGTTCAAACTTAGACTCCACTAATTTTGACGGCAACGGCGTTAAATTATTGCAAGATGGTTTACCTGTCACCGCAGCGGATGGTAACAATCACAACCGTATTATTGACCCGTTAGCAGCGCAATATGCGACCGTAGCACGCGGTGGCAATGCACTGAAATACGGTGCAAGTACCTTAGGTGGCGCAGTTGATTTCACCACACCCACGGCACACAATAGCCCAATGGCGCGGTTATCACTGAGTGGTGGTAGCTTCGGTGAATTTTTAGGTCGTGGCACAGTGAGTAAAGTATTCAACGATAAATTTGATGCTTTATTAACAGCGGAAGGCAAATACTGGGACGGCTACCGCGATCATAACAACCAAGACCGCGTTGGTATTTATGGCAATTTTGGCTGGCAAATTAACGACGCTATCGTCAACCGCACCTTTGTCAGTTACATCAAAAACAATCAAGAATTACCCGGTCAATTAACTCGCGCTCAATTTGAAGCCAATCCTAATCAAGCCAGTCGTGAAGCCAAAAATGGTAATTATCAATTAAATACTGAAACAGAACGCGTTGCCAACAAAACCACTTGGACGATAGACGATAGAAGCTCGCTGGAAATTGGTGCGTCGTTTGAAAATCAAAATGTTTATCATCCTATCGTTGATAAAGTGATGGTGGATTTTGACGGTCCTGGCCCTATGCAGCCACAAGAAGTGTTTAGTTTATTAGTGGACAGTAAACAGCAAGATTGGGGAACGTCTGCGCGTTACAATTTACACCTAGACAAACACGATATACTGTTGGGCATGAACTTTAGCATTAACTCAGAAAAAGGCGGCAACTATCGCAATGATGGCGGCAGACGTAATGGACAAACCAATCAAATCCGTAAAGATGCCAGCACCGTAGAAATATTTGCCCAAGACCATTGGCATATCAATGAACGCTGGACATTAACACCCGCATTGCAAGGCGTATTCGCTCATCGTGAAGTTGATAATATTGGTATAAATCCAGTGACGGGCAGGTTGACAGGACAAAACAGCCATCCGAATGCCAACTATCAAGGTATTAATCCTAGCTTAGGTTTGATGTATCGCTTCGAAAAAAATGCCAGTGCTTATGCTAACGTCAGTCGGATGTATGAACCACCCACTAACTATAATCTAGGCGATAACATCACCGCAGGTGCAGGTGATAAAACCCTAAAAGCAATGGAAGGCACATCTATCGAAATTGGTACACGCGGCACACAAGAATTTGGAGCATTAAATACGATGAACTGGGATTTATCGCTGTATTACTCATGGTTGAATAACGAAATTCTCTCGGTTTCACCGATGGCAGGCACTAGCTTATCAACCAATATTGATAACACCATTCACGCAGGTGTTGAAGGGTTGATTGGTGGACAATTCGCCCTTGATGACAAAGGGACTCACTCTATCGCACCTATGATAAACATCACCTACAATCATTTTAATTTTGATGGCGACCGTGTTTATGGCAACAATCGCTTAGCTGCTGCGCCTGATTATTTTCTGAAAGGTGAAGTTTTGTATCGCCATGCCAGCGGCTTTTTCGTCGGTCCAACATTTGATGCAGTTGGCAAACGTTATGCGGATTTTGCTAATACTTATAAAGTCTCAGGTTATGCGTTACTGGGTGCGCGTACTGGTTGGTCTAATGACCATTACAAAGTATTTTTTGAAGCGCGTAATTTACTGGACAAGAATTATGTGTCGAGTAACTCAGTGGTTGAGCGTGGAACAGCTGCGTCTCAAGTGTTAAATTCAGGTGCGCCTGTGTCTTTCTTTGGTGGTGTTGAAGTTACGTTTTAAAGTGTTGTAGGCGCGAATTCATTCGCACCGTGCGGATAAATCCGCACCTACACCACCCGCATTCCACGTTAAGAACCCCCTCAGTACACGGCTCACAAGGATTGTTTTCTGCGTGAGCCGTATGCTCTTCACCTATGTTATGAGCCTATGAAAACCCTGCGTAAATTACTCAGCCGCTTACTATTCACCCTCAGTTTAGCCAGTTCCGCTTTAGCCCTTGCCGAAGACACCCCGTTACTGCTTCATGCGGCACGAGTATTTGATGGCACAACCTTAAAAACCAACACCTCCGTATTAATCAGCGGTGACAAGATTACCCAAATCGACAAGCGTGACGCATTCAAAGACAGCACTGCCAAGGTGATTGATTTAGGCGATGCCACTTTACTGCCTGCTTTAATTGAATTACACGCCCATCTTGCCTATCAACACATTCCCGCCGATACCGTATTGCGGCACGGTATCGGCACACTGCGTGACGTAGGCGGCGTGCTGCATCCGCCTTATGGGGGCAATGGTAGTTTGCGTGTTTTAACCTCAGGACTAATTATGACTGCCCCCAATGGTTATCCGATTCCTAATATGGGCGAGGACAAACTCGCCATTCCTGTTACTACCGAATCCCAAGCGCGGCAAATAGTACGCGAGTTAATTAACGCTGGCGCGGTCATCATTAAAATTGCCTTAGAAGTGGGTAATGAAGTCGGCGCACCGTGGAGTTCTGCTCATCATCATGGGCATTCATCTCATGTAGAACATGGCAAACCGCCTCATGCTATGCCGTTGCTATCAGAAGCCATCGTGAAAGCCATTGTCGATGAAGCCCATAAAAACGGGCGTAAAGTCACCGCGCATTTAGCAGAAACCAAAGGCGTAACGCTGGCTATCAATGCAGGTGTTGATGAATGGGCGCATATTCCGTGTGATGCTATTCCTGAAAAGTTACTAAAGAAAGCTGTCGCACAAAACGTAAAAATCATCACCACGTTTGATACGCTCTCGAAATGTTCAGGCGTGGCACATAACGCACACACTTGGGCAGCCTTGGGCGGTGAATTTTTATACGGTGCAGAAATTGCCCACCCTGATATTCCGTGGGGTATTGATGCACAAGAATTAAATTTGATGATGCACTTAGCAAAGCTATCACCGCTAGACGTGTTACACACGGCGACTGCAAAAGCGGGTGCATATCTTAATATTCCACTGCTAGGTACATTACAAAACGGCGCACCAGCGGATTTGATTGCGGTGCGGGGTGATGTTACTCACAATTTTAAACCGTTGGAATACCCTGATTTAGTTATTTCAGGCGGTAGAATAGTGGTTAATCGTTTTGAAAAATAAACGCGGCAGAAGCATGACTGCCAGTCCTTAAAACCCTGTTTGTTGGTTAGCGTTAGTAAACCAGTGTGTTAAGTTCACATAGCCGCCAAACCAAGCTGCTATTTTTTTGCTGGATAAATCAGGCAGGTCATGATGGGCAATAAACCCCAACGGCGTGGTATTGGGCAATAATTCTACAATGCGTTTACTGACATAATGCTGAATCACCGCCAATTCAGACGGCGGGATTTTATTGTAAATTAGCCCGATATTTTGCTGATGTTTACTTTGTATCAGCGATACATTTAACACGGTGTCATCAATCGCCGCACCAATACCTGATTTGCCGACAAAAATAATGCGGCACGGCAATAATGCGGCAATGTCAGTATTTGCCACGCCCACCACGCTACCCACTGACGGCGAGCCGATGCCATCAATCAGCACGATAGTTTTACCCTTGCCAATCGTCATAATGTTCTGCACGATAGTTGCCAGTAATTCATCAGAGGACGGCGTTAGTCCATCAATGAAATCACGCGTAAAACCTTTTTTGAATAGTAAGCCACCCCTGTCCATAAACACGATACCTTGTTCAGCACAAAACCGCGCCACCGCTTGTTGTTCAGTACATTGGGTGGTGGGTTTGATATAGGCGAGTTGCTGAGGCGAATAACCATAAACCAGCAACTGCGCCAAAATACCTAAGCATACCGTGCTTTTTCCTACGCCTGAATTTGACCCCATGATGTACAAATAAGCAGTATTCATGGATTAAGCTATTTCTGTTTTGCAATAAGTATCAAAACGCATATCCGAATTGAGAATATGTTTTGCCCATTTATCCATAAAATCTTCAATATCGGCAGCTTGCCATTCGTTATGATTAATTTTATCGTCGATGGTCGCTAATTTTTCTAGCATAAACGCGTGTTCTTTTACATGGCTTCGATAACCATTAAATTCAACGTGTCGCATTGAGGCTTCTTCAGCGGAAAAATGTTCTTTAACGTGTTGCAGTAATATTTGAATATTGCGATTCAATTCGGCTTTATTACCAGAATCGACCAATTTATTAGCCAAGGCAAACAAATCCTTGTGTTCGCTATCGATCTCCTCATCACCCAGCGCGTAATGGTCTTGCCATACAAAGTGATACAAACTGCCTGAGGATAGTTTGTTGATGGCTTTTTGCGTTTGCCGATGAATGGCAATGTTGTCAGGCGTTTGTTTATCCGCGCCTGTTTTGTAAACAAAATTTTGCCGTGCAAGGTGATAATCATCGTTGCCGTAAAAATTAGCGTACATGTGGGTTAATTCAAACTGCCGATAAGCCGCGAGTGGCTTGATGTACTCATCAAAGCAACGAGTTTTTGCTTTTTGCGTTAATAACAGCCGTAAGCCTTCGGTATCCTGCGCATAACTGTTGGCAAGATGTTTGATTTGTGCATGAAAAATAGCGTGTTGTTTATCGAGCATTTTGTCGATAAAGCCAAGTCGCCACGCTTTCTTCGCGCTAATCGGTAGCCGTTGTTCGGTCAAATCGGTTGCGACTTCCACACCCACGCGTTTTGGTAATAAATACGTCCAATATTCAGAGCCGTATAATTCGCCCATGTTTTTGTAATGCGGGTTAAAAATCACGCCTTCTCTGGCAAATACTTGATCGCTAGCTAACGCTAAAATCGCCCCGCCTGCACCTGCATTCCCCGCTACCGCTGAAATGGTGAGTTTATCCAGCGTGGTGATAATCTGATAAATAATGTCATCGATAGCGTTGATATTAAGCCATGATTCTTCAGCGGGGTCAGCGGCAGCTTCAATATGATTGAGATGTATGCCATTTGACCAATTGTCCTCTCCGCCCATTAACACAATCACATTAACGGGCAAGGTGCAGACGTGTTGATACACAGACAGCAATAAACGACATTGTTCGGTACTCATACCGCCGTTGTGAAACGGAAAATACAAATAGGCAACGTTGCCTTCTTGTTCATACCACACCTCTTGGCAAGGTGTGTGTCGCCCTGCTTGCGTGTAATCTATATCGATGTGCTTGATGGGTTTGGAGAGCAGTTTTTTTAATGCAGAACCGTTAGTGGTCAACTGCTCTTTTAATACAAACGTTGCGGGTAATTTAATGGCTTTGTCGGCTTTAGGTTTTAGATGTCCAATCCACACCGCACCATCAACCGTAGCGCGGCAAATTGCATAATTAGCCGTGGCAATAAGTTCGCCTGCTTTGCCTGTAAGTTGCGTTTCTTTGTGCGCGTTGAACAGATAATAAGACTGTCCGTTTATCTCGTCTAACACACCTGGGCTGCCGTCAGCGGCGTTAATGCGTCTTAAAATGTCATCGGTTTTGTGTTTTTTCCAATCAATGGCACGGTCAGCTTGTTTAATGCTCGGCTGTAATTTCCCCTTAAACTCAGGGTTGTCATAATCCAAGGCTTGCGGACGAAAATCAGGGGCGTGAAAATAAGTAAGAGCTTCCCACAAACAATCCACCGCCGCTTGCGTCACTTCTCGATAAAACAAACTGCTTTTCGTGGTGGTACGCACAGGAAAAGTTTTATTGACCCAAATATCGCCAGTATCCATTTCTGCGCGGGCTTCCAATAACGAAACGCCCCATTCTTGTTCACCCGTTTGAATTGCCCAATCCAGTGATGACGCGCCTCTATCACCTTTAATGCCAGGGTGAACAATGAGGCAGGTGTAATTTTCGTAAATTTCGGGCGGAATTTTTTTGGTTAAGAATGGGCAGATGATTAATTCAGGTTTAAATAAGGCGACACCTTCCAATAATTGCGCCACATCACCAAGATATAGCTCTACAGAAACGGTATAGCCCGCATCATCCAGTTCTGTGTAAAACCGTTGCGTTAAACCTGAAAACGCGGTTGAAATTAATAAAATACGCATAATAACCTCCTAAAACATTGTAGGTCGAGTTAGCGATAGCGTAACCCGACAATCTTGTCTAACCCGAACTACGATTTTTAAATCTGGCGGGATGATGAATGAGTAAAACGCTCACGATAACTTTTAGGATTAACGCCAAGTTGTCGAATAAATGAGCGACGCATACGCTCAGGGTCTAAAAAGCCCGCTTTTTCAGCAATGGCTTCAATCGATAATTTACTGGTTGCTAAATAATGACGTGCGGTATCAATCCGTGCCATGTCTACATACTTAGCAGGAGTCATCCCTGTTTCAAGCAAAAAAAGACGGGCAAAATTACGCGGACTCATACACATCCTCACAGCTAAGCTTTCAACGCGATGATCTTCAGTGGGGTTCGCTATAATCCACGTTTGTAACTCACGCAAATCGGGACGACTAACCGCTTCGCTGGTTAAATAATTACTAAATTGGGATTGACCACCTTGTCGTTTAAGAAAAACTACCAAATAACGGGCAACAGCCAGCGCGAGTTCATGCCCCCAATCGTCTTCAACCATTGCCAAAGCGAGGTCAATGCCAGAGGTAATACCGCCTGAGGTAAAAATATTGTCGTCTTGAATAAAGATTTGATTGGGTTCAACCGTTATTTCGGGATAATCCAGTAGCAAACGCTGGCAAAAATCCCAGTGCGTGGTCGCTCTGCGACCATTTAAGAGACCACTTTCTGCCAGTGCAAACGTTCCCGTACAGACAGAAGCCAACCGCCTAACACGCGTAGACATCGTGCGTAGCCAGTCGATAAACACAGGATTTTGGAAAATAAACGGATTGCCTACATCAATCCCTTGAAAAAACTTATCAGGAACGAAACCACCAGCAACAATCAAGGTATCAAAATTATCAACTTCGTTATAAGCATGAGTGGCAACAATTTGTAAACCCATCAAGGTGGTTACAACCCCCGTTTTTTCTGCCAATATATCGATAATATAAGCAGGTTCTTTGATGATACCTTGAAGAGTTAACATGAGATTAGCAAAGGCAAACACTTCTGAAGGTCCCGCAATATCCAATATATCCGCACCTGCATAAATGAAAATCCCAATGCGCCGCACTTGAAATTCCCGCGTATTGTCATCAGGAGCTAACTGTTTAGTCGTCATAAATTCCTCACTTTCACCTTAAGTTGACGGATTCCGTAGAAATAAGCATGGTGTGATTCTGTTCTAATTCTTATAATTACACAATGACATAAAACCCGCTTTTTCTGCCACAATTATCAGATTTCAAAAGTTAGCATAGTGATGTGGCTACACTAAACAGGACACACTAACTTAAAATATCGAAAAGGGAAAAGTGTGAATCTAATGAGCAGAGAAAAGCAAAAAATATACGGTGGAATCGCTTGGAGTCAACCAAATTACGTCCAGACAACATCAAAGGCTTTCACTTGCTACCACGCCGCGGGGTAGTGGAACGAACTTTCGCTTGGCTTTATCGCTATCGTCGATTGAGTAAAGACTACGAGGTTCTCACTGATTCCAGTGTCGCCTTTATTCATATCGCCATGATAAATCTGATGTTGGTGCGACTGGATAATTGACTTTTAAAACACACTCTGAGGCGTTTGGCTGCGGTAAGTCTGCAATCGGCACGGTTTGTTAACTGCCGCGTAACGTTTCTGAGCGCGACGGGGTATTCACCCCGTCGTAACGTTTTGGGTATGTCACGAAGCGCATTTTAATTTCAACGTGCGGGAAGTACGGCTAAACTCATGCACTCCGACCGCGCCACCGCCGCCGATTTGGTAGTCCTAAAAAGCCAGCGATATTGGCTAAGTCAAACCTTTCGTGGTGAGCTGTGAGCTTGTCGAACCATGAGCGGATTGACGTTCACCCCATTCGACAAGCTCATGACACCCTTCGACAAGCTCAGGGCGAACGGTTCATTTGGACAGCAGGAAGTTATTTTCCTGCCATATCCTTATTGCCCCGCAATCGACATTTGTTCAACCAATATCGACCCTGTGCGGGTATTGCCGCGAGTGTCCACGTCATTACCAATCGCGACAATATTTTTAAACATGGTCTTCAAATTACCCGCAATAGTTATTTCTTCGACGGGGTATTGAATCACACCGTTTTCTACCCAAAAACCTGCCGCGCCGCGTGAATAATCACCTGTCACCATATTAACGCCCTGCCCCATTAATTCAGTGACTAATAAACCCGTGTTCATTTGTCTTAATAGAGCTTCAAAATCTAACTCGCTGGGTGTAATCGTTAAATTATGCACACCGCCTGCATTACCCGTACTGCGCAAGCCCAGTTTCCGCGCTGAATAAGTGCTTAAGATATAACCTTGTAACACGCCATCACGCACCAAATCACGCGCTAGCGTTGCCACGCCTTCACCATCATAAATCGAACTGCCTAACGCACCCAATAAATGCGGTTGTTCGTAAATATGAATAAACTCAGGGAAAATTTGCGTATTCAAGGCATCCAATAAAAACGATGATTTACGGTATAAATTACCGCCGCTAATCGCGCCACACAATGAACCCAATAAACTCGAAGCCATTTCGGCACTGTACAATACAGGACATTGGCGCGTACTTAATGAACGTGCGCCTAAACGCTGTAAGGTGCGTTCTGCCGCTTTTTTACCGACTTCAACCGCAGGTTCTAAACCCAGCGCGTTTCTGGCGACGGTATACCAATAATCCCGCTGCATACTGTCACCGCGTTGTCCTAATACCGAACAACTTAACGAATGGCGCGTAGACAACCGTCCTTGTAAAAAGTCCAAACTATTACCCATCACGCTAATACCTTGATGACTATTCACCGTCGCACCTTCAGAATTACTGATTTCAGCGTCATAAGACCGCGCCGCATTTTCACATTCTATGGCTAAGGCAATCGCTTCGTCGGCACTAATTTTCCATGGATGATACAAATCTAAATCAGAAAATTCAGTAGCTAGCCATTCTTTTTCGGGTAGACCTGCGTACTCATCCGCACTGGTATAACGGGCAATACTACACGCTGCCCGCACGGTTTCTTTAATGGATTCAGGCGATAAATCGGTGCTACTGGCTGAACCTTTGCATTGACCAAAATACACGGTCACACCTAAGTTCTGGCTACAATCATGTTCAATGGTTTCCACTTCACCTAAGCGTGCAGTGACTGACAAACCATCTTGCAAACTTAGCCCTGCTTCCGCTGCACTTGCACCTTGACGTTTGGCTTCGTCCAAGATGTCTTGCACGCTATTTTTTAACTTATTCATTAATTCTGGATTCTGCACGGTGTTCTCTGTATTGGTTAATGTGTCGTAGCCCGTCATGATAGCAATATCATCAACGGCTTTCATGGATTTTTGAGTCTGTCATTAACTGAATGGGGTCGATCATTCGAAAATCACCTGTTCGTTTAACGAACTGTATCAATAATTTTGACGACTCAAAAAGACGCACTTTCCATTCGCCTTCACCGTAAACCTTCAGTCCCGTGAAATCAATCACAACGTGCAGCGGCTCATTATGAACACGGCACGGAATCACCACCGATAAGGTTTTAGCGCGGCGCGAAATATGGCTGTGATCAGGGATGTTCAACTTCAGCCCCATCACACAGATGAAACAGGCTTATTAACTGATGTACGCATACCACCCGAAAAATGCTATCCTTTTCGGCATAGAATAAAGCAAGGCTCTCCCCATTTCGTAGAGTGTAACCGTATGGACAAAAAAAATAATTCACTACGCGCCGCTGCTGAGAAACAACTTCAGCACGCGTCCACAATAGATTCTACGACTCGCTCTGCTGAAGAATTACTCCATGAACTTCAGGTTCATCAAGTTGAACTGGAAATACAAAATGAGAACTTACGCCAATCTTACGAGGCGGTGGCAGAATCGCAGCAAGATTATTTTGAATTGTATGAGTTTTCACCAGTCGGCTATTTAACGCTTTCACATCAAGGCTTGATTGAAAAAATTAATCTGACGGGTGCAACGTTGCTGGGGAAAAACCACTCCCAATTACTACAACGGCGTTTTGCAGGCTTTATCAACGCGACAGATACGACTCGCTGGCATCTTTTTTTCGCTCAAGTCATGCGGGGTAATGAGCAAAAAACGCTTGAAGTCAGCCTAAAGCAGCCTAACGATAACCTGCTTTATGTACAACTGCACTGTCGTCCTGTGTTAAAAGAGAATAAACAACCCACACTGCGGATTGTTTTAACGGATATTACCGAGAGCAAACAAGCCGCCGCCGAGTTGGTCATTGCTAATAAAGAAATTTTATTAGCTAAGGATCAACTGCAAGAAATCATTAACCTGATGCCAATAGCCATTTTTATTAAAGATACACAGCATCGAATTATTCTAATTAACAAAGCATGTGAAAAACAGTGGGGGCTGAGTTTTAGCCAAGTGAAAAATACCACTGGCAGTCAATTTTTCCCACCTGAGCAAATGACTGCTTTTTTAGCGATTGATAAACAAGCTTTCGCCGATGGCAAACCGCATGAAACTGAAAATCTTATGTGGAACTCACCGTTACAAGCCAATAGAATCCATCATTCTTATAAACAGGTGGTGTTTGATGAATCAGGTCAGCCCCTTTATTTAATAGGGGTTTCTGAGGATATTACTGAACGCAAACGGACAGAAGAGGCCTTAATAAAAACCCAGTTTGACTTGCAGGAAGCACAGCGCGTA
Source organism: Crenothrix sp. D3 (assembly GCA_002134785.1). Classification (GTDB taxonomy): domain Bacteria; phylum Pseudomonadota; class Gammaproteobacteria; order Methylococcales; family Methylomonadaceae; genus UBA4132. The sequence continues at coordinate 51,294 of MBQZ01000073.1, forward strand.
GGAAAAATAGGAAGCTGGAGCTGGGATATAACAATCGATACCATTAAATGGTCGGATGAGCTTTATAAAATTCATAATAGAAATCCAGCTGTACCGCTGCCTACTTATCAAGAAAACCTAAAATTTTATACACCTGAAAGCGCAGTGCGGCTAAATGCTGCTGTAGAAAATACTCTCAAAACGGGAGAGTCCTATCAAACTGATTTAGAACTCACACAAACAAACCAGATAACACACTGGATAGCGGCAAAAGGTGAAGCTGTGAAAGATAGCAACGGTCAAATAATCGCTCTGCGCGGGACGGTTCATGACATTAGTGAACGCAAACGGATTGAAAAACAACTCACAGAAAGTGAACGGCACTTACGCGCAATTCTCGAAACAACTTCTGAATGTGTAAAACTGGTGGCGCGTGACGGGACGCTACTATCAATAAATGCGGCAGGATTAGCACTGATAGAGGCTGACTCAGAAGATGCGGTACTCAATCAATGCGTCTATACACCACTTGCCCCTGAGTATCGTGACGCTTTTCAAACCTTTAATGAAGCAGTCTGTGATGGTAAGTCAGGCAAGATAGAATTTGAAATGTTCAGCTTGAAAGGTACACGACACTGGATGGAAACTCACTCCGTGCCGTTCAGTTTGGAAAATGGCGATTGTGTTCAATTAGCCTTTACAAGAGAAATCACCGAGCGCAAGCGGCTGGAAAAATCTTTACACGATTCAGAATTAAAGTTTCGCGCCCTTTTCGATTTTACCAGTGATGCAATCATGTTGTACGATTCGATGATTTTTGATTGTAATCAGGCGGCTCTTACTCTATTCGGTTGTAAAACAGTTACCGAATTTTGCACCTATCATCCTGCGGATTTATCACCGTTAGAACAGCCTTGTGGAACAAATTCCTTGATACTTGCCCAGCAAAAAATAGCTACTGCACGAGAAAAAGGAGAACTTCGCTTTGAATGGACACATAAAAGAATGGACACAGGAAATATTTTTGTTACTGAAGTATTACTCAGTGCCTTAATTTTAAATGAAAAAACCGTGCTGCAAGGAACAGTTCGCGATATTACTGAACGCAAAGCCATCGAAGAGAAAATTCAACAATTAGCTTTTTTTGATCCGCTCACAGGTTTACCCAATCGGCGCAAATTGCACGATAGATTGCAGTATGCCATCGCCATTAATCGTCGTAATCATAACCAATTTGCGGTCTTCATGATGGATTTGGATAAATTCAAAGCGGTGAACGATAAGCTAGGACACGCGGCTGGTGATGAATTACTCAAACAAGTGGCGGCAAGAATTATCGACTGTTTGCGTGATAGCGATATGGTCGCACGTTTAGGCGGTGATGAATTTGTCTTCGTGCTAGAAAACCTGAAAATTCCCGAAATGGCTGACATAATTGCCTTAAAAGTGATAGCCTCTTTAACCCTACCGTTTCAACTATCCGACAATAACACGGTACAAATTGGCGCGAGCATTGGCATTAGCATTTATCCCCAACACGGCAACACCCCTGAAAGTCTCATGGATCATGCTGACACCGCACTTTATCAAGCGAAAGACAACGGACGCAGCTGTTTTGCCTATTTTTCTGGTAATGGGTTAACGCTGTTATAAAAAGTAAACCACTATCTGCCGTTGAATTTGAGCAACTGCTACGCGGACATCTATGAAAATAGGCATACAAACATGGGGTTCAAATGGCGACATCAGACCCTTAATCGCATTGGCAGATGGTTTACAAAACGCAGGGCATACTGTCACTTTAGTGGTAAGTAGTCTTGATAACTGTAGCTATCAGGAAACGTGTGATGCGTTGACGATTAATTATCGACAAATTCCCGCACGGATTGATTTTGATATGCAGAATTTCGCCCAGCGTACTTTTCGCATGAATACTCTACAGTGGTTAATCGCCTTGCTGGAGGTCAGTTTCTTTCCTTATGAGCAAGAAATTTATCACGCATCCAAGCAATTAGCCCTAGACCATGATTTGGTCATCGGACATCATTTTTTATATCCATTAAAACTTGCCGCCAAAAAACAGAATAAACCGCATATCAGCGTCACCTTTTGTCACGCAGCGATTCCAACCCAAATGCAACCGCCATTTCGCTTTCCCAATTTAGGGCGCGTCATTAATCGTTGGCAATGGCGATTATTGGATGCAGCGTTTGATTGGATATTAAAAAAACGCCTGAGTCGCTTATGGTTTGCGGAAGGAATGCCACCGTTTAAACACGTTTTTGACAGCTTATTAAGTTCAGATTTACTGAATTTAGTGGCAGTTGATGGTTTTCTTTGTCCTGTAAAAAACGATTGGCAAGCAGTTAATCAACTGTGTGGCTTTTTAAATTTACCCGAAAATGCCGAACATTGGCAACCTTCGCCCGCGTTACAAGCCTTTTTAGCGGCAGGGGAAAAACCTGTTTACATGACATTTGGCAGTCTACAACAAGCAGTGCCTGAATGGAGTATGGAATTATTTATTAATGCTGCGCGGTTAGCGGGCTGTCGTGCCATTATTCAAACCAGCTCTGCTAATTATCCAGCGGATACCCAACAAGGCGATATATTTTTCATTGGACGACATCCGCATCAACCGTTATTTCAATACTGTGCAGCAGTGGTACATCATGGAGGTGCAGGTACGTCTCATGCCGCCACATTAAGTGGTTGCCCGTCCATCGTCGTGCCGTTTATGGATGAACAATTATTTTGGGCGTGTCAATTGCAACGCTCGCGTTTAGCCCCCGCACCATTACCCGCAAAACACGCGACGGCGAAAAAATTGGCAAATCGGCTGAAAGTGGTGTTGTATTCGAAGTATGCGGATGAAATGAAATCGTTTGCGCAGTATGCCAAGCAGTCGATTTCACCGACACAGGGAGTATTAAATGCGGTGGCACTTATTGAAGCTATCGTGCTTAACTGCGTTGAGCAAAACGAGAAACAAGCCTGCGACCAAGATTGATAGGGAAGCGTTAGCGAGAGTTTAGTTCACCCTAAAGCCTGCGAAGAAAAGCGAAAAAGTGTCCAAGATAAAATGGAAGGCTATGAAAAAGAAGGTAAAAACATCGTTTACCTTGACGAGATCGGCTTTAAAAAAGAGACTTTGCGTGCCTACGGTTATGCAATTGAGGCACACGCTGTGTGGATTCGTTTGATTGGCAAGCCAAGGGGCGAACCAATGTCATTGGGGCTATTTTTCAGCGGATCTTATTAGGCATTAGGCTTTTTGACTTCAATGTTAATGCCAATATTTTTTATGGTTAGGTTTTTCAGCACTTATTGCCCGCCTTGCCGTCGAATAGTAGAGATGTTGCCAAATAAGTAACTTAATTGATTTCAAAGGATTTATAAGTCATTTATTTTTATTGCATCTATTTGATTTATAAAGATAAAGCCTGTTTTTCAATTTTTATTTGGCAACATCTCTAATATACCAACCAATGCGGTAACTGAAATAGGACGCACCGCAACTTCGGTGGCTTTGCCGAAGGTCGCAACATCTACTTTTGTTAACGGTTGTATGGCTAAACCAGCGAGAATTTTGCCTAATATTGTTGCAAGAGTCATAAAACTTAGACGATTTTTTCAACTCTTCAGCAGACAATCTGGGTAAGTTTAAGGCATTAACCGCTTCGCCCGTTTTCAGGAAAATTACCGCTTGTCTAGCGATTTCCAGACTAACTGCCACTTGGGCTTAGCTAGTTGACGCGCCTAAATGAGGGGGTGAAGACGATGTTTTCCAGCTCTAAAAATGGTGAATTAACGGGAGTTTCATTTTCATAAACACCCAATGCGGAGCGTTGGAACGATAATAAAGGTAGCCGCACAAGTCATCACTTTTTAGCAACTCAATTGACACATTCAATCGGGTATAATGTGCGTAGTCTAGCAGTTTTGCTATTGCCCTGTTATGCTGATGTTATACAGTTGCAATAGTGGCGGCTGAGTCACACATAAATTTTAACAAAAACCAAAGGTAAACAATGTTTAACATTTTAACTTATAACAATATTTCTCCGATTGGCTTGAATCGTTTTCCAAGCGAGCAGTACAAGGTTGCAGCCGATGTTGCACAGCCAGATGCAATTATGTTGCGCTCGTTTAAACTACACGGTATGGAGATTCCTGAATCGGTTAAAGCAGTAGGTCGCGCGGGTGCGGGTGTGAATAATATTCCTGTCGCTGAATACACAAAACGCGGCATTCCTGTATTTAATGCACCAGGTGCGAATTCAAATGCAGTGGCAGAACTGGCGATTGCAGGAATGTTGTTGGCTTCTCGGCACATTCCAGCGGCGTTGAGTTATGTCAGTGGCTTGACAGGCGATGAAGAAAGCATGAACGCTGATGTTGAAAAACATAAAAGTAACTTTGCTGGCTTTGAAATCGCAGGTAAAACGCTGGGTGTTTTGGGTTTGGGCGCAATTGGGGTAAAAGTGGTTAATTCTGCTGCTGCATTGGGTTTGAATACTATCGGCTTTGACCCGTTTATTTCATTGCAAAATGCGTGGAAATTGAATTCATTGACTGTGCCTGCGGCTAATATAGATGACGTGGTTTCTCAGTCAGATTTTATCAGCTTACATATTCCACTCAACGAAAAAACTAAAAACCTGTTTAGCAAAGAGCATATTGCGCGTATCAAAAAAGGCGCGACTTTATTGAACTTTTCGCGTGCAGGCGTGGTAGATGAAGCGGCGATTGTTGAAGCCTTGAATGCTGGCGATTTACACTTTTATGTGTGCGATTTTCCATCACCCGCTTTAATTAATCACCCACGCGCCATTGCATTGCCTCATTTAGGAGCTTCTACTGAAGAAGCAGAAGAAAATTGTGCGGTGATGGTTGCCGACCAAATACGCGATTTCTTGGAACAAGGCATTATTCGTAACGCGGTTAATTTTCCTGAAGTGGTGATTCCGCTGACAGAAGATTGTGTGCGTATCACTATCACCAATCAAAATATTCCTGGTGTGGTCGGTCATGTTTCATCTGTTTTAGGGGATGCCAGCATTAACATCGTGGATTTAACCAATAAATCACACGCTGACGTGGCTTATACCCTGATTGATGTCAGTGGCGATGTGACTTCTGACATAGTGGATAAATTACGCGCTGTCGAAGGTGTGTTGTCTGTGCGTATTATTTGATTACATAATACAGGTGAACAAATGTTTTGGCGTTTTTAAAGCCAGAATGGAGTACAGACTGTGTCTGTACTCCGATTGACATATCGCTAACCGTAGATAAAATGATTACAAAACCGTTCGCACTGAGCTTGTCGAAGTGTGAACGTAGTTCGACAAGCTCACCACAAGCGGTATCATTTTATTGTGCCTTAGCTCTACCAGCCCCGTTTAATTCAACCGTCAGTTTCCCATGCAACGAAAACTCACGCATATCTTTTTGATAGTCATCACCGTCATGCTGATTGGTTGTCACTCTCCTATCGTGCCAGAAACTACTTTTTCTACTATTACAGGTAAAAAAATTGTGTTATCTGAATTACACGGCAAGCCCGTCATCGTGACTTTTTGGGCAACAGATTGTGCTAGCTGTATTCAAGAAATTCCGCATTTAATTGAACTGTATCGGCAATATCATGATAACGGCTTAGAGATTATCGCGGTTGCGATGGCTTACGACCCGCCGAATCATGTCATTGATATGAGCAAAGCGCGGCAACTTCCATACCATGTCGCTTTAGATATGCAGGCAGAAAATGCTCATGCGTTTGGTGATGTATCGCTCACGCCGACAACTTTTTTAATTGACCCTGATGGACAAATCGCACTACAAAAAACGGGGCTGTTTGATTTGACCAAAATAAAAACTCAACTTTCAAACTTTATAAAAGGATAAATTATGCTTTGGTTAAAAGCCTTACACTTAATCGCTATGGTAACTTGGTTCGCAGGGCTGTTTTATTTGCCGCGTTTGTATGTTTACCACGCCATGAGTGACGATAAAATCGGCAATGAACGCTTTAAAGTGATGGAAAGAAAATTGTTTTACGGTATCACCACGCCTGGGATGGTGGTAACGTTTATCTTCGGCATTTGGATGTTGCTGGATTATGCGTGGGGAATGTATGGTTCTAGCGGCTGGCTACACGCCAAGCTATTTTTGTTGGCATTGATGGTGGTTTATCACTATTTTTGCTGGCTATGGTTGGAAGATTTTAAACACGACCGCAATCAACGCAGCCATGTTTTTTATCGCTGGATGAATGAAATACCGACAGTATTTTTGCTCGCAATTATCATTTTGGCAACGGTAAAGCCTTTTTAATCACTTAAGGAGTGGAAATTATTGTCGCTGGATACAAAATGCGTAAAATGATTGGCTTAATTTTTAAGTTATGTCACATTAAATTGTAATTTTCACTTCAAACCTTCGCTTACGATTATGCCTAAACATACTGCTAAACTCGCTATTCTGTTTGCTGATATTTGTGGCAGTACTAAGCTATACGATCAGCTCGGTGATCAATTAGCACGCCGTTTAGTGGCCAGCTGTATTGCCTGTATGGTTGCAGAGCTTGTGGCTAATCAAGGTACATTGATTAAAACCATCGGTGATGAAATCATGTGTACCTTTCCCAGTGCAGAACAGGCACTGTGTGCGGCAAGTGCGATGCAGTGTGCAGTCAAAAAATCGACCTTTGAAGGGGGTGTTGCTCTGCACATTCGCATTGGTTTTCATTATGGCGAGGTTATTTGTGAAGAGGGGGACGTGTTTGGCGACACCGTCAATGTCGCGGCGCGGGTGGCAGGGGCGGCGAGAGCCAATCAAATCATGACCACACAATCGGTCGTCAATGCCTTACCGCTAAAACTGCAAGCTCAAACTCACCAAATTATGTCTGCTGAGTTTAAAGGCAAGGATGAGCAGTACCTTATCTATCTTGTGTCATGGGGAAAAGAGGATGAAGATGAGCAGAACACCAGTTTTTTACACGCGCCTGTTGTACGCAATAATATGTCAACCGCTAATGAACTCGTCTTACGCTACGGCAATAAACAGCTCGTCGTGAATAAAAATTGTAACTCCGTCATTTTTGGACGTGCTGATGACTGTGATGTGGTGGTGCAAAATAGTTATGTTTCCCGTCAACACGCTCGCTTTGAACACCGTTTCGGCAAATTCGTCGTCGTTGATCAAAGCACTAATGGCACTTTCATTCGCCCTGATAATGGCAGTGTAATCCGCATCACGCGCGAAGAAATGATTTTACAGGGCAAAGGTTTTATCAGCCTTGGGCTGGATAATTTTGATGACCCCAGCAACTTAATTGAGTTTTCTCTCATCGCTAATTTGAAGACATAATACGCCGACCATTCAAATAGGCTTTTTGACTCCGTCATAGCGAACACGTTTTTAAAATATCGCTATAGTTTGGTCATTATCGAATAGTGATAAACTGAACACAATTTATCCCACCTTCCCTTTTATAAATACCATTATGATTAAACACAGCATTTTGACAGTAATAATAAGTAGCCTTATTGCACTACAAGGTTGCTCGTTTTCAGAAAGCTCTAAAAGTAGTTCGACTTCATCCCAGTCCTTCACCAGCAGCGGATCATCGTCGGATTCACAAACTAATAAAAAATATTCCCAAGAAGTGTCGGATTACACGATGGCTTATGTGAAGTCTTCAGTCGCCAATGCTGATTATAATTCTTTTGCAAAAGGCATTAGCGATATAGCCGCTAAGGCAGGGATTAGTAATTGGGAGCAAGAATCGTCAACTTACGTTGCTATTGGTCAGGGTTTAAAACGGGCAGGCGCGACAGGGGTGACTTACGACACTTATAAAAGCAACTTTGCTCATGACAATACGGCTAACATGAAGTCCATTCAACAAGGTTACGACAAATAGGCTTGCGCTATTAAACGGCTTAGTGCTTGCGGGCTACTATTATTAATGTGGAGCTGGTCAACGGCAGGGCTGGCGACCAGTTTTAATTACTTGTATTTGGAATCTAACGAAGGTACAGCCAGTGGCGGACACAGTGCTTTACAATTAGCCGACCAAATTTATCATTATCAACACGTTGATTCAGGTTACATTCGGCTGATTAGACAAGATGTCACGACGTTTCATCATAGCTATCGGTTTTTACAAAATCGCCCACTGCATTCCAGCCGCGTTGACGTTTCCGACGATACCCTGACATTACTGAAAGACCATTTTAACCAGCTCTATGCCAATCAGGAATTGTTGTTTAAAGCCCTCGCTAATGTACAGACCGACCGCGTATTTTTACAACACTTACTGCATCAACAGCCTGCGGATAACGTGTTGCAGATGAAAGGGCTGGGCTTATTTAAAGCCAGTGTACCTCCCAATCAGACCCTACAGCACTTACAAATACTGATACAGAAAACCTACGGCACTGATTTTCTCGCTGAACGCTTTGAGCAATTGAACAAAGCCATTACCACCTTAACACCTAGCGACTGGTCAAAGCCATTAGCCACGCCTGTTTATACGCTGGCAGAACATTATCAAGATGTGCAAACCGCCCGCCACGCAATTCAGTTATTGCAACATGACACGATAGCGGCGAATACCGTCATATTAAGCGAACCATTAACACTCGCAGACACGCAACGTTTAGAACATTTCCAACAACAATTGCAAAACAATATTCTGTCGTTATTAAATTCAAATCGCCCTGATTGGGGCTACGCACTATTGATTAATATTGCCCGTTTAATGGCGGTGAATGAATCATTAACAAGACAGCAATGGGTGTTTATTGATGATTTTGCCAATGACAGCGAACAAGTGCCAAGCGAACAAATACCCAATTTATCCGCTCAATTACAAGACGCTCAACAACAGTGGTTAGCAGCAAAACCCAGCATTCAGTTCAGTGAAATTAATTACAGTCGTTTAGAAATGACTGCCAACCATTATGCGGAACTCAGCAAAGCTGAGCTAGGAAAAACAGTGCGTTACGCAGGTGAACAAGCTCTTCCCGACAAGTATGTACCATTGATTATCGACAGCGTCCCCAACCTAAATATTGCCGAACTTAACCAAGCTCTAACCGATTTAAACGCCTACGAAACACGCCTACATGAACAGTTAGCGCACCATAACCGTTATGATTTAGTCACCCGCAACTGTGTCACCGAATTATTCCGTAGCCTAGATGGTGCGATATTGAGTAGCTCTGCATCGCGCTTAACCAATGCCAGCAACACCCATTTTGAGCAAGCCCTAGGTGGACATATTCGAGCTGATTACAATTTTATTCCGTGGGTCGCGTTTCAAAGTGTACAAGCTAAATTCCGTGTCAGTGACAGCCAATTGTTACCTTCTTATCACGGATTACAACTGGAAAAACTCGCTAACCAACCGCTGAATAGTCTAAAAGAAATCAGCACTCTCACCAGTTCATCCTATTCATTCAATGCCAATGATGCGTGGTTTTTATTTTTTACCGATGACACCGTGTTATTGCGCCCCCTATTAGGTGCATTCAATACGGCGACAGCGATTACGCAAAGTGTGTTCGGTTTATTTAGTTTGCCATTCGATGACGGTGAAAACTTACACGCGGGCGCGGTGGGGTTTTTAATGAGTGCGCCCGAATTAGTATTTATCAATATTCGCAAAGGCAGTTATCCGTATTTGCCGCGTTCCCTATTGTTGGATCATACTGAGTATTAAGACTACTTAAACTTCACCACTTTATTCAAAGGGTTAAGGTTGATTTCATCAATGACGATGTGGGCGCGAGAATTCAACACATAATCAACAGTGTCGGCAATATCTTCAGGTAGTAGGTAATTACTTTCATCATCGGCGGGTGCAAATGATAGCGTATCAAAAAACGGGGTTTTTACCATGCCTGCGTTAATCAAACACACGCGTACCCCGCTTTTACTGCATTCTTCACGCAAGGCTTGCGTAAAACCACGCACCGCAAACTTACTGGCGCAATACATCGCGCCTTTGCGACTGCCTTTTAACGCCGCTTCTGAGCCGATATAAATTAAATCACTGCGCGGTTTGCGTTTCAATTGTGGCAATAAAGCGCGGGTTAAAAACACTTGGCTAGTAAAATTGACTGCCATTAGGGTTTCAATTTGCGCGTAGGAAAACTCTTCAATTGAACCAAATTGACCGAACCCAGCAGCAAATACCACGGTATCAATAGCAGGGAAGTTTTTGGCTACTGCTTTCAATTGGTCGGGTAAAGCCTTTGTGTGGCTTAAATCCAGCTGTACGGTGCTGAAATTTTCCAGCGCGTGGGTGAATTTTTGGCTATCTCGTGACACGCCAATGACATGATGCCCTTGTTGTAACAGCTTTTTGGCGATAGCCCGACCGATACCAGAACTTGCACCCGTCACTAAGACGGTACGTTTTATAATCGACATGGAAAAAATTTGCTCGCTGGAATGTGAGTTAAAAGCAGTTCGCTACAGTAGTTCATCATATCTTGCTCGATGCTGTCACGGTAAGACATCATGCCTTGCTGGCTGACAAAATCACCTGCGAATAATTTTTCTTCGGGATAGAGTTTGTGGATTTTTTTAAAGAACGCATCGGGCAAACGAAATGTGCCAAGACTGACAGAATGCAGTTGTGCCAAGTCAATTTTTGCAAATACTTGGGCAAATAGTTGTTGATACTGCTCTTTGTAATCAGTTTGATAAATGAGCGGGTCAAAGCGCAAGCCAATTTGCCAGCCGTGGGTTTGTACTTTAACCAACGCATCTAATCGGCGTTGTAAGCTAGGGGCTTTATCTTCTACTTTGCGGGCAATATCATCAGGTGATAAGCTAAACGCCACCACACAATTGGCTATCGGTGGTCGATTTAATAGCGTTCTGACTTGGGTACTTTTAGTGCGTAATTCTAAAAACGCATTGGGGAGTGTTTCAAAAAACGGTAAAAAATGTTCGGCAAACGCGGTGACAGGTTCTAGGGCTAAGCTATCGCCATCGTAGCCCGAAAAAAAATGCAGGGTTTCATTCGGCGAAGCGAGGCAAAGTTGCTGAATATCGGCTTGAAAATCTTCGTAATTGACGAATAAAACGTAATGCGCTGATTGATACATCCCTTGTAAAAAACAGTAACGGCAATCATACAAGCAATTTAATACATGAGAAAAATAGTAGTTGCGTGCCGCGCCTATGCCGTAACCTGCGGGGGCTGGTAATGCAAAATGCTGGTATTTTTCCGCTAAAATTAACGCTGGATTTTGTTTTTGTAGACGAAAATTTTGTGCTTTAGGATTAAATACTTGGGTGTAACGCTCACAACTAATGCGCCTTGCTTTGGGAAAGCGTGCCAAAATGTCAAGTACACGCGGGTGTTGTGCAATAGCGTCTTCAATGTAAATAGTATCTATCATTATGTAGTGGTAGTATCGTTTTCAATCCGTCAGTTTATAGGAAAAGTCTTGTGATTTATTGCATAGACCTCATATAGAGTAAAATACTTTCCATCATTACTAACATAACGTAAATCATGAAAACAAATAAAATAGGTTTTATCGGCGGCGGCAATATGGCATCGAGCCTAATGAGTGGCTTGATTGCTAGCGGTCATCCAGCGCAACAACTGTGGGTTTCAGATATTAATTCAGACGCACTCAGTCATTTGGCAGCCACGCTTAATGTGCATACTTCAACAAGTAACGATGACGTGATTAATGCAGTGGATGTCGTTGTGTTTGCTGTAAAACCGCAAATGTTAGCCGAAGTGGCTAAAAATGCTGCCATTTTAGTACGGCAAAAAAAATCACTGGTGGTTTCTATTGCAGCGGGTATTAGTCAAAATAGCTTAAGTCAATGGTTAGGTGTGGACACGGCGATTGTTCGCTGTATGCCAAATACACCTGCCTTAGTGCTAACAGGCGCGACCGCACTGCACGCCAACAGTAAAGTGAATACCCAACAACGTAATTTAGCCGAAACTATTTTACGTTCAGTCGGTATCGCGCTCTGGGTTGACGAGGAAAGCGAGTTAGATGCAGTAACAGCCGTATCAGGCAGTGGCCCTGCGTATTATTTCCTGCTGATGGAAGCGATGGAAAAAACAGCATTGGAATTGGGGCTTAGTGCAAAAACCGCCCGTTTGTTGATACAACAAACAGCGTTAGGGGCGGCCAAAATTGCTTTGGAATCGTCTGAATCGCCTGAGCAATTACGCCAACGCGTGACTTCGCCCAATGGCACAACACATCAAGCGATAGAAACTTTTGTGCAAGGTGGTTTTAGTGAACTGGTTGCTAAAGCCATTCATGCCGCATGTGACCGCTCTATTCAAATGTCTAAACAAGCGGAAGATAACGAATGAATTCTTATATGACTACTCCCGCAATTTTTTTAATCGGAACGCTGTTTGATTTGTACATCTTAGCTGTGTTATTGCGATTTTTATTACAATATTTCGGTGGTGATTTTTATAATCCAATTTCACAGTTTTTGATTAAAGCGACTCATCCGCCGTTAAAAGTATTGCGCCGTTTTGTTCCTGCGATTAGAAGAATAGATACAGCATCATTGGTATTGGTATTTGCGTTGCAAATAGTGGAGGATTTTTCCATTCGATTATTGGCAGGGCAGATGATTGGGATAGCCCCACAAGTTATTTTCTCAATATCTCACTTGATGGAGTTATTTATTGATATATTTATTTATTCTGTCTTTGCTAGGGCATTATTAAGTTGGTTTATGCCTGCGGGCTTTGATGCAGCGTCCTCTATTTTAACGAGCTTAACAGAACCACTACTCAAAACGTGTCGAAAATTTATTCCCGATATGGGCGGCATGGATTTGTCACCTTTAGCAGCATTGTTGCTGTTGCAATTGGCGAAAATGTTTATACTGCCACCATTACATGGCTTAGCTAGCTTAGTCAGTTAAATAACAGTGACACAGGAAAAAATCCGCCTGTGTCACATAATTGCTTTTCAGAATTAATTAATTTTTATCTTTGTTATTTTTACAATATAATCAAAAATCAGTAAAAAACTCATTGAATTACTTATGAAAACCCTTATTTTTACAGCCACTTTATTTTTCAGTTGCGCCGTTTCTTTGTTTAGCGAACAGGCTGTAAGTGCAAAAACCTACAAATGGGTTGATGACGGAGGTAAGACCTCTTTTTCAGATCAAGTATCGCCTGAAGAGGCTAAATATCGGCACGAAACCTTAAGTAAAAAAGGTAGGGTCATTGCAGTTACTGAGCAAGAAAAAACCAAAGAACAGCAAAACAGAGAAAATCAACTTAATTTACTACGAAAAAAACAAGAAAAAATCATTCAAAATCAAAAAGATCGTGATGATGCGTTGCTGAGAAGCTATCATTCAAAAGAAGATATGCTCAGCGAGCTTAAGGAAAAAACCCAAACTATTGAAGCACAAAGAAAACTGATTGAATCTGAGATTACACAACAACTAGAACGACTTGATACCAAGCAAAAAAGTGCCGCAACCTTTGAGCGCAACGCACAACCTATTCCGCCCAATCTAATTGAAGAGATAAAAGCCATCCAAGGCGAAATCCAACAAACCAAGGTAACTATTGATGAAAACTTGACGGTTCAGAAAAAACTTGCCGATGAATATGAGGCTAGTATTAAACGCTTTTTAATGCTGACCCAAACTAATGAATCAGCACGTCAGAATAAAGTAGCTAGTATCGAAGAGGCTGACGCACTGGGCTTGTTTCGCTGTGAAAACGATCCTAAGTGTGAGAAAGCGTGGGAAATTGCTCATGTATTTGTCACTACTTATTCAACCACTGCACCTGATATTAATACCGAAAAACTAATTATGCACGCCCTTCCGACTAAAGATAGCGACATCAGTTTGTCTATAGCGGAAATTACCAGCAGCAAAAACACTGAAGACCAGATTTTCCTTGATATTCACTGCCGTGACTCGTCACTCGGTAAGGAATTATGTGAAAGTCCAAAAATTCAAGCGTTACGCGCCTCGTTTAGATCTTATGTTAATGAGCGGCTCAATAGCAAAGTTCCTACGCCTTGATCGGTAAATAATTCCAGTAACACAGCGTGTTCGACGCGCCCATCAATGATATGAACGCTGTGAACGCCACCTTTTAATGCGTCGGTGGCGCAACGGGTTTTAGGAATCATACCTTCTGAAATCGTGCCATCGGCAATCAAATCATCAATGTCCTTAATGGATAATCCTGTTAATAACTCGCCCTGCTTGTCCAAAATACCTGCTGTATTGGTGAGTAATATTAATTTTTCGGCTTTTAGCACTTCAGCAATTTTGCCTGCCACTAAATCGGCATTGATATTATAAGAATGTCCATCAGCTCCGACACCAATTGGCGCAATGACAGGAATAAAATCACTGCGTCCCAACATATCAACCACAGCAGGATCAATACTACTGACTTCGCCGACATGACCCAAATCAATAATTTCTGACGCATCAGCATCCAGCGCAGATTTTTTTAGCTGAATTTTTCTGGCATGAATAAAATCGCCGTCTTTGCCTGTTAAACCGACTGCTTTACCGCCGTGCTGATTGATTAAGCTAACAATTTCCTTATTCACTAGACCGCCCAGTACCATTTCCACAACATCCATTGTTTCGCTGTCAGTGACGCGCATACCATCGACAAATTCTGATTTTTTGCCCAATCTCGCAAGCAACTGACCAATTTGTGGACCACCGCCATGAACAACAATGGGATTGAGTCCGACCAATTTCATTAACACAATATCACGCGCAAAACTGTGTTTAAGTGCTTCGTCAACCATCGCGTTGCCACCGAACTTAACAACAATGGTTTTGCCTTTAAAACGTTGAATATAGGGTAAGGCTTCAATGAGTACATCGGCTATTTGGTGTGCTTTTCTTTTTTGTATCATAATGGTTTATTAATAGTGGTTAGGGTACAGAATACGATAAGAGGTTCTTTACTTAATCATCAAAAAAATTATCCATTCCCACATCATCATAATTATCGTAACTATCTGACGCAGTCTCATTTCTATCTTGATCCAATACTCGTTTGAACTGCACTAATGTTGGAATCACACTATTCATTTCAGTTAGATTAACAGAATAATTGCTATGAAGCCTCTGTATGGTCATCATGTCCTTAATGGCTTTCATAATGCAATTTATGTCTTGCACCAATAAATCTGATAATTTGCGGTGGGTGAAAAAAAACGCGAGCAATACCAATAAACCAGAAACCAACATAATGATGGCAACCATGCTCAGTTCGCTTAAGCCCAGTCCACTGGTGTAATAGTAAATAATTTCCCAATCGGCGTTAGGTACTTTTACATGAATATTGTCAGATTTATCAGTATCAATTTTTGCCCCAGAAACTCCTAAGAATAGTTGGTCTTGCTTTAATTCAATGTAATCCTCATCAGCTGCGGCTGTGCGTATATTTTTACTGATAAAGTCATAATTTAAACTGACCAAAATCACACCAACAACTTCATTATTCCGTTTAATTCCGCGTGTTATTGCAAGATGTCTATCGGCACCTTGTTCGCCCTGTATGCTAGGTAGTCTATCTTTGGCAAAGGTTTCTCGTACCATTTCAATATCGGCAAATCCCATTTTTGGCACAATTTGATCATCAGTCGGACTAACACCTGGCACAAACAAACGTACTTTTAACACTTCTGGAAAGTATTTTTCTAATTTTGTGGCTGTCGCACTTAACTGACTGGGATTTGCATTAGCAATAATCGCTAACACCTCTGGATCATCGACCATCTTATCTATCGTTTTATTAAGCAACTCTATTTGTGCTGATAATGTTGCTGCCGTTGCTTTGGCAACAGCCATTGCAGCACCCTCTTTGGAGTGTACTACTGTAATATGGGACATCCAATAAACACCCGAACCAGAAATCAAAAACAGCAGCATCGTCATTGCTGCTAACCAAGAAAAAAGTCGTACCATTGTTATACTCCCGAATAATGTATCGTTTAATGACGACCCGTGTGACCAAAGCCACCCTGACCGCGCGAGCTTTGATCAAACTCTTCAACTTGCTCAAATTCCACTTGTACAATGGGAACAAAAACCATTTGTGCAATCCTTTCTCCAACATTAATAGTAAAGCTGGTATCACTGCGATTCCAACAAGAGACAAACACCTGCCCCTGATAGTCGGAATCAATCAATCCAACTAAGTTACCCAACACAATACCGTGTTTATGTCCTAAGCCTGAGCGCGGCAATAAAACAGCCGCTAACGTGGAATCATCAATATGAATTGCTAAGCCTGTTGGAATCAATAGACTGTCGCCCGCGTTTAACACCACAGCTTCCGCCAAACACGCTCGCAAATCTAAACCCGCTGAGCCTGTTGTTGCGTAATCAGGTAAGGGAATTTCTTTACCTAGCCGCGCATCCAAAATTTTAAGTTGTATTTTTTTCATTAAATCTCTCTGCACATAACAAAATCAATTGTTCTGCTAATTTTGTTTTATCCATCATTGCTAAAGTTTTTTGACCTGTTTTCCAAAAAACCTGCAACGCATTTTGTTCGCTATCAAACCCGCCCTGCTCTCTCCCTACCCAGTTTGCGGCAATCATATCGAGATTTTTTTCGTGTAATTTCTTTTGCGCGTAGCTTTCCAGATTATCGGTTTCTGCGGCAAAACCCACCGTAAATGGGGGTGTATTCAACTGTGAGACGGTTGCCAAAATATCATTGGTCTTTTGCAGGATTATAGTGGTTTGTCGCGCTTGTTTTTTTATTTTCTGAGATTCTGTGGTAATTGGACTGTAATCAGCCACTGCCGCCGCGCCAATATACAGTTCACAGTAAGGAGCTTGTGCCATCACCGCTTCGTACATTTGTGCTGCGGTTTCTACTTGCAATAGTTCGACCGAATCAGGTGCGACCAGATTGACGGGGCCGCTCACCAGTGTCACTTTCGCGCCCGCTTGCACTGCTGCTCTCGCCAGTGCGTACCCCATTTTTCCTGAACTACGATTAGTGATATAGCGTACAGGATCTAACGGTTCACGCGTAGGGCCTGCACTGATTAATACCCGTAAACCCTGTAAACAGGGCGCGATAGGCTGCACCAATAATCGTTCACAAATAGTCGCAGGTTCTGACATTCTACCCAATCCTGTCTCACCACAGGCTTGTTCGCCTTGCTCAGGATTAATAATCGTTACCCCATGCGCTTTGAGTTTAGCAATATTTTCTTGCGTGACCGTCTTATGCCACATTGCCTGATTCATCGCAGGTGCAATATAAACAGGACATTCAGCCGCTAAATAAAGCGTTGATAGTAAATCATTCGCTAAACCATGACTACATTTAGCAATGATATTCGCGGTAGCAGGGGCAATCAGCAACACATCGGCCCACCTCGCCAAACTAATATGACTCATGGCAGTTTCAGCATCCGCATTCAATAGTTCAGTATGGACTGGATTACCCGACAATGCTTGAAAAGTCAGCGGACTAATAAACTGAGTCGCAGACTCAGTCATCACTACCCTTACTTCACAGCCTTGTTTACGCAACAACCTAACCAATTCAGCCGACTTATAAGCCGCAATTCCCCCGCTAACGCCCACTAAAATGTGCTTATTAATAGTCATACTCAGAAACGAATAAAAGGTAGTATTATGGCAAGTCTGGAAAAATTCTTCCATGCCTAATTTTTAACGATAACAAGGAAACGCTTTATGGGGATTAAGGATTGGCTAGTAGAAGACAGACCTAGAGAAAAATTATTGCAACGGGGTTCAGGGGCGTTGACCGATGCTGAATTATTAGCCATCTTCCTACGCACGGGCGTACAAGGTAAATCAGCCGTTGATTTAGCACGCGACTTACTGGCTGACTTTGGCTCTTTAAAAGCCCTACTCGATGCCGATCACCAACGATTTTGTCAAGCACATGGTTTAGGTGATGCTAAATATGCACAACTGCAAGCTGTACTGGAAATGGCAAAACGCCATTTCAAAGAAGTCCTACAACGCGGTGATGTTCTAAGCAGTCCCGACATTACCCGCGCTTATCTTAGCGCACAACTACGCGGTTACAGTTACGAAGTGTTTGCCTGTTTATTTCTCGACAATCAACATCGCGTCATTCAATTAGATGAATTATTCAGAGGCACGATAGATGGCGCGAGCGTTTACCCCAGAGAAGTCGTTAAAAAAGCCCTGCATCACAACGCCGCCGCCGTCATTTTTGCCCATAACCATCCCTCAGGAATAGCAGAACCCAGTGCCGCCGATAAGCACATTACTGAAAAGCTCAAACAAGCCTTAGCATTATTTGATATCCGCGTTTTAGATCATTTTATTATTGGTGACGGACAGCCTTATTCTTTCGCAGAACATGGTTTGCTTTAAAGCCGTTGTTGATAAAACAAAGCAGTCATTCAAATCGTCTGTCGCTTTTCGTGTGTCAATCCGCTAACAAGCTATAATACACGACCATTATTTTTATAGGATTACCGTATGTGGTTTAAAAATCTGAGTATTTTTCGCTTGACTGAAGAATTTACGTTAACAGCTGAAGAGCTAGAGGAAAAACTCGCTGTTATAGAGTTTCGTCCGTGTGGTTCACATGAAGATTTTTCGTTGGGCTGGGTGTCACCTATCGGTAAAGCATCACCACTGGTACATAGTGCAAACGGTTTTATGATGATTTGCACCAAAAAAGAAGAGCGTGTATTACCCGCTTCGGTACTAAATGAAATGATGCAGGAAAAAATTGAGGCAACCGAAGAAGCAGAAGGACGTAAATTATCGAAAAAAGAACGCACGGCGATTAAAGATGAGCTGATTTTTGAATTATTACCGCGTGCATTTACGTTTTCACGCAAGTTGTATGCGTATATTGATGTGAAAGGCGGCTTTTTAGTGGTCGATTCTGCTTCTACGAATAAAGCGGAAGATTTGCTCAGTTTATTGCGCAAATGTTTGGGTTCATTACCAGCTGTGCCGTTGAATACGGTGGAAAAACCGATTGCGACCATGACTGAGTGGCTATTAACGCAAGAAACACCTAAGGATGTGAAGATTGAAGATGAATGTGAATTACGCGCTCCTGAGGAAGCAGGCGGGGTGATTCGTTGTAAACGTCATGATTTAGCGTTACCAGAAATTAAAAATCATCTGGATATTGGTAAGCAAGTGATTAAACTGGCATTAACGTGGAATGAGCGTTTAAGTTTTATTCTTGATGAGAATTTATCGGTTAAACGCTTAAAGTTTTTGGATTTGATTCAAGACCAAGTGACTGATACTGATGCGCATGATGAAGCGGAAAGGTTTGATGTAGATTTTTCGATTATGTCACTGGAATTGGCTAATTTTATTCCGCGTTTGCTGGAAATTTTTGGCGGTGAATTGAAGGCATAAAAAAAGCCCAGTGGCATAACACCACTGGGCTTTTCCATGCCGTTAAGCAATGAGAAATTATTTTCTCATTGTTTTTGCGAACATTGCATCCAATTTGCTGTTAGTTTCTTGTGCGTATTGTGCAGCACGGTTAGCAGCAGCTTCAGCAGCAGCAGCTTGAGCAGATGCTGAATCAGCAGCTGATTTAGCAGAAGCAGCGTCAGAAGAAGCTTGTGAAACTGAAGATTTCAAACCGTCAATTTGTGTTTGTAGGTTTGCAATGTCATCGTTAGTAGCACAACCAACAACTAAGCTAGCAACTAAAGCGATCATAGATAATTTTACGATTTTTTTCATTTTTATTTACCTTGGTTTTTGAGAGTTATATGAACATAAAGCTGGGACTAATTTACCACTGCCCGTGGCATTTTTGCAACTTTATTTTATTTTTACGACTGTTCCCGTATCTAACCATTGGCTTAATTGATCGATTTGACTGTTAGTCAATGCGATACAACCATGCGTCCAGTCAAATGCTTGGTGAACCCTTATATCCCCAGCACCTATACCATGTATGCCTATTTGCCCACCTAATGGCGTATTTTGTGGAGGGGTTACGTTTAGCTGCTCGGCGGCAGCAATACTGAGATAATCTGACTGACTAATTACACCACGTTTCAATGCAATTTCAGCATCTTGCTTGGAAGGATAAGTTAAGCCAAAAAATTTATGAAAATTACTTTTTTCGCCTACCCAGCCAATTCTATAATTGCCATAAGGGGTAATATCATCACCACGATGACCTTTTAATCCTGCACCTTTTCGACCGATGGCAATGCCATTAAGCGTTTCGAGCGTCTGCTCACCTTTTTTTACTTCAATTTTGTGTGCTTTGGTATCCACTAATAACCAAATACTACTATTCACATTCGCTGGAACAGAGCTAACTGTACTTACTGGAACACGGTTGACTATATTCGCTGGAACAGAACTGACTGCACTTACTGGAACACGGTTGACTATATTCGCTGGAACAGAGCTAACTGCACTTACTGGAACACGGTTGACTATATTCGCTGGAACAGAGCTAACTGCACTCACTGGAACACGGCTAACTGCATTCGCTGGAATAGATCCGAATACATTCACTGGAACAGGATTATCTGCATTTACTGCAAAAGAGAAAAAACCACAACACAATAATATACAAATTCGTAACATAATTAAATCTACACTGAAAAAGAATTTTGGTGTACTTTATTCCACCACCAACGTTAATTGTCGCATTAAGGATCGAACATGCAAATAGAAACTATCACAACTCAACCCTATTCAGACCAGAATCCAGGCACGTCTGGCCTTCGAAAAAAAGTTAAAGTGTTTCAACAGTCTGGATATTTGGAGAATTTTGTTCAATCAATTTTCGACTCCCTAGAAGACATCACCGAAAAAACCTTAGTTCTGGGCGGGGATGGTCGCTATTTTAACCGAGTAGCGATACAAATCATTATTAAAATGGCCGCAGCAAATGGTTTCGGTGCTTTAATTATAGGTCAAGGTGGCTTACTGTCTACGCCAGCGGCCTCTCATGTGATTAGAAAATATCAAGCATTCGGCGGTTTAGTGTTATCAGCTAGCCATAATCCAGGCGGCCCTGACGAAGATTTTGGTATTAAATATAATGTCAGCAATGGTGGCCCTGCCCCAGAAAAAGACACTAATGCGTTTTATGCGCGTAGCCAAGTGATTGATAATTATAAAATCGCGGTGATGGATGATGTCGATTTAGATACCATCGGCACGCAACAAATTGGCGATTTTACCATCACCATTATTGACCCAGTCAGTGATTATGCTGAACTCATGCAGTCGATTTTTGACTTCAACTTATTAAAACAAAGTATCAGCTCAGGCTATATCACGCTGTTATTTGATGCCATGAGTGCGATTACAGGCCCTTATGCCAAACATATTTTAATTGATATGTTAGGCGCGTCCCCTGAATCGCTCATTAATGCTGAACCGTTAGAAGATTTTGGCGGACATCATCCAGATCCAAATCTAGCTCACGCTCACGAATTAGCTGAGCGTATGTTCAGTGCCGATGCTCCAACATTTGGCGCGGCTTCGGATGGTGATGGTGATAGAAACATGATTACAGGCAGTCAAATTTTTGTCACGCCCAGCGATAGCTTAGCCATTATGGCAGCGAATGCGCATTTAATTCCTGCTTACGCAAAAGGTTTAAGCGGTGTGGCTCGTTCCATGCCCACTAGCCAAGCGGTTGACCGCGTTGCTGCAAGTTACAACATTCCTTGTTATGAAACCCCCACAGGCTGGAAATTTTTTGGTAACTTACTTGATGCTGGAAAAATCACCCTCTGCGGTGAAGAAAGTTTTGGTACAGGTTCAGATCACGTCCGTGAAAAAGACGGCTTATGGGCAGTATTATTTTGGCTAAATTTAGTCGCTAAAAAACGTCAATCAGTCGCTGATATTGTTCATGAACACTGGCAAAAATTCGGACGCGACATTTATTGTCGTCATGATTATGAAGCCGTAGAAACTCCGATTGCCAACGCTATCGTTGAGCATTTGCGTGAACAATTACCTGAGTTAGCAGGAAAAACTTTTGGTGAATACACCATTAAATACGCCGATGAATTCAGTTACCACGATTCCATAGATGGCAGTATCAGCAACAATCAAGGTATTCGAGTAGGCTTTACTAACGGTTCACGCATTGTGTTTAGATTGTCAGGCACAGGGACAGTAGGGGCAACTTTACGCATTTATTTAGAAAAATTTGAACCTGATGCGACAAAACATGACCAAGATGCCCAAATTGCGTTAGCAGATTTAATTGAATTAGCAGAACAATTTTGCCAAGTTAAACAACGCACGGGCAGAACTGAACCTAACGTTATCACCTAAAAAAACCTGAGTAGAGACGCGTATAGCGCGTCTCTACTCATTCATTCCCTCAAATACCTGTATTACCAAGACAAGCGCAGACTGTTGTTTGGATATTGTGGTTGAGTATAGATAACTGGCGGTTGCTGATAATAATGAGCTGGTGGTTGTGGGTAATAGCGAACCTCTGGTTGCTGATAATAACGAACGGGGGGTTGCTGATAGTAACGCACCTCTGGTTGTTGGTAATAGTAATTACGGTGATGCCCATGATGCCCCCAACCATGACCACGGTGTCCAGAATCATCATCAGCGTAAGATAGTGGGGGAAAAAAGATGACGGCTGCAATTAATTGGGTTAAAAAAATTATTTTTTTCATGACTACATTCCTTCAAAAGATGGATTTAATTCGATTCTCTACTCAGGCAAAAACGCAAATCACCTGCGATAAACTTTGAATTTATGTTATTCCTTTTAACCTTAACCGCCGCTGAATGAATCACAACTTTAGAGCATGAATACTTTGTTAAAAATCGGTTTTTTACTCTCCGCTATTTTTTTCGTCACTATTGCCAGTGCAGATGATGACGATGCCCAGCCAAAACAGAAAGTACAACGTATAGAAGGTCAAACCGTTATTGTATTGGATGCTAAAGCGCGACAGCACTCAGGGCTACAAACCATGATTTTAAAGCCCGCAACGCATCATGCCGAATATACTGCCTATGGTAAAGTGTTAGCAATTCAGCCATTAATAGCATTACGTCACCGTTATTTAACTGCCTTAACTGAACGTAATACGGCCAGCGCGAAATTCAAACAAGCGGAGCAGAGTATCGAACGCCAACAAGCGTTATATCGTGAAGGCGTTACCGCAAAACGTAATCTGCAAGATCAACAAGCGCAATGGCAAATTGACAAAGCCCAACTCGAAGCGACCCATTTTCAAGATCAAAGCATTAAAGATGAAGCCATACTCACATGGGGTAACACCTTGACTGAGTTGGTATACTCTAGCGATACCAACAAGCTCAACGCTTTGTTATCTGGACAACAAAAACTATTACAAATCACCTTGCCGAGCAATCAACAGCTAGCCCATGACATAAAAACCATTGCCATTGAACCTGCGGGTAATCGTAGCAAAGCCCATAAAGCTGAATTTATTTCTACCGCGCCACAAACTGATGCCAGCGCACAAGGCAGTAGTTATTTTTTTCAGACGACAGATAAAAATATCAGAATTGGCATGAATGTGACGGCGTGGATACCTGAGCAGAACAGCCAATTATCAGGCGTTGTAATTCCTAAATCCGCGTTACTGTGGTCGATGGATCAAGCATTTGTGTATATTAAAACGGATGACACATTTAGTCGCCGCCCCATTCATCATTATTCAATGAGCGGTGACGGCTATTTTGTCAGTGAAGGCATCAAACCCGATGAGGAACTGGTGATAACAGGCGGGCAGATGTTGTTGTCGGAAGAAATGCGCGGGCAGATTCCTGATGAGGATTGATTGTTTTGTCCATGAAAAGCACGAAAAATGATTTTAAAATCATTTTTTAGTATTAAACGCGGTTAGACCACTAAGAGACTTAATGTTTTACGTTTATTAGGATGTCTAATTTGTTATACCAAAAATGGAGAGATGAATGAATCATTCAGATATTATAGAAATACTCAGACAAAGACCGTCTGTCCATAAGCTCTGCTATGGTGGGTTTATCCAAGAAGCTCTAAAACTCAAAGAAAATGTATACGCTGTCCCACTTAAGGCTCTAGGATTTGCTTCTGAATCGGGATATACATCTCAATATGTTGTTGAGATATGCGAAGGAAATGTTGAACAAAAACAGTTTGACAGTTTATTAAAACAGGGTGAACAAGCATTACCCGTTATCGCTTTAGTTGTTATTTTAGATAATGCGTGTTCTCCAGAAAACATGGAGGCTGATGCCGAGAGACAATTACTTATTCCAGAAAAAATAACTGGTTGGTCTGCTGGAGAGTCTTTAGTCCCTTTTGCCTACATAACCTGCGACAAGGAACAACACTTTTTTCGAGTCGTTCCTCCTCATAGCCGCAGGAGACAGAGATTAGGGTTCGGAAACACAGGTTCTGATTATTCCAGTCAAATATCAAAAATGGTTGAGTGTGCAGAAAAAGATGAACACTTTTTATTTGCTATTAGCTTATACAAAGATGCCTTAGCAGAAGATAATCAAATTTTTAGAATAGCTCGTTTTTTTTCGTGCTTAGAAAGCCTTGCTTACAAAATTAAGTCAGATGAGTTCCCTTCGCGCAAAGCAGTTAAAGCATTATTAGGTTTAGATGAAGGAGCGATGATGCAACTTAATATTGGTGGGAAAGAATACAAATTTGACAGAATTGAAATAGCTGGTAGGCTTCGCGACAAACTGTTCCATGGTGTGCCATTTAAAGAAAGTGACCTTAATTCACAATCTAAGCATGTCTTTGAGTTGATTAAGTGCGAACCAGAATTAATTGCTAGTTCTTTGCGTGATGATTGTGAGTTGGAATTTGCGCGATGGGCTAATGGCGCATCAAATGGACTCAAGCAAACCAAGCGCGGTAACTCATAGATTGAGTTCACAAGTTCTAACCTACGAACTACCAAACTTTCCGTGTCTTTCGTGTTTTTCATGAACAATCTAAAACGTCTGCCAACCGCCACCTAATACTTTATATAACAGCACCAAGTCGGCGGAAGTTTTCGCGCTACTACTGACTAACGCGCTTTGTGTTTGATAGAGTGCTTGTTGGCTTTCCAGCACATTAATAAATCCCGTTAAACCTTTGTCATAACGCTCATTGGCTAACTGCACGGCTTGTTGATTAGCATTCACTGCTTGCTGTAGCGATTGATGCTTTTGTTGTTCTTTAGCGTAAGCAACCAGCGCGTCTTCCACCTCTTTAAACGCGGTCAATACCGTGTTTTGATAACCGAGCAGGGTTTGTTGGTATTGGGCTTCTTTGCTTTTAATGTTGGCATTGATTTTGCCCCAGTTAAATAACGGCATGGTGAGTGTCGTGCCTATCGACCACGATTTTCCTATTGGGGTGAAGTCGGTAATGCGGGTATTCTGCACGCCTAAAAATTCTGCTAAATTAAATTTTGGGTACAGTTCAGAAGTGGCAATACCAATCTGCGCATTGGCGGCGACTAGTTGGCGTTCGGCATAGCGAATATCAGGGCGGCGTTGTAATAAGGCAGACGGCAAATCGGGTAATACCTTGGTTTTGACCAATGGAATATTAGCGACAGGTTCTAAGCGTGTCGCCAGTGCATTGGGTTCTTTAGCCAGTAATAAACTCAGCGCGTGTATGGCTTGCTGTACAGCGGTTTGATAGGTGGGTAATTGCGCTTGTAGTGTTGCTAACTGTCCTTCGGCTTGCGAGACTTCCAGCATATCGGCTAAGCCCGCTTGTTGCCGTACTTTTAATAAGCCTAAGGTGTCTTGTTGACTGCGACAATTGGCTTCGGTGATGACGATGAGTTGTTGATTGCCGCGCAATTCAATGTAATTACGCGCCACTTCGCCCAATAAGGTGACTAACACATCACGCCGATGTTCGACTTCACTGTCTATGGTTGCATCGGCGACTTCTATCGCCCGCTGTACGCCTCCAAAAAAATCCACTTCCCATTGCGCATCAATGCCAAGTTGTAATAAGTTAATGATTTGATTGCTCAAACCAAAACTGCCCGCTTGTGACGTTGACGAACTGGACGCAGACGAATTAAGTCGCCGATTAACATTATTTTTACTGGAAAAACTGGGTAGCCCTGAGGCAATAGTCTCAGTGCGTTGGCTACGCGCATCTTTAATGCGGTCTAGGGTTTGCTTTAAATCCAAATTAGCATTAATCGCATCAACCACCAGTTGATTGAGTATCGGATCATTAAAATTTTGCCACCATTTATCCAGTGTTTTTACCTGCGTTTCACTCGCTACGCTCCATTGTTTGGGTGTGGCAATTTCTGGTTTTTGGTAATCAGGGCCAACGATACAGCCTGTTAATAATAAAGCTAAACCAAACGCATAACGCCTCATGAGCCGTTACCTGTCACAACTTGGGTTTCAATAAAAACATCCATTTGTTGACCGATATAAAACGGTAGTTGCTTGCGGTCAAAACTGTACAAGGCTTGCAATACACGGGTGTCCACTCGTTCAGTGCTGTCGCCTGTCAGGGATTTTTTGGGTATTACGAAGGGTTCTAAATAGGCGAGTTCAAGTTCCACTTTAAACGCCCGATTGCCCCGCAAATATGCCACCGCTTTATTTTTTTTATCAAATCGCCACGCATCGTTTTCATCAATATCCACTCGCACATGGAGTTGGTCAATATTACCAACCAGCATCAACGGTGTTGTTAAAAAACCTGCTTGCGCAAACTCCCCTACTCTGATATTCACTTGCAATACTTCACCATCAATAGGCGAACGAATGACTAAACGATCTAGTGTTGTTTTACTGTTGTCTATACTTGCTTGTGCTTGTTTTACTAAGGCTTGAGCAACGTCTAATTTAGCGTGTGCGATTGCCACTGAGTTATGACGTTTAAGCAATTCCTCGCGGCTAATGGCACGTTTATCGGTCACTGATTCGGCTAAATTTTCCAGCGATTGAGTATCGTTGAGCGTGGCTTTAGCTTCATTAACACTGGCGATGGCTTTGGCTAAATCGGCTTCTTTCATGGCTAATTCTGCGCGAGTATCACGCTCATCTAAATAAAATAACGGTGTCCCTGTTTTAACCGAATCACCCACTTTAACGGCGACACGGCTGACAATGCGTGGCAATGGCGTACCGATGGCAATGTTCTGACTCTTGGATTCAATAATACCCGCGCCTGCAATAAATTCTTTAAACGGTGAGGAAGACGGTTCGGCGACCGCTTGCGCAATTGGCATGGGCTGGTTACTGCTCACCACGGTATAACCTGCAAAAAATAAACCAAGTATTGCAAGTAAGGGGAGTAAATATTTCATTGGGCAATTTAGCTCTTAAAATGTGACGTAGATTATTGAGATTTTTAGTCGTGGGTTAAATCTATTGTTTTGGAATCCTAATGACAGATTTTGATTTTTTTTGTGCCTTTCGTGCTTTTCTTGGACTATTGCTTTTTCATGCGTAACATCAGTATATAATTTAACCGCCGTTGAACATTTCAACAATACCACGTTAAGAACACGGCGTAATAAGAACGTTAATCACATAAAAATAATTTAATGAATAATCCTATGAAAACTATACAGTTTATTTTTGCCATCCTTATTTTTTTATCGACCAGTGCTATTAACGCCGAAGAAATTAGACGGGGTGGCTCTTCTTTTGCAAACATTGAATCAAACGGCGATATTCGTATCAATGGCAGTATCAAAGGTCGATTTGAGTCGAGTGGCGATATTCGTGTTAATGGCAGTATCGAGGGTAAAATCGAAAGTGATGGCAGTATTCGAAAAAACGGTTCTCTTGTCGGAAAAGTAGAATCCAATGGTGACGTTAGAATTAACGGCAGCATTAAAGGGAAAATTGAAAGTGATGGTGACGTTAGAGAGAATGGAAGCATTATAGGTTCTGCAAGGGGTATTGAAAAAGAACGAGCTGCCGTTATATTCTTTTTCAACTTTTTTTAAAAACTGAGGTTATTCACGACTCGTCATAGCCACGAAAAACAAGAAAATAATAGCCTGTTTTTCGTGGGCAATGCGTCAACATCAGTTATTTTTCAGGCAGTTGTAACTCTGCTGTTAAATCCCACGCGGTAAAAGGAAAGGGCAGTGTTTCTGTACAGAATGTTAGATACAGCATGATGTGATAGGTGTATACAGAAAGGCTACGACCAAAATTAAGAATATGGCGATTCGCTTTACCTGTTAGCAATACAAAGACGACTTGAAAAACCGTCACTGCCCAAATAAGCGATCTCACTAGCGCGGCAATCACCGCAAAAACTACCATAAAGAAAAACCGCTTCCAAATACCTGCTTCCGCTAAATTGTAAAAAATATGTTCGTCCATTGTCTATTAACCTCGATTCATAATATCGCGCAAATCAAGAGCTGCGGCGTTAGCACGCGCTATATAATTTGCCATTGATAGGGAATAATTAGCAAACAGCCCATAACCATCACCATTTAAAATCATGGGGCTTAAAACAGGTGTTAAGGCATTTTCTAAGGCTTTAATCATAATATCGACGGTACGCATCGCACGTTTATCAAGCAAAATATCTTTAAAATCGTGCTTAATGGCTCTAAGAATATGTAATAACGCCCAACTTGCACCGCGTGCTTCATAAAAAACGTCATCGATTTCTAACCATGACACTTTCGCTAACGGTGTACCTTGTTTATCCGCTTCTTCTCTTTCCAGTTCAGTTAAACCAGGCCCGTAATTCGCACCTGAACTGTTAGCGGCTAAACGCGTAGATAAACCGCCCAGACGTTTAATAACAACTTCGGTGTATTGCCACAAATTATCGGCTCTGGAATAAAATTGCGCTTGTTTGACATTGCCACCGTATTTTTGTAACCGTGACATATATTTGTGCAGAGCTTCAATACCTTTTTCATATTCAGCTTCGGTGGATGGTAACGCCCACGAATCATTTTCGTAGTAGAAATAAGGCTCAGCTATCGCTAAATCAGGGTCTTCAGCAGATTGAGACTGGTCTCTGGCAAAATGATTTCTCAACGCAGACGTTGCATCACGCAACATGACTAGCGCACCATATTCCCAGTTAGACACGTTATCCAGCAACACACCTGGAGGCGCAACGTCATTGGTGATATAGCCGCCACTTTTATGCAATAGCAATTCAGCAATGTGCGCTAGGGTATTGGTGTACACATAGCCAATAGGCATATTGGTTGTATCAGTTTCTTTTGCCCGTTCTTGCGCCGCGTCTAAGATGTTGAACTGATCAGGTTCTCGTCCCCACCACGCACCCAATACAATGAGAACAAATACAACAATGAGGGCAAAAACACTAAAACCCCAAAGTATGCCTTTAGATTTTGTATCGTCGTCGTATAGTGAATCGCTTGCCGCCATTTCCAGTATCCTGTAGAGAAGTATTGTTTGCGTGAGAAAACAAATAGCTTTAAATAAAAATAGTCCATATCGTAGCAGGTTTTTTGCTTTTTTGCTTATCCAGCCAGTGGTGAACTATGGTTCAATCAATAGATTACCAGATTTTTTCCCACCATTGATTATCGGCACCGCCTGTTTTTGGTGCATCGTCAAGATTCATTTTCTTTCTAATGTCTGCTACAGACCAACCTGTTAATTCAGCCAAAGTTTTAGCTTCTTGCTCATGGCGTTCAGCTAATTGTTTAAAATAGGTTTTTGCCGCTTCACATTGTTCAGGATTACCTTGCCACGCATGACGCAAAACATAACGTCCTTGGAAATTCGCGGTATCGCTGGTTTCTTGAAACACTAAGTCTTCGGGGAAACTATCAGGTGTATAACGAACGTGTAAACGTGTCACTTGCACAGGTATTCCCATACCGCGTTGACTGTTACCATCCAACCAAAACACGCCTAATTGCTTTAATTCTTCGGGGCTTAATGGTTCTGCCGCACACGGATCGCACCAACCCATATTCCAAAAATATTCGGTAAATACGGCGCGTAGATTTTGTTTTTTAACTTGGGTTTCAAACATCACTTTATAAAAGTTAGCAAAATCATCTTTGATATGAACAGGAATATCCATGTTGCTAGGCAATTTCAGCGTTTGATAATTACTGGCTTCCACGCGTCCTTTTTCACTCAAGATATACACCAATAAATCTTGCGGCCCTTTGGCATTAATCATCCCTAAGCGAATTGGCAACATAAATTTAGGCGATTCAAACGCAAACTGTAGTGGGCGTAAAAACTTTGATCCTGTTTTACTTTGTTCTTTAAGATTGACTTTAGCGACAAAAAATTTCAAGCCCTGTTTAATATAAGGCTGTAAGGCGGCACTTGCACCGTCAGGAATTTTATAACCGCTACTTTGTAACCATGTTTCTAGCCCATCAGATTCTTTTGCCGATAAAATCACAATATCGTATTCGCCCACGGTATATTCCGCTTCAACCGTTACCCCTAAACTTTTATCGCTTTTGGCTTTTTGTGGCATGGCAGCGGCGGGCATGGGTACGGACTTAGACATCATTTCGTACATAACACGCGGCTGGCAAGGATCTTCATCATGATATTCCACTAAACGCGGCGCGGTGAAATTATCAATATGCGCAAAAATTTTAGCATCACCGATATGAATCTGACCTTCTTTCAATACCTCTGGCACGGGAACAACTAAAGCGAAATCTTGCAATTCTCCCTGATAATCGTTCATTAAACTTAACACCGTTTTGTTGCCTTTTCGTGCCATCACCACTTGCGAGGCTTGGTTATACAAACTAGCATCAGCTTTAGCGACATAAAAGCCACAAAACGCCTGACTGGTTTGGCTAATTAAACTAGCCAGTAATAAAAATAGTAATCGGGTAATCATGAGTTTTCTCCAGAAAGGGATTGCCATTGATAACGCGGAGCGGGAAATAAATGATTCCATAATGGCACAAAAGGTGTCGCTAAAAACAGCCCCCAAATTATGCCTTGATTCCCATAAAATTGGTATTGCCAAATGTAGGCGAATACCGACACTAAGGCGGCATGAATAATTCTCGCCTTGTAGTGACGGGGAATTGTCATCGGATCAGAAATCATAAAAAAGGCAAATAATAATAACGCGCCATTTTGAAATTGATGAAAAAAAACAGCAAGTGGATAGCCATACCACGCAATACGAATTAATAAAAAAAGACTGCCATAAAATAATAAAAAATAGCCTGTAATATCCAAGCGATGTGCATTTCGAGTCACAAAAAAACCTGCGGCAATCAGCCATAATGCTGTAGTTAAATCCGCGCCCCATTGCCCGCTCGTTACCCAAGTATGCGGGAAAAAAATTAATCCTAAAACGACACCAAAATTGGCAGGATTAAATAAATGTGCGCCTTGTGGACGAATTAAAAACTTACTCGCCATTGCTAAACTGACAACTACAGGATGCACCCACAGTGTCGAGCTACGCAATAATAAACACAGCCCAAAACAAGTAATCATCGCACTGAGAAAACCCCGTTGTTGCAGTTTAAACTGGCGCAAGAAAAACCACTGCGTTATTAAACCAGCGGTAAAGGTGAGACCGATTTGAGCAGGATATAAACTAAAATCTCGAAGCCACACACCTGACAATAATAAACTTGCCATAATCAGTAACTGCCAGACACGGATGTCTAACCCAGAAATAACTAACAGCCAACGCAAATTCCCACGCTGGAAAAAATTACACCTATCTAATTTACAACACATCCAGTTTCTCATAAACCAACATCCATTGCGTCATTCCCGCTTGTTTAAAATTAACCATCCTGCCAATACTCAAATTTATTGAAACTGACTTTAAATAAATTTAGACGGCTTAAGCAATATTAAAGATTACCCGCGTAGCCTATTTCCGTACCACACAAGAACAATGAATATCATCATACGCTGAACCCCAAAAAAGAACACTGATGGCTTTTAAAAGCCAAAAAGTGAAACACTTTTTATTCATTTTCATGATAAGAGTTTGTGTGGAACTAGGGAGATTTTACCTAAATAACCGATTGTTTTATAAAAAGTATAATTATTTTAAAATGGAGATGTCTTATGAATGAGTCTACTTTTTCAGCACTACCTAAAACAGGTTTAGCTGGATTAAAAGAAAACTGGCGTGCCGATTTTCTGTCAGGTTTTTTAGTGTTTCTAATTGCCTTGCCATTATGCCTAGGCATTTCAATGGCTTCGGGCTTTCCACCCTCAGCGGGTATTATCACCGCGATTATTGGCGGCGTATTAGTGTCGCGTATTAGTGGTTCATTTATTACTATTAATGGCCCTGCGGCAGGTTTGATTGTGGTGGTGTACGATGCGGTACAGTCCTTAGGTGAAGGCGATGCAATGGCGGGGTATCGTTTCACATTGGCAGCAATTGTCATTGCTAGTGTGGTACAGATATTAATGGGCGTGTTTAAAGCGGGACGTTTAAGTTCGTTTTTTCCCGCCTCTGTAGTGCATGGTATGTTAGCCGCCATCGGTATCATTATCATGGCGAAACAAATCCATGTCGTACTAGGTGTCACACCCGACAAAGGCAATTTAATTTCTACTATCGCGCAAATCCCACATAGTTTTCTGAATATGAATCATGAAATTGCCATCATCGGCTTTTCGGGATTAGCTATTCTGATTGCGTGGTCACTGATTAAAAATAAAACTTTAAAGATGATCCCCGCACCGCTGATTGTGGTGTTAGTCGGTATCGGTTTTGCCCGTTACTTCGACTTAGATCATCAGCACATGTATTTGTTTTTACCCGATGCACATTTTTTACCCCATCATGAAGAAACCGTTGGCCCTGTGTTTTTAGTGGCTATTTCTGAAAACTTTATGTCTAGCTTTTATTTTCCTGATTTTTCTAAATTTGCCACCTTAGAATTTTGGGAAGCAGTAGTAACAATTAGTTTAGTCGGTAGCTTGGAAAGTCTATTAAGTGCAATGGCAGTGGATAAATTAGACCCTTACAAACGCCACTCTAATTTGAATAAAGATTTAACCGCAGTCGGCGTGGGTAACTTGGTTGCAGGTTGTGTCGGTGGTTTGCCGATGATTGCGGAAATCGTCCGTAGTTCGGCTAACGTCAATAATGGCGCGAAAACCAGTTGGGCTAACTTTTTTCACGGCTCGCTATTGTTGTTATTCGTGGTGCTGTTTCCCCGCTTAATACACAGTATTCCGTTAGCGGCTTTAGCTTCATTACTGGTCTTTACAGGATTTCGCTTAGCCTCGCCTAAAGAATTTATGCACGTTTTTCACATTGGCAAAGAACAGTTTCTTATGTTTGTGGTAACAGTGGTTGGTGTTATCGCAACGGATTTATTGGTCGGTGTCGCGATTGGTATTTTGGTAAAACTGAGCATTCATTTAATGCGCGGCGTTAATTTCAGCAATCTATTCAAAATTAACTTTAGCGTTGAACAAAAAGCGAACACTGTTTTTATTGAAATCAGCGGCGCAGCAGTGTTTTCTAATTTCATGGCATTAAAAGACGCGCTGGCTAAGTTGGAAAACGGTAAAACTATCGTATTTCAATTAAACGACACCTATTTGCTTGATCATACCGTGATGGAATTTTTTCATGATTTTCAACATAACTATGAAGCGCAAGGCGGTCACTGTGAATTTTTAGGTTTGGAATATCACGAATCTTATTCAGACCATCCATTGGCTGCACGGCGCATGAAACCTGATTATTCTTAGTTTTTCAAGGAGTAAGACCTGCGAGATTTTTAAAACCTCGCAGTCTTTTTAGGCAACAATACATACCATTACGAGAATTCATTATGATTCTATTCTTAGCTTATTGTGCGGTGCTATTTAGCTTTGCGTCTGGTTTATTAGCCTTGCTAAGTAATCAGCAGCAATCCTTATTAGCATTACAGCAGCGATATTTAAAAAATCCATCCGCGTTTATTATTCATTGTTTAGAAGAACATCACTACCCAATTTTTTTACGGCAAGTCGTGTTTATTTTGCTGGGGTTATCAGGCGTATTTGCGGTATTAGCAGGCTTAAGTGTGCTGATTAGCAACACGGTAGTGACTGATCAACTCAGTTTAGGATTGCCGTGGTTGCCTTGGCATATTCGTTTTGATGCCTTATCGGGATTTTTCTTTTTAATCATAGGTATTGCGGTGGGTGCGGTCAGTTTATACGGGCCAGGTTACGTCCATCATTACAAAGAACAAGACCATCCGTTTGCGGTATTAGGTTTATTCACAGGCTTATTTGTCACAGGGATGCTGTTGGTGTTAATCGCCGATGATGCTTTCATGTTCATGATTGCGTGGGAATTGATGTCGGTTGCCAGTTATTTTCTAGTGGCATTTCAACACGAACACGCAGCCAATCGCCGCGCTGCTTTTTTGTATTTGTTAATGGCAGAAGTGGGCGCGTTAGCCATTATTTTAGGCTTCGGCGTGTTGGCAAGTTTTTCTGATGGCTTTACCTTTGATGCGTTACGTCATGCCCAGTTATCAACAACGTGGGCAAGTATTGCCTTTGGTTTAGCAGTGTTAGGTTTTGGTATGAAAGCGGGTATTGTGCCGATTCACGTCTGGTTGCCTGAAGCACATCCTGTCGCACCGTCGCATATTTCCGCACTGATGAGCGGCGTGATGTTGAAAGTTGCGATATATGGCTTGATACGTTTCTCGTTTGATTTACTGGATAAAATTCAGTGGCAATGGGGCGTGGTGTTATTGGTTATCGGCACAATTTCAGCCTTAGGCGGGATTTTATACGCCATGATGCAGCCGAATTTAAAACGCTTGTTGGCGTATAGTTCGGTGGAAAACATTGGTATTATTTTTATGGTGCTGGGCTTATCAATGATTTTTCTTGATAACGGGCATCCTGAATTGGCGGCGTTAGGCTTTTTAGCGGCGTTATTTCATGCCTTTAACCACGCGTTATTCAAGAATTTATTGTTTTTGGGCGCGGGTATGATTCACCAACAAACCCACGAGTTGAACATTGATATGTTGGGCGGCTTGATTAAAAAAATGCCTAAAACTAGCATGGTGTTTTTAGTCGGCTGTATGAGTATTTCATCGTTGCCGTTGTTTAACGGTTTTGTATCGGAATGGTTGGCGTTTCAAACCGCGTTGCAAGTCGATGTGTTAGATAACGGCGTATTGCGCAGTTTGATTCCTGTGTCTGCCGCCGCGTTGGCTTTAACTGCCGCGTTAGCCGCCGCCTGTTTTGTCAAAGTATTTGGCTTAACATTTTTGGGTGTGCCGCGTTCACGACACAGTGAAAAAGCCCACGAAGTAAAAGATAAAGGGATGTTAGCTGCCACGACTTTATTGGCTGGGCTATGTTTTTTAGTCGGTATTTTCCCCAGCGTGATTATCAGTTTAATCAATAAGGTATCAGGACAGTTACTAGCACAAACCGTCGTTAACGACAAAGCAATGAGCTGGTTATGGCTTACCCCTGTTCAAGCATCTGCGGAACAGGCTTCGTATGCACCATTATTGGTATTGATTGGCGCGTTAATAGCAGGTGGTGTGTGTTATTGGTATTTACGCCGCGATCCTGAAAAAGCTATACGCATTGCTCCAACGTGGGATTGCGGTTTTGGTGGTTTAACACCGCGTATGCAGTACACCTCCAGTGCGTTCACCATGCCGATTCGGCGCATTTTTGCCAAAGCGTGGATTATTGATGAACAAGTGGATAAAGACTTAGAGGGCGCGATGAATCAAAACGTAGCC
This sequence comes from Crenothrix sp. D3, assembly GCA_002134785.1. GTDB lineage: Bacteria > Pseudomonadota > Gammaproteobacteria > Methylococcales > Methylomonadaceae > UBA4132. The sequence continues at coordinate 87,011 of MBQZ01000073.1, forward strand.
GCTGTGCATTATGCCTTGCACGTTCAAGATCACAGTTGGCCGTGGGTTTATCATCCGCTGGAACGAGGCGTAAATCACCTTGCCAAGCAAGTAGGACGCATTCAAACGGGTAATATTCGTACTTATTTGGGCTATTCGTTTGTCACTTTATTACTGTTGTTGTGGGTGATTAGCTGATGAACAGATTACTAAACATCACTCGTTCCACGCGAGAAAGCGCGAATGAATTCGCGCCTACTGGAGAAACAGCATGAACTGGTTAATCGCTATCCTACAAACAGCCTTATTTGTCGCCTTGGCTCCGTTATTGGCAGGCTGGCTAAAGCGTTGTAAATGTCATTTACAAAACCGACAATCCCCTCCACTGCTACAGCCGTATCGGGATTTATTCAAGTTATTCAATAAACAGCCTGTCGTGTCCGAACAGGCTTCGTGGTTGTTTATTAAAGCACCGTACATTATTTTTTCGGCAACGGTACTTGCCGCCACAGTTGTTCCGTTGATCGCTGTTGATCTCCCCACCTCAGCAAGCGCGGATGTAATTGTGATGGTGGGATTTTTTGCCTTTGCGCGGTTTTTTCTCGCCTTGGCAGGTTTAGATATAGGCACAGCATTTGGTGGCATGGGTTCATCACGCGAAATGACGATTTCGTCATTGGCTGAACCCGCGATGTTAATGGCAGTGTTTACCCTGACCATGACCGCATCAACCACTAACTTATCGTATGCAATCAGCCACGTTTTAGAGCAAGGCTTGGTGTTGCGTCCATCGTTTGTATTTGCGTTATTCGCATTAATTTTAGTAGCAGTGGCAGAAACAGGGCGCATTCCTGTGGATAATCCGACCACGCATTTAGAGTTAACCATGATTCATGAAGCTATGATTCTGGAATATAGCGGTCGGCATTTGGCGTTAATCGAATGGGCTAGTCAACTGAAATTGATGTTATACGGCGTGTTGATTGCCAACATCTTTTTTCCGTGGGGCATTGCGCAAACCTTCTCATTACACGATTTGGGTTACGGATTGTTAGCCATTATCGGCAAGCTCGCCGTGTTAGCCGTTATTCTGGGCATTGCAGAAACGCTGGTAGCAAAAATGCGTTTATTCAAAGTGCAAGAATACCTCGGTTTTGCTTATTTATTGGGCTTGCTGGGGATGTTGAGCCACATCATTTTGGAGGCTTCACGATGAATATTGAATCCCAAGATTTGTACACACAAATCATTTTATCAATGGCGGCATTAGTGGGCTTGACCTCCTTTTTAATGTTAGGGCAAGGTCGCTTGTTACGCTTAATTTTTGTGTTTGCCGTACAAGGTTTTTTATTAACGCTGACGACCGCGTTAGCCGCATATAGCTTAGACAATCATCATTTATATATCTCAGCGGTCTTAACACTCGCGCTAAAAGTGATTTTTATTCCGTGGATGCTACGCCGTGAAGTCTTAAACTCCAACCTACACCGTGATGTGGAAGCCTTAGGCAATCAAACCGCTATTATGTTAGGCGGGGCAAGTTTAATGGTGTTCAGTTATTACGTTTTACACCCTATCGTCCAAACCACTTCACCCGTGATGCTGAACGCATTGGCAGTGAGTTTGTCGGTGGTGTTATTAGGAATGCTATTAATGATTTCCCACAAACAAGCCATTGCCCACGTCGTGGGTTTTATGTCCATCGAAAACGGCTTGTTTTTCGCCGCCATCGTGGCAACTAAAGGAATGCCAATGGTGGTTGAGCTGGGTATTGCTTTTGACGTATTAGTCGCCGCCGTGTTATTCGGTATTTTCTTCTTTCATATCCGCACCAGCATTGATTCGTTGGATGTCGATTTGCTTAATAAATTACATGAGGTGGATAAATGATCCCCGCCTATTTATTGTTATCCATTGCCTTTGTCGGCATCGTGTTTTTTGCCGTATCAGGACACAAAGCTGAAATAGGAAAAATCAATGTCTGGTTTAATGCGGGGAGTTTAATTGCTTCCATCTGGTTAGCCATTAACGTACTAAACAACGGCACGATTTTATCAGCGGACAAAGCCTTTTTAATTGATTCATTTAATGTCTATTTGATTGTCTTGACCGCGTTTATTGGCTTAACTACCTCTATCTTTTCTAATCCTTACATGGAACATGAAAAAGACTTGGGCAAACTTACTGCTAAACGTTTAAAACTGTATTACTCGATGTATCAAGGCTTCATGTTGGCGATGTATTTGGTATTAACCACCAATAACATGGGCGTGATGTGGGTCGGTATGGAAGCAGCAACGCTCGCCACGGTGTTATTGGTCAGTTTATACCGCACCCCTGAATCTATCGAAGCAGCGTGGAAATATTTCATCCTCTGCGGGGTTGGTATTGCTCAAGCCCTGTTCGGCACGATTTTATTGTATTACGCCGCCATGCAGATTGGTGACGGTGAAAACGCGCTGTTATGGTCAGAATTATTTAAAAATGCCAGCCAATTAAACCCCGAAGTTTTAGAAATTGCTTTTGTGTTTTTACTGATTGGTTATGGCACTAAAATCGGTTTAGTTCCGCTGCACAACTGGCTGCCCGATGCACATTCCGAAGGCCCTACGCCGATGTCAGCGGTATTATCAGGCTTATTATTGAATGATGCTTTATACGCAGTAGTGCGTAACAAAATGTTAGTTGATGGTGCTACCCATTCTGATATGGCAGGGCATTTAATGATGGGCTTCGGCTTATTGTCATTCTTAGTCGGCGCGTTATTTTTACATCGGCAAAAAGACATTAAACGATTGTTTAGCTATTCCTCTATCGAACACATGGGCTTAATGACGTTTGCGTTTGGTATCGGCGGTTCGTTAGCGACTTTTGCCGCTTTACTACACATGATGGTACATTCCTTAACTAAATCTGCCATTTTTGTGACAGTAGGTCATGCCACTCAAGTGGCAGGCACACAACGCATGGATAAAATACGCGGACTAATTAAGACCCAACCTAAAATCGGCTGGGGCTTATTAATCGGTACAATTTCTATCGCAGGTTTTCCACCCTTTGGCGTATTCACCAGTGAATTTTTAGTGTTACTGGCAACCATGCACAGCTATCCGTGGCTAACCTTGCCGTTATTACTGGGTATTGGTATCGCTTTTGCGGGCTTGTTTCGCCACATCCAACCCATGGTTTATGGTGCGAAACCCGAAGGTCAACAAGCTGTTAAAGCTAATTTATTACCTGTGATGATTCATCTCGCCTTAGTGTTATGGCTAGGTTTAGCAATTCCAAGTTTCTTGGCACATTGGTTTTCACAAGCGACGGTATTAATTGCTGGAGGCAGCCCATTATGAATTGGACAACAGATTTTTTAAATCAGCTGATTGATGTCGGTATCTCGCTTGACCGTAGAGACGCGATTAATCGCGTCTCTACAACAGCGGTGTGGCAAATCGAAGATAAACATTGGCAACAATTCGCCATTACCGCATTGGTAGAAAATTTACGCTGGGTGGCAGGTTGGGCAGAACAAGCAGATGAACAGTTTATGGTGAACGCCTGTTTTGAAAAAAACGGCGTTTATGTGGTCTTACGCACGGTGATTAATGCGGTGAAACCCGAACTACCTACGCAAGCTACGGTATACCCAGCGGCAAATCGCAGTGAACGCCACACCCAAGATATGTTCGGCATTAAATTTATGGGGCATCCCGATAATCGCCGCTGGACACGTCATCAAGCGTGGGATAAACACCAATACCCCTTGCGCAAAGATTTTCCAGCACAAGGCTCACCCGTCGAGATTACACCGCCCGATATGCACTACGACTTTATCAAAGGTCACGGTGCAGGCGTGTATGAAATCCCTGTTGGCCCGGTTCATGCGGGCATTATCGAACCTGGCCATTTTCGCTTTCTAGCGGTGGGCGAGTTGATTTTGAATCTCGAAGAACGCTTAGGTTATGTCCATAAAGGCATTGAAAAAATTGCCGAAGGTAGAACGCCAGAATCCTTAGCGCGGTTAGCGGGACGGGTTTCAGGTGACAGCACGGTTGCGCATTGTTGGGCAGCCTGCATGGCAATGGAACAAGCCGCCGATGTGATTGTACCCAATCGCGCCGCCTTCATACGCGGCATAGTCGCAGAACGTGAACGCATTGCCAATCACCTAGGCGACATGGGCGCGATTTGTAATGATGTCGCGTTTACCTTTGCACAAATGCAGTTCACCCGTTTGCGTGAACGCTGGTTACGCACCAATGCTACCGTATTTGGACACCGTTTATTAATGGATGTGATTGTCCCTGCGGGTGTGCGTTGTGATGTATCGCCTGTGGCTTGTGAGTTACTAAAACAAGATATTGCTTGGCTGAAAAAAGAACTCTCAGAGATTATACCGTCAATAGATTTGAATTCGTCTTTAGAAGACCGACTATACACCGCAGGTTATTTATCGCCAGAAATAGCGGCAGCGTTCGGCACAGTCGGTTATGTTGGTAGAGCCAGTGGACAAGATTTTGATGTGCGCCGTGACGCAGTTTATCCGCCATACAACCAATTCACGTTTAAAGTCGCTGTAGAAGATCAAGGTGATATTGCCTCACGGTTTTGGGTGCGTCACAAAGAAATCATGGCTTCCCTAAAACTGATTAGCCAATTCATTGAGCAACTACCCGAAGGTGACATCAGCACGCCGTGGATAACACCCGTTATAGACAGTGAAGGCTTAGGCATTGTCGATGGTTTTCGCGGTGAAATTATCAGTTATGTACGTTTTGCTGCACACAATAAAATCGCCCGTTTCTATCCGCGTGATCCCAGTATTTTAAACTGGCCTGCTCTGGAAAAACTGGTGCTGAATAATATCGTGCCTGATTTTCCCGTGTGTAACAAATCCCTGAATGGCTCGTATTCGGGCAATGATTTATAGGAAACCGCCATGTTGAATATGATAAAAAAAATCGTCACCACAGGCATCGTGACGGAAAAATACAAAGCCCCCAAAGACGATGAATTAGAGACTTTAGGCATAGAAATCAAACGCCGCATTGATAAAAAATTTTCGGGTAGTATTGCCATTCGTCAAGTCGATGCAGGCTCGTGTAACGGCTGTGAACTAGAAATTCACGCGCTGAATAATCCGTTTTATGACGTTGAGCGGTTTGGTATTCACTTCGTCGCCTCACCTCGTCATGCAGATGTATTGCTAGTCACAGGGCCTGTATCCAGACACATGCAAACCGCCTTACTGCGTACTTACGATGCCACACCCAATCCAAAATGGGTAGTCGCCGTGGGTGATTGTGCAGTCTGTGGCGGTGAATTTGGGCAGTCTTACGCCAGTTGTGGCGCGGTGTCTAATGTCATTCCTGTTGATGTCACCATCAGCGGTTGCCCACCGACACCGTTAGCATTAATGAAAGGCTTGTTGGGCTTGATAGACTCTCGATAAGTTGCTTTCAAAACAAACCACTCAAACCTCCGAGGTCTTTAAGACCTCGGACTGGGCTAGGCAGACTAAAACATCATGCCGCTACCAAAAAGTAAATCATCAAAATCATCGAGATCAGTATTTTTTGGAATTTTGTAGCTTTTTAGCCACGCTTTAAGCGCGGTAGGATTTTGAAACTCGTCCAGTTCTTTTTGAGCAGCGGCTATCTCCTCTTGCACTGTCTGAATATCCTCCGTCACTATTGTCATTAATCGCTTAGGAGACAGCGATACATAAAAAGGCTGCTGTAAATCCATTTTAAACATGGCTTCAATTTGATGATTTTCCTGTTCTAATTCAGCCAGTTGCTCTTTTAATATCTTATTGAAGTGTTTTAAACGATTATCCGCAATATGACTTAAATGTGCTGGATCGATTTGTTCAATTTCCAGCTGCAATGCCAGTAACTGCAATAAATCTTTTTTGCTATATGCCGTGTTAACGCGCTGCATCAACTCCGTTTTACGTTCACGCTCTTGTTCATCCTGTTCGCGGTCTGGATGCAATACCGCGACTAACTTACGATACACCTCACGAACCGATTTGCTGGCTAATGCTTCCTCCTCTTGCTCACGCGCTTCTTTTTCTAACTGTTTTTTAGTTTTTTTACGCTCGTTAACAGGCGAGGCCGCTTCGGCTTGCTCACGCAATTTTTCCTTCAAATGTGCTTGGAATTTTTCTGGCGAACTGAAATCAGCATCATCACCCAATTTCAGATTCAGCATATTTTCCACAATACTTTTCATCATATCGCCAATAGCCGCTTCATTCTCTTGGCTCATAACGTCGTAATCCTCACCACTGTATTTATTAAACAATGGCTTGAGTTCATCCATATCAAATTCAGCAATTAAATTTTCCGCTATTGAGCAAATAAGATGCTTTATTTTTGCTTTGTCGGTTTTTTTGAACAGCGAATTATCGTAATGCTGATCGAATAATTGCACCATGTCCGCTCTATGCTTATTTAGCGCATTGTCTAAAGGTTCATATTCAGCGTCAATTTTTTGCCGATACAAAGGAATCGTTTCTTTCCATTCCAGCAGTAATTTTTTTTGCTGGTCGATTTTTTTGGTCAGGCTATTAAATTGCTTTTGAACGGCTGATAATATTTTTTTATCCGTTTTGGGGGTAATTCGGACGGTTTTGTTTTTGGATTGAGTCATTGAAATACCTCAAATAAAATAAATAGATAAATAATCACTATACAATAATTTTTGTTTCATTACATTCGGTACGCAATGTGTACCCTACAACCTAGAATTCAAACTCACAACACATCCAAATTGGCATAAGCCAACATCAATTGTTTCTGACCGACTTGTTTGAAATTAACTACGACGCTTTCTTTATCGCCCTCCCCTTCACAGCGCACTACTACGCCAGCACCAAATTTAGCGTGGCTGACTTTTTGCCCAGTTTTATAACGACCTGTGACGATGGGAGTGCGCGTCGCGGCAGGTTTTGTAGACATAAGCGGCGGGTAGGTAGAACGCGGCTTGCTAAATTCGCTGGGTTTTGCTGAGTTGGCGGGATAACTCGCGGTGGTCTGCATTCTAACGTTACTAATTAAATCTGCGGGAATGTCGCGTAAAAATCGTGACGGTTTTGGGTAGGTACTACGTCCATATAACCAGCGGGCTTCAGCGTGCGTGATGGTGAGTTGTAGTCTGGCGCGGGTGATGCCGACATAACATAAACGACGTTCTTCTTCTAAACGGACGACATCATCAATGGATTGTTGGGCAGGAAATAAGCCTTCTTCCATGCCAACTAAAAACACCTGTTTAAATTCCAGCCCTTTGGCAGTGTGTAAGGTCATGAGTTGTACGCAATCGTCAGCATCATCACCTTGTTGTTCGGCAGACTCCAAAACTGCATGAGTTAAAAATGAGTCCAACTCGTTCATATTTTCAGTATTATCTTTGTCAAAATAAAACAGTTTTGCCGCGTTGACTAGTTCTTCTAAGTTTTCGACTTTTTCTTCACCTTTGTCTTTGTCTTTTTTGTGAAACTCCATCAGCCCGCTTTTTTCGACCACGAGCTGAACTTGTGCGCACAGTTCCAAGCCTTCGGCTTGTTCACTCAAGGCATTAATCAATGCGGAAAAAACCTGAATAGCACGCGTATTTAACAGCGTGGCAGCCGCCCATAGCGAAATACCTTGTTCACGCGCAATATTGCGTAAATCGTCCTGCATTTTTGTACCAATGCCGCGCGTTGGCGTGTTAATTACCCGTTCAAAGGCGGTATCATCGTGGCGATTTGCTATTAAGCGTAGATAAGACAACGCGTTTTTAATTTCCGCACGGTCAAAAAAGCGCAAGCCGCCATAGACGCGATACGGCGTGCCTGTAATCATTAAACGTTCTTCAAATTGCCGTGATTGGGCATTAGAACGGTATAAAATCGCGGTGTCTTCGCGTTTACCGCCTGTTGCCACATAAGCGCGTATGCGTTCAACAACAAAATGCGCTTCATCTTGTTCATTGAATGCGGAATAAACCGCCAGCAATTCACCGTCGTCAGCGGTTGTCCATAATTCTTTGTCCATGCGTCCTTGATTTTTGGCAATCACGCAATTAGCAGCTTTGAGGATATTGCCTGTGGAGCGGTAGTTTTGTTCCAGTTTGACGAGGATAGGAGTGGGAAAGTATTCCTTCATGAAACGGGTCAAATTCTCAATTTTTGCACCGCGCCAACCGTAGATAGATTGGTCATCATCACCCACCATGAACAAATTATTTTGGTCTTTAGTTAATAATCCCAACCATTCATACTGCACGGTGTTGGTATCTTGAAATTCATCAACGTGAACTTGGCGAAATTGTTGTTGATAATGTGCCAACAGCTCTTCATTATCGCGTAATAGTTCCAATGCTCTGAGCAGCAATTCGGCAAAATCCACCAACCCAGCACGAAAACATTGCGCTTCATAAGCACGATACAGCAAGGCGAGCTGTTGCTCATGTGGATCAGCGGTATCGGGCAAGTGCTTAGCGCGAATACCTTCATCTTTTTGGGCGTTGATGTACCACTGTACGTCACGCGGCATCCAGATTTTTTCATCCATATTCAGCGCGTTGAGCAAGCGTTTTATTACTCGCAATTGATCGCTAGCATCCATGACTTGAAAATTATCAGGTAATCGCGCTTCGGCGGCGTGTCGTCTTAATAAACGGTGTGCGATGCCGTGAAATGTGCCTATCCACATTCGTTGGGTAGGTATATCGAGTAGCCGTTCAATCCGTCCACGCATTTCTTTAGCGGCTTTATTGGTGAACGTGACCGCTAAAATATTGTGCGGCGACAGTTGCCGCATTTGAATTTGCCACGCGATACGGTGGACTAACACCCGCGTTTTACCGCTACCTGCGCCTGCTAAAACCAGTACGGGTTGAGAGGGTGCGGTGACAGCTTCCCGTTGTGCGTTATTTAAAGAGTCGGTAATTTTGTTAATATCCATTGTTTATTGCTTGCAGATTTTTTGTAGCTGTGTATATTGCGGTAAACTTTACGCCAGCGCGTAAACTTAACTGACCTAAATAATACCAAGAGGATTTTAAAATGAGTTTTGATTATAAACGTATGCTTAAATTTGAACACAACGTGGGCGAGAAAGAAGCAAAATATAGACTGTATGCAGGTTCAGCCGCTTTATTTATTTCTGTTTTTATCGCTTCTATCGCGTTGTTGTTGATTGGTTTAGTGTTAGTTGCGACTGGCTATTCTGGCTGGTGTCCTGCGTACTCAGGTATGAATAAAAATACTTGTGTAACTGGCGAATCAGCTGAAGAAACACCCGAAGCGACCAGCTAAAAAAGAAACCTCCGAGGTTTTAAAAACCTCGGAGTTCTTGCCTCACAAGCACACAAACCAAGGTTTGTACTCCACAGCTAGTCTTCTTTACGAAACTCACCTTCCAGTACATTGCTTTCAGCCGCTTTAGTTTGCCCAAAACCAGCACTCGCTTCTGCTACAACAAGATAATGTTCCATAATGTATTGCGCGATTTTTTTACGCGTTGTGGGAATCAAACACGCAAACCCCAGCACATCAGTAATAAACCCTGGAGTTAATAATAACGCGCCTCCGACTAAAATTAATGGCCCTTCAACCATTTCATAAGCAGGTATTTCACCGCGTGCTAAGCTTTCTTGAAAGCGTTTAAACGTCTCAAACCCTTGCTGCCGCAACAACCAAGCCCCCAACACGGCCGTAAATACGACCAGCAAAATAGTGGGAAACGCCCCGATAATACTACCGACACCTAACAGTAAATAAATTTCTGCAAACGGAATAACCAGCACGATTAGCAACAAAATTTGGAAAATTTTCATGATGTATAGTCTCAAAGGTTCAAGGTCACTGCTATTAGCAATGTTACGACAATATAAAGACAATTCTTATGAATTTCTAGGATAATATCCGCTATTTAACATTAACTGCCGATAAAAAATGTCCACTGATTATCAAATCGTCTTTTGTAACTGCCCTGATAAGGGTACAGCGGAAAAAATCGCTTATGTGTTGATTGAGAATAATGTCGCGGCGTGTGTGAATATCGTGCCGAATATGACTTCTATTTATCGCTGGCAAGGTGAAATTGAACAAGTCGAAGAATGTTTGTTACTGATTAAAGCGCGTCAAGATATTTATCCACAGCTTGAAAGCCTGATAAAACAGCATCACCCTTATCAGTTACCTGAAATTATTGCCGTCGCAATTGAGCGCGGTTTACCTGATTACCTGCACTGGATAGATTCATGCCATTCATTCAACTAATTTTTTTAAGTCTGCTGTTATCGTTTCAAGCCGCGTGGGCTGACACTGAAACTTTACCGCCCGACCAAGTCTTTCAAGTGTCAGCCGTCGCGCTGAATAATGAACAGGTGGAAGTCACTTGGCACATTCTGGACGGTTATTATCTGTATCGCGATAAAACGCATATTGATTCTAAAACGCCCACTGTGCAGTTAGGTGTAGCGGCTTTTCCAGTCGGTGAAATTAAGCATGACGAGTATTTCGGTAACATGGAAATTTACCGTAATACCTTGAAAGTCATTCAACCCATTAAAGCGGGTGGTGCAACTAGCGTTGCGTTATCGCTACGTTATCAAGGCTGCGCGGATAAAGGCATTTGTTATCCGCCACAAAAAACCACGCTGGAGATTGCATTACCCACAGTCGCCGCTGTTGCACAAGAAAATCCACTCGCGCAATTGCTCAATCGTGCAAAAAATAAAGAGGAATTACTGCCCGCTGAACAAGCGTTTCAATTTTTTGCGACGCTTAAAAATGACAATACGGTCGCGGTGAATTGGCATATTGCGCAGGGCTATTATTTGTACCGCGAAAAAATTCACTTGGAATTAATAAACGCGTCCGATGTACAACTGGGCAGTTTTACGCTGCCCAACGGTATTCCTAAAGAAGATGAAGCCTTTGGCAAAGTGGAAATTTTTTATGATGAATTGATGGTTGATGTGCCGCTGTTACGCACGCATTCAACAGCGCAAACCGTGACCTTGAAAGCCAGTTTTCAAGGCTGTGCAGAGCGTGGCGTGTGTTATCCACCGATGACGCAATCGGTAGAATTAGCACTGCCCGTGGGTAAGGTAAGCACACCTGTTAAAGTCACGCCCGTGTTATCGGAACAAGATCAAATTGTCGATTCATTAAAACACGATAGTTTTGCTATGACCTTACTGAGCTTTTTCGGCTTCGGTTTATTGTTATCCATGACTCCGTGTATTTTCCCGATGATTCCAATTTTGTCGGGCATTATTGTCGGACATGGCAATCACATCACCACCACTCGCGCGTTTTTATTATCGTTGAGTTATGTGGTCGCCTCAGCGGTGACTTACACGGTGTTTGGCATACTCGCGGCGTTGTTTGGTGAAAACTTACAAACTCTGTTCCAACAACCGTGGATAGTGGGCTTATTCAGCGCAGTATTTGTGCTGTTATCGTTATCCATGTTTGGTTTTTATAATTTACAACTACCTAATTCGATACAAACGAAACTGCATAATTCCAGCGTTAGACACCAAGATGGTTCATTGTGGGGCGCGGCAATTATGGGCGCGTTATCGTCGTTAATTGTCGGACCGTGTGTAGCGGCACCGTTAGCAGGCGCGTTAATTTTTATTGGGCAAACAGGCGATGCACTGTTAGGTGGTAGTGCGTTATTTGCGTTGGGTTTAGGTATGGGCGTACCGTTATTATTATTGGGAACGTCGGCAGGTAAATTATTACCCAGAGCAGGTAATTGGATGAATGCCACTAAAGCCGTATTCGGCGTGGTGATGTTGGCAGTTGCGGTGTGGATGCTTAGTCGCGTGTTACCGCCGACGGTGACGATGTTATTGTGGGCAATGTTGTTAGTATTACCCTCGATTTATCTCAGTGCAATTGACCCCTTACCCGAACACGCGTCAGGCTGGCGTAAATTATGGAAAGGCGTGGGTTTGATGATGCTAGTTTATGGCGTACTGTTGCTGATTGGCTTGAGTATGGGTAATAGCAATCCATTAAAACCGCTACAAGGCTTTGCTATGAACACAGCCCAAACCGCTGAGCAAGGCATTGTTTTTCAACGTATTCACGCTGACGAGCTAGATGCCAAACTAAAACAAGCGAGTACTGACGGCAAAAAAGTCATGCTGGATTTTTACGCCGACTGGTGCATTTCATGTAAAGAAATGGAGACGTATACCTTTAGTGATGCCAAAGTAAAACAAGCCCTCAGTGGTTTTGTGTTGCTACAAGTCGATGTCACTGAAAATTCTACCGCCGATAAAGCCTTGCTAGAAAAATTCAAACTCATTGGGCCACCTGCTATTTTATTTTTTGGTGTTGACCAACAAGAACACCCCGAACACCGTGTTATCGGCTATCAAGATGTCGATACCTTTCTTGAATCACTTGCACACGTTAAATTATGAAACCATCAGAATTGATTATTATCGTTGCCGTCCTCGCCTTAGGTGTGGGACTCACAGCGCGGTTTATTATGTCACCCGCTGAAAACACTCGCCCTACGCCGTTAGCGGAATTTAGTTTGCCTGACATTTCAGACAAACAACACAACAGCAATGAATGGCAGGGTAAAATTCGCGTTATTAATTTTTGGGCAACGTGGTGTGCGCCCTGCCGTAAAGAAATACCTGAATTTATTGCCTTACAAGAAAAATACGCAGCTAAAAACGTGCAGTTTATTGGTATTGCCGTGGATGATAAAACAGCCGTTATTGATTACCTAAAAACCATTAACATCAACTACCCCATATTAATTGGCGGCGACGCGGCAATGGTACAAGCGCAACAATTAGGTAATCGTATTGGCGCGTTACCCTATACCGTAATCGTTAATGCGCAAGGGCAAGTCATTCATCAACAAGCAGGTGAGTTTTCGACTGAAGAGTTAGTCAGCGTTATTAAACCATTGCTATAAGGTTGCTGTACGCCACTTAAATTGGCGCATTAAAAATACAAAAGTCTTTTAACAAAATGGAAAACAGGCTTAACCGTTCGTCCTGAGCTTGTCGAAGGAAGCTTGTCGAAGGAAGCCTGTCGAAGTATGGATGGTTAAGCCGCTCATGGTTCGACTGTTCGACAAGCTCACAGCTCACCACGAACGGTATCATTTTATTGAGCTTTAGCTATATTTTACTGCGTAAAATGTCATTCTTCTCATGAACGCGTAAACCACTTTTCCAGTGTCAGAAAAGTCATACAGGCAGACTCGATTACGCACTCTTCATCCGCCTTGAAAGTTGTCAACTGCTCCCTGAATGACTGCCACATCAAACCAGTGGCATCACCATAACCTGAAAAAAAAGCAGTACCGTTGCGGGCATCAAGATCAAGTAATTGCTTGATGTGGCGGCTGATTACCTGACCGCCCAAAGTTGCACCTTCCATTACATAAAGACAGCCTAGAGCTTGGTCAACGTCAGCGCAAGCGGGAAGTTCGTTGCATTGGGGAAGCTGAGCAATCGTTTCTACTTCAACGCCTAGCGCGACAAGATCCTTTTCCAACAAGGATAATTTGATGCGTTGGTTTAAATCTGGCATCCACGTTCTTAACGCTGGAACACTCGCTAATCGCGCTTCTAGGGGACAGTAATAGCCCCAGAAAGTTTTTATCAAGCGCAGGTAATCCGTGTGTGACAAATTGGGGGATAGAAAATCCAGCGTTTGCTCTAGGCTTTCGTGATAAGGTCGGGTTGTTTGTTTCAGTGCGATCAGTAAAGAAGTCATGTTTTTGGGATTCAGTGGTTTTATTCAGGGAGCGTTACTGCGTCAAACCAATAATGAGTGAGGTAACGCAATTTCTCTACATAGGAATCAAGGCTCAGCGGCTTACAGAGATAGCCCGCCGCACCTAAACTATAGCAGGTACTGACATCACTGGGATTATTGGAGGTTGATACCACTACAATTGGAATTGCTGGCGGTGACTCGATAGCGCGGAATTCTTTAAGGAATTGCAAACCATTCATTCTTGGCAGATTAAGATCGAGCAACACTAAACACGGAAGCAAATCGTTCCAATCGCCTGCTGTCGCCCGCGACTGCAAATGTAACAGCACCTCTTCGGCGCGGGTGGCACGGATGATTGGATGGGTAAAACCGATTTTATCTAACGCCCAACACGTCACTTCAAAATCTTCGTCGGAATCTTCAATAATCAACAGTGGGCGATTTTTCTTCATCGTATCATTTCCTTTTTAGAAATTAGATCAGGGGCTAAGGTGAAATAAAACGTAGTTCCTACGTTCTCTGATGACTCCATCCAAATACGACCGCCGTGACGTTTTATGGCTTTCTGGGCAGTTGTCAGACCCGTGCCATTGCCCCCGCCGAATTCATCAGAGCCATGTAGACGACGAAACAACTGAAAGACGTGTTCCTGATAATGGATTGGAATGCCGATACCATTGTCTCGGACATAAAATTCTACTGGATTAACGCTGGTGTTACAGCCAATTTCTACGGTTTTTTCAGCTTTATCGTTGTATTTAATCGCATTCAAAATCAGATTATGAAAAATAATTTCCACGCGCATTCGATCGCAATCTATGACGGGAAGTGTTGGTTGAATTGTGAAGGTAACACCCATTTCAGGGTTGGCTTGTTTCAACACATCAATAGATTGACTGACTAAATTACCGATATGAGTACTTTGCAAGTCAAGCTCACTCAAACCAATGCGCGAATATTTCAGCAACGATTCCAATAAGCTGTCCATACGATTTGTCAAGCTGAGAATGGTCTCTATCCGCCGCAAGCGTTTTTCAGGCGAGTGAACGTTGTTTTCAAGCTTTATTAATTCGGCAAAATTGTGAATGCCACGCAATGGCTCTTTCAAGTCATGGGAAGCAACATAGGCAAAGGCTTCCAGTTCGGCGTTGCTGCGTTCAAGTTCTGCATTTATTTGTGTCAATAAACTGGTACGGTTGACCATAATATCAGAGATAACTTGGCGTAACTGTTTTGCATATTCCAGTTCGCAGGTCAGCCAGAATCGTGATTGCCCCGAACTATATTCTTTCCATAATGCGAACGAGGTGCGTGGAGACAATCGAATTTCCTGACCTTCTTCAATGACTTCGACAGGTTTATTGGGATTGCCAGCCCATGAGACTTCCTGTTGCGCTTCTGGGCGAAACCAGATAATCCCATCAGAGTTGGCAAGAGAAAACCGTATCGATAACACGCCACTTGCGATGACTTTGAAGGTTTGGGCGAGAGGAAAATCGTGCGGCAAGCGTCGAGTGGAGAAAATCAGCCCATCCTGTTGTGCAAGCCAAACGACAAGCAAACCGATTTGTTGCTCTGTTGGAGTCTTGCCTAGCAAGGTGAGTTTTCCATTGATGATTAAGGCAACCCCTTGTGCATCGATGGTGGTGAGCAGGTTCACTTTGCCTGAAACCAGTGCTTGCTCAAAAGTCTTAGTTCGTTCCAGTGCTGCCGCGAGTTGATGAAGAGTCTGATCGAGCTGGGAACGGTAGCCATAATAATCCATTTTTTCCCTGTCATTCATCATCTGCGACATTATTTGAGCCAGAAATTCGACAGGGATTCGACTTTCATAAGGCATATATTTGGGTGTGCTGTGATGTAAACAGGAAATCAAACCCCAAAGCTCACCGTCTTTTATCAAGGGCAGTACCATAGTGGCTTTAGCCCCCATATTGCGCAGATAACCTGAATACATTACCGACACGCTACGCAAAAAAGAGTAGCTTAAATCCACAGTGCGGCCATTAAGTAATGGCGGATTCTCTGGTATCAGCGGCACGGGAAGGTAATCCACATTGGGAAGGTGTCTAAGCGGACTGAGCATGAAAAGCCGCCGTGCTGGGGCAGGAATATCACTGGCTGGATAATGCAAGCCCAGATACGCTTCCAACTCAGGACTTTTAGACTCTGCGACCACCTCACCACAGCCGTCCGTGTCGAACCGATACGCCATCACCCGTTCAAAACCAGTCCAGTCACGAATCTGATCAACCACAACCCCTATAAATTGCAACAAGGACGTACTGCCGCGCAGTTGCTGTATCGTGTTATTCAGTCTCAAAAACTGATTGGTATCCGAAAACCGCTCGGTATCATTCGGACGTTCAAATTCCAAAAGCAATAAGTCATCGATACGATTACCAAACAGGTGAAAGCGTTCATTGGTGTGAACACAAGACACCGTGAGTAAATGAGCGAAACCGTCTGCCAGATTCTTTGTAGCGAGCTGACTTCGCAAGGCAGCGACATTTTCATTGTCCAATAAGCAGTCAATTGTTTGTCCAATCATAGCCTCAGAGGAAAGCCCAAGAAAGCTCTCAGTATTGGCACTGACTTGAATAATACTTAAGGTTGACTCGTTCAAAACCAGAAGCACGCCATGAGGCTGAATAGCATTCACCAGATGAATCTGTTCACGGTCGCAATTGCTTAAATCGACGTTCTTAGCGGTGATAGGCGGCGGTGCTTCACTTTGTATTGGATTGATATTAGCTTCGGGCATGATTTTTTATTCACTCTTGGTAGATGATGCAAGTTCAGGGATCAGGGTTCAGGGTAAAATGAAAAGTAGAGCCTTGGCTAGGTATCGATTCAAGCCACATTCGACCACCCTGTCGCTGGATATGTTTGCGGGTAATCGTCAGTCCTGCACCCATACCACCGCCGTATTCATCCCTGTTATGCAAACGTCGAAAAATTTCGAAGATGACTTCCTGAAATTTTTCAGCGATACCAATACCATTATCTCTAACAAAGAAAATGGGTAGATCACTTTCGCGGTAACCAATTTCGACGCGCTTTTCAGGCTGTTCATTATACATAATAGCATTAGTAATCAGATTTTCGAATACAACGACACTCCTTGTAGGGTCACAATTCACAGAAGGTAATGGTCGGGGGATTTCTATTTGAGTGTTCGTTTTCTTGATAAGAACAGACAAATCATCCAATACTGAAGATACCAGTTCATTAAGATCGACAGTTTGCACCATCAAAGGTTGTTGTGCTGCGCGTGAATATTGCAACAGCGTGTCAATTTGACAGTTCATTCGTTCAGTCAAACTCATGACGGTATCAAGCCAGCGAAGCTGCTGCGGTGCTAATTTCTCGCTGGCACCATCATGGATAAACTGAGTGAAATTGCTAATGCCCCGCAGGGGTTCTTGAAGATCGTGGGAAACAATATAGGCAAAGGCTTCTAATTCAGAATTGCTGCGATCGAGAAGTAACTGCAAGTCGGGCTCTTTTTCTGGCGGTTTTGGCAGACTGACTGCTTTCTCTTCTGCCCAGCGTTCTTTGACTTCTATAATGGCAGGTAGAATTCCCACGAACAGTGGAATCAGTTCTGGGTCGAAGTGTTTTCCAGCCTCCCGTTGCAGATAAGCAACTGCGTCTTCGACAGACCACGCTTTTTTGTAGGGGCGGACTGTTGTCAGTGCATCAAATACATCGGCAATCGCAACAATTCTGCCGATTAACGGAATGTCTTTGCCTTTTAGTTTGTTCGGGTAGCCGCTACCGTCCCACTTCTCATGATGTGTTAATGCGATTGTGCAGGCATCCTGAAGTAATGGTGAGTCGTGGTCGCCCATTATTTCTGCCCCAATTGCGGGGTGTCGGCGCATAATAACCCACTCTGCCTCAGTCAGTTTGGCGGGTTTCAGCAATATGTTGTCAGGTATACCTATTTTTCCAACATCGTGCATAGGGGCTGCATTCAGTAAATTTTCAGCTGCTTGTTTTGTAAATCCAGCAGCCAATGCCAATAGTTTGGAATAGTGACTCATTCGAATAACGTGCAGCCCCGTTTCGTTATCTTTAAATTCTGCTGCTCGTCCGAGTCTTTGAATAATTTGTAACCGTGAATCCTGTAACTGCTCAGCGAGTACCAGCGAAAGGTGAGTAGCGACGCGTGCTTTAACGATAGATGGATTGACGGGTTTGGCAATGTAATCAACAGCACCTACCTCAAAACCATGCGCCTCATCAACAAAGTCAGACATGGATGTGACGAAAATTACAGGTATTTTTGTGGTACGGGGGTTTTGTTTAAGAATGACACACGCTTCAAAACCCGACATATCTGGCAGCATGACATCTAGCAAAATCATATCGGGTTTTTGTTCCTTGCTGATTTCTATCGCATTAATCCCATTCAGAGCAAACAGCAGGCGATAATCATTTTGCAGAATTTGCTTCATGGCATGAAGATTAGTGGGTTCATCATCAACCAGCAATAATGTTTTTAATTGGCTCTGTGCTGAACTATTCATGGGAAATAATATCTCCGAAAAATTGGTTTGATTTAAACTGATGCTCTTCGCTTATGCTAACTAAGCTCCCTTCAGCTGATTTAATATCGAAATTATTAAGTGCCATCTCAAAGTCAGTGATTAGCTGTGTTGAAATATATCCACTTAGATAGGACAGTAGTTCTGCAATTTTAGCGTCAGTAGGAATTTCCTGTTGTCTGAGGCTGGATGAGAACCAAGCAAGTTCTGTACTAATCACATTCGCATCGACTTCAAACATATCTGTGCGTTTATCTAATACGGTCGGAGGGGCTAACGGAATATTATTTCTGATGTCATACACCGCTTCCTCAACACATTGGGTGAAAATGTCTTTCGACTCCAGCTTGTCTCCAGAAATAATTTCTCTCTCAAACTGATGGGCAGCGTTTGACAGACCCATCATACCCAGCGTTGCCGAAACCCCTTTAATAAGATGCAATAACTTTGCTGCTTGATCTCGCTGATTTTCAACTAACAAGGCTTCGATTCGAGCGGGAGACATCGCATATTCTGTTACAAACCGCAGCAATAGCTTAGATAAAAGCGTGTGATTTCCACCGAGGCGCGTCAACGCATCCTGTTGATCAAAGGCAGTAAACTTAACTGGTACAACGGGTGTTGCCGTTTTTTCTACTGTCACAATGGGTATTTTTAACTGAGGATGCTTAATCCATTTAATCAGGGTGAGTATCAGTTTTTCTCGGTCTATGGGTTTAGTAATATGATCATTCATCCCCGCCGCTTCGCTGGCAGTCTTATCGTGTACCATAGCGGCAGCACTCAGCGCGATGATGGGTAAATGCTGGCACTGGGGTAGCTCACGAATCAGTTTTGTCGCCGAAAAACCATCCATAAACGGCATCTGTATATCCATCAATACTACATCAAAATGTTGCTTCTGAACCCATTCGACCGCTTCTCCGCCATGATTTGCCACGGTGGTAATCAGTCCGAACTTATTGAGGGTCTCTAACGCAACTTCCTGATTAATTTCGTTATCTTCCACTAGCAGAATGCGCGCTCCGTGTATAGGAGCAGCCAGCTCATAAAGGTCGTCATAATGGGGGTCAGGTACATTGACTCTCGATGCCAAGTGTGGATGCCTAATACGCATGAGACTGTCAAACAACAGTGAAGGGGTCACTGGCTTAATCAAAATATCGTTGAATTTTGTTGTATCCTGCACCTTACTCAGTTCATCTTTCTCCCTTGATGTCATGATAATAATGGACGGTAATCGCCGCAACCTGCCAGAGGTCACACTAAGCACTAATTGCTGAATTAGCTCAAAGCCCTCCACTTGCCAGTTAATCAACATCACATCATAGGATTGATCTTGCTGATAGGCCTGATGAAGCAGTTCCAACGCTGCGTTCGTAGAGGTCGCTGTCATCGCGGCTATCTCCCAAGCTGTCAGGTAATTTACAAAAATCGAGACCGCCGTTTCACTGTTATCCACGAGCAGTATCCGCATACCCTTTAGCGTATGCTCTGAGTATAAATTAGGCAAGGCATTGCCCAGACCAAACCGTGCCGTGAAAGCAAAGGTACTGCCTTGATCGGGTACGCTGGAGAGCATAAACTCGCCATCCATAATTTCAACCAATCGCTTGCAAATAGTCAGTCCCAGTCCACTGCCGCCATATTTTCTAGAAACAGAGGTGTCGGCTTGAATAAATGCGTTAAACAAACGATCAGATTGCGTTTTGTCCATGCCAATTCCCGTATCGCGCACAGCAAAACGCAGTAAAACTTCGGGTTCTTTTTTGCTAATCAATTCAGCTTTTAAGTGAATTTCACCCTGCTCGGTAAATTTGATAGCATTACTGACTAGATTATTAAGCACTTGTCCAAGACGTAATGTGTCACCTATCAGTTTAAAATTAATAGACGTGTCGATCTCAAGAAAAATTTCTAGGTTTTTTTCACTAATTTTTGCAGAGAACAAGTCGCTGATATTCCTTATCACCTCTTCTATGGTAAATTCCGTGTATTCAAGATTAAGCTTTCCCGCTTCAATTTTTGAGTAGTCTAAAATGTCGTCCAATATATGTAATAGTGTCTTAGACGAGGCGAGTATCTTATATAACTGAATGCGTTGCTTAGCTGTTAACCCCGTATCCAACGTTAATTCAGTCAGCCCGATGATAGCGTTCATCGGTGTACGAATCTCGTGGCTCATATTGGCAAGAAAGTCACTCTTAGCGAGGTTAGCCTGTTCAGCCAGTTTCATTGCTTTAGTCAGTTCTTGGGTGCGGGCGATAACTTGTTCTTCAAGCGTTGAATTTATTTTCCGCAATTGCGCTGTTCGTTCATCAACCTGTTTTTCAAGTACGGCGTTTGCTTGTGCAGCATTGTTCTGAGCCATTTTTACGTCAGTAATGTCGCGGTTAATACCCACTACTTGAAAAGGTTTGCCATCCTTGTCCCGTTCAAGCGTCGCATCAGACTGAACATAGCGTATGTTCCCATCTGGCAAAACGACACGAAAGATGATGTCGAAAACATCAGTTCCAGCGATAAGACCTTTGAGTTTATTATCCGCAAATTCAATATCTTCAGGATGCAAGCGTGATCGCCAGAAATGATAGTTGTGTTTTGAATCATTGCGCAATGTTAAAGGCACTGCAGATATTTCAAACATCCGATCATCCCAGATCAGATGATTCGTATTTAGACACAATACCCACACCCCAAGTCCAGAGGTCTTAATCACCATTTTCATCCGAACTAGCGATTGCTGAAGGTCAGACTCAAGTTTCAGGCGTTGCGAAATATCAATAATCGAAGCGAGTGTGAGCAATCCATTGGAGGTTTCAATCGGGTTTAAGCTGATTTCGACTGGAATTTCGTGACCGTTCTTATGAAAAGCATACAAAACTTGCCCCGTTTTCATGTCACGCAAGCGGGGATTGTTCTGATAGTTGCGTACCAATTTTGTGTGGTCTGCATGATACCGTAAAGGCAGCAACTGACTGATGTTAACTCCCTCTAATTCATTATTATCGTAGCCAAATAGTGTCTCTGCTTTGGGATTAACCAAAACCACATTTTGCTGGTCGTTGACTAAAATAATCGCATTGTGTGAGGCGAGTACCACGATGCGAAACAGTTCTTCACTTTTCTTTTGTTGTGTCATGTCGCGTATGGTCTTGGCAGCACCAATAATCGCGCCTTCACTATTGAAGATCGGTGATACCGACACAGAGACATGAATAAATCGTCCATTCCGAACTTTACGAACCGTTGGAAAATGTGAGATCAGTTCGCCACAGGTCATTTTTCGCATGATTTCTTCATCTTCATTGATGAGTTCTTCTGGAAAAATGAGTTCCCTAATCTGTTGACCTATCGCCTCTTCTGAAGAATATCCAAAAATAAGCTCGGCAGATTTATTCCAACTGAGGACAATGCCTTCAAGATCGAAGCTGATGATGGCATCATTTGAGCCTTCAACAATCGCCGACAGATGTTCCTGATTATGCGAGGCAATCATTAGCGGGAAAATTTTGAGAGCAGACTAAATTTGTACATAGCTAAATCTCTTGATAATGAGGTAGTCATAATGTTCGGAAATAAATAGAATATACAGCAGAATTATTTGCATATACATCTAATTTTGCAAATATTCGTTACAATTATTTGTTATAATTCACTGTAATTTAAATGGTTTAATAACTGTGAGTGAAATATTTGGAACAAATACCGCATATCCAAAAAAAGAATTGCCTCAATTTTAAAATGCGAAAGCTGACGAGATTGTTGACAAAAATGTACGACGCAGAGCTTTCCAAAGCAGGTATAAAGACGACTCAATTCACGCTTCTTTGCCATGTGCTAAAGTATGATTCAGCTCCTTTAAGCGACATTGCTCGAATTATGGGGGTAGATACATCAACCTTGTCGCGTAATTTACAGCCTTTAATCTCTGCTGGATTCATCATACAGACGACTGGAAGTGATGCACGCCGAAGACTTGTCAGTTTGACATCGGAAGGAAGAAGCAAACAGGCTGAAGCTGATCTTCATTGGGCAGTCGCCCAAGATAAAATCAAAGCTATTTTAGGTCTGAAAAATGTTACGGCTCTTAGTGTGCTACTTGATAGCTGTATAGATAAGCTACAGCAAGACTGATGTGGCTACACTAAACAGGACAAAAACAAGGCATCCAACAAAGCGAGTCATAAAGGTAATTGCTGGTGCAGCACCGTCTCTAAAATATTTTTTCATACCTTGAAAATTGAACTCATCTACCATGAATCTTACTCAACCAGAAAGGCTGCCAAACAGTCAATATGTGAATACATCGAGACAGCATCTCCATTCCAGTAATGGCTATCTGTCACCCGTTGACTATGAATCGCAACTCAACGTTACTTAACTTTGCACCCTGAAAAGTATTGACTTATCAATCAGAAAAATAAGCCATTTGTGATTAACACGCGCGAACAACTGGCTTACTGTCGCTATCGTTGGCTAAAAACATAATATCTGGACAATTGTGCGTAAATTCGGCAAAATTAGCCTTCGTTGTACAAAACCTTACTAAAAATAAATCTAACATGGCACAGATTACCGTTTTAAATGGCCCTAATTTAAACTTACTAGGACTGCGTGAACCTAGTCATTACGGTAACAAAACCCTCGCAGATATTCAGAAGACGTTAGAACAACAAGCAGTGGTATTGAATCATCAATTGAGCTTTCATCAACATAACGCTGAATATGAAATCATTGAACTCATTCATCAAGCGTATTACCAGCAGGTTGATTTTATTATTATTAACCCAGCGGCGTTTACGCATACCAGCGTCGCCATTCGTGACGCATTGCTAGCCACCCAAATCCCCTTTATAGAGGTTCATTTATCCAACGTCCACGCACGCGAACCTTTTAGAAAACACTCTTATTTTTCCGATATTGCCAAAGGCGTTATTTGTGGATTAGGAGCAATAGGATACGAACTGGCTTTACAAGCCGCCCATCAGTTATTAGCCGAGAAATAATTCATCATGGATATTAGAAAAATAAAAAAACTCATCGAAATCGTCGAAGAATCTGGCATTGCCGAATTAGAAATTAAAGAAGGTGAAGAATTTATTCGCATTAATCGTTACTCTTCCGCACCCGTCAATTACGCACCTGCGCCTGTGGCTGCTCAACCTGTACAGATTACCGCTGCGGCTGTCGCTGTTGAAGAAAAAATAACAGGTCATGTCGTTAAATCACCGATGGTCGGTACGTTTTATCGCTCTGCTTCACCTGGAACTAAAGTATTTGTCGAAATCGGTCAATCCGTGATGGTCGGCGATACGCTGTGTATTATTGAAGCGATGAAAATTTTGAATCAAATTGAATCCGATAAAAGCGGGGTTGTTACTAAAGTATTGGTTGATAACGCCGAACCTGTTGAATATGGTCAGCCCTTATTTATCATTGAATAAGGGGGAATAGGGATGTTTTCTAAAATAGTCATTGCCAATCGCGGCGAAATTGCCCTGCGTATTTTACGCGCCTGTAGAGAATTAGGCATTAAAGTCGTTGCCGTCCATTCAGAAGCGGATCGGGATTTAAAACACGTTCGCTTAGCGGATGAATCAGTGTGTATCGGCCCTGCATCGTCTGCGGACAGTTATTTAAATATTCCCGCGATTATCAGCGCGGCAGAAGTCACCGATGCCGAAGCTATTCATCCTGGTTACGGTTTTCTATCTGAAAATGCTGATTTTGCCGATAAAGTAAAAAAAAGCGGCTTTGTATTTATCGGCCCCAATGCAGAAACTATTCGCATCATGGGCGATAAAATATCGGCTAAAAAAGCCATGATTGCCGCAGGCGTGCCTTGCGTACCCGGTGATAACGCGCCATTATCCGATGATGACCATAAAAATCTAGCCTTAGCGCAAGAAATTGGTTATCCCGTAATTATCAAAGCCGCTGGTGGTGGCGGTGGTCGTGGTATGCGTACCGTACACACCGAAGCCGCGCTCATTAGTGCTATCACGATGACTAAAGCCGAAGCAGGTAGCGCGTTCGGTAATCCAACCGTGTACATGGAAAAGTTTTTGGAAGACCCACGCCATATTGAATTTCAAGTTATGGCTGATTCACACGGCAACGCCATTCATTTGGGTGAACGTGATTGCTCTATGCAGCGTCGTCATCAAAAAGTGGTTGAAGAAGCCCCTGCCCCGTTTATTACCGAAGCCCAACGCAAATTCATCGGTGAACGCTGCGCTCAAGCCTGTGTGGATATTGGCTATTTAGGTGCGGGTACGTTTGAATTTTTATATGAAAAAGGCGAATTTTACTTCATTGAAATGAATACCCGCGTCCAAGTTGAGCATCCTGTCACTGAAATGGTCACAGGCTTTGACATCGTTAAAGAACAACTCCGCATTGCGTCGGGTGAACGGTTATCCATTACCCAAGACCAAGTCAAAATCACAGGTCATGCAATTGAATGTCGCTTAAATGCTGAAGACCCCAAAACCTTTATGCCTTGCCCTGGAACAATTGACCAATTCCACATGCCAGGCGGGCCTGGAATTCGTTGCGAAACCCATATTTACAATGGCTACAAAGTGCCACCCTATTATGATTCTATGATAGGCAAATTGATTGCACACGGTGAAAATCGCCAAAGTGCGATTGCGCGTATGAATACTGCACTCAGTGAATTGATTATTGATGGCATTAAAACCAATATTCCCTTACAGCAAGACATTATGAATGACAGCGCGTTTGCCGCTGGTGGACAGAATATTCATTATTTGGAAAAGAAACTGGGCATTCATTAATCCGAGTTTTATCCAATCTTCGAGGTTTTCAAAACCTCGAAGGTTTAAACCCTATCATTAAAGTTATGACAACCACTAACTACGACACCGATATTATCGCTTGGGCAAATCAACAAGCATGGTTGATTCGGCATAAACAATTTGATTTATTAGACATAGAACACCTTGCTGAGGAAATTGAGGACGTGGGCAAAAGTGAACAACGCGAGTTAGCCAGTCGTATGGCAGTATTAATCGCACATTTATTAAAGTGGCAGTATCAACCTGAACGACAAGGTTCTAGTTGGCAACGGACTATTAAAGAACAGCGCAAAGCCTTAGCGTTTCATTTAAAAAACGTGCCTAGTTTAAAAACTAAAATAGCGGATGCTGAGTGGTTAGATATTATTTGGTCAGATGCCTTGACTATTGCTATCAAAGAAACTGGCTTGGAACTGTTCCCTGAAACCTGTCCTTGGACAGTTGAAGACATCCTCAATCAAGAGTGGCTACCCTAATGGCTTGGCATCAAATCTCCGTTATTACCACTGAAAACACCGCACCCCAACTGGCTGATTTTTTCGACTCTTTAGGCGCGGTCTCTGTCACTTATATGGACGCTGAAGACGAACCTGTCTATGAGCCTGCTATCGGTGAAACCAAAATCTGGAGCAATACACAGGTTATCGCGCTGTATGAATTAGACATTGATACGGCAATCATAAAAACGGCGGTGTTAGCCGAGTTTAAAGTCGATGAATTACATGATTGGCTAGAAGAAACTATTGACGACCAAGAATGGGAACGCGCGTGGATGGAGTTTTACAAGCCCATGAAATTTGCTGACAGGTTATGGGTTTGCCCAACAAACCAAGAGCAACGTGAAGAAGGCACAGTATGCTTAACGTTAGATCCCGGCCTAGCGTTTGGTACAGGAACACATCCGACTACCGCGCTATGTTTGGAATGGTTAGCAAGCGGTGATTTGACTGATAAAGTGGTGATTGATTATGGCTGTGGCTCAGGGATTTTAGCAGTGGCAGCGATGTTGCTAGGGGCGAAAATCGCTCACGCGGTCGATATTGACCCACAAGCTATTACCGCGACTGAAAGTAATGCGTTAAAAAATGGCGTTGCCGATAAAATTATCTGTTATTTGCCTGAGCAATTTACGCCACTACAAGCCGATGTGGTGTTAGCCAATATCCTAGCAAAACCATTAATTGAAATGGCAAAAGATATTAGTGCCTTAGTTGCACATCAAGGTGTATTGGTTTTGTCAGGTATCTTAGCAGAACAAGCGCAATCGGTTATTGATGCCTATCAGCCATACATAACCTTTGATCTGCTGGTACAACAAGAAGATTGGATACGATTAAATGGTACAAAGTTATTGCCAGTTTTGCCTGAATGAACCCGAAAATTCGATACATAAACGCTATCACGATACCGAATACGGTTTTCCATTGACTGATGATAATCAGTTATTTGCTCGTTTAGTGCTGGAAATCAATCAAGCTGGGTTATCTTGGACAACGATTTTGAAAAAAACAGCCAATTTTCACGCGGCATACCATAATTTTGTGATTGCCAGCGTTGCTAATTACACCGAAGTCGATAGACAGCGTTTAATGGCAGATGCTGGCATCGTGCGTAATCGCTTAAAAATAAACGCGGCAATCGTCAATGCCCAGCGACTATTAGTCATACAACAAAAACAGGGGTCATTTAATCTGTGGCTAGATAGTCATAGAATACTCACTAAGGAACAATGGACAGCACTGTTTAAAGAAACATTTTTGTTTACAGGCGGTAAAATCGTCAATGAATTTTTAATGTCCACGGCTTACTTATCGGGCGCACATGAAGAAAATTGTCCTATCTATGCAAAAATTGCACGCCTGTGATGACAACACTAAACAACAAAAAACCTGCGTACTTTGTGGGCTAGCAGTAGAGATCGACGGTTTTTTACTGACCACACCAAACGGTATTCAGACCTTTTGTTGTGCAGGCTGCCTAAGCGTTTATCAATTATTGAATGATGACAACACTGAAACATCTTTACTTAACCACCCACTTAACCATGAGGATAATAAAAAATGAAAGCGTGCGACTCCTGTTCTTCCAGCCGCGTTGAAATCGGCAAAAACCATAAACAGCAAACTGTGATTGGTCGCGGTCTTGGCATGGTATTAATTTACTTACCGCTATTAACCTTTCCTTTTATCATTGCCAGTGCCTATATGACTTACTATCATTTGCGCATGATGGGCGCGACCAATCTTAAAACATGGTCAGATTTTATTCCTGACCGTGCAAGTCATCGTTACACACTAAAAAATCAAATTACGATGGAAGGTTCATTTGTTGCCAGCATGGCACAATCAAAATTATTTTGGATTTTAAACTGTACTTGGTACTGCCCTTACAGTGTTGCTTTGTTTGAATGGCACGCGTACATGGTAAAAATCGTGGAAAACTGGTGGTGTCCGTTTACCCACGAGAAAAAAGAAAGCTATAAAAATGCCACGATTGATAAATCATTTTGGCATTTATACCCTGAAGACATTACCAAGCTGGAAGAAGACGACGCAGAAAATCCTATCTGGAATGATGCTAAGGATTGATTGCTTATGCGTAGGTTGGGTTAGCTGTTAGCCATGAGTTTATCGAATGGTCGAACAGCGTAACCCAACACAGTGCCAGATAAATGTTGGGTTACGCTATCGCTAACCCAACCTACATTGAAGTTTCCCATTAAGTGTCTTTTTACGTTAAGATACCTGCCCTTTTTCAACTTCTCACGCCCATGCAAATAGGTTCTTACACACTACCTAACAAACTAATTCTCGCACCAATGGCAGGTATTAGCGACCAGCCCTTTAGAGAATTATGCAAGCAATTTGGCGCGGGATTAACAGTCTCTGAAATGGTGGCTTCTCGTCCTGATTTACGCCACCACCACAGAACGGTATTAAAAGCGGACATGAGTAATGAAACAGGTCTGAGCTCTGTGCAGATTTTAGGTACAAATCCACAGATGATGGCAGAAGCTGCCCAGTTTAATGCTGCGCGTGGCGCACAGATTATTGATATTAATATGGGCTGCCCTGCTAAAAAAGTCTGTTCGGTTGCGGCAGGTTCGGCATTATTAAAAGATGAAGATCTCGTTAAAAGAATCTTAACCGCTGTGGTTAATGCCGTTGATATTCCTGTTACGCTGAAAATTCGCACAGGCTGGGATAGTCACAGCCGTAATGCAGTTGCCATCGCTCAAATTGCCGAAGACTCAGGCATTGCCGCACTAACTATCCACGGACGCACACGCGCGTGTAAATTTACAGGCGATGCTGAATATGAAACTATTAAACAGGTAAAACAAGCCGTCACTATTCCTATTATTGCTAATGGTGATATTGATTCAGCTGAAAAAGCCCACTATGTGCTGACAACCACAGGCGCGGATGCCATTATGATTGGTCGTGCAGCGCAAGGGAATCCTTGGCTATTTGCCGAAATAAACTATTTTCTTAACACGGGAAAAACCATTAAAAAACCAACAGTATCAGACATTCACCAGACACTCTTTACTCACTTAGGAAACCTATATAGCTTCTATGGCAACACGGTGGGTGTTAGAATGGCAAGAAAACATATCGGTTGGTATTTTAAACAGCTTAATTTTATAGATTCAATCACTAAAAATGATATTAATCAGGCTGAACACCCCGCTCAACAACTGCTGCTGATTAACGCCGCGTTTAATTTTTTAACTATTGATGGTGTAACATCATAATGGAAGCGTTTCAAAAAACGGCTGAAGTCATTAATATTGATCGCAAAAAAACAGTGACTATTTCTTTGTCTGAGCATATTAAACAAACAGTAGGGCTGTATTTTTCGCAATTAAACGGTCATGACGCAGTGGATTTATATGCGATGGTTATCAGTGAAGTTGAAAAACCCTTATTAGAAGCCACCCTAGAGAATCTAGGTTACAATCAAACCAAAGCTGCCAAAGCATTAGGCTTAAGTCGCAGTACGTTGCGTAAAAAAATGGATCAATATGGTATTAGCTAACCGAGCAACAAAAGTTTACATCTCTCTCATTTAAAGGTCTGCATGAACAAAAAAATTACCCGCGCTCTTATCAGTGTTTCTGATAAATCAGGCATCGTCGAGTTTTGCCAACAGTTAAACCAACTGGGCATTGAAATCCTGTCTACAGGCGGCACGTTTAAACTATTGTCGGAACAGCATATTGCCGCCACCGAAGTGTCTGATTACACTGGCTTTCCTGAAATGATGGATGGACGCGTAAAAACCTTACACCCTAAAATTCACGGCGGTATTTTAGCCCGTCGCGGCATAGATGATGCTGTCATGGCTGCCAATGACATTAAACCGATTGATTTAGTGGTCGTTAATCTTTATCCATTTGCTGAAACTATTGCCAAACCCGATTGTGATTTTGAAACTGCGATTGAAAACATTGATATTGGCGGCCCGACCATGATTCGTGCGGCGGCTAAAAATCATCATGATGTGGCGGTCGTGGTTGATCCTAGTGATTATGCGGCGATTATTGCCGAACTCACCGCGAATGCCAGTAGCCTAGCTCAAACAACGCGCTTTAACTTAGCCTTAAAAAGTTTTGAACACACTGCCAGTTATGACACCGCTATCGCCGCCTATCTGGGTGGTTTGAATAACAAAACATTGCCTGAAGTGCTGAACCTACAGTTTTATCAAAGCCAAACCCTGCGTTATGGCGAAAACCCTCACCAAAACGCTGCATTTTACAGTGAAAAATCACCTGTGGCTGGCACAATTGCTGCCGCGACGCAAATTCAAGGCAAAGAACTGTCGTACAACAATATTGCCGATGCCGATGCCGCGTTAGAGTGCGTTAAAGCCTTTACTGACAAACCAACCTGTGTGATTGTCAAACACGCCAATCCGTGTGGCGTTGCCGAAGCCGACGATTTATTGACTGCTTATAATCTCGCCTACGAAACTGATCCGACTTCAGCATTTGGTGGCATTATTGCGTTTAACCAAGAGCTGGACGAAACTACTGCTACGGAAATTATCAGCCGTCAATTTGTCGAAGTTATTATTGCCCCAACCATTAGCGCGGGTGCAAAAACAGTTTTAGCGACTAAAGTTAATATTCGCGCCTTAGAATGTGGTGCGTGGGACTCTGCTAATCCAGCGTGCTTGGATTTCAAAAAAGTCGCGGGCGGTTTGTTAGTTCAAGATAAAGATTTTGGCGCGATTACGGCGGCTGATATTAAAGTCGTCAGTAAACGCGAACCCACTGCACAGGAACTTGCTGATTTATTATTTGCGTGGAAAGTGGCTAAATTTGTTAAATCCAACGCCATTGTGTATTGCAAAAACGGGCAAACGATTGGAGTCGGTGCGGGACAAATGAGCCGTGTGTATTCCGCTAAAATCGCGGGTATCAAAGCCGCCGATGGTGGTTTAGTGGTTGAAGGTTCGGCGATGGCTTCCGATGCGTTTTTTCCCTTTAGAGATGGGATTGATGCAGCCGCTGAAGCGGGTATTACCGCCGTGATTCAACCAGGTGGCTCAATGCGTGACAATGAAGTGATTGCCGCTGCGGATGAACACAATATTGCAATGGTATTCACGGGTATGCGCCACTTTAGACATTAATCACTTTACGAGACTAGCTTATGAAAATCCTCATCGTCGGTAACGGTGGACGTGAACACGCCCTCGCTTGGAAAGTTAAACAATCGGCAAACGTCAAAAAAGTATTTGTCGCACCAGGTAATGCAGGCACAGCATTGGAATCGGGCGTAGAAAACGTTGCTATTGCGGTGAATGATATTGCAGGCTTATTGGCATTTGCACAACAAGAACACATTGACTTAACCATCATCGGCCCTGAAATTCCGTTAGTCTTAGGTGTTGTGGACAGCTTTCAACAAGCGGGTTTAGCGTGTTTTGGCCCTAGTGCAAAAGCCGCGCAATTAGAAGGTTCAAAAACCTTTTGCAAAGACTTTATGATTCGCCACAACATTCCAACGGCGAGTTATCAAAGTTTTACTGACCAACAACAAGCCATTGCTTACATTCAACAACATGGCGCACCCATCGTGGTGAAAGCCGATGGTTTAGCGGCTGGTAAAGGTGTAATCGTTGCCCAAACTGAAGCGGAAGCGATTGCCGCTGTTAAAGATATGTTATCGGGCAATAGTTTTGGTGAAGCAGGGCATCGTGTTGTTATCGAAGAATTTCTGTACGGTGAAGAAGCCAGTTTTATTGTTATGGCGGATGGCAAACACGCCTTAGCGATGGCAACTTCTCAAGATCATAAAGCGCGTGACAATGGCGATAAAGGCCCGAACACAGGCGGCATGGGGGCGTACTCCCCTGCCCCGATTGTCACCCCTGACATTCATCAACGCGTTATGCGTGACGTTATTGAACCCACGTTAGCAGGCATGGTGGCAGACGGTTTGCCGTATACGGGATTTTTATACGCAGGTTTAATGATTACGCCCGATGGCGTGATTAAAGTGCTGGAATATAACTGTCGCTTTGGTGATCCTGAAACCCAGCCCATTATGATGCGTTTAAAAAGTGATTTAGTGGAACTGTGTGCAGCGGCTTTAGCGGGTAATCTTGATAAAGTCAGTAGTGAATGGGATGAGCGCGTTGCCTTAGGCGTAGTCTTAGCCGCAGGTGGTTATCCTGATAATTACGCGAGCGGGGCAGTTATTTCTGGCTTACCTGTTGCCGAAGACAATAACAGCAAAGTATTTCATGCAGGCACACAACAAGTGGGTGATGATATTGTCACCGCTGGTGGACGAGTGTTATGCGCTTGCGCTTTAGGTACTGACATTAAAGAAGCACAAGCCAACGCCTACGCACTGGCTAAGCCTATTCAGTGGAACGATATTTACTATCGCACGGATATTGGTTTTAAGGCTATTAAGTTTTATTAGAGCTAAACATAATGAGGATTCTTGAAGCGTTTAATCAGTATTTTGAAATGATACCTGCTAATACGGATGAACTTAGGCAAGAAGTTTATAAGTTGCGTTATCAAGTCTATTGTCTTGAACATAAATTTCTTGAACCCAGTGCTGAGGGTATGGAGTATGACGAATATGATGCGCATTCTTGCCATTATTTGATTCAGCATAAAGAAACTAAGAGCTATATGGCGACCACTCGTCTTATTTTGCCGAGTAATAAAAATATAGAAGAATTATTTCCCGCTGAAATACACAGTCAAATTGACAATACTGAGTTACTAAAGACAGTGCCTCGTGCTAATTTGGCTGAATTATCGCGCTTTTGTGTCTCGAAAGATTTTAGGCGACGAGCAGGTGAACAAGACTTACTCATTACTTATGATATGAATGGCAACCTTTCCAGAGGAAAAAACAGTTCTGCCAGTATCACACTGGCATTGTTCGCTGGCGCGATTAAAATGAGTTCTGAGCATAACATTCAGTGTTGGATTGCATCTATCGAACCTGCATTGAAACGGGTTGTTGAGCCATTAGGCATTCATATTATCAAAATTGGCTCATTAGCTGATTACCACGGAATGCGATTTCCTTGCACCATTAAAGTAGATAAGCTCTTGCAGGATGTCGGTGAAAAAAACCCAGAGTATTTGGAAATGCTGACTGGCAAAAAGACCTCAACCCTATAACTATTAAAAGTTTACCGCCGCTTCAAGATAAAACAGTCTGCCTGACATCGGAATATTTTGCGGTAATGACGTTGATGCGGGTTCAAGGTTGTTAGTCGCATCGAATAGATTGCGTACCGACGCACTGACATTCAAATGATTAAACAATTTTTTACCTCTTAAAGTTATGTCAACAGTTTCATAATCACGCAACGGTCTACTATCAGTTGCCGCAGGTATGCGCCCAGCAACCCAGTTAAGCTGCGGTTGTAATTGCCACTGTGGTAAAAACTGCCAATCAACAGCCACATAAATATGATGCTCAGGCGTATAAGTGACGCGGTCGTGAGTTTGTTGATTGATAGCGCGTTGCCACGCATAATTACCCGATACACTCCATTCCTCATTTGCTTGCCAGTTCCATTCAAACTCACTGCCATAACCATGTTGATTACCGCTATTACGAAACGTAGCCGAGGATTTACCGACATCAGGGACGGCGGCAATCAGGTCTTTAATTTCATAATAGTAAATATTGACCGCAGTTCTCAGTGAGTTAGTGGGACGGTAATCGACAGCCCATTCAAGCGTATTGATAGTTTCTGGCTTCAAATCTTTATTACCAAGCAATACAGGATTGTTTTGATTAGCTTGTTCTGAAAAACTAGGCGCACGAAAGGCTTTGCCATACAGCAATTTGGTAGTGAGTTGTTTATTAATATCCCACACTAAAGCAGCGCGTGGATTGATGGTACTACCAAAATCAGAATAATGATCGTAACGCACACCAGCGGTTAGTTGCCAGTTATCGGCAAATTGCCATTCATCTTGCAACACGCCTGAAAATATCGCACGATGAAGATTAGGCAAATAAACATAAGCGGTATTGCTGACATCGGTTAATGCACCGCCAACCACTTGAGGCGAACCACTAATCACGCCTGCACCGTAATTTTTAGCTTCTCGCGTACTAATTTGCTCATAGCGAAAACTTGTACCGACGCGCAACAGATGATTATCGAAGCCTTTATAAATTGAACTTAAGTCAATTGACGGAATATTTTCTATACGCCCTAAACTATTATTAACACCATTAGGAAACAGAGTCCTTGGCAATGCAGGACTTCTAGCGAAGTCACCATTAACTAAAGGGAGTTGTGCGTTATCGGGAAACAATTGACCTTGCGCACCAAAATTAGCATATAGATAGCTAAGATGGGCAGTCAACTCTAACTCCTTAAGCCAATCTTCTGTAGAAAAACGCACATCGCTCAGATATTGTTGACCCTGACTTCCGCCACTAGGATCCAACACCAAATTGGCACCTGCACGAGTTCCTGTGTCTAACGCGCTAAATGACCAAAAATCAATATCCCAATGTTTGCGCTGTAAATTAAGGTGGGCATCCAATGTTTTATAGCGTCCTTGATACTTATCGGGTGCGTGAGAAGCGTTTGTGCCAAATACTTTGTCTGTGGTGGTTTGAGCATCGCTATTAATTATTCTATCTGGATCACCAGCAGTGTGCTGATATTGCAAACTGGTGGCAATATCCCAGCCTGCCAATTGCGTACTATATTGCCCCCAACCACTTTGGGTATCGGCATCGCCTGCACGAACGCCCATTTTTGTGCCATTAATATCTTTGGCTTTTTTGGTGATAATATTAATAACGCCCGCAAACGCATCCGCGCCATACAATGCTGAACCAGGTCCTCGAATCACCTCGACACGTTCAACTGCTTCCAGTGGCAATTCAAAATGTGACATCGTATTGCCACGAAACGGCGTATTAATGCGCGTGCCATTAACCAGCATTAACAACTCTGAATTAGTCGCATTGCGTATGCCGCGTAGACTGTAGCTGTAATCGAAGGTGCTACTTTGTAAACTCGCATGAACCCCCGGCACAGTTTCTAGCACTTCATGCAGTTCTGTCGCGCCCATTGATTTAATTTGCTCAGCGGTAACAATACTAGTGACAGCAGCAGATTGAAAGACTGTTTTGGGTGTGCCTGTGGCAATAGTTACGGGGGTCGCTGCTAATTCAGCGGGTGACATCGCAAAATAATCAACATCTGCCATTGCCTGACTTGCAGAAAAATAAAGTAGCAAAGTACGCACTGTGTACACTACAAAATTAATGTGTGTGGTGTATTTTCTGTCCATTTTTAGATGTCATAAAAGGTTTGATGAGTTTAAGTTCAGTCAATAACACAGGTTTGCTAATACCATAGCCTTGCGCATAATCGACACCCAATACATTAAGCAGATTAAAGATAGCTTCATTTTCAACAAATTCAGCAATGGTTTTTTTACCCATCACATGACCCACTTCGTTAATAGACTTTACCATAGCGAGGTCTACTTTATCGTTTAAAATATCTTTAACAAATAAACCGTCGATTTTAAGATAATCAACAGGTAGATTTTTTAAATAACCAAAAGACGATAAACCACTACCAAAATCATCCAGTGAAAATAAACAGCCACGTCCTCTTAACGCCGCAATAAATTTAATGGTACTGGATAAGTTGGCAATTGCGGCAGTTTCCGTTATTTCAAAACATATTTTATGTTCAGGTATTTTCCACAGATCAAATTGTTTATAGATAAAATCCAACATGGTTTCATCACAAAATGATAAGCCAGACAAGTTGATGGAGCATACCGCCAAATTATCCATAAAGCGTGGCGTAGTTGCAATAAACTCAAACATCGAACCAATTACCCATCGATCCAGATCAGGAGCTAAATCATAACGTTCAGCTGCGGGTAAAAATTCGCTAGGTGGAATAATGCGTCCTGATTCATCGCGATAACGAATGAGGGTTTCAAAATGCAATCCTTCATCTTGTTTATCAATTGAAACGATAGGCTGTCCATACAGGCAAAAACAATTATTCTCTATGCCGTGGCGAATTTTTTCTACCCACTGCATTTCACCATGTCTCAACGCGAGCTCTTCATCGTCTGGGCTATAGACATGAATACGATTACGACCTTTATCTTTTGCGGCATAACACGCAGAATCCGCTTCTTTAAATAGATTAACTGCATTTCGACTGCTTTTATTGATAACTGAAAGACCGATACTAACACCAATGGAAAAGCTCTTGCCTTCCCAAAAAAAACGAAACTCCCGAATAATATCGCGTAGGCTTTCACACAGTAAAATCGCCTCAGGCAGTGAACAATCGTACATTAATACGCCAAATTCATCACCACCTAAACGTGCGATAAAATCCTGTTTGCGCATATTTTTCTTTAAAACATCACCCAATTGCCGTAATAATTCATCGCCTGCTAAATGCCCACAGGTATCGTTAATGATTTTAAATTGATCCAAATCTAAATAACATAAAATATGCTCAGAATTATCGACATGAATTAGTTTTATTGCT
Source organism: Crenothrix sp. D3 (assembly GCA_002134785.1). Taxonomy (GTDB): domain Bacteria; phylum Pseudomonadota; class Gammaproteobacteria; order Methylococcales; family Methylomonadaceae; genus UBA4132. The sequence goes on from MBQZ01000073.1 coordinate 123,172, forward strand.
TCGTTGATATAAAGATCAAACTCAACCCTATTAGCCAGCCCTGTTAACGCATCATGACTCGCTTGATAAATTATTTTTTCATTTAGATTCCGCGCTTCGGTAATATCTTCACACACCAATAATAAACTATTAACATTGTTTTCAAGGTCAAGCACCTTAGCCGTCACTCTAAGCCAAATAATCTGCCCCTGACCACTAATTTGTCTAAATTCTTCTTTATGTATTTGTGTCTGATTAAGCAAACAATGCTCAAGAAAAGCACTTATAATCGTTATATCAGAGGTATAAATAAAGTCAAAAAGGGAGTGTTTTTTTAAGTCTTCACTGCTTAAACCCAGTTGATTTGCGCAGGTGCGATTGACCGATAAAATATTGCCTAACGCATTGATGCTAAACATAATCGTTGGATTATCGTCATACAACATGAGGTAACGATTTTTTGCTTGCAATAAGGCTAAATTTTGCTGTTCCACGGTCTCAATTAAGCCATTGAACGCATCTACTAACACACCTAGCTCATCATCATTAACTTTCGTCGCGCGTAGTGAATAATCGCGGCTATCACTAATGGCTTTAACGGCACTGACTAATTGACGAATAGGTTCTGCAATAAGCCTTAATAACGGCGCAGAAAGCAAGAATGTCAGTAAAGTTACACCGAGTAACACCAAAAACAAAACGCCGACAAATTGCAGTTTACGCCAGTAAGCCGTACTAAAATCGGCATGAATAAAGACCGTTCCCTGCTGTTTTAAATCCATTATAACTGGTTCAATAACGCATAAATGGGTGTCGATAAATTGTGTTATCTGACCATCAATGGTCGCAGGGCAATGCCATGTACCATGATTGGGTTTAAGTAATTCAGCAAACACTGCACCATTAGCATTATAAAGACAAGCCGCTTGTACTTCTGGCAGGGTATTGACCACTGCAAGATTTTCCTGAGCGATTTTTTCATCATCATACAGTAACGCGGCGGTACTACGATTCGCGATAATGGTTGCTATCGCTGATAAATCATCTTGCTTATTTTTTTGAAATTCACTGAGTTCAAGTAGCAATAAAAACACGCCTACTACTAACAATGACAGCACACTAGGAAATACAACAATTAACAGTAGCTTCTGTTTGATTGATAAATTAGCAATCCGTTTAATCATTGCCTTCTCCTCCAACAACTTCAGCGACTTCCAATAATTTCGCACTGATTTTTAAACTGCGTTGCTGTAACAGCTTTAGATTGATTTGTAGTTTTATTTTGTCCTGTCGCTTAACAAAGGCAATCATACCGCCTTGCGTGATAAAACTGGAATCTTCTCCAACGGTTAAACTATTGTTAGCGTTTAGCCCCGCTGATTTAGCATTAACACCTGCACTCACATAGACGATATGACAATGCAATTCCTTGTTAACGGTGGCTAATCTGAATAATTTAATTGGATGATTAAACGCTGATTGCTGTTCAATCGGGTCGATTGTTGCACCAAACGGATCGTTACCCAAAATACAAATATTAAAGGTTTCGGACTCTTCATCAGACCAAGTAATAAATTTAGTAAAATTAAATAAATACCCTGCCTTTATTTTAAATTCATCAATAGGTGCAGTATCCGCATAAGAGAACGGTGAACACAGCAAACAAAAAATAACGCAAAGCAAGTGGCTATTTTTCATATTTTGATGCGTTTAAATAAATGAAAACAGGTGAAAGAATGCAAGATGCTACCCTATATATAAGGAATAAAGTTCAGGCTAAGTCTAACGCAACAGTGTTCAGTTGACTAGCTAGAAAAAAACATCTTCATTACCTCTATCATAAAGTGATGATCTTCTACGCCCGCGCTTTCTCGAATACTGTGCATTGCCCACAGCGGATTACCCACATCAACACATTGAATTCCTAATCGGCTGGACGTTATCGAGCCAATGGTGCTACCACAGCTTAAATCATTACGATTAGCATATTTTTGATACGGCACGCCAGCCTGTTCACAGCATTGTGCAAAAACAGCCTCTGAACCGCTGCTGGTACTGTAACGTTGATTGGCATTAACTTTAATGACGGGGCCTTGATTCACCAGTACCTTATGATCGGGGTCATACGCTAATGGAAAACTAGGTTGATAAGCGTGTACCATATCCGCGCTAATCATAAAACTTTTTGCTAACGCCCTCAAAAAATCCTCTGCATTGGTTTGAGTCGCCAACGCGATACGCCCTAATACATCGGTCAAAAAACACCCATCCGCGCCTTTATTGCTACTACTACCAATTTCTTCGTGGTCAAAAAAAGCACACACCAAGGTATTATCTGTTGTTAAAACCCTTTCATCCAACAATGCCATTAACGCCGCGTGACAAGAAGCTAAATTGTCCAACTGACTATCGGCATAAAACTCATTATCCGCGCCCCAAAATACGCCTTTTTGGGTATCATAAACAGCCAAATCCCACGATAACACGCGCTTTGCTTCAATGTTTAATTGCTGTTGTAGCCAGTTAGCAAAATACGCGGCTGGTAATTGCTCTTCCGTTAAGTGCGTTAAAATGAGCGGCAATTCCTGTTGTTTATGCAGTTTTAAACCGTCTTCATTGACAGTGCGATTCAAATGGATGGCTAAATTAGGCAAACGTAACAACGGTTTATCACACTTAACTAACTGACTCGTTATCGTGCCTTGTTCATTCTTATAACTGACTCGCCCCGCTAAACTTAAATCTCTATCGGCAAATGTTGCCAATATTGGCCCACCATACACTTCAACGCCCAAGCGCAATAAGCCATCGGTGGAGGTTGCCGCATTGGGTTTAATGCGTAGGCCGGGGGAATCCGTGTGTGCTCCGATAAGTTTAAAGCCCGTGTCTACTAACGGCTTTTGTCCCTGTACAAAAATAATAATAGAGGAATCATCACGCACAACGTAATAACGTCCACTCGCTTGCAACGTCCATTGTTCCGTTTCATCGAGTTTGATAAATGAAAACGCTGCCAATAATGTTTCGATAGTATTAATGACATGACTGGGGCTAGGGCTGGTATCAATAAAATCTAATAATTGTTGAGTTTGTTGGTGTGCTGTCATAATTTTTCCTTGTGGTGGGCGCGAATTCATTCGCGCTGCGCAGATAAATCCGCGCCTACATTTTTAACCATTGCCAACGCCACCGCCTCAGCTACCTTAATCCCATCAACCGCAGCTGATAAAATGCCACCCGCATAACCTGCGCCCTCCCCTGCTGGATACAGTCCTTTCGTATTAATACTTTGATAAACCGCATCTCGCTTAATGCGTATCGGTGATGAGGTGCGCGTTTCTACTGCCGTCAAAATTGCATCCTCCATCGCAAAACCTTTTATTTTCTTATCAAACGCGGGCAGTGCTTCACGGATAGCCTCAATTGCATAATCGGGTAATGCCGTGCTTAAATCCGTTAACTGCACAGCGGGTGTATAAGAAGGTTGCACACTGCCTAGATTTTCAGACGGACGCTGCGCCAGAAAATCGCCTACCCGTTGCGCTGGCGCTTGATAATTACTACCGCCTAATACAAAAGCTCGCGCCTCTAAACGCCGTTGTAAATCTATCCCTGCTAACGGATGTTCAGGGTAATCAACGTCAGGCGTAATACCCACCACAATCGCACTATTCGCATTGCGTTCATTGCGTGAATATTGACTCATGCCATTGGTAACAACATGACCCGCTTCTGAGGTTGCTGCCACTACCGTTCCACCCGGACACATACAAAAACTATACACTGAGCGTCCATTTTTACAGTGATGCACCAACTTATAATCTGCCGCACCTAATAATGGATGCCCTGCTTGTTGACCAAAGCGACACACATCAATTAAGGATTGCGGATGCTCAATACGAAAACCAATAGAAAACGGCTTCGCTTCAATATAAACACCGCGCTCATATAACATATTAAAGGTATCCCGCGCACTGTGACCGACTGCCAATACCACATAATGACTGTCTAAGACTTCACCACCAGCAAGTACCACACCAGTGACTTGACCGTTATCAATCAGCAACTCATCAACGCGACTTTGAAACCGAATCTCACCGCCCAAGGATTCAATGGTAGCGCGGATTTGCTCCACCATCGTCACTAATTTAAACGTACCGATATGCGGCTTACTGACATGAAGAATTTCCGCAGGTGCGCCCGCTTTAACAAATTCGGTTAATACTTTGCGCCCGTAATGATTGGGGTCTTTAATTTGCGTGTATAACTTACCGTCAGAAAACGTACCCGCGCCGCCTTCACCAAACTGGACATTGGATTCTGGGTTAAATTCAGACTTACGCCACAAACCGAAAGTATCTTTAGTGCGTTCGCGGACTTCCTTACCGCGCTCTAAAATAATCGGTCTAAAACCCATTTGCGCCAAAAGCAAACCCGCAAATAAACCACACGGCCCCGTGCCAATCACAATCGGACGCTGTTTTAACTCAGCGGGGGCGTGAGTAACAAATTGATAAGTGGTATCAGGGGTAACAGAAATATGCGGGTCATCTTGATAACGCGTTAACACATCCGCTTCATTATTAACATCCACATCCAGCGTATACACCAGCTCAATCGCATTGCGTTTCCGCGCATCATGCCCTAAGCGAAACACGGTATAAGCGATTAAATCCTGCGCGGCGAGTCCTAATCGCGCAATAATCGCTGTTTTTATCATGCTTTCCGCATGATCCAGAGGTAATTTAAGTTCAGTAATTCTTAACATGATTTTTATTTTATTCAATTCGATACGGCTGCATAGTAATCGACAGCACTCTATCGCCTAACACAGTACAAACGCCGTTATAACGCTCATCACCTATTGAAGCAAATTCAAACGTATAACAGCGACAAACTTGCCACTTCCCCGCCGCATTTCTTTTCAAGCCCATACCACTTAACGCCACATACTCATCAAGCATCAACAACTCCAATGCCATGCAACGGGATTTAGTGGCGTGCAAGGCAAGCATTTTAGCGGTCTGAGCCGCTTGCCAGTACCAATAAAACAACAAAAGTAAACTAATTGATACAATGTTATTGAACATGAGTTAAAATCAGCGTGAAACGCTAGAAGTAAAAGTATGACTTATAGTGTAGGTAATTCTTAGCAAAAATAACACCCTTTATGGAAAATCCCCATGACATCTAAACTGAGTACCATTGAAATAGAGCCGCAAGCCGACCACCAGTATTCCGTCATCTGGCTACATGGCTTAGGTGCGGATGGGCATGATTTTGAACATATTCCTCAAGAACTGCACATAAACATCGCACCGCACTGCCGTTTTATTTTCCCTAACGCGCCTATTCAAGCCGTCACTATTAATGGTGGTATGGAAATGCGGGCGTGGTACGACATTTTAGCCATGAATCTTGAGCGTGAAGTCGATATAAATGGTATCTATCAAACGGCAAAATTGATTGAACAACTGATAGAGCGTGAAAAAAACAACGGCATTGCCACAGAAAATATACTACTCGCGGGTTTTTCTCAAGGTGGCGTTATCGCGCTTCATGTGGGCTTAAGATACCCAGAAAAACTAGGCGGCGTTATCGCCTTATCAGCTTATTTACCTACATTAATACAACTCAATAGCGAAGCGGCAATTGCCAACCAACATACCCCCATTTTTATGGCACACGGCATACTCGATTCCGTGGTTGATGTTGAAACAGGTAAAGCAGTTTTTGATAGCCTTCATGCGCAAGGTTACCCTATACAATGGCATGACTATGTGATGGAACATTCTGTGTGTGTCGAAGAAATAGAGCATTTGTCCAGCTTTATTAATAGCATTTTTAAATAGCTTTGTTGCCACGCGCCGCATAACGACCATTCACCGTATCGTAGGGGCAGGTCTTGTGCCTGCCCTTAATCAATCGGGCGTTATCAGGGCAACCACAAGGGATTGCCCCTACGGTAAGCAATTAACGCCCAGCTATTGATTTGTGATATTGTCCACTGACAATATCAAACAACTCTAAACAGGCAAAGTAAATGACGACCATCACCTTTGACACCCTAGAATTAACAGCCGCGTTAAAACAGTCGGGAATTGAACAACAACAAGCTGAAGCCATTGTAAAAGCAATTGTTAAGGCACAAAGCGAATTAGTCACTAGAGATTATTTAGACCTAAAACTAGCCCCTGTTGCCGCTGATTTGATGCTGCTTAAATGGATGTTAGGCTTGATATTAGCGGCTAATCTATCACTTGTTTTAAAGGCGTTTTTTTAGCTTGGAATAATCTACCCATCCTGCGCATTATCATTCACCGTAATTGTAGGGGCAGGTCTTGTGCCTGCCCTTAATCAATCGGGCGTTATCAGTGCAACCACAAGAGAGGGCAACCACAAGGGATTGCCCCTACGCGCGATTTTCAAGTCACGCTCTAAAGCAGCCCTACAAAAAACTAGACATTTTTTCTAAAATCGGTTTTACTAGCGACGATTTTATCAAATACAGGTGACCTGTTTTTTAACATTGAACCTAAGTAGCAATTCATTTTTCAAAAATCGCTCAACCTCACATTAATTTATTTGGAGATTTATCATGGCTATATTAATTCCAGCAACAACAGCTTATTTAGATACACAGTTTGATGATGTTTTCGTAGCACAATCTGGTGTTTTAACATCCACCACCTTTCCGGGTGCTACTTTCGGTATTAAAGACGTAACCCCTGTAGCTGGCATAGCCACTAAAGTTGGCACTTATGGTACTTTGACTCTCGACACCACAACAGGTGCGTACACTTTTACGCCTAATGATGCAGCGATTGAACCATTAGCGGCAAGTGTGGTAGGAGCTACTGGCAACTTTTTTAGTGTTTTCGCGGTAGAAGCAGGCGGCGTACCTTCTCCAGCTCTGCCTCTTGGCTTTGATATTACTGTCGATCCACTTGCTACTGCTGGTGATACTACAGGTAACGATACCATCCTAGGCACAGCGGGTAACGACAAAGTCAACTCCTTAGCAGGTAATGACTCTATTACTGGTGCAGGTGGTATTGATAGCTTATCAGGTGGTTTAGGTGACGATACTTACGTCCTCGCTGCTGGCAACACAGGCACTGTCATTACTGAAGCCCTTGACGAAGGTAAAGATACCGTTGAGTCATCCATGACCTACACCTTGGCTGCCAATGTTGAAAATCTGAATTTGAAGGCAGTAGGATTGGTTGGTACGGGTAATGATCTGGCTAACAAATTAACAAGTACAGCTGGTGGTAACTCACTGATTGGTGGTGCAGGTAATGATACTTTAATCAGTATTGTTGGTATAGACTCCTTAGCAGGCGGCGCAGGTGATGATAGCTACACTGTTAGTAACGCAGCCACAATAATCACTGAAGTTACTGGCCAAGGCTGGGATGTTGAGACTGCAGAAATAGCTGATCTTACTTTAGCTTCTGGCGTTGAGGTGCTGATTCTTGGCGGTACTGTTAACGCTGGTCTTGGTAACAGTGTTAACAACTTTTTATTAGGTAACGCTGTCGCTAACAATCTTGATGGTAAAGGTGGCGCGGATGTCATGGCAGCTTATGCAGGTGACGATAACTACACCGTTGACAATATCGGTGATGTAGTCGTTGAAAATGCAAACGAAGGTTATGATTCCGTTGTGTCAACAGTTTCTTACACCTTAGCTGCTAACGTTGAGCAGCTGGATTTTAGAACTGGACCAACGGGTGCATTGGCATTTGAAGCCACAGGTAACACACTGGACAACTTTATAGGCGGTAACGAATTTAATAACGTACTGAATGGTGGTACGGGTATAGATATTATGGTAGGTGAAGACGGTAATGACGCTTATTTCGTTGATAACATTGCGGATGTAGTTAGGGAAGCTCTTGTTGGTAATGCTGGTCCTAATACTTCTCTCAATGCGGGTACTGCTGACCTAGTGTATTCTACTGCCGTTAGCTTTGACTTGAACACAGGCGATGCATCTATTGCAGGTGGTCAAGGTGTTGAAAACCTAGTTGTTTGGGGTACTACTGGCATCGCAGGTATAGGTAACGCGCTTAATAACATCATTTACGGTCAATCACTGAACAATAACCTGACAGGTTTGGATGGCGCAGACATACTCGTCGGTGGTCGTGGTGCAGATACTATCAATCTGCTTGAAAATACTGCTTCGACTGACACTGTGCTTATTGTAGCAGGTGACAGCACTACAACTGGCTTCGATATCGTCAATGACTTTAACGTTGCTACTCTAGCAGCAGCTGATAACCTGAATTTAGATTCAACGCTTATTGCCGCTAACGTAACATTGAACAATGGTACGGATGCAGGTGCTATTCAGACTAACAGTGTTGCGAATGGTATTATTACCTTCCAAGGTGCAGGTGGTGTTGCCATCAATGCAGCTAACTTGGTCTTAGCCGATGCGATCGCTTATGTGCAAGCTAATATTGCAGGTTTGCAAACAGTTGCTTTTGCTCAAGGGACTGATACTTACGTTTTCCAAGATGGCGGTGCCAATTCCTTAGACACATTGGTAGATTTAGTCGGTTTGACAAATGATGGTTCTCCTATTACTGTTACTTCTATTGGTACGGTAGCGGCTGTTAACGGAATCTGGGTTATCTAATCCGTTACTCGTTCTAAGCTGTTCAATTAGCAAGCCCCGCAAGGGGCTTGCTTTTTTTTTGCCGTGCTATAATGCAACCCTGATTTTTAACACCGAAAGCAAAAAATAATGACCACGATAGCCGATGACATTTGGGCGCAATGCGTGAAGTTGCCCAATCCCACAAAGAATTTAAAAATTTGCAAAAAAAATTCACGCAAAGAATTTGAAGACGCGCAAAAAGAATTGCAAGAAATCCAAAAAGAAACGGCACGCGAAATTAAAGCGGTCAATGTCAGTATTGATCGCTTGTGTAATCGTTTAGATGAATTTGTCGAACAAGCCGTGCGCCCCGCAGCCATCCGTTTATTTAGAGAACGCGGCATTGATATTCATGAAGTCCATCGCAATGTGAATACCAAACGCAATGGCGAAGGGCTAGAGATTGATTTGTTAGTTGTCAATGACAATGATATGGTCGTCATTGAATGTAAAAGCAATTTAAGCATTGATGATGTCAATGAACACATTGACCGTTTGGAAAAAGTAAAACGCTTAATGCCCCGTTACGAAACCTGTCGGCTCTCAGGTGCAGTCGCAGGAATGGTCATTGCTGACAATGTCGCCGATTACGCAATACGCAAAGGATTGTATGTAATTGGTCAAAATGGCGATCATTTAGAATTACGCAATGAATCGGCGTTTGTGGCAAAACATTGGTAGCTAGACTATCGTATTATTTGTAGGTTGAGTTAGCATAGCGTAACCCAACATTCCACAGTGATTCGTACTTTGTTGGGTTATGATTTATGTCCGCTATCGCAGACATAAATCTAACCCAACCTACAGACTTACTGCCATTAAGTTAAGGTTTATCGTAGGGGCAATCCCTTGTGGTTGCCCTGATAACGACCTGTTCATAGGGCTGGCACAAGGCACAGCCCCTACATTTTTGTCTTAACTTAATGGCAGTGAACCTACGGACTCGCGTACCCTCAATTTATTATTCGGAATTCACCTTTATGCGACCACCTCGCTCAGAACTCGCTGAAGCTATTTATATTTGCCGTGATTCATTTAAATCAGCGGCATTTTTTAGCTTATTTATTAATATGTTAATGTTGTTCCCTTCCATCTATATGATGCAGGTCTATGACCGCGTGTTGGGTAGTAACAGCATATCCACCTTGCTGATGCTGACTTTGTTGGCCGTGATGTTGTTCGCTATGCTCGGCGCATTGGAATGGATACGCTCACAAGTATTAATTCGCGTCAGTACCCGTTTTGATTTGTTGCTGAATGAGCGACTTTATCGCGTGTTATTTAAACAAGCGTTAGTCAGTGGTGGAAAATCTAGCACGCAACCACTCAGTGATTTACTGGCATTGCGCCAGTTTTTAACAGGTCAAGGCTTATTCGCTTTTTTTGACGCGCCGTGGCTGCCGATTTACGTTGTCTTGTTGTTTTTATTTAATCCCGCGTTTGGTTATGTCGCCATTGTTTCTGTGGTGGTGTTGATTTTTCTGGCTACTTGGAACGAACGTGCCACGCATGATGATTTAGAACAAGCTAATCAATTGTCTGTTGAAAGCTCAAATGCCACCGCGCGTAATTTACGCAATGCAGAAGTCGTTCATGCCTTAGGGATGCTGCCATCATTAATGGCTCGCTGGAAAGAAAAACAAAAAAAATTAATTATCCTGCAAGCCTTGTCGAGTGAAAAAGGCGGCTTAATTTCCGCGTTATCAAAAACTTATCGTGTAACGATACAATCATTAATTTTAGGATTAGGCGCGTGGTTAGCCATTAATAAACAAATTAGCCCAGGTATGATGATTGGTGGTTCTATTTTATTGGGTCGCGCATTAGCCCCTATTGATTTAATGATTGGTAGCTGGAAACAATTTTTAACGGCGCGTACCGCTTATGGGCGAATCAATGAACTATTAGCCCATTTTCCTGCTGAAGCAGACAGAATGGCTTTACCTGCACCGACAGGATCATTGCGGGCTGAACAAGTGATTGTCGCGCCACCGGGTTCTAAAGTAGCCGTCATTAAAGGTGTTAATTTTGCGATTGAAGCAGGCACGTTTGTCGCATTAATCGGCGCGAGTGCCTCAGGTAAATCAACCTTAGCCCGCGCCTTGTTAGGTATTTGGCCAGCGGCGAGTGGAGCTATTCGTATGGATGGCGCGGATGTGATGCAGTCTGATCGTGGTTTAGTCGGTCCGTATATTGGCTATTTACCACAAGATATAGAGCTGTTTGATGGCACAATTGCGGAGAATATCGCCCGCTTTGGTGAAGTCGATGCCAATCATGTCGTTGATGCCGCGATTGCCGCAGGCGTGCATGAGATGATTTTACGACTCCCACAAGGTTATGATACCGAGATTGGTAGTAGTGGCGGTGCATTATCAGCGGGGCAACGTCAGCGTGTGGGTTTAGCACGCGCAATCTATGGTAATCCTGTGTTAGTAGTGTTAGATGAACCTAATTCTAATTTAGATGATGTCGGTGAGTATGCGTTAGCACAAGCCTTATTAGTGCTGAAACAACGCGGCTGTACAGTGATTGTTATCACACATCGCGTAGGTATTTTGAGTATTGTGGATAGAATTATGGTATTAAATGAAGGCGCGTTGGTATTGGATGGCCCACGAGACGAGGTGTTAGCAAAATTGAATCAACGTCCTGCAACACAAGCTACACAAGGACAATCGGTATGAGTTTATTGAAAACAAAACCCAAAAATTTAGATGAATTAGATATTGCCCATTTTGCCGATGATCGCCCTGTGCGACGATTGGGTTATTTGTTAATACTGATTGTGTTTGGTGGCTTTGGTGCGTGGTCTTACTTCGCCCCCTTAGGCAGTGCTGTCGTGGCATCAGGCAATGTGACCGTTGAAGGTTATCGTAAAACCGTCCAACATTTAGAAGGCGGTATTGTTAAAGCCCTACACGTCCGCGATGGTGATAATGTCACTAAAGGGCAAGTCTTGGTGGAGCTCGATGACACATCCACGAGAGCGCAATTAGAAACCCTGCGTGGTCAATTGTTCTCAGCTTTAGCGCGTGAAGCGCGATTAGTGGCAGAACGAGACGGCAATGCCAGCGTTAACTATCCTACTGAATTAAAAAATGTGAGTAGCGAACCCCGCATACAAGAAAATATGCGCGTTCAAGAGCAATCCTTCGCGGTACGCAAACAATCGCGCAACGGTCAGATTGCTATTTTCAAAGAACAACGCCAACAATTACAGGCTAAAATTGAAGGTATTAAGTCGCAAATAACCAGTCGTGCCGTGCTATCAGCCTCATTGAATAAAGAGTTAATTGATTTTCGCGCCATGCTGAAAGAAGGCTATATTGAAAAACAAAAAATTACTGAATTTGAACGGCGGTTAGCCCAATCAGAAGGCGATAAGGGCGATTTCATTGCCAATATTGCCACCGCACAAAATCAGATTAGTGAAATTTCACTGAAAATTCTGCAAATCGAGAAGGATTTTCAACGTGAAGTCATGGAAGAACTCAGTAAAGTACAAACTGAACTGTCTGAACTGCACGAAAAAACCCAATGGCTAACCGACACCGTGGCGCGTACTGTCATTAAAGCACCCGAAGCAGGCATGGTGTTAGGTTTAACAGTGCATACTTTAGGTGCGGTTATTCCACCAGGTGGGCATTTACTCGACATCGTACCGCAACAAGAAAAGCTGATTGTCGAAGCCCAAGTATCACCTATAGACATTGATCGCATTCACATCGGACAACAAGCGGAAATTCGTTTTAGTGCCTTTAAAAGTGCTAAGACGCTTAAAATAGATGGTAATTTATTGACCGTATCCGCCGACCGAATCACCGATGAAAAAAACGAAACCAGTTTTTATCTAGCGCGTGTTGAGGTCAATAAAGCGGGTTTGGAAGACTTACGCAAAAATGATTTAGTGTTAGTACCCGGTATGCCTGCCGAAGTATTGATTAATACAGGCGATCGCACCTTTTTTGAATACTTAATGAAACCGATGAGCAATATTTTCGCGCGTTCATTTAATGAGGATTAACATCATGCGTACAGCCCCTTTATTATTAATCAGCTTGGTCTTTAGCGTATCAAGTCATGCGGATAATTTACTGTCTATTTATCAACGCGCGTTGCTGTCCTCACCCGAACTCATGAGTAGTCAATACGCGCTGGATATTGCACGCGCCCAAGAGGATCAATCTTTTGGGCGGTTATTACCGCAAGTGGCAGTGCGAGGTAATTATTCGCTGAATAATCTAAAATACCAAACACGCAGCGGGCAAGGCTACGATGGGACAAATGCGGGGCTTAACATACGGCAACCCTTATTTGATTTACAAGCCTATTTGTTAATGAAAAGTCAGCAATCCAAAACGGCACAAGGTGAAGACAAGTTACTAGCTGCCCATCAACAACTTATTTTTGATATTGTTGATCGTTATGTGGATGCCCTAGAAGCCGCCGATAAAACTGACATTATCAGTACAGAACTCAGTTCCACTGAAAAACAACTCGCCCGCGTTAAAGCCATGAATGAACGGCAAATGGCTTTGGTGACTGATTTATACCAAGTACAAGCCCGCGTCGAAACCTTACGCACTGCCCTTATCGAAAGTAAAAACGATGCCCAAATTGCGTTAGAAAAATTACGCGAACTCACAGGTGATGCTGTTACCCATATTCAGCCAGTACGTTTAGATAGCAAACAGCCGCCTCCTGAAGGTAATGTTGACGCTTGGATACAGCAAGCCGACAGCATTAACCCCGACTTAAACGCGCTTAAAGAGGCAGTTAAATCCGCAGACCAAAGTATATCCGCGTATCAAGCAGGACATTTACCGCGCATTGAATTACAAGCGGGCGCGAATTATGCCAACACGGGATTCAATAACCAGCAATCACCGCCTTATACAGTTGGCACAGTCGGTGTTGAAGCCACGATTCCAATTTATGAAGGTGGTATTACCAGTGCAAAAGTCGAAGAAGCACTGGGGCGTAAAAATTTTAGTTCTGCGCAACTCGAACAAAAATTGCGCGAATTGGAGAAAATAACCCGCGATGCTTACTTGGGTATGAGTATCTCGCAAGCGCGTAGCTTAGCCACTGACCGCCAACTCGATGCGAATGAAAAAGCTAAACTGGCCATGGAAAAAGGCTATGAATTAGGTGTAGTGTCCATTATTGATTTACTCAATGCAGAAAAACAACTGTCTGAAGCGCGTAAAGTACAACACCAAGCGCGTTACCGTTATTTTAAAGCGCGTAGTAGTTTGCTACAGCAAGCAGGTCGTTTAGATGTTGAGGAATTGGCAAAATTAAATGACTGGTTGATAGCAGAAGCAGCTATTACTAATGAATCTAAAGCTAAGTAGAGCTAACGCACAATAAAATGATACCGTTCGTGGTGAGCCATTCGACTAAGCTCATGAGAGCCTTGTCGAACCACATTCACACTTCGACAGGCTCAGTGCGAACGGTTTTGTAATCGTTTTTCCACCCTATCAAACATACGCATGATTACCATCATTCAACGAGTGACTAGCGCGAAAGTGACTGTCAATGAGCAAGACATTGGCAGTATAAGCACGGGTATCTTGGCTCTAGTCGCCGTTGAAAAAAACGACACGCCAAAAGAGGCAGAACGCCTATTAGAACGTATTCTTAATTATCGGATTTTTGCCGATGAAGCGGATAGAATGAATTTGAGTGTACGCGATATTAACGGAGGTTTATTGTTAATACCGCAATTTACACTAGCGGCGAATACCCAAAAAGGCAATCGCCCCAGTTTTGTCTCAGCTGCACCGCCTGAGCAGGGACGTGAGTTGTTTAACTATTTGCAACAACACGCTATTACTGTTTATGAAAATGTGCAGTTTGGGGAGTTTGGTGCAGATATGCAGGTGGCATTGATTAATAATGGCCCTGTGACGTTTACCTTAAGAACCTAGGAGTCCAAAACAAGTTTTGGACGAGACGTTACAATGCCGTTATGATAATTGAAGCCCAAAACGTGTTTTGGACTCCGTATCGTTTTAGTGAATTAAGACAAACCCAACACATCCTGCATATCATATAAACCACGGTCTTTATCCGCTAACCACACCGCAGCACGCACCGCACCGTTGGCAAACGTCATACGACTACTGGCTTTATGGGTGATTTCTAAACGCTCGCCGTCATCGGCAAACATCACCGTATGTTCACCCACAATGTCACCCGCGCGGATGGTGGAAAAACCGATGGTTTTAGCATCACGTTCACCTGTGTTGCCTTCTCTACCATAAATAGCACAGTCTTTTAAGTCACGTCCTAAAGTATTAGCAATCACTTCACCCATGCGTAACGCTGTACCCGAAGGCGCGTCTACTTTGTGACGGTGATGAGCTTCAATGATTTCAATATCGGTGGTGTCCCCCATCACTTTCGCCGCCATTTCTAGCAGTTTCAATGATAAATTAACGCCGACGCTGAAGTTAGGTGCAAGTACGATAGCAATGTCTTCAGCGGCTTTGTTGATTTGCGCTTTTTGGTCATCACTGTAGCCTGTTGTACCGATAACGACTTTTTTACCTGCGCGACGGCATTGTTCAATAAACACCAGTGACGCATCAGGGCGAGTAAAATCAATCAGCACATCAAATTCATCCATGACAGCCGCTAAATCCGCCACTACTTGAATACCTGCCGCACCAATACCCGCCAATTCACCTGCATCTTTGCCAATGGCTATACTGTCTGGCCGTGAAACCACAGCGGTAAGCGACGCATTTTTTGTCAATAAAACAGCTTTGATTAAGCACAAACCCATACGCCCTGACGCGCCTACAATTGCAATTCGATTCATGATTATCCTGTTACAAATCAAAAAAGTTTTTCACACGATCTACCCACGATGATTCTTGTGGGCTGTGATGCTTACCGCCGCTAGACAACGATTCACCCAGTTTTTCCACTAAGGCTTTTTGGTCTTTGGTCAAATTAACAGGCGTTTCAATCTGAACTTTGCACAATAAATCACCAACAGGGCCACCGCGTACTTGTTTAACCCCTTTGCCGCGTAATCTGAACGATTTACCTGTTTGGGTTTCCGCAGGAATTTTTAATAATACTTTGCCATCTAGTGTGGGAACTTCAATTTCATCACCTAAACACGCAGTAATAAAACTAATCGGCACTTCACAATACAGATTCGCCCCATCACGCGTAAAAATTGCGTGTTGTGTTACTTGAATATCAATGTATAAATCACCAGAAGGCCCGCCGCGTTCACCCGCTTCGCCTTCACCCGCCAAACGAATTCTATCGCCTGTATCAACCCCTGCTGGGATTTTTGCCGATAAGGTTTTAATGTCTTGTACGCGTCCTTGACCGTAACATTTACCGCAGGGGTCTTTGATTTGTTTGCCTGTACCACGACAGGTTGGACACGCTTGTTGTATCGAAAAGAAACCTTGCTGCATTCTAACTTGCCCGTGACCGTGACAGGTTGAGCAGATAACAGGACTAGAGCCTTTTTTAGCACCCGAACCGCTACATTCGCCACAAGCCACTAGCACAGGAATACGGATTTTTTTCTCAACGCCCGCAACGGCTTCTTCTAAGGTGATGTCTAAAGAATGGCGTAAATCTGAACCGCGTTGACTGCTACTGCCTCGCTGTTGTCTGCCACCACCGCCACCAAAAATATCACCAAAAATATCACTAAATCCTTCAGCACTAAAGCCACCTGATCTACCACCACCCATCGATGGATCAACGCCTGCGTGTCCAAATTGATCGTAAGCTGAACGTTTTTTAGGATCCGATAATACTTCGTAGGCTTCTTTGATTTGTTTAAACTTCACCTCCGCTTCTTCGGGATTATCAGCGTTTCTATCAGGATGATATTTCATCGCTTTACTGCGATAACTTTTCTTAATTTCTGCGTCACTGGCGTTGCGTTCAACCCCCAGTAATTTATAAAAATCTTCTTTTGTTGCCATTGTTAGTAATCTATTATGTTGTTAGTTGTTGTCATTATAAAACAGATAAAGCAGTATCCATCATAAATGCTCAACAATGCCTATCCGACAAGGCGATGATATGGTAGCGGACAAGCTGAATATCAATAGGCTAAGTACTTTGCTTTAATGCTAGTAACTCTTCTTCCAAAAGACGGCAATGCTCTGCTGTACCACGCCACAAATCTAATACAGAAGTCAAAATTAACTGCATTGTAGCGGCATCCCGATTAATAGTTTTATTCGCTTGATACGCCTGCTGTGGTGTCATGCCTTGTTTAATAGCACGAAGTTGTGCCGCCATCACTTGATCCACGCCCAGAATGTGGTACACCAACCATGAAGTTATAAAATGAACTAATTTTTCAGCCGTTTGCACCTCATCTTCATCAACACTGATATGTAACTGTAAACGACTTAAATCATAGATAAATGAATTATGCTCCATGTGATGAATGGCAAAGAACTGGGGATCAATATTGCGTTCTTTCATCATTGCTTCTTCATCGGTAAAGTGTTGATTCGTATAATTCTGTAGCTCTCGTAGAACTTGTTCAACCATCTCTTCGTTGGGTACACCCACAGTAAAACAATCGGCTAAACTATTCAGTAATACGAAAAGACGCTGGTGTTGCGTATCAACCATTTCTATTTTGGTTTCAAATTGTTCAGACCACTCTATCATGACATTATTCTCCTAATATGAACTAAATTGTAAGACCAGTTCGTAATTTTATAGAATTATTGCAACCAGAGCTAACGCACAATCACAATAAAATGATGCCGTTCGTGGTGAGTCCTTCGCTAAACGCAGGAGAGCCTTGTCGAACCACATTCACATCATTCGACAAGCTCATGACAGGCTCAGTGCGAACAGTTTTGTAATCATTTTATGACGGTTAGCTATATGTACTAGATGAGTAACACGCCGCCAATAAACTCTGTAGTTTTGTCATACCTAAGGTACGCATTAATTCGATATTACGTTGTGGGATATTTTCCACATCGGGATAATTGCTGACTGCACGGTCAATGCTGGTTTCCCGCAACAAGTGCAACATTGGATACGGTGAGCGATTGGTATAATTTGCAGGGTCATCTAGCTTTGCACCTTCAAAACAATAATCTGGATGAAAGCTCGCCAGTTGATACACGCCTTCGTAGCCTTGTTCGTACAGTAAAGTTTCGGCAATCTCCAGAAAATCCAGAAAATCATCAAATAATTTAAAGGCAGTGGCATAAATCAATAACGTGGTTTCAATGTCAGTATCGGTGTCCAGTCGTTCACACTCCTGCATGAAAGTCATCAAGCACGTTTCTATGTCAATGTCTTGGTCAACACTAAAACGAATGCTACCGCGTTCTTGCTCACGTTTTGCGAAAGGACAGATATTGTGGGCGATAATAACTGAAGTTAGCCACGTTTGCGTGGCAGTGATGTAGAGTTGGGTTTTATCATTCATGAGTAAGTATATTTTTATAAAGGTGGGCGCGACAAATTCGCACCTTTTAAAACGCAATGGACTCGCGCTTACATTTTGTTATTCCAAGGACAGAATAAAATCCCATTGCGCTTGACTGACGGGCATAATGGACAAGCGATTACCGTTTCTTACCAACGTAAAATCCGTCAATTCGGCTTTGGTTTTTAGTTCTTTCAGCGTGATAGTACGTGATAATTTTCTGATATATTTTACGTCCACTCGCATCCAGCGCGGTTTATTCGCATCGCTCTTTGCATCAAAATGAGGGTCATTAACATCAAACGCGGAACAATCAGGATAACCCTCTTTGACCACTTCCATGATGCCGACAATACCTGCCTCCGCACAATTAGACTGATAAAAAAATACGCGGTCGCCTACTTTCATGTCATCACGCATCATATTCCGCGCTTGATAATTACGCACGCCATCCCACGGTTCAATTTGCTCTGGACGATTTGCTAAATCATCAATACTAAAGCTGTCAGGTTCGGATTTCATTAGCCAGTAGTTCATAGCGCGTGCCGTTCTGCTTCAGTTTTTGCGACTTTATCACGCAGATACACAGGCATAGCCAGTTCCACAGGTACGGCTAAACCTTGTTCAAATCCACGCACGCCTAACCGCGCAATCAGTGCGGCACGCGGCAAATTATCCGTTTCATAATGACTCACCCGCCCTGCTAAGCGGCTCATTAATTCATCGGCATACACGCCCCAACCTGAACCAATCCCCACACCTACGCCATCAACAGCACAATCAACTAAAGAAGCAGGAGTGACTGATTCATCACCGATAAGCTCAGCAAATCCCAGCGCATTACGCTGATATACGCCCCAGAAAATTTCCGCCATGCGTGCATCTATCGCGGTAAACGCCAAGTTGCTTTCAGTACGGTCAAAAAATTCTTGCGCCATCGCCGCTAACGTCGAAACACAGACCACAGGTAAATCAGCACCCAAGGCAATGCCTTGAATCACACCCGTGGCAATACGAATGCCTGTAAACGAACCTGGTCCACAACCAAACGCCAGCGCGTCTAACTCTGTGGGTTTTAAACCTGCCTCACGCATCAACTCATCAATCATCGGCAAAATCAGCTGCGTGTGGTGTCGGGGCGCGAGTTCAAAGCGTTCGCTAATTACACCATCCACATATAGTGCGGCGGAACACGCTTCGGTCGCAGTTTCTACGGCTAATAATTTCATTCTTCATTCTCTGGTTGGAAAAATGCCTGTACATCGGCAATATCGCGAGTGCGCTGCATCGGCGGCACACTGTCTAAAAATATCTGCCCGTAGGCTTTTTTTAACAAACGGGGATCGCATATCATCAACACGCCTTTATCTTCGACATCACGAATCAAGCGTCCAATGCCCTGACGCAAGGCAATCACCGCTGTCGGCACTTGATAATCCATAAAAGCATTTTTACCTTGTTCAGTCATCGCATTCAAACGGGCTTTTAACACGGGATCGAATGGCGACGCGAACGGTAGTTTATCAATAATCACGCACGATAACGCCTCACCGCGCACATCCACGCCTTCCCAAAAACTGGATGTGCCTAATAATACCGCATTACCCGCTGTTTCAAATTGTTCCAGCAATCGGTTTTTTGACACCGTTCCCTGCACCAACAACGGATAATCTAATTTTCCTTCCAGCAATTCAGCGGCTTGTTTTAACGCGCGGTGGCTAGTAAACAGAAAAAACGCCCGTCCACGACTGGCTTGTAATACAGGAATAGCAAAGTCAACCAGACGGGGAATGCAATCAACATCATTCGGTTGCGGTAAATTTTTTGGATGATAAAACAAGGCTTGCTTGGCAAAATCAAACGGGCTTTCCCAGCTGTCACTCGCCGCATTACTTAAGCCTAAATTATCAGAAAAATGCTCAAACCGATTCGCCACGCTGAGTGTCGCGGAGGTGAAAATCCACGTTGCCGAATGTTGCTGCATAAAACTTTGAAATTCACTGGCAATATTCAGCGGCGTGCGATTCAGGCTAAACGTCCGTTTGTGGGTTTCATACCAGCGTATCCATTTATTATCGGCAGGTTTCAACATCAATTCTAATTGCCCGATGAGTTCATCACTGCGTTTATGACAGGCTTCCAGCCCTTTGGTTTTCACCGAGGCTATTTTTAACTGCTCAGTCAGGCGCACTAACTGGCTTTGCACCGCTGTTAAAGCCTTCATTATCTTAGGATTGGTTTCAATCTCGTGCCACTCGCCGCGCTTTTGTTCCACACCAAAGGCAAGCCGCAAATCTTTTACTTCATGTTCCAGCGTTTCAGCGGCAGTACGCAAATCAGGAATATCGGTCGCATCTTTAAAAAATTCGACTAGCGCGTCTTGCGCTAACTCACTGAGCTGTTTCGCGCCCACGGTAACACCTAAAAAATTACTCGCTGTGTCCGCGAGTTGATGCGCTTCATCAATAATCACCACATCCGCAGTGGGCAATAATTCGCCAAAACCGCCATCGCGCAACGACCAATCAGCACACAACACATGATGATTCACCACTAAAATATCGGCTTCTTTGGCTTTCTTCCGCGCCTGCACCAAAAAACAAGTGTCATAATCATCACAATCCGAGCCTAAACAATTATCCAGCGTCGAAGTCGCATGAAACCACACAGGCTCAGAATCAGCCACCGTTGCCATTTCCGCAATATCACCCGTGACCGTGCGTTTTGCCCACGCACTGATTTTCGCCAAGGCTTTAGCATCAAATTGACTATAGCCAATGTGCGAAGTCAGCGAATTAGCCAAGCGATAAGTACACAGATAATTAGCCCGTCCTTTTAATAAGGTAGCCACAAACGGCTGATTAAGCGCACGGCGAATCAGCGGCAAATCTTTATTAAACAACTGATCTTGCAGGTTTTTCGTCCCTGTTGAAATAATGACTTTCTTACCCGACAAAATCGCAGGCACTAAATAGGCAAACGTCTTACCCGTCCCCGTCCCTGCTTCAGCAATTAAATGTTGTTGGCTGTTTATCGCTTTTTCAATCGCCTCCGCCATTTCCAACTGCGCCGCGCGTGGCTGATAACCTTTGATGATTTTGGCTAACGCGCCATTGGGTTTAAAAAATGAAGTGAGTGCTGTCAAGGAAGTGTTGCCGTGCTGAATAATAAAGCGTGCAGTGTAGGATAGTCAGGGCAAGAATGCTACCCAGTTGCTGGGTTATGTGGTAGTTTCGGGTGATTTTTAGCTAGCAATAAGTATAATTGTAAGGTTGCCAGCTGTATCTAGTATTGCACCATTTCGGCATAGGCTACTCTGTGCTGCTATAATTTACTGCACCCACATTATTTGAAATAATTAGAATAACTATGAAATCAAAAAAAGTCAGTCTAAAAAACATTTTTTTAGATCCCAATAATTTTAGGCTACATGGTCATGGTAAATATAAATATGTAGATACCAAAGACTACAAAAATGTAATGGTACAGAAGAGGACATATAACATGATTCTCGAAGGTGAACGAAGGGAAGGTATTAAGGATCTTATCGATAGCTTCAAAAGCAATGGAATTCTTAAAATAGATAATATCTTAGTTCGACCTCTACCTGATGGTAACTTTTTGGTAATCGAAGGAAATCGAAGAATTGCAACATTAAAAGCACTTATTGAGGATAATGAACAAGGGTATGACGTTGGAAATGTTGATCCTGAGTTCTTCATTAACAAAAGAATAGATGTTGTTGAATACGAAATGGACTCAGATGACTCAGAAGCTTATTTGCTTTTGATGGGACTTAGACATGTTACGAAAGTAAAAGATTGGGGAGATTTTGAACAGTCAGAATTGGTTCATGATTTAAATACAAAATTTGAATTGTCGTTTTCCGAGATTTCTAATAGATTAGGTATTACTGTAGCCCAAGTTAAACGTAGGGTTAACACATTCGTTGCAATGCAGCTTTATAAGAGAGATCCCCAATACACGGATCAGTTTTCTTCAAAAATGGCTCCTATGTTTTATGAATTAATGGGGACACCTCAAATGAGGGATTGGTTGGATTGGTCTGAAGAAGATAAAGCATTTAGAAATACCTCTAATCTAAATAGATTTTTTGATTGGATTTCAAAAACAGATGAGAAAGAAGAACCAATTGTAAAAAATCGTGACGACATCAGGACGCTAAGAAAAATTATTAATGATTCTGAAGCATTAGCAATTATGGAAGATCAAAATAGCCTTATTGAGGCTTATGAACAGAGTCTTTCTGTCACAACTGAAGGGGTTAAAAAAGCAATAGCAGCCCTACAGCGTAATGTAGACAAAATAACTGTTTCAGCATTAGTACACATGAGTACTGTAGAAAAAGCTAAGTTAGGACGTATTATCGATACACTTAAAGCATTTGAGAAACTAATAGATGGTTGCTAATTGTTATCCAGACGAACACGTTTTTTTATTAGGATGCTCATCATCAGGAGATTTTAATGGTCAAGTAAAGGTATGTTTTGAAAAAAATGATGAAAACTTAGCATTATCTCTCTCTGAGGAGTTGGAAAAGCTTTCTAATAGTTTAAACCAATTGAATAATGTGCAGCCTTTTATGCAATCTCTTGATCCAGATACATTAAATTACATTTTCGATAATAATTTTCTTCAGAGGTATCGCTCCGTAAATAAATTCATAAAGAATATAGATGATGTACGTTTTGAGTCTCTATGTGCTTATTATGTTAGTTTACTAGGCTGTTCAGATTTTAGAGTGACTCGTCGTTCAAGTGATCAAGGCTTAGATTTCTACGGTACACTTCCCTTTAATAAGTATTCTTTTTTTGGACCAGTTTCTGAGAAAAGTTTTTTGATAGGACAGGCAAAGTTATATACATCAAAGGTAGGAACATCTGAAATACGGGAGTTTGTAGGATCGATTGAATTACTTAGAAGGAGAATATATTCAAGTGAAACCTACGCCTATCAATTTGCAACTGAGTTAAAGCATTACACATTGATAAATCCCATTTTTATTTCATCATCTAGCTTCACAAAAGATGCAGTAACGATTTGTCAGAAAGTAGGTATTAGAATGATAGATATAGTCAAACTCATAACTTTACTTACCTCTGTTAAAGATATATTTGATGGAAATAATGAACTCAAGGATTCTGTATTTTATCAAGAAATATTGAGGATCAAGATAGCAGAAAGCTAACAATAATCGCACCAGTTTATTGTATAACAGTGCAGATACGTTGTTCAAAATAAAAGATCAACGATAGTTTTTAACCATCAGTTCTATAAGCTGGAATAAGCCCTTTTGAACGTAAGCGAAAACAGGCATTTTCGACAAACTGTATGAGAGATTGAGGCAAGAGAGCCTCAACCTGTTTTATGCGTCTTATATCGCTCTTGCCAGACGATTCCGCTAATGAGAATAACATACCCACCGCAACGGATTTATTTTTGGCAGACGGTTTTGACGAAGAAAACAAGTTTTTAAACAGATTCATGATTTATTCAACAATGGCAGAATAGTTAAAACCAAGCCCGCCAAGGTGGCGATACCACACACGATATTCCACACATCCCAAAAACTTGAGGGCGTTTTGCCAGTGTCAATAATAGTAATAGGTGCGTGACTATCACCGCCTACTGCGACACTGCCATTACTCGCGGTGACTTGTTTCCTTTTGCCTAAGCCAAATACAAGACCTACAAAACCTACCAGCAACAACACAATACCTATTTCTATCATTTTAAGTCCTCAAGTTTTTGTTGATTTGTTCAGCTTATGAACAGTACAACATTTTTTCAGGAAAACACAGCTTGAAGGGCAAAAAGCGTTGAAAAATAGCCATCTTAAAATTATTTTCGGGTTTAAAATGGCACGTTACAGACCTATGCCTATAAATAAAAAACGTGAAACTATGAATATTACAATTGAAATACCCGATGATATAAACCAGCAATTGGCGAATATTAAAAATAAAAATGCGTTTGTACTCGATGCCATCAAAAAAGCATTGCAATCCCAAACACAGGTCAATGCGGATAATTATGATGATATTGATGCACAAGATATGTTGCTGATAAAAAACTCAGTTAAAAAACATAAAAAACTGTTGCTTAAACTGGCAAAATGAAAGAACCCATCTGGTTAAGCAAGGCGTTAATGCTAGCCGCTCACAAGCATATTATCGCTGAAACAGGCGGTTCGGAAGGTGTGCGAGATGAAACATTGCTTGAGTCAGCTTTATCCCGTCCCAAAAACGCCTATCATTATGAACAAGTCGATATTTTTGACCTCGCCGCTACTTATGCCGTAGGTATATCAAGTAACCATCCTTTTGTTGATGGTAACAAGCGCGTGGCATTCGTTGCTGCTGATATTTTTTAGAAGTTACGCATTGACGATAGATGAAAAAAGTGGTCTCAAGTTTTCCTTACCGACGAGAAATTCCGAAATAAAAGATTTCACCACATTTGTGAACAATTCGCGTCGAACTTGATAACAATCAGTGATGGATTGCATTGATGTAAGTCGTTGTAATTGAACATAGCCACAAATGGCGGCAAACAAATGATTCTTGATTGCCTGTTTCCCCCGCACTTGGAAGTTTTCGATATTGCAAACTTGCTTGATGGCACGATGATATTGTTCGATTTGCCAATGTTTAGCGTGTTCAGTGTTAAATTCAGATTGATTAAATTCGGTGAGTTTTTCTTCGTCGGGTAAATAAACCACAGTGTGGCGCAGCTGGTCTTTTAGCTGTGTCCTGAAAAGTTTAACGTTCCCATAGCCTTTCAACCACACGATTAAACCGTTTT
>MBQZ01000074.1 GCA_002134785.1 Crenothrix sp. D3
AGATCCCGTCAACTTCCGTTGCCGCACGATAAATCCACTGCTTTTTGCTAACTCCGTTGCTTTGTCGTTTAAAATCGTCTGCAATACCTTGGCTACTTTTGAATATAGGCTGTTCATGTCATTATCCTTAAATCTATAATGTTAATCCTCATTTAGACCATAGATAACTGATTTAAGCCATAATTTCCTTAAGTTGATGCGTATGGGGCAGAAAAGCGTTGCCCACCCTACAAGGCTTGAATCGCATTGACTAACGCTATGTCTTCTAAGTCGCTTTCTTTAATAACGCGGGCAGAGAATTTTTTGAGTAGTTTTAATAATTCAGGGCAGTCGTTGTCTGAAATTTCTATCGTGATTGTTTTCATTACAATCTCCAATGTTCGGGGGATATATTTTTTGCTAATAGAACTACACCCATATTTCGTTACACTCCATACGGGCTTGTAGAGCTAACGCACAATAAAATGATAACGTTCGCACTGAGCCTGTCGAAGCCTGTCATGAGCTTGTCGAATGGTGTGAGCGTGGTTCGACAAGCTCACCACGAACGGTTTTGTAATCATTTTATTAGCGGTTAGCTATATCTACTTGCTTTTTTGTTTCAGGTTTTATTATTTCTTTCTTGCCTTGCCGTATGTCAACGTAGCGACATTTTCCCCTTTAGCATTAAACAGGTTTAATTCATCGCCAGCATCATTCCAAATAGCCGTTTTGCTGGCGAAAGAATAGCCACCTGTTTCAGGATGCACTTCATTAGTGTAAATACGCAAACTCTTGCCAGCACCCAAGGCTGATCCCGCTGGGAAGATAAACCATTGCTTAGCACTACCCGCAGAAGTTATTTTCCAGCCAGAAATATCGGCAGCCTTATTACCACGATTAGTCAATTCCACATACTCATCTGATTGAATGCGTTTTACTTGACCCTTGTAAACCAAATTAGACATATAGACATCTGCAATCGCAGTGATGATGATGTCTGGATCCGCTGGTTTAGGCAGTGGTGCGGGTTCAGGCGCAGGAGCTGGCGGGATAGCTGAACTGCCCGATTTTACTTTTACCTTAGCAGTCCAATTAGTTCCACCCCAAGTTTTATAATTAATAATGGTGTCATCGTGAGATTTTGACCAGTCGCCATTTGGCGCATGAGTAAAGATAACTGAACCATCTGAGTTTACTTTTGCCTTAGCAGTCCAGTTAGTTCCATCCCAAGTTTTATAATTAATAATGGTGTCATCGTGAGATTTTGACCAGTCGCCATTCGGCGCATGAGTAAAGATAACTGAACAATCTGCATTTACTTTTATCTTAGCAGTCCAATTAGTTCCATCCCAAGTTTCATAGTTAATAATGATGTCATCGTGAGAGCTTGACCAGTCGCCATTCGGCGCATGTATAAAAATTAGTTCTTGAGATTCTACTTGCGCAATGGATACTGTCTGGTTCTGCGTATTAGAGGAAGCCAACTTCCACTTAATAACTTTGCTAGGAGTCACTGCGGGTAGAGGACCTGGACCTGAGCGAATACCGCTAGACTCCAATGGCTCTAAAAACGTACACATTGTTTCCCATGCTTCATCGTCTTTGTACTCGCAAATTTTGTCTTCGTGCAATATCAAAATGCGACCATCTCCAGTCCACGCCACTCCCACCCAGTTGTCATCATCGATTTGCCAAAGGTTACTACCTTGGCCAGCCACGACATCAGTCAATTTTTTCGCTATTTCTTTATTCATTTTATTGTCTCTTAATGTTCTGTTAGTTAAAGGACTGCAAGTAAAATCACTCTGTTGTTGAGCGCATAACTACAGTCGCTAGCTCTTCATCAAGAAGATAATCTTCATTAGGCGATTGTTGGAGTGCTTCTTCGAAGCTCGCTGTATTGGCAAATTGGTAAAAACTATACAGTGAAAATACAGTCACTTGACCATCATCGCAAGGAGATACCGCTAGCCATTCATTAAAAAACTCATTGTTTATGTGTACCGTCTTACCGCCAAAAAGTGCGACAAGATGCTTTACATTTTCTTCATTCATTACCTTTCTCCTGAGTTTTATTACAAAGAAGTGGCACACTTTATGTTCATTTAAGTGTGCCACTCGTATTAGTCTTTTTTAAGACTTGGTCTGATTATTTCTTTCTTGCTTTGCCGTATGTCAACGTAGCGACATTTTTCGCTGTGGCATCAAACAGGTTCAATTCATCCCCTGCATCATTCCAAATCGCCGTTTTACTGCCAAAAGAAAAGCCACCTGTTTCAGGATGCACTTCATTAGTATAAACACGGAAACTCTTGCCAGCGTCCAAGACTGAGCCTTTTGAGAAGATAAACCATTGCTTGGGGCTACCCGCAGAAGTTATTTTCCAGCCAGAAATATCGGCAGCTTTATTGCCACGATTAGTCAGTTCCACATACTCATCTGATTGAGTGCGTTTTACTTGACCTTTGTAAGTCAAATTAGACATATAGACATCTGCAATCGCAGTGATGATGATGTCTGGATCCGCTGGTTTAGGCAGTGGTTCAGGTGTGACGGTTTTGATAAACTCAGCGGTAGCGATTAATCCTTGTCCACTGCTGTGGCTCAGGATGATCAGATTCAGTGGCGAATCAGGCTGTAAGTCGATGATCGAGTTGCCATTTTTTTGATAAAGGCTTTGTACACCTGCAAACAGCGGATGACCCGCATTGTCAACAGGGATATTGCTAATAATCCCGTTATACACTCCGCTAAACTGAAGACCAAAAGCCGCCAGAAAAGTGTTCCATTGATTGGCTTCTGCTTGTGCTCCACCGTAACCAGTTCCCGCGCAAAGGTAAACTTTGCCGCCGTTCTTGACATAATCAATCAAGACTTGGTTGTCCACCGCATCGCCACCAATGAAAATAGCATCATAGTGCGCAAGAGAGTCTAAGGTAATAGCAATACCTAAGCCTTTAGTCCAAGCATGACCTGCTTTAGTTATGGTTTGCTCAAGAACATTGCCCGCTAAACCAAAATTATTGGAAAGTGCGTGAAACTTGCCTTTATTGTCTCCGACAAAGTATTTGATAACATTAAGTGCAAACTTGGCTGTATCAGGTGCAGCCCCAAAACCATAGTCACTTAAAGTCCATTCATCAGCATTGACTACAATTTGACCATTCACTGGTTTAGGTGTTGGAGCTGGTTTAGGTGTTGGAGCTGGTGTTGGTGTTGGTGTTGGTGTTGGTGTTGGTGTTGGTGTTGGTGTTGGTGTTGGTGTTGGTGTTGGTGTTGGTGTAGGAACTAGCACAGGTACACCTTGAGTTGGCCATTCTAGTTTGATGGGTTTCCCTGCTGTCGGTCCTAATAAATTGGGTTGCGCTGGACCTGCTGTTACCGATTTCAGTCGATCTGGTGTAGACATGATGATATTGAAGGCGCAGGTCGTTGGTGTTGTTGCAATAGTAAAATGGAAATTATTGAGATTACTAAGGTCAAAATTGCCCACATCGAGATCGGAAGAG
>MBQZ01000075.1 GCA_002134785.1 Crenothrix sp. D3
TGGTAGTGCCAGGTAAGCGTTGCAATTTTGCTAAAGGCGCATTGCGAACAAAAGATTCAATAGTTGGGAATGTCATAGCGGGAAGTCAAATATTAAAATAATTCTTTTGATTATCCCATAAAAAAGAAAAATCAACATAACTTCAAAATAAGTAAGTGCTCAGTTATTTTATAAAAAACCGGTTGGTTGGCAAGGACTATCAAAAAACGAAATTCAGGTCGGGTTCATTATAATCTGGTGGATAAATTAAATGATGAGTATTTAGTTCAAATTTTTCATTCTTTCTACGTTAAATAGTTTGCCATCAGCTCTAATGAATTTACCCGTGTCATAGTTGTTATCATCAAATATAAATTGATCACTTCCTTTTCCGAAATTTTCAGATACAAAAACAGATTTGCCATCAGAGGTTGTCTTATAAAAGAAAAAATGCATGATGCCTTGACCTTTTAGCCATTTAACTTCGAAGGCCATTTTAATGGGGACTACCTTACAGCTAGTTGTGCCCACTTTATAGTGTCCTTCAAATTCGGATAGTGAGGTACTTGTGGCGGTGGCTGATAATAAAACGGGCTCAGGTTTAATGGAATGACTGATTGAAAAATCCGTGGCATAGCATATTCCAAAACTCGCAATAAACGCTAGGACGTTTAAATGTAAAAAGTTGAATGAAAAAAATTTTTGCATATCCTGATATTTGATATGTGTTCTGGGTGTATTGAATTTAGTTATGGGCTATGTTGTTTAGGCATTGACAATGCATGGTAACGTATTTAAACATAACTTAAAGATCTTTGAGGTGTTGTTTTGCCAGCGCTGCGATTTCCTCCGCCTTGTCTATACCGTTAATACAGCGACGTGCGTTTATGAAATCAGTTTTATGTTCATTAATATAATCAGCTAGTTTGCGACCGGTGAATGCCCCAGTTTTAAACCCATGCACCAGAACGAACAAGGCAATTTCAGGATCTAATGCCATCTCAGGGTGCTTGAGCAGATCTTTTTCTACAAGTTTGCCATATTTCTCATAATTATAATCCCATGTCAGTTGGACATAGCCACGGCCATAGTACGGATAATAGTTGGATGAGGGAAGATGTGTTTTAAGGTAGTTATCAGGATTGGGTAGCCAATAAGCTTCAATCACCGGTTTAAATGTGTGATTGGTTTCATGGTCGGCTGTTGCAAGTACATAAGCCATCTGAGTCTTTAGGCAGATACCTTGTCGAATACATTCATTTTTTATGGCTTCAATGGTTCCTTTTTTAGTAGTAAAGTTATAAGTTGTATTGTGTTTTAAAGCATTCACCATTTGTTGAAGCATACTGAGTGAAATTTTATCAATTGAATCAGATTCATTTTTCAGGTCTGTGTCTGCCATTAATTCAGCCCATGCATTTCGGGTATTATGTCCATATATCCCGTCAATATCTCCAGCCGGATAGCCTAGCATAAGCAATGCAGTTTGTAGCTCGATTAGTTGAGTATGACTAAGATTAATGATAGGTGTGGATTCATTTTTAGAAATAGTCGTTAATTCAGAAAGGGTCATATTGTTCTCCATAATGATGAACGGATTTTTTTGTAAATTAAGGCCTGTAAATTGTATATTGGTTTAAGTTTTTAGAGTTATTACTAATTACACAATCTTACTATGGGTTTTTTAGGCTTTATGATGGCTTTAAACGTCGCTTACTATCAGTTTTCTATATCAGCAGCTACCATTTTGTTTTTTTGTGCTGTTTACTTATTACTTGGTTTTGGATTCGCGGGGCGATACGCTAGAGCTGCATAAAGCGTTGAAGTATTTCAAAATAGAAGCGAGCGCCCAAGGATACGGCAAGCACACTAACAAGTATTCCAACGATTTTCGGTAGTCATTTTCAGAGATTCCAGCAGTTTACCGTTTCTGTCGATATGCTTTAGATAACCCACATGTTTTAATCCTAAGTAAAAGTTTTACGTCAAAAGTAGAAAATTAAAAAGTAACAATAATTAGTAATGCTACGTGATTGTAATAGTCAGTTAGATTAGTTAAGGTGCAGAATCTGATTTCTGCGTTTAGTCTATTACAGATGAGCTTAGTCATTTATGTTTTTGAAATGAATAATCCGTAACAAATCAACGTCAAAATATATTCTTTAGTTGGCTATTATTTTGCGGTACTCGTGAATATTGCCTTAGCTATTCAATTACTAGGCATATCTTCAGTCCACGATCCATTTTTGATGTGGCCTACCAGCTTTTAATTCTAGTGCGACAAGTCAGTTGTTACAAATTATTATCATGGCCTATGCATATTTTAGGGCACCTGAAATGGACTATTGCTATTTATTTAATACCAGATTAACTTTCTCATAAGTTAAAAGAACTGTATCGTGATGAGGTTTGGCTGCCAAAGATACTATTAGTTACTGATCTGATGAAAATATCCTAGGTTCAAAAAACTTATAAAAATGAGATTTGAGTTTTTAGTAAGTGCATGTATAAATGGATTATGAGGAAAAACTAGAAACTTTTGGGTGACAAATAATTAGCTATGTGAAGATGTAGCTTACAATCTGTTTGTTAATTGCATAATAGGTTATTATTGTCATTATAGATTTTCAGATAGATGACATTGGATATACAACCCATGAATACTGATGATATTACCCAAGTAAAAAATTACCTGCTTAGTTTACAAGATAAAATATGCAGTCAATTAGAAAATGAAGAGCCGCAAGTGCGCTTTATTGAAGATCTTTGGGATCGGCCTGAAGGAGGTGGTGGAAGGACTCGTGTTTTAGAAAATGGTCAAGTATTTGAGCAGGGTGGCGTAAACTTTTCTTATGTTAGAGGTATTAATCTTCCCGCTTCAGCAACGGCTAAACGGCCTGAACTGGCTAATCGTCAGTTCCATGCAATGGGTGTGTCGTTGGTTATCCATCCCAAAAATCCTTTTGTACCTACCACACATGCCAATGTACGTTTCTTAATTGCGGAAGAGCCAGGTATGCCAACGATTTGGTGGTTTGGTGGCGGTTTTGATTTGACTCCGTTTTATGCCTTTAAGGAGGATGTCATACACTGGCATAAAACCGCCCGATTAGCATGCCAGCCTTTTGGAAATGATATTTACCCGACTTATA
>MBQZ01000076.1 GCA_002134785.1 Crenothrix sp. D3
TTTTTCTCATCACCAGTACCAACACCAACTCGAACGGTAGACTCCGCACCCGCGTAAAGTCTTTTTGCCTTGCCCGATGCCGACCCTTAAAGTCTTGATCCTCAATCAAGTCCCGACTTCTCTCTGTCGCCTGCTTTTTTTTGCCACTGACTATTCCAAAATGCGTAGTATCTTTGAATAGTCATAATCTACAAAATCTTTAACTTAATGGCATCGCCGCAGTGCTTGGGAACTAGGGAATTAAGCCTGTATTTTCCACGGTGCAGGTTCACGCACCAACTTCCAGACGGGGCTTTCAATGGTTAATGCTAATTGCCGTACTAACTCCAGCATTCCTTGATAGCCTTCATAACCAAATTCACGCTCTTGGTTAATATCTAAAAACGGAATTTTGGCTTTTAAGGCAGTGTACATATTGCGACCACCTGCAATTAAAATATCAGCTTGGTAATCGGCAACAATTTTTAATAAGGCGCTGGGGCTACCGTCTTCTATCATCACGGTATCTTCACCCATCAATTCACGAATGCGGGCTTTATCTTCTTCGGTAGATTTTTTTGTGCCTGTAGCAACCACGACCATGCCCAAATCTTGCAGCGCGGAAATCACTGACCAACTTTTAACGCCGCCTGTAAATAACAATACCCGTTTACCTTTTAATCGCGCTTGCCACGGTTTCAGAGCTTCACGAATCCGCGCTTCTTCGCGTTCAATCACGGCTTCTGTACGGGTAATTAAATCTTCATCGTTTAAGGCGTTAGCAAAACCGCGTAAGGCTTCGCTGGTATCGGTAATGCCATAAAAACTACCTTCAAACCACGGTGTGCCGTAATTTTTTTGTAATTGTCTAGCGACATTGACCATTGCTTTTGAGCAAACCATCATATTCACTTCGGCTTTGTGCATGGTTTGCACTTCACGGAATCTGGCATCACCTGACAGCGTACACAACACGCGTAAACCTAATTCATCGAGCAACGGTAAAACGTGCCAGAATTCACCTGCAATATTGTATTCACCGATTAAATTGACATCATGAATTTTAATGGTAGTTGGTAGAGACGCGATTAATCGCGTCTCTACGGAAGGCAAAGGGTCAGGATCACGCGTTCCTACAACGTGTTTCACCATTGCCTCGCCCGCAATACGATTACCTAAATTTTTGGTGCCGTAAAAACCTGCACAATCAATCGGCACGACAGGCACGCCCCATTTTTCAGTGGCTGATTTACACACCGCGTTTAAATCATCACCGATTAAGGCAGGTACGCAAGTGTTATAAACAAACACCGCAGGCGGCGTGTAATCATCAACCGCTTGCTTAATGGCGTGAAACAATCGCTTTTCAGACCGTCCCATGATGATGTCTTGTTCGGTTAAGTCGGTAGTCATGCCATAGCGGTATAAATCGGCACTTGATGAGCGTGTGCCTCGGTTGTCCCACGAACTGCCTGCGCAAGCAATCGGGCCATGCACAATATGGGCAACATCGGCTATCGGTAATAAGGCGATTTGTGCGCCGTCAAACGCGCAACCACCCGCAGAAGCACCAGGCTTCGGTTTCGCACAACCCGATTTTTCCTTTTTGTTATGCTCACAAGCAGGTTCGTCCAACAGCTCGGCAATATCTTTGTTTGATTTCATGGCGGTCGATAAATAATGTGATTTATCTTGGTCAAGCAACCACTATGCCATCTCGTATCTTATTGAAAATACCGTTATTTTTCTAGTGTGGAATTGTCGTAAAACTGACAAAATACTGGACTTACGTTGTTAACAGATAACCTTTATTACAAATATTTTATAAATTAATAACTTAGATTCAACTAACAAATGCAATTCGTTTTTAGAGATTGAGAGGAGGTCAACTGTTGTAGCTTCATCCCCTCTCAATCCGACCGAAGATGAATAAGCAATGAAAACACACAAACAGTTGACCGAAGGACAAAGATACCAGATTGCCGCCTTAAAGAAAGCGGGGGAGTTCAAATAAAAAGATAGCGGTGATTGTTGAGACTTCAGAATCGACGATTAGTCGTGAATTGAAGCGTAATACAGGATGGCGTGGTTATCGTCCTAAGCAGGCGCAGAACAAGACATCACGGCGTAAGCGAAACGCGGCTAAGGCGATTAAAATGACAGCGGAAGTCATTGTTTTAGTCAATAGACATCTTTCCAAAATAACCACCATACAGACAATGAAAGTAATTTTTGATTACAATTGGTTGGTAACAGTTAAACCAATGGTAGTGCTAAACAAGTAATGCTCAGTACTTAGTTTAGAGAAAATATGCTGATTTAAGACTGAGGTATACGCCATGAGTGAAATTATTTGTACTCGCTGTGGTTCAACCCACTGCAAGAAAAACGGTCACATTCATAATGGTAAACAAAACCATCGCTGTAAAGACTGTGGACGACAGTTTGTGATGGACAACGCGCAAAAAATCATTCCCGAATGGATTCGATCCATGATATTACAAGACATTGTTAGAGTGTCTTTCATTACGCTGTACTTGCCGTACTTTTTCGGTAAGTCTCACTTGGCTGTTGAGCTATATTGTTGAAGTTTATGAACACTTGCCCGCTGATTTAAACGTTAAGCCTGTTAAATAGCAAACAGATAGCCGCTGCTATTTTTTTCTGGATGTTGAAGCAGACTGGTAGTCCCTACAAAACAATGCAGGTGGTAATTTTTATCGATTTTTGACATAGTGCAGCGCCAAACTTTGCAGTACTGATGGCATAAACCACGCACCCCTCTGTACATGACAAAAAAACAACGCATTGAAAATATGGCAAAATACTGACATTTGCAAAATATAACGCTATGTCACACTTTACTGAGTTATCGACCCTATTAAACCAACACTTTCACTGGAATAAAGCGCGAATGGATTGTCTGGTCAGCATGGTGATTGCTTTATTTTTTCAAGGAGACGATAAATTTAAGCAAACTCGCCAAAGCCTTTCCGAGTTCAGCGAAGTTAGAGTCTAACTATCGACGCATACAACGCTTTCTGAGCGACCGACACGCAGTTGATTTTGATCATGTTGCGTGGTTTGTCATCCAGTTATTTGGATTTTTAGAAACGGATTATTATCTGACTTTTGACCGTACC
>MBQZ01000077.1 GCA_002134785.1 Crenothrix sp. D3
GCTGAACGGCGTAAGCTGGAACTGCAATTACGGCAATCACAAAAATTAACGGCATTAGGCGTTATGGCTGGCGGGATTGCGCATGAAATTCGTAATCCGCTGGCTGTTTGTTCTACCGCCGCGCAATTTTTATTAGACGATAATATTACCGCAGACTTTCATAAAGAATGTTCAAAAAAAATACAAACTAATCTTCAAAAAGCCTCAGATATTATTAAGAATCTTTTACGTTTCTCACGTTCTTCGCTCGACGACACCGACATGGTGGAAGTTGATTTGACCAATGTACTCAAAGAAACCCTTGAATTAATCACTAATCAAGCTAACGTCCAAAAAATCCGCATTGAATTTTCTGTACAAAACGAACATATCTTGGTGATGGGGATTTCAGGGTTATTGCAACAAGTATTTATGAATATTTTTCTTAATGCTATTCATGCAATGCCAGAGGGTGGCGTATTAAGCACTACGGTTAACACGGTTGAAGATCAGATTATCGTGCGTGTCGCTGATACAGGCACGGGGATCCCTGCGGGTGAACTGGATAAAATTTTTGATCCGTTTCATACCTCATCACCCGCAGGACAAGGCACAGGTTTAGGTTTATCTATTTGCTACAGCATAGTCCGACAACACCTAGGTTCTATTCGTGCAGAGAGTAGTTATGGTGAAGGATCTACTATTATCGTTACCTTACCTTACCTTACTGGGGTTGTAAGCCAGAACCCTCGTAATTTTTAAAACATTACGGGTGTAATTAAATAAACGACACTAAAGATACCGTGTCTAAAGTCAAGCGCAAACAGTATAATCAGCATCATAAGGTTTACGAGATTTAAGAACGCCAAAGCATAAATGCACTAATTTTCGCATTGCAGCACATAAGGCAGAACGTTTAGATTTGCCGCGCTCAAGTAGACGAAGATAGAGGGCTTTGATGTGCGGATTGTAACGAGTAGCTGTCATGGCAGCCATGTACAGTATGGCTCTAATATGACTTGGGCCCGCTTTAGAAATGCGACTACGCCCTAATATGGATGTACCAGATCGTCGTTGTACAGGCACTAAGCCAAGATAAGCAGCGAGTTTTTCTGCGGAATCAAAATGATGATTGTGCATCACGGCTAATAAATAATTACTGACTTGCGAACCCACAGCAGGAATGCTGGTAAGTAGTGTTAAATCTTCTTTAAGCTGCGTGTGATTATCAGTATGTTCCTCAATCGCTTTTTGTAATTGGGTAAGTTGTGATTTTAGAAAGTCGATAGAATCGGTCAGTGACTGTCGAATCAATGCAGGTGTGTCAGTTGAATCAGCTTTTTCCAAGCGGTTGTTTTCACGCAAAATGTCTTGTGCAATAGCTTCGCGTCGTGTTAATAAAGATTGTAAAGTTCACGCTTCTGGACTAGGCGGAATCCATGCTTTGGGCTGTATTAAAGCCCCATAACGTGCCAGTACAAAACTATCCATATCGTCGGTTTTATTGCGAATAGCCAAGCCAAAAGCAAAATTCCGTACTTGGGCTGGATTCACGATAGAAACACAAACACCTGCATCGTGGAGAGCTTGGGCGGCTTGTTCATGATACACACCAGTTCCTTCCAAAATAGCGTGCAATTGATCATTTGTGACCAGCTGTTTGTCCAGACTAACAGATCAGAAATTCCCGTTTTTGAATTGATAACAACTTTGGTTTTTCGTTTATTGCTCGTGGCATCCATGAGCAAACTGCAATCTAATTTGGCTTTAGAAGCATCAATACCGATAAAAAACATGATTATCTCCCAATTTAAAGAATGACCAACTTAGTCCACTTGCCTTGTCAATTCAGGGTCAAGCCCTACGCTACCGTTCAGTGTTTGAGTTGGCTAAAAAGCAAGAAAGAGGGCTTAATCTTTGATTCAAGTTCTAATAACTTCAGTCCCACGAGAAGCTCATTCTTTCTTGAGGTGATGGTAGCTTTCCATCGGTTTTTAAGATACAAGTCCCACGAGATTTTAAGAGTGTGAACGTTGCCTAGCCGTCATCAAATTGTGCTTTTTAAGCCAATTATGCTATTTTTGCCCATCCCCTCGAAAAGTAAAAATTAGCAAATACTTACCTGATTAGCAAGATTCTTCAGCTTGGCGAAGCCAAGTTGCAGGACGGGGTTTACTGGTAACGGCGGCACACGCAGGTGAGACTGTGAAAGTATTAATCAGCCAGAGCAAATATGCGTTGTTAGATGTAATAATCTTCAAAGCCGTCATTCTGGCATGGATGCCAGAATCCAGTGCCAAGGATGGTAACATTACGATTGTAAAAGATATTGTATAGCACACGATTTCACATCCCTGTGACTGGATTCCAGCATCTATGCTGGAATGACGGCGTTTTTTGCTGAATGGCGAATACTTTCACAGTCTCTCTAAAGACTGTGAAAGTATTCAGTCTCCCAAGCCTGTATAATAGCCTGATTAATAAAGCACCTAAGTAAAAAACACCATGCACTGTCGCCGTTATCAAAAGACTCTTAATCGCCACCAAGCTATGCTACTGCCCCTGCTGGTCGAAGAATTTGTGAGCGAAAATAACAGTGTTCGAGCGATTGATGCCTATGTTAATACGCTAGACATCCAAGGTCTTGGTGTTAACTATGCCTAAGGTATCACCAAAGCAGGGCAACCACTTTACAACCCACAAGCGATGCTGAAACTGTATTTATACGGCTATCTGCAAGGCATTCGTAGCAGTCGCAAACTGGAAAGCGAGCCCCACCTTAATCTGGAAGTGATCTGGCTGATAGAGCTAACGCACAATAAAATGATACCGCTCATGGTGAGCTTGTCGAACCACGTTCACACTTCGACAAGCTCAGTGCGAACGGTTTTGTAATCATTTTATCTACGGTTAGCTATAGTTTCACCTGAGAGCAAGACTCAGGGAAAAGTCACTGGATGCCGCTTGCGCCCTTGGACTGATAAATCCGACTCGTAGATGATGCAGCAGTGACTTGCTTTAAGCCAACAATCGAACAGTATCATCGGCGCGGTTCACCGACAGCCAGCATTCACAAGGTAGATTATAGAGGTTTTTATGACAGCATTTCATTTA
>MBQZ01000078.1 GCA_002134785.1 Crenothrix sp. D3
ATCATCGATTATTAGCACATAGTTGTGACCAATATTTTTCATTGACTAAATTCTTTACTGTTTATGTTTTAAAACTGCCTATGAAGCCTCGTCCTCGACACCGCAAACAGGCTAAATACGGGTTTGCTTGATCGTCTCCTGATCCATTGCAATCTGGACATCGAGAGTTACTTCCTTTATTCATCGGCACGAAACCCTTTCCTGAACAACAAGTGCACGTCAGGGTTTTAATTGCCCCTGTCCCGCAACAATGGGCGCACGCTTTATTCGGCAATTGTACAAAAACACTGCCTTTACCACCACAAACACAGCAGTTCGAAAGCCAAGACATCACACCAAAAGGGTCTTTCCCACTACCACGACAAAAACGACAGGTCTTTTGTTCGACTTGTGTATTATTTTTTAGTTGTTTTGTCATGGTCGCATACCCTTTTTGTTTAGAATATTACCGATAGTCGGCAATTAAATGAGTAATTAAGTATTTGTGTAACCGTCCATTATTTAGGCTTGCCCAACGGTTGAATCAGCACAATATCTTTGGCTAACTTTGCTTCAATATTGTGCATCAAGCCCAGAAAAAGTATAGCCATTTCATCGTCTTGTAATGTTTCATTAATGCGCTGCGCAATATAATCATCACGCTGATTCAATAATGTTTGCGCGGTTGCTAAAGCAGACTCGCTCCGCTCTCCAGACTGAAGTAATTGCGTCATTAAGGCGTGTTCTTGTAGCAATAATTCAGGTGATTCCGTTCCCATGAGTGTCGCGCCTTTGCCCTGTAAGCTTTCCAGCAATTGGTAGTTTTCACTACCCGATGCAGCGACATCATGCACTATTTCTTTTTCTTTGCCACAAACAGGCAAGCCATCCTGATAAAGCTTCAAACCTGTGTACTTAAGTTCTAAACTATCAATCGTTGTTCCAATCATTGTCCAGAAATGCTCAACAGCAAGCGCGTATTGTTGAGCCTGTGCATCTGTTTTGGATTCATTTACGGCATTGCCTAGTGAGCCTAAGTCCTTAGCACTATGAATAATAGGAAAATAAATCAATGCACGCATGAAACAGTAACCTTATGTGTTTGTTTCTTCACTAACAGCAGGCAATGTTTCCAAACGCGCTTCCAAACGCTGTAGACGCTCTTCTAGCTCTGGAGAAGGTAATGCTGCCGCACCTCTGGCTCTGGAATCAAAGGCTGGATTGCCGCTCCACCAGTCTAGCCCCATTTCTAAGGCTTTATCGACCGAGCAAATAAGTAGGCGAATTTCCAGTGTAAGCAATTCGACTTCAACTAGCCGAATGCGAATGTCACCACTAATAACGATACCTTTGTCCAGTAATCGCTCCAACAAATCGGCAACGGTGGTCGAATTGGTTGAATGGGTTAATCTTTTGTTATCGCTCATAGCGTAAATCCTTACATAGTTGACCTAAAGGTCTTAAATCCACAATTTCCTAGACCTAAGGTATTTTAAAGCTTATTCAGTCGCCAGCATTTGCTCAAGTCGCTCAAATACATCTAACGATAGCCGTAACGTACCTTCTTGTTCGTAGCGTTGAGCAATAATTAATAATTGAGCTTGCGCGGCATTACTTTCTTCGCTGTTAGGATATTGCTCAATAACATTGAGATAGCCATCAACTGCTTGCCGTAGTTCACCTTGCTCAAACCGAGTATTGCTCATACGCAGTAACAAACTACGTTTTGCCGAATTCATATCGATAATCGCACTGGAGGTCACGACTTTCTCTACTGGAGATTCACTCACGGTATCTGTTACCGTGTCATCTACCTCTGTAGTAGCGTTAGTTTCTGCGTCATCATTATCGTATGATTGCGTGTTGTCGTTCATTGTACACGTCCTTTATAGTAGTCGCCCTAATGGGCCTAAATTCAAATTCAAATCATCGTCTTTGAGATCAAAAACCTCGCGTAAACGATCTAATTCCTCAGCTTGCTGCATGAGGGTCAAACCCAAACGCTCGATTTCTTCATCACTTAGTGACCCCGAATCCATGCGTCTGATTGCCTGACGTTCCAGTAACTCATGTAATAGTTTCACCAACGTTAACACCAGTTGTGCCAAGCCATTACGAACACGATCACCATCGATTTCTAATTTCCGCTGTTTGTTTTCACCCACTCGCTGTGGTGTGGTTAGCGGAGGCAAGTTAAACTTCGGAAGTTGTGAGGATGTCATTATGTTATTCCCTGCCACGCAACAATTTTCCTGTTTCCACAGAAGCGACTAACGCCTGTAAACTTAAGTAAATTAAATCAATATTAGCGACAGAAATAGTAATATCGGCAACCACAACCGCGCCTTTATTTAAAATACGATCCAATGCCTCACAGAGCGAGACTTGTTGGTTTTCATCTTGATGCTGCTTGTTTATTGACATACTGCTTAACTCATACCTTATGAAAACATCGCCGAACCCAATGCCATTAATTCGTTCAAGCCAGAAGGATCTGTTTGACGAAAAATATGTGCTTGTGGCAAATTAGGGAAAATAGTGTGTGCGCGTTTAACTTGTAATGCTTCCCTACTGGCAATTGCTTCGCACAATTCGCAATCACTGCTAGGTGTCATCTGATTAATAAACAATGCTTTTACTGAAATACCGAGTCCCTGCAAGGCATCGGTCATTTCAACGGTTTTTTCTATCGCCAATTGCGTTGGAATAGCAACCGCATACAAGCCCGTTTGTTCATTGTTCTGCAAGAGAACACGCAACTTTTTTAAATCTTGTGAGAGCTGCACCAATCGTTTTGATAACTGCGGCAAGCGCATAATCTGACGATATTTTAGTAATAAGGAAAAGAACTGTTTTAGCCAATCCCGAATCAATTCTGGCAATTCCAATAACCGTAGCAAATGACCACTAGGGGCAGCATCTACGATTATCATATCATATCATAGCGATCAGTATCGAGATGATTCATGATGGTCGTCAATGCCATAATTTCATCTAATCCTGGCGGAGCTAAATCGAGTAAATGCTCCATTACCTCACGATCAAAGGTAATATCCAGATGTGGCAACACCTCTTGCAAAAAATGTTCTAGTTCTTCACGGT
>MBQZ01000079.1 GCA_002134785.1 Crenothrix sp. D3
CTCCTGACTTAAATCCTATTGAACACAAATGGGCGCAAGCTAAAGCTCTTAGAAGAAAGAAAAACTGTTCCACTGATACGCTGTTTTCTCAGCTTTTTTAAATCATTTTATTTTGCTTTGGCTATATAGAGCGGTAGGTTACGCACGGTGTCACCGCTATCGGAGAAAAAGACGATTTGTTGATTCAGCTGCATACCTTGGCTCTTGAGTACCTCGAAGAGTCGTCGTTTGGGTTTATTATCGTAAGATTGTACAAGACCAAAACATTTACTGGCACCTTCTTCAGGAATGGATTTACCGACGATGACTTCAAAGTGCGTCTTTTTGTTATCCCACTGCCTAACATAACCGCCATCAATGCCAACATTAAGCGGCGCAGGTGGTCGTGGCAACGCCTCCCAGTCCCGCTGACATCCGTCAATAAAGGAGAACTGTTCTTCACCCAGTTCAGCTTCCGCTCGTGTTGCTACACGTTGTAAATGATTATGTACACTGGTGGCACGAATGTGGCTATCGGTCGGTAATACGTCGTGAGTAGCTGGGCGGCAAGGTCAAAAGAAATCAATGATGCCCATTTCGTCTCCAGATATAGCCGCTCTGGTGAGCAATGCTCCGTCAGTAATTCGGCAAGTGGCGTGAAGGTACGGGGTT
This sequence comes from Crenothrix sp. D3, assembly GCA_002134785.1. GTDB lineage: Bacteria > Pseudomonadota > Gammaproteobacteria > Methylococcales > Methylomonadaceae > UBA4132. The sequence continues at coordinate 652 of MBQZ01000079.1, forward strand.
TATGTGGCTGACAAGAACACTGAAACCACCGTGGACTGTGCAATTTCAGGTTGCCAAACAATGTGCGGAATACAATAGGATGCCGATCTTTATGCCGAAAGACTTGGTCACATTGAGGACATTTCTGCTGACTTGCCAAGTAAGCTGCCAGTTGCTGCTCAACGATCTGTTTTTGCAGAGTAGAGAGTTTCAGCCAACGTGATGCCGACATCTTCTAGCCCTTCGGATTCCCGTTCTAGGCAAACCAATTCCTGAATATCCTCACCCGTTTCATACTAGGTGAGCAATTGGATTTTAAATTTCATGGTACTCTCTTTTTAGTATGAGAATAGCCAATCGCGGTCGTCGCTCATGTATTATTGTAAGCGGACATTGACTTCACGACGGGAAAATATATCTGGATCAAACGGCTGTTCTTCTTGAGAATTTTTGTATTCCCGATCGTTCTCGTCATCAAAGTCGTCATTACTTTCGTTGTCACCAAATACAGATCGATAGTTGAGTTCTTGCCGTATCTGCATATAAGCCAGCGCACCGCCACAGTCTTCAGGAGGTGTCGCCTGTTTGCCAGCGAGACAGACTGGGTAGGTTCGCTTAGGATCGAGCGGCAGGTGTTTTTCAATACGAACCTCATGCAGCCACGCATCACCGAAGTCGTATTCGTAGAGAAACCGTTCACGAGTTCGAAAAGCAAAAGTAGAAAGCAGGACTTGTTCGGGATTATCGGCGAAATACATTCCGCCATCATGATAAACACCAAAGTCTTTGCCATGAATGTGGAATAGATTTAGATGAGTATCACTCCAGCCCATTGCAATCTGAAGGGTATAGTGCAAATCCGTAATCGTGCTATCACTACGGACGAGCAAACGCCGCCAAATCATTGGGCTAATCCCTATGAGCCACACCTTCAGTTGATAAACAGAAACTGGTTTAAGTTCTGACATGATACCGCTACTTTGCTCCCGTCCAACCCACTCTGGCAAGGCTATCAATCAACGTGCTGCGCGGAATGCCAAATGCACGACAGACCGCCGCTTTACTCGTACCGCTATCGAGTGCAGCTAGCACGGATTCCAGTTTTTCAGTATTCAAGGCGCGTGGTCTACCGCTATGCCGTCCTCGGCGTTTAGCTGCACTGATACCCGCCTTGACCCTCTCTTGGATTAATGCTCGCTCGTATTGAGCGAGTGCGCCAAACAGATGGAGTAGTAACTCACCCTGCGGTGTAGTAGTGTCCATTTGCTCCGTCAGCGAGCGAAACCCGATACCCTTTTCTCTTAAGCCAATAACGATAGTCAACAAATGCGATAAAGAACGACCTAAGCGATCGAGTTTCCAAACCACTAAACAATCACCCGCCACCATAAACTCAAGTGCCTTGGCGAGACCAGGGCGATCATTACGCGCACCACTGGCTTTATCTTCAAACAAATGCCGTTCATCCACCCCAGCCACAAGCAAAGCATCACGTTGTAGCGCAGTAGACTGACGATCCGAATCAGAGGAAACACGCATATAGCCAACTAGCATAGACGGAAAACTCCAGAGAAACTATTTTCGCACAGTATAAATGAGCGGCTTAAATCCGACGAGAGTTTTCGTATGCTATTTGAGGGTAATATCAGCTGTTTACTGGCGGTCTATCGGCTTAACAGGAGACTAAGCGGAAAACACTTGGTTTCCGTCACCTAAAAGATTGGCTTTTATTGCCTCCCCCTGTTTTGTATGCTCTCCTTAGTTGAGCGTTATTTTCGCGGACGCGAAAATTTAGCGAAAACGGTTAGGTTTAAACAAACGTCATCAAGGTTTCATAGGAATTCAAAGAACGCTATAGCAGATAAGGCTTAGAGTGCATAATGGCTCTCCAAAATTTAACAGGGTTATGGGTGTACATTTTTGGAAAGTGCCAGTGTCGAGTTTATGCTAAAAACAATCATTTTTAGAATAAGTTGGATTGTCCAAAAAATAAGCAGGGGAAAATCGGCGTGTTTGGGAAGTCACTATTGGGGGGTTCGGTGGAAGAATCCCCAATAGTGTTCGTTTTGAGTTAAGCCACTTTCCAGAAGTACCGTTTTAAATGTTTTTCAAGCTCACTTTGGGCTTATAGCCCCAAATTAAAGCAGGCATTGATAGTTGTAACCACTTTCTCAAATATGTCCTTTTTCTTTTTTGCGATAGTGGATTCCTGCTTTTCCTGTCCTTGGTACCTGTCCATTACCCACAACTAAAAGCCGTTTAAAATAGGGCAAGTAAAACCGAATCAGTGCAGGACAGACTATTAACTGGGTAGCAGAAGAATTTAAGCACGTTGATTTAGGCGATCAACGGAGAAAC
>MBQZ01000080.1 GCA_002134785.1 Crenothrix sp. D3
TGCTCGGTCAACTCATTAATGTCAAATTTAATGCCATGAAGATCTGTATCGAGGAAATCGGAACTTTGCTGGTACATGGCTTCTAGTACGCGACGAATATTTTCTGATTTTTTTAAGTCACCGAAAATTTTTACATTACGATATAGTGGAATAATGAAATGAGATTCTCCTGTCGGGAAACAAATATTGGGATGTGAGCTGTCAATCAGCGTTGAAAAGTATCCACCTAACAGCGTCGAATAATGTCCAGCAACTTAATAAGGTTATTCCGTTTTCAGCTCCTTTTTACGCTGCTTAAGTCGATAGGAATCATTGCCTGTTTCCAGAATATCGCAGTGGTGAGTGATTCGATCTAACAAAGCGGTTGTCATCTTTGCATCGCCAAATACTTGCACCCATTCTCCGAAGTTTAGGTTGGTAGTAATGATAAGTGAGGTTTTTTCATACAGCTGACTGATTAAGTGAAATAACAAGGCGCCACCCGATTCAGGGAACGGCAAATAACCTAATTCATCCACAATAACGGCATCAACCTGTATTAGCTTACGTGCCATGGCGCCTGTTTTACCCGCCTGTTTTTCCCTCTCCAGTTCATTGACTAGATCGACTGCATTGTAAAATCGAACACGTTTATTTTTGTGAATAGCAGCCACTCCCATAGCAGTTGCCAAATGAGTTTTTCCTGTGCCGGTTCCTCCCACAAAAATCAGGTTATGAGCCTCTTCCATAAAGGCTGCGCTGGCCAGTTGCTGTATTTGGGCTTGATGTAGCGGTGATTCTTGCCACTCAAAGGCCACCATATCTCGATGAATAGGAAATTTTGCAGCACTAAGTTGATAGCGCAGGCTACGGGCTTGTCTATCCGCTAGCTCAGCATCAATGAGTCTGTTTAAACAACCGTCGGGAGTTAATGCCAGTCTTGGGGTTTCTGCCCGTATCTCCGCTAATGCAGTAACCATACCGAACAGCTTCAGGGCTTTTAGTTGGGATAGATTATCAATGGACATAGCGGCCGCTCAACAAACTATCGTAACGACCGCAGTCCGCAGTGGGCTCAACGTTTAGTAACAAGCTGTCAACAGTCACTAGAGATTTAACTCGGGGTGGTTCAAGTAACCGTCGTAGCTCATTAATGACGACACTTGCATTGATAACCCCTGATTCAAGCGTCAAGGCACACGCAGCTTCCATGGTCTCTAATCCTGCACCTTGCGCCATCACTAGCACGTCAGCAAAGGCTTTGTCACCTTTAGGCTGTTTTAGTAGTTGATTACGAACTTTTTGTATCGATTGGGGTAAATCCCACTCTTGAAAGGGAATGCCATGCCTTAGCGCACCTGGCTTTCGCTCTAATACTGGCAGATAATGCCAAGGATTAAAGATGAATTTATCACGACCAAAGCAACGCTCATGTTCGGCAATAATGTCTCCATCAGCAACCAAGCGCAGACGATCAGCGGTCACTTTGACAGAAATAACTTTGCCGACCCAAGCAGCCGGCGCACTGTAGTTATTACGATCCAATCGAATAAGGCAGGTACTAGAAACACGCAACAAGTGTTCTTTGTAACCATCAAACTGAGCAGTTATTGGGCGCAATAAGGACTGCTCATCGTTAAAACATTCCGCTATAGTGCGTGTCTTTTGGCTGGGATGTTTTCGTCCAGATAGCTCTTCACAGCGCTTTTCTAACCACACATTCAGCTCATTAAAATCAGCAAACCGAGCGCACGGCGTAAATAACCATTCACGAATATTGCCGACCTGATTTTCAACTTGGCCTTTCTCCCAGCCAGCAGCCGGTGTACAGGCAACTGGTTCAAATAAATAATGGTTGGCTAGCGTTAAAAAACGACGATTAAACTGACGTTCCTTACCCACAAAAACCGTATCAACGACTGTTTTTAGGTTGTCATAAACCATTCGCAAAGGCACGCCGCCAAAGAAGGCAAAGGCTTTGTTGTGGGCATCCAGAACCATTTCCTGAGTTTCACAAGGATAGGCTGCAACGAACATTTTTCGACTATAGGAAAGACGAAAATGAGCAACCTTGATTTTTCTACCAATCCCACCTAGCTCAACAAACTCTTCGCTCCAATCAAATTGGCAGGTTTCTCCTGGAGGAAACGCCAAAGGAATAAAGGCCTTGGTGATTGCTGGCGTCATCTTCTGCTCGAGTTTCCAATGTTTTACATAGCGCTGCACGCTGTCATAGGCACCCCGATAGCCTTCTGCCTGTAGGCATTCAAACAAACGTTTTGCAGTTCTGCGTTGTTTTTTTGGGAGACGAGAGTCTAATTCTAGCCATTGCTCCAGTCGGTCCTGAAAGTCACCCAGCTTTGGAAAAGTTTGAGTTTTTCGATGGTAAACGGGTTCTTCTGTTGTGAGTAAATGTTTACGAACGGTGGTACGAGATAATTTTAATGATCTAGCGATGGAACTGATGTCCTCACCACTTACAAAATGACGCCTTCTGATTTCGGCAATAAAATCCATAAATAACACCCAAGGTTTCTCCGGCAAAATACCGGATCATGACACATATCAGGGTGGACAGTTTTCGACGCTGTTTTCCCTGATTCCCTGGCCATTTTTCCACGCTGTTTGACAATCTGACGGCGGCAACAGGTCATCATAAAGGGGTGGTGGTGGGTGGTGGCAAAAATGAGTGATTTGGAAAACTGAACAAACATCTCGGCACAGTGTCACCGTTGAATTTTTCAAAAACTGCCACCCCCTCCCACCACCTAATGTA
>MBQZ01000081.1 GCA_002134785.1 Crenothrix sp. D3
CTTCATCAACGTTGATATGCGCTTTGTATCCGTAGGTGCTTTTGTATTTCCCATCAGATCCCGCTTTAACATTCCAAGCGGCATCAGGATCTTGGCTAGAACTACCGTCTGCTTTTTTGTGAGGTCGACATTGTTTAGCTTCAATCACACTGGCATCAATGATACTGACTTCACCTGATTTAATGTATAAACCCTGCTCTGCAAGTTGATTATTAATGGCATTTAGTAGGACATTCATTAAGCTTTGCTTTTCCAACAATTGACGAAACCGCCATAGGGTTGAATGATCAGGGACTGACTCAGAAATACTTAAGCCTATAAAACGACGAAAAAGCAGGTCACGTGCTAGTTGTTTTTCTAAAGCCGGATCACTTAATGCATACCAACTTTGCAATAATAGCGCTTTAAACATCAGTAAAGGGGGCCAGGCTTTTTCACCGCGTCGACTGGAATGAAGCTCAGCCAGTAAACTTTCAATTCTTGACCAGTTGATCAGTTCATGAACATCGTCTAACTCTTTTAAGGCCTCATGCTCAATCAGCATCGCATCAACTAATGTCGTTTGTTGTAAGTTTTTCCACGCCATTTTAATTACCTAGTTCAGATGATTTTCTAAACTCCATTATCTCATTTTCATGATATTTTTACTGGGTTCGTGCAAAGGTCTCGTATTAAATATTTTTTCAGAGTCACTTATTATCCGAATATTGTCAATAAGTTAAGTTAAGTATCTGACGGTGAATGTCTTTTAAATAAAAACGTAGGGCAGGGGATAGGTTGCTAAATTCTTTCTATACAAAAATAGCGGGAAAAATATCAAGCCTTAGAAAAATTATAGGGCTTGCTAAGACAGTTTTTTGGTAGAAAGGTCAAACCATCCCAGATAGTCAAGATTGGATAGTGGTTATAGTTTCTTGCAGAGTGAAGTTCGCTAAAAAGAGTTTTTAAAACCTAAGCTTTTTAGCGCGCTACCATTGATAGATGAATAATTAAGGCTTATATTTGTCAATAGCTTCAAGTTTAACTAAAGCATTTTTAATGGTCGTTTCAATAGCGGCATTTAGTTCGGTATTTGAATAGACTTTACTTACCAGTCCTTCTACTACTAAGGCATCTTTTATCCAGCGTTTAGTAAAGCGATAATTACTATAAGAAGTAGTTATTTCTCCTGTTAATGGATTTCTTAAGCCCTTCTTTTCAGTAATTTGGGTTGCCGCTGCTTTGGTTGCAATTGTTGTTTGCGGTGGCTTTTCTGCGCTTGGCGTAGTTGCTTTTGCTACTGCTGGCTTGCCAACTGTTTTTGTTGCCACTGTAGTTGGCGTTTTTGCTTTGATAGGTTCAACTACGGTTTGTTTTGTAACGGGTGGTTTAGTCGTTTTTTTCGCTGGTTTGGCTGCAGTTGTTACAGTTTCTATTGTTTTTGCTTTGATAGGTTCTGGTGTTGACTGTTTTAAAGTAACGATTGGTGTTATATCTTTTGCTTTTTGCGTCTCAGATTTAGACGACTTTTTATTATCGTTTATTGTTACATAAACAATATAAGCAACAAATATTATAGTTAATACAAATAGCCCTTCAGTCATAAAACCCCCTACCTTTTAAAATTGATTTTCAGTATCTTAAGGCCTGAGGTTTTCTCAGGGCTAGCTCAAAAGATTACATTCTTTATCTTTCAATATACCAGAAGCTTTGAATCTAGTTAAGTGCTAAATGGTTAGTAATTTTATTTTAAGCTCTATAAGCTGGAATAGGAGGGTAATTTTCTAGAAAAAACAAAGTTAATTCCATTGAGTAAGTAAACAGTAAGTCAGTTAGTGGTTTTATTATCCTTAAATAAATAGGCTTGAAAGCTATGGTATATAGGCGTTTTAAGGATTTTTATGCTTTCAGTTTTTGAAAAATTACCATGTTTATTTTAATGATGGGAAAATACGGTGCAGATAAGTGTATTTAAAGCAGTAATGAATTGCGCACCACTACATAATGGCACTTGTTGCCGTCCCTAATGATTTTTTTGTGTTTGTTTGTGGGTAGATTATAAGACTTAAAATATCAAATCATTGCCGTAGTATTTTTTAAATCGTTAAGCAAGTGTTTTAACAAGCCAGCTACATATTGAAATGGTTTGAATTAATTGGGTTCGTAATTTTTAAAATAATTAAAACTTTAAGTGGGCAATGAATAAATGGAGACTAATACAGTAGGTTATGTCTTTTCCTTGTGTATAATAAATTTTTGGAGTTTAGAAGCTCAAATGTTTTCTTATGTATAAATATGAGGGTTTGCTTATTCATGAGAGTCATGATGACGATGGTATTCTAGAAGTAGTTGAGTTTAAGGGAGTGAGGTCATTGCATTTTGGCTCTCATCCACGGCAAAGCAGTATGCTGTTAAATGACCCTTATAAGCTTGAATTAAATTATGTAAGGGCTATGACCAGTTGGTTGCTATTTAAACCTACTTTTGAAGGTGATGCGCTGATTGTTGGTTTAGGTGGTGGGTCATTAACTAAGCATTTACTTCAGCATTTTCCAGCCAGTCGTTTGAAAGCTGTTGAGTTTAGGAAAAGCGTTGTAAAAATTGCGCGCAGCCATTTTGGACTACCGCTAGATCCACGATTGAAAATTATAGT
>MBQZ01000082.1 GCA_002134785.1 Crenothrix sp. D3
TAGAGGGAGGGCTTTTATAGGCAGATTCTGCTTAATCTTAATTGGTACGAGTTACGTGAATGCGCTATGTGTATTCATTATGAATTTAATAATAAACTAAGGGTAAATAGACGTTTAACGTTTTGACCTACAATAATATATCACCTGCCGGTTTAGACAGGCTACCAGAAAGCCGCTACAAAGTGGGTCCGGAAATTGAAAATCCTGATGCTATTATGTTACGTTCTTTTAGTTTACATGAGCAGTCGATTCCAACCTCGCTTAAGGCCGTGGGTCGTGCTGGTGCAGGGGTAAATAATATACCTGTAGATGAGTATACAAAACGTGGCATTCCGGTATTTAATGCCCCGGGTGCTAATTCAAATGCTGTCGCAGAATTGGCTATTGCCGGAATGCTCTTGGCTGCGAGAAACATTGTTCCTGCGTTAAGTTTCGTAAATAATTTGGAAGGTGACGAGAAGAGCATTAGTAACGAAATTGAGAAGAACAAAAAACATTTTGCCGGCTTTGAATTATCCGGCAGAACGTTGGGCGTATTGGGCTTGGGTGCGATTGGTGTTAGAGTCGCTAATTCTGGGGCTGCCTTAGGTTTAAATATTGTTGGATTCGATCCCTTCATGTCACTTGAGAACGCATGGAAACTTACTTCATCAGCAATACCAGCGACCGGTATTGATGATTTGGTTTCTCGTGCAGATATGATTAGTCTCCACATACCGCTGAATGAAAAAACCAAAAATTTGTTTAGCAAAGATCATATAAAGAATATTAAGAAAGGTGCAACCTTAATTAATTTTTCTCGTGCAGGCGTGGTGGATGAGGCAGCTGTTTTGGAGGCACTAGACTCGGGTGCTTTGCATGCCTACGTTTGTGATTTTCCGACACCAGCTTTGATAAATCATCCTCGAGCGATTGTGTTGCCGCATTTGGGAGCATCTACTGAAGAAGCCGAAGATAATTGTGCGGCCATGGTGGCAGATCAGTTGCGTGAGTTTTTGGAGTATGGCTGTATTCGTAATTCGGTTAATTTTCCAGAAGTTGTTGTTGCGCCAAGTAGTGAAGGTGTGCGTATTTGTATAGCAAATCAAAATGTTCCGGGCGTGGTCGGTCATATTTCATCTGTATTGGGTGAGGCTGGACTCAATATATTGGATCTTTTGAATAAGTCACGAGGAGATTATGCATTTACTTTGGTCGATATTCATGCCGACGCCCCGCCTGAAATATTGGAGCGTATAAGGTCTATCGACGGTGTATTGTCTGTTCGTGTAATTTAATATAAAAATTAATTAGCAAATATAGGAGCGAGCAACAGTTAATTTACTCTCGCTCCTAATTTAGTCGTTTGTTGCTTGTTTCTGTCCTAGAAAATAATGGAATTTTAATCTTCTAGTTGCTGAATGCCATCTAAAAGCCACTTGGGCTGAATGCTGTTTTTGGGCTTAATAAAATGCCATATTTCTTTTACTTGTTCAGTTTGTGCGTTGATATCTTCGCGCATGATAACGTCAAAAAGTACGGTGGCTTCTAGTTCTGTTCCTACTTCTCTTATTTCTAAAAGCTCTGCGTTTAGTTTTAGTATATCAGTATGGTTTTCAGTAGTTGATGCTTTTATTTGCTCTTGAATTTCAGCAAATACTTTATCTGTTGATAAGCCTCTTATTTCAGATAGATCACGATCATCCCACGCTTTTTGAAGCATAGTGAAGGCTATTTTAGCACCTGATAAAAAAGCTGACTGGTCAAAACCTTCAGGAATAACAATTGTATTGTTAAGGCTGGTGCTTTCTTGAGTGGAAGATCCAGTGGTGAATTGATGGTCTTTTTTAAATAAAACATCGGTATTAAAGCCGGCGGTCTCAGTTTGATTTACTGGCGATCCTCCAAGATCATTTGTAGTGCGGTTATAAGCATTAGGCTGAGTATTCCGAGCCCTAGCGGCAAATAATTTATAAAGTAAAAAGGCAACGCCGCCAAAAATAAGTATATCCATAAAGTTAAAGTTCTCAAAAGCTCCGCCAAAGAACATCGAACCCAATAAACCGCCTAATGCTAAGCCACCCAGCATACCCATTAGACCGCCACGATTTGTCATTCCTTGTCTTGCAGTTTGATTTTGGGCGTTTGCTTGTTGCTGAGAGGGCGAACGGCTTGGGGGTATCGCTGAGCGTTGATAGGGGGCGCTGTAAGAAGAACGTCCGCCAAAAGAACCACCACCTCCAAAACGTTTGGCATTGGCATCAGACATGATGCCAATGCTTAACGATAAGGCTATTAATAACAGAGCGATAATACGGGTAAGTTTTTTCATATAAACACCGGGTTAAATAAAATTGTCAGGCTAAATTAAAAATTAGGCATATAATTGAAAGCTAAGGTTACTGCCTAAGTTGTTAATTTTCTCCTATTACTATAGCATTGTTCACATGTTTTCAATACAGCGCAGATTTTTAATCATTGTTCTAACATTGTTGCAACTCATTGCACCGTTGGTACATGCTCATGCGAGTGAACATATTTTAAAGCTGGGCTTACATGTTCCTGGGCTTGAGCTCTCTGGTAGTGAATATTTTGGTTTAATAGCGCCTGAAATCA
>MBQZ01000083.1 GCA_002134785.1 Crenothrix sp. D3
GGGTTTTCGTGCCGGTTTCTTTCCAGAGATTGGCGAAAACATTATCGATTAATAGTCCCTTTGCATTCAGAAAATCCAGAGTGAGCGCTGGTAGTTTTGTCATTTTTGTGTCACGATTCATTATGCGCCCTACTTGAGTTTGATGGGGTCTTCAACTAACCGTAATTATACCCCTGTAGGGCGCTTTTTTATATATTTATCAGTATGTTGCCTCTATTTTTTAACTCCGAAACTTTAGTCTTAAAATATCAAATCAATCCGAGTACCACTTCTAAACTCGGAATTTCCTAACTGGATTCGCGCATTATGTAAATCAGCAATTTCTTTTACTATTGCCAGCCCCAAACCACAGCCATTTCCAGCACTACCGGGTATGCGATAAAACCGCTCAAAAATTTTATGAATCTCCTTTTCTGGGATACCTGCGCCATCGTCTTCTACCGTTAAACAAGCTGTCGGATTAGAGTTCAGCTTAACAATAATATTGCCATCTTTACCGCTATAATTAATCGCATTATCTATTAAGTTTATCAACAACTCCCTCAACAAAACCTCATCACCTTGTACATAAAGATCGTCTTCTATACTTTCAAAAGCTAACTTCAGTCCTTTACTTAAAGCTTTGGGCACCCATTCCATACAAATGTTTTTAGCGAGTTGATGTAAATTAACGGGCACTAAGTCATAAGTGCCATTAATAAGCTCTGATTTAGCTAAAACCAATAACTGGGTCGTTAAATGAGACATCCGATCAGCACTATTTTGTATTTGTTGAAGTGCCGGCTTCATTGCTGCTATATCTTTTTCACGTAGCGCACGTTCAGCTTGTAATTTTAAACCTGCCAAAGGCGTCCGGAGCTGATGAGCGGCATTAGCAATAAAACGTTGTTGATTAGCAATGGCTTGTGTATGTGCTTCTAATAAGTCATTAATCGTATTTGTCAGTGTTCGCACTTCAAGAAAAACCAGTTGTTCCGGTATCGGACTCAAATCACGAGATGATCTCTGGGCAATTTTATTAGCTAATAAATGTAAAGGTTTCAAACCTTTTGTTAAACCAGTTAACAGATAAATACTGGTTAACAAGATTAATATAATTTGCGGAATCAAGTCTGCTAATAATATATCAATCATCATTGCTCTACGTTTATTCAACGTTTCTGCTACATGAATATAAGCATCAGTCGATGTGTCATTAATTGTAATTAACATAGAGACAATTCTTACGGGTTCACCATACATCTTATCATTGAAAAATAGAGGCTTGGACCAGTCTGTTTTTAATTTTGGGGGCTCAGGGACCGATGGGTCTCCTGCTAACATTTCATTTGATGACGAAGTGATCTTAAAAAAAGTTTTATCACCTTCGTCCCATTTGAATATTTCTAAAGCAGCATCTGGTAAATCAATTGATACCTTACCTTCGCGTACTTTTATTTCTTGTATTAAGGACTCAGCTGAATCAAGTAACCAACGATCATAAGCCTCATCAACATAATGAAGCGTTACAAAATAAGATAAAATTCCATCAAAAATAACAAATAGAATTAGAGGAATAATCAACCGAAAAAGCATTTCTGCTTTAAGACTTCTATTTCTATTCATCCGCTGATTTTTCCAATAAATAGCCCAATCCCCTAATAGTACGAATCAATGCGCCATAAGGTTCTATTTGTTTGCGTAATCGGTGCACATAAATTTCAATGGCATTATCCGTTAATGAATCACCATCAGTTACGAGTCTTTGCGCTATATAATCTTTAGTAACCACTTTGCCAGCTTTTAACAATAGTATCTCTAATACGCCAAACTCCCGCGCTGACAATAAAAGGGGCTCTCCCTCTACCAAAACCTGATGATTCGTTGTATCTAACACTAATCTTCCAATTGCCAGTTCATTCTTAAATCCACCATAACAACGCCTAATTAGCGCATTAATTCTGACTTCAAGCTCTCTTAGTTCGAAGGGTTTAGTCATGTAGTCATCAGCACCTTGCTCAATACCATTAATTCGATCATTTAACCCATCACGTGCGGTTAATATTAAGATAGGTAAGGGGATTTTTAATCTTCTGAGGCGGCGTAATAATTCAAGGCCATCGATATCTGGCAAGCCCAGATCAAGTATTACCAAATCAAAACTTTGTGTTTTTAATAGAGATTCAGCATAACTCCCCGTCATTGCACAGCTAACTGTATAGCCACTATTAGTTAATGTATGAATTAAACCATCGGCTAAAACCGCATCATCTTCTATTAATAAAAGATTCATGAACTTAAATATCCTTTTGAAAGTTTCGTGAAAGGAAGTGAGTCTAGTATAGACAGTGGTTAGTTTAACTGATAATGCATTAAAGAAAGATAAATAGAAAAATTACTTTTGTTTCAATTAGATAGGTGATGATAATGAAAAAGATACTGACAATGTTGTTTTTAATGGTTGTTTCAACAAATGTATTGTCCGAATGGACGAAGGTTAGTGACAGTA
>MBQZ01000084.1 GCA_002134785.1 Crenothrix sp. D3
TCTCCTGACTTAAATCCTATTGAACACAAATGGGCGCAAGCTAAAGCTCTTAGAAGAAAGAAAAACTGTTCCACTGATACGCTGTTTTCTCAGCTTTTTTAAATCATTTTATTTTGCTTTGGCTATATCAGAACACGTCTCGTTTTTGAACAAAGCCAATATTAAACGCACACTGGATAACGTCCCTATTAATAGCGATGTGGTGATTGATGCTACGCGTTCAAAATATATGGACTACGATGTCTATGAAATTATTGAAGATTTTAAAAATGAAGCCCAATTCAAGAACATCAAACTGACGTTAGAAAATATGCGTGGCTTTGGTACGCTGAAACCAATTGAAAACGCGCGTAGCCACACTTACGCCAGTCAACAAGCATTAACGCCCGTTGACGTATTAGCAATTTTACAAGACGGCAATGAGAATTTTATTAACAATCTCGAAGCCAATCGTAATTTGCTGGAGCAAGTCAACGACACCCAACAAGGGCAATTTCCGCTTGCTATTATTTTGAGTTGTATGGATTCACGCACCTCGGTGGAATTGATTTTTGACTTAGGCTTAGGCGATGTATTCAGCGCGCGGGTAGCAGGGAATATTATTAATGATGATATGTTAGGGAGCATGGAATATGCTTGTAAAGTCGCAGGGTCTAAATTAATTGTCGTCTTAGGGCATTCGCATTGTGGCGCGATAAAAGGCGCGTGTGCTGACGTAAAATTGGATCATCTCACGGGTTTGCTGGATAAAATTCAACCTGCGGTAATGGCGGTGACAGCACAAGGTGTATCTTCGACAGAAGAACTAGTACAAAAAGTCGCCGAAAAAAATGTGTTACTGACAGTTGAACAAATCAGACTGCAAAGTATGGCACTGGAAACCCTGATTCAAAGTGGCGAAATCGGCATTATTGGTGGAATGTACGATGTAGAAACAGGACGTGTGACTTTTTTTAATTCCAGTTGGTAGGTCTTTATGACGGAGGTGGGCGCGAATAAATTCGCGCCCACATATCCCCTTGGTTTCGCGTATAATTCTCCACATTTTTAACTCAAGGTAAAAACACTATGTCAGACATTAACAAAGTCGTATTAGCGTATTCAGGTGGTTTGGATACGTCGATTATTCTCAAATGGTTACAAGATGTTTATCAATGTGAAGTGGTCACATTCACTGCCGATTTAGGGCAACGGGAAGAAATTGAACCTGCCCGCGCTAAAGCCATTGCAATGGGCATTAAAGAAATTTTTATCGAAGATTTACGCGAAGAATTTGCCCGTGATTATGTGTTTCCGATGTTTCGCGCCAATACGATTTATGAAGGCGAATATTTATTAGGTACGTCAATTGCGCGTCCATTAATCGCTAAACGTTTAATTGATATTGCCAATGAAACAGGTGCGACTGCCATTTCACATGGCGCGACAGGTAAAGGTAACGACCAAGTACGGTTTGAATTAGGCGCGTATGCGTTGCGTCCTGATATTCATGTTATCGCACCGTGGCGCGAATGGGATTTAACGTCACGCCAATCGTTATTAGATTATGCGGAAAAACACGGCATTCCTGTAGAAATGAAACACGGTAAAACCTCGCCGTATTCTATGGATGCGAATTTATTGCATATTTCGTATGAAGGTCGCGTCTTAGAAGACCCGTGGGCAGAACCAGAAGAAGCCATGTGGCGTTGGTCAGTTTCACCTGAAAACGCGCCAGATCAAGCAACGTATATTGAATTAACTTATCAACAAGGCGACATCGTAGCCATTAATGATGAACCGTGTTCACCTGCAACCGTGATGGAACAGTTAAACAAAGTCGGTGGTGCGAATGGTATCGGACGCTTGGACATCGTGGAAAACCGTTATGTCGGTATGAAATCACGCGGTTGTTACGAAACCCCCGCAGGAACAATTATGCTCAAAGCGCATCGTGCGATTGAATCACTGACGCTAGATAGAGAAGTAGCACATTTAAAAGATGAACTAATGCCGCGTTATGCGTCATTGATTTATAATGGTTACTGGTGGAGTCCAGAACGCGAAATGTTGCAAACCATGATTAACGCTTCACAAACTAACGTTAATGGTAAAGTGCGCCTTAAATTGTATAAAGGTAATGTGATTGTGGTTGGCCGTGAATCGACGACTGACAGTTTATTTGATGAAAGTATTGCGACGTTTGAAGACGATGCAGGAGCTTACAATCAAAAAGATGCGGCAGGCTTTATTAAATTAAATGCGTTAAGATTGCGTATTGCTGCTGCTAAGCGTTTGAAATAACAACTTAAAAACCACAGGACACACTGCGTAAACGTGTAGTGTGTCCGCTGGTAAGACCTACATAATAATAACTATTTGTTCAACTGGGCTTTTTGCACAGTTTATGAGGAAGGCAGTAATGAGCGATACACCCGAAAAAAAGTCCAATATAGTTGCCCTGAACACCATACCACCCCATCAGAATTTGGTAAAAGCCAATCGATGGTTGTTAGCAACGGTTTTTTTCTTGATGTCGGTCATTGTTGTCGGCGGCTGGTTATTATTTCCGCGTGAAGATTTAACGGCGTATAAACAAACGACGAATACTCAACTGTATAGCGATCACATAAATCCTGTATTGTCTGCTGAAGTCAATACGCTAAAAGGGCAGTTTGTTGGCTTAGTCAGTGGTTCAATTGAAAGTAAACTCAGAACCTTGGAAGACAGTGTTCGTTTAGGTTCTGCGCCTGATTCATTGATGACGATTGAAGAGTTGCGTAATGATATTAAATCCTTACGCGCTTATTCAGCACCATCTAATAACGGCAAAGTGACACTGCCTAATGAACAAATAATGGCAGAAATGTCGGAGTTAAAAAAGCTGGTGTATTTGAGTTTGGCTTCGTGTGGTTTGATGTTTGCGGCGTTTGCAGGTATTTGGTTTAAAAATAAACACCGTTTACCTTATAAAGAAATGATTACCCGTTATCTGCATAAAGATTAATTTTTTTGCACAAAAAAAGCCGCTCGACTATTCAGTCTGAGCGGCTTTTTTGTGCGTGAATGAATCTAATTATTTAGATTTCAAATAAGCGTATATCGCGTCAACGGCTTGATCTTCGCCGTAGCCCGCTTTGACAACAGCAGGTACTTTCATTATTTCTTCGACAGCTTTAGGCATACCGCCTTTACCTGCTTTTAATGTGTTTTCAAACGATGCTCTGTCCAATTTGCCGTCTTTGATTAATGCAGACAACTGAGGATTTGAAGCAATGTCATGGCAAGAGCCACAACCACGACCAAAAGCGCGTTCATAGATTTTTTTACCAACGTCTTCAGATTCGTCAGCGAATGCTGCGCCGCTTAAAGTAATTAACATAACGCCAGCTAATGTAGCTAATGATTTTTTCATATTGACCTCTCTTGATGATTGAAAAAGAACAGATGTTCTTTTATGTGGAAATAACGTTTAAGCCAGCAAAGAATAGGGAATTTACGGATAAAATTCAATTGTTTTATTCACTTCTTTGCATTCATATTGTTCATGGAGCTAACACACAATAAAATGATACCGTTCGTGGTGAGTCCTTCGCTAAACTCAGGAGAGCCTTGTCGAATCACATTCACACTTCGAAGAGCTTCGGTGCGAACGGTTTTGTAATCGTTTTAAGCGGTCAACCATCAAACCACCGCAGCCGTTCATGGAGTGTCACCACAGTACCGATAATAATCAGCGTTGGCGGTTTAATATCCAGTTGAGCAACTTGTGCGGGTAAGGTCGATAAAGTACCGATAATGACACGTTGATTATGCGTCGTGCCTTGCTGCACTAAGGCAATCGGTAAATTTTCATCGCTCCCATGCGCAATTAATGACTGACAAATTTTTTCTAACCCGACTAACCCCATGTAAATAACGATAGTTTGATTAGGTACGGCTAGTTGTGTCCAGTTTAAATTGACGGAATCGTCTTTTAAATGCCCTGTGACAAAGGTGCAGGATTGGGCATGATCCCTGTGAGTAAGTGGAATACCTGCATAAGTCGCGCAACCTGAGGCAGCAGTAATACCTGGAACAACTTGAAAATGAATGCCTTGCTGCATGAGGGTTTCAATTTCTTCACCACCACGACCAAAAATAAAAGGATCGCCACCTTTTAAGCGGGCGACGCGTTTGCCTGCTTTGGCTAAATCTGCCAGTAGGGTATTGATAGATTCTTGCGGTAAGGCATGATTTTGACGTTGTTTGCCGACATAAATTTTTTCGCTGTCGCGGCGAGCTAAATCAAGAATGTCAGGCGAAACCAAGCGATCATAAACTACAACATCAGCTTGTTGTAGCAAACGTAACGCACGAAAGGTTAATAAATCAGCCGCACCAGGCCCTGCGCCTATTAAATAAACTTCACCCACAGGCGGGATGTTTTCGGTGGTATTCAAGGTTTGTTGTAACTGTTGTTTGGCTTGTTCGTCTTTACCCGCAAAAACCAGTTCAGCAATATTACTTTGAAAAACGTGCTCCCAAAAAATCCGTCGTTGTTGAAATGTTTTAAAGTGTTGTTGCACGGGGCTTCTAAATTTAGCCGCTAATTGTGCTAGTCGTCCATAACTCGGTGGAATCAGGGTTTCTATTTTGGCGCGAAGTAAGCGAGCTAATACGGGTGCAGCACCACTGGAAGACACCGCAATAATCAGCGGCGAACGATCAACAATAGCAGGAAATATAAAGCTACACAGTGCTGGATTATCGACCACATTCACCAAAATTTTCTGTTGTTCTGCGGTAGTTGCCACTAGACGATTGGTTTCATCGTCATTGGTAGCCGATACTACTAGTCTAAAACCGCGCAGGTCTTCAGGTAAAAAGGCTTTTTGTTGCAAGGTAAGCGAGTGACTGACTGCCATTTCGGCGACGTTGGTGCTTATTTCTTTAGCAATGACGGTGATTTTCGCACCTGCGCGGGCTAAACAATCAATTTTTCGCGCGGCTATTTCGCCACCACCGACAACGAGGCAATCTTGGTCTTTCAGTTTTACAAAAATAGGAAAATAATCCATTCTATGGTGATGATGCGTCGATTTAATAGAGAATGGTATTATAAGCACTCTACATTTGAATTGAGAGTGTTAAAACTAAATTATGATTGAATTTAATCTGGAAGTAGATGCCAGCGGTTTGCAATGTCCTCTGCCTTTATTGCGACTTAAAAAAGCCTTGATGGCAATGACTAGCGGCGAAATCGTGAAAGTGATTGCCACTGACCCCGCAGCACATTTAGACTTTGGTGTCTATACTGACCAAGCAGGTCATCAAATCGTTGAATTTATAAAGCAATCACACACACAGATTTTTTATATCAAAAAGAGATAATAGCAGACACAAAAAGTCACCACTGGAATTCACAATGATAAAACTTAGCACTTCAGATCTGTGTTGTGGTATGTATGTTTCTGCCTTGGACAGATCGTGGATAGGAACGCCTTTTTTGTTTCAAAGTTTCCTTATTAAAACGGAAAAACAGATTCAGCAACTGCAAAAATATTGTCGCACTGTTGAAATTGATGAGGACAAAAGCGATCCATCAATTGCCGATAAGATTTTCTTGTACAAGTGTAAAGCTGCCAATGCCCCCGATGAAGCCATCGTAGATATAAAACAATTTGAAGCAAAGATGGCTGTTGCCCGTCAAGTCTATGAAAATACAGAAACCTCGCTACATAACGTATTAAATGATTTTCGGCTCAATAAAAAAAACAGTCCAGTTGAACTAAAAGCCTGTGTTCATGGTGTTATTGATGGCGTGATGCACAATCCTAATGCACTGGCATTACTTAGCAATCTAAAATCAAAACAACAAGATACCGCTCGCCATAGTCTAAATGTATGTATTCTTAGTTTACTTTTTGGTCGCCATTTGGGGCTTAATGAACAGCAATTATCTGATTTGGGTTACGCTGCATTACTGCATGACATGGGGGAAATTAAAGTGTCTCAAGCCATTCTTGACAAACACAATAGAAAGCTAACGCCCGAAGAAAAAAAAGAAATGGAAATGCACACTCAATATGGTGAAGAAATATTATTGAATACCCCTGATATTCCAAGTATCGCCATAAAAGTCGCCCGCTCACATCATGAGCGAGTGAATGGCAAAGGTTATCCTGATGGTTTAATAGGTAATGAAATTGACTCTTTCTCCAGATTAATTTCCATCGTTGATGTTTATGAGATAGTCACTAATCATCCAGGAGCTAAAGTACAGATTTCCTGTTCTGACGCATTGAAATCTATTTACATGATGCGTGGTAGTTTCTTTGATGCGGAACTGGTCGAGGAATTTATTAAATGCTTAGGGATTTATCCAATTGGTAGTGTAGTTGAGCTAAATAGCGGCGAAATAGCCATTGTGATTGGTACTAAACAAGAGAAAAGTTCATTACCAACTCTTATGGTTGTTAAGAATAAAAAGGGGATGTTTTGTGATCCGCAAGTTGTTAATTTAGAACAATTCAAATTTAGCATAAGTACACGTTCGTTAAAACTGAGTATTACTAAAGTCGTTGATCCTGATTCTGTGGGTATAGATTTGAGTGATTATATAATTAGAGAAGCGGGTATGAGTATGGGACGATAAATCACCGTAAGAGCATACCTATCAGTTTCATAGCCAGTGTGGAGCTAAGTAGTCGCTCAAAAGTCTTTTAACAAAATAGAAAACAGGCTTAACCGTTCGTCCTGAGCCTGTCGAAGGAAGCCTGTCGAAGGAAGCCTGTCGAAGGAAGCCTGTCGAAGGATGGACGGTTAAGCCCGCTCATGGTTCGACTGTTCGACAAGCTCACAGCTCACCATGAACGGCTTAACAATCCTGCCAGCCAAAATGTTAAAAGATATATGGTCAGCTACTTAATGCTACGCTCCACACGCGCTATGTTTTGAAATGGTAATGAATTATGCTCGTGTTAACCGCAATTCAGCTTCGCGGTATTTTGCCGCGCAATATTCAGCAACTTCAGCAGGTAATGTAGGGGCGGGGGCTTTTTTATCCCAATCTAAGGTTTCTAAATAATCACGCACATATTGCTTATCAAAACTGGGTGGGCTAATGCCAACTTGGTATTGATCCACGGGCCAGAAACGTGACGAATCTGGCGTTAAAGCTTCATCAATTAAATAGAGTGTGCCTGCTTTATCCACACCAAATTCAAATTTAGTGTCGGCAATAATAATGCCGCGTTCTTTGGCATAACTGGCGGCTTCTTTGTAGAGCTTCAAACTGGCATCACGCACTTGCTCGGCTAAGTCTTGTCCGATTAATGCGACGGTATGTTCAAATGAGACATTTTCATCGTGTTGATCAACAGCGGCTTTAGTTGATGGGGTGTAAATGGGTTCAGGCAGTTGCTGAGCTTGTTGTAAGCCTTCGGGTAGTTGAATGCCGCATATCGCACCTGTTTGTTGGTAATCTTTCCAGCCTGAGCCAATTAAATAACCGCGTACTATGGCTTCAACAGGCAGTGGATTTAAGCGTTTAACGACAACCGCGCGACCTTCAATCGGTGCGCGTTCTTCGGCGTTGGGGATGACCTGTTCTAGGGGTATGTTGGTGATGTGGTTGGGCATGACGTGCTGCATTTTTTTAAACCAGAAATTAGAAATACTGGTTAATACCTGTCCTTTGTTGGGTATGGGGTCTGGTAGAATCACGTCAAATGCGGACAATCTGTCGGTGGCAACAATCAGCATAGTGTCATCATCAATGGCGTAAATATCACGGACTTTGCCACGCGCAAGAAGTGTTAAAGAAGGCAGTTCTGATTGATAAAGTGCGTCTGAAATGGTCATAAGTCCTCGATGGGCTGCAAGATGGTTAATGTTATAATTTTAGCATTATTAACAGGGTAGGGTTGTTTGAATGAGTTTGTTAAGGTCGGTGATTGGCGGTGCGTTTGGCTTTGTGGTCGGCGGGCCGTTAGGTGCTATTCTGGGTGCGTCTATTGCTCATCAATTGGGTAATAGGGAAGAGACGAAATCTATTGAGTCATCACAGGCGCAAATGGCGTTTTTTGCAGCGACTTTTTCAGTGATGGGTCATGTTGCTAAGGTAAATGGTCGGGTTTACCCAGAAGCAATCAGTTTCGCTAAACGGACGATGAGTGAAATGCAGTTAGATACCGAGCTGCAAGACACGGCAATTAATCTTTTTCAACAAGGTAAACAAATCAATTTTCCGCTGGATCATGTGCTGGCTCAGTTTTATCAAGAATGTCACCAGCATTCGAATTTAATCCAGCGTTTTTTAGACATTCAACTGCAAACAGCGATTGTAAATGGCACGTTAACCAGTCACGAAGACGCGGTGTTATGGCATTTGTGCCGTCAATTGAAAATCTCTCAATTTAATTATCAACGTATAAAAATACGGCGACTTTCACAGCAGTATTTTTACCAGCAAACAGCACAGATTTCTAATACACACACATCAAACAAAGCTGAGGCCTATAAAGTATTAGGTTTAACACCCGCCGCTAATCAGGCGGACGTTAAACAGGCTTACCGCCGTCTTATGAGTCAACATCACCCTGATAAATTAGCCTCCAAAGGGCTATCTGAAGCAACCATGCTGCGGGCTAAAGAAAAAACCCAGCAGATTAGCAAGGCTTACGAAACTATTCAAAAGTTGAGTGGTGCATAACTGGCGCACTTTTTGAATTTGCCCGCAGAAAAATTATATTTTATTTGTTAATGTAGGGCGGTGTAACTGTAACACCCCTTCCTCTTCATCGGTATTTTTCAATAAAATATCACTCGAATCATAAGTGGCATTTTCATCCCCTAGCTTAATCATTAGCCGTACTTCATTTTTAGAATCGGCTGAATTGAGCGCGTCCTCATAACTAATTTTTTGCTCTTTATATAAATCGAAAAGTGCTTGATCGAAGGTTTGCATTCCCTGCTCTTTAGACTCTTTCATTAACTCTTTGAGCTTGTGCAGTTCACCTTTGCGAATGTAATCCTTAGCTAAAGGTGTATTAAGAAAAATTTCAACGACAGGATAACGACCTTTGCCATCGGCGCGTTTAATGAGTTGTTGTGCGACAATACCTTTTAGATTTAGCGATAAATCCATTAATAATTGATCGTGCATTTCATCGGGGAAAAAATGCAGAATACGATCTATCGCTTGGTTAGCATTATTAGCGTGTAGCGTTGATAAACATAAATGCCCTGTTTCTGCAAAGGTGATAGCATTTTGCATGGTTTCACGGGTTCTAATTTCACCAATTAAAATCACATCAGGTGCTTGGCGCAGGGTATTTTTTAGTGCAACTTCATACGATTCGGTATCTAACCCTACTTCACGTTGACTGATAATACAACCTAAATGGGGGTGCTGAAATTCTATTGGATCTTCAATGGTAATAATATGACCACGGCTATTTTGATTACGATACTTAATTAACGACGCTAAGCTGGTGGATTTACCCGTGCCTGTCGCACCAACAAAAATTACCAATCCCCGCTTTTCCATAATAATGTCTTTTAAAATCAGCGGTAAATTTAGCTCTTCAACATTGGGTATTTCATGTTCAATACGGCGTAATACCATTGCAGCAGCGTCGCGCTGTGTATAGGCACTGACGCGAAAACGACCTAACTCTGGATAATTAATTGCAAATTGACACTCTTTGGTGTTTTCAAATTCGGTTTGCTGAGCTGGAGTCATAATACTCAGTACCGTTTTTAGTGCCTGATCTTCAGTCAACTGAGTTTTAGACACATCGAGCAATACCCCGTCAATCTTCATACAAGGTGGTCTTCCTGCGGTTATAAATAAATCCGATGCTTTTTTCTGGCACATCAATAATAATAATTTTTCAAAATCCATCATCGTCTCCTTAACGAAACATATCTTTATTTACTGCTTTCGACATTGCCATTGCTGCCGTCACTAAACCTTTATCAACCATTTCTTTCATGTTCTGATCTAAGGTCTGCATTCCGTCTCTGCGTCCTGTTTGAATGGCCGAATACATTTGTGCGACTTTGGCTTCACGAATTAAGTTTCTAATCGCAGGCGTACCCACCATGATTTCATGTGCAGCAATACGCCCACCACCGATTTTCTTCATCAATGTTTGAGAAATAACTGCTTGTAATGACTCCGATAACATGGAGCGTATCATTTCTTTTTCAGCCGCTGGAAATACGTCGATAATACGGTCGATGGTTTTGGCAGCGGAGGTGGTATGTAGTGTACCAAACACTAAATGCCCTGTTTCTGCGGCCGTCATAGCCAGTCGAATAGTTTCTAAATCCCGCATTTCACCCACCAGAATAATATCAGGGTCTTCCCGCAGTGCTGAACGCAAGGCTTCATTAAAACCGTGGGTATCACGATGCACTTCGCGTTGATTGATGAGTGATTTTTGGCTTTCGTGGACAAATTCGATAGGGTCTTCAACAGTCAAAATATGCGCATAATCATTGTAATTAATATGATTAATCATCGCTGCCAATGTAGTGGATTTTCCCGAACCTGTTGGGCCTGTCACTAACACCATGCCGCGTGGTTTTTTACACAATTCTTCAAAAAACTTCGGGGCTTTTAAATCTTCTAAACTCAACACCACAGACGGAATGGTTCTAAAAACTGCCGCTGCCCCGCGCTCTTGATTAAAAGCGTTGACTCGAAATCGCGCCACACCTGGTAGCTCAAAAGAAAAGTCGGTTTCTAAAAACTCCTCATAATCCCGCCGTTGTTTATCATTCATAATGTCATAAATCAACCCATGAACGCCTTTGTGATCTAATGAGGGAATGTTAATACGCCGAATATCACCATCTACTCGAATCATTGGCGGCAATCCCGCTGATAAATGTAAATCTGATGCCTTATTTTTAACAGAAAAAGCCAATAACTCAGTAATATCCATAACACTCCTCGGCACATAGAAATAAAAAATAACTTATACCATAACCTAACTGATTACTTTTTTGAAGCTATGATATGGTTGACCATTCACAATAATTTAGTTAGTCACCATGACCACACTTATTCATCGATTAAAAACCATTCACACACAAATTCGGCAAGCTGAAATAAACTACCAACGTCACACGGGTTCAGTATTGTTATTAGCCGTTAGCAAAACCAAACCCGCCTCGCTGATTGCCACTACCTATCAAGCAGGGCAACGCCATTTTGGTGAAAACTATCTACAGGAAGCTCTGAGTAAACAACAAGCCTTGGGTGCATTTGATATAACATGGCATTTCATAGGGCCTATTCAATCCAACAAAACCAAAGCCATTGCCAGTCATTTTGACTGGGTACACAGTGTGGATAACTTAAAAATTGCTAGGCGACTTAGCGAACAGCGTCCAAGTTATTTAGCTCCATTGAATATTTGCTTACAAGTGAATATCAGTGATGAAGCCAGCAAATCTGGCATTAGTTTGAGTGAATTAGCGGAGCTGTGTGAGCAAGTTACTACACTACCCAACATAAAACTGCGAGGTATCATGGCAATTCCTGCCCCTAGTGATAATTTTGAACAGCAATGTCAGCCGTATAAAACACTTTACCAAGCAGTCAAAAATCTCAACAAACCAGAACTAGATACTTTTTCGTTTGGCATGAGCGATGACTTAAACGCCGCGATTGCCGAAGGTTCAACTATTGTCAGAATTGGCACCGCATTATTTGGCTCACGCCACTATGGCTAGCTGTGTCATGCCATTACCACCCAGTCAAATAACGGTCAATCATCCCGCTAGATTCATTGAGCATTTCATCGGGTAGATAACAGTTTTGTGGAATATAAACACCCGCACCTTGTTTTTTTAAGTCACCGATGGTTTCGGGTAACTGGCAGGGATTATGACGCAAATCTAACACGCGCAAATCACTTAATAACCCCAGTTCTTGTGCTACACAGCTTAGATGATTACGACTTACATCCAACACGGCTAAATTTAATTGCCCAAGTTCAGGCGGTAAACTGTGTAGTTGAGTGTTGTCGAGATACAGTTCTCGTAAATTGCTAAGTTGGGCAATTTCAGGCAGTAGATAAGTAAGTGGATTATTAGACAAACTCAAAGAATGTAGCGCGTTCAGTTGTGAAATTTCGGGCGGAAAGCGGCAGAGTTGATTATCAGAAGCGTATAGTCCGCGTAATACGGTGAGCTGGGCAATTTCAGATGGCAACCAACGCAGTTGATTAGTGCCGATAACTAACTCTTGCAAGGCTGAGAGTTGTCCTATTTCAGGCGGTAAGTAGCGCAATTGATTATTGTACAGATACAACGTGCGCAAGGTGTGAAGTTGCCCCAGTTCGGGTGGTAATTCGGTTAATCCTTGCTGTGATAAATCCAGCTCTTGCCATTGTTGCTGTTTGGCTAGCTGAATTTTGACTAACAGTTGTTGTTTGGTCATGCTTGCACCGTTTTTATAAAACAAGTAGCCCATTGGGTCATTGTGGGCTTGTATCTCTCCAAGCCAATGACATATTGCTTAGCTAGCAGTATATCACGGTGCATGATTAGAGTTTGAACACGGACTGAGACAAAAAGTCTGTCGAGTAGATAAAACCCATGCCCCGCTTTTTCTTAAGACTGAATGGTATTCAAGTGCTTCCTGATGAGGAAAAACACAAAAGACAATTAAATCAGTGAGTATTACTACAGACGATTTTAAACAACAAAGCAACGGAGTTAGCAAAAAGCTATTGAGTTAAACACAGTGCAGTTGCAGTGTAATTTGCAACAAGGCAAGCTATTCGATAATCGCAGTCCGTTAGCAAACGCGGTTTATGAGTGAGGCAGTTTACGCATACAAGGCTTGGGTTATTTCAATTTGGCACGCCTGAAAGCACAGGCGGAATGGAACGAGTATTGGATTTTGCGTTATCAAATTAATACCGCGCTGTTTGATGAACAGGGGCTAGCGATTGACCTGCACGGTCTTAAACGGGCAGGAGTCCATCAACAGGAATGCCGCGTGGAACTGGGAGTTGACACCCATCTCAAAGCGAGGCTACTCCTGATCGCATTATCCGAAGAAGCGTCAGCACGGGGGAAAGAAAATGCCAGCAATAACGGTAAAACCGCCATCCAAGCGAGTTTAGCCTTGTGCGCCTGTTATGAGTTTTCTTAAGTTGATGTGTATGAGGCAGAAAAGCGTTGCCCACCCTAATATTATAAGAGCTTGTTTAACTCAACCATCCTAATTTATTACGTTCCATAACATTGCGTACTTCATTATGCGTAATTTTATGCTCTTGATTATTATTGATGATACTGGCTATTTTTTCTATTATTTCATCTAATAAAAGCGCATTATCAATTGTAGATAAAGCATTTATTTTTGATTTCATTACCTCAAAACTGTTTTCTCCTATAATGCCAAATCGAGAAATTGAAAATAATTTTTCTGCGGCGTTATCATTAAAATCTAGTAAGTTAATTGAAAAAACATGACGATACTCGTATTTTTTTAATTTTTTAGGTATTACATAATACAGTTGCCAATCAACACCATTAGTTAATAAAGCAAAATCAATTTTAAGAAAATACGCATAGGATACGGCTTGAGAAATATGGACTGCCTCCAAAGTTTGATTAATTCGTTTAGCCTCCACAATCATTGTATTTTTACCATTCAATGAAATAAGATAATCTACTCTCAAATTCTGCTTAGGAATGGGATATTCTAATTTAATATGTTTAATTTGATAGCCCAGTATATTTTGTAAAATACCGTCAATAATTATTTCGCGGGTTTTATCTTCCTTAAGATTATCACGTTTAGCATTTTTTGCTTTTTCCTTGAATCTTTCTATATTAAGTTTAATAGCTTCGGTATATCTAATAACTACAGGTATTCTTGGTAAATCTGGCTTACTTTCAGTTTCAACTTCAGTTTGAACGTGATTCGTTTCAGAGTCAGAATCTATATCGACACCATAATTTCTAGCTAAAATATCTAATCCTTCTATATAACCTTGCCCTATAGCTTTAAATTTCCATTCACCATTATAACGATATAACTCACCCAAAATAAGCGCGGTTTCAATTTCAGAATCCTGTAAAACATAAGAAGCCAATGCTGTTTTATGAGAGTTTAATATTTCAACAGTTATTTTATCCAACATACCAAAGTTTTGTTGGCGTTCTTTTGCTTCATTTAGCGTCAAAACAATTGAAACTTTATCAATATTAGCTGGAATGCAGTTAAATGCTATTTCAAAAAATTGGCTGTTGCTTTCTTGAAGACTAATTAATTCAACAGCATTGTCTGGCGATTTAGGTTGATTATAAAAAATAAAGTCATCGTCAGTTCTAATTTTATTATTATCAGCCAACATAAATGCACTGGCATCAATATCAAAATCCGTTTCGTCATTCGCTTCTTTAACCCATTTAACAGCGATTGTTATCTTATCGCAGTTCGGAGCAATTTTTGTTAAAGATATATTTGTGCCTTTTTGTAGAACTTGAACCATATAAACCTCTTTTTATTAAAATCAGTTTTTTATTCCCTAGTGCTGCGTGGGAATAACCTTGCACCGCGCTACGGTGTGAGATGCAGCTTGGTAGGATGGATAGAAAAACGCGAAACCCATCACATCACAAATTAATGATGGGTTTCGCCTATCGCCTCTACCTTGTATCTCTCCAAACCAAAGGAGAAAAGCGATATATTGCTTAGCTAGTAGTATATCAGAGTGCATGATTAGAGTTTGTACCCATCCTTAGACGCAAGTCTGTGACGTAGATAAAACCCATGCACTGATTTCTTAATACTGAATGGTATCCGAGTCCTTCCTGAGGGAAAGAGGCTGAATGAACAAGGGGAGTGAAAGAAATGAACATAATAGGTATAGATGTCAGCAAAGAAAAGCTGGACTGTGCGTGGCTAAGAGAGCAGGACAAGCTGAAAACCAAAGCGGTTGTTAATAAATTGCTGGGTTGGCAAGACTTGCTGGATTGGTCATTAAAAAATAAAGGTTTAGCGATAGCCGAGCTGCATTTTGTCATGGAAGCAACGGGTATTTATCACGAACAACTGGCGACTTTTCTGTATGAAGCAGGCGCGAACGTGTCGGTGGTTAATCCAGCGCAGGTGAAGTTTTACGCGCAAGGCTTAGGGGTAAGAAGTAAAAACGACAAAAAAGACAGCGTGGTCTTAGCACCTGTACAACACGAATCAGGCAACAGCGTTAAAGGACGCGCTCACCTGTCCAAAGCGGGCAATCCCATCATTCGTGCCAAGCTCTACATGGCGGCAGTCGTAGCCATCCGCTACAACCCTGACATTAAAGCCCAATACGAACGCCTAACCAGCAAAGGCAAAAGCAAAATGCCGCACTCGGCGCGGCTATGCGTAAACTGGTACAGATTTGCTTCGGTGTCTTAAAACACCAGTAACCCTATCAACCACAAACGGGATGATTTTTTCGCTTGTGATTGATTTGGAGAGATGGTATCTACTTGCTAAGACTTGAAAAAGAGAATTTTCATCACTGACTGATGAGCATCCCTATGGTATTACTGAATACCTAGTTTATGACTCGCATCAACAACTTTATCGCTTTGGTTTATACCGCAATGCTCACCTAACGAACCTGCAAAAGTGCCGAATTGATTGCTATCAAATTTAGTATCATTTGTAACACCAGACAAGTAACCATCTAGCCACATTAATATGACACCCATATCATCGGCTTCCATTTCAAGTAGTTCTTTACAGGTTAAGTCCTTCATATCGAATTTTATTGCTTGTTCTTTTTTGGCGAAAACGCTAGAAGAGAATGCCAATGCAGATACTAAAGTAGCTACGATTACTATCGATTTTTTCATAAAAGCCCTCGTTATAATTGGAATAAAAAATATTGCCCTGTTTTTTTGTAGCGAAACAACACGGAACGCTTTATATCACACAGCTTGGTAGATTGGGCTGGCGATAGCCAACCCAACAAAACCTGCGAATACGTTGGGTTGCCAAAAAGCGGCAACTCAACCTACAGGTCGTCTAGCTCCTCAGCATTCAATTTGCCTTTTTTGGTATAGCTAGGAGCGACACTAATAAGCAAAGTGAGTAAGGTAGCAAGGTATGGCACAAGTTGTACGGACAAAATTGCTATCCACAATTTACCACTCAGATTATCAAAGTGTTGGACATTGCTCATTTGCCAAATGGCAATACTTAATAGAATCAACATCAGCAATTCTTGCTGTATGATTCGTAAACCAGAGATTAACGCGCCTTGTTTTTCATACTTGGGGGTACGCATAAAGGGTTTACCTGAGGTAAATAATCCTTGTATTGTGCCTAGTGCAACGGTATGAGTTAATGCTAACCCTGTCAATGATGCCCCTAAGGATTCCCATATTGAACACGGAACACGCGCTTGATAGAGCCACAACCCGCGCAAAATTTTAAAGCTGAATAAGCCAATGGTGGGCATTAAAAATACATTAGAAGGCAGTTCGCTACTAATGGGTTCATAGAGAATCACCGCTGTTAAAATCAAACTCGACGTGGTAAACACTAACGCTAAGGCATCAGAAAACCACGGTAGCCAGCCTGCAATAAAGTAATAGCGTTGCGCAGGTGTAAGTGGTGATTTTTTGGTGGGGATAAAACTGCGCCAATGCCCTTTGATGATTTGCATCGCACCATACACCCAACGGAAACGTTGTGTCATAAAGCCAGAGAAGGTATCGGGCATAACCCCTTTACCAAATGAGTCTTTCACATACACAGAGTCATAACCCGCTTCATACAGACGCAAGCCTAATTCACTGTCTTCACAAATACACCATTCTGCCCAGTTGCCAACTTCCAGCAAGGCAGATTTGCGTATCATAGTCATCGTACCATGTTGAATAATGGCGTTGTATTCGTTGCGCTGTACCATGCCGATATTAAAGAAACCCGCATATTCCCAATAACAGAAATTTTTAAAGGTACTTTGATGACGATCACGATAATCTTGTGGCGATTGAATAAAGCCGACATTTTCATTATCAAAATACGGCACCATGCACTTTAACCAGTCTGGCGAGAGAACGTAATCGCTGTCGATGACAGCAATAATTTCCGCATCACTGTCAGTTTGTTCAAGTGCGTGATTAATCGCACCTGCTTTAAATCCTGGCCAGTTTTCTAAATGGAAAAAGCGAAACATCGGCCCTAAGCGTTCGCAATCGGCTTTAACAGGCTCCCACACCGCAGGGTCTTTGGTGTTGTTATCCATGACCAAGACTTCTAGGTTGGGATAATCAACTTTTGCCAGTGCTTCTAAGGTTTTACGCACCATCATCGGCGGTTCATTATGAATCGGTAGATGCAGCGAGACTTTTGGATATTTGAAACTTGCGGTAGGTGTGAGTGGTTGAAAAGTACGCGCTGTTTTTCTATGCCAGATGACTTCGGCAATTTCCAAACTTTCAATCAGTAAAATAACCACCGCCATTGCCTGCATTAATAGCATCAATGCCCAGAAGAAAACACTCAAGTTGGTTTGATATTGGTGCGCACCGATGGAGGCAGACCAGAAAATAACTGAAATCGCGAGGTTAGCAATTAACCCAAAAAACAATACACCTGGTAATTTTAGTGTGCTACGCGTAAATAAAAATAAACACATCAGTAATAAACTGAAAACGGCTGCGCCTATTGCCCAATTTTCCCAGTCAGGCATGGCAACTACATCACCATCCATTGGATATTTAGGCTGGCGGTCAGCATTAAAGATACCCCAATAGGCACCGACTGATCCTTCTATCGATTTTTTCCACGGTTGGTCGAAGGCTTCAACAATATAATAATTGAGTTTGTCTTTGTCTTTTAAATCTTGATTGTATTTATCGACGCGATTAAAAAACTCACGCAAAAATGTGGCTTGATTAGTTCTGGAGGCTGTGGAATGTTGAAAGGGTTGACCATCGGACGGCCAACCTGCTTCTGTGATGATGACAGGTTTACCTTTGGCAAGTTTTTTAATTTCTTCATAGCGTTCAAAGACATAATCAACCGCTTCATGAATACGTTTGCCTTCCCAATAGGGCAGAATATGAACACCAATAAAATCAACTTCATCAATTAACTTAGGGTGTGCTAACCACATATCCCATGTTTCCGATGTGCCGACAGGGTGCCATTGCTGCTTTTTTACGTCACGAATATAGTCTATGAGTTCATCTTCAGTGACATCTTTTCGTAGCAAGGTTTCGTTACCCACCGTGACTCTTAGGATATTTTTATAATCTTGACGACTAATCTCGATTAATTTAGCAATTTCTTCTTTGTTTATATCCAACTCTTTGCCTATCCACGCACCTAGCGTGACATTCAAATTATGTTTGGCGGCTAAGGCAGGAATAGCATCCTGACCTCTGAGCATACTGTAAGTACGAATAGCGTGAACTTTGTCAGCCAGCAGGGCGAAATCAGAGTCGATATTATCGGGATTGAAGGATTGAGTAGTAGGTTGTGTGTCTTCTTTACGCATAGGGTCATAAGTCACACCCAGCGTGGTTTTAGTCCACGGTTGTAAATGTAGTGGGTTGTTAATGCGATTCCATATACTGTAATTAATGACGACCAATAATACGAGTACAACGAAAATAGCTAGCTTTCTTATCATATAAGTAATTGAAAAAAGTGTGAGTATAAGGTGCAAGGTGCAAGGTGCGAGGTTCAAGGTGCATAATTTTCACCTTGCACCTTTTACCTTGCGCCTTTTACCTTAATTATTTTTTGATATAAAGATCGGTAATAGTGCCTGTAATCATTTCAGCGGCAAATGCCACCGTTTCTGATAGGGTAGGATGTGCGTGTATGGTTAATGCAATATCTTCTACATCGGCACCCATTTCTAATGCCAGCACAGTTTCTGCAATGAGTTCACCTGCATTGGTGCCGACCATGCCCGCGCCAAGAATTCTGCCTGTTTCTTTATCAGTCAGTATTTTTGTTAAGCCTTCTTTGCGTCCTGTGCTCAATGAACGACCACTTGCCGCCCAAGGGAATGAGCCTTTTTCATACTCTATACCTTGTTGTTTGGCTTGATTTTCAGTGAGTCCCATCCACGCAATTTCAGGATCAGTATAAGCGACTGAGGGAATCGTTAGGGCATCAAAACCTGCTTTATGTCCCGCAATAACTTCAGCGGCAATTTTAGCTTCGTAAACAGCTTTGTGCGCTAGCATCGGATTGCCAACAATGTCACCCACAGCGAAAATATGCGCTACGTTAGTGCGTTGTTGTTTATCAACAGGAATAAAACCTTGTTCATTGACTTCAATACCAGCGAGTTCTGCACCGATTTTTTTGCCATTGGGTCTACGTCCGACAGAGACTAATACCGCATCGAATAACTCATGTTCGGGTGCGCCTTTGCCTTCAAAAAAGACTTTCAAACCGTCATCGTGCGATTCAATTGAGGTCACGCGGGTTTCTAACCAGATATTCTCGTACTGTTTTTTAATACGACGGAATAGTGGATTCACTAAATCTTTATCACAACCAGGTATGACTTGATCCATGAGTTCTACTACGCTAATTTCTGAACCCAGCGCGTGATACACCGTTGCCATTTCTAAACCGATAATGCCACCGCCGACTATCAGCAATTTTTTAGGAATTTCTGTTAATTCGAGAGCATCAGTAGAATCCCATAAACGGGCATCATCATGTGGGAAAATCGGTATTTTTGTGGGTTGTGAACCTGCGGCAATAATGGCTTGCTCAAAGCGCACAGTGACAACCCCGTCAGCAGTTTCTATTGCCACTGTTTCGGCGGAAGTAAATTGCCCAACACCTTGAATAATTGTGACTTTGCGTTGTTTAGCTAAACCTGCTAAACCATCATTTAACGATTTAGTCACACTGGCTTTCCAGTCACGCACTTTGTCAAGATCAACTGACGGTTTACCAAAACTTACGCCATGTGCTTCTACTTCAGCGGCTTCGTGAATGGTATGGGCGACGTGTAACAAGGCTTTTGATGGAATACAGCCCACATTCAAACACACGCCACCAATGACAGGGTAACGTTCAACCAAGGTGACTTGCTTACCTAAATCAGCGGCGCGAAAGGCAGCACTGTAACCCCCCGGCCCACCGCCTAATACTAAAACTTCTGTATGTACTACTGTATCGTTCATTGTGTGTTGCCTTTAATTAAAGTAACAAGCGGCGAATATCGCCTAAATAATATTGAATAGCTGCCATAAATTTCGCACCTTCTGCACCATCAATCACGCGATGATCATAGGTTAAATCTAAGGGTAACATTAAGCGGGGTTTAAATTCCTTACCATCCCAAACAGGCTGCATTTTAGCGCGAGTGACACCAAGAATGGCGACTTCAGGTGCATTGACTATCGGTGTAAACGCCATGCCACCAATACCGCCTAAGCTGGAAATAGTCATACAACCACCCTGCATATCCGCAGGTAGCAATTTACCTTGTCGTGCTTTTTCACTTTTTTCCGCGATTTCGGCCGCTAATTCGTTGACGGTTTTGTTATTTACATCGCGTAACACAGGCACGACTAAACCTTTAGGCGTATCAACAGCAACCCCGATATTAAAATATTTTTTCAATATCAGTTGCTCACCATCGGCAGACAGCGACGCATTAAAGTTAGGAAACTGCTGCATTGCGGCGACTAAGGCTTTTATGATAAACATTAAGCCCGTGATTTTTAATTCACCCTTGGCTTTGTTGGTATTTAGTGCGTTACGAAATGCCTCCATTTCAGTAATGTCGGCTTCTTCATGATAAGTAACCATCGGCAAATTCAGCCACACGCGGCTTAGATTCTGCCCCGTTAAGCGTTTAATTTTGCTCAGTTTTTGAATTTCTGTGTCACCAAATACTGAAAAATCCACCGCTGGAATGCTAGGAATACCAGCACCTGTAGCAACAATACCTTCCGCCATGACTTTTTTAACGAAGTTTTTCACATCGTCTTTCAGTATGCGTCCCTTACGACCACTCCCTGTTTTTATTCTGCTTACATCAACGCCTAGTTCACGCGCAAATAGCCGCACAGAGGGCGACGCATGAGCTGTTTTGCTTGAGTCGGTTTGTGTAACGGCGACCGCTGGTGCAGAGATTTTTACCACCGCAGGAACTGGCGTGGGTGCTTTTTCTTCTACAACAACAGGCGCGGCGACGGCTTGTTCAACAGGGGCAGCAATCACAGCAGCATCTACGTTGGCTAACACGGTGGCAATTAATGAGCCTTCGGAGACTTTATCGCCTTGTTTAATATAGACCTGCTGCACTGTGCCTGAGGCACTGGACGGTAGCTCCATGCTGGCTTTGTCAGTTTCTAACACGGCAACGGTTTGTTCCAATGCCACTACGTCGCCCGCCTGAATCAATACTTCAACAACATCAATTTCTGCGACATTGCCAACATCGGGGACTTTTATTTCGATTAATACAGTCATCTGTGCTTCCTATCTCAGCCAAGGCGCGGTTATATCAGTAGCTATACCATATTTAGCAAGGGCAACCTCAATTTTAGTGGCTTCAAACTGCCCTGCATCTGCCAAACTTTTCAGCGCGGCAATGGTGACGTGATAACGATCTACTTCAAAAAAGCTGCGTAGATTTTCGCGGGTATCCGAACGTCCAAAACCATCTGTGCCTAACACGGTATAAGATGCTTTGATATAAGGGCGAATTTGTTCAGCAAAGGCACGCGTGTAATCTGTCGCGGCAATGACAGGGCCTACCGCATTCGCTAAGCAGTTACTCACATGAGCGTGTTTAGCTGCTTCGGTAGGATGCAGGCGATTCCAACGTTCACACTGTTGACCATCACGCGCTAATTCGGTAAAGCTAGGGCAGCTCCATAAATCGGCTTCTACACCCCAATCATTACGCAATAATTCAGCGGCAAACTCAACTTCACGGAAAATAGTACCAGAGCCTAATAATTGTACGCGCGGGGCTTTATTGTCTGCACCTTGAGCAAAAGAATACATCCCTTTCAATATATCCAGCTCAATACCTTTCGGCATAGCAGGATGGGCATAATTTTCGTTCATCACGGTAATGTAATAGAACACATCTTCTTGTTCAACATACATACGGTGTAGACCATCTTGAATAATGACGGCAATTTCATACGCATACGTCGGATCATAAGATACACAGTTTGGCACAGTCGCCGACATGATATGACTATGCCCGTCTTCATGTTGTAAGCCTTCACCGTTGAGTGTG
Source organism: Crenothrix sp. D3 (assembly GCA_002134785.1). GTDB lineage: Bacteria > Pseudomonadota > Gammaproteobacteria > Methylococcales > Methylomonadaceae > UBA4132. The sequence goes on from MBQZ01000084.1 coordinate 22,236, forward strand.
GTTCTGCCCGCCGTACCGCCCATTAAAAAGCCGCGTGTACGTTGATCTGCCGCTGCCCAAATTAGATCGCCAACGCGTTGGAAACCGAACATGGAGTAATAAATGAAAAATGGAATCATTGGTACGTTATGCGTGGAATACGCTGTACCTGCGGCTATCCAATCACACAAACCACCTGCTTCGTTAATACCTTCTTGTAATACTTGACCGTGTTTATCTTCTTTGTAGAACATCAATTGGTCAGCATCTTGCGGGGTGTATAACTGTCCGACTTGTGACCAAATACCCAATTGACGGAACATCCCTTCCATACCAAACGTACGCGATTCATCGGGAACTATCGGCACAACACGTTTACCGATATTTTTGTCCTTGACCAGAATATTCAGCAAACGCACAAATGCCATCGTAGTGGATGATTCTTTGTCGTTGGCTTCCAATAAGGTTTTGAAGTCACTAAGGACAGGCACATCCAGCGCGTAAGATTTAGCACGTCTGGACGGTAAATGACCGCCTAGTTCAGCGCGACGTTCCTGCATATAGTTGAGTTCTTTTGAGCCTTCGGGGAAGGTCAAATAAGGCAATTTTTTCATTTGCTCATCATCAACGGGTAACTCATAACGATCACGGAAATTTTCCAGTGAAATTTGATCCATTTTTTTCTGTTGATGCGAGGTATTTTGCGCTTCGCCCGATGTTCCCATGCCATAACCTTTAATGGTTTTAGCAAGAATAACGGTCGGCTGTCCTTTGTGATTAACAGCGGCATGGAACGCTGCAAATACTTTAGCGGGATCATGACCGCCACGATTCAGACTCCAAATGTCACGGTCAGACCAATCGGCAACCATCTTTTTCAATTCAGGGGTATTAAAGAAATGTTCACGGACATACGCGCCATCTTTCGCTTTAAAGGTTTGATAATCACCATCAACGCATTCCATCATCCGCGCCGCTAATAAACCGTCTTTATCACGCGCCAGTAAAGTATCCCAATGTTGTCCCCAGACCAGCTTAATCACATTCCAACCTGCACCGCGAAATTCACTTTCCAGCTCTTGAATGATTTTACCGTTGCCGCGTACTGGGCCATCTAAACGTTGCAAATTGCAATTGACCACAAAAATAAGATTATCCAGCCGCTCACGCCCTGCCATACCAATCGCGCCTAAGGATTCAGGCTCATCGGTTTCACCGTCACCGAGAAAACTCCAGACTTTACGTCCATCGGTATCAGCCAACCCACGATCACGCAAATAACGCATAAACCGCGCTTGATAAATCGCCATAATTGGACCCAAGCCCATCGACACAGTTGGAAACTGCCAAAAATCAGGCATTAACCACGGATGCGGATAAGACGATAAACCGCCACCATGCACTTCTTGACGGAAATTATCCATTTGCTCAGGCGTTAAACGCCCTATTAAAAATGCGCGAGCATAATCACCTGGAGTTAAATGCCCTTGGGTATAAATTAAATCACCACCATGATGTTCATTTGCTGCGTGCCAAAAATGGTTGTAACCGACATCATATAAGGTGGCAGCAGAGGCAAAGCTGGCAATATGTCCACCGACATTGGTATGTTTATTCGCACGCAATACCATCATCATGGCGTTCCAGCGTACATAAGAACGTATTTTTTGTTCGATGGTGGCATCACCATGAAACTGCGCTTGTTGAGAAACAGGAATCGTATTGAGATATGCAGTATTGGCACTAAAGGGAATGTCAAAGCCTGAGTGTCGCGTAACAGCGACTAGCTGTTCAATCAAAAAATGTGCGCGTTCACTGCCATCTTGTTCTAAGACAGATTGCAGTGCTTCAATCCATTCCTTGGTTTCCGCTGGGTCAATATCGAGCTGTCCAGTAATTTCTGAAAGAAAAGTGTTATTCATTATGTGATCCTGTTGGGACGGGGTTGTGCATGGATTGATAACATGACTGTGAAGTGCAGTTCCGTAATGTGAGCTGAGTGTTTGTTTAGTTTACCTAAGAACTACCCTGATTGAAAAGCGTAGAACGCTCTTAACAGTGGCACATAGTATATACAAATGAGGGAATGCAATGAATCGTTTTAATGACGGTGAAATATTTTTATCTTAAAACGGAGAAATAACGAATGACTTAAAAATGCGTGATGTTGGAATGGCTTTACTGTGGCGTGTTTAAATTTCAGCTTGCATACGACTTAAAATAGTCATAATTTTTTTGGCTATAGTGAGGAAGAAAGAGTCAGCCTATAAGCCGGGTTCTGTCGAGAGCAGCCATTCATCTAGGCGTTCAGTCACCCGAACGCTCAAGCAATCTACCCAGAAGCCGCGCGGGCCACGCGTCTGCTTCTCTATTTGATCTTGCTTCGAGTGGAGTTTACCCTGCCACACCTGTTACCAGCTGCGCGGTGCGCTCTTACCGCACCATTTCACCCTTACCATTGCCGTTTGTGACTATGGCGGTATATTTTCTGTGGCACTTGTCGTAGGCTCACGCCTCCTAGGTATTACCTAGCACCCTGCCCAATGAAGCCCGGACTTTCCTCCCTTTTATCATTACAATAAAACGGCGACTGCTCAGCTGACTCTTTCAACCGAACAGTATACGGTAACTAGTGATGATATAAAACTATAATTATTAGCACATAGGCTTGTGCTTACTTGTCAATCTAACTTGTTGTCAATATTAGAATTGATGGCAATCACGCCATTCAACAGCATTACCCACTTCATTAAATAACAGCGGTAACGCCGCTTTAGCCTTGGGGTGGACATCGTGAAATAACAGCACGCCATGTCGTTTAATGAGCATTAAAGTCAGTATGCGATTCAGTATGTCATCGCTGTTCACTTGATTATTCCAGTCTTGGGAATCTAAATTCCATAATGCTACTTGTAAGTGCTGTTGTTGAAAAAACGCCACACTATCAGCTTTGCGTTGTCCATAAGGCGGGCGAAATAGCTGTGAAAAATTGCCTGTTGTTACGTTTTTCTTGGGTAAGGTGTTGGTTATTAATATTTGTGTGCGTTTAATTGAGTCTTGCCAGTTTGCCCATTTAGCGTGTGATTGATGTTCCCAGCCGTGGTTGGCAACGCATTGATTTTTATACAGTGTCGCCACGGTGTTGGTATCAGTTTTTGTTATACGCGCGTGTAAATTTTCCCCTAGCACAAAAAATACCGCATTTTTTTGATTAGCCACCAGCATCGCTAAGGTGTCATCGGTACTACTTTGGGGGTTAGTTGGTCCGTCGTCAAACGTCAGTAAAAATTGACGGTCTGTAAAACTATCACCGTTCCATTCGTTTGCGTTAAAGGTGTCTATTTCACTGCTGATATTAGGAAATAATGCGGCTAAGCGTAGTTGTTCATCTGTATAAGCGCGGGTGAATTGTTGTAGATTATCACGCCACGCGGACAGGGTAGGGGGGATTTTTGTTTGCCACACTTCGGCTTGTTTGAGTAAATCGGTGGTTGAATTGAGTGTGCTAACACACGTCCAATCATCACCCGCACAGTTTTTTGCCGCGTTTTGGTAATTGAACAATGATAGCGCAAGTTCTTTGTTAAGCCATTTAGTGACTGAAACTCGATTAACGGTTTTGATTTTAAACGCAGCTTTCGTATCAGTGTCAGACAGCGTTTGTTTATCGTGCAGAGCCAATGCGTATATTAGTATGGCGGCGCGGGAGGCTTTATCAAAAGTGTCAGTTGTATTAATAGGGGCTTGCCATAATTGCCTGTCTACTTTAGCGACTACCTTAGGCCCTGCGGCATGAGCCGAGAGCGATAATAAACAGCTTATTACTACTAGGGATAAACGATTCATTATTTAACACCTTTTAAAATTTTATATTGCGATAATTAAGCCTAGTGTAGGCGGATAACAAGCAGGAAAAGCCACGATTAACACCTCAGTTGTAATACAATAGCGCATTTTGTATTCATAACAAATACGACTAATAATAATTACAAGAGGAGAGGATTATATGTGTTGGAGTGGAGAAGCATCTGGGGTATTAGCTGTTGTTGGCTTGAGTACCGCTGCTTATGTGGCTTTAAAAGGGGAATCTAAGGAGCTGTGGATTCCGTTGACTTATTTTGCCTTAATGGAATTATTACAGGCATTTACTTACGTTTATATTGATTTATGTGACAATCCGAATAATCAGGTGCTAACGCTTTTTGGTTATTTGCACGTTGCGTTTCAGCCGTTTTTTGTCAATATGGTGGCGATGTATTTTATTCCTGAAAGCGTTAAATTAAAAATTCGTACTTACGTTTATACGATATGTGCGATTGGTACAGTCGCTATGTTAGTCAAGATGTATCCGTTTGCGTGGGCTGGCGAGTGTATCGTTGGCACAGAAGGCTTTTGCGGCCCGCATATTTGTTCAACCTCTGGTGCTTGGCATATCGCGTGGCAAATGCCGTTGAACGGTTTGATGTCTAATCCTGTCGAATGGCTGTTCGGTTTTAATTGGGGCTTGCACGCATTCAGCTATATTCTGGTCGCATTCTATATGCCGCTGATGTATGGTTCTTGGCGTTTTGTCGCGTTTCACTATTTAATTGGTCCGTGGATTTCTGATGTAACTACCGATGATCCCAATGAATACGCCGCTGTATGGTGTTTATTTTCTATCGCCTTGTGCGTGTCGGTCATTAAAACACCGATTAGAAAATACCTGCACGTTAAAAAATGGCCGTTTTATGAAACGACGGTGAGTGATTCTTTATAATCGCTCGTTCGACTGATACTGGGTGGGTGCGACAATTCGCACCTACTGTAGTGATGACATATCGGTATCGGTCTTTTATACTTGCCAACATTATATTATTTACAGGAACTGACATGGAAAAACCATTTATTTTACACATGCTAACCACTGCCAAAAATTTAAGTCCTTTTGATGTCAATATGGCATTGGATGCAGGTTGGGTTTCGGCATTACCTTATACAAATGTTGAACCCAGCGAAGTGCAAGGCTTGGTACAAGATGCGATTTTTTCGCGCAGTGCGAAAAACTTAAAACGCACCGCTATTTTTATTGGTGGTCGTGACACTAAACAAGCAATGGATATGCTAAAAATCGCTAAACGTTCAATGGTCCCGCCGTTTGAAGTATCAGTATTTGCTGATCCTAGTGGCGCGTTTACGACAGCAGCAGGTATGGTTGCCGCCGTAGAGCATGAATTAATGACTAAATTTAACACCACGCTGGTAGGTAAAAATATTCTTGCCTTAGGTGGCACAGGGCCTGTTGGTCAAGCGGCGGCGGTGATTGCCGCTCAAGCAGGGGCTAACGTTAGAATTATTGGTCGTCAATTGGATAGAGCGCAAAATATTGCTGATTTGTGCAATAACGAATTCGGCGAAGGCAAAATCACCATTACTGCGGGTGCGGATGCCGATAAAGCAGAGTACATTAAAACTGCCGATGTGGTTTTTGCTACAGGCGCGGCAGGGATTGAATTATTAAGCGCAGAATTAATTGCTTCCGCTCCACAATTGAAAGTAGCGGCAGATGTGAATGCTGTACCACCTGCGGGTATTGCAGGTGTTGATGCGTTTCATAACGGCACACCGATTGCAGGTTCTAACAGCGGCGCGGTTGGTATGGGTGCATTGGCAATTGGTAATGTTAAATATCAAGCGCAAAGTCGGTTATTAAAACAAATGCTCACTACGGATAAGCCCGTGTATTTGCATTTTGAACACGCATTTGCCGTTGCCAGAGACTATATTAAAGAAAAATTTTGAGGCTTTCCGCACCGCTAAAGCACTCTCTCCCGTATTTAACACCGAGGAACTTTCATGGAAAAACGTAGTATTCTTCACATGCTTGACCCGATGCCTAACAACAGTCCTTTTGACATTAATATGGCAATGGACGCAGGCTTTGATGTACTCATGCCTTACAGCAATGTCAAGCTGGACAGTGTGTATCGTTTGACGCAGGATGCCATTTTTTCACGCGGCCCTTCAGGTGTTAAACGCACGGGGATTTTTATTGGTGGGCGTGATTTAGCCTTAGCAATGGATATGCTAACAACCTGTCAACAAGCGATGGTACCCCCGTTTGAAGTATCCGTCTTTGCTGATCCTAGCGGCGCATTTACTACCGCCGCTGCCTTAGTGGCATGTGTGGAAAAGGAACTAAAAACCAAGCATGGCAAAGTATTGAAAGACTGTAATGCTTTGGTATTTGGTGGCACAGGTCCTGTCGGAATTGCCACGGGTATTATCGCCTCCTTGGCAGGTGCAGAAACCAGCTTAGTAGACCATTTATCGATGGCTAACGCGCAAGATGTAGCGGATGCTTACAATCGCCGTTTTTCTTGCACACTCAAAGCAGCTGTTGCCAGCAATGAAGCTGAAAAAGCGGCGTTAATCGCCAATGCCGATATTATTTTTTGTGCCGCTAAAGCAGGGATTCAAGTGTTAAGTGCGGCGGTATTAAAAGAAGCCACGCAATTAAAAGTCGCAGGCGATGTTAATGCTGTGCCACCCTTAGGTATAGAAGGCATTAAGCGTGGTGATTTAGGCGTGCCGTTGCTTCATGCTGTTAATGCAACAGGCGCAGTTGGTGTCGGCGCGTTAGCCGTAGGTAATGTGAAATATCAGCTACAACATGAAATGTTAAAGCTCATGCTGGAAACCGATAAACCATTATATCTGGATTTTAGACAGGCTTTTGACAAAGCCCGCGAGTTGGTATAACTAGTTATGTAGAGCAAGCAACGCTTTTTGCCTACCCTACATTTTTTCAGACAAAAGCCTCATTAATCTATATCATTCTGGCTTTTTTAATAACTAAGAGATTTTTATCATGCAAATAGCTGACAACACGGCAGTATCGATTCACTACACCTTGACCAATGATGACGGCGAAGTGCTGGACAGTTCAATTGATGACGACGCGTTAGTGTATCTACATGGCGAAGGCAATATCATTTCTGGGCTAGAACAAGCCTTGAACGGCAAAGTCGTTGGTGACAAATTTAAAGTGCGTCTTGATGCTGAAGATGCGTATGGCGAACTTATTGAAGATCGCGTACAAGTGATTCCACGCAGTATGTTTGAAGGTATTGATGAACTGGAAGTCGGTATGCAGTTTCAAGCCGATGTCAGTGAAGGTCCTGGCGCAGTGACTATCATTAAGATTGAAGGGGATGATGTAACTATTGATGGTAATCATCCATTAGCAGGTTTCGCATTAACATTTGATGTCGAAGTGGTTGATGTGAGAGCTGCCACAGAAGAAGAATTAGATCACGGTCATGTTCACGGTGCAGGTTGCCACCACTAATCCTGTTTTAAAGATAAAAAGCACAATTTGTATTGTGCTTTTTGTTTATTAATCAAAAGCCCAGCGATAAAAGGCTTATAATGCGTGAATTCTTAGTTTTCCCCTATAAAGATTCATGCCCTCTACTCCAGATTCCTCCCCGCTATTATTTACTAGCTTTGTACTTGCCGAACCACTGCTTCAAGCCGTTAAAAAAATAGGCTTTGAACACCCAACACCAGTACAAGAGCAAGCCATTCCATTGGCGTTAGCCTATAAAGACTTATTAGTCAGTGCCAAAACGGGTAGCGGAAAAACGGTCGCTTTCCTATTACCACTATTACAACGCTTGCTTAACTCGCGCTCAACCCTGTTCGGCACGCGTGCGTTGATATTGTCACCCACCCGCGAATTAGCCAGACAGACCTTTGAACAATGTCAGCAACTCATCGAGTTCACTGAATTAAAAGTCGGTTTAATCACGGGTGGCGAAGATTTTAAGCAACACCAAAGTCTATTACGCCGCAATTTTGAAATCATTGTTGCCACGCCAGGCCGATTGGTAGAGTTGATGAATCAAGAAAGTGGTGATTTTACCCATCTTGAAGTGCTGGTACTTGATGAAGCCGACCGTATGTTGGACATGGGTTTCAGCGAAGACGTATTAAACATCGTCAGTCACTGTAACGCCGCGCGGCAAACGCTATTATTTTCTGCGACACTGACCCATTTTGGTGTTATCAGAATCGCAGATAAAATTTTAACCAATCATAAAGTAGTTGCCTTAAACACTCTGCAAGACGGACACACCAATATCACCCAGCAAATCATTCTCGCGGATGATAACGACCATAAACAAAAATTACTCGCGTGGTTATTGCTCAATGATACTTATGATAAAGCGTTAATTTTTACCAATAGCCGCTTACAAGCCGATGCGTTGCAAGGCCCATTACGCGGTAAAAAACTGCGGGTCGGTGTGTTACACGGTGAAATGGAACAAAAAGATCGTAATCGAACCATGATTTTATTTCGTGAAGGCGTGATTAATATCATCGTTGCGACTGATCTCGCGGCGCGTGGTTTAGATGTTAGTGGTATTAATCTGGTGGTTAATTTTGATGTGCCGAGAAATGGCATTGATTATATTCATCGCATTGGACGTACAGGTCGTGCCGATGAACTAGGCACAACCATTGCCTTAGTGAAGCACACTGAATGGAATTTAATGTCCAGTATCGAACGCTTTTTAAAGCAACACTTTATACGCCGCACCATTAAAGAATTAGCCGCTAAGTATCAAGGCCCGAAAAAACTCAAAGCCTCTGGTAAAGCAGTGGGTAGTAAAAGCACCGTAGAACCGAAAAAAGCAGAAGTTGTCAAAGTAAAGGTTCGCCTTCGCGACAAGAAAAACGTGGGTAAACGCAGAGTGCCAACTACTGCGCCAATTTCAAAACAGCCAGCAACACCAATCGCTACTGACGAATAAAGTAGAGGGCAATCTTTTGTGGTTGCCCTAACAACTGATAACGATTTGTTATTAAAGACTGGTACAAGGTACAGCTCCTACTTTACGCAGTAACCTCCCTAGACCGTGCATCACCACAAAGACGCTCCTCGTTACTTAGTGCATCCGTATTTTAGGTGTTAATTTTTAAAACTGTACTGGCTTCGTTCATAATGGTTTTATCGCTAGACCATTCATGCGGCGTTGAACGAATATGAATATCTCGTTGTGGAAACGGAATTTCAATATTATGTTCACTTAGAGTTTTTGCTAGTCGAAGATGTAAATCATGCGTGACGGGCATACGATTTGCAGTTTCACTGACAAATACGCGTACCGAAAAAATTAAAGCACTGTCGCCAAATTCAACTAACATCACGCTAGGTTCAGGGTCTTGTAAAACTAGCGGCGTGGCACACACTGTTTCCTTCATTACTTTGTGCGCCAACTCAATATCAGAACCATAGGCAATGCCAATCGGAATGACCACGCGGGTAATTGCATCATTGAGTGTCCAATTGACTAACTGCGTGGTGATAAAGGCTTTATTCGGCACGATAAGTTCTTTTTGATCGAAGTCTACTAAGGTGGTGGCTCTCATGCGAATAGAGCGGACTGTGCCACTGACATTACCAATTGTCACGATGTCACCGACACGAATCGGGCGTTCAAATAATAGAATAATACCTGAAACAAAATTGGCAAAAATTTCTTGTAAGCCAAAGCCTAAACCGACACTGAGCGCGGCAACTAGCCATTGTACTTGCGACCAATTAAAACCTAGTATATTGGCAACCGAGAAAAAGCCGATGGTCGTTATGGTGTAGTTTGTTATCTTGTTAACCGCATAGCGACTCCCTGAGGTTATCGTTATACGGCGAAATATTAATAATTCATTAACTCCCGAAAAATTCTGCACCGCCACCACGGTGATAAAAGCATAAACCCCTGCTAATAATAAATGAATAAGGGTAATTGCTTGATAAACCTCCTTGTTATTGACGATTACTTTATTCTGCCAAAGTTCAATATCATTCAAAAATGAAAAAGCAGGTAGTATATTTTTCCAAATTGCCCAGAAAACTGCCGCTAACAAAACACAGAAAAAAACATTCAATAGGGTGACGGTTTGTGCATTTATTTTGGGAATGTCAATAAGTTCCTCTTCAATCAGAATCGGTTTTTCTGACCCCTCAATAACCGCTGGTTTTTTTTGCTCACCCGTGTACTTAAGTTTTTCCTGTAAATTTTTCATCGCTAATTGCCTATTTTCTAAGGTCAACCAGCGTAGGGCTAGCTCATAAAAAATCACCATTGAAAAAACAAACCACAGAGTAACAATTGTTTTTTGCTGTAATTCCAACGCACTTAGATAATAACCACTTACCGAAAAACCAATAACCATTAATGGTATATAAGTTGCCAAATAATAAACATAACGTAATTTAGCAATCCAACCATCGGGATAATTAATGATGAGGTCTCGCGTTAAACCGTGACGCGGATTTAGCAATTTAGCTAAAAATATTACCAAGGTAAACACGCTCACATTAAGTGCTAAACGCCCTAAACTATCGCTATACGCAGGCATTCCAGAGTTGAGCGTCACTCTGATGATAAACGTGCAAGGTATGAGAATAAAGCGTACCCACACTACCTGTTTGTGAAATAAGGCAGCGGACTGTTCTTGCCATTGAAAATGTTGTCGCATAATGCCTGTCGGTGTAAACAGACGGAGATAGAATTGAAAGAGCAACCACGGCAGTGCGATTCGATTTAAGCCCGTGCCAATAGCGAAGGTAAAACCACCATTGACGACATGACTTAAAGACCAGCCAAGATACGCAATAATAAGCGGCACAGGGGCAACCAATATCAGCGTGTAGACTAACGCCTCTAGGCTGTAATAAAAATGGTCGCTATAAATTTTGCCAACCCTAGTAGTAATCAGTGTTAAGCGTCGCTTTGCCCAACGGTTAGCGAGTAGTAACACTGTCATGTTGAGTAAGGCGAGTGGGGCTAAAAATGGATATTGTGTTGGCAGTTTGGTGACATTATTAAGCAAACTGCGCCAGTTACGCGGTGATAATAACCAGCGAGTTGCACGTTTTAGTTCAATAATGGTTTGACTCCCCACCACTTCAGAACTTCTGACCCACAATAAACGCTCATCTAAATAGAGGGCGAACTTTTCAATTTTTTCGTGCTTTTGTTGTCTAGCAAAATCAAAATCACCCAGTGTTCGCAAATAAGCAGTGTAAGCCACCGATAATTGATTGAGTGACTCAAACTGATTATTCAATGCCACGCGCAATTCAGCCTGAATCATCATACGCTCTTGCTTAGGTAGCTGCATATCAACGCTAGCATCCATTATTTGCTTTAATTGCGTGTCAACATCAACGAATTGCTTGAGTTTGTCTTCAACGACGAGTTGTTCCAAATTAGTGCTGGCTGTTTCTGTTTGAATCGCCTCTGACTGGGTAATAAACTTATCTTCGTTTAATAAACTACGTCGTTGTTCATGCAGTATTTTACCCAACGGTGGACTTAAAATGGCTAAATCAATTTTCTTTGCCGCGCTACTAAAATTAGCATCAATTTCATTAATCTGTTTATCAGTGCTAATTTTTTCTTCATTGTATTGACTGATTTTGCCATTAATCGCTTGTAACTGCTGGCTGAGTTTAATGTTTTCTCGGATAATACCTTGAATAGCAATGTGTTTATCAGATAAGTCTTTTTCAGCTTGATCGAGCGTATCCTGTCTGTCTTTATCAGCTTCTTGCTGTAAATTAGTCAACACATCGGTGATGGTATCAATCACAGGGGCAAACGCATTTTTTTGAAGTCCCAGCAACTGCACTCGTGTTTTAAGTAAGCTCAACCGCGCGGTATAGCTGACTATTTCAGCATCTAACATTGTTAATTTAGCCGTGTTAGCGTCAATCTTCGTTTTTAAATAGCCCTGTTGTGCATCGGCTAGTAATTGTGACTCCGAGACCGCAGAGCTACTGTCTTGCATTGTTTTATTGGCATTCTCAAGTGCTTGCTTCGCATTGAGCATTTCTTGGCGAATAAGAGTGGGACGGATGTTTTGTTCGCTAGCCAACTCAATTTCTAGTTTTTTAATCTGTTCTTCTAAGTGTTTTACTTTGTATTGTTCAATCGCTAGCCGTTGTGTTAGCTCATCAACAGGTATTTTTACAAACTCTTGCTTATCAGGTGTCTGTGGCTTTTCCGATGCTTGCTCAATGTCTCTTTGTAATTTTTTAGTTGCGTCAGGGGCTTTTTGAATAGCGTCCTTAAAGGCAGTAGTTCGTTCATTAAAGGCAGTAATATTAGTCAACTCGTCTTGCGTTGAATGATAAATAGTCAGCACGGTTGATTTTAGTGCCTCCTCTAAATCCTTTCGATTAGTTAGCGAGTCAATTTTAGCCAGCACGCTGGCTTGGGTGGTGTCCAAGGTTGTGCTGGGTGTGGCAACAGTGACTATTGAATCAGTGGCGTTTTCGGCAAAAACATTGACCGAATAACACTGAGTTACTAACAGTAATAACAGCAGAGCAGGGTGGGCAAACTTTTTTGCCCACACGAATAAACTAGACACAATAGAAAGAAAGGTGATTTTCATGAAGGTAGACATAACTAAAACTGGACGTTAAGTATAACGTTATTCACTTAAATTCAGTTTAAGCATATAAAGAAATGAGGAATATCACAGCATTTTATAAGTGTCTGCTTTAAAATATAAAACTTTGAACGATTAACAACGCTTCACTTTTAACAACCCTAATGAAAAAATTATTAAATAAGAGCTTTACCACCAATGCCACCGCCGTTGCTATTATTATCCTCGGCTATATTTCCGAAGTTGATTTCATCAAGTCCATTGGCTTTTTTGCCCTGTCGGGTGCGATAACTAACTGGTTAGCGATTTATATGTTATTTGAAAAAGTGCCTTATTTATACGGCTCAGGTGTCATACCCGACCGTTTTGAGGAGTTCAAATACTCGATTAAACAATTGATGATGAATCAGTTTTTCACCACGCAAAACATTGAGCAATTCATAGAAATCGAAGAGCAACAAGGTGGCAAGCTATTAAATTTACAGCCCTTATTGGATGCTGTTGACTACGACAAAATCTACGAAGGCTTGGTGTCTTCCATTATGGAATCCTCATTTGGTGGAATGTTAATGATGATGGGCGGCACAGAAGCCTTAGTGCCATTAAAAGAACCGTTCACCGAAAAAATGCGCGTCACCTTGCAGGACATGACCGAATCCGACACATTTAAAGATGCCCTGCAACACGGTTTGAATGCCCATAAAATCGGCGAAGACATTGTCGGCAAAATCGAAACTGTGATTGATAAACGCCTGAGTGAATTAACCCCGCAACTGGTGAAAGAAATGGTACAACTCATTATTAGTGAGCATCTTGGCTGGTTGGTGGTTTGGGGTGGATTTTTTGGCGGTTTACTGGGCGCGATCTTCGCGTTTGCTTAATTTATGCAGGAGTCCAAAACAAGTTTTGGACGTTTTTAAACGCCCAAGTCTTGCCTTGGACTCCTAACACTATTAATACTTTTCAGACAAACCTTAGCAGGTCTCCAAATTGAACCGTTATCATGAACATCTCCTTTGAAGAATTCGGCAACCCAGAACACCCACCGCTAATTATTCTGCATGGATTTTTTGCCTCCGCGCGTAATTGGCGCACGGTGGCAGAAAAATTAGCCCCGCAGTTTCACGTTTATGTCCTTGACCAACGCAATCACGGCGCGTCTTTTCATGATGCTGTCATGGATTATCCGACAATGGCAGCGGATTTATTCGCGTTTATTGAGCAGCAAGGTTTAACAAAAGTTAGCCTGTTAGGTCACAGTATGGGGGGTAAAGTGGCGATGTGGTTTGCACTCAATCACCCTCGTTTTGTTGATAAGCTGATTGTTGCTGATATTGCCCCCGTCAGTTATACCCATTGCTTTGATACCACCATTGGCGCGTTAAAATCGCTGCCATTAGCGCACATTAGCAACCGTAAACAAGCCGATGAATTTTTAGCAACCGCTATTCCTGAACTAAGTTATCGGCAGTTTTTATTGCAAAATCTGGTGTTAGTCGATGGGGCGTATCAATGGCGGGTTGATTTGGCTATTTTTCAGCGTACCGCGCCCGCTATTATTGCTTTTCCTGATACGGCTAAAGTCACGCCATTTATAGGTAAGGCGTTATTTATTGCGGGTGAACAATCCAACTATGTGCAGGTCGAAGATATAAACCCGCTTTTCCCCAGTGCCACTTTAAGTATCGTGGCAAATGCAGGGCATTGGTTACACGTCCAACAACCTGCGGTTTTTATAAGCCGTGTAGCAGATTTTTTAATGCAGGCATAACAGACAAAATGAAAATAAATGAACTGGCAAAAACACACTTCACCCTAAGCGAAGTCAGTGGCTATTGTGTGGCGTTATTCATGGTGAGTATTTATTTTTCCACCGCCTTAGCCATTGCTTTATCAGCGGTATTAGCGTTGTTATGGGCTGCGTCTGGGCAATATAAACACTTAGCCAACACGCTAAAAAACTGCCCTGTCGCGCTGTGGTCATTGTTGCTATTTGCGTGTTTTCTAGTGGGTTCATATCATGGCGATGCCCCGCGCAGTGATGCGGTTGCCATGTTAAAAAAATACCGTGAATTACTGTTCATTCCGATGTTACTGCCGTTTTTAACCACTGAACACAATCGTCAGTGGGCGTGGAACGCGTTTATTATTGCGTCGGTTGTCACTTTAGTAGGCTCACAATTGATGAATATGGGCTTATTTTGCGTCAATCTACAATGTTTGCCGTATTTTAAAAGCTATATCACCCACGGCATTGTGATGGCTTTTTTTGCGTTTTTCGTCACTCATAAAGCCTTTGATAGTAGAGGGCTGGTGCAGATGCTCTACAGTGCAATACTGTTACTGTGTATGTACAACTTGTTCTTCGTATCGCAAGGACGCACTGGGCAATTAATTTTTATTGCGTTGATGCCATTATTTGCCATGCAACGGTTTAGTAAAAAAGGCTTGTTGCTGTCTGTATTAGTGATGGCAATTTTTTTAGGCGGGTTTATCGGTTTTTCAGATAAAGCGGTACGCATTAAAGAAGGGGTTGCCAGCGCGAAAGCACACTTACACTCGGACTCTGCACAAGGCGAATATTCGATGGGGGAACGTTTTACCTTCTGGGCAGTTTCAGCAAAATTAATTGCTAAAAAGCCAATATTCGGTCATGGCACGGGTAATTTTGCTAAAGCCTTTCAGGATATGTCTGGTAGAGCCGCTAATAACCCACACAATGAATTTTTTCTGATAGGTGTGCAGTTAGGCGCGGTCGGATTGTTATTTTATGTGGGATTTTTAGGCAGTCAACTTGTCTACGCAAAAACGTTGCCTGAACACGATAAATGGTTAGCGCAAGGCGTGTTAGTCACGTTAATCATGACCAGTTTATTTAATTCACCTTTGTTGGATCATACGGAAGGGCATTGGTTTACGATGATGATAGCCTTGTGTTTTGCGGCGCGTACTCAGGGTGGGCGCGTTGATTCGCTATTGGTTGCCTAATGTACAAGTCATTAGCCCCGATGAACTACGCCATAGTTTATTACAAGGCTTGCGCGAGCGGTGTAGGGTACGCTGTGCGTATCTTTCCATGATTAACGGTACGCACAGCGTCACTGCCATTAAGTTAAGGATTTTTCCGTTCGCCCTGAGCTTGTCGAAGGGTGAATGGAAAAATTCCAGCCCCGAAGTTAAGACGTTTATGCTTCGACAAGCTCAGCACGAACGGCTTAACTTAATGTCATTGAAGCGGAGCTTGGGAACGAGATATTCTGCGGTGTTCATTTCATAAATCCCCTTAAGTAGCCCGTGTGGAGCGTAGCGGAACACGGGGAACAGTGACATCATCAACGAAAAGCCCCGCATTCCGTTACACTCCATGCGGGCTACTTGCTAATTTTTCCTTTAGCAACACATTCATTTCTTTTAACTGATTAATTTGTTCATTCAACAATTCAATTTCCTTCTCTTTCGCCTCAAGTTTTACGCCCATTTTTTCCAATTCTTGAACGCATTGGCTTTCAGTTAAAAGAATTCCATTTTGTGAATTGTAATTACAGTGTTCAGCTATATAAAAAACATTCCCTTCGTTTAAACCTATCAATTTTTGTAAATCAATACCCAAGGTTTGTGCTATTTTTTCGAGCTTACCAATTGTCACATCCGTTTCTCCACGCTCAATTTTAGTGTAGCCATTTAACGAATAACCCAACTTTTCAGCCATTTCTTCCTGAGTCCAATCTTTAAATAAACGCATAATTTTCAGTTTCTCATAGACTTGCATTGATATTCCTTGTTAGTGGTCATAATAGCTACAGTGGGTTGGTGTTATCTAAACAGGGGATTCTTTATAATCGAAACATCTGAAAAACACCAGTCAATCAGAGAATGAGCATTAAAAATGCTTGGGTATTCTAACAATGTTAAGGAATTTACGATGAAGAATTTATTGATTAAAGTTGTTTGTGTAACGGTTTTTTTAGGCGTGTCCGTAGCATTTGCTGATGTTAAAGCGGCTGATTCACCAAATACCCCGCAATTTCAACATTTTGCAGGTGAGGAGAAAATGGAGCGTTTAACCGAACAACAGATAAAAGAGGCAAAAGGCGCGGGAAAATACACTTTTATCGCAAAATACGGGAAAAAAGCTTGGGAAGGCATTTCTGGCTATTTTACAGCAAAGGAAGTTTATGACATGAGCAAAGGCAGTGGATCAAGTGGTTCATACAGTAATCCTAACCTAACTGGTGCTGGCTCAACCAGTACAGGTCATTAAGCCATAACACTACTATCCTCTTAAAAAACCAACCCGTATCCAATTTTGGTTGGTTTTTTTATAGTTCACAAACTCACGTCATTAAATATTTTCATGAAAGCCAATTCGCTTCCTTTCTTACTCCTCCTTGCTTTAATTTCTTTTAATGGAAATGCTGAAAATCAACAATCACACAGCAACTCCTGTGGCTCAATGGCACTTAGTCAATTATTGACTGGTATTAGCGATAAAAGCATATCCGAACAAGATATTTTTAATGTGATTAGACCACTTTCAGGCGATGAAGACGATTATGATATTGGAGAGTTAATAGATGCGGCTGGAAAACTTGGATTCACAGCAGATAATGGTAAATTAGCGAGTGATGTTCTGCCCAATTTAAGAGAGCCAGTGCTACTATTAATTGATATAACTACAAAGCTAAGCCATTTTGTCGTATTAAAAGGTATTAGATCAGGAAAGGATGCCAATGAAACAGCTTATTTGTTTGACCCAGCGACAGGTTATGACATTCAAGTTCCCTATAAAACGCTTATTGAGAGAAGTATTGATAGCGAACATCCTAAATTTCAATTTATAAGAGTAGCTTATTTCCCTGAAAAACTTAAAAAATCGCTTTATCTCCCTGAATCAGAAAGCGATATACAGGATAAATACTATACCGAAGCAGAAGCGAATTCTCTTGCAATGGGGAACTCATCAAAAAAAGGTCAATTAACCGTTGGCTATGGCTTTGTGGCTTCGCTTGGAAATAACAAAATAAACGGTCTTACTCGAAATTTAAACAACTTTAACCATAAAATACACGCCGAATATGGGCTTGATAAAAATAGCGAAATAGGTGGAAGTATTGAGTACGTTGATAATACTGAAATTATTAGTTTCGGCAACGAATATAAAGAAAATTTTAATTACACTAATAGACTGTATGAAGCCTACCTTTCCCAAAATTTTAAATTAGATAAAATCGATGATACGGGCAAAACAAATCTTAATGTCTCAATCGCAGGTTCGTATGCTGAAAAGAACAATATATTTGGCGCATATCTTTCTGTTACAGGCATTAAAAATACAGAGTATGCCCAATTTAGTTTAGGCGGTACAATCGGTAGAGAATTTACTTACGACAGATTAACCCGTTCATTATTACCAGAATATCTTTCTTATTCTGGATTCATTGGTGCATCGAAACAATTAACTAACGATTATTTTCCTGTCCTAAATGATTTTGAGGGGGCAGTAAATTTCAAGGTATCGCAAGGTCAAAATGAAAATAAAAACACAGTTGGTACTTTTCAGCGGACTTATTCAACATCTACGAGCTTAAAATACGTTTTAACCAGAACAATCCAAATAGAACCATCATTTACTTATTCATTTGGTGCAACAGAAACATTTTCATTTGGAATGGATATATCTTATGTCGGCGGTTGGTAAGCTATGTAGCCAGCCGCTGTGCGTACCGTTAAAATTGTTGATTATTAATCGTTCCAACGCTCTGCGTTGGAATGCCTCGGTTGACGCTCCAGCGTCTTCATTGTCAAATAGCATCGTACCGCGTACGTTGGGTTAAATTATGTAGGTTGTGGGTGAGCTTGCGAACCCCAACAAAAACAAACGACTATGTATTACCGAGCTTTGTCGGAAACACTCACTCTACGCTACCGTTTGGGTCATTGCCCACAGTTAAGAATTTTTCCGTTCGCCCTTCGACAAGCTCAGGGCGAACGGCTTAACTTAATGGCAGCACGATAGGATGGGCTAAGGTACGAAGCCCATCAATCGCGACTAATTAATCAAGGGACAACAAAATGAAAACTGATAATGAAATTTACACCGCCGAAGAATTGGAAATCATCACGCAGATAGAAAATGATAACTATATGCCGTTGCCACAAAATGAATTTGAACAAGAAAAAAAGCGTTTTCAACTCATGGCAATCAATACTCTGAAAAGAAAGTCTATACCGATTGACATAATCGAGCAGGATATAGCCAAAATAGAAGCAATGGCTTTAAATGAAGGAATGCCTTATCAATTATTTATTGCCTCAATTTTGCATAAAATCGCTAATGGAGAATTAAAATACAGTGCATAACGCGGATAACGAAGCGGTTAAAAAAATTCACAAAGAACACGCTGATTGGCAGATTATCGTGTTGCAAACCACCCTGCACGCAGGCTATAAAAGCCATATACATAGGACTTTCGCTGATTCCGCATTTTCAGTGAGTCTGCGGAGTACAAACCTAGGTTTATACTCCGTTGTTATCGTTAAATATCTTTCGCTAATTGTTCCGCATAACCTGTGTAATTACGCGGTGTCAATGCTTGTAACGCCGCTTTAGCCTCATCAGGAATTTCCAGTTTTTCAATAAAAACGCTCAATTGTTCAGGCGTTATACGTTGTCCTCTGGTTAATTCTTTTAATTTTTCATAGGGTTTTTCAACACCATAACGGCGCATCACTGTTTGAATCGGCTCGGCTAACACTTCCCAATTTGCATTTAAATCTGCTTCAATCGCGTCAACATTAATCTCTAATTTAGAAATGCCTTTTAAACTGGCTTGAATCGCGATACTGGTATGAGCGATACCGACCCCAATATTACGCAGTACCGTGGAATCCGTTAAATCGCGTTGCCAGCGCGATACGGGCAATTTTTCTGCCATAAAACTAAACATGGCATTGGCAATGCCTAAATTGCCTTCGGAGTTTTCAAAGTCAATCGGATTCACTTTATGCGGCATAGTGGACGAACCGACTTCACCCGCAATGGTTTTTTGTTTGAAATAACCCAGAGAAATATAACCCCAAATATCGCGGTTAAAATCTAGCAAAATGGTATTAAAACGTGACAGCGCGTGAAAATATTCAGCAATATAATCATGCGGTTCAATTTGAATGGTGTAGGGATTGAATTGTAAGCCTAGAGATTCAACAAAACATTGCGAAAATTCTGCCCAATCGACATCAGGATAGGCGACTGCGTGGGCATTATAATTACCCACCGCGCCATTGATTTTGCCTAACAACGCCACGGCTTCCAGTTGTTGTTGTTGACGGGTTAAACGCGCCACTACGTTGGCAAATTCTTTACCCACCGTTGTTGGTGTCGCAGATTGCCCATGCGTGCGTGACAACATCGGTTGTTCGGCAGTGTCTAACGCCAATTTTTTCAGCGCGGCGATACAATCATTGATTTGTTCTACAATAACCAGCCGTCCAGCTTGCAACATTAAGGCATAAGACAGGTTGTTAATGTCTTCTGAGGTACAAGCAAAATGTATGAATTCACTGACTTGTTCCAGTTCTTCACAATCAGCAATTTTTTCTTTCAGTAAATATTCAACGGCTTTGACATCGTGATTGGTGGTTTTTTCAATGTCTTTGACACGCTGGGCATCAACGGGCGAAAAATCACTGACAATGCTGTTTAGCAGTTGATTGGCAGAGTCACTAAATGGCGACACTTCGGGAATTAAGGGATGCACGGCTAAGGCTTGTAACCAACGTACTTCAACGAGTACGCGGAAACGAATCAAGCCGTATTCACTAAAAATAGGGCGTAAATCTTCGACTTTGTTGGCATAGCGACCATCAATCGGTGAGAGTGCAGTGAGAGCAAAATAGGTCATGGGTTATCCTGTTGAATGACTAAATGTGTTCAGTTTAATTCTCACGCCGCCATTTGGAAACTAAAATGCGTTTCACGATTGATTTAGTCGTTAATTTTTGAATGACAGCCTAGTAATTCTGACGGCTTTAGAGTTTACTGGCTAGGCTTAACCGTTCGCCACGAAGCTCCTCGAAGCCTGTCATGAGCTTGTCGAATGGGGTGGACGGTTAAGCCGTTCATGGTTCGACAGACTCACCACGAACGGCTTAACCTTAATCAGAAACTCGCCATAACTAAATGGACTGACTACTAGTGTTCATCAGCACAAAAAATTATTTGCGTTGTCATTTAAGGTGTTCATAATGTTTGGCTTGTGTGTTAAAACCTTGATAAACCTACCCACCCACGACGGAGAATGACCATGATAAATTTATGCGGTTTTGCGGTTAGCAATTATTACAATAAAACAAAATTGGTGTTGCTGGAAAAAGGCATCGCTTTCACCGAAGAACAAGTGTTTCCTTCACAAGATGAGGCGTTACTAAAACGTTCACCGCTAGGAAAAATCCCGTTTATTGAAACCGAACAAGGCTGTTTGTCAGAGTCGCAAGTGATTTTGGAATACTTAGAAGAAGCCTATCCTGAAATTCCACTGTACCCTGCGGATAGTTTTCAACGGGCAAAGTGTCGGGAATTAATTCAACATTTAGAACTTAACATCGAATTACACGCCCGCCGCTTATATAAAGAAGCCTTTTTTGGCGGCACGGCATCGGATGACACTAAAAATGAAGTGAAAGAATTATTAGAAAAAGGTTTAAAAGGCTTAGCGCGACTAGCAAAATTTTCGCCTTATATTGCAGGCGACAATTACACAGCAGCCGATATTGTCGCGTGGTTACATTTTTTTATGGTGAGCGCGACTTGCCAAAAAATCTACGGCACTGACCTCGTGGCGGCGCATATTCCTAATCTTGCCGATTATATGCAGTTCATAGAAACCCGTCCTGCGGCGCAAAAAGTCGCCACGGATAGAGCGGCGGCGATGGCAGCATTTCTCAAAAAATAAAGCCCAAAGAGTGGCAGAGTATTAACACACTCTGCCACTCAAATAAATTGATATGACGCTTTATTTTCAACACACCGCACTGGGTAAATTAGGCATAGCCGAACAAGACGGCAATATCACCGCTGTTTATTTTGCTAATGAAATCATCCCGCAAGACCTTGAAATCGCTAAAACCGCGCTACTCAGCGAAGCGTTTTCACAACTGAATGCCTATTTTGCAGGTGAACTCACAGAATTTTCTCTACCACTTGCCCCGCGTGGGTCGGTTTTCAGGCAGGCTGTGTGGCAAGCTCTGTGCGCCGTGCCTTACGCAACCACTGCCAGCTACAAAGACATTGCCATCGCTATAAATAATCCTAAAGCCGCGCAAGCTGTCGGGCAAGCCAATGGTAAAAATCCCATTCCCATTTTTATTCCCTGTCACCGCATCATCGGTAGCAACGGCAAATTAGTCGGCTATAGCGGTGGCTTGGAAATTAAAGTATTTTTGTTAGCATTGGAAAAGCGAAATAGACAGTTTTTATAAACTGCCATACGACTCAAAATCAACATAAATAGAGTACAATTTCATGTAAACCAATTCCTTTGCAAAATACTTACTGTTGGAGAGAACCAAGAATGAAAACGATGGACGATAGAGATGGCGTTATTTGGATGGATGGTCAATGGGTTGAATGGCGGGAAGCCAAAGTTCATGTCCTCACGCATACGTTACACTACGGCATGGGGGTTTTTGAAGGGATTCGCGCCTATAAAACTGAACAAGGCACCGCTATTTTCAGACTTCAAGACCATACCGACCGCCTGTTTCGCTCCGCGCAAATTATGAACATTACAATTCCTTTTACCAAAGAAGAATTGAATACCGCGCATAAAGGGGCAATTGCAGAAAATGGTCTGGACAGTGCTTATATTCGCAGTATGTGTTTTTATGGTTCAGAAGGCATGGGCTTACGCGCTGACAATCTAAAAGTTCATGCTATGGTTGCTGCGTGGTCATGGGGCGCGTATTTAGGGCAAGAAAGTATCGAAAAAGGTATTCGTATTCGTACCTCATCGTATACCCGCAGTGCCGTCAACAGCACCATGTGCAAAGCCAAAGCCAACGGTAACTACATTAATTCGATGCTGGCGTTACAAGAAGCCCTTGCTAATGGCTACGATGAAGCCTTAATGCTGGATCAACAAGGTTTTGTTGCTGAAGGCAGTGCGGAAAATTTCTTTATCGTCCGTAATGGCAAGATTTACACCCCAGAAACCACCTCGGCGTTAGAAGGCATTACCCGCGACACCGTCATCACCATTGCCAGAGAACAAGGCTTTGAAGTCATTGAAAAACGCATTACGCGTGATGATGTGTATGTTGCCGATGAAGCATTCTTCACAGGTTCAGCGGCAGAAGTAACGCCTATCAGAGAATTAGATGGTCGCGTGATTGGCTGTGGTAGTCGTGGCGTGATTACTGAAAAATTACAATCTTTGTATTTTGATTATGTTTATGGTCGTAGAGACGATCATGCTGAATGGTTGACTTACGTTAGTTAAAGCTCGTAGGGGCAATCCCTTGTGGTTGCCCTGATAACAACCTGTTCACAGGGCAGGTACAAGACCTGCCCCTACAGAAAATCCCTTGACTTAATGGCAGTGACGCAGCGCGTGGGAACGAGGAAATATCATGAAAATCGCCATCGTTAAACTCTCTGCCTTAGGTGACATCGTTCATGCGATGGTTGCCTTGCAATTCATCAAAGCTCAGTATCCAGACGCACAAATTGATTGGTTAGTTGAACAAGGTTTTGCCGAGGTGTTACGGCATAATCCTGATATAACAAATTTACTCACGGTTAATTTAAAAGTTATAAAAAATAACAAAGCGGCAATTTTCCAGCAAATAAAACAAGTCAGAGAATACGCAAAAAATAAATACGATTTAGTGATTGATGCGCAAGGGCTGATTAAATCGGCGATGACTGCCAAGTTATTGGGCAAAAAAACCGCTGGATTTGATAAAAACTCAGTACGCGAAACAGCCGCAGCAACGTTTTATGATGTCAAAGTTGCTTGTGCTTACGAGACCAATACCATAGATAGAAATGCCTTCGTGCTGTCGAATCCATTGGGTTTTGCGATTACGCCTGAGCAAATCCTCAACAAACAGGCGTTTTTATTTTTCCAAAATGAAGACCCAATTATCTACGACTATTTGCGCAACGATAAAGCTAATATTGTGTTCGTTATCAGCTCAACGTGGGAAAGCCGTAATTATCCAGCGGAAAAATTTATCAAAGTCGCCGAAGCGTTACAGCAAAATTGTTTAGTCATTTGGGGCAATGAAGCAGAAAAACAAAAAGCCGAACACATGGCAGGACAATCAACGTTTATTCAAGTCATGCCTAAACTGGATTTAAACAGTTTGAAAGCCTTGATTGCCAAAGCAGATTTATTAATCGGTAATGACACGGGGCCAACGCATATTGCGTGGGGTTTAAATCGCCCGTCGATTACTATTTTCGGGCCTACGCCTGTGAGTCGGGTGTATCAAACTGACATTAATAAGGTGGTGAAATCGGCTTCTATCGTTAATCCGTATAAATTGAATAAGCAGGATTTTTCGATTAAAGACATAGATGAGCAGGAGATTATTACGTTGGCTAAGGCTTTATTGGGAATCCAAACCTAGGTTTGAACTCTTAACAAACACGCCACTGCCACCGCAGGCGCACAATCTGCTGTTGACAACTCAGATGTAGCCGAAATTTCTGGGCAACACGCGGAAAAATCGACGTAATCACGCCCTAATAAACCAGCCAGTTCACGCACTAAAAACCGCCCAATACCCGCGCCAATCAATGGTGCATTTATTGGAAATTCAGGCTGTAAACTAAGCCGAATCTGACAAGCCCGTAGAATACGCGCTATTTGTTGAGTGCGAAGATGACTAGCAAAATCCTGCCAACGCGCCAACTCTTCCGAATCAAAATCACAACCTATCATGCGTGACAATCGTCTGCTACTGGCTAACACCGTTTTTTCTGCACCATCAGCGGTATCGGTTTGGTCATGGGCTTCATTCAATTCACCTGTGACACGATATACATCTGCCATCGTGGCAAAATATTCTGCCATTAAGCCGATTTCTTGACCGTTATCAACCGACGTTTGCGCGACTGCCATGACCGCTGTACGCACCACGCCCGTGTACACCAGCTCTTGTGAGATTAAGCGTTGATAATCGGTATAAGCGTCCGTGACTACGCGCCTGTTATCCAATAATAAAATATCGGTGGTAGTGCTGCCTATATCAATAAATAATCCACTGCCCAGACGTTGCGCCGCCAGTGTGGCACTGGCTAACCAATTCGCGGAGGCAATCGCCGCATAATGTTTTTGTTCAATCTGTGACACGGGCAAAAATCCACTGTTACCCGCAAAAATAAACACCTCACTCGCGGCTAATAACGCGCTCATGGTCGCGATAATTTGTGCAACGCCATCATCCCGATTGGCAAAAAAATCCACCAATTCACCCGTCATGGTCACTGCATGACGATAGTCTCTAGCAGGTAATTTCTGCATTATTTGGGTAACGGCTAAACGCAACTGATCCAAGCCTTTCCATAACGGGCAAGGCTGTTGATAAACGCTAATAACTTGTCCCCGTGTGTCTAATAACGCGGCTTTAACGTGCGCCCCGCCTATATCCCAACCAATAATCGTTTGCATAAAATTTTATGTAAGTTGAATGTGAATAGTTTGATTTTTTGTCGGCACTGGCGTTGCATCACCATCAAGTAACTGCAATACCAACGCCATGACATTAAGCCCTAATGCCTGATTAATGCCTGTATATGAACTGGTCAAACGTGGATTAATTTCTACCACAACTAACTGCTCTCCGTGTTTAATTAAATCAATACCCGCATAACCCCACAAATCAGGAAGTGCTAGTGCTATTTGATTAACAATTAGTTGAAAAGGCGTTTTGTCCATAGAATAATTTACCTCGCAGCCTGTTAATTTAAGCCGATGATTGTCGTGAATACTAATCAGTTGACGATTGACCGATAAAATAGTTCCGACACCTTCTTTGAATAATGCCGAGATACTCAGGGCGACACCTGTGATAAACGGTTGAATAAGATAATGCTCTGGATTATCTAAGCTGTTTAACAGGCGTTCAAACTCATCGTTGTTATGACAGATAAAGCACTGTTCACAACCTGCGTCATCACGCGCTTTAATAACCGTCCCTTGCGCATAAAAATACGGATACTTATCCAAACGGTGACTCGGTACGGTTGGAATATTATGCGTTGATAAAATGTTAAAAGTTTCCAGTTTATCGGCAGTTTTAGCCACCGCGTTTGCCGCTGAAGACAATAAACGCTTACCCAATTGTTCAACGCGAGTACACAGCGTCCATAAAATCTGCTCAGTTTCAGGGGCAATCGGCAGCACTGCATCACACGCTTGTAACGCCTCAGTAAAAATAGCCAACACATCATCGTGTGGTTTAACAGTAATCATGCGAATACCCTGCGGCACAGTATTCACACGCCGCCAATCCAACAACACCGACAACTCATGCTCACCACTTGCCATTAAATCATTCAACACCGCTGTCAGCATCAACCAACCTTCACGCGCTAAACTAGGCGGTAATTCTGTTTTGGCACAACCGCCACCGTTAATGTATTCAAAAATCAGGATTTTCATGGGTTATTTTTTACGCAGTAGATACCTATACTGCGCCGCGTGGAAATGAAGTTACGGTGCAAATATTAGTATTATTTTACAACGAGGAGCGAGGGGTATTTTCTAAGAGGCTAATTTTTAACGCGCTGGGTAATGTTAAACTATTAACGACACCGACTTGAATATTACCAAAACAACTCAACTTTTGTTCAATTGCTAATTGTAAATGTGACGCTAAGGGCTTAAAGTTTTCTTCTTTATTTAATTCTGCATTGCGCTCTAAAAATAATAATACTAAAATCAGTTGGTTTTTATTGGTAAATATTGATTGTGCATAGGGTGATAATTCTATTTCATCTTTTCGATAACTGGCAAATAATCCTAATAATGTATCTCGGATTTTTTTACTGACTTCATCAACTAAATATGGTCTGGATGAGCTAATAATGACAGTTTTTAATTGTTCTGGTGTTAGTAGGATTTTTATTTCTTTAAGTTTTTCGCTGTCTGCATCAACAGTGAAACGTAGGCTACTATTTTCATCGGATGCTATAACATATTTAACTTCCATTAATAACAATCCATTACTAGATAAAGCTATGAAATCGACACCTTTGAAACCTTGATATTTAATTTTAGTATAAAAAGACTGTTCATCATATTTACACACTTTCCATTTATCAGAAAATTCAAAAGTTAATTCACCTGTTTTTGTTTTTTCAGTGAAGATAGTGGTCATTATCTGATTACCATTGACTATATATCAATGCTTGTTCTTGGTCATACAAGGCTAGCTCTTCTTCTAATGCGGCAATGGTGGTTAATTGATTTAATCGTTCACCTTGTTCTACTGAAACACCTTTTTCAGTTTTTACTAAACTAAAAAAGGCGGCAGGAATAGTATTATTTGATTGCTTAAGTAAATAATCAAAATATTTCATTAGAAATAAATTGTGCGTTGCGATGATTATTTGAATATTATGCTGGCTTAATTCAACCAAAAAAGCCGCTAGTTGCTTGATTAAACGGGGGTTT
The DNA here is from genome assembly GCA_002134785.1 of Crenothrix sp. D3. GTDB lineage: Bacteria > Pseudomonadota > Gammaproteobacteria > Methylococcales > Methylomonadaceae > UBA4132. The sequence goes on from MBQZ01000084.1 coordinate 49,343, forward strand.
AAATTGGTTTCAGGTTCATCCCAAAATAGAATGCTATTTTCTTTTAATGAATCGTTAGCGATTAAATACGATAACATTCCGAGTTTACGCCAACCTTCTGCAACCATAAAAATATTCATTTCACCATTTTCTGTTTGTAGATAAAAATGCGTGCCTTTAAGTGCAATTTCACCACCTATAATATCTTCTAATTTATCAATCAGTTTTTTATTGGGTTCTTTTAGTAATGGATTATCTATAGCTTTGCATAAATCATAATAGGTTTCATCAAATGACAAGGCGTATTTTTCATATAAGCTAATGAAATTAGGAAAAATAGACAATACTTCTTTAGCTGGAAAAAATATTGGCTTATTTAAAAGTGGTGCATGAGGGGGAGTGCCATTAATAGTAATTTTATCTCGACCACTTAAATCAAAGTTCAATTGTTGACTATCTATTTTTTTATGATTAACAAAGAAATCTAACGCAATATTATGTTTTTCGGCAGAAATTAATGTATTCCGATTGCATAGTTCAAATAACTCCTCAATGCCAAATACACCGTGAAGTTTTTTAATTAATTGCTTGCTCCAGCCTTCTTTGCCGCATTGCTCCCAAACAGTAGCAACGCTATAAGCCATTTTTAATACATGACTTTTCCCGCTGGAATTTTCACCAATGATAATATTAATACCTTTGGAAAAATTAAATTCTGCGTGTTGAAAAGTAGTTATATTATCTAAACTCAGTTTTTTTAACATATTAATAGTATATATTCGTGAGTCGGGTTAGCGTGGTGTAACCCGAAATCTTGCTGATATTATGAATCAACTTGCCCATCAGTGACATCACCCTCATAAGGCGTGGCGTATTTACAGTCTTTTTGCGGACAGACTTTTTCCACGCCGTGGCGTTTAGTTTCTTTGATGGTGAGAATCGGCCATTGGCATTCTGGGCAGCTTTCAACTATAGGCATATTCCATAATGCGTAGTCACATTTTGGATAATTGATGCAGGAATAAAATATTTTTCCTTTGCCCGATTTGCGTTTGAGGATGTTGCCTTTTTTGCATTGTGGGCATTCAACGCCTGTGTCGGTGGGTTTTTCTAAAGGCTCAATATGTTTACATTTTGGGTAGTTGCTACAGCCGATAAATTTACCGTATTTGCCAGTTTTAAAGACTAAGGGCGAGGTGCATAACGGGCATTCGCGTCCTTCAACTAGTTCAGGTTCATTGGATTGCGCATCGCCATTTAAATTGCGGGTATAGGAGCATTCTGGATAGTGCGTGCAACCAATAAATCGTCCGTTGCGCCCTAAACGAATAGACAGCGGGCTAGAGCATTCAGGACACAACTCATCAATGGCTTCTTGGGTGACATCTTTACGTTGGACGCTGGTTTCTTTGTCTGTAATCAACGCGGTAAACGGTTTCCAAAAGTCGTGCATGAGTGGAATCCATTCTTTTTCACCGCGTGATACAGCGTCTAATTCATCTTCCAGATTAGCCGTAAAACTGTAATCAACGTATTTGGTGAAATGTTCAGTTAAGAATTTATTGACGATGCGCCCGACATCGGTCGGGTAAAAGCGTTTGCTGTCTAGGATGACATATTCACGGTTTTGTAGCGTGGAGATAATCGCCGAATAGGTCGATGGTCTGCCAATGCCGTGTTCTTCTAAGGATTTAACTAAGCTGGCTTCGCCGTAACGGGGCGGTGGCTCAGTGAAATGTTGCGCGGCAATAATGTCAGTCAGCGGTACTAATCGCCCTTCTTCTAGGTTGGGTAAGAAGTTTTCTTTATCATCGCTTTCTTTGCTGTCGTCTTTACCTTCGAGGTAAACGGTCATAAAGCCTGCGTTGGCAATGCTTGAACCTGTGGCTCTAAAAATATGCAGTCCATCGGCACAGCTTAAATCCACTGAGACGCTGTTGAGCGTGGCGTGAATCATTTGGCAGGCAATGGTACGTTTCCAGATAAGTTCGTAGAGTTTGAATTGTTCCGCGCTCAGGTGGTTTTTAATGTCATTGGGTGTGTAACGCGGCGCAGTCGGACGGATGGCTTCGTGGGCTTCTTGAGCGTTTTTAGATTTAGTTTTAAAGGTTCTGGCTTCTTTGGGCAGGTTCGCCGCGCCGTAATTTTCGACAATCAGTTCGCGTAGTTCAGCGACTGCATCGACCGACAGATTGACCGAATCGGTACGCATATAGGTGATGAGACCTGCGGTTTCACCGCCTAAATCAATGCCTTCATAGAGTTGTTGCGCGACCATCATGGTGCGTTTGGTGGTGAAACCCAGTTTACGCGCAGCTTCTTGTTGCAAGGTTGATGTAATAAACGGCGGCGCGGGATGGCGTTTTTGTTGTTTCTTTTCTTGTTTGCTAACAACTAATTGACCGTTAGCGGCAGCGAGCAAGGTTTGTTTGGTTTGTTCGGCAAGCTCGGCATTGTTAATGCGAAACTGGGTGACTTTTTCGCCATTGTAGTGCGTTAATTTGGCTTTGAAGACTTGTTCGTCTGTCATTAAGGCTGCATCAATTGTCCAGTATTCGCGGCTTTTAAAGGCTTCAATTTCTAATTCGCGCTCGACTATCATGCGCAATGCGGGGCTTTGTACGCGTCCTGCGGATAAGCCACGGCGGATTTTTTTCCATAACAATGGCGATAAATTAAAGCCAACTAAATAATCTAAAGCTCGCCGCGCTTGCTGGGCGTTGATTAAATTAGTGTCTAAAGAGGTGGGATTGGCAATCGCTTCAGTCACGGCTTTTTTGGTGATTTCATGAAACACGACGCGATGCACGGGCTTGTTTTTGAGCAATTTTTTAGCGTTGAGCAATTCGTATAAATGCCACGCAATGGCTTCACCTTCTCTATCAGGGTCAGAGGCTAAATATAAACTATCAGCGGTTTTTAGCGCGGCACTGATGGCTTGAACGTGCTTTTGATTGCGATCAATGACTTGGTATTTCATAGCAAAGTCATTATTCGGATCAACCGCGCCTTCTTTAGGAATTAGGTCGCGAACGTGTCCATAAGAAGCCAATACTTGAAAGTCTTTGCCGAGATATTTCTCGATGGTTTTGGCTTTTGCAGGGGATTCTACAATAACAAGATGCTTAGTCATTTAATCAATAATGGGCGTGGGTGAGGGTTTAAGCTGTGTGAATGTTGAGTTACGTTGTTCGACAAGCTCACAACTAACCCAACCTACAACATGGAAACGATAAATTAATGTAAATAAGTTGGCACAAGATCGTAGACAAAATCTTCCATTCTTGAGAAGGCGATTTCTTCATCGGGTTGACTGAGTAATACCATCAGCGTAATCCATTTTAGTTTTTCCAACGAGATGTCTTCGTCTTCTAACGCCATTGCTCTATCAATAACGATTTCTCGATTGGTTGCATTTAGAATACCGTTTTTTTCCAGAAATAGTATTAAATTGCGACAATCAACGTCCAGTTTTTCTATTTCTCGATTGCAAAAAATGCGAAAAGTTGCGGCAATATTGGTTTGTATTAGTCCTTGTAAACTGAGCGATTCTAGCCAATCGAAGGCTTTATTGACTTCAATTTGTTGAAACCCCATTTCTAGCAATTCTGTTCTAATAACATCGGTATCGGGGAAAATTTCAATTTCCTCTTCCATGTAGTTTTCAAATAAGTACATCAGAACATCAAAAATATTTTCTTTCATGAGTAGTGGCTGGTTATTTTATACGGGTATAGCAACCGCCAGCGGTTGCTTCTAGGTAGCCTTGCAGTTCCAAAATCAATAACATTGATGACAGTATTTCTACGGATTCGCCGCTTATTACCACCAAATCATCAATGGATGTTGGGCTAAACAGAACACGATTCAATAATGTTTGTTGCGCTAGGTCAAGCATTGATTGCATTGGCGGGATGGGTAAATTCGTAGGCTGTTGATTATATTGATTAAGTTCTTCGAGAATATCTTGGGTAGTTTCGACAAGTTTCGCGCCTTCGCGGATGAGTGCGTTACAACCGCGTGCTAGTGGATTATGAATGCTCCCTGGAATAGCAAATACTTCACGGTTTTGTTCTAACGCCATACGGGCAGTAATGAGCGAGCCGCTTTGTTTAGCGGCTTCCACGACTAATAAACCCTGACTCAATCCGCTGATAATGCGATTACGGCGCGGAAAATGATTGGCTTTCGCGGTTGTTCCTGGGGGAAATTCAGACACCATCGCACCGCTATTCACAATCTCAAGGGCAAGGTCTTTGTGCCGTGCTGGATACACTCTATCTAAGCCAGTACCTGCCACCGCGATTGTGAAACCACCAACGCTTAATGCACCTTGATGGCTAGCGGCATCAATACCTAAGGCTAAACCGCTGGTGATAACAAAGCCGCAGTGACTGAGACTTTTAGCAAACTCAAACGCGGTATCTTTGCCCATCGTTGATGGATTACGACTACCGACGATGGCAATCTGTGGCAAGGTTAATAATGCGACGTTACCACGCACAAATAACAACGGCGGTGGGTCACTCAGTTCTTTCAGTAACGGTGGATACAGTGGGTCTTCAATGGTGATTGCCCAGTTATTGGTCTGCTCTAACCACGCTAAATCGTTGTCAATAATTGCCCAATCTGGATTTTTAAGTGCGGCAATACTTTCACTTTTTAAACCTAAACGCGTCCAGTTAGTTGCTGATTCGGCAAATAATTGTTCGGGCGTGTGGGTTTGCAGAAGTTTAAGAAAGGTTCGGCAACCAATTGCTGGCGTGCGCAATAGCGCAAGCCAGTATTTTAGGTCGTTGTCTTGGGGGTTGGTGTTAGTATTCAGGGGGTTTGAACTCTATCTAAAACGTGTAATGCGTTTGTTGCTTGCATGACTAAGGCGTAACTGACACGGTCAAAGGTACGAAATACCATTAGCATTCCTGCGAGTTCATTAGGCAGTTGAACGGTATCATTTTTGACAGCACTGTAAGGGTCTCTAACTGAGCCACTATTTTGATAAATATCCAGCTCGTGACCCGCTAACAGCCCATCGAGCTTGCCTTTATCAATCACGACCACGTTGTCTATGCCAATTTGGGAGACACCACCTAGTACACTAATGATGCTACCTCTTATCGGTTGCTCTGGCGGTCTAGCAAAATAATTTAGACTAATTTCATCATCTACCTTTGGCATAACACGATCGCCCATACGAATTTCGCTATTTGATTGCGTAACCGTTAAGGTAGCTGGGTCGCCTGCTTGTTGCAGAGTAGCCTGCGCAATATATCTGGCTTCATACCCTAAAATCTCTTGGGTATCGGCATCAACAAAAGTATCACCTGCGCGGTATACCATGTATTCAGTATTTTGTGGCGCGTCGATTGAGCGGACATAAATTCTATCACCCGCACCAGCAACAACGTGATCATTCGCTATATCGACCACATAAGAGTTTTGATTAAGTTCGTTTTCGCCGACTATTTTGGGTGAACTTAAATATTTTGCGATTTCATGATAAGGAATTAATTTAATAGGTTGTTCAATTTCAGATTCTCGAATACACGGTTTTAGTTTACCATTTTTATCCAATGCGAAATCTTTGCGTCCATTTTTAAAATCTTCTTCTTTAAGAATGCAGTTTGTCGCAATATTGGCTTGCTGTGGATTGCGGCTAAGACTTAACTGCGGCTTGCCGTTGACCATTGAAAAATAAAGGGTATCACCAGGGTAGATAAGATTCGGGTTTTTAATCTGCGGGTTTGTCTGCCATAGCTTCGGCCATTGTGACGGATGCTGTAAAAATTTCCCCGATATTTCCCACAAAGTATCATGTCTAACAACGGTGTATTGATCGGGGTGAGTGGGTTTTATTTGTAACTCGTCAGCCCCCACAGCCATGCTGAAAATGAGTGGAATAATAAATCCAAAACGTATTTGAAAAGCCATGTTGATTCCTAACGGGTCTTTAAATGAGTGATGCGTACTCGAAGTTTAAATGAATTTAGGTAGAATTCCAGTATTTGATGAAGATAGTACGAGGGTATCACTGTAAGAAAACGCCGATGTTTTAAAAACCTCGGCGTTTTAATAATTATTCAGAAAGCCGTTTAGTCACGCGTTGGTAAGTTTCTTTCAGCTCTTCACCCACTACTTTTGCTTTAGCGATGAATTCTTCTGAGGTTTCTACCGAATCATCGGCTATTTCAGCGGCTTTGGCTTTTACTAGCTGCCATTGTTGTTCCGCACCCTCAAATTCTTCTTTGGCTTCCATCGAGGCGAGATGCAGTTTTAAACCAATTTCATCTCGTTCTGCTTTTAGTTTATCTAATAAATTGTTGAATTCTTCTTTTATAGCCATAACGCACCTCATTGTTGAATCAAAAAAACGCTAGTTATAGGATAAAAATCCATCCTACTTATCAGTTTATCCTGTTAGGTACGACAAAGCTATTGCTAAAGATTTAGTCTGTTTACATTCAAAGTTACACCAAATTCAGATAGAATCCTTGCCCTGTTCAATTATTAATAGTGTGGAGAGTTTGTTGAGTATGTTAACTATTCTCGAGTTTCCTGACGAGAGGCTGCGTAAAACAGCTGCGGTTGTGAAATTTGTCGATGATAAAATTCAAAAATTGGTCGATGATATGCTGGAAACCATGTACCACGAACATGGTGTCGGCTTAGCGGCAACGCAAGTCAATGTGCAGTTACGCGTGATTGTCATTGATGTCAGTGAAAATAAAGACCAGCCTTTGTGCCTGATTAATCCTGAGATTATCGAAACACACGGCATGAAAGAAAACGAAGAAGGCTGTCTTTCTGTGCCTACTTTTTTTGAAAAAGTAAAACGCAGTGAACGAGTGCGCGTTAAAGCTCTTGACAGAAGAGGTCAACCCTTTGAATTTGAAGCCACTGATTTACTGTCGGTGTGTGTGCAGCATGAAATAGATCATTTAAACGGCAAATTGTTTGTCGATTATATTTCGTCATTAAAACGCCAGCGTATTAAAAAGAAGTTGGAAAAACTTCATAAAATGGAATCGTAACGCATGAAAATTATTTTTGCTGGCACGCCAGAATTTGCCGTACCTAGTTTGCAGATGCTTATTGCTTCAGGGCATGAAATATGTGCGGTTTATACGCAACCTGATCGTCCTTCGGGTAGAGGACGACAGCTGCATCCTACGCCTGTAAAAGCCGTTGCCTTAGCAGCAGGACTTCCTGTTTTTCAACCACTGACGTTAAAAAATGATGAAGATTTGCAGCAATTGATAGCATTGAATGCTGACTTGATGGTGGTAGTGGCTTACGGCATGATATTAACGCAAGCCGTGCTAGATGTGCCGCCGTTAGGGTGTATCAACGTGCATGGCTCATTATTGCCACGCTGGCGCGGTGCAGCACCTATTCAACGCGCCTTAATGGCAGGTGATGAAAAAACGGGCGTGACCATTATGAAAATCGTCCGTAAATTAGACGCGGGCGATATGCTACACAAAGAAGAGCTGGTCATTGGTGTGCAGGAGTCTTCTAACGATTTATACGTTAAATTAGCCGACTTAGGGGCAATTGGTTTGGCTAAAGTATTGACGCAACTAGAAAACGGCACGCTGCACGCTGAACCACAAGATGAAGCCCTCGTCACTTATGCAGAAAAACTATCGAAAGCCGAAGCGGTCATTGATTGGACGGAATCGGCTGACGTTATATCCCGAAAAATACGCGGTTTAAATCCGTGGCCTGTGGCAGAAACCACTTATCAAGGGCAAGTATTGCGCATTTGGCAAGCTGAAGTCGTCCCTGAAACGACTGCCAGTCCTTTAAAGGACTGGCAGTCGTGTTCCTCAGGGGTAGTTAATTGTGTGAATAAACAGTTTGATGTCGCCACAGGGCAGGGCGTATTACGCTTACTGGAAGTCCAGCTGCCTAATGGTAAACGCATGACTGCACAGGCGTTTTTAAATGCCCATGCGGCGAATGGAGTCCAACTCGGTTGAATACACGATTAATAGCTGCCCGCGTGTTGGCGCGGGTTTTACAAGACGGACAATCGCTAACAACCGCCTTAGATTGCCCTTCATTCACGTTTGATTCCCCCAAAGATAAAGCCTTTGTCCAAGCCATCAGTTACGGGGTTTGTCGGCAATATCACCGCTTAGATTTTATTCTTAGCCAATTACTGGATAAGCCGTTAAAAGACGCGGAAATCAAAGCCTTGGCATTAGTGGGTTTATATCAACTCAGTTTTATGCGGGTAAAATCCCATGCCGCCGTATCAGAAACCGTCTCAGCGATACCTAAGAAAAAACAATGGGCGAAAGGCTTACTGAATGCCTTGCTACGGCGTTATTTGCGTGAACAAGAAATCCTAGAAGAACAGGCAAACCAACACCATCCAGCGGCTGTCAGTCATCCTGATTGGCTGATTCAGCGTGTCGAACACGATTGGGCTGAACACGCGGCGCAGATTTTTCATGAAAACAATCAACAGCCGCCGTTGGTGTTGCGCGTTAATCTGGCACGAACCAGCCGCGAAGCGTATTTACAACGCTTATCTGAACAAGACATCACAGGTGTTGCAGTCGATTTTTGCCCGACAGCGATTGTGTTAGATAAACCTGTCGGCGTTGAATTATTGCCTGAGTTTGCCGCAGGGTGGGTATCCGTACAAGACACAGCAGCGCAATTAGCCGCGAGCTTATTGAACGTACAAGCAGGGCAACGCGTATTGGATTTATGCGCCGCACCGGGTGGAAAAACCGCGCATATTTTAGAATCCCAACCGCAGTTAAAAGAAGTCGTTGCTGTTGATATTGAAGCCAACCGAATGCAGCGCGTGGCAGAAAATTGTCTGCGTTTACAACTATCGCCGACGCTCATTGTTGGTGATGCCGCACACCCTGAATCATGGTGGGATGGTCAACTATTTGACCGCATTTTAGTAGACGCGCCGTGTTCTGCGTTGGGCGTAATTCGCCGTCATCCTGATATAAAACTGTTGCGCCGTCCTGAAGACATTGCCGTATTGCAAGTGTTACAACGCGACATACTGAATGCCGCGTGGTCGATGTTAGCGTCAGGCGGCGTTTTAGTGTATGCCACTTGTTCCGTGTTAAAACAAGAAAATGAACAGCAAATTCACGACTTTTTAGCGACTCATGCCGATGCTATTGAACACCCTATCGTTGCAGATTGGGGCATAAGCGTCTCTCATGGACGGCAAATTTTGACAGGAACAGCGGCAATGGATGGATTTTATTATGCGCGTCTTGGCAAACAATAAAGCGTTTTTACTCATTGGGTTGTGTGTTTGGCTGTTCTCCGCGCCTGTGTTTGCCACGGAAATCACTCAAGCACAAACCAGCTTACGCGGTGATAGCTATGTATTATCAGCAGACATTGATTATCAACTGAGCGATACTGCAAAAGAGGCATTGCAACACGGCGTGCCTTTATTTTGGTCATTGCACATTAAAGTGATGCAGCAACGTGACATTATCTGGAATAAAACCGTCGTGGAAACCGTGATACGTTATCGCCTGCAATACCACGCGTTGCTGAATATGTATCGCGTGGTCACTATTGATCCTGCCGCCGATATTTACACGCATCGTGAACAAAACGGCGATAGTTATAATTTTTCTACCCTGTCTGCGGCATTAGATTTAATGGCAACCCTGCACAATGTACCGATTATTAAACAAGCTGACATTGCGCCAGAACACCACTATTTCATCCAAATCAAAGCCAACTTTGAACGCGATGCTTTACCGTTGCCACTACGCCCCATCGCCTACACCAACCCGCAATGGTATTTATCCAGCAATTGGACGACATGGGATTTACTTCCAGCTCTTAGCACACAAAGTAAACCATGATTTTTAGCTCCCTTTTTAGTTATGATGCTGAATCATTTATCATGTGGTTTTACGGTTCACCTTATAAAGCTTAGTGAAACTCCCAATGACAACACCAATTATTTTTTTCTATGAATCTCATAATACGGGGGCGCATTTATTAGATGTTAATCAACCCGTTTTTACGCTTGCTTCAGTAAATTTCAATCAAGGGTTAATAAAATGAGCGAATATCAATACTACGAATTTATTGCTATCGACAAGCCGCTAACTACGCAACAAATGGCAGAGTTACGCAGCGTTTCTACCCGCGCAAAGATTACAGCGACCAGTTTTGTCAATGAATATCAATGGGGGAGTTTTAAAGGTAATCCAAAAAATTGGATAGCGCATTATTTTGATGCTTTTGTTTATACCGCTAACTGGGGTTCTTGCCAGTTTATGTTGCGTGTGCCATTGGCTTGTTTATCACCCGAAAATCTACAAACCTTTCAGATTGAAATGCTTGGTTTTTTTGAAATTGAACAGACAGCAACCCATTGGATACTTGATTGGCAATTGAATGAAAGTGAAAACTATGAAAGATTTGATGAGTATCAAGGCTGTAATTGGATGGGGCAGTTAGTCCCTTTACGCGATGAATTATTACGCGGCGACTTACGTCCATTATATTTAGGCTGGTTGAGCGGCGTATATGAACTCAATGATGACGCACTAGAACCACCGATTCCCGCAGGACTTGGCGAATTGAGTGCCGCGCAAACTGCGTTTGTTGAATTTTTAGAAATTGATGTTGATTTTGTCAGTGCGGCTGCAATAGCAAGCCCACCTTTAACTGATAATCACAGCAATACAGACCGTCAAATGTGGTTAGATTCTATCTCTACCGACAAAGCCAAACAGGTGCTTATTTTATTGCTAGAAGGGCGCGGACAAGAAGCTGAAAGGCACATAAAATCAGAATTTTTCGCTTGGCAACGTGAACAAAGCAATCAGCCACAAGGACAGTCGAAACCACGAAAAGTAAGCGAGTTGCGAAAATTGGCAGAAATAGCGAAGCAAGAGCGTAAAGAACGCGAAACCATTGCTGCTAAAAAAGCCGCTGCTGAAAAACAACGCCAACGCGATGCTCACCTGCGCACAATGTTTGCAGACGCTGAACTTATGTGGGCAAGCGCGGATACCAAAGCACAAAGAACCACAGCGGCAAGTTATGATGAAGTCACTCGGATAATTAAAGAGCTAGCCGCCGCTTATAAATTAGCGGGAGATACTAACGGTTTTAAAAACGCGTTCACTGCCTTTATAAATGTTCATGGCAAGCGTAAAGCCTTAGTTGACCGATTGAAAAAAGAAAAGCTGTTATGACAAATTAGCTAAAGGTAGGCAATCGTTTTTTGTTTGCCTGCTTTATTTGGACTACTCAACGCGGCGCGTTGAAACTGCATTCCCACGCGGTGCGGGAACGAGAAAAACAAGAAAACACACAAAGAAAACCATGATTTTTAGTTCCCTTTTCAGTCACGATGCAGAACCTGTTCAACTTGAAAGCCAATGCGTGGACATTGAACAGCCCGATAGGATGGGCTGAGGTACGAAGTAGAGACGCTATTTATCGCGACTCTACCGCATAATCAATCGCCCTCGCCCTGTACCGCTCTTTTATCATGTTGGTTTGGATTGTATTTTTCATGAATAAAAAACCCGCTGTGTGGCGGGTTTGGGTTGTGCGTTGATTTTTTCACAATAGGGCAACCACGAGGGATTGCCCCTACGGTTTATTGTTCGATTTTATAAACAATGGTTACGACCACTTTAGCGACTTTATTGATGGTGGTTTTGTCATAAACACCGCCATAATCATCGGTTTCCGCATTTGCACCTACGGCTAGGATATAAAAAGCACCTTGCGAGGCTGAACGCATCATACCCACGCTAACACCATCGTGTTTAGTGAATTCATTGGCGCGTTTGCGGGCATTTTCAGTAGCCGCACTGATAAGTGACATTTTTATATCTTCTAAATTACTGACTAGATATAACGGTGCATCGGCTTCAACAGGGCGACCCTCGGCTTGTAAGGCTAAAAAATCTTTATTGGCAGTGACGACTTTCGCTAAATCTTGTGTACTAATAACAATATCTTGATGGGCATCGAATCCGTTTTGTACGGATTTAGTACCGCCTTGAGGCAAGGGAATGTCTTCATAATGCGGTTCGACAAATTCACTGCCTTCTTGCCAGCCTGCTTTATCGAGGGCGTGGTCGAGCAAGAATTTATCGAGGGCAGGGCGTTCAGCGCGTAATTTGGCGAGTGCTTGAGCAAAATCGGGAGCATTCACGGAAATTGATACTGTCCATTCGACTTTATCAGCGGCAATGGCTTTTTCTGCCAAGCCTTTAACGGTGATTGACTGCTGACTGGAAACGGCTTTTTTAGCTTGTACACCGAGAATAAACGCCGCGCTGGACATACCCAGTGCAAGTGTGATGCCCAATATCGCCATCGCGATTGATGATTGTTTGTCCATTGCTTTAGCCTTGTGTGGGTTGTGTTTGTCGAGTTGCCAAAAACGGCAACTCGACCTACCAATTATGATAATTTTTTTGTCAACGCTTTTAAATACGCTAAAAAGTCATCTTTCAGTTCTTTGTGTAATAAGCCATGCTCAACGTTGGCAATTAAAAAGCCTAATTTTGAGCCACAATCATAACGTGTACCTTCAAATTCAAACGCCAATACTTGCTCGTCTTTGAGTAAATCAGCAATGGCATCAGTGAGTTGAATTTCACCGCCCGCGCCTCTTTCGGTGGTAGCGAGTTTATCAAAAATAGCAGGTGTCAAAATATAACGCCCGATAACCGCAAGATTAGACGGTGCAACGTCGGGTTTTGGTTTTTCAACGATGAGTTCAATCGGTGCGTGTGAGCCTGAACTTTCGCCTGTTCTGACGATGCCATAACTGCCCGTATCAGCAGGATTAACGCGCTCTACCGCTAAAATTGAGCTGTGTTGTTCGTTGTATAATTTAACCATTTGCGCCATACAACCGCGTGTTGCATCTTCAACCAAGTCATCCGCTAAAATAACGGCGAACGGTTCATCACCAATCACAGGTCTGGCACAGGCAACCGCATGACCTAAACCTAAGGGTTCGGGTTGACGAATAAACACGAATGAGACATTAGGCGGTACGATGCTGCGTAGTAAGGTTAAAAGCTCGGTTTTGTTTTTATTTTCCAGTTCGGTTTCCAGTTCGTAGGCTTTGTCGAAATGGTCGATAATCGCGTTTTTACTGCGTCCTGTAATGAATATCATCGTATCAATGCCAGCGGCAACCGCTTCTTCAACGGCGTATTGAATCAAGGGTTTATCAACAATCGGTAACAGTTCTTTTGCGACAGATTTTGTTGCTGGTAGAAAGCGTGTGCCTAAGCCTGCAACTGGGAATACAGCTTTGGTGACTTTAGTTTGGGTATTCATTAATGTTTCCTTTTAAATGATTAATAGCATTGGATTGGGCAGAAAAACGAACGCTCGGTTTTCTTTATCAAAGTATGTTGTTACAAACAATCTTGTTGAGTTTTTATAATGCCGCGTTGTGCGAGTAGCTCTATCACCTGCTGTACACTGGCTTCTAAAGAAAGGCTCTGTGTATCAACGGTTAAGTCAGGATTTTCAGGGGCTTCGTAGGGCGAATCTATGCCTGTGAAAAAGGGGATTTGTCCTGCTCTGGCTTTTTTGTACAAGCCTTTTACATCGCGTTGTTCGCAGGTTTCAATGGGGCATTCGCAGTAGATTTCTAAAAAATCACCGTGTGGTACTAGATTTCTCGCGGTATTACGATCTGATTTGAACGGTGAAATAAAGGCGGTGAGCGTGATAATGCCCGCTTCGGTCATGAGTTTTGCTAACTCACCAATACGGCGAATATTTTCTACACGATCTTTATCACTGAAACCCAAATCCCTGCACAGCCCATGACGAACATTATCGCCATCGAGGACAAACGTAGAAATACCCAGATGATAGAGATAATCTTCTACTGCGTGGGCTAGGGTGGATTTACCTGACCCTGATAAACCTGTAAACCAAAGAATAACACTTTGATGCTGATGCAGGGTTTCACGCGCCGCGCGAGTGATAGTAGCGTGATGCCAGAGGGTATTTGTGCTTTTTGAGGTCATTGTGATTTTAGTGATAATGTTGGATAAAGGCGTTAATAAAGACGGGCAATTGTGCGCTAGGTAAGCAATTAATACCCGCTGCACTTTTTCGCCCGCCACCTGTAACAAACGTTGAACATAATTCATCTGCGCCTGTGTTATTTGTTAATGGGGCGCGAACACTGACTTGATAACCCCCTTGTGGACGGTAATTTAACACGGCATGAGCGCGGTTTGGATACTGATTGGCTAGCTCATTGCTGAATACGCCGCTTACCCTTCTTGCCCACGCTGCATCAGGCAAAATATAAACCGCTGTGTTAGTCGATTGATAGTCCGCTGTTATGGCTAACGCTTGCGCCATATCATCAGTATACCCCGTCATTAGTTGTTCATAAATAAAGGGTTTATCTGTCATAAAATCAAATGGTGAGCTATATGAATAGGCTTCACGGTACAAGGCATCGGGTGCGAAATGTAAATCAGCGGTGCTGCTGCCATAGCCATTATAGTTGATGCAAACACCTAGGTTTTGCAAGGACTTTAGTTGCTTAGTTGTTAATGATAAACACCGCGCAGCTTGTTCAGCGCGGTGAATTAAATTATCACCAAACGCGGCTACAACTGCCCACGCACGGTACTGACCTTTTAAATAATTATCCACTAATAAACTGGTGCAGGTATTGGGGTCGGTATCAATCAGTGTCGTTAATTGCGGATGGTCGGGAATTTCGCCCGCTTGATGGTGATCGACATAAAATACACTCGCGCCGTGTTGCAACAGTCTATTCAATGCAGAACAGTTTTTGGCGAGGGAAATATCAAGTACGGTAACGTGGTCTCCTGTTTGGACGTTAATTTTCTTCAATAACTCAATGTCTCTTTTAACTCCCGTTACCAATGTTGCTTCCGCAGGTTGTGCAAGCCGTAATTGCAACAGAGCGCACAAACCATCTGCATCACCATTAAATACATCGTATTGCATTACTCGTTCCGAATCGTTTGTTAGTTTGTCTCATTTTACGCGAGAAGCTGTACAATTCAAAAACAGCCGTGCTGGAAAAAGCATTACACAGTAGAATGTTACCAACACACACCACAGGTTCTAACGTCTATGTCAACTCAAGCCCAATTTGTAACACTACGTTTTTTAAGAGACGGTATTAGGCGGTTATTGCCAAACACCCAAGCGGTATTACTGGCATCGACGTTAGTCGTTAGTTTTGTATTGATTTATTCCCTGTCTGATTTATTAATGCCTGTGTTTGTTTCCATTGTGTTTGCCTATTTGCTAGAAGGTATCATCAGTAAAGTTCAGCATCTGAAAGTGTCACGGCTAACCGCTGTTTATCTGGTGTTTTTAAGTTTTATAGTAAGTCTGGGATTTTTATTGTTTTTTTTACTGCCAATAGTGTCAGAGCAGGCGGTGGAATTGGTGCAACAAATTCCTAGTATTCTCAGTCAAGCGCAAACTGAAATCATGCGATTATCTAAAGCCTATCCGCAGTTTTTTTCCGAAAACAAAATTCAACAAATCATGGGAGTTGCACAAAAAGAATTATTAATCTACGCGCAAAACCTATTGTCAGTGTCTGCCGCTTCGGTCGTTGGCTTAGTCAGTGTGATGATTTATTTATTTTTAGTTCCCATGATGGTGTTTTTCTTTTTGAAAGATAAAGAATTATTAGTGGCTTGGTTTGTCCAATTTATGCCCAATGAGCGACATTTAACCGTTCATGTCTGGGAAGAAATAGATGAACAAATCGGTAACTATGTTCACGGTAAATTTGCCGAAGTGTTTATACTTTGGTTCGTTAGCTTTGCGACATACACCCTGTTGGATTTAAATTACGCTATGTTGCTGGCTGTATTTATGGGTTTGCAGGTCATTATTCCTTATATTGGTGCAACCTTAGTCACTTTTCCTGTACTCGGCGTGGCTTATTTTGAATGGGGTTTAAGCGGTGATGATTTCATGTACATCGTTATTGCTTACAGTATTATCCAAGCCTTAGACGGCGTGATACTAGTGCCGTTATTATTTTCCGAAGCCGTTAATTTACACGCCGTTGCTATTATTATTGCCATCCTATTTTTTGGTGGTTTATGGGGTTTTTGGGGTGTATTTTTGGCTATTCCGTTAGCAACGGTTGTCAAAGCGGTATTAACTGCGTGGCCGCGTGTTGACAATAATAGTTTCAATAGCAATTATTGATTACCCAAATGAAAAAAATAACACTGTCATACGCTTGTCATATAAAATTAATATGCTTGAACCTATCACCATTTTGACATAACCATTACACATCGAGAATTGATTAATGAAATTATCTTTTAAAGCAAAATCGCTAGCCGCTGCACTAGGTTTTACTTTTGCCGCTTTACTGAGTAGCACAGCAGGTGCAGTACAAAAAGTGGATGCAAGTGTTCCTACTTATGCAAAAGCCAGCGGTATTTCAGGCAACTTATCTAGCGTTGGTTCTGATACCTTAGCGAATTTAATGACCATGTGGGCAGAAGAATTTAACCGCGAATATCCTAACGTAAATATTCAAATTCAAGCGGCTGGTTCATCGACTGCACCGCCTGCATTGACTGAAGGCACTGCAAATTTAGGTCCGATGAGTCGTGAAATGAAAGACGATGAATTAGCGGCATTTGAAGATAAATATGGTTACAAACCAACTGCTGTGCCTGTTGCGATTGATGCACTGGCAGTGATGGTCAACAAAGATAACCCCATTAAAGGCTTAACTGTTCCACAAGTGGATGCGATTTTTTCATCAACGCGCAAATGTGGTCATGAAACTGACATTGAAAACTGGGGCGATGCAGGCGTTGCGGCGTGGGGTTCAAAAACTATTCAGTTATATGGTCGTAACTCGGTTTCAGGCACTTACGGTTATTTTAAAGAAAACGCACTGTGTAAAGGCGATTTCAAAAGTAACGTAAACGAGCAACCAGGTTCTGCATCGGTTGTACAATCAGTCACTTCATCAGTGAATGGTGTCGGTTATTCAGGTATGGGTTACACCACGTCTGGCGTTAAAATGGTGGCGTTAGCTAAAAAAGCAGGCGAACCTTTTGTTGAAGCAACGCCTGAAAATGCACTGAATGGTACTTATCCATTAACACGTTATTTGTATGTTTACGTTAATAAAAAACCTAACACACCATTAGCTCCATTGGACTATGAGTTTATCAAAATGGTATTGTCGCAAACAGGTCAGCAAGTTGTTATCAAAGACGGCTATATTCCAATGCCTGCTAAAGTCGTTGAGAAAGTGTTAACTTCATTGAAATAAGCAAATAATTTGCCCTAATTAGGGCAAACAAAAAACACGGCTGAGATCTGTTTTAACGAATCTCAGCCGTTTTTTTTTGTTTTTTGTTATATTATTGTCACATTCAATTTCTATACTTCTCGTATGTCTGAAATTAATCCTCTTAATAAACTACCGTCAGTTATGGAAAAATCCACTAATAATTACTACCAACGTTGGCGATCCTTCAAAGATTCGCTTGCGCGTTACGGTGTAATCGCAGGAGGTCTTAGTGTAATTGTTGCACTGGTACTCATTTTCTTTTATTTGCTTTATGTGGTGATTCCACTGTTTAAACCTGCCAGCGCAGAAGCAGTTAATCACTACGCGTTGCCAGAATCTGCGTTGGGTAAAACAGTTTTACTCGATGTAGAAGAACAAAATGAAGTCGCAGTTCGCTTTACAAACAGTGGGCAAGCGATATTTTTTGAAGTGGCAACGGGTAAACTCATTTTAAATGAAGCGATTAAAATACCCGCTGGTGCAAGCATTGTTAGTTTTGCTCAAAGTAGCCCTATCAGTGAAGGTGCGGTTATTTATGGATTATCCAATGGACAAGCTGTTGTTGTTAAACATCAATATAAAATTACATACTCTGATAACAAACGCTTAATTACCCCGTCTTTAAAATACTCATTAGGGGAAGCGGCGATAGTTGTTGATAACCAAGGCGCCGCTTTAGAAAATATTGCCGTTAAAGTGGGTGATAAATCGACTACGATTATTGCTAAAACGACTGATAAAGTTCATCTTCTGCATATTGAAAAACAACAAAATTTACTTACAGATGAAGTGACCTTAGAACGCTCTGAAACAGTTTTGAATATCCCATTGGCGACTATCACTGATATTCGCATTGATAAAGAAGAGCGTAATCTCTATTTGTTCAGTGATGATGGTCATTTAAGTTTCTTTGATATTAGCGATAAAACTGCACCTGTGCTTAGACAAAATATAAATGTCGTTACCGCAGGGGCAAAAGCGACTGTTACTACTTTTTTAAATGGTGATAGTTCGTTGCTTATTGGTGATTCTACTGGCTTAGTCTCACAGTGGTCGATGGTAAGAGATGAATTAAAACGTCCTGCGATGCAAAAAATCAGATCTTTCAAAGTGTCTGAAAAAGCCATTGCTGCCATCAATCCAGAGCCGCGTCGTAAAGGCTTTGCTGCTATTGATGTCGATGGCATGATGGGCGTTTATCACACCACCTCTGAGCGTGAAGTGCTTAGAGAACAGGTGACTAACACTTTACCTGTCGCTGCTGCGTTATCACCTAGATCTAACACTTTGTTAGTTGAAACCAGCGATAAAAATATCTATTTTTGGATGTTAGATAATAAACACCCCGAAGTATCAGTTAAATCACTGTGGCAGGAAGTCTGGTATGAGGGCTATCCAAAACCTGATTATATTTGGCAATCATCGGCATCGAATAGCGATTTTGAGCCTAAATACAGCTTAACGCCCTTAGTGTTTGGTACATTAAAAGCGGCGTTTTATGCGATGTTGATTGCCGTTCCATTGTCATTGATGGGTGCTATTTACAGCGCGTATTTTATGACTCCGTTGATGCGTCAATACGTTAAACCGACAGTTGAATTAATGGGTGCGTTACCGACTGTTATTTTGGGCTTTTTAGCAGGGCTTTGGTTAGCTCCGACGTTAGAAGAAAACTTATCGGGTTTTTTCCTGCTATTTACATTCTTGCCTATAGGCGTATTAGGGTTTGCTTTTGTTTGGCACAATTTACCTAAATCTGTGTTAGAAAAAGTTCCCGAAGGTTGGGAAGCGGCGATACTTATTCCTGTGATTTTGCTGATTGGTTGGTTTGCGTTTGCCATCAGTGTACCGCTGGAAACCATGCTATTTCATGGCACGTTGCGTGACTGGTTTAAAAATGAATGGGGTATCGGTTACGATCAGCGTAATGCGTTAGTAGTCGGTATGGCAATGGGTTTTGCGGTTATTCCTACCATTTTCTCTATTGCTGAAGATGCTATTTTCAGCGTACCTAAGCACTTAACCGTTGGCTCGTTGGCATTAGGCGCAACTACTTGGCAAACAATGACCAGAGTTGTTTTATTAACAGCTAGTCCTGGTATCTTTTCTGCGGTGATGATTGGTTTAGGTCGAGCGGTCGGTGAAACCATGATTGTATTAATGGCAACGGGTAATACGCCTGTAATGGATATGAGTGTGTTTCAGGGTTTGCGTACTTTAGCAGCCAATATCGCCGTGGAAATGCCAGAATCACAAGTCGATAGCACGCATTACCGCGTCTTATTTTTAGCTGCCTTAGTGTTGTTTTTATTCACCTTTGTCTTTAACACGTTAGCGGAAATTATTCGCCAACGCCTACGCGAAAAATACAGTTCATTATGATGAAATTATGGTTTAAAAGTGGGTCGCCTTGGATATGGCTAAATGCGGCGGCAGTCAGTACCTGTTTGATTATGGTGGTCGCGGTACTTTCTTTGGTGTTTGTGCGCGGAGTGGGCAACTTTTGGCCTGCTCAAGTTACGCAATTTTCTTATCAAGAAGAAGGCAAACCGCTCAGCATTATTATTGGTGAAAAAGTCGATACCAGTATTACGCCTGCCATTATGGCAAAGTCCACAGGTCATAAAATGACTGACGATGAAGATACGTTAGTACAGTATCTGGTAAAAGTAGGTAATCGTGATGTTACAGGCGCAGATTTTCGCTGGATAGAAGAGCGTAACGTCAAAGAACAAAGCGATCCTGAGTCGATGATAGTTATCGAACGGCGCGAGTGGGGCAATTTTTATGGTCAACTACTGGAAGTCAAAGAAAACGGTAAAACCGTTGCCAAAGGCGACCAAGCTATGCCTGAATTGCAAACCAGACTCGACGCTGCTTTAGTGGTGTTTGATAAAATCAAACAGCTAGAAAAGAAGGAAATCGGCGCGATCAATTATGGCTTAGAGCGGTTGCGCTTGAAGCAGAAAAAATTGCAGTTAGAAAACCGTTGGGATAGCGATGCTGAAAAACAATTCGCTGCTGATAAAGCCGAATACGATGCACAATATCAAAGTCATCAAGCTGAACTTGCAGCATTGTATAAAGAAATAAGACGCGATAGTTTGGTCGCTAAAACTGAATCAGGGACAGAAATAAAAATTCCTTTGGCTAAAATCGTTAAAGTTTATCAGCCCAATGCGATGAATATTTTCGATAAAATCGGATTTTTCTGTCACAAAGTGTTTGAATTTTTAACTGATGAACCGCGTGAAGCCAATACCGAAGGCGGTATTTTCCCCGCGATTTTTGGTACAGTGATGATGGTTATTATCATGTCTATTATCGTCACCCCGTTTGGTGTAATTGCAGCTGTGTACTTGCGTGAATATGCTAAACAAGGCTTTACGACGCAATTAATACGCATAGCTGTCAACAATTTAGCGGGTGTTCCTTCGATTGTTTACGGCGTATTCGGCTTGGGATTCTTTGTTTACATTCTAGGTGGTAATATTGATGCCTTGTTTTTCCCCGAATCATCGCCAGCACCCGTGTACGGCACACCTGGCTTATTGTGGGCTTCACTTACCTTGGCATTATTAACCTTGCCTGTGGTGATTGTGTCTACCGAGGAAGGCTTGGCGCGTATTCCAAAATCAATACGCGAGGGCAGTTTGGCATTAGGTGCGACTAAAATCGAAACCTTATGGCGTACCGTATTACCGATGGCTAGCCCTGCCATGATGACAGGGTTAATTTTAGCGGTTGCCCGCGCAGCGGGTGAAGTCGCACCGCTGATGTTAGTGGGCGTAGTTAAACTTGCACCAACGCTACCCTTAGATGGCAATTTCCCCTTTTTGCATTTAGACAGAAAGTTTATGCACTTAGGTTTTCATATTTATGACGTAGGTTTTCAAAGCCCCAATGTTGAAGCAGCCAGACCCTTGGTTTATGCAACCGCATTGTTATTGGTGCTGGTAATTATCGTGCTGAACTTAACAGCCATTATTATCAGAAATCGTCTGCGCGAAAAATACAGAGCATTAGAAGGTTAATTATGACAGAACAAAAACCCCGTTCACATACCATTGATATGAGTTCTATTCTTGGTGAACAAAGACAATCACAGACACCCAATGAAACCTGTATTAAAGTAGAAAATCTAAATCTTTTTTATGGTAAAAAGCAGGCATTACATGGTGTAAATATGGAAATGTACCGCAAAAAAGTCACTGCCTATATTGGGCCCAGTGGCTGTGGTAAATCAACCTTATTACGCTGTATTAACCGTATGAATGATTTGGTTGATCACGTCACCATCGAAGGTCAAATTTTATTGGATAATGAAAATATCTATGACAAATCGGTTAAGGTAGCAGAGTTACGCAGACGGGTTGGTATGGTATTTCAAAAGCCTAATCCATTTCCTAAAACTATCTTTGAAAATGTAACTTATGGGCTACGAATTCAAGGCATTAACGATAAACGTCTTTTAGAAGAAACCGTTGAAAAATCCTTGCGTGGCGCGGCGTTGTGGGATGAAGTTAAAGACCGTTTACAGGATAATGCCTTAGGCTTGTCAGGTGGTCAACAACAACGTTTAGTGATTGCCCGTGCCATTGCTATCGAACCTGAAGTATTGCTATTAGATGAACCTGCATCGGCGTTAGACCCTATCTCCACGTTAAAAATTGAAGAATTAATTAACGAGCTAAAAGAAAAATATACTATAGTCATCGTTACCCACAATATGCAGCAAGCGGCGCGAGTCTCTGATTACACCGCATTTATGTACATGGGCGAACTCATTGAGATAGGTACAACCAGCGAGTTATTTACCAATCCTACGAAAAAACAAACAGAAGACTATATTACAGGTCGTTACGGTTAATTAAGGAGCAAGCAGTGGATAACAGCAAAATAGGGCATCATATCTCTGAACAATTCAATAAAGAATTGGAAGATATACGCAATAAAGTATTAATCATGGGCGGCTTAGTTGAGCAGCAAATAGAGTTAGCAATCCAAGCATTTATCACAGGTGATGCGGAACTGGCTGAATTAGTGATTAAACAAGATAATCAAGTTGACGAGCTAGAAATAGCGATAGATTTGGAATGTACGCAAATTTTAGCCTTACGCCAACCAACAGCATTTGATTTGCGCCTATTATTGACTGTCATTAAAATTATTGGTGAATTGGAAGTTATTGGTGATTTAGCCGAGCGTGTTGCTAAAACGGCTATTCAACTCTCTGATGGCGAAAGCAAAAAAGACCAGTATCATGAATTGCAACACATGACAGATTTAGTTAAGGATATGCTACACGGTGCGTTAGATGCGTTTGCTAGAATGTGCATTGATGATATTACCTTAATTACAGGACGTGATGAAGATGTCGATAGAGAATACGATAGTATTCTTCGCCAGCTCATTACTCACATGATGGAAGATCCTAGGCACATTACTCGCACGCTTAATGTAATGTGGACAGTAAGAGCTATCGAACGTATCGGTGACCATGCGTGTTATATCTGTGAACATTTGATTTTTATGATCAAAGGTGAAGCGGTACGGCATTTAACTCAGGCACAATTAGAAGCTAGATTAAACCAATAGTACGATTGGCGTATCGCCTCCTTTGAGGCTATACAGAAACAGTAGGGGCAATCCCTTGTGGTTGCCCTAATTTATTAAGGGCTGGCACAAGGCGCAGCCCCTACTTTTAATGGCGGTAGTATTTAACCTACAATCAAGCCATCTTCCATGTGTAATACTTTCCCCATTCTTGCCGCAAGTTCATGATCGTGCGTGACAACCAGAAAACTAATAGCTAATTCCTGATTTAATTCCAGCATCAACTGATAAACCGAATCCGCTGTTTTACTGTCCAAATTGCCAGTCGGTTCATCGGCTAAAATAACATTAGGCTTATTAATTAAGGCTCTAGCAATCGCAGCGCGTTGTCTTTCACCGCCTGATAATTCACTGGGTTTGTGTTCAATACGCGGGGCTAAACCAACACGTTTTAATAAATCAGCAGCGCGAATTTTCGCTTCTTTCACCGAAAGCCCAGCAATTAACAAGGGCATGGCAACATTTTCCAGCACAGTGAATTCGCCGAGTAAATGGTGGGATTGGTAGATGAATCCCAGTGATTTATTGCGTAATTGTGCCAGTTTAGTGCTGTTGACTGAATTTAAATTAACGCCGTTCAAAATAACTTCGCCGCTAGTCGGTTTATCTAAGCCGCCTAATAAGTGCATCAAGGTACTTTTACCCGACCCCGACACGCCCATAATCGCCACGCGTTCACCAACAGAAATGGCTAAATCCACGCCTTTTAGGACTTCAACATCCAATTCACCTTGATAGCGTTTGGTTAATTTCTTACATTCCAAAATAATCGGCTTTTTATTCATAACGCAGTACCTCGGCTGGATTGATTTTAGCGGCTTGCCACGCAGGGTAAATGGTGGCGAGTATGGACAATAAAAACGCCATGCCAGCGGTCGCAATAACATCTGTCCACATCAATTCAGACGGTAATTCGCTGATGTAATAAATTTGCGCGTTTAAAAATTTCACATGGAATAATTCTTCAATAGCACTCACTAGATCAGGTGCGTTGATGGCGAGCAATACGCCGCAAATCACACCTAGTAGCGTACCGAATAGCCCAATTACTGTCCCCAACACCATAAAAATACCCATCACTGACGCAGAAGTCAGACCCTGAGTTTTTAAAATAGCAATATCGCTACGTTTGTCTGTGACCACCATAATCAGCGTCGAGACGATGTTAAATGCCGACACCGCGACCATTAATAATAGAATAATCGACATCACCTTTTTTTCCATTTTAATGGCTTGGAAAAAGTTGTCATGCGCCATTGTCCAGTCACTGACTTGGTAATTTTCAATAAACGCTTTAGCAAGACCCGTAGTAATTTGCGGTGCGTTCAGTAAATCGTCCATTTTAATACGCAATGCAGACACGCTATTTTCTAAACGAAATAATTTAGCCGCATCATCAATATGAATAAGTGCCATGTTACGGTCGTATTCATACATACCCACTTGAAAAATACCCACTACGTTAAAGCGGCGCATTCTAGGCACAACACCTGCGGGTGTGGAATTAACTTGTGGGCTAATGAGAGTGACTTTATCGCCAACAGTGACACCAAGATAATTCGCTTGTTCTAGCCCTAACAGAATGCCGTATTCACCTGCGACTAAATCCGATAATTTGCCTAATTTCATTTTATCGGCTATTTCAGATACTTTAGGTTCGTAGTCGGGCAGAATGCCGCTGACCATTGTGCCGTTGACGCGCCGATCTGCATTAATCATGACTTGCCCAGAAATAAACGGCGCGGTGCCTTGAATATGCGGGTAATCTTTTAACTGTTGCGCTAAGTCCTGCCAGTTTTCTAACTGTCCAGAGCGTCCTGTCATGGTGGCGTGGGAAGTCATACTGAGCATACGCTCACTGATTTTACCGACAAAACCATTCATCACCGATAACACGGTAATCAGCGCGGTAACGCTTAAGGCAATCCCTAAAACAGACGCGAGGGTAACAAAAGAAATAAATTGAGTACGACGTTTAGCTCGCGTATAACGCAAGCCGATATAAAAAATAAGGGGTTTAAACATGGAGTTTTTGAGGAGTTATGGTAATTAAGATTTTCGGCACGCAGGGCAAAAACCGTACAAATAAAGACTGTGATCGGTTAATTCATAACCTAATTTTTGAGCAATGTCTTTTTGGCGTATTTCAATAGATTCATCGGTGAATTCATCGACTTTGCCACATTTCATACATAAAATATGATCGTGATGATGACTATTTGCCAATTCAAAAATAGAATTTCCGCCATCAAAATGGTGGCGAGTCACTAGACCTGCCGCTTCAAATTGCGTTAATACACGATAAACAGTTGCTAAACCGATGTCTTCGTCTTCACTAAGCAAAATTTTATACACTTGTTCTGCGGTTAAATGGCGTTTATCGAGCTGTTTTTCTAAAATTTGCAGAATTTTAATCCGTGGTAAAGTAACCTTCAGACCTGCATTCTTTAAGTCATGCGTTTCCAACATTTATCTCCTGTTAAATCGCCGTGGGCTGATTGCACCCTATTACATACATTGTAGCATGACAGTTTTATAGGATAATCTTTTAACATCCTGTAT
This sequence comes from Crenothrix sp. D3, assembly GCA_002134785.1. Classification (GTDB taxonomy): domain Bacteria; phylum Pseudomonadota; class Gammaproteobacteria; order Methylococcales; family Methylomonadaceae; genus UBA4132. The sequence continues at coordinate 74,835 of MBQZ01000084.1, forward strand.
CATTTTCCCTTTTTAAACCTTTCCTGCTATCAAATGAGAAAATCGCTTTTTTCTTTCAGCCTATTGGCGAGTTTAACACTGACTTCCTGCACCACTGTTTTGAATAATTTGCCTGGGGTTTATACCTTAGAAATTCAACAAGGCAATATTATTGATCAAAATATGATTAATCAACTCCGCCCCAACATGGATAAACGGCAGGTGTTATACATCATGGGTTCGCCGATGTTAGTTGATTTTTTTCATAAAAATCGCTGGGATTATGTCTATTACACTAAGCCTAGTGGTGAAGATGCCGTTGAAAAGAAAGCCTTTTTAGTGTTTAAAACGGTCGATGGTGCAGACAAACTAACGGGTATGTATGGTGACTTTAAACCCAGCAACCTGCCTGTCGTTAAGCCATCAGAGGAAAAAATAGTTGATTTACCCAAGCGAGAAGTTGACCATACGCTGTGGGAAATGATTACTGGCGTATTTGGTTTTGATGGTAATGATACTGAAAGTTCCACATCTAAAACAGCACCAAAATCGCAAGTAGATTTGCCTTTGTAAATAGGGTAATGGGTTAAACCTGTTACAGCGGCATAATGACTGCCAACGCGATAAGATGCGCCACATAGGATGTGCTGAGGTATGACGCGCTTATTCGAGTTGACGCGAATGATACGCCCCCTATCGTCGGCACATCCTATTTTACTGAGCTTGTCGAAGCCTGTCATGAGTTACCGAATGGTGTAAATGTGGTTCGATAAGCTCACCACGAACGGTATCATTTTATTGTGCGTTAGCTCTAGGTAACTATTGACTCCATTGTATTAACCCGCGTGGTTAGTGTAGCATTGCGCTATCTTTTGATTAACCACTGAATTTATTTATGAACAGCTTTACACTCCTATTTTTAGCCGCGCTAACTCTGTCTTCTGGTATTCAATTTTGGTTGGCTAAGCGTCAATCCTTATACGTTGCTGCACATCGTGATGCTGTGCCTGAAGCCTTTAAAAATACTATATCCTTAGAAGCCCATCAAAAAGCCGCTGATTACACGCTGGAAAAAGGCAAGCTGGGGCATATTGATAGTATCGTGGGTATTATCGCGTTATTACTGCTTACACTGGGTGGAGCGATTAATCTAACGTTTAGCTTTTGGGGGTCGGTGGTGACTTCGCCATTAATAGCGGGTGTTGCGGCGACGGCAACTATTTTTCTTATTATGACGCTGGTAGAGCTACCCAGTAGCTGGTATCAAACCTTTGTGATTGAAGAGAAATTTGGCTTTAACAAAAGCACGCGACAACAATTCATTAAAGACCACGTCATGCAGCTGGGTTTAGGTGCGGCAATCGGTTTGCCGTTGTTGGCGTTAATTTTGTGGGTGATGGATGCCGTGGGTTCATCATGGTGGGTCTGGGCGTGGGGCATTTTAATCAGTTTCTCCTTATTAATGAGCTGGCTTTATCCAACGGTCATCGCGCCATTATTTAACAAATTCACGCCGATGGAAGACGGCGCGTTAAAAGACCGTATTGCTGGCTTACTCACTCGTTGCGGGTTTAATAGCCAAGGTATTTTCATCATGGACGGCTCAAAACGTTCTGGACACGGTAATGCCTATTTCACGGGCTTGGGCAATAATAAACGCATCGTGTTTTTTGATAATTTGGTGGCTTCTTTAGATGATGAAGAATTAGAAGCGGTACTGGCGCATGAGTTGGGGCATTTTAAATGCAAACACGTTATTAAAATGCTGGTGGCGACTTCAATCATGACGCTGATTAGTTTTGCGGTGTTAGGTTTATTGATTGGTCAAGATTGGTTTTACACAGGCTTAGGCGTAGACATTGCCCAAAAATCCAATGCAGTCGCCTTGTTGTTGTTTATCTTGGTATCGTCTAGTTTTACGTTTTTTATGCAGCCGATTAGCGCGTATTTTCAACGCAAATTTGAATTTGAAGCCGATGATTTTGCGGCTAACAACGCGCAAGCCAGCAAGTTGATTAGTGGTTTGGTGAAACTTTACGAAGAAAATGCCAACACCTTAACACCTGATCCGTTGTATTCCGCGTTTCACTACAGCCACCCACCTGCCGCTATTCGTGTCGCACACCTTGAAGCAAAAATCTAATGGAGGTTTTAGAGGGTTTGGTTATTTCTCATTTAGGTCAAGGTATTGCAGTTGAACACGAGGGCAACATCATATTGTGCCAAACCTTGCGCCGCTTAGACACGGTTGCTACAGGCGACCGTGTACTATGGACACAATCATCGCCCGACCAAGGGCGTATTGAAGAGATTCTACCGCGCCGTTCATTGTTGGCGCGTCCGTCTCGCAACGATAAAGTCCGCCCTGTTGCGGCTAATATCGATACCATTTTTGTGGTGTTTGCGGTTGAACCGAGCTGTGATTTTTTGCTAGTCGATCAATATTTGGCAATTTGTGAAAATTGCCATATCAACGCGGCGTTGATACTCAATAAATCCGATTTACCTAACTCTGACAGTATCGAACAGGAATTGAAAGCCTATCTCAAATTAGGCTACGCGCTCTACCGTGTCAGTGCGACTGCCGCCACAGGCTTAGATGAATTAAAAAACGTCTTAAAAGGTCAAGTCAGTATTTTAGCGGGGCAGTCAGGCGTGGGGAAATCCTCTATCACTAACGCACTACTTCCCGACAAAGACTTAAAAGTCAACACTGTGTCAGCAATTACCAAACACGGTAGACACACCACCACCGCCGCTACCTTATATCATTTATTGGATGGTGGTGATTTAATTGACAGCCCAGGTGTGGCTATTTTTGGCTTAGCGGGTTTATCCGAAGCTGATTTAGCCTACGGTTTTCGTGAGTTTCAACCATTCATTAATCAATGCCAGTTTAATAACTGTCGGCATTTACAAGATAAAGGCTGTGCAGTACGCGTGGCGGTAGAAAATGGTGAAATATCAACGACACGTTATCAGCGTTTTTTGAAACTGAGAGAAAAAATGTAACCCGTTTTGCAGATAGCATCACTTTAAGGGATGCCGTTCGTGGTGAGCTTGTCGAACCACATTCACACCATTCGACAAGCTCATGACAGGCTTCGACAAGCTCAGGGCGAACGGTTTTGTAATCATTTCTAATCTTGTTAGTTGTCCAACAAACGCACTGCCAATACATCACAGTGCGCATGATGTAAAACACTGTTGGCAGTGGAGCCTAATAATAATGCGAGACCATGTCGCCCGTGTGAACCGACTACGATTAAGTCTACTTGTTGTTGTGTTGCACAAGAACAAATTTCTTCTTTAGGTACGCCCCAGACTAACCATTGATTATCATCACCCACTGCTAAGCGTTTTCCTAACGCCATGAGCTTGGTTTTTTCAGCTTCTAGCAAATCATAATCGGAGTTTTCGTTTAACGGAATGACCGCGCCATAATTCGTATCAGGCATAGGGATGTTATCTAATACATGAATAATACTGAGTTGTGCCTGATAAGTATCAGCCAAGGATTTTGCTTTGTTGGCAACATAGTCAGTATGTGGCGAATAATCGACGGCTAATAGAATGTGTTGATAATGACTCATAGTTTCTTCCTCAGTATAATTAGAATGTTGATAATGCTTTGTATTGTTTAAATAATAAAAATCCTGCCCACAATAAAGACAGTAACATAATAATTACACCTATCACAAAAACGATTCTAGCCAGTACATGGTCATATTGAATTAGATGAGATTCCGTTAACAAATATTCCCAGTCATGAAAACCATAAGGCGATGAATGCCCAAAATTACCACCTAATAGCGGTAACTCACCCGCACGCGCGTCATCCATATAAGGGGCTATATCAAGAAAATTCTCACCAAACCACCATAAGGTAACGCTTGCACCAAACGGGTCGCGGGTTTTAAATAATAATGTTCCCATACAAATCAATGGCATTAATAACTGCCCCAATGTGCCACCTAGTGAGGTAATAAACGCACCAAAAGGACGGAAAAAAATATGCCCTGCTTCGTGAAAAGGCAGGTTAATCAAATGTAAAAAAGAGTTGCCGACCGCATTACTGGCGATAGAGGAACTCATTAACTGCCAACCCCACACAGCAAGACCTATAAATAGTATCGCCCGCCCGACAAGATGAACTGAACTGTCTTGTTGCGCGTCTTCAAAGAATAAAGCGGCTAAAGGATGAATGTCATCCTCTTCGCCATAGATTTTAATGTTAGTCGGTGAGACAATCGGTTGGTCGGTTTGTGTCGAATGATATTGGGCGTATTTTGCAAAAAAAATGCCGCAATGTGAACATTGGATGCTGGTGTCAGCGACTACATTATTGCATTTTGGACAGTTCATTAGCATCGCCTAGCAGGAATCTTGTAACCGCGTTATCCACGGCTCTTTGCACGATGGGTCTACATGAAATGACAGGGCTTCAGGTTTATGTAATAACCCTTGTTCACCTGACGCATTCGGATTTAATTGCCTTTTTTCAACAAAATCTGCCAGCCGTCTGGCGTTATAAATCACTAAGACGCGGTTTTCATTACCACTGCTGTAAATTTGATACGCGACGTTGGTTTCTTCAAACAGTGGGTTACGGTGAATTAACGCCTCTAACTTAGTAATATCCTGTTTAGCTAAGTTTTTTAACACGGAATCAGCATGGTGTTTACTCAAATAATATAGGTACTCTTTGAGTGTGCCGTCTCGTTGTTGTGCTTGCAACACATCCACTTCTTCATTAGAAAAAATAAAACTTTCAGCCACCAGATAATGCCGATCACGTTCGCCATCATTAGCAAACAGCGACAGTTTTTCCAACGATTTATGCTCTAAGGCATCCAAAAATGAAGCAGGGGCGCGAATATGTTTATCGACTGTCACTACCCACGGCAACGCCCGCCCTGTTTGTTCATAACGGGCTTTAACGCTATTAATAACGGCGGAGCGCGGTAATTCATCTTCGCGTCCTTCGGGTTTAACAAGGAAGGCATCGACAGCAGTGACTTGGGTTTTAAAGCCCGCTTGTTTGAATTGTTCGACGATATTGGCGTAACGCGGCTTGTAAGGAATGCCTGTGCCATCGTAAAGAATGTTAATCGAGTTTTGTTTCGCTTGTTCTGCCACTAAACTACGCAAGCGATTGGCAAAAGGTTCAACATAAATATAATCATCACTGTGATGCCCTGCTGCCGTTAGCACACGATACAAATCGCTGATTTTACGAAACTCATCCAAGGAAGCGACCACAAAATTATCACCACATTGCGCGGTTGCTAATTCTTCAACAGCGGTTTTTCCTGAACCTGCGCCGCCCATACACATAAACAATTGTGGTTGCGTATCAGGTATTTTGCTTTTAAAGATGACTTGTTTGGCTAGATTGAGTTTTTGACTGATATAAGACAGTCTATCGTAAGCAATTTCCACCGCGCGAATGAGTCGTTCATCGTCCTCAGCAATCGCCAGCATTTTATGCTTAAGCACTTCGTTATCAGCTAAATCAAATACTTGCGCTTTCCGTCCTGCACATTGCTTGAGCAACTCCACCAATTCCGTATGTGACGGTGAACGTAAGCCTGACAACATATTAACATCGAGACAAAATAGCGGTGCGACACCGTTTTCACCGACAGGAATGCCATCAATATCCGTTTTACCTGCTACGCGCAACATCTCAGTATCAGGTAAATAACCAATCACATTTTCAGCATCACACAACGGATAATCGGCTAAATGCTTGCCTGCGATAAATAATCGTTCTTCAATGCGGTCAAACGGCACTAAGCCACCATTCACCGATACCAAACAGTCGATACCCTCAGCGGTAGTATGCGATAAAAACGGAATACCTGAAATAAATCGCTTATTTTCTGGCCATTTACCGTAACCATTGGGTTTGTTTTGTAGACTTTTGCTCAGTGTAGGGTCAAGCGCGTGTTGAAAAGCGAGGCTAATATCGTCTACGCGGCTGTTAGTATCATGTAATGCAATAGGATCATCAGCGGCTAAGCGTCTAAAATCAATACCTTGCTCATAAATTGCTTTGAAGGCGGGCAGATTACCTAAGGCGGTCATGAATAAATCCAGCGTCAGGCGATTGCCGAATGAAAAAGGACGGACACTGCGCATATTGAGATAAAACAGGCTTAAGCGTTCGGCAATATTATCGGTATGAATAACAAAGCCGTTATTATCAAAAATCGCACTGTCTTGGTTATTGCCTTCGCCGTCTAACACCAAATGCTCAATGATTTCTCGAAAGGCTTTACGCTTGCTAGCATCGTTCATACTTCCTGGTCGATGATTCACGGTAATTTGTTCTTTCCAGTCTTGATACATTTCTCGATGAATCCGCGAAAACAATTCAGTTAGATAGGTAACTCGTTTGGCTTGGTCTTGCGAAACTGTCGCTTCTGCTTCGTGCTGTAACGTTGATAACACCGCGCTACCCCGTGCAATCGCTAATACAGTACGCAATTTTTTCAGTTGTCGGTAGCCTGAAATTCGGGGGGTGATGTGTGTTGTCATAGTGTAAATTGTTGCTGATTTTAATAACCCAACAAAGTGGGCTGTTAGACGATAGAAGCCTACAATGCTACACTAACCGCCACTTTTATGACAATGGATTCAACACAATGGCACAAGATTCACAGCACCTTATTTGGATAGATTTAGAAATGACAGGTCTCAATCCTGAGATTGATTTGATTATTGAAATAGCGACCATTATTACCGATAAAGATTTAAACATTCTGGCACAAGGCCCTGTGATTGCAGTGCATCAATCCGATGAAGCATTGGCGGCAATGGATGATTGGAATCAACTGCATCATGGGCAATCAGGTTTGATTGAGCGGGTTAAGGCTTCGACGGTTGATGATGCTGAGGCGGAACGCTTAACGATAGCATTTCTTGAGCAATGGGTGCCTGCGAATACCTCGCCGATTTGCGGTAATAGCATAGGGCAGGATAGACGATTTTTAGTGCGTTATATGCCGAAGCTGGAAGCGTATTTTCATTATCGTAATATTGATGTGTCCACGCTGAAAGAATTGGCGGCTCGTTGGGCTCCTGCGTTAAAAGATGGCTTTAAAAAAGAAACTAAGCATCAAGCCTTAGACGATATTATTGAATCCATTGAAGAACTGCGTTATTACCGCGAACATTTTATTAAGTTCTAAGTATGAATCAGTTGATTGTGGTCGCGTTAGGCGGCGGGTGCGGCGCAGTGACACGTTTTTTAGTGTCGTCTGGGATGTACGCGTGGTTAGGGCGAGATTTTCCATTCGGCACGTTGGTAGTTAATGTCGTGGGTTCATTTTTAATGGGTTTATTGACGGAAGCACTGATTCTGCACCGTATTTCTATCGGTATGGAATACAGAGCGGCAATTCTTATCGGCTTCATTGGCGCGTTCACTACCTTTTCTACCTTTTCATTGGAAACCTTCTATTTGCTAGAGCAGGGCAATGTCAGCAAAGCGGCATTAAATGTCGTCTCCAGCGTCGGGGGCTGTCTTTTTGCAGTCTGGCTAGGCTTGTTGTGCGGCAAAAGTTTATTTTTATATTCAGGCGGGGTTATACAGTGGTCGAATACCGTGATTCCTTACGCCTTGTTGGTAGTCAACGCATTAGGTGCGTTTTTAATTGGTATTATCGCGACCATTTTATTGCAAAAGGTCGCGCTGCCAATGGAGCATCGGGCTGCAATGATAGTGATTATGCTGGGTACTTATTTAACCTTATCAGGTCTCTATGTCATCTTATTTTTGATAGATCAAGGTTATTCATTTAATAGCCATTTGAATATGATGCTCGGCGTTTTTATCGGTAATAGCGGCTTATGTCTCTTGGTGACTTGGCTGGGATTCTTAGTGGGGAAGCAAATATAAGCAAAAAAACTGTTTTTCACCCCCCGCGCTTATAAAATGTTTTTGCTCTATCTGTCTTATTAGTGCTACCATTTGAACGCAGTAAAAGATTGAGCCAGCTTTATTTTGAAGTTGGGATTTGTAAAGCCAGTTAATTGGCGATTTTTTTAAGAATAGAGTGAACTATGTCAGAGCAAGTTGTAGGTACCGTTAAGTGGTTTAACGATGAAAAAGGTTTCGGTTTTATTGAGCAAGAAGGCGGTAAAGACGTTTTTGTTCATCACAGTGCAATTAACGGTTCTGGTCGCAAAACCTTGAGAGAAGGTCAGCAAGTGACTATGCAAGTAACTCAAGGTGCTAAAGGTCCACAAGCTGAAAATGTGACACCAGCGTAATAAGGTTCCTTATAAAAAAGCCCCAAAACCAGTTGGTTTTGGGGCTTTTTTTTGTCTATTCGAATGGATGATTTACGCGCAAAATCCTTCAATCTGTTCAATAAGCCCTTGCGTATGCAAGCCACACAACGCCAATAATTCTTCCCGCGTACCTTGTTCAACAAAGCTATCAGGCAAGCCGATATTTAATACAGGCATCAAAATATGTTGTGCTTGTAAAAAGTCATTCACCGCACTACCTGCGCCCCCTGCGAGTACATTTTCTTCAACAGTGACTAATACGTCATGCGATTTAGCCAGCTCTAAAATAAGGGCTGCATCAATCGGTTTGACAAAACGCATATTCACTATGGTTGCGCCCAACTGTTTACCAGCAGCAAGTGCGGGTGTCACCATGCTACCCCACGCCAAAATGGCAATACGACTGCCTTGATGGCGAATGTCTGCTTTGCCAATGGGTAATTCGGTCATGGTTGCTTCAACAGCAACACCTGGACCTTTACCGCGTGGATAACGCACTGACGCTGGACCTTGATGAATAAAACCCGTGTAGAGCATTTGCCGACATTCGTTTTCATCCGCAGGTGCCATCACTAACATATTGGGAATACAGCGTAGGTAGCTGTAATCAAAACTGCCCGCATGAGTTGGACCATCTGGACCCACTAAACCTGCACGGTCTAAAGCAAATAATACGTCTAAGTTTTGCAACGCGACATCGTGAATCAATTGGTCGTAAGCGCGTTGTAAAAAGGTTGAATAAATGGCGACGACAGGTTTTGCGCCTTGGCAGGCTTGTCCAGCCGCCAATGTCACCGCGTGTTGTTCCGCAATGGCGACATCAAAATAACGAGTCGGATATTGTTCAGAGAATTTCACCAAGCCTGAACCTTCACGCATGGCTGGCGTTATGCCTAACAAACGTTCATCGACAGCCGCCATATCACACAGCCACTGCCCAAATACTTCAGTGTAAGTCGGGTGCGGGGAGGGCGCGGATTTTGGTAAACAATCTTTCGTTGGATCAAACGCAGGGACACCGTGATACGCCAGCGGATCAAGTTCGGCAGGGGCATAGCCTTTGCCTTTTTTAGTGACGATGTGCAGAAAACGCGGACCTGAAATCGCTTTTAAATTCTCCAGCGTTGAGACCAGCATATCCATATCATGCCCATCAATCGGGCCAATATAATTAAAACCCAGTTCCTCAAACAACGTACCTGGCACAATCATACCCTTCATGTGTTCTTCAGTACGCCGTGCAAGTTCCCACACGCTGGGCATTTTACTCAACACTTTTTTACTTTCGACACGCATTGACGAATAAAACTTACTCGACAAAATCTTCGTCAAATAATTACTCATCGCCCCGACGGGCGGTGAAATCGACATATCGTTATCGTTGAGAATCACCAGCAGATTGGCATCAATTGCCCCTGCATGATTCATCGCTTCAAACGCCATACCACCTGTGATACTGCCATCACCGATGATGGCGACCATTTGTTTGTCTTCACCTTTCAGCGACGAGGCAATCGCCATACCTAACGCGGCACTGATTGAGGTACTGGAATGCCCGACACCAAAGGCATCGTATTCACTTTCCGCACGACTCGGAAATGCCGACACACCATCACGGGTACGAATGGTGGTCATGCGCTCTTTACGCCCTGTCAGGATTTTATGCGGATAGGCTTGATGCCCCACATCCCACACCAGCTGATCCGACGGGGTATCAAACACATAATGCAGCGCGACCGTTAATTCCACCGTGCCTAGCCCTGCCGAAAAATGCCCACCTGACACACTCACTGATTGCGTTAAAAACTCGCGTAGCTCTTTTGCCAACGGCTTGAGTTGCGCCTTGCTTAGTTTGCGGACATCGGCGGGCGTATTGATTTGATCGAGTAAATGAGTTTGTGTGGTCATATTAGTAGAGGGGTTCACGATAGAACATTAGGATAATGCCAATCTGAAACAGAGCAGCAACAGAAATAAAACCAGCAATGCGATTTCTGGGGTTATCGAGCTTTAATTCTAGCCAGCGACCGCAGGCTAAAATCAATGAAAACACGCCCATCGTGGTGTGACCCACTTGAATCAAAAACGCGCTTTTTGGTTGAAAACCAACGTGTGAATGCGTGAGCAACATTAAACCGCCAAACGCTGCTAATACAGGAAACACCAGTGGTAGTCTGCTATGCGGTTTTTTACTAACACGGGCGGTCAGTTCAATAACGCCCAACACAAATACCAGCAAGGTGGCAATACGGTGTTGCAATACTTCGCCATTATTAAAGGTGCTGTCCCAAAAACCAATTGGGCCTAAGGGCCAGCTTTCAGCATCACTGCGGAAAAATAAGAAGATACCTAAGCAGAAAAAACCGACAGGCCAATATTTGCTCAAGCCAACATATTTATTAGTTTCCGCCAATTTCATATACGACACCATCGCAAAAAAGCTCATGGTGGTGAGGAATATCCCAGCGATATTGTGATTGTAATTTGACCATTTTGTCGCTGCCATAGACGGCGTTTGGTCAATAATCGCCACCCGTCCTGCTTCACCTGCCAATAACGCGGTGTGCGTTGGCGAGCTGATTTGTGGGATTTGTGGTTGAAAGGTATTTAATACTTCTTGCCAACTTGCAGTTAGATGCGCAATATCAATAGCAGGTGGTTGTGAGGCTAAACTGGCAGCAGTAAACAGCAAGGTGATTAAGACAAAGGTTTCCGCTTCGATGTAATACGGTACGCGGTTGTTTAGTGCGTAACTATCGCCTGTTAATCTATACGCGATAACAGCGGATTTATTGAGATAGGCAAAGCCTAATGCTAGTGCCATTAAACAGATTTTTACCAGTAATAAATTACCGTAGCCTGTACCGATGAATCCGTTCCAAGAGTCTATGTACTGTAAGGTTGTCACGACCCCTGACACGAAAATTGCTACCACAGATACTATGCCAAACGTGGAAAAACGCTCCAACAATAAAGGCCAGCATTCGGCAGGCACTTGTTTTTTTTCGCGTAACAACCACAGATTAACCAGTTGAAAAACCCCACCTATCCATGCAGCGGCGGCTAATTGGTGAAACACGGTGAACGCCATCAAAAAATATTGATTTTCAAAACGTCCTGCGCCGTGTATCAACCACGCACCTGAAATAATCATCGGCAACGCGACGATGCCTGTGGTAATCCAATGTTGTTTGGAATACGGATGGTGACGCAATACTTGATAAACATAGCCTGCTAATACTAAAGTCAGCACCGTGCGAATCAGCCCGCCGATAAATTGTGTCGTACTTGCAAACTCAGGAAATGGCCAGCGTTCCAGTACCGCCGTCATCAACCAAATTTTAAGTACAATTTTAAATGCCTGTGCTGCGGCTAACCAAAAACCGCCTTTGTATAACAGGGCAATAGTTTTTTCCATTAATAATGGATTAAATTTATCCTGTTCCAGCCACGGACGTAATAAAAATAAACCCCAAAATAAGCTGCCGATTGCTAATGCGTAGCAAATCAGGTCAAAGCCACCAATCAGAGAGTCGAGAAAATCTGCAATACCTGCCATGACTAATACCTAGGGTGTAACCGTAAAATGAATCAAGTCTTCGGTTAAATGCCCATCAGCGGCAAATACTTTTAGACGAATCGCATAATCACCAACGGTTAACGGCGGCACGGTGATAATAACCTGCCCTTGTTTATCGCCATTAACGGCTGATAATAATTGGTGTTTATCGCCTTTACTGACCAAAAACAGTTGAGATAAACCCAGTTCTACTTTGGAGTTAAACGATAGCTCTACTTTACTTTCTTGGTTAGCATGAATCGGCGTGACTTTTAATGAATAATTAGTGACCACAGCGTGAGCGGACACCAACGGGGCTTGGCATACCGATAAGAGCAATAAGCTGATTAGAAATAAATTTTTCATAGTAGTAAATTTCTCAAAAATTTTTTAACAGGAGTAAAACAGCTAAAGCTGTTTTCTAAGCAATAGCTAAAGCTATTGGACTCTAGCATTATTTTTTTAATGCGTGACCTGCCAAATTTTTACCTAAATCCCAGATCGCGCCTGAAATTTTATGAGTATCGGCAATGGTTTTATCAAATGAGCTAACGATATGATCGCGGTCTTTCTGCGTTAAATTCAATGGCGGCAATAATTTGACCACGTTCATGCCGTGTCCTGCGACTTGGGTCAAAATGTGGTGTTCTTTAAATAACGGGATAGTAATCATTTGGCAGAACAAACCTTTATTTGCCGCTTCTATCATTGTCCAGCCTGCGCGTAGCGTTAGACTTTTTGGCGTGTGGAATTCGATGGCAATCATCATGCCTTTGCCCCGCGCTTCTTTTAAGAATTCATATTTAGGAGCTAAGGCATTGAGGCTGTTAATAATATCCGTACCGACTGTCATGCTGTTTTCCACCAGCTTTTCTTGCTCCATAACGTGCAGGGTGGCTAAACCTGCTGCCATTGCCATATTGTTTTTGGCAAACGTAGAGCCATGCACCACCGCTCTATCCATGCGGTTATAAACGGTGTCCATGATTTTATGGGTCATAGCGACTGCACCGACGGGTACAAAACCACCCGATAACGCTTTTGCCATACAAATCATGTCAGGCTGTACGCCCCAATGTTCACACGCCCAGAATTTACCTGTGCGCCCTAAACCCGTCTGTACTTCATCGGCGACAAATAACGTGCCGTATTTTTTACATAAGCGTTCGACTTCGGGCAGATAATTATCGTCTGGCACATTCACGCCTTTGCCTTGCACAGGCTCAACGATAAATGCGGCAACGTCTTTACCGCTCAATGCGCGTTCTAAAGCTTCAATGTCGTTAAACGGGACAGCACTGCAATTGGGTAATAATGAACCAAAGCCTTCACGGAAAATATTTTCGCCATTCAGCGATAAGGCACCCATGGTTAAACCATGATAACCGTGTTCGCAATAGACAATTTTGTCGCGTTTGGTGGTGTATCGAGCGAATTTAATCGCCGCTTCCACTGCTTCTGTACCTGAATTACAGAAAAAGATTTTGTCCAGATTATCAGGCGTAGTTTTTAATATTTCCCGTCCTAATAAACCGCTGAGTATCGACACATCCAACTGCACTAAATTTGGCATTTCCAGTGTCAGCGTTTCTTTTAACGCGTCAATCACGGTCGGATGATTACGTCCAATGGCAAACACGCCAAAACCACTGAGCAAATCTAAATACTCTGTGCCGTCCTGATCATATAAATACTGCCCAAGCGCACGTTTATAGTGGCGGTCATAACCAATGGTTTTTAATACACGCACCATTTGATTATTCAAATACTGTTCGTACAGTTCAAATTTATCGGTGGCGTGTTCAGTGAGGAGGTTGGCGATGCTAAAAGTCATAAGTTTGGTTTAAAAGTAAAATCAAAAAAAATCGTAGGTATTAAACCCGTTTGCCGCTAAACGCTGGCAATACAATCAACGAGCAAATCACAGTAAAAAATAAGCCGATGGACAGTAATAAGCCCATGCTTGCCATGCCTTGATGTGAAGTAAAGGACAAACTGGAAAAGCTGCACAAGGTGGTTATCGAGCTGAAAATAATGCCGCGTGTGGTGCTACTGTGCAGTAAATTCTCGTCTTCCTGCACATTAAAATGTAATCGGTGCATGATTAAAATACTGCTATCGATACCCATGCCTAGCAATAAGGGCAAGGCAATAACGTTGGCAAAGTTAAATGGATTATCCAGTAATACGTTAGTCGCGCCTGTTAATAAGGCGGCAAGTAACAACGGCGCAATCACTAAGCTCATGTGTTTAAAGTTGCGATAGATTGCCCATAATAACAATGAAATAACCGTAAATGCACTACCGAAAGCCTGCACGAACGCCCCCACTACGGCATCACCCCCCGCTTGGTTAGCAATGGGTAAGCCAGAGACGTTGTTATCAACACTCTGCACTTGGGTAACAAATTCGCGTTGATTATCAGGGTCGTTTTGGTCTTTTTCAGGGCTAATGAGTACCCGATACAGCCCGTCAGCACTTAACCAATGTGATTTAATATCAGAGGGAATGTCATTCAAATCGAACTCACTGGCAGTTAAACTGGTTCTTAAACGTTCCATCGTAAAGGGCAGTAAACCCAGTACGTTTTTTTCTAATTGCGTATAACTCGCGGCTGGATTGGGCGATTTTAAAAACGCTTCAACGTGTTGTTGCAGTTGTTGTAACGTAGCAAGCGGTGCGTTGGGTGATTTTTCAGCAATGGCTTTTTTCAGTTCATCATTGAATTTAATCAATGCGGCTTTTTGGTTGTCATTGTTCAGCGTGGCATCAAAGTTTTTTAATTGATTACCGAGCATTAAATTCAAATCATCGAGAATGGTCAATTTTTCTTCTTGATGCTCAGCGACAAAACTCGACAGAGTAATGGTGTCATGCACAGAGGATAATTTGCTCATTTTTTCCGCCAATTTATTCGCCTCATCTAACGAGTTAGCCAAGGCATTGACTGCAAACGGTGAATCATTTTTAGATTTCAACAGTTCTTTAATCGTCGAAACCGATTCACTTTTCGGGTTACGCAAATTAATGGGATTAGAATCAAAGGTGAGGTTAGTCAACACCACGCACGAACCGATAGCCAGCAATATCGAAATAATGCGTATGGGTGTCGAATAATGAAACGGAAAAGTGACTACCCAGTGCGGGGCGAAGGCTGATTTTATCGGTTTAGGATTATTCACAGGCATCACGCACAGCAAAGCAGGCAATACCGTGACCGAAATCAGCAAACCAATAAAAATACCGCCACCTGAAATAATACCTAACTCAGACACGCCTGAATAATCGGTCGGAATAAAGGCTAAAAAACCTAGCGCGGTGGTCAAGGCACACAAAAACAATGATGAGCCAACGCCGCTCATGCTGTGGTGTATGGAGTCAACATTGCTATAATTCCGTACTCGTCGATCTCGATAATACAAACAAATATGCACGGCATAATCCACGCCCAGACCAATGTATAAACTGGCAAACGCGATAGAAATAATATTCAAATGCCCGACAGTGATAGCGGCAAAACCTGCGGTGAACACTAAACCCATTATCAGCACGATATAAGTAATGATGAGCAGTTTGAAGGAGCGAAAACCGACCCACTGCACCACGAATACTAAAATCAATGACGCAATACCTGCTATTTGCGCTCCATAAGTGACGCTTTCCAATTCTTCATGCTCTAAGGCAGGTTCGCCTGTAATGCGAATTTTAACCGCTGTATTCTCGCTCATGATGCTATTAGCGGCGGCGTGAGCGGCGGTTTGCGCTAACTCAGCGGGCAGCATGGCATCAAAATGCAATATGGGTTTAGCAATCACAATGATGCGTTTGGTATCGACCGTGAGCTTGTTATCTGCCAATAGCGTTTGCCACGATAACGCCTGTGATTGCCCTGCAAGCTGTTGCGTTAAGTTGTTGTCGATTGCCAGCAATAATGGATTCAAATCCATAGGCAAGTTTTCATCACGCTTATTAAGCGCGAGTGAGATGATTTCAAATAAACCATCCAGCGAATAATTTTGTGCTAAATGTCCAATGAACGGCTGTGCATCGGTGAGTTTTTTCGCTAAGGTTTCAAGATCAGCAGTATCCAAGTACAACAAGGCGTGTTGCTGAAAAAACGCATTTTCGGTCGGAATATACACCGACTCGAATCGGTCTTTTTCTTTGCTCAATAACACCGTCAGTTTAACAGCGGCTTGCGCAGTTTCTTCGGGTGTGTTGGATTCCACCACGAAAATAGTGGTCGCGGCATCTTCAGGAAACGCGGTATCCAGTCGCTGTTGATTTTGCTGAAACGGCAAATCAGGCGACAACATATTGGCGGTGTTAGTATCCACGGGTAAGTGGTTATAAACGTAATACCCTGTACCACCACATAACAGCAGGGTCACGCACAGAAACGTCCACGGAAAGCGAATAATTTGCTGCTCGCACCAACGAAGAAAGGTATCAAGCAAAGAAGGGGGGTTTTTAGTCATGCTTTAGTAAGTGGTGAGATGTTCAAGTTCTTTGGCAACTAATTGTAGGGTATTTTTTGCTGCGTTAAACTGTTGACCGAGAACTAGCAAGCCCTTTGCTTCAGAAGGATGCCTCAGTAAAAATTTTAATAATTTACCTATTTGAACATCGCCTTGTTCGTTAAGCGCGTGACTGACTGCTGCGGGTAAATCCATTGTTACGGGATCAGCAATAGCTCGAATCGTTAGAAAGGGTATGTTGTGAGCGAGGGCGACTTTAGCAATGGCGACACTTTCCATGTCTAAGGCAATGGCTTTAGTTTGTTGATACAGTTGTCGTTTATCGTGGCTAGCGGAAACGAGGATTTTGCTTTCTAACAAATCGCCACATCGAAGCGCGAATCCCGATTCACACGCCAATTTTGACAGTACAGTTTTGGCATGATGATGCCAATCGGCATTAACAGGCAGTGCCAGACCATCTGCATCTATTAATCCATTCGCTAGCACTAAATTACCTGATTGTAGGTTGTCACTTAACGCGGCAGCGCACCCCCAGCTAATCAGCTGAGTCGCGCCTTGGGAAATTAAAAGTTCTGCGGCGGCTTTAGCGTTATTTGCACCTGCCCCAGAATACGCTAAAGCGACTATTTTAGTCAGAAAAATACTCTGACCCTTAGCGATGACTTTTTTAGACGTTAAGGTGTCGAGTTCTTGGATTAAGGCAACAACAATCCCTGTAATCACAGTTTAGCCAGCTCATTACGATAACGTGCTAATGCCCACAGTGGAAAGAATTTATCATAGCCGTGGTATTTCAAATAAAACACTTTTGGAAAACCTGGTGCAGTAAAGCATTTGTCATTCCAAACGCCATTGGCTTGTTGCGTGCGCAAAATAAAATCAATACCTGCTTTGACTTCTGGGCTATGTGCTTCACCTGCTGCCATTAAACCTAATACTGCCCACGCCGTTTGAAATGCAGTGCTGAATTTGTATTTTCCGCTGTGGCTAACATCATGATAGCTGTAGTTATCTTCACCCCAACCGCCATCGGCACGTTGTACGCTTTTTAAAAATGTAACGGCTTTGGTATACATTGGGTCAGTTTTAGGCAAGCTGGTCTGTTCTAAGCCCAGCAAAGTTGACCAAGTACCGTAAATATAATTCGTTCCCCAGCGTCCAAACCATGAGCCATCGGCTTCTTGTTCGTTACGGATATAGTTAATCGTGCGCTCTAAGGCTGGCAGATATTCATCGTGGTCTTGGGCAACTCGCGCCATTAACATCGCACAACGCGCACTGACATCTGAGGTCGGTGGGTCTAATAATGCGCCGTGATCTGCAAACGGAATTTCATTGAGATAATAACAAGTATTATCGACATCAAACGCGCCATAGCCGCCGTTTTTAGACTGCATTCCAACGATCCAACGGGTGGCGCGGTGTATAGATTCTTCCAGTTCAGGCAACTTAGATTCTGCCATTGCAAAGGCAACCACAGCAGTATCATCAACATCTGGATAATGCGGATTAGCAAATTGAAATGCCCAGCCACCGCCTGCTAAATCGGGCTTAGTAATACGCCAGTCACCTGCTTCATCGCTGAGTTGTACGCTTTTTAGCCAATCGTAAGCGCGGGTTAACGCAGTGCCGTTGCCAACTTTATCAACTTCTTGTAACGCTAAGGCGGCTAAACCTGTATCCCAAACAGGTGATAAACAGGGTTGGCAGTAAGCATCATGTTCATTAATGACTAGCAGTTTATCAATGGCTTTACGCGCTGTAACAACTAATGGATCATCTTTAGACAATCCTAACAGTAGCAAGGCTTCATAAGCTGCCATCATTGCAGGTGAAATACCGCCCAAGCCGTCTTCGCCATTCAATCGCTCGATAATCCACTCTTTAGCTCTAGTAATCGCCAATTCGTGCATTTTTTTAGGAATGAGTGGGCGTGTCGCATGACCCAGTTTATCTAATCCTAAGAAAATTTTATTGAGGATTGTTCTTTCAGGAAAATAATGTTTTTCTTCATCAGGGTGTGTGACGAACAGTTCCAGTATGCTGACTTTATTTGGATTAAGCGCGGTCGCTTTTAAGGTACAAAGTATAAACAACGGTACCATTACCGTTCTTGACCAGTAAGATACTTTGTCCAAGTGGAACGGAAACCAGCTAGGAAATAACATGATTTCCACAGGAATGTACGGCACACCGCGCCAAGGCAGTTGCTCAAAAATCGCTAAGGCAATGCGGGTAAAGACGTTGGCTTTTGCCGCGCCACCTTGACTGAGAATGTAATTTTTCAGCTTAATCATGTGCGGCGCGTCTACTGAATCGCCAGCCATTTTTAAAGCGTAATAAACTTTAACGCTACAGCTAAGATCACCAACACCGCCTGTGAATAAGGGATAATAACCTTCTTCGGTCTGACGTGAGCGTAAGTACACCGCTATTTTTGCTTGCAACGGCTCATCAATTTCACCCAAATAGTGCATCATCATGATGTATTCGGAGGGAATCGTACAATCGGCTTCTAATTCAAATACCCAATAGCCGTTTTCGTCCTGTAAACTCAATAAATGATCTTGAGCCTTGCTGATTGCTTTATTGAGGTCGTAGGCTTTAGAGTGAATAGCAGTCGATGAACTGAGTGTATCGTGTGATTGCTTATGTGTTGTCGTATCGGTAAACATAGCGGCGCGTCCTTAAAGGTCTTGTGTGGCTTTTGAGGAAGTTATTGAGTAACTCCAATCGGGCGTTTTTAGTTCTCGACTGGTTAAATTAAAAAGTAAACTAAGCAAGGTGTTACTGCGCCCCATTAAACGGGTTGCTAAAATCGTAGCTTTAACACTGTTGCGGGTAATTTTAACTTGATTGGAATGGTTGAAATCTGACTGCTGTTTGATTTTTTTCAACGTCAACACTGCCATACCCAATGCCCACAAACAAAAATTGCGTATGCCTGTTTCGTGAGCAGGTAACAGCTGGGTATATTTCAACGCATTATGCAAATGACCGTGCGCAATGCTGATTAAATGCGCTAGACCGATTCTGAAATTTTCATCAGACGACTCAGGGTTTAAATTTTTAAGTTCGAAACCAGTTTCAGTAAAAATATCTTGTGGTAACCAGCACACGCCACGTTGCGCATCATCCCAAATATCTTTCAAAATATTGGTCATTTGTAAGCCTTGTCCAAAAGAAACCGACAATTTTAGCAATTCATCCTTGTGTTGGGCAATTTCTGGCGAATAACAACAAAATAGTTTTGCTAGCATTTCACCCACACAACCTGCAACGTAATAGCAGTATCTATCCATGTCCGCCAGTGTTGCTAAACCATCATGTAAATTTTGCGCTTGAAAGATGGGCATTCCTTCCGCCATTGTTTCTACACAAGTTGCTAGTGCTTCGATTTGCTCAGGGGCAAATTTGTGAGTAATAGCAATAACACGCGGTAATACTTGGATCAACGTGTGTTCAGCGGGAATGGTTTGTTCAGACAATAGTGGTGCAAGTTTTTCAGCAAACGCTTCTGTATCATTGCCTGTTTTGACAATGTTAATAAATTCAGCACAAAAATACTTTTTTTGTGTAGCAGATAGCGAAACTTCATCTTCGATGGTGTCAACGATACGGCACAGCAAATAAGCGTTCGCTACCACGCTATAAAGTGTATCGGGTAATTGTGGAATAGTCAGCGCAAAGGTTCTGGATACGCCTTCAAGCAATAAGGCTTGAAATTCATCATCAGACGCAAGGCTGAGTGATGCTGGATTTTCCAAAGAGTATTGAGAGTTGCTCATGACGTGTTTACTGTTGACCCGAAGGTTTTAGGGTTAGTGTAAAGGATTTGTTAGTGGCAATAATAGACTGTTTGTTGGCGATTTGCAAAACAATGTTGTTTTGTTGACAATGGCTCTGGGTAATTATAATGAAAAATGACTTATTTATAATAAAAACAGTGAGTTAATGAAGTGTGTTTTATTTGCGAAGGTGTTGTTAAATTGTACAATTATAGTCAGTTTTTCAATAATTCATCGTAATAACTGGAGTCATTTAGTAAAAGATAGTATTCTAGTCAACAATAGATAAGCGATTGTATTATATGACGGGCTTGCTGTTATTTTCCAAATTAACCCGCTAAAAATAGCGCGGTATTTACTGATTCTGGAGGTGCAGATAGTCTTGTTGTTTTATTGCGACACACTTAATCGTTACACAGTCCAATGTGGTTTCAGGGTAGTTAAGTTCACTTGAGCTACCAACAGTTTTAATATTTTTGAGGATTTATTTGTGGGTGTTCCTTTACGTCAACAGCTAACAGTAGGCAGTTATCTGATTAAACAAAAGCTAAAAGGGGTAAAAAAATACCCATTAGTGCTGATGTTAGAGCCTTTGTTTCGGTGCAACTTAGCCTGTGCAGGTTGCGGTAAAATTGATTATCCTGATGATATACTTGACAAACGTTTGTCCTTTGAAGAATGTATGCAGGCAGTGGACGAATGCGGCGCACCAATGGTGTCCATTCCAGGTGGCGAACCGTTAATACATAAAGAAATGCCGCAAATTGTTGCGGGCATTATTGCGCGTAAAAAATACGTCTATCTGTGTACCAATGCCTTATTATTAAAAAAACGTATTGATGATTACACGCCATCACCTTACTTAACGTTTTCTATCCATTTGGATGGAATGCAGGAAAGACACGATACCTCTGTTTGCCAAGAAGGTGTATTTGACCGCGCCGTTGAAGCCATTAAATTAGCATTAGGCAAAGGTTTCCGCGTTAACATCAACTGCACACTGTTCCAAGGTGAAAATGCCGAAGAAGTGGCTGAATTTCTTGATTATGCAATGGAATTAGGCGTTGAAGGCGTAACTATTGCACCTGGTTTCAGCTATGAACACGCACCACAACAGGATGTGTTCATTAAAGGCAAAGATGTTAAAGATTTATTCCGTGGCATTTTCAGAATCGGCAAAAACCGTAACTGGCGTTTAAACCATTCCAGTTTGTACCTTGATTTTCTGGCAGGTAATCAAAACTATGAATGCACGCCGTGGGGTAATCCAACACGCAACGTGTTTGGCTGGCAAAAACCGTGCTATTTGTTAGCAGACGAAGGCAACGCAGCCAGTTTTCAAGAATTGCTGGATACCACGCCTTGGGACAAATACGGTAACGTCAACAACCCAAAATGTGCAAGCTGTATGGCGCATTGTGGCTATGAAGCTACCGCTGTTGAAGATATGTTAAAGCATCCATTGAAAGGTTTGCTCACCTCGCTAAGAGGCCCAAAAACTGAAGGCGAGATGATTACCGAACCAACACCTTCCTATGATGCTACTGCATCAGGTGCTACGCTTGCGGGCATTCCTATCAAAGTCGAAAGGTAGTTCAATACACTGCCATTAGTTTCTGGGTGAATGTATTCATCACTCTCACAATTAAGTCATTTTTTGCAGGGGCGACCATAAAAGATTGCCCCTGCAATTGGCTTAACTTATCATCAATACGGTAGTGCTTGTTGTCAAAGACAATAAAGATGTTTATCAATACGTTATGTTTTTATGGGGTTATTGGGTTATGGGTTTAAAAAATGTAAAGCTGGTTGCTATTTTTATAGGCTTATTATTAAGCATGGGTAATGTGTTTGCTGCTGATGCTGGCGTAGCAACTGCAAAACAAGTCGTGGATAAATTTCAGTCAGAATTAATCGCTGTCATGAAAAACGGCAAGCAATTAGGCTTTACTGGACGCTATGACAAATTGCATGATTCTGTTACCAATAGCCATGATTTAAACAAAATTGCACGCATTGTGGTGGGTAAAGAGTGGGAGAAATTATCGGAGGCGCAGCAAAAAAAACTGGTCGAGGTCTTTAGTCGTTTAAGTATTGCTTCTTATGCCCATAATTTTAAAGAGTATGGCGGCGAATCGTTTACTATTGATTCTGAAGAAGAAACAACCCGAGGTGGCGTTGTAGTCTATGCTCACTTGAGTATTCCTAATGACAAAGATGTTAAGTTTGAGTATCATCTAAAAGAGACCGACAAGAGCTGGCGCATTATCAATATAGTGGCTAATGGTGTGAGTGATTTAGCACTAAAAAGATCCGAATATACCAGTGTTTTACAGCGCGAAGGCTTCGATACCCTCATCGCAAAAATTAATGAAAAAATTGATAACTATTCAAAGTTATAGTTTATTGATTTTTCTAGTAGCGATATATAACGATAAGAGAATAACGATAGGTTTTATATTAATGAATAAACTACATAGCAAAAGACTAAATACTTCCTTGGCTGTACTGATTGGGGCGTTATCACTGGGTGGGTGTGCAACAACGGCGGTTGAGCATCAAACGATAGCGAGTAAAGCTGATCCTTATGAAAATGTTAATAGGAATATATTTACCTTCAATGATGCTGTTGATGGCTATGTTGCCAAGCCTATTTCGGATACCTATAAATGGGTAACGCCTCAGTTTGTACAAACAGGCATATTTAACTTCTTCAATAATTTGAAAAATGTTGATGTTATTATTAATGATGTTTTGCAGGCTAAATTTGCACAAAGTGCTGAAGATACAGGTCGCCTTATCGTTAATAGCACGATTGGTTTAGGTGGTCTAGTGGATGTTGCCAAAGACGTTGGGCTTAAGCAAAATGATGAAGATTTTGAGCAAACCTTAGCCGTTTGGGGTGTGCCTCAAGGTCCTTATTTGGTGCTACCTCTGTTAGGCCCGACTACAGCACGCGGTATTCCAGGTGCGATACTCGACACAGCGGCAAATCCCGCGAGTTATGTAGGTGCGCCCATACAACTGGTATCACTGCTGAACACGCGTGCGAATGCACAAAGCTCGTTAGATTTTGTTAAAGAAGGCGCGTTAGACCCTTATGTGTTTATTCGAGAAGGTTATTTGCAAACGCGTGACCATTTAGCCAGTGATGGAAAAAGCCAAGCGGCTCTGGATGTTGATAACGAGCTAGATGATAATAAAGTATCATTCGCTAATGATAAAAAAGTGGTCGCTAATAATGACAGTGCGGCAAGTAACAAAGCAAATTACACACTACGATTAAGTTCTGCTGAACAAACGGCTGGTACATTTAATGGTGTTACTCGCTCATTTGATGAAACGACCAAGTCGTTTGAAAATGCTAATAATAAAATAGACGAATTGGCAAAACAAAGAAATAGCAATAAATTGAAAAAAGTAAAGTAGGGCTGTTATAGAGTAGAAACGCTTATAGGCGTTTCTACTCTATAAGAATAAGATATTGCTTAAAAATGTAATAAAGAATGAACCTCGTAATCCTTCAATTTCCCCCTGCCTTCAAGAAAATCTAGCTCCACCACAAATGCACACGCTTCTACAGTAGCCCCTAGTTTTTCAATTAATTCACAACTGGCTTTTGCTGTGCCACCTGTTGCTAATAAATCGTCAATCAGTAACACCCGATCATTGCTATCAACCGCATCAATATGAGCTTCAAGTACCGCCGAGCCATACTCCAAGTCATAAGAGACACTTTGGACATCGTAAGGCAATTTTCCTGGTTTGCGCAGGGGAATAAAAGGCAAGCCCAATTCCCATGCTACTAAAGATCCGAAAATAAAACCGCGTGCTTCCATACCTGCGACCGCAGTAATATCACGCCCTAAAAAAGGCTGTAATAAGGAATGTACTGCCAGTCTCAAGGTAGCAGGGTCTTTGACCAACGGTGTAATATCTTTAAAAATAATACCTTGTTTTGGAAAGTCTGGAATATCACGGATTTTATTTCTTAATCTGTCCATTGTTTATCCTATTTGATTAACGACATAGTTTGACTGAAACCTGCTAGGTTTTAAAAACCTAGCAGGTTTAAAACGTACGAATAGTTACGCGCAAAATCCTTCAATTTGTTCAATAAGCCCTTGCGTATTCAAGCCACACAAGGCGAGCAATTCTTCCCGCGTACCTTGTTCAACAAAGCTATCAGGCAAGCCGATGTTTAACACGGGCATGAGTATACGTTTTGCCTGTAAGAAATCATTAGCTGCACTACCTGCGCCACCTGCCAATACATTTTCTTCGACAGTGACGAACACATCATGGGTTTTAGCGAGTTCTAAAAGTAACGCTTCATCAATGGGTTTGACAAAACGCATATTCACTACCGTGGCATTCAATTGTTTGCCTGCGGCAAGTGCAGGTGTCACCATGCTACCCCACGCCAAAATGGCAATACGACTGCCTTGATGGCGAATGTCTGCTTTGCCTATTGGTAATTCGGTCATCGTTGATTCAACAGCAACCCCCGGGCCTTTGCCGCGTGGATAACGCACCGACGCAGGGCCTTGATGAATAAAACCTGTATACAACATTTGCCGACATTCGTTTTCATCCGCAGGTGCCATCACTAACATATTGGGAATACAGCGCAGATAACTGTAATCAAAACTGCCTGCATGAGTTGGACCATCAGGGCCCACTAAACCTGCACGGTCTAGCGCGAATAATACGTCTAAGTTTTGCAACGCCACATCGTGAATCAGTTGGTCATAAGCGCGTTGTAAAAAGGTCGAATAAATGGCGACGACAGGTTTTGCACCTTGACAGGCTTGTCCTGCGGCTAATGTTACCGCGTGCTGCTCAGCAATCGCGACATCAAAATACCGTGTTGGATAACATTCGGAAAATTTCACCAAGCCTGAACCTTCACGCATCGCAGGTGTTATGCCTAACAAACGTTCATCAACCGCCGCCATATCACACAACCACTGCCCAAAGACTTCGGTATAAGTGGGATGAGGGGAGGGCGCGGATTTGGGCAAACAGTCTTTCGTTGGATCAAATGCAGGGACACCGTGATAAGCCAGCGGGTCAAGTTCCGCAGGGGCATAGCCTTTGCCTTTTTTAGTGACGATATGCAGAAAACGCGGCCCTGAAATGGCTTTTAAATTCTCTAACGTTGACACCAGCATATCCATATCATGCCCATCAATCGGGCCAATATAATTAAAACCCAGTTCTTCAAACAACGTACCCGGCACAATCATGCCTTTCATGTGTTCTTCAGTACGCCGTGCGAGTTCCCAGACGCTAGGCATTTTTTTCAGGGCTTTTTTGCTTTCTTCACGGATGGATGAATAAAACTTGCTCGATAAAACTTTGGTCAGATAATTGCTCATCGCGCCCACAGGTGGGGAAATCGACATATCGTTGTCGTTGAGAATCACCAGCAGATTAGCATCAATCGCTCCTGCGTGATTCATCGCTTCAAATGCCATACCGCCCGTGATACTGCCATCACCGATGATGGCGACCATTTGTTTGTCTTCGCCTTTCAGCGACGAGGCAATTGCCATGCCTAACGCCGCACTGATTGACGTACTCGAATGCCCGACACCAAAGGCATCGTATTCACTTTCTGCACGACTCGGAAATGCCGACACACCATCACGGGTACGAATCGTGGTCATGCGGTCTTTACGACCTGTCAAAATCTTATGCGGATAGGCTTGATGCCCCACATCCCACACCAACTGATCCGACGGGGTATCAAACACATAATGCAGCGCAACGGTGAGTTCCACCGTCCCCAGCCCTGCCGAAAAATGCCCGCCCGACACACTGACCGATTGGGTTAAAAACTCGCGCAACTCCTTTGCCAGCGGCTTGAGCTGGTCTTTACGCAGTTTGCGGACATCGGCGGGTGTGTGGATGGTGTCCAAAAGGGGATAACTACCTGATTTATTCATTTAAAAAGCGATTCCTTGAGTCGGCACAATGCGTTAATTATCCAGAATAATTCCAGACTAATCAAGTCGGTTATTAGTGGTCACGTTGAATAATATACAACGACAAATCGCGTAATAAATCCGCTTCTGCACCAAAAACACTCAAACTTTCCAGCGCGTTCTCATGTAATTCCTGCGCTTTTTGTTTCGCACCCGCTAAACCCAACAGTGCAGGGTAGGTCGGTTTATCATTATCTTTATCTTTGCCTTGGGTTTTACCCAAGGTCGCGGTATCGCTTTCTTCATCGAGAATGTCATCTTTAACCTGAAACGACAAACCGATACATTTCGCGTAATGGTCTAATTTACTAGCAATTGCGGGATCTAAATCGGGTTTTGCCAAAGTCGCCATCATCACACTGGCACGAATCAACGCACCAGTTTTATGAATGTGCATATTTTCCAATTCAGGCAAACTCAGTTTTGTGCCGACCGATTCCAAATCAATCGCCTGACCGCCGACCATCCCTTGTGAACCGCTGGCTTTAGCCAAGGTGGTAATCATTTTTAACCGCGCTTCGGGCGAAGCATTGATAGTGGCATCATGCGCTAACACTTCAAACGCCAAGGCTTGCAACGCATCACCTGTCAAAATCGCCGTCGCCTCATCAAACTGTTTATGACAGGTCGCTTTACCGCGTCGTAAATCATCATCATCCATCGCAGGTAAATCATCATGAATCAACGAATACACATGAATAAACTCAACCGCACACGCCACGCCATCCAAGGCTTCGGGGGCAATACCCAACACATTACCCGTGCAGTAAGTCAGCATCGGACGCATCCGTTTACCGCCATCCAAGGTACTGTAACGCATCGCTTGATGCAGTTTTCTGGGCAAAATGTGCGCAGGTGGTAAACGATCTTCTAAGGCTTGCTCAACGCGGGATTGACAAATTGTCAGGTATTCTTTTAACGCATTACTCATCGGTAAATGACTCCAAGGATAGGTTGCCGTTTTTTCTAATAGAATTTGAACTTTCTGCTTTGTATCTTGCAGATGTTTTTTAATAAGTGCGCATTAAATTCACACACTGTTCAAATGACTTTAATGAGTCTTCAAATAAAGTCATCGTTTTCTTTTTCGGCATTATGAATAAGATTTTTGAGGAAATATGACGCTTTAAAGGTCTCATTATATATGAAATTATTGGCTAAGTGACGACCGTTAGTCAGTAACACAGGAAAGGCGCGAGAAATAAACTATTATTTTCGTGCTGGTCGTGGATATGATTAATGGTATGTCACATTGAGTGATTAAATTGAAATTTCGGCAGCTATTGCTGCGTGTGGGTCGTAGCCAAGAATATTAAAATCTTCAAATTGGTAGTCAAAAATCGAATCGGGTTTACGATTTATTACTAGCGTTGGTAAAGTGCGTAGAGTGCGTGATAGTTGTAGTTTAGCTTGTGCTAGGTGATTGTTATACAGGTGTAAATCACCGAAGCTGTGAACAATGTCGCCAACCTGCAAGTCGCATTGTTGGGCGACGATGTGGGTTAAAAAGGCGAGAGATGCCATGTTGTAGGGTACGCCTAAAAAGCAATCCGCAGAGCGTTGAGTGAGCATACAACTGAGTTTGCCATTAGCCACCCAAAATTGATACATGACGTGACAGGGGGCAAGTGCCATTTTACCTGCGGCAATGTTTTCAGCGGCGGTTTTGCCTTCATCGGGTAGGTAGCTGACGTGCCACGCGTTGATGATGTGGCGGCGGCTGTTGGGATTGCTGCGAATGCTTGCAATGAGTTCAGCGACTTGGTCGATGACTTGCCCATTTTCACCGCGCCACGCTCGCCATTGTGCGCCATAAATCGGGCCTAAATCGCCTGTGTCAGTTGCCCATTCATCCCAAATCGTTACGCCGTTGTCATTGAGATAACGGGTATTCGTGCCACCTTGTAGAAACCATAATAGTTCATGCAGGATGGATTTTATGTGTAGTTTTTTGGTGGTCAGTAGCGGAAAGCCTGTACTCAAATCATGGCGATACATTCGTCCAAAGACGGATAATGTGCCTGTGCCTGTGCGATCGCCTTTTTGTATGCCGTTAGTGAGGATGTCATTCAACAGATTAAGATAATGCGCGGCCATTAAGATTGTGCCTCTTTACGGTAAGCGAAATACATTAATAAGCCACCGATGATTATCATGGGGGTGGATAGTATCTGCCCCATTGTTAGCCAATCGAGTGCCAGATAACCTAAGTGTGCATCGGGTACACGGAAGAATTCGATAAAAAAACGGAAACAGCCGTACAGTAATACCGCTAAACCAGTTGCTGCCATTGTGGGTCTGGGCTTGCTGGTATAAATCCATAGGACTACAAACAAGACGAAGCCTTCTAAAAATGCTTCGTACAGTTGTGATGGATGCCGTGCTAACACGCCACCATTTGGAAACACCATTGCCCACGGTACATCGCTGGGTCTACCCCAAAGTTCTGAATTAATAAAATTGCCGATACGTCCCGCGCCTAAACCAATGGGCGCGAGTGGGGCAATAATATCAGTCAGTTGTAGCATGGTGCAGTTTTGTTTTTTGGCAAACAACCACATAGCAACAAACACGCCCAGCATTCCACCATGAAACGACATTCCGCCTTGCCAAATTTTAAAGAGTAGTAGCGGGTTGTCGATAAACGCGCCAAAATTATAAAACAGAATGTAACCTAGACGACCGCCGAGTATGACACCGACCGCGCCGTAAGTGACTAAATCTTCAATGGCTTCTGGTTTAATGACTGACCACGGCTGTGCGGCACGACGCTGCCCCAAAAACCAGACGGCGGCGAAACCGATGAGGTACATGATGCCGTA
Organism: Crenothrix sp. D3; assembly: GCA_002134785.1. GTDB lineage: Bacteria > Pseudomonadota > Gammaproteobacteria > Methylococcales > Methylomonadaceae > UBA4132. The sequence goes on from MBQZ01000084.1 coordinate 103,755, forward strand.
CCAGTGAATTTTGACAGGGCCTAGGGCGATGAGTACAGGGTCGATAGTAGGATAACTTAGCATGAGAGTTTGTTATTTAAGAGATAAAACAGGGCGATTATAATTTATCAAGCGTTTGTTTCGCATGGTGTTTGTGTATACGGGTGCTGATAACACGAAAGCCCATCACCAGTACGAATAAACCCAATACGATGAGCATGGCTTGGTGTATGCCTGATGCAATTGCATCTTCACCTTCGGGTACATTCGCCACTAAACCACCAAACGCATAACCGACATTAGAAAACGCCACTGCCCATACAAACGCGGCAATCGCATTCCAGAAAGCGAATTTTTGCCATGTTAGATGGCTCATGCCGATAGCGATACTACTGACATTGCGCACGCCATACATGAAGCGATAAGAGAGAATAAAGCCAACAGAGTGTTTTTCCAGCCACATAATAGCGAGGTTGACACCTGATTCTAGTTTAGGGAAATGATGCAGTACCCGCGAACCGTGAAGCCGACCCAGCCAGAAACAAATTTGATCGCCCAGTAAACTACCTAAACCGACAGCAACAATGAGTTCGTAAATATTTAAATAACCGCGTTGAGCGGCAAGCCCTGCAAAAATAACAAAGGTTTCGCCTTCCAGTGCTGCCCAGAAAAAAGCGATAAGATAAATCCAGTCGCCGTAGTTTTGAATAAGCTGATTGATTTCATTCATAAAAGTATCTGTGGTAGGTTAGGTTAGCGTTAGCGTAACCCAACATTAAACGCTCTATTTGTTGGGTCACGGCTATTGCCTAACCCAACTTACAATTAATGGCAGTGAATAGATTTACAAACAACCTTTCATAGCGACACCAATCTCAGTCGGTGAGCTAACGACTTCAATACCTGCGGCTTTGAGGGCAGCAATTTTACCTGCCGCTGTGCCTTTACCACCTGTGACAATCGCGCCCGCGTGTCCCATGCGTTTACCTGCGGGGGCAGTTTGTCCTGCAATATACGCTACTACAGGTTTTGTAACATGGTCTTTAATATACTCTGCCGCGTCTTCTTCTTCACCACCGCCAATTTCACCGACCATGATGATGCCTTTAGTTTGCTCATCAGCTTGAAAACGGCTTAATACGTCAACGAAATTCATACCGTGAATTGGATCGCCACCAATACCGACGCAAGTGCTTTGCCCTAAGCCTTGTTGGGTGGTTTGAAATACCGATTCATACGTCAGTGTGCCAGAACGCGACACGATACCGATACACCCCGCTTGATGAATTTTAGCGGGCATAATGCCAATTTTGCATTCGTCTGGGGTGATTATTCCGGGGCAATTCGGGCCAATTAATAACGCACCAGTTCCTGCCATTGCCGCTTTGACTCTCAGCATTTGTAAAGTGGGTATGCCTTCGGTAATGCAGACAATGAGTTTTATGCCTGCATCAACAGCTTCTAAAATCGCATCGGCGGCAAAAAATGGTGGCACATAAATAACACTGGCAGTCGCCCCTGTGGTATTCACAGCATCTTGAACGGTGTTGAACACGGGTAAGCCTAAATGGGTTTCGCCGCCGCGTTCAGGCGTTACGCCCCCGACTAATTTTGTGCCGTAAACGAGTGCTTGTTCAGAATGAAATGTGCCTTGTTTGCCTGTAAAACCTTGGCAAATTACTTTGGTGTCTTTATTAATTAAAATGCTCATGCGACTGCCTTTGCTAATGCGACCACTTGTTCAGCGGCGTGATTTAAATCGTCTGCCGCGTAGAGATTAGGATTCTTGTTGGTTAATAAGGCTCTGCCCTGTTCGACATTCGTGCCTTCTAAACGCACTACGACTGGAATGGTAACGTGAACTTGTTCGATAGCGGCGAGTATACCGTTAGCAATCACATCACACTGCACAATGCCACCAAAAATATTGACCAGCACGGCTTTAACGCTACCGTCTGATAAAATCAGTTTAAAGGCTTCGCAGACTTTTTCAACATTTGTGCCGCCGCCGACATCCAGAAAATTAGCAGGTTGACCGCCTTTGAGTTTGACTAAGTCCATTGTTGCCATTGCTAAGCCCGCACCGTTGACCATACAGCCAATATTGCCTTCTAGCGTGATGTAATTTAAGCCAAATTTTTGCGCTTCGTTTTCTTTGTCATCTTCCTGAGAAGGGTCTTTCATTACCAAAATGTCAGGGTGTAAAGCCAGTGCGTTATCGTCAAAATTAATTTTTGCATCCAATGCCATTAAGTCGCCGCTGTCGGTTTCAATCAGAGGGTTAATTTCAATTTGTGTGGCATCTTTGGCTAAAAACAAGCGGTACATACCGAACATGATTTTTTCTAAGGCTTTCAGTTGCGCCCCTTTTAAGCCTAGGGTGTATGCGACTTTGCGGCAAGAATACGACTGCAAACCAGCGGCAGGATGCACAGGTACAGCAATGATTTGTTCAGGCGTGTCGTGAGCAACGGCTTCAATATCCATGCCACCAGCCGCAGAAGCGATAAACATTACCCGCTCTGTGGCGCGGTCAAGAATTAAACTTAAATACAATTCGCGTTTAATCGGGTAAATTTTTTCGATTAACAATGAGTTAATGGGTAAACCAAGACTATCGGTTTGAATTGTGACCAAGCGTTTTCCCAAGAGTTCACGGCTAAATTCAGCGACTTCCGTTAAACTTGTGGCTAATTTTACACCTCCAACTTTGCCTCTGCCGCCTGCGTGAACTTGGGCTTTGACCACCCAACCTGCGCCCGCTAACGTGCTAGCGACTTGTTCTGCGCTTTCTGGCGTGTCAGCATAGTGACCTTCAGGAATAGGAATCGCATATTGTTGAAATAATTGTTTAGCTTGGTATTCATGGATATTCACTGATAACTCCTCATTAACTAACGGTTTGGTATGTGTTTAAAGTTTTTATTATGATGCTATGATTGCGAACATTCTAACCAAGTCCCTGTAAAACGCTATCCTTAAAGCACTTATGACTGAAAAAAATCCTGAGATTATCTATCCTTGCCCACTGTCTAAAGGTTATGGTATTCCTGCTCAGCAGGCTTGGTTGTTGCTGAAAGTTTTTTTAGGCTATCGACTGATCTTAGCCACGTTGTTTATCGCGCTGTTTTACACGCAGACAGGCTCTGCGTTACTGAGCATCCATCATAGCCCCTTATTTACCTACAGTAGCCAGTGCTATTTAATTCTTTCGATTATATCAGCCGTGTGTATTATTGGACGGTTGACCAGCTATACCATTCAAGCGCAGTTATTAATTGTCACCGACATTATTATTTTAACGCTGATTATGCACGCTTATGGTGGTATTAGTAGTGGCATTGGCGTGTTACTTGCGGTATCCATTGCAGCAGGTGGATTATTAATTGGTGGGCGTTGTGCGATGTTTTTTGCCGCGCTGGCGAGTTTGGCAGTGTTGGCTGAGCAGCTTTATGCCAGTTACATGAAAAGTTTTGAAACCCCTCCTTATGCTTATGTTTATGCGGGAATGCTAGGGGCTTCATTTTTCACCATCTCCTTGCTGTCTTTTGTACTGGCAAAGCGTAGCGAACAAATGCTACAGATAAGTGATCAGCAAAAAGCAGTTATCTCTAATTTAGAGGAGCTTAACCAGTATATTATTCAGCATCTACAGTCAGGCATTATGATTGCTAGTCAGCAACAAGTTATTCAATTGGCGAATCAGGCGGTGTTACGGTTAATGAATTTAGCCAGTTTGCCGCTTAAATTGAGCGATATTTCTGCGGCGTTAGAAACGGGTTTTCTAGCGTGGTTAGCGGATAACGAGCAGGATTTTTTAGTGTTGCAGGTAGCGGATCAATCGGATGTTCATGTCCGTTTTATGCGATTGCCTACTGGTCATAAATTTTTCTATATGATTATTTTCGAGGATGGTTCGCTTTATAATCAACGCGTGCAGCAAAGCAAGTTAGCTTCATTAGGGCGGTTAACAGCGAGTATTGCGCATGAAATACGCAATCCACTCAGTGCGATTAATCATGCTGGGCAGTTGCTTTCAGAAAATCCAGATTTACCTCCTCAAGATGTTCGCCTAACGCATATCATTCAAATCAACGCTGCGCGGGTTAATCACATCATCGAAGATATTTTGCAGTTGTCTCGCCGTAAGGATTCAAGACGAGAAAAAATTGAATTAAACTTATGGTGTGATAAGTATTTGAAAAATTTTATGAGTGAGCAGGATATAGCGGCTGATGCTTTCAATTTAGTAACGAGCAATGAACCACTGTTTGTTTTTATAGATCCTAGTCACTTAAAGCAGATTATGGACAATCTGTGTCAGAACGCCCTGAAATATGGTCAGTCAGAAGCGAGGGCTATCAGGTTGCAAACGCTAATGCTAAAACAGAATCCTTGTATTCATGTTATTGATAACGGTTCAGGGGTCAGTCTTGAAAATCTGCGCCACCTTTTTGAACCTTTTTTTACTACATCGGCTAGCGGAACAGGCTTAGGACTGTATATCTCAAGAGAATTGGCCGAGTTGAATCAGGCAAAATTGATTTATTATGTCACTGACGAAAATAAAAGTTGTTTTCGACTGTGTTTATTTAATGCCAACCATACTCTAATTGAAATATGAAAAATCCACTGGTACTGATTGTAGATGACGAACCCGATATTCGTGAACTGTTAGAAATTACTCTGAACAGAATGGCAATAGACACTCGTTGTGCTAAAGATGTCAGCTCTGCCAAAGCTTTATTGCAACAAGAGCAGTTTGATCTTTGTCTGACGGATATGAAATTACCTGATGGGAATGGCTTGGAATTGGTTGATTTGATACAAGAAATTCCTAAACCCATGCCTGTCGCTGTTATTACCGCGCATGGCAATATGGATACGGCTATTTTAGCGATGAAAAAAGGCGCGTTCGATTTTATTTCTAAACCTGTTGATCTGCTGGTATTACGGCAACTTGTTAATAGTGCCTTAAAAACAACCGTGCCACGCGCTACTGGAGACCGTCGAACGCGACATATTTTGTTAGGGGATTCGTCCGTTATGCGCGAGATTCGCGGAAAAATAAATAAACTAGCACTCAGTCAAGCACCTATCTATATCAGTGGTGAATCGGGTGCGGGTAAAGAATTAGTGGCTAAGTTAATTCACCGTCAAAGTGCGCGGAGTGTGCATCCTTTTGTTGCTATTAACTGCGGAGCTATTCCATTAGAGCTCATGGAAAGCGAGTTTTTTGGACATAAAAAAGGCAGTTTTACGGGCGCGTCTAGCGATAAACAAGGTTTGTTTCAAGCGGCAGAAGGCGGCACATTATTTCTTGACGAGGTGGCTGATTTGCCGTTGTCGTTACAAGTTAAATTACTCCGCGCTTTGCAAGAGAAAAAAATTCGTCCAGTGGGTGATAGCCGAGAAATTCCTGTTAATATTCGCTTGCTCAGTGCAACCCATCAAAACCTTAATGATATGGTGTTGGCAGGGACGTTTAGACAAGATTTATATTATCGAATTAATGTCATTGATCTTCATGTTCCTTCACTCCGCGAAAGACCCGAAGACCTGCCTGAACTGATAGAGCATATTTTAGTTAAGCTGATGGGTGCTGATACGCCAGATAAACCGACATTATCAAATGCCGCGTTAGTCGCACTCCAACACTATGATTTTCCAGGTAATGTGCGTGAGCTTGAAAATATTATGGAAAGAGCCTTGGCTCTTTATGAAGGTGATCGTATAGAGCTGAAAGATTTAAATCTACCGATGAGTGCTGTCATGGATAATAGAATGAGCAGTCTATTGAATAATGGTGTTTCTGCCTTATTTAATCCTGTCGAGAGTTCACTGGAAGACTACTTAGAAAAAATCGAGAAAACTATGCTCACCCGCGCATTGGAAGAAAATAAATGGAATAAGACAGCGGCAGCTAAACAACTGGGGCTGTCTTTTAGATCTTTTCGCTATCGACTGAAACGGCTTAGTTTGGATGATAAAGATTAAACTTTGTATTGCTCCATCGCTTCAAGTTTAGCAATCGCTACTTTGATGGATGCCTCAACTTCAGCCGTTAATTCCTTATTTGTATAGATTTTTTCTAGTAAACCTTCAGACACTAAGGCTTCTTTTATCCAGCGTTTAGTAAAAATATAATTGCTGTAGGTGGTTGCAATATCACCTGTTTTTGGGTCTTTTAGCCCTTTTTTATGCGTTGCCTGCTTGGGTACTGCGGGTTGTTTAGGTTGTTTAGCGACCGTTGCTTTGATGGGTTTTGGTGGTTCTTTTTGAGTAAAGGGTTCTATTGATGACGGGACAGAGACCTTAAATTCTTCTGGCGGCGCAGCTTTAATCTGTGTTTTTTTGCCATTTAGGGTGATATAAAAAACGTAAGCCACATAAATTACGGTTAATACAAATAATACCTCAGTCATAACAGCTTCCCCACCTCAAAATTTAAAAGTAAATTTATGCAGGTCAATAGACACTACATTTTGAAATATACCAGAAGCCAGTAAGATAGGTAAGTAATAACGATTAAGAAACACTATCTCGCCGCAGAAAGTAACAAACACGCACAAAAAAACCTCGTTACTGGTGAGTAACGAGGTTTTTGATCCTTTAGCTGATAATGAAAAAATAATGTAATTTAACCATTATTTTTCAATAAGTTAAGGTTTTAGCTCTTAATTTTAACAGAGCTTACAATATTTCTTTCAGTGCCAAGAAATCTTTTTGAGCATTTCTTAAATTTTGTTCAGCACCTTGTCTATTGCCTTCTTTCAAATCTTTGCGAGCTGCTTTTAATTTGCTGTGAACTTTGTCACGTTTTGCAAACACTTTGTCACTGGCATTAATTTCTTTACTTGCAGCTAATATGTCTGCGATAAGCCCGTCAACTTTCGCTGCATCTTCACCTTGTTCAATAGCGTTGAGAGCAACACCTGTTTTGTTGGCTACCATATCGATAGCATCAGCAGGTGCATAGGTAATGCGACCTGAATCGCCTTCAGCCATTACTGACGTTGAAACTGCACCCATAGAGGCAGCAATACATAAAGCGAGTGTGATTTTTTTTAGAGTTTTCATGTTTTTTTAAATCCTCGAGTTATTGTTATTTAAGTGGTTGGGGGTAAACCATTTTTTTATTAATGTAGTCCACCGATGGAAATTCTACCACACTTTGAATTATTCATTTGTAAGTAAGCTGATAGTAACAGGCGGTGCAGTTATTAACTTATTTAAAAGTCAGGTGACTTTCAGGTTTTACCTTTGATAAAACTACTATAAGGGTGAAAACCCTTATAGTATTTACTAACTAAAACACAGGGTTTTAGAATCTAACCAGCTATTTTTTATTGGTGACCAGCTGCGTAGATTGTTTTCATTTCTGCCCAAATTGCAAGTGCTGCATTGACATCAGCTAAGGCTTTTTCATTGTTATTATTAATAAATGCTTCACGACCAGACTTGATTTTATCATTCATTTTTTGACGCAGACGTTCAGTTGCTTCGTAGCGAAATTCTTTGATAGACTGACGTGCATTATTAAAATCAGCTTTAACTTTCTCATCAATATCGCCACCTTTTTCTAGTAGGCTTTTAGCGTCTACTAATGAAGCTTCAGTGCTTTCGCCTGCTGCTCTGATGGTTGCATTCAAATCTTTATGCGGTTCAGCAGCAAATGCAGTTGAAGATACAGCTAACATTGATGCAGTCATAACAGCAGCAACTGCGATTTTTTTTAATAATTTCATATTTTTGTCCTTGGTATGATAAGTGGAATATAAATCCCATTTTATTTTTAAGTAAAGGGATAGTCAGCAAAAGACAGTTAATTAAAAGCCATGACTATTGCTGGCGGGCATTCTAGCACAGATAATAGTTCAAAATAGCCTAAAAAATAGTCGCCGCTTACTATGCTAAATAGAAGCATCGTTGCCTTGTTTTTATAAAACTACTTAATGTCTCTTAACAAACGAAAACCAATATCGCTAGTGCGACTGCTGGGTAAACCACTGTAACGTAAAGAAGAGCGTAAATTAATCGCTTTACCCACCCAGCTACCACCGCGATAGACACGAAATTGACCTGAATCAGGGCCTTTCGGGTCTTTTTCAGGGCTGTTATGGTAATAATTAGGATCATACCAATCTTGCACCCATTCCCAGACATTGCCGTGCATATCCTGTAAGCCCCATTCATTAGGCTTTTTAGTACCCACTTCTTTGCTAGTACCGTGATAACCCTCATTACCAAACCACGCATACTCCGCTAATTTTTTTGCATCGTCACCGAATGAATACAGTGTAGTGCTACCTGCTCGGGCAGCATATTCCCATTCTGCTTCAGTAGGTAAGCGAAAAGCATTACCTCCTTCTTGCTCATTTAATCGCTTAATAAATGCTTGTGCATCATCCCAGTTTACTTTTTCCACGGGCTTATAGAGGGCTTTATATTTACTGGGATTACTGCCCATAACATCTTCCCATTGTTTTTGAGTCACCTCAGTTTCGCCCAGATAAAAAGGCTTTTCAATGCAAACCCGATGCTGCGGTAGTTCAACGAGACTACTTTCTTTCTGCTCCGTTTCTTGCCCCATCAAAAAACAGCCAGCTTCTATTTTGACAAAACGAATACCCGCAAACGACTTGTATTCAAACGCTTGCACCGCTTGACTAGACACTGTGCTTGCAACTAAGGTTAAAACGATTTTTATTATTTTATTAAATTTCATGACATCTCCCCATTTTGTGTGTGAATTCACGCGCTAATACTACTACTACAATTAAGCCGATTCATTAATAATGTTACACTAAATCACCACCACACCTTACCGTTTTACTAACCCACGCTATGTACCGATTTTCTTATTTTCGCACGCTAGGCATTAGCGTTATTTTGGTAGGCTTAACGGCTTGTTTTAACACGCAGTCTTTACTAACACCTGATGCTGCTATTAATGGTTTGCAGGAAGTCACCAGCTTCGATGTGACGGTCGATAATGGCCGTGTTCACGCGCTGGTAGTGGGCAAGCGTGCAGAAAAAAATAACGCAGTCGTAGTGCGTTATTTATCCTCTGACGATGGCGGTCAGCAATGGACGACAGCGATTGATGTGAGTCAGGATACCAATCCGATTGCAGTGCGCGGCAATGATGTACAGCTTGCCGCGAGTGGCAATAATTTAGTCGCTATCTGGCAAACCAGAGGTGAGTTTCCCAGTATGGGCGCAATGGTCAGTCGTTATTCACATGACGGCGGTAAAACATGGCACGCAGGCACCAATCCCGCTGTTGATAATAACGGAGACCAATCGCATATTGACGTGATTGCGGATAAACAAGGCATTTTTCATGTGGTTTGGTTAGCTGATCCTGAGGAAAACGGCTATCAAAGTTTACGTTATGCCCGTTCAATTGATAATGGTGAACATTGGCAAACCAGCCAAAAATTAGATGATTCGACTTGTTCTTGTTGTTGGAATACCTTAGCAGTTTCGCCTAGCGGTGAAATAAACATCCTGTATCGGGATATGAAGCCGCGTGATATGGCATTGATGCAATCATCCGATAATGGCGTGACATGGCGACGCACCAGCACAGTGGGCGAGTTTAATTGGCAATTTGAAGGCTGTCCGCATATTGGTGGTGGCTTAGCGATTGTCGAAGACAATACGTTATATAGCACGGTGTGGACAGGTGTTGAGGGGAAAGCGGGCTTATACACGTTGCACTCAAACGACAACGGCAAAACATGGAATCCAGCACACGCGGTTGGGAATCTAGCCAGTCATAGTGACATTGCGGTCAATAAACAGCAAATAATGGCGATTTGGGATGAACGCGAACCAGACGGCGCGAGTATTTTTTCCGCACAATCACACAATGGCGGTGTGTCGTGGTCAACGCCTAAACGTTTATCTGCTATGGGTATTATGGCGACTCATCCGCGACTTGTGGCAACGCCATCAGGATTTTTAGCACTATGGACAGAAAAACATAACAAACAGCCTAGTCAATGGATGCTTAAAGTATTAGATGAATAGGCGCGAATAAATTCGCGCCCACAAGCCGCACATCAGTTATATAATAACGCCCCCATTGCCACTGACAGTTCACTCTTTCATTCGTAAATTTTATGACTCACTATCAAGCTAACAAACTATTTTCAGGCTTTATACTCCTGACCGCATTAGCGATGCCCTCGCTCTCTTTCGCCCACGCTAAAATGGTACGTTCTTCGCCCGACCAAAATGCCGTTTTAACAGAATCACCCAAACAAGTTGATGTCTGGTTTGATGATAAAGTTGGCACCGAATACAAAGCCCTCGCAGTCATTGATAGCAAAGGTGTGCGTGTTGACAATAAAGACTTGGTACAAGAAACCTTTGATTCCGCGCATCTTTATACCACTGTGCCATTATTACCCCCCGATACTTATACAGTGCGTTACCGTGTGGTTTCTATTGATACCCACATCGTCACTGGCAAATATCAATTCACTATTAAAGCTCCTTAAACTTATGAAAAACAGAACGTGTGCTACATGGATTTTCAGCGTCTTATTGCTGACGAGTTTACTAACAGGGTGTGATAGAGATAAATTAGGCACGCAGCCACAAATCCCTGATTTGAATAGCGTTGGCTGTTTAATTACTAATGATTTTTACGCCGTACATCTGAGCGTGTATGTCAAAACTGCCACCGCGCCTAAAGATGCCAGTGACCGTGCAGCCTTATTAAAACCCTATTGCCAAGAACTGCCAGTGACAGGCAAAGCGTTCTTTTCTGCTGATTTAATCGACCGTGATATTCGCCAAACGCCTATCGGTATTCGTGTCGTAGAATTGGAACTCACAGGTTCAGATGACACCAAACCTGAAAACTTTAAAGAAGTGCGTACCATTACCGAAGTCCCCGCCAAAACTTATACAAAAGGTGTCGTTGAAGCCCAAGCTGACATTGATAAAACGGGTTATTACGCCCTATTTTTATTGGTAGGTGGTGCAGAAGCGGTTTCAGACGAAGACAAACTACGCATTGCCTTTCATGTCGGCGGCGACCCTGACGCGTTACCGAAAAAAACCGTCTTAATGATTGCAGGCGGTGCAACGACACTACTCCTTATCATTATTGGCATTGTCGTTTGGATTCGGAAAAAACGTAAAGTCGTGGAGAACGCTTGATGTTCAGTAGATTAATCGCCGTTATTTTTTTACTGACTTATGCGGGGCTTAGCATAGCCCATGACCCCGGTCTAAGTTCTGCTGATTTACGGCTTAAAGCACAGGGAGTTGATGCCAAAATCACCTTCTCGTTGCAAGATATTGAAGCCTTTGTACCAATGGACAGCGACCAAGATGCCGAAGTCACCACCGCAGAGCAAGAAGCGGCAAAGCCAAAAATTGCCGAATGGGTACTGCAAGGCGTGCAATTAACACTTGATGGGCAAGTCGTTCAACCCAATACGGCGGCGGTCGTGACTTTGGATGATAAAAATAATGCGTCTATCGAATTTCAATACCCGCAAACCCCCAGCCAACAACTGCAACTACACGCTAATTTTTTAAGCAAATTACCGTCAGGTCATAAACAGTTTGCAACGATAAAAAATGAAGCAGGGCAGGGCATAGCTGAAAAAATGTTATCTCAAGCAGATAATGCAATCGTATTAGCGTTGCCTGTGACGGGTGCAACGATAGCCGATAGCGAGGCTGCGCCAACCGCCTCCACGTTTACCGATTTTTTACTGTTAGGCATAGAACACATCCTCACGGGTTACGATCATTTACTGTTCTTATTTTCCTTGCTGATTGTCACGCGTAGTTTTTGGCCCGCCATTAAAATCATCACCTTTTTCACCATTGCTCATTCCATCACACTGGGCTTAGCCGCGTTCAATGTCATTGATATTCCCAGTACTATCGTTGAACCGCTAATCGCCGCGACTATTATTTATGTCGGCGTAGAAAATATTGTGCGTGGAGACCATCCCAAAGGACGGCAATGGCTCACCTTCTTCTTCGGCTTAGTGCATGGTTTTGGTTTCGCCGCTGTATTACGCGAAATGGGCATTTCCTCGATGGAAACAGGCATCCTGCTACCGCTGTTTTCCTTCAACCTTGGTGTGGAGCTAGGACAAATCACCGTCGCGGCTGTCTTTTTACCTATTATTTGGTGGCTACATAAACAACCGCTGATAGAACCAAAACTCACCCCAGTTTGTTCAATTTTTGCCAGTGTAGCAGGTGCTTACTGGTTAATAGAACGCACGCTATTGAGTTAAAAACACGGAGTTCAAACCTAGGTTTGAACTCGTAATCATCCTATAAATAATCTGAATTTGAGATAAAACACATCTTGGATTCAAGTCATCCTATTGAACACAAATGGGCGCAAGCTAAAGCTCTTAGAAGAAAGAAAAACTGTTCCACTGATACGCTGTTTTCTCAGCTTTTTTAAATCATTTTATTTTGCTTTGGCTATATACTCTGTCGCGCTTCGGGTACAGCGCGGGTTATTCAACCCGCCCCGCACGTTTGAATTCTGGCATGATATTCAGCACAACGTCACAATCAAAACCTTGCAACGGGGTAACATATTCCGTCGCGCTTCGCTATTTTGCCAGAGCAACAGGATAATTAGGGTGTTGCGGATTAATTGTTAATAATTGCTGTCGTGGATTAACCACTAAATCCATTGCTTCCATAGGAATCACACCTAACAAAGGCTCATTACCTAACACAATCGCCTCGGTCACATAACTGCGATTCTCAAACATTATTTCAATCGGTGCAATTTTAGGCACTTTGCGTTGATGACCATCGGCTAAAGTCACGACTTGTTGACGCACCTCAGTCGTATCAAAACCCAGTTGCACAGCAATTTCTTCGGTCACGCACATAAAAGTCGCGCCTGTATCGACTAACGCATTGACTTCAATCGTTTGTCCGCCGAAAAGATTGGTTAGTTTGAGTGTTGCATACGTTAATCCCATATTACTCTCCATTGACCATTTAAAATGGCTATCTTACCATCTGGGACGAGACATTATTCCGATTAAACATCAAGCAGAGCTTGAGGGTAGGCATTCCCAAGCGGAGCTTGGGAACGAGAAATAATGCGCCGTACGAGGTACGCTCGAGGTAATTTTACTCTGACCCTAGGAACGAGAAATATTAAACTCAGCGCGTGTGGAGGGCAACGGAACACGAGATAATGCGGTACACGGTAAGTAGTTTAGCAGTTTCGAGTAGGGCGGATTAGCGATAACGTAATCCGCCGCATGATGTACACCCACATTCGGCGCAATACGCTATCGCTATTGCGCCTTACGCAGTGCGTCATACACAATAATGCGCCGTACGAGGTGCGCCCTACTCGCTACTCGCTGCGCCGTACGAGGTGGTGAGAATGTTGGGGTTCGCTTGAGGCTCACCCCAACCTACGCGAAATTAACCCAACGTACGCGGTACGCGAAATTAACCCAACGTACGCGGTACGCGGTACGAGGTACGAGGTACGAGGTACGCAGTGCGTCATACACAATAATGCGCCGTACGAGGTTTCAGTCTGGATATAGTCGCCCCCTTAGATCATTTCTTGTCTTTTCAGGTACAAATGTTGCGAGCAAATTCATAGCCGCACCAGAAGCATAAAAAGCTTTAACCTTGCTTGTTATGATGTCAGATTCATTGTTGTATATGGAGCCACCTCCTCTTATTTGCTCAGCAAGGCTATTAAACAATGTCTTTGTACTATCACTAAATGAATTAAAATCAGTTTTTCCGCTATCAACATCTTTTTTCATGCTAGCTACAACGCTCATAATTAATCGCGCGGTAGGCATATTTATGTCAAAGTGATCCGCCATGTTTTTATTTATATCCGTCAGTACATTTTGACCAATTTCATTTGAACGCTTTGCTTTATCTAAAAGTATACCTCGATCATGTTCTGTCATATCGCTGGTAATATAACGCTGATAACTTCCTGCTATCTCAGTGGATTTTTGTGCAGTCTGTATTCCATTAACATAGCTTTGAGACAGTATACCCTCTGCTTTCTGAAGTTCATTATAAGTAGCACCTAGTTGTATAACTTTTGACGCACTCATCGCTGCCATATCGCTAGTAAATCCAATCTGGAATGCCAAAACGAAAGATTTTGGCGACTCAAAACCAGCTATTGCAGCATTTTTAAGTGCCGATGCAAAAACATCAATGGCATAATCCCCCATTGCTCCGCCAAAACTGTTAGGATTAAGGTTCATATCCGCCTTAATCTCATCTGCAATTATTGTAGTAACAATATCTGCAAGCGTACCAGAAAGAGCGCTTTTCCGAGCGGAAGATGCCGCTTCTTTTAATCGTTGAATTGCGGTGGGTTTGAGAAAAAATTCGTCCACTGTTTTCATATAATATTTTTCAAAATTCGTCCACTTAACTGAATATATGGAGGAGTCTCCCATATATTTTGAAAAAGTTTCACTAGATGCAAATTCAACAAATACAGAGTGCATAAAACTAATAGCTGTAGATATTCCTTGCCCTTCGGCTTTACTCAGATATATCCCTTGATTCGCCGACTTACCAACCACATATGATATAAGTGCTTTTTTTGGATTGGATGATTCAAGTGCTTCAAACATAGAGCTTGGTATTTTTGCATCATCAGTATTCGTTATGACTTCAACACCACCACAAGACCCACTCGCCTGACAATCCACAGGCGCAGGCGTTTTTGTCGAGTTATTGTTGCTAGTAATAACATAATCCGATGCCTGTTTAGCTTCTCGCGCGTTTATCCCCTCTCTTAACCGTTGTTGATCTAATGCGACTAACACTCTTTCTTGAACAGGTGACAAAGTGCGCGTACCACCCCAACCATCGTTTAATGCGTTCCAAAGGTTGTCATTGCTGGAAGTTGTTATTTTCCCGCTTTGCACAACATTCAATAGTGCATCGTAGTTACTGTAATAGGTATTCCTGACATTTTTCATGTCATTGGCAATTGTTTGAGCCGCCGTTGGTTCACCACTAAAGTAAAGTCCGCGCCAGACAGGGTTCTTAGGTGAGTTGGTGAGAGTCTGTGTACCTATATTGGGTATGTCAACAGAACCTTTGATAAGGTCAGTGAATAAGCCCTCGACATTCAGTTTAGGATAATAATACCTACGACTCTCTATCATTATATTGGCGTTAGTCTGCGCGGAATTGGCTTGCAATGTGCCGCCGTAAGAGCCTTTCCAAAGTAGGTTGTTGCTGTCGTTGGTGATGGGATCCATTGTGTCATTAAATCTGAATTTGTCGAGTACGTCTTGATAGAGTTGGTCGGCTAAGGCTTGTCCGCTGTAGTTTTTGTATCGGTTGTAGGCGTTGAGCATGATGTCGGCGTTAATTTGTGCCTGTGTCGCGTTGCCGCCATTGCTGGTTTTTAAAATTTGCCAATAGGGACTTGATGCTGTAGGTGTTTGCCAAGTCGCTGGCGATAACGGCGGCGTAGAGAGCGTTGGCATCTAGCCCTAGGAATGGGTTATATGGCTGGGTTGTTTGATTTGTAGGTGTGATTTCCGTTGTTGTGGGATTGCCCGTTGTGGTCACTGGCGTAGGCGTGGTTGTAACGGGTGTGATGTCAGTTGTTGTGGGATTACCCGTTGTGGTGGTTGGCGGCGCGGTAACCGTTGGGGTTAGTATCGTTGGGGTGGGTTTTAGATAGGAGGGTGTTTGCATTTGCAAGGTTGGGTAAGAAACGCCTTGGTTAATTTTCCAAGTATTGGCAAAGTCCCAGCCTGTAAAACTGGCTTGTTGTTTCATTTGGGCAGTGGTTTTGCCTGTGCCGCCTGCGGAGGTAGTTTGTCCTGAGCTTGTAGTGTCCCAATAGCTGTTGTTGACTTGTCCTGCGTTGCTTCCAACCAGCCCACCTTTTTTAAGAACACTTGTGGTACGAGGGTCAGTTGCTGTCATGCTTCCTGTGGCGTAAGCGTTGTTAATGGTTGAGGTTGCATCATTATCACCTACCAGTCCTCCAACGCTTTCAGTGCCTCTGCCATAATTAATATTACCCGTTGCGTAGGCGTTGCTAATGGTGCTATTTGCAGTATTTGATCCTACTAAGCCACCAGCAAAAGCAGAGATAGCCATACTTATATCTACGTTACCTGTTGCGTAGGAATTATTAATTGTACCTAGGTTATTGCCACCCACTAACCCACCAACAAAACCAAACGCCCCGCCTTTGACGTTACCTGTTGCGTAGCTGTTATCGAGGCTAGCTAAGCCGTTGTATCCTAATAATCCGCCAACGTAACCGTCACCCGTTACAGTGCCTGTATTGTAGGTGTTGTTGATAGTGGCGTTATTGTTTCCTGCTAATCCGCCAACATAACTTTTTCCTGTGACGCTACCGCCCACTAAACCAACATTGCTAATTAGGTTGTTACGATTGATAGGAGAAAATCGACTAAACAGCCCGACAAAATCGGTAGTGGGACGATTAATAGTCAGTCCTGTAATGGTATAGCCAAAGCAAAATAAAATGATTTAAAAAAGCTGAGAAAACAGCGTATCAGTGGAACAGTTTTTCTTTCTTCTAAGAGCTTTAGCTTGCGCCCATTTGTGTTCAATAGGATTTAAGTCAGGAGA
>MBQZ01000085.1 GCA_002134785.1 Crenothrix sp. D3
CGATGGTATAAACCTTGGTTTTATAAGCATGCAGAAACCTATTTGAAAAACAAACAACCTGGCGTCGAATATATTCCATTGAGAGATTATTATCACCGACACACTAGAAGTTATTTTTGGACTATGGAAGAAATCATACCCTTTGGTAATAATCCACTATTTAGATGTTTGCTAGGTTGGGCTCTACCACCCAGCATTGAATTATTAAAATATACAGAGACTGAAACCACTCGGAGGCTTAGAGAGAAATATCATGTCGTTCAGGATATGTTAATGCCAATCCACTACCTGAAGCAATCTATCCAATATTTTGATGATCATTTTAATCTGTACCCATTATGGCTATCTCCGATGGCAATTTTAGATAATGATAAGCACCAAGGATTTGTACACCCATTTCAGAAAAAAGATGGTTCAGCAGATGAAATGTATGTGGATATAGGTGCCTACGGCACACCTCTAAAAAAGAACTTTGATAACGTCTCCGCCTTGCCCCTACTTGAAAAATTCGTCATTGATCATCAAGGATATCAAGCCTTATATGCAAGAACAATGCTTACTAAAGAAGACTTTAGAAAAATGTTCGACCACAGCAATTATGATCAACTGAGGGAACAACTTCCACTTTGTAAGCAAGCGTTCGATGACGTTTATGACAAAGTTTCATCAAAAGGCAGAGTATCGCCAGTAGAGATGAGAAAACTAAGCAGTAAAAATGCACCAAAGAATGAACAAAATATAGTTAAATAAGTACAGGCAAAATTGAACGTTTAAACTCTCCACTGCCTCCTTAAATACCATTGAAACCGCTTATTAATATGTGATAAGCGGTTAATTCAAAATAGTAATAATTCCATCTTCTTCTACACAACGGAATCTTTCCCTAAGCAGGCAATCTTTATAATTGAAAAAATCGCACCACTTTTACAAATAATATTTGCGGAATTTCTATTTTGTACTAATCTTTGATGCAAAGATCAAAAACATAAGTAAGACAATTAATACCCATCTATTTATTAGCATACTGATACTATTTAATTATTAATAGCTGATTATTTATTAACTGTTAATTTAAGGCAATTTATGTTGTTTTGATATGGTAGGAATAAATAATCTCATCACTGAATAAAGGACAAAATCTATGCGACCCTTGACAAAAATAAATCAACTTTTATCAGAAAAGCTCGATATTAAAGATAATAATTTCACTAAGGATCATTCACCTAAAGAAATTGCTAGTAGAAACCTAAGCAATAAAAAAATGAAGCCCCTAGGAAACTTTTCATCATTAATCAATGCATTGTCTGAAATTGATTCTGATCAAATTACCACAGTAAATGACCCTGAAACTGTTGTTAACTTCGATAGTAAAAAAAGAAAAAACAATATCCTTATTGAAATGCTTTTAGATGATGATAATAACGTCCTAGAAGAAACAGATCTAAGTTATTATTTATCGGATCTAGTATCCGAATTTGAAGATTATGAGGGTGGTAAAGTATCAATTAGTATAGATAAGGAAATTTTAAATTGTATGATACACAAAACGCAGACAAAAATTATATTAAATAATATCCTCTCCAATGCCCTTAAGTATTCTCTTGATGAAATAAATATTTACCTATCTGTAAGTTTATGTACTTCTATCGATGAACAATGGATCAATTTTACAACCACTGATTCAGGAATAGGAATGTCTGATGAACAAATTAAAAATATTTATGTACCTTTCTATAGGGGACAACCTTCTGGATATATCCCTGGGAATGGTATTGGAATGACCCTAGTAAAAAAACTAATTAAAAACTTAAATGGAAATATAGACATATATAGCCACCTTGGAAAGGGGACTACAGTAAGCGTAAAATTAAAGTACATCCCAATATTAGAATAATATAAAGCATAGAACTAAAGAAGAGTTGTGGCGCCCTACTATAGACCTGTGGGAATGATAAGTTTTATATAATTCAAACAAAAGACCAATTCACTAAGTTCTGTTTTGCGCTGATGTCAAAGCGTTAACAGATTGGTAAAGGATAGTTTCAACAGTTTTAAACGGTATAGGTTTTGGTAAAACCATAACACCATCAGGTATAGCACCAAGTTTAGCGATATCACGTGCTTCCATACCGGTTACCACAACAATCCTTGTGTCTTTCATATCAGGTATTCTAATGATTTCATTAATCATATGTATACCATCAATATTTGGCATATTTAGATCAGTAAATATAAGATGAGGCTGATACTTGCCAACCATCATTAAGCCTTGGTAAGCATTTGTGGCCAAATACAGTTTATGTGGTAAGTCGAACTGTCCGAATTGTAACTCACAAAGCCCGTAATATCGCATAATCGTCTTCTACAACTAATACTCTCAACAAAGTTTGATCACTAATTGTCGGAAAAGAAATATTGTCATTATGTTCCGATAAAATTGGTCTAATCTTCGATAAATGTTTTATAACATCAATTCGA
>MBQZ01000086.1 GCA_002134785.1 Crenothrix sp. D3
GAACTTCGATGACAATATCTACCTGATGCAACGTTTGTTTAATCTCTTTACTGGCCTTGTGCATATGGCCTGGGTACCACTGAATTAACATATATTTTTTATTGGATAAAAATGAATACTGTACGTAAAAACATTAAACAAAAAACACACCAACTTAATGAAGGTTATTAATATAATTCAACACAGCCATTACGAAGTATTATGTTTATAATTGGTTACTTTAGCTGCCACAATACCAGATTAATACATTTAAAAGTAGGGAATTCAATATGATGAAAAAGATAACTATAAATAGTAGTTTTTACGCGTATTTATCCAGACTACGATGGATTAAACGATGGGGACTTAAGCGAAATGCTCATGATGAAAATGTAATGGAACATAGTTGGGAAGTATCTGTTATTGCTCATACTCTAGCCTTAATTAAAAATCGTTACTTCGAAGGCAACCTAGATGCCAATGCTATCGCTACTGCAGCACTCTATCATGACATTACTGAAGTAATTACCGGAGATTTACCTACTCCCATAAAATATCACTCTAGAGAAATTAATGACGCCTATAAACAAATTGAAAAGCAAGCTGAATTGGAGTTACTCGCTCTTCTTCCCATAGAATTACGTTCTGATTTTGAATTACTTATTCATCACGACAGAATGCCGGAAGAACATGTAAGAATAATCAAAGCAGCCGATAAAATATCAGCGTATCTTAAATGCCAAGCTGAATTAAAAGCCGGTAATAAAGAATTTGAAATTGCTGCTGAACAAATAGCTCTAACCATCAATGAATTTAAAGACCTAGAAGTTATATTTTTTATGCATGCTTTTGTACCTAGTTGTGCATTAACACTGGATGGTTTAATGAAAACAAATTGACTAATTTAGTGTTCATTGATTTGTTAATTTTAACGCCTAACTTTATATGGGTGGAGAACCAAATATGTAGTCTCATTACTTTTCTTGTTAGAAAATAATTTCATCAGGGCAAATGAAAGGCTGGAATAATAATGAGAAACACACCGTTAGATAAACATGAATTAATAATCACTTTGAATATTTTTCATGGAACACTCAAAAACTATTAAACCAACGATTCTACTTGTAATCATGGCGATTGCGGGCGTACACGGCCATGTATATTTCCCCATTGTATTACTTCAATAAAATAACCTACGCAATTATACTCAAAGGAGCCGGTTTTAATATTTTATGGGAGTCAATACTTGGATTGTCGGCATTAGGTGGATTTTTCTCTTTCGGTGTCTGACGCTTTCGAAAACAATTTGGATAACGAAATTGTATATCTTTAGGAAAAATCAATTTTTTATTGTTACGCCTACATCTTTAATCTCAGTGCTTTTAGACAGCTTAATTGCATAAGCATCCAGTGCGTTAATAATATCCTTATTACACTCACAGTTATTTCGCAATTCTTGTAATCTTTCCTGGTAGGCCACAAGTGTTATACTTGCTCCTACTTGTTGCCCTGATAGACGATTTTTACAAAAATCATTCCATCGCAACTGATCTTGAGCACTCAATGTATCGGGATAATTTCGCGCTCTATATCTAAACAACATTTCAGGTAGGCGCGGGTCAGTATAACTAAAGTCAGCTTTGGCTAATTGTTCTGGAGACAAACTTCTAATTTTCGACATTTTCTGCTTATCAGCTTCAGAAAAAAATCCTCCACTATAAATCGATAGATCTGGATCAAATTCTTGTTCAGAATAACTATGACCACTAAATACAGCTACAATTTTTTCTGTCAATCCTGCGATAACTTTAAGCTTCTCAATGTTCATCCGACACAACACCAAATCTATAGCTAATCTTTGAGCATCTTCTGAGCTAATAACCGAAACGGGCGCTAAAACTGGGCATTTATTAATATGTACTGTTTTTAACGGTATTCTGTTAACACCTTCAGGTAAATCTTTAGTGGCTGTAAAAATTCGTTGCTGAATATCTTCCACCGATAAAGTTATTAATGCCTCTGGATCGACTGAAAGATCATAGACAATAACACCATTAGTATTAGTAGGATGCTTACATAGTGGTAAGACAATAGCTAATGAATTTTTGGTTGAAGCGTATTTACCGGAAACATGCACAATAGGCTTAAAACTACCCAATTGAAGTAATTCTAAAACTTTACTTTTAACACGATGTAGCATAAGAAACTGATAAAGCTTTGGTTGGGCTTCCTTAACCAGTTTGGCAACACTTATTGTGGCATATACATCAGACAATGCATCATGCGCACTTTCATGAACAATACCATTAGCTATGGTTAATTGCTCAAGTCTTAAAGTTGGCATACCCTCTTCACTGACAGGCCATTTTATACCTTCAGGGCGCAATGCTCTTGCTGCCCTAAGTACATCAATCATATCCCAACGGGAATTGCCATTTTGCCATTCACGTGTATAGGGATC
>MBQZ01000087.1 GCA_002134785.1 Crenothrix sp. D3
GTTTAGCTGATTTGATCTACGATCCAGATAGCCGTTTTGCTGGCTTGTTGTTCTTCTATGATCAATCTGGTAACCGTCAAATGGTAACTATTGATGCTCCATTAATTCCATCTTTCATTTAATGTAAGAAATTAACTGGCAACTTCGGTTGTCAGTTAAGGAATTGAGAAACCCCGTTACTAGCAATAGTAGCGGGGTTTTTTTTTGAGTTATGATAATAAAGAAGCCTTTTTAATTAAGTTTGATATTGTTAATTGCGTTACATTAACAAAAGTACGGAATGAGATGGTTGGATTGAAAGTAACCATAGTTATGTCGCATATATTAAAGAGGAAAAGTTGAAATAATTGAAGTGTATTATGACTGCAGAATAAGTAAAATTTCTTGAGATAATTGTATATGACTAACAAATATTAATTTCTAATAAAAAAACAAGCGTATTATCTGAGAATATTGAGGAGTAATTAATGAATATTCATGAGTATCAAGCCAAACAATTATTTACATTGTTTGCCATACCAATACCTAAAGGAAGGCTTGCAGTTACATCTGATATTGCAATAGATATTGCAAGAGAGTTAGGTGGTAATGGATGGGTAGTAAAGGCGCAAGTACATGCGGGAGGTAGAGGTAAAGTTGGGGGAGTAAAGGTTGCAAGAACAATTGAGGAGGTTGCTGATTATAGTAATGGAATGTTGGGAAAGCGATTAGTTACTATTCAGACAGGTAATGACGGTCTGCCAATTAATTCACTACTAATTGAAAGATTATATGACATAAAACATGAGTATTATTTGAGTATATTAATTGACAGATCAACTGAGAAAGTTATTTTTATTGCTTCATTGGCAGGTGGTGTTGATATTGAAACGGTGGCAAACAAGTCACCAGAAATGATAATTAAAGTAACTATAGATTCAGCTACAGGTTTACAAGCTTACCAATGTCGTAAGATTGCATATGGCCTAGGAATGAAAGGGTTAAAAATAAAAGCATTAACTACGATAATGCAAGGAATGTATGATCTATTTATTACAAAAGATGCTAGTCAAATAGAAATAAATCCATTGATTGAAACTCAGGAAGGAGAGTTGTTGGCACTTGATGCCAAAATAAATTTTGATGATAATGCTGTATCACTTCATAAAGATATATTAGAAATGAAAGATCCTACCCAAGAGGATACAAAAGAGAATTATGCACAACAGTTTGGCTTAAATTATATTACGTTGGAGGGAAATATTGGTTGCATGGTAAATGGAGCGGGGCTGGCAATGGCAACTATGGATCTTGTAAAATTAAAGGGTGGATTACCAGCAAATTTTCTAGATGTTGGTGGTGGAACTGATGTTGACAAAGTATGTGAAGCTTTTAAAATTATTCTTTCAGATACAAATGTTAAAGCAGTATTAGTAAATATTTTTGGTGGTATTGTGCAGTGTGACATTATTGCAAGTGGAATTTTAATAGCAATTAAACAAATGAATATACTTGTCCCAGTAGTTGTTAGGTTAGAAGGAACAAATGTTGAAGAAGGGCGTGCCCTATTAAGTAATACTGGATACAATATATTTCCAGCAGATAACTTAATCCATGCTACCGAACAAGTGGTTGCCTTAGCGGAGGCTGAATGAGTATATTGATTAATAAAGAAACTAAAGTTATTTGCCAAGGTTTTACTGGAAAACAAGGTACTTTCCATTCCCGTCAAACTATAGAATATGGTACAAAATTAGTTGGTGGTGTTACACCCGATCGAGGTGGCGATTTCCATTTAGGGTTGCCGGTTTTTAATACAGTGCAGGAAGCAGTTTGTAATACTCATGCTACAGCTAGTGTAATTTATGTTCCGCCCTTTTATGCGGCAGATGCTATTCTTGAAGCAGTTGATGCAGGCATTAAACTTATTGTTTGTATCACTGAAGGAATACCTATTTTACAAATGCTACGAGTTAAGGCGGCAATGGTAGGTACAGATGTTTTGTTAATAGGCCCAAATTGTCCAGGGATCATTACTCCTGGTGAATGTAAAATAGGTATTATGCCTGGCAAAATTCATTTACCAGGTTCAATTGGAATAGTATCACGCTCAGGGACATTAACTTACGAATCAGTTCATCAAACTACTCAAGAAGGTTTGGGACAAAGTACTTGTGTGGGTATAGGTGGAGATCCGATACATGGAATGAATTTTGTTGATGTGTTAAAACGATTTCAGGCTGATGAACAAACTAAAGGCATTGTTATGGTAGGTGAAATTGGCGGTAGTGATGAAGAAGATGCTGCAGATTATATAAAATCCTATATAACTAAGCCTGTAGTTGCATATATTGCTGGGCAAACTGCACCACAAGGGAAACGGATGGGACATGCAGGTGCTATGGTCACTGGCGGTAAAGGTACAGGA
>MBQZ01000088.1 GCA_002134785.1 Crenothrix sp. D3
TAGTCCCTACAAAACAATGCAGGTTGTTTTTATCAACGAGTTACCAGAATAGGCATCACGAATAAGAATATCCAAGTTAATGCGTCTTGAGTCAATCCCATAGCCATGGCAGGTGTTCGATGCGTCCATTTTTTTTGGAATCGTGATACGCTAGGAACTGTCAGTGGCAGCCTTAAACTTTTATGATGGCATCGATAGTTGTAGTCATAGAGATTAAGCCAAAGAGCGTCTGTAAAGTTTGCTTTCTTTTTGCAATAACCCACTGTTTTTATTTGTAAATAAGAGACCCGTTGTCTTAGCGTCAAAGTGAAACGTTCAATATAAGAGGTATTTTGGGTTTTCCCTTTAAAATCATCTTCCGTCCCTTTTACAAAACACTTCTTAACCGTTACTAAGCGTATTTTTATCCTTTTCTTAACGATTTGCAGATAAACATAATCTATCTCCGCGAATACGGACTGTAGCGCATTTTTGTAAGCGGCTAGTTTGTCGGTCGTGACCTTTAATGGATTAATCCGAGACAGTTTGCCGAGGTAGTGATTGATACGCGTCACCCGCTTGGTTGCGGTATGCGTGGTGCGACTGCCTAACTCAAAATTCATCCAAAAACGGGAATCCACTTCGAAGCCAACAAACACCCACAACTGGCTGTTTTTGTTTCTCAAAAACGACCACAACTCATCCATCTGTATAAATAGAACCGTCAATGTGATCGATAAGCACATAACATTATGAAATACACTGGCTTTCTTACTCACGCCCCGTTGCCATACCGCAATGGTTCGGGGGTCTTTGAGCAACACATCCGCTATGGCATCAACTGATAAGCCGTAGCCGCTTAACTTACACAGTTGTTCATATTCTTTAAAGCTGCCATGCTTGCCGAATAAATCACAATAACCCGTTTCAGAAAAACGATGTTCTCTTGTTCCGCAGTAAAACATCTGTCGAAACACGCCACCATTTTTGGTCGTGTAGACACCATCCTTGGTTATCTTGTTATCCAATGATTGAGGGTAAGGACAGCCTCGTCTGGGGCAAAATAATTTTAATTCGACATTAAGTTTTGTTGGTGCGTGGTTCATCACTGCCATTAAGTTAAGAAAAACGCGATTAAAAACAATGCTTTTTCTCGCGTTTTTGGAAATTCAATAACGTTCGGGCAGATGACTTTTTGCGTGGTGGATTGCGGTGTTGTCGCTCTAAGCAGGGATTAGAGAGAAACAACGCGGTGTGTTTTCCATCAAGGGGTCGAGAGGTTCATTGCTGAATAGCAAGTCTAAGGCTTGGTATTTGATGGCATTAAACGACACGGCTCGATTGACGGTTTGTGGGTGTTGCGTATTTTTGGCATCAAGTTGGGCTTGAGCGGACTCGGTTAACAGGGACTCCAAGCCTGATAAATACACGGTGGCATAGAAGTCTTGTTTGATGGCTTCTGCGCCTGTGCCGCTAAAGTTTTCTAGCCCTAAGCGGGTTTTTAACAGCCCGTAGAAGGTTTCAATGCCCCAGCGTAAGCCGTACAGTTCTAAGAATTCTGCACTGGGATAACGCACTTCATCCAGTAAGCTGGTGACTAAGACTTCCCATTCACCTGTAGTCAAGCGTACGCGCACCAAGCGAACTTTCAATGAGAGTGGGAGGTTCAGGCGTTTTATGTCACGCCGTTGTTCCGCACACGGTGTCAGGGTCACTATCTGGCTGTCATCTTCTTCGCCTTTCAACATTCGCCGCGCTTCTTTAAATGAAGCCGCTGAACAACGAATGACAAAATCCCGTTGGTGCTGAGTGAGTTCTGCTAGCATCCGATAGGACGGGTAGTTTCTATCCATAATCAGTAAATCGCCTGCTTGTGTGTACGCCAAATGCTCGACCGCTAGATCGACTTCGTAAGCTTTCGCTTTACCCAAACGGGCATCGATTGCCACGCGATTCAACACATCGTACAACACCGATGCCAAGGCATAAGGATGCTCACCTTGTTGCGGGGGTGTTTTGCCATTCGTCCACCCAATCGTACCAAACGCCTCGCGTACTTCGTCACTATCGGGGAGCAACAACTTCGAACCATCCACCGCCAACACCCGAAAGCCCCAGAATGTCTGATAGTCATTATCGCTGTACCGCGTTTTCACTACCGCTTCCTGATTCAATTCAATAAACGCGGTATGTTTCAGCTTATAACGTGCCTGTGAAGTCGCACTCGCCGTCACCAGCGGCTCATTCAGCCACGTCATCGCTTCATTCACCACGTTTTGCAACGATTTCACACTTTTTCTCATCACCAGTACCAACACCAACTCGAACGGTAGACTCCGCACCCGCGTAAAGTCTTTTTGCCTTGCCCGATGCCGACCCTTAAAGTCTTGATCCTCAATCAAGTCCCGACTTCTCTCTGT
>MBQZ01000089.1 GCA_002134785.1 Crenothrix sp. D3
CCATTCGCTGACTATCACTGGCACATAAACCCAGCTCTTGGGCGATTTGGGCGTTCGACACATTCAAACCAAGAAGGTACAAATAACTTATCCATACCGTAATCGATTGATGACGACCTGAGAAAATCGTTCCTGTCAAATCATCAAATCGCTTCGTACATTTTTTGCACTGATAGCGTTGACACCCTTGATGGCCGTCATTTTTACCCCGTTTGCGGATTTTATTTGAGCTATAAAATGGGCAGCTGTATCCACTTTTCCAACGTAACTTCCTGATGACACGGTAAGCTTTGCTCTCATCTATTAACTCTTGAAGACGTAGGATCATGGGAAAAATGCAGATTTTATCATGTCCTCAAAACACGATATGAGCCATAACATTACCTGATTAGAAAGATTCATCAGCACAATTCAGAAGGCGCATACTGTTAGCAACAAACAGAGGAGTACAGGTCAATCGCATCCAATTTCAAACGGGCTTATCGCTACCTTCGTTTCTTGAGCAATACGGCACTGAGGCGCAATGCGAAGCCGCGCTGGAGAGTGTACGCTGGCATCAAGGTTTTCGTTGTCCCGCTTGCGACGAAGCGGGTCATTATGTGCTTAAGGGCAAAACGCATAAGACCTTTCAATGTAAGGGCTGTCGGGTGCAGACATCGCTGATTGCGGGGACGTTGTTTCACAGTACGCATCTCGCGCTGACTGTCTGGTTTTTGGCAATCTACTTGGTCAGTCAAGCCAAGACGGGCTTGTCAGCTCTGGCGTTGAAACGGCAGTTGGGTGTGAGTTATCCGACCGCTGGGCTTATTCAGCAGAAGTTGATGCAAGCCATATCCGAACGTGACACGCTTTACACGTTACACGGCAACGTTCAAGTGGATGATGCTTATCTGGGTGGTGAACGTGTTGGCGGCAAGGCAGGGCGCGGCTCTGAGAACAAGGTTTCTTTTGTGGCGGCGGTTTCGCTTAACACCGAAGGGCATCCGATGTACCTCAAAATGGCTCCCGTTTCAGGTTTTACCCGCAAAGCCATTGTCGAACGATGCTCTGAAAGACTTGAGTCCAGATTGTGTTGTCATGTCCGATGGGCTGAGCTGTTTTACGGGCGTACTCGATGCAGGCTGCCAACACCAAGCCATTATCGCAGGTGCTCGCAAACCAAAAGAGATGCCAGAATTTAGGTGGATTAACACGCTATTGGGTAATCTTAAAACCAGTTTGGGGGGTAGTTATCATGCTTTCAACTTTGCTAAATACGGTACACGCTATCTGAGTGCGTTTGTTTATCGCTTCAACCGACGATTTCATCTTGATACACTTCCCATGCACCTGCGTGTGCCGCCGTTACCAGTAAACCCCGTCCTGCAACTTGGCTTCGCCAAGCTGAAGAATCTTGCTAATCAACAAACTATTTGCTTCTCGAAATTAGAGTCCATGCACGACACGGTCATCGGTTTACTGATTAATAAGGTCGAATTCGGGCGCGATATTTATACATAATTACCGATTTAACCAATTACCGTGTATTCCTCTGAAAATACGCTTAACTTGTTGTTTTCGTTTCTTGAGTTTAAGCAGCTTTATGGTTCAAGCTGATTTTTTGTCATGTACAGAGGTGCTACACTTACAATTCGAGTCCTTAGCTTTGTCAATTCAGCGAAAGTCCTAAAATTATTGAAACATCACATTGAATATAAAGGCGATGAAAATTTTAGGACAAAGGGAAGGCAGGTTTTCTGAGTCATACATCAACTTCTACTAACCACCCGCTTTAGCTGGGTAGCTAAGTTCATTGAAAGACTATAATTATCGAATGTTATTTTTTTGCAACAGGTTCGGGTGTGGATGGGATTTTAGTGGTGTCAGACACTGTAGAATCAATGATTAAAATATCAGCTTTATTTTTTTCGACAGTCTTATCGCCGATGCCTGAAACTTGTGTGAGGTCTCCAATGGTTTTGAAGGCTCCATTTTTACTGCGGTAGGCAACAATAGCCTCGGCTTTTTTCAAACCGATACCACTCAAGGAATCAGCAATAGTCCTAGCGTCGGCGGTATTAATATCAACAGGCGTGGCAAAAGCATTGACGGAGCAGAATGCCAGCAAAATCATTAGTTTTTTTATCACAACATTACCTTTTGGAAAAATTAAATTAAGTGTCTAGTGTCGAATAAAAGCATAGTAATTGTCAATGTAAATTTAGGGCAAAAAAAAGCCCATCTAAGAGTAGATGGGCTTTTGATATTAAGAGCTTGGCGATTCCCTACTTTCGCATGGCAAAGTGCCACACTATCATTGGCGCTAAGCGGTTTCACTTCCGAGTTCGGGATGGGATCGGGTGGTTCACGCTCGCTATGGTCACCAAGCAAAC
>MBQZ01000090.1 GCA_002134785.1 Crenothrix sp. D3
GCAAAGCCCTCTATATGCCCGCTATGGTCACGTTATACAAAACCACATGGGGCAAGCAATTTAAAGAACGCCTAGCTTCATCGGGCAAGCCTCCTAAAGTGATTATTGTCGCTATGATGCGCAAACTCATTCAAGTCGCTTTTGGTGTATTAAAATCGAACTCGCCTTTCAAATCTGAGCTTCATTTGGCTTGACTTGGATAACAGTACCCTGATAAGAATGCGCCCGTCGCTTTTTTGGAGGCAAAAGAACGAGAGGCTTTGAACACTACCGATGGAAAATTCCGTGTTTCGCTTTACAAGGTGTTTGTTGTTTATCAAGACGGCACACGCCATCAAATCGGGCGCGATAAACTTGCTACATTCGGCAAAATATCGCTCGTTGGACGATTATTTAATCCCTAAAGCGGATTGGGAAGCTAATCGTGAAAAATATCTGGAAAGGGCGAATTTAACCGATTTTGCCGATTGCAAAGCCACGCTAAACGCCCTTGAGGTCAAACTGGATGAGCGTTATCAGCGCGTCAATCAACGGTTTAAGGCGGGCGAAAATCAATACCTAACCCTACGCACAGACGGCACGGCTCATGTTAAAACACCCAAGCAAGAAGCCGTCGAAAGCCCGTCCTTGGGGACTTTTTTCCCTGAGCGTAAATATATTTCGATGCTTGAAATGCTCGCCACCGTCAACCAAGCGACCAATTTTCTCAGTGAGTTTGAGCATTGGCAGAGCAAATATCAACGTGCTAAACCCGCATCAAAAGCCCTTTTCGCAGGCATCATCGGCTACGGATGCGATATTGGGCATCGAAAATTAGCGCAAATATCCAGCCAGATCAATGAAAATGAACTCGAAAACGTGGTGAACTGGTATTTTTCTCTGCAAAATATTCAAAACGCTAACGACAAAATTCTACATTTTATCGATCAGTTAGAATTGCCCAGTCTGTATCGGACAGCCGATGAACCCTTGCATACGTCGAGTGACGGTCAAAAAGTTGAAGTCAATGTGGACTCGTTCA
This sequence comes from Crenothrix sp. D3, assembly GCA_002134785.1. Taxonomy (GTDB): domain Bacteria; phylum Pseudomonadota; class Gammaproteobacteria; order Methylococcales; family Methylomonadaceae; genus UBA4132. Next base: position 1,022 of record MBQZ01000090.1, read on the forward strand.
ACGCCAATCATTCGTTCAAATATTTCGGCAAAACCAAAGGCGCGAGCGGCGTGATGTTCATTGATTCGCGTGATTTGATGTGGTATTCCATCGTGATTAGTTCGGCTGAACGCGAGGCGATGACTGTCATTGACTGCTTAATGCACAATGATGTGGTAAAAAGCGACATTCATTCCACCGATACGCACGGCTATTCTGAGGTCATTTTTGGCACAACGTATTTCTTAAGATTCGAGTTCGCGCCGCGTATCAAAGGGCTAAGTAAACAACGGCTTGTCGCCTTCAAGCCCAGAAGTGACTACGAAAAACTGGGCTATGTGTTGTTGCCTAACACCCGTGTTAAAGAAGCAATGCTTGAAAAACAATGGGATGAAATTCTACGTTTTATTGCCACCATTCAACTGAAAATTACCACTGCGTCGCAACTGTTCAAACGCTTGAACTCTTACTCTCATCAGCATTCGCTCTACAAAGCCCTGAAAGAATTTGGCAAAATTCCCAAGTCGCTATTTATCCTAAAATACCGTGACGATTGCCTGTTTAGGCAGTCGATTGAAGCACAACTCAACAAAGTCGAAAGCTCCAATAAGTTCTCTAAAGCCATTTCGTTTGGGCATAATCAAGAATTCGTCCAAAGCGAAAAAAAAGTGAAAAAGAGGAGCAGGAAATCGCTGAAAGTTGTCGTCGCCTCATCAAAAACGCCATTGTCTGTTGGAATTACCTCTATTTGACACGCGAACTCCTCGCTAACGAAAAAAATGAGGAGCGCAAGGCTGAATTGTTAGCGGCTATTCGCAATGGCTAAGTGGTTACTTGGGCGCATTTTAATCTGCACGGGGAATTTGATTTTTCAGACGAAAAGATGGTGGATTCTGTGGGCTTAGTTTCTCCCAAAAAGAAGGGCTGAAAAAGCGACTATTTTTGGGAAGTCCGCATCGGGCTTGAACTCTAGTGAGATAAGGGATTAGCTAAAATCCTATGAGACATTTGTGTCGTTTGGTTAATTGCACCCACTGTTATCTAAGTCAAGCCAAATGAAGCTCAGATTTGAAAGGCGAGTTCGATTTTAATACACCAAAAGCGACTTGAATGAGTTTGCGCATCATAGCGACAATAATCACTTTAGGAGGCTTGCCCGATGAAGCTAGGCGTTCTTTAAATTGCTTGCCCCATGTGGTTTTGTATAACGTGACCATAGCGGGCATATAGAGGGCTTTGC
>MBQZ01000091.1 GCA_002134785.1 Crenothrix sp. D3
AATTGAAGGTCTTACCGACTATTACTCCAATAATCAAAGTTGGAGCAGTCTATCTCGTGACAAACAAAAATGGATTGAACTGTTATGGCAATCTAATCCACAGAATCATAACCAACCTTCACCTTGGATTGCGCAAGCAAACAAGGAGCCGAATAATTTATGGCCACCAGCAATCCCTGAACAAGAAACTAAAAAAATTTTTACCCCCCTTGGATTGCGAGCTATGCTATTAAACGCAGATAAGACGCTTATTTTTGGTCGTAATGAAGCTATCCGACAATTGTCTTTGTATCCTATCCATTATAAGGAAAAAATCATAGGTTTTCTTGGACTCTTGCCAGGAAAAATATACAACCAAGCGAGTGACATTGAATTTATTGAACGACAATCTAAATCTTTTATTTGGATAGCTTTAATAATGATATTGTTGTCTGCAAGCCTAGCTTTGTTTCTTACTTACACCTTAGGTCGACCCATTAAACGCATAATAACTGCGGTAAAAGAATTGGCTGTAGGGCATTATGAGATAAGACTACCTGTAGAGTCTAAAGATGAACTAGGGCAATTAGCTCGTGACTTTAACGACATGGCTGCTGCATTAGAGCAGGCAGAGCAATCCAGGCGGCGCTGGGTGGCTGACATTTCTCACGAGCTCCGCACACCTTTGGCAGTATTGCGCGGCGAATTGGAGGCCCTTCAGGATGGCATACGCCCCTTAACACCCTCAGCCATTGATTCGCTATTTGTGGATGTCATGCGACTTCATCGCTTGACAGAAGATCTTTACCAATTATCGTTATCCGACAAAGGTGCCTTAAGTTATCGCAAAGAGCATCTAGATCCAGTAGAGATTTTAAAAGATGACCTCGCCTCTTTAAAACTAAAATTCCAAGATAAAAATATTCAAATAACATGGGTTAACGATATATCAAACCCTATATATATTTACGCTGACCCAGATCGTTTATCTCAACTTTATCGAAACTTACTTAATAATAGTGCTTCTTATACCGATAATAACGGCCAACTAATAATCACTATCTTTCAAAAAACAACGAATCTGACGATTAATTTTTCTGATAGTGAACCAGGCGTACCCGAACACGAAGTCTCGAAGTTATTCGACCGCTTTTATCGCCTAGAAAGTTCTCGTAATCGTCACTATGGTGGGGCAGGCCTCGGTTTAGCTATTTGTAGGAATATTGTTGAAGCACACAATGGCAGTCTTCATGCATATCCCTCTCCTCTAAAAGGACTTACTGTGTGCATTGAATTACCAATTAACTAATGAAGCATATTCTGATTGTAGAAGATGAATTGAAATTGGCTTGCCTGCAAGCAGACTATCTCAAAAATGCTGGCTTCAACACCACTTGTCTAAGTAATGGGCTAGAAGTATTATCTTGGCTTAAAATCAACGCTACTGATCTGATATTGCTAGATTTAATGTTACCTGACCGTGATGGTCTCGATGTTTGCCGTGATATTCGCAGTTTCAGTTTGGTACCAATTATCATAATAACCGCTCGTATTGAAGAAATAGATCGTTTACTTGGGCTTGAATTAGGGGCAGATGACTACATCTGCAAACCTTTTAGTCCTCGTGAAATGGTACTTCGAGTTAAAGCAATACTCCGCCGAATTGAGGTTCAAACAAATCCAGTTATTAATAGTCTTTTGAAACTGGCTCCCGATAGCTTTCGCGTATCTTCTGGAGAACAAGCCATAGAATTAACCAGTGTAGAGTTTTGGTTGCTACAGGCATTATACGATCAACCTGGACGCATATTCTCCCGTTCAAAATTAATGGACTTAATCTATCAGGATCAACGTATTGTCTGTGATAGAACCATTGATAGTCATATTAAAAAACTAAGAAAAAAACTGCTCGATTTATTACCAGAACAAGAATTAATTCACTCTGTTTATGGAGCCGGCTATCGTTATGAACCACGAAAAAGAGTTATTGAATGATCTTTACACAAAATTTACACATTTCGTTCAAATTATTTGCTTTTTTCATCCTTAAAGTAAATATCAATAAATCATTACTCTGCAATCGATGAGACATCTAATTATAAAAAAATACTTTATTACTACGAGTCCAACTTTTATAACTTACTTTTTTGGTGCAATTAATCTATCCACTCCAATCTCTCTGCACCTTTGAAATGAAGTATATTTTGTAAGAT
>MBQZ01000092.1 GCA_002134785.1 Crenothrix sp. D3
TTCCAAACCTTTTTAGGTTCCTAACCAGCTCACTCGCCAGCCTTTTTCGATTAACAGTTCTGCAACTGCCAAAGCAGGAAAAACATGTCCACCTGTTCCTCCAGCCATTATGACTATGCGCTTTGCCATCTTGACCTTTCCTTTGGCATACTTGCATTTATCTCGGTGACTTCGCTTTGTATCCGAAATATTAATGCAACTGCACAACACATGATCATCATACTGCCACCTCCATAACTCATTAGCGGCAAAGTCAATCCTTTGGTAGGTAAAATTCCCATGTTGACGCCCATATTGACGAATGATTGGAAGCCAAACCATATTCCCAATCCATAGGCAATAAATGCAGAAAAACGTTCATCCGCTTTTTCCGCAGCTGCTGCTATTTCAAAAGTACGCCATACTAATAAAGCAAATAAACCAATAACAGTTAGTACACCTAAAAGCCCAAGTTCTTCAGCAATCACTGAGAATAAAAAATCAGTATGAGCTTCTGGTAAATAAAATAATTTTTGGATGCCACTACCTAAGCCCACCCCTACCCATTCACCACGCCCAAATGATATGAGTGCGTGAACTAACTGATAACCGGTATCTTTTGCATCAGCCCAAGGATTTAAGAAACTAGTTACTCTTTTCATACGGTAAGGCTCAAAATATACTAACAAGGCCGCAAGTACAGAACCAGATGATAACAATATTATGAATGGAGACAGTCGTGCACCAGCTAAAAACATAATACCCATAGCAATAATCATTATTACGACAGCAGAGCCAAAATCGGGCTCCATTAGTAGTAATATGCAAGCACCCGAAAATAAAATTATGGGCTTGAATAAAGCAAATATAGATTTACGTATCGATTCTTGATGTCTAGTGACATAACCAGCCATATAGATGACTGAAAAAAACTTTACTACTTCTGATACTTGTACTCGCATGCCAAAAATTGATAACCATCGAGTACTGCCGTTAACTTTTACGCCCAATCCAGGCACCAGCACAACAATCAATAATAATATTCCAAATATAAATAACCACTGCCCGGACTTTTCCCAAACTCGGATGGGAGTGAGTGCTACACAAATACCTAAAATTATTCCTAGAGCGATATGTAATGACTGTCTGATGGGGTAATGTAAACTGTTACCAGTTTCTTTTATGCCCAAATGCAACGATGATGATGCCATCATGATATATCCAATGGCCAATAGGCTGGCAGATACAATCACTAGTAAGGGGTCAAAATGAAAGCGCCCAAGTAATGAATTTTTCACATGCTTTTTCATGTAAGCAACCCTAATACTGCTTTAGAAAATTGATTGCCCCTGTCTTGGTAGTTTTTATATTGATCCAAGCTGGCACAAGCAGGAGATAACAAAACACTATCACCACTTTCCGCAATGCGGGCACAAATATTTACTGCTTCTACCATATTTTTGGCAAGATATACAGGGACGCAATTATTGATGGCCTGTTCTATCAAGTCAGCATCTTTACCCATTAACACTACATTTTTTGTTCTTTCTTCAATAACGGGCTTCAATTCACTCATGTCAGCCCCTTTCGCATCGCCACCGGCAATTAAAATAATCTTACGATCATACCCTTCTAGTGCAGCAATGCAGGCACCAATATTTGTTGCCTTTGAGTCGTTTACCCAAGTAACTCCTTGTATTTCTGCCACTCGTTGCATTCTATGATCCAAGCCTTTAAATTTTTTTAAGGCATTACACATAGCTTGTTTATCCAAACCAATAGATGTTCCCAAAGCTAGTGCAGCTAAAGCATTTGCTGCGTTATGTCTGCCTTCAAGCGGCAACTCGGCTAGCGGCATTAAACATTCATTGTTGTGCATCAAATACTCCACATTATTTTTGCGGGCTATATGAAAGTCTGCACTTGTCTTAATTGAAAAGCTAAAAATACATCTGTCACTTTCTTGCATGGCATTAACAATTGGGTCATCAATATTAATGACCATGACGCCATTACCATTAAATATACTTTGTTTCTCTCTGGCATAATTTGCCATGTTTACATGTCTATCTAAGTGGTCTGCAGAAATGTTAAGTATTGTTGCTGCAACTGCATTGAGACTTGTAGTTCGTTCTAGTTGGAAACTGGAAAGCTCTAGTACATATAATTCTGCTTCTTTTCCAAGTAA
>MBQZ01000093.1 GCA_002134785.1 Crenothrix sp. D3
GCGATGAAGATGGCGATGGCTTTCACGAAGTTCATGTCAATAAAATGGAAGGCTTTTGGTTGTTACTGCGTTCGTGGTTACGCCCGCATCGGGGTATTTCTCAAGAAAAACTTCCCTTGTATTTGGGTTTTTTGAGTTTATTCATAATGTTAGAAAACGCGGACAGGCTTTGTTAGAGCCTCTTTTGTGCCTTTTATTGCAACCAAAAATATGTCCTCAAAACACGATATGAGCCAATGGGCAACTGTATCCACTTTTCCAACGTAACTTCCTGATTACACGGTAAGCTTTGCTCTCATCTATTAACTCTTGAAGACGTAGGATCATGGGAAAAATGCAGATTTTATCATGTCCTCAAAACACGATATGAGCCTACTTGTTTAGTACTACCTCATTTTGAGCATAACTTTGGACACGGCAAAAAGAATTTGTCTTCGGTTTTGGCAACCTTGATTTTATTAGCTTTTTTATTTCACACGGTACTTGAACAGTTTGATAAATGTTATCAACTGCTTAGATCCAATAGTTCGGACAGTTTTACCCAGAGACCGCCCCGAAATTACAAATCTCCTGATAACGGGGAGAGGATTTAATCGAAGTCAGGTCGAAACCAAAGTCGCAAGAAATGCGTTCAATGAATAAGGCATTGAAAAACCTAGCTTTCCAACTGAGAACGGAAATAGGTTTTCGATGAGGAGATGAAAGCCTGTCCTGCCATTTGATGAGGTTCAGTGCAGTGAAACAGGCATTGAAATGACTGTCCAGCGTCAACTATCCTGCCCGAATTGACGACAATTACCCTGACCAGTTTTAGTTAAAAAATAGTTAGTTTTTTAGGCTGTGTTTTTTTCGATAGCTTTCTCCTTGAATTTCAATAATGGTGGCATGATGAATAATGCGGTCAATCGCTGCGACGGTCATCATGGTGTCTGGAAAGATGTGATCCCACTGGCTGAAAGGTTGGTTGGAGGTGATGATTAAGCTGCCGCTTTCATAACGATGAGCGATAAATTCGAATAACACCTGTGTTTCCGCATCGGTTTTTTTAACATAGCCAATATCATCGATCACTAAAACCTGATATTTATCCAATCTTGTCATGGCGGTCATTAATTCCAGATCACGCTTGGCTTGTTGTAGACTTTGAACGAGTGCGACCGCTGAGAACCATTTGACACGGACGTTTTGTTCGATAAGTTGATAAGCGAGGGCAGCAGCTATGTGCGATTTACCAACCCCAGAAGGTCCGATGAGCAAGACGTTTTCGGCACGCCGCGTCCACTCTGCTTGGTCTTTCAAGGCGATGACTTGCTGTTGTACACAAGAGCTAAGTTCTGTGAGGCTTAGGTTGGCAAAGCGTTTACTGGCAGGTAGTTTTGCGTCCCTCGCCCATTTTTGTACGCGTTGTTGATAATGTTCGGCTATTTCTTGCTCACAAAGTCCTGATAAATAGTGGATATGACCCTAGCTGTTTTCAATCGCTTGTTGTTGATGGTGTTGATAATGGCGGCTGAAGGCAGGCAGTTTGAGTTCTTTCAGTAACAAGTGAATGGTTTCAGG
>MBQZ01000094.1 GCA_002134785.1 Crenothrix sp. D3
TTAGTTTTTCTTCACTTTTTTGCAATGCGCGTTCTATTTTTCCATGCTTTTCTTTTTCTTCATTTTGAAAGGCAAGCTCTATGTTGGCAATGCCCAGCTCGGCGGCTCGATTTTCTTTTTCTGTATTTTGGAAGGCAAGTTCGACCACCAGCCCGTCTGCTTGTTTGCTCTTGGTCATATCGGTTAAAGTAATCCACAGTGTAGGTTGCTTATCCTCTTTTAACATAGGAATACAGTGCAGTTGTACACAAAGCCCTTTATTGTTAGGCTGCTTTAGGGTGACTTCAAGCGTTTTTTGCTCATTACCCAGCATGACTTGAGCGAAAAAAAGATGCCAGCGAGTCGCATCTGTCGCGTTGATATAGCGTGCAAAACGCCGTTGTAGTAATTGGGAACGATTTTCTCCCAGCAAGGTTGCACCCGTCAGATTAATTTTTTCAATCAAGCCGAGCTGCGAGAGTGTTAAATAGCCAATCGGAGCAAACTCATACAGTTCGAAATACTCTTGCCGCGATTCTGCCACCGCCTCGTAGGATTGGCGTAAATTCTCATTTTGCATTTCCAGTTCAATTTGATGAACCTGAAGTTCGTAGAGTAATTCTTCAGCAGAGCGAGTCTCTGAATTTGTTGTGGACGCGTGCTGGAGTTGTTCCTCAGCGGCGGCGCGTAGTGAATTATTTTCTTTTTCCATACGTTTATAATCTAACAAAATTGGGAGGAGTCTTGCTTTTTCCATGCCGAAAAGGATAACATTTTTTCGAGTGGTGTAGGTAACATCAGGCATTTCAGTCCAAGTTATGCTTTGGACTCCGAACCATAGGCAATAAAACCTAAATGTAGGAAAAACACAGGGTTAACCCACCACTATATTGACATCACTTTAAATTCACAGCGTTTTGACTTGTCTTACAAATTTTTCTTAAGTTGATGCCTACTGACTTGGGCGTAGCGATAGCTAACTCCGCAAAACTTGCAACCCATACTAAATCTGGCACAAACAATCTAGGCTTTGAGTGTCGGGTGTCTGTTATAATGCAATTCTTTTCAAATTATGCTGATGCCAACCCGCTGGCATAACCTCTTAGAACCTCACTACTTTAAAACACCGTGGATTTAAAACATATTCGTAACTTCTCCATTATCGCGCATATCGATCATGGCAAATCAACGCTTGCCGACCGTTTTATTCAATTATGCGGCGGGTTAACTAACCGCGAAATGTCCGCTCAAGTCCTTGATTCAATGGACATTGAAAGAGAGCGCGGCATTACTATTAAAGCCCAAAGCGTCACATTGGACTTTAAAGCCAAAGACGGCGAAACCTATCAGCTCAATTTCATTGATACACCCGGCCATGTGGATTTTTCTTATGAGGTCTCTCGTTCGTTAGCGGCTTGCGAAGGCGCGTTATTAGTGGTGGATGCTGCGCAAGGTGTAGAAGCGCAAAGTGTAGCGAATTGTTACACGGCAATTGAACAAGGGCTGGAAGTTGTGCCTGTGTTGAATAAAATCGATTTACCCTCGGCTGAACCTGAGCGTGTATTGGCAGAAATTGAGGAAGTGATTGGTATTCCAGCCGATGAAGCCTTGATGATAAGCGCGAAAACAGGCTTAGGCGTTCACGATGTCTTAGAGCAATTGGTACTTAAAATACCACCGCCCCAAGGCAATATTGAGGGCCCGTTACAAGCTCTCATCATTGATTCGTGGTTTGATAGTTATTTAGGTGTGGTGTCCTTGGTGCGTATTGTTCACGGTAGCATTAAACGCAAACAAAAAATTACCATCATGTCTACGGGTAAGTCATTTTTTGCTGAAACTGTCGGCGTGTTCACGCCGAAACGTTTAGAAAGAGACGTGTTAAACACGGGCGAAGTGGGCTATGTGGTTGCAGGGATTAAGGACATTTTTGGCGCACCTGTCGGCGATACCATTACTTGGACAGATAAACCAGCGGCTGAACCCTTAATAGGTTTTCAACGTGTACAACCACGCGTGTTTGCAGGCTTGTACCCTGTCAGTTCCGATGATTATGAAAGTTTGCGTGAAGCGTTAAACAAATTAAATTTAAACGATGCTGCTTTACAATTTGAACCTGAAACCTCGCAAGCTCTAGGCTTTGGCTTTCGCTGTGGCTTTTTAGGAATGCTGCACATGGAAATTGTGCAAGAACGTTTGGAACGTGAATATAACGTTGATTTAATTACCACCGCGCCCACGGTTATCTATGAAGTTATCACCCAAACGGATGAGATTCTCATGGTAGATAATCCCGCTAAATTGCCTGAAAACGGCACGATGAAAGAAATTCGTGAACCGATTATTCGTGCCAATATTTTAGTACCGCAAGCGTATTTGGGCAATGTCATTACCTTGTGTATAGAAAAGCGTGGCGTACAAAAAGATATGCAGTATGTCGCAGGGCAAGTCTCCTTACATTATGAAATGCCGCTCAGTGAAGTGGTGCTGGATTTCTTTGATAGGTTAAAATCTGTCAGTCGTGGTTTTGCTTCGTTTGATTATGAGTTTTTACGTTTTCAAGAAGCCGATTTGGTGAAATTGGATGTGTTGATTAATGCGGAAAAAGTCGATGCTTTATCGATCATTGTCCATAAAGATTTAAGCCAAACACGCGGACGCGCATTAGTGGAAAAAATGAAGGATTTAATTCCTAAGCAAATGTATGAAGTAGCGATACAAGCGGCGATTGGTTCTAAAATTATCGCGCGTTCTACGGTGAAAGCCATGCGTAAGGATGTGACTGCGAAATGTTATGGTGGTGATATTAGCCGTAAGAAAAAATTATTGCAGAAACAAAAAGACGGCAAGAAACGCATGAAACAAGTGGGCAATATTGAGATTCCTCAAGAGGCATTTTTAGCCGTATTGCAATTGAATAAAGAATAAGCCTGAGGACGTTATGGATTTTGATTTTTCCTTTTTTTTGTTGTTAGCAACTGTTGTCACAGGAATAGTATGGGGTAGTTATTTACTATTCCTTAAATCCGAAGGGCGAGTTTTTGATGAAGCTAATGAGCCGCTGATTGTTGAATATGCGCGATCTTTTTTTCCTGTGGTGTTGATTGTATTACTATTACGCTCATTTATTGCTGAGCCGTTTCGCATTCCGTCTGCTTCTATGATGCCCACCTTACTCATTGGTGATTTTATTCTAGTAAATAAATTTACTTACGGTGTACGTCTGCCAGTTATCAATACCAAGATAGTAGAAATGAATGAACCCGCACGCGGTGATATTGTGGTGTTCCGTTATCCTAAAGACCCCACAGTTGATTATATTAAGCGGGTGATTGGTTTACCAGGTGATAAAATTACTTATGATAATAAAAAACTTTATGTCAATGACCAGCCAGTAAGCTATAAATCACTGGGGCTTTATCAAGGTGTAGGGCAAGGCGAGGAGATGACAGGGGCTGAACAGTTGCAGGAAAACCTAACAGGTGTTGAGCATAATATTCTTATCAGACATGACGCTTTATCAGCCGAAGGTGTTTATGTTGTTCCCAAAGGCAATTATTTTGTGATGGGCGATAACCGTGATAACAGTAATGACGGTCGCTATTGGGGAACAGTACCCGAAGAAAATTTAGTGGGTAAAGCATTTTTTATTTGGATGAGCTGGGATTGGCAGCATAAGGGTGTGGGACTTGATCGCATCGGTACAGTATTGAAATAACATTATTTTTATAAATTATGGAGAGAAAATGAAACTATCACCTAAAAAGCAACAAGGCATGACTATGATCTCAATGGTTTGTATCGGCATTGTTATTGGCTCTATCTTCTTTTTAGCCATTGCTATTTTTCCCATTTATATGGATCACAGTAAGGTAGCAGGCGCGTTAAAGTCAATTAAAGAAACGTCTGAAGCAGTGGGGACCGATGAAACCCCCGCACAACTTTCAGGTCGATTAAATAAAATACTGGGTATGAATAATATTGATAACCTGATAACCCCCGAAAATTTAACTATCAGCAAACTAGAAAATGGACATACAAAAGTACATATCGAATATGAAGTGGTTAAAAAACTGGTAGGCAATGCCAGCATTTTAGTTGAGTTTAGTGATACCGTTGATATTGGTAAATAGAGGTCAATAAGTAGTGATAAAAAAGCCAGAAATTTTGTGTAAAAAACTGGGGTTGACGTTTAATAATCCCACGTTTTTTACTATGGCATTAACGCATCGCAGTTTCAGCTCAAAAAATAATGAACGCTTAGAGTTTTTAGGCGATTCAATTTTAGGATTTGTTATTGCTGAGCAATTGTACGACTTATTTCCAGCTGCCTGCGAAGGTGTGTTAAGTCGTCTTCGCGCCAGTTTAGTCAACCAGAGTTCACTAGCAGAACTGGCCAGAGAACATCAACTGGGAGATTATTTATTATTAGGCTCAGGTGAATTAAAAAGCGGCGGTTTTCGCCGTGATTCCATTTTGTCAGACGCACTGGAAGCCGTTATCGCCGCGTTATTTATCGATCAAGGTATTGAAGCCTGTCATCAATGGATAGGTCGATTATTTGCTGAAAAGCTACAAAATTTATCCTTGGATAATTGGCAAAAAGACCCAAAAACCCAGCTACAAGAATTGATGCAGGCAAAAAAAATGGACTTGCCAGATTATGAATTAATCACTATGTCTGGATTGGCACATGAACAAACCTTTGAGGTTAAATGTACCGTGCCATTAATAGCAACTGCGTGTATTGGCACGGGTATTTCCAGAAAAAAAGCTGAACAGTCAGCGGCAGAGCAAATGCTCGAATTATTAAATAAGGATAAGCAATGAATTGTGGTTTCGTCGCCTTAATCGGTCGTCCCAATGTGGGTAAATCAACTCTAATGAATCATTTGCTGAAACAAAAAATCAGCATTACTTCGCGTAAACCACAAACCACTCGCCACCGTATTTTAGGTATTAATACAACTGATGCAGGGCAAGCCATTTATATGGATACCCCTGGTATGCACAACGATGAAAAGCGAGCCTTAAACCGTTATTTAAACCGTACCGCTGACACATCATTATTAGGCGTGAATGTCATTGTTTGGTTAATTGATGGTTTGTCATGGCATGAATATGATGAAGTAATTTTCAAGAAATTAGAACAAGCAGGTTTACCTGTTATTTTGGCAGTCAATAAAGTTGATAAAGTTCAAGATAAAGAAAAAATTCTAGCGTTTTTTTCGACTGCGCAACACCGCTTTCCATTTCAACACTTAGTGCCTATTTCAGCATTAAAAGGCACTAATTTGACTGAACTGGAAAGTTTAATCATGGCATTATTGCCTGAAAGTGATTTAATTTATCCCGAAGATCAAATTACTGACCGCTCCGAACGCTTTTTAGCCGCTGAAATTGTGCGTGAAAAACTTACTCGGCGTTTAGGTGCAGAACTGCCCTACTCGCTGACAGTAGAAATAGAACGCTACGAAGAAAAGCCAACTATCACCAAAATATACGCAATCATTTGGGTAGAACGCATGACCCAGAAAAATATTGTTATCGGCAAAGACGGCGAAATGCTAAAACAAGTCGGTACTGATGCTCGCATTGATATAGAAAAACTGATTGGTCAAAAAGTCTATTTACAACTGTGGGTTAAGGTTAAAAAGGGCTGGTCAGATAGTGAACGGGCGTTACAAAGTTTAGGCTTTAATGACTGAGGCGAGCATGGAAAAACAGTTAATTTTATTAGGTGTTAATATTGACCACGTTGCAACACTAAGGCAAGCACGCGGAACGCTATACCCTGAGCCGTTACAAGCCGCGTTAATCGCAGAACAAGCGGGCGCAGATGGTATTACCGCGCATTTGCGTGAAGACCGCCGCCATATTCAAGACCGTGATATTTTTCTGCTCAAAGATCTGATACACACTCGTTTGAATCTGGAAATGGGCGTGACCGATGAAATGCTTGCTATAGCCCTCAAAGTTCAACCTTACGCCTGTTGTTTAGTCCCTGAAAAACGCGCAGAACTCACTACTGAAGGCGGTTTGGATGTCGCAGGTAACTTGCCACGCCTGCAATCTGCGTGCGATAAGTTAGCCGAAGCGGGCATTGAGGTGTCGTTATTCATCGACCCTGAAGAAGCACAAATTGATGCCGCGATTAAAGCAGGTGCGCCTGTGATAGAACTGCATACCGGCTGTTATGCGGATGCTAAAACCCCCGTAGAGCAAGCCGAAGAATTTGAGCGCATTCGTTTAGCTGCACATTATGCTTACAGTGCAGGGCTGCAAGTCAACGCGGGGCATGGGCTGAATTTTTACAATGTCGAATCGATTTGTGCAATACCCGAAATCGTTGAGCTAAATATCGGGCATTCAATTATTGCGCAAGCGTTATTTTCAGGCTTAGCGCAGACAGTGAAAGAGTTAAAACAGCTGATGAGACAAGCGAGACTACAAAGTCTTTGATGATGAAAACAAACCTAGCTCTTCGCCAAATTCAGGACAGGGTTTGTATTCCGAAAAGCAGATCTAACAGGTTGTTAAAACCTGACAGCTCTCTTTGTTAGTGCGAAGCCACACCGTGTTTCTGCATACGATAAATCAACGTATCTCTGGAAAGCCCCAATAATTTAGCTGATTTGCTTCTATTACCCTGTGTGCGATTTAAGGCTTGATGAATTAAATTCGCTTCTAAGGCATCCAGATGTAAACCTGTTTCTGGCAAGGTAAAGTCTGTTAATTTAGGCGTACTATTAGCTCTGATAAACTCTAACGGTAGATTTTCGGGTTCTATAATTCTACCTGCTAACAAAATACTCAGCCGCTCACAAAGATTGCGTAATTCGCGAACATTTCCAGGCCATGAATATGTTTTTAGCATTCTTACTGCGGCTTTACTGAACTTAGGTGCGGCTAGTGAATAAGTATTAGCAAATATTTCCAAAAAGTATTTAATTAGATGCTCAATATCTTCAGTGCGTTGCGCCAATGGCGGTAATTCCAACGGCACAACATTGAGCCGATAATACAAATCACGTCTAAATTCTCCCGCGTCAATTTGAAGGTTTATATCGGCGTTAGTCGCAGCAATCACGCGTACATCCACTTTACAGGGACTCACATCACCAACAGCAAGGCATTCGCCTGATTCCAAAAAGCGTAATAATTTGGCTTGAATAGCGAGCGGTAATGAATTAATTTCATCGAGAAACAAAGTGCCGCCATCGGCTGCGGGCAAAAGACCTTGCGTGTTGCAAGTCGCCCCCGTGAATGAACCTTTTTTATGTCCAAACAATTCAGATTCAATCAAACTTTCGGGTAATGCGGCACAATTAAGCGTAATAAAGGTCTTATCAGCACGCGAACTTTGTTTTTGTATTGCGTTAGCCAGTATTTCTTTACCTGTGCCTGTTTCACCTTTTAGTAGCACAGTCACATCGGTGCTGGCAACTAACCGCGCACTGCGAATTAAGGAATCCAATGCTGGCGATTGACCTATGATTGTGTCGAAATAATCCATAATTGTCTCGTTAATGTATTGCTGAATGGGTGGTAATCGCCATAGGATTAAGCTGTGGCACGGCGGCTAATAACGCGAGAGCAATCATAAATAAGCCGATGACTTGTTTAAAACGTTGCGTTCGAGATAGCCTTGTCAAAATGCTGGTCATTATACCGACTCCCATCACGGCGGGCAAAGTTCCCAAACCAAAAGCCAACATTAACAACGCGCTTTTAACAACATCGCCTGTTGTCGCGGCGAGTGCCAAGGCAGAATAAACTAAGCCACAAGGTAGCCAACCCCATACCATGCCAAATAAATAAGCGTGGATATGCGTTTTAACAGGAATCAGTTTACGTCCGAAAGGTTCTATTTTTTTCCAAAAATGCCTACCGATTTTTTCAATATAGGCAAAGCGTGGAAACCAACCTGCTATATATAACCCCGCACACATCATGAATAATGCCGACACTACTTGTAAAATTCTATGTCCATGTACATTATCGAATGGCATCACCATTAATACGCCAATAATACCCGCTAAACTACCTGCAATGGTGTAACTGACAACACGCCCCAAATTATAATTAAAGACAAAAGGCAGTAAGAGTATTTTATTATTGCGTATTTCTGGGCTAAGACTCAGTGTCAATGTGCCAATAATAGAGCCGCACATACCAATGCAGTGCATACTACTAAATAGCCCCATTGCAAAAGCGATGAGGTATGAGCTAGTGAACTCAGGGGAAAATGGCATGAATATCGTGCAATGAATTAAGAAAATTGAGCAAGAATTTGCGCCTGAATTTTTTCTGCCATTGCTTTACGGTCGCTAGCATCCCGAATAGGGCGACCGACGACAATATAATCCGCGCCATTTTGAAACGCCATTTCTACGCTAACCACGCGTTTTTGATCACCGTCTTCACGGTTATCCACAGGACGAATGCCTGGGGTAATCACTAATAATTTATGATCCAATTCGCGTCTTAATAATGGGGCTTCTAAGCCTGAAGATACAATACCATCACAACCGATTTGTAACGCCCGTTTAGCGCGTGATAATACCAATGCCTGCACATCACATTGAAAGCCTAAATCATCTAAATCACCACGGTCTAAGCTAGTTAAGGCAGTGACGGCTAATACTTTCAAATCACCTTTTGCAGCGGCGGCGGCTTCCATAATGGCATCATTGCCATGAATAGTAGCAAAATCTACACCTCTACTGCTCAAGGCTTTAATCGCCCGTCCAACGGTTTCAGGAATATCAAAAAACTTTAAATCGACAAAGACTTTTTTATTCTGTTGTTTCAGCCATTCAATAAAACCGAAATAATCGCCTGACATGAACAACTCCATGCCGACTTTATAAAAAATCACTGAATTGCCTAATTCTTCAACTAATGCTCGCGCTTCAGGCAAACTGGAAACATCCAACGCCATAATTAAGCGTTCACGAATAGGGATAGGTTTGGTAGAGATAAAAGAATCAGTCATCGTTTTTATAGAATTAGGTTTAATAATTAAAATACTTGTGAACCTTGCTGGGCAGGCATGATAGCCTTTTTCAATTTAGAAAGTCCAGTGTGATAGCCTTAATAAGCTTGCCATAGAAGTAAATACAGAAGATTTTGAGCAGCAATTTGAGCATGAACACTATAATTGCGTAACTCACTCTAGCCGATACATCAAGCCATGACTAAAGCCATTCTTATCCTCGCCGCTAATCCATCCAATGAAGTTCAGCTTAGATTAGCTGAAGAAGTCCGTGATATTGAAAATGGCTTACGCGCCTCTAAACATCGATAGCAATTTTCTTTAAAACAACAATGAGCAACTCGTGTCCGTGATTTACGCAATGCGATGCAACAATATCAATCAACGATTGTACATTTTTCGGGTCATGGCACAGGTGAGCAAGGCATTGTATTAGAAGTAGGACTTTCGCTATCCTAGCATTTAAGTGTATTTTATGAAGGATGATAACAAAACAAAACTACATAGAGTACCTGATAAGTACGCCAATCAATTACACCTGCACAAACTTATCTGCGCATTTGGATAAGGTGAGTCATGATGTGGTCAGTAACTTCTTAAAGCGAGGGCGAATAACGCCCGCTCAAGTGTGGGCGGTGGTAAGAAGCTTGATAAAAGATAGCGAGGAAAGCTGCTTAATCCTTGATGATAGTGTCCAGAACAAGCAACTACCAAAGCGATTGAACGGCAATACAGCGGTGCGGTCGGTGGTTTAGTGCGGAGGATTGGCGTAGTCAATCTGGTGCATACCGATAGCAAGGAGCATTACCCGATTGATTATCGGATTTATGCGCATGAAGTGGATGGAAAAACCAAAAACGATCACATCAAGGAGATGCTGATAAACGCTGTAGCTAACAAGCAAATCAAGGCAAAAACGGTGTTGTTTGATAGTTGGTACGCGGCATGGCAAAACCTAAAACGGGTCAATTCGTTAGGGCGTATTTTTTATACCACGTTAAAAAATAATCGCTTAGTGAGTCCAAGCCTAGAAGAAAGCTATATTCACTTAGAGGCTATTGACTGGACAGAACAACGCCTTTTAAAGGGTGGTGTGTCAAACCGAAAAAAGTACCTTTCAAGGTGAACACTTTAAGCTAGTCGCTAAAAACGGCGACATTGACTGGGTCATTACCAATGATCTTGATGAGACATTAACCACGCAAGTCGTTGAAGCGACTAATCACTTGCGTTGGAAAGTCGAAGAATTCCACTGTGAAGTTAAACAGCTAACAGGCAGTGAAAAGTGTCAATGCCGCAAAGCACGTTCACAACGTAATCATTTCGGTTGTTGCTATCATGCTTGGTTTGTTCATTAAAAGTGTTCGCTAACAGGGCAAAAACAACGCTTTACCAAGCTCGAACGGGGGTATTTTCTGACTACTTGAAATCTGAGTTACGTTCGCCTCGGATTCATGCTTATTTCGGGGGATAGAGAAAGTCCTATGTTTTAATGACTTCAAGATATTTTATCTCGAACTCAGGTTAAATTAGGTTTGCTGAGTGACATAAAGCCTGAGCATAACGGGCATACACCAAAAGACAACTTGAATTAAGAATTTCTAAACCCATAGTGAGGGCATACCCTAACCATCGATGGAAAATTATCATGAATCGTAACGTAGTTAAACATCTGTTATTAATGACCTTATTGCCTGTTTCGTTGTGCCTGCCTTCTGTGGCGAGTGCGACAGGATTGCCTATGGCGGTTGATGGACAACCTATGCCTTCCTTAGCTCCGATGCTAGAGCGTAGTACGCCTGCGGTTGTCAATATTTCCACCTCAACCAATATTGAGATTAAAGAAAACCCGCTGATGCAAGACCCGTTTTTTCGGCAGTTTTTTCAAATTCCGAATATGCCACGTCATCAACAACGCAATAGCTTAGGCTCAGGCGTTATTATCGATAGCCAACAAGGCTTGGTATTAACCAATAATCACGTTATTGCCAAAGCCGACAAAATTAAAGTGACTTTGCAAGATGGTCGCCAGTTAGCCGCGCAATTAATCGGCACAGATGCAGAAGCCGATATTGCCATTATCAAAATCCCCGCCGAAAATTTAACGCAAATACCGCTTGCTGATTCCAGCCGCTTGCGCGTCGGTGATTTTGTAGTAGCAATTGGTAATCCGTTTGGCTTAGGGCAATCTGTCACTTCAGGTATCGTCAGTGCGTTGGGGCGTTCTGGTCTTGGCATCGAAGGTTATGAAGATTTTATTCAAACCGATGCCTCGATTAACCCAGGAAATTCGGGTGGCGCATTAGTGAATTTACGCGGTGAATTGGTCGGCATGAATACCGCCATTCTCGCGCCTAACGGTGGTAATGTTGGCATTGGTTTTGCCATTCCCACCAATATGGCAATGACCATTAAAGACTCATTAGTGAAACACGGCGAAGTTAAACGCGGTTTACTGGGAGTGACCACACAGGATTTAACGCCTGAATTAACCAAAGCCTTTAATCTTAGTAGTCACCAAGGCGCGGCGGTCAGTCGCATTGAAAATAATTCGCCCGCCGAAAAAGCAGGTTTACAGGCGGGTGACGTGATTATCACTGCCAATGGACAAGTGATTAAAGACAGTCATGACATTCGTAACCTCGTTGGTCTATTACAAGTCGGTGATAACGTTGACATAGAATATTTCCGTGGTAACGAAAAAAAGACCGTGACCGCCACCATAAGCAAGCCTGAACAAATTCAGCTTGCGGGAGATAAACTGCACCGCACACTAAAAGGCACGTTATTAACTGCCACCCAAAAAGATCAGCTTGAAGGGATTGTTTTTAGTAATATCAATACAAACTCTTACGCGTGGCGCGTGGGTTTGCGTGCAGGAGATGTGATTGTATCGGCGAATCGTTATCGCGTGCGTAATCTTGATGAATTAAAACAAGCGGTGAATCCCAATGGCGCGTTGCTGATAAATATTCAACGTGGAGATGAAGGCTTGTTTGTTGTGTTACAGTAGTATTAACTTATAGTTTCCTCGCGCCAGCGTGGGAATTGCATGACGCTGAAGCGTCAACGGCGGCATTCCCACGCCAGAGCATGGGAACGATATAATGCGAGAGTACACACCCATGACCACCCAAAAATCGTTCATTCCCTTAAACATCGCCATCTTAGTTATTTCCGACACCCGCACCGAAGCTGATGATATTTCAGGCAGCATCCTAGCCGAACGCGTGCTGGTTGCAGGACACCGTGTCAGCGAAAAAAAAATCGTCCCCGATAACATTTACGCCATCCGCGCCGCTGTCTCTAACTGGATAATTAACGATGTCGTGAATGTCATCATCAGCACAGGCGGCACAGGCGTAACAGGCAGAGACGGCACACCCGAAGCGGTATTACCGTTGCTTGATAAAGTGCTAGACGGCTTCGGCGAAACCTTTCGTATGTTGTCTTACGCCGACATAAAAACCTCAACGATTCAGTCCAGAGCCATTGCAGGCGTGGCGAATGGGACGTATATTTTTTGTTTACCTGGCTCAATGAATGCGTGTCGTACCGCGTGGGATTCACTGATAAAAGACCAACTCGATCACCGCACCCGCCCCTGTAATTTAGTCCAACTCATGCCACGCTTGCTGGAGAAATAATGCAAACCACCTTATTATTGGGCGCGTTATGTGCCTTCACAGGCGTAGCGTTCGGCGCATTCGGCGCACACGGATTAAAAGCCATACTCAGCCCAGAAATGCTAACCGTTTATCAAACAGGCGTAACCTATCAAATGTGGCACGCACTGGGCTTAATACTCGTGGCGTTATTACAGCAACAATCACCCGCCGCAAAGTTATTAAGCTGGGCAAGTCATTTGATGTTCATCGGTATCCTGTTATTTTCAGGCAGCTTATACGCACTGGCAATCCTAGACATAAAAGCATTAGGTATGATTACCCCGTTTGGCGGCGTGTTTTTTTTAAGCGCGTGGCTTTTAGTGGCGGTGTATGGGGCTAAGAAGAAAACGCATAATCGGTATAGTTAGCCTACACTGTGTAAAAATTAATATTTAGCAAAGGGAATATAGTATGGAACGCAAAATTTTTGCTCTTATCGTTTTACTTGCTGTTGTACCGCTAACGGCGTGGTCAGCAGAACCAGCAGGGTCTTATTTGTATGAACAATTGAAAAATCCTACTTATAACAAAACATTTAATGCGCTATTCAAAGGACAGCGCATTGAACCTTGGCTTAAAGAGTATTTAAAAAGCCGTGATGGTGTCGATTCACCAAGCGAGATGCGTGAAGTGGGTGGCAAAACGTATGAATTTTACAATGTGTGTGAACCGCATAATTGTGGAGGCAGTAATATTTATGTGTTTTTTGAATCAGGTGGTGCGCAGGCGTGGGCATTATTTACCAAAGAGAATGAACAACCCCGTTTCTTCGGTAATCCAGATGCACAAATGCAACAAGTACTTAAAGACGCTAGCCAGTAGCATTGATGATTTGAGGCATAAGGTAGTTTGCGTTAAATTTCAGGCGTAAAGTACACACAGAGTACCATAGCTATTATGATGAACCCTTAGCTAAAGCAGTGATTGAGTTCCTCATTTAATGCGATAAAGACCGCAGTATATTTTCATAATCTTCTGCTATTTTCATGTCTGATTTTTTTAGTTCCTCTACTTTTTTACAGGCGTTTATGACGGTGGTGTGATCGCGTCCACCAAAGGCATCACCAATGGCACATAAGCCTTGCGGGGTGAGTTCTCTTGCTAAAGACATGGCTATTTGACGTGGGCGAGTGACTGATTGATTCCTGCTTTTAGATAACAAGTCGGCGACCCGAATCTTGAAATAATCGGCAACGGTTTTTTGAATGTTATCAATATTAACTAGCTTATCTTGCAAAGAAATTAAATCGTGTAAGGCTTCTTTGGTAAATTCAATGGTGATGTCACGCCCTGTAAATTGCGCGTTGGCAATAACGCGCCTTAACGCGCCTTCTAAATCGCGAACATTAGAGGGAATTCTTTTGGCAATAAAAAAAGCCACTTCTTGCGGTAAATTAATATTAGATTGCGCAGTTTTTTTCATCAAAATAGCCGCTCGTGTTTCCATATCAGGCGGTTCAATCGACACGGGTAAGCCTGCACCAAAACGTGATTTTAAACGCTCTTCCAATCCGACAATTTCTTTCGGATATTTATCACAGGTTAAAACCACTTGATGTTTTTTATCCAGCAATGAATTAAAGGTATGAAAAAACTCTTCTTGAGAACGTTCTTTACCCGCAAAAAATTGAATATCATCAATCAACAGCACATCAATGGCGCGGTAATATTCTTTAAAGGTATTAATCGCGTTTTGTTGTAAGGCTCTGACCATGTCCTGTACGAATTTTTCAGAATGTAGGTAAACAATGGTTGCCGACGGATTTTTAACTAAAATTGCATTGCCGATGGCGTGCATTAAATGGGTTTTACCTAAACCTGAGCTACCGTAAATTAATAGCGGGTTATAGGCTCGGCCTATATTTTCAGCGACTTGAAGCGACGCGGCTCTGGCTAGTTGATTCGATTTGCCTTCAACAAAATTATCGAAGGTAAAGGCTTTATTCAAAAAACTAGGACCTACTTTTTTTGTTTCAATGGGTTTGCTTATTTTTTTAACGATAGCATCGGCAGGTGTTGCTGAACTTTTAGAGCCAATTTCGAGATTTAAATCCATTGTGCCGTTAGAAAACTCACGAATAGAGTCTTCGATTTTGACAAAATAGTGTTCTTTTACCCAGTCCAATACAAAACGATTAGGAGCGAGTAATTTAATTTGGCTATCACTTTCTATCGACTGAAGTGGGCGTATCCATGTGCTGAAGTCTGAACTAGATATTTCATTTTCAAGTTTAGCAAGACAGTTATTCCAAATTGAATTCATGTGTGGTCGATAACAGTTTGATGTGTGTAAAGAAACTTGCCACTATACCGCAGTAAATGATTGCGCTACAGAATTGACAGGGTGCGTGGTTTATTTTATCATCGGCAGTCTTTTTTATCCGTTTTTGTTATCACTCACTCGTAGGCTTTAAGTAATATGAAAAGAACATACCAACCCAGTAAATTAAAACGCGCTAGAACCCACGGTTTCCGTGCCAGAATGGCAACAGTCGGCGGTCGCAACGTAATAAGAAACCGCAGAGCGAAAGGTCGCGCACAATTAACTCGTGTGTGAAACCAGCCAATTTTGGTTTTTCCCCGCAGCGTCGGTTAAAAAAACCCGCTGACTATAAAAAAGTGTTTGCTAAGCCTGTAAAATCCAGTGATACCTATTTTACGCTGTTAGCCATTCAAAATGATCTTGATCATTCACGGCTAGGCTTGGCAATCGCTAAAAAAAGTATAAAAAAAGCAGTGCATAGAAATATCATTAAACGTACTGTCAGGGAAAACTTTAGGCTACAAGAAAATCTGGGAAGTATAGATATTGTCGTTTTGGCTCGTAGGGAAGCAATCGGTGTTCCACTGGAATTATTAAGAAAGTCTTTGGAAAAGCATTGGCTTAGGTTGGTCGCCCGATGCGCTTCGCACTCATAGCACTTATAAAGTTTTATAAATACTTTATTAGCCCCTTGCTTGGGTCTAACTGTCGTTTCTATCCAAGCTGTTCAAGTTATTCCCTAGAGGCATTGACGCGCTACGGCGCGGTGATTGGTTTCTATCTCACTCTCAGAAGATTATTAAAGTGCCATCCCTTTCATGAGGGTGGTATTGATCCCGTTCCAGAAAAATTTGGTAATAAGAATGGATAACATAAGATTTATACTAGTCGTTACGTTTGCAATGCTTGTTTTTATGTTATATCAAGCGTGGGAAATTGACTATGGCCCTAAAGCACCTGTTGCCCAAGAGGCAAGCACCAGCATTAATGTGGAATCGTTACCCACGACCAGCGGCACACCCGCAGAAGCGGGAACTCATGGCGAAACGCCCAGCACTACAACACCTGTCATAGCATTACCCGTCGCTAATAAAACAATCAAAGTTAAAACTGACGTGATTGCTTTAGAAATTGACGTAAAAGGCGGCAGCATTGTTAATTTAGATTTGCTTAATTATCCCGTAGAAAAAGCGAATACCACTGTCAACAAATTACGCAGCTTAGTTGGAATGTCTATTCCAGAAATAAACACCGCGCCTGTTAGATTATTTAATACCGATCAAGCAAAGTTATTTATTGCGCAAAGTGGTTTTATTACTGAAAAAGATTCAGCAAGCGCACCCAATCACGACAGCGTTTTTGGTAGTCAGCAAGACAGTTACACGCTACCCGAAGGGCAAGACAGCCTCTCTGTGCCATTAACGTGGACAGATAATAATGGCTTGGTAGTTACAAAAGTGTTCACTTTTAAACGTGGTAGCTACGCCATTGCACTGGATCAAAGCATACAAAATAATACAGGCAAAGCGTGGTCTGGCAGACAATACAGCCAATTATTACGCGTCCCTAACACCCAAGGTAAAGGCAATATGCTGACAGGTGGTATGAGAGCTTATGATGGCGGTGTTGTTTATACTGAGAAGAATAAATACCAAAAAGTCAGCTTTGATGACATGAGTGAAGAAGCACTTAAAGTCACCACTACTGGCGGTTGGGCAGCAATGATTCAACATTATTTTGCTTCTGCGTGGGTTCCGCCCGCTGACCAAGAAAACAATTTGTACTCTAAAGAATTAAAAGATGGGCGTTATCTTATCGGCTCTTATTCACCCTCAATGACCGTGCAGAACAATGCTACCATGCAATTTTCTGCGCAATTATTTGCAGGTCCTAAAATTCAGCCTGTGATGGAAAAAGTCGCCACGGGTCTGGAATTAACGGTTGATTACAGCGTGTTAACGTTTGTTGGTAAACCTATTTACTGGCTGTTGAATAAAATTCACAGTTTTGTAGGTAACTGGGGCTTTGCGATTATCGGCGTGACCATGTGCATCAAGTTGTTATTTTTCCCATTATCGCAAGCCAGTTTTAAATCAATGGCGAAAATGCGTAAAATTCAACCGCGCTTAAAAGAACTGCAAGACCGTTTTAAAGATGACAGACCGCGTTTTAACACTGAAATGATGGCATTGTACAAAACGGAAAAGGTCAATCCATTAGGTGGCTGTTTACCGATATTGATACAAATTCCTGTGTTTATGGCATTGTATTGGGTACTGAGTGAAACGGTTGAATTTCGTCAAGCACCGTTTCTGTTATGGATACAAGATTTATCCATAGAAGATCCGTTTTATCTCTTGCCAATCGTGATGGGCATCTCCATGAAAATTCAGCAAGGACTCAATCCAGCACCGATTGATCCTATTCAAGCGAAAGTCATGAAAATGTTCCCTATCGTATTTACCGTGTTCTTTTTATTCTTCCCTGCGGGTTTGGTGTTGTACTGGGTTATCAATAACACCCTGTCAATCATTCAACAAACCATCATTACTAAGCAAATAGAAAAAGCACCGTAACGGCTTTTTTATTTACCAAAACAAGCTCAAACCGCCGAAGTTTTAAAACCTCGGCGGTTTTTTCATATTGAGGCGCGAGAATGCAAAACCACACTGAAACTATCGCCGCTATCGCCACACCATCGGGTAATGGTGGTGTTGGCATTATTCGCATCTCAGGCACATTAGTTACCCGCATTGCTAGCCAATTACTCAACAAACCAATAACACCGCGCCACGCCGTGTATTCATCGTTTCTTGATAACGATGGCAGTGTGATTGATTCAGGCATTGCCCTTTACTTTCCTAATCCCCATTCCTACACTGGCGAAGACATTCTTGAACTGCAAGGACACGGCGGCGCGGTGGTGTTGGATATGGTATTACGCCGCGTTATTAGTCTGGGTGCAAGACTTGCGAGAGCAGGCGAATTCACTGAACGCGCATTTTTAAATAACAAAATTGACTTAGCCCAAGCCGAAGCGGTTGCTGATTTGATTACCAGCAGCACCGAACAAGCCGTGCGTTCCGCACAAAAATCTATGCAGGGCGTGTTTTCTGAACAAATAAACCAACTGGTCGAAGAACTCACTGAACTACGCATTTATGTTGAAGCCGCAATTGATTTTGTTGATGAAGAAATCGACTTTCTCAGTGATGGCATCGTCGAAAATCGCCTTATTCGCTTACTAGAGCGCGTAGGACAAATTCAAAAAACTGCCAACCAAGGCCGCTTACTGCATGATGGCATGACTATCGTGTTAGCGGGCAAACCTAATGCGGGCAAATCCAGCTTATTAAACGCCCTCGCAGGACACGAAGCTGCGATTGTCACTGACATAGCAGGCACAACGCGTGACGTATTGCGTGAACGTATTCAACTGGACGGAATGCCACTACACATTATCGACACCGCAGGATTGCACGACAGCGATAACGCCATCGAACAAGAAGGTATCCGCCGCGCGTGGGCAGAAATTGAAAAAGCCGATAAAATTTTGTTACTCATTGATGCCAGAGCAGACGAAGACCCAGAATTACTGGCTTCATTGCCCAGTCATATCGACATCACCAAAATCTACAACAAAATTGACCTACTAGGTATTGCGCCTGAAATTAAACAACACGAACACCAAAGCGAAATCTACTTGTCCATCAAAACAGGGCAGGGCATGGAACTACTCACTGAACACCTCAAACAAAGCGTCGATTTTAACGCTAACACTGAAAACGTTTTTATCGCCCGTAGACGACACATCGAAGCACTCAATCAGGGCTATGAGTCCGTTAGCAGTGCGTTAAATCAACTACAAACTAGCCTAGCAGGTGAATTAGTTGCCGAAGATTTACGGCTAGCGCAAAACAGCCTCGCCGAAATCACAGGACACGTCAGCTCAGATGATTTATTGGGGAAAATATTTTCCAGCTTTTGTATCGGAAAATAAGGGTTAGTGGCGTTAGTCCCGCTGACTAAGCTACTGATTTAACGGTAGCGTGAAAGAGCCTTTCACTATTGTTTTGGCAGCTGATGCAGTGCTAAAGACAACTGTTGACTAAACATATTGAGTAATTTTTCCTGTGCTAATACGGCACTTTGGTAACTCATATCATTCAATGCTTGTTTGAGATTAGTTCGACCATTACTCACAATGGTATGTTTTTTTTCTTCCATGATTGCCCAGTTTGCTTCAAGGTTTGCCGACTTACCTAATTGGCTATCGAAGCGACTAATATCAATAATAATTCGATAATCCATATCACCATAAGCACTCCACGGATAGCCTATCACGATACTATTTGCTTGCCGTGCTTCTAGGTTCTTGCTTAACACATCAATGACATTACCTTTTAAGGGGGCTGCCCATTGGTGAAATTCAGCCAGTTGTATGCCGTTATTTTCCGACCGTGTCACAATTTGCTGACGATCCAATAAAGCAGGTAGCGTCAACGGCCCTAGACCAATCATTTGTTTTTTTTCAGCGTTGGTCGTTGCAACAATTGGCGGACTTTGTGATTCTAATAAATAAAAATTAGGGGCGGGTGTCTCCGCGCAAGCAGTGAGTAACAAACTAGCGCAGAGTATTATTAATTCGCGTAAATATTTATTTGGCATGATAGTTATTTCTCTTTTTTACCACGAAGTAAAGAATCAGGGTGTTGCTCTAAATAATTGGTAAGCTGTTTCACTGAACTGGCGGTTTGCGTGAGTTCTTGCAGTAATTGGTGCAGTTCGTATTGCGTGGTTGAACCAGGCTCTAGGGTAGTTAATACTTTTTGTGTTGATTCCATTGCTTTATCAGCGACTTTCAGGGTTTTATCTGCATTTTTCAGTGTGCCTGTCCCAGTAACTAAGGTCGTCGTTGCCGCTTTCGATGTGCCTTGTAAGGACACTAGGGTTTTATTAATTTCTTCCGTCATGGTTTCCAAAGGTAGCTTGGCAATTTTATCCATGATAGCTTGCGCTGAATTGGTAATTTGATCCAATGTATTGGGTGTTGTTGGAAATTCGGGATAGCCCGTCTTATTTTCATGAAAAACGACTTTGCTTTTTGGAAATAAATCTAAGGCAACAAATAACTGTCCTGTGAGTAGGCTGCCCGTTTGTAATTGTGCGCGTAAACCTTGACTAACCAGATGCGTTACATTTTCTTTAAATGTTTTATTTTCTTGTGGATTCAGTTTTTTAACGCGATCAGGTTCAATTTCAACCGTGACTGGAATGAGTATTTCAGCAGTTTTTTCATCTATTTCTAGGTTAATGTCGACAACTTTGCCTAGTGGAATACCGCGTAATAACACAGGGGCATCCACCGCTAAACCGCGTACTGAACCACTAAAATACATAATTACTTTAACGGTTTTGTGATAAATCACTTTAGCCGATTGATCGTAATCATCGAATAGTCGAAAGAGCGTATTTTCAGGTGCGTTTTCCGCATTATTATTGTCTGGATTACGAAAAGCAATACCACCTGCCAATAACGCAACTAAAGGGCCTGTTCTTACTTTAAACCCATCTGCACCCGCTGATAAATCAATGCCACTGTCTATCCAAAACAGGGTATTTTTTCGAATGAATTTGTCATAAGGCGCGTTAATGAAAATAGTTAATGTAATGTCTTCAGCGTCATTCGCTAAGTCGTAATTAAGTACTTGACCGACGGTAATGCCATGAAAGCTAATTGGCGTACCAGCACTCATTGACCCGATATTAGTGGTCTCTAGGGTAAATTTTGTGCCTTGCTCATTCATTGTTAGCATCGGCGGTATGGTGAGTCCTGTAAAGTGTCGCTCTTTGTCACCTTTTGCTGGCTTAATGGCTATGTAAGCCCCAGAAAGCAAGGTGTTTAAACCTGATACACCGCCTAAGCCGATTCGTGGCTTGACTACCCAGAACTGGGTGTTTTTTGTTAAATACTGACTGCTATCCTTATCCATTTGCGCGGTGACTTCAATGGATGTCTCGTCTTTTATGGAAATATCAGTGATTTTTCCAATTTCTACATCTAGGTATTTAATTTTGGTTTTATCGATTTCCAAACCGTCCGCAGTAGAAAAAATGATGGTAATTTCTGGCCCCTTTTCTGACAGATTTTTATAAATAAGCCAGCCTGTGACTAATAATGCACACAAAGGCAGTAGCCAAATTAACGGTAATTCGCGTTTTTTATTGATAACAGCATCCGCTGCTTCGGGTTCGATAAAATCATTCATAAGTTTTGCTGGTTATCCCAGAGTAAGCGTGGATCAAAATTTTCAGCGGCAAGCATGGTTAATATGACTACGGCAGCAAAAGCGGTTGCCGCAGAGCCTGCAATAATTTGTATGCCACTAAAATTCACTAAATCGACCAGAATAGAAATCATAAAAATATCTAGCATCGACCATCGCCCGACAAACGCAATAGCGCGATAGATCTTCGTCCAGCGACACGCATTGATTTGCCAGCGAAAATGCGCACACAGTATTAACACGCTCATGCCGATTAACTTTGAACTGGGTACGAGAATGCTGGCGACTAAGACCAATAGACCGATAGGTATCATGTCACTGTCGAATAATTCAACAATGCCGCCCGCAATCGTATTGGGTTCACCAGTGCCAAATTGATTAACTATCATCACGGGGAAGATATTAGCGGGAATATACAGCAGAAAACTACTGATTAATAAGGCGGTCGCACGTTGCAAACTATGGGGATGTCGTGCGTGTAGTAAACTATCACAACGCGGGCAATGCGATAGTTTATGATGGGTTTCACTTAACGCACCACAGTCATGGCAACGTATAAAGCCTTGTTCTTTAGCCTGCATGATGTCTGCCTTTGCGCAGTTGTTCTATGCGTTGCCAGAATAAGACATTATCCAGATTGCTGGTTAATAGTGTGGTGATGATAAGCAGAGCAACAAACGCATACAGCCCCCAGCCGAAATTGAGTTGAGCCAATGCCACCAATTTAACGCACGCCACAATAATACCGAGCATATACACTTCTAGCATTCCCCATTCATTCAAGTTTTGCATCCAGCGCATCCAAACTGTTAAATAACGATGGTAGCGATTAAAATAAAGATGCCCGCTAATCAATAACGCTAAACTAATATTCACTAAGGGAAACAGAATACTCGCTAAAAATACCACGATAGCGACTGCTTCCATACCGTCATTAAATAAAGCAATTACCCCCGCATACAAGACCCCTGTGCTGACATTGCCCATGATAGTGACACCGACCATAGGCAACAACAAGCTAGGGAAAAATAGAATGAACCCAGCAATGGATAGCGCGAAAGTGCGTTCAATACTGCGTTTGCGCGGGTGTGACAATAGCAATCCACAACGCGGGCAATGGGCTTTTTCACCGATTTTTGGCAAAGCTGCCTTGAGTAATAAATCACACTCAGGGCAAATATCGTAGTCGGTGATAGGCATTGCTTTATCTTAGTGAACAGACGCGATAAATCACGTCTCTATCGTTATTACCACTGAGACTCGCCTGTTTCAGGATCATACATTTCGTGGACAATTTTATGACGATTAGCGATTAAGTCTTCAATGCTAGGTGAATTACTCATGGCGCGAGAAATTGCCAGTTTCATGGCTTCGTAGTTAGTGCGGTATAAATCTTTACGATCTAAATCAGGATTAGTCGCACATTCAGGGGCAATCCATAACATGGCAATAATACACAAATCATTGGCTTGATCAGCAGGAATCACACCATCAATGACGCTATCTATCACGGCATCGGCAACCGCAGACTGCACGGGACCTGCAAATAAATCAACATAAGCTCTTGATTTCATGGTGACTTTTGGAACAATCAGCGTGGCAGGACGTACTTGTTGATTACAGGCACGAATAGCAAACATACGCGTGTGCCCCTCAGTTTGTCCCATTAAACTAGCAAACGCATTACCCGCTGGCCCTTTAACGCTGCCAATCAGGATTTCTGGCATCGCATCGGTACCTTGATCATCACTAGAAAATACAGTGGCTTCGCCCGTTCTAAACCAAATTGTGTCTGACATTGTAATACCTCGAAAGAGTTGTAAAAAGTAAGCATTCTATGATGAATCGGAATAAACGGGCAAATTAAAAAGCCAATAACTCGCGCAGAACAGGCATTACGGTGAACTTTAACGGCATGATAAACTGTGTTGCATTCATATTAAGTTCAGTGTGCCACTGCATACTGCTTTTACTCGTTATTTGGTCGTGTATTAAAACGATTGAATGGCTTGATTTTTATAGCGGAGGACACATGAAAATTATCACTTTGCTCTTGTTGCTTGGTATCACTGTTTCAGTTCATGCTGAAGCAGTTGATGTATATACCTGCTATACATCATCAAAATCAGTTGTGTTTCAGGCTACGCCTTGTTCATCAGGGGAAAAGCAAAGCATAGTAAAAATACCTAAACGTAGTCCAGAGCAAGTAGATGCGGCTGAAAAAGAATTGGACAAAGTCACAACAGAACGAGCGCGACAGGATGAAATAGAGCAAGCCCAACGCAAGGCTGTCGCAGCTGAAGTGACGCAACGCGAAGTAGCGGAAGCAAAGCAAGCCGCAGAAGCTGCAAGAAATGAAGCAGCGGCAGCAAGGCTTGATGCAGAAAAGGCAAGGCAGGCGGCGACTTATAATCCTTATCCTGTGATTATTTATGACAATTATGGCAATCGTAATAGACAGAACAATTATAACCATCATCATGATAACAATAACAGAAGTAACAACAGCACTCAAAGACCTATTCCGTCTAATATTGGTGTATCGCCTTTTCCTACGCCACAACCCATGTCGCCTTCTCCGCGATGGCGAGCAGCACCTTAATAATAGTAAACGTGAACAGCAACTATATATTTGCTTGGTTTTTGACAGGATAAAAAGTAAAACATTTATGCTAGACTGCTAAGTTAGTCATATTAACTTTTGTGGGTGAACATCATGCGTCACATCAAGCCTTTATTTTTTTTGTTAATGATTGTTTTTGCCTTTATCGCTCAGGCTGAGGATCAGGGACTTGATACGGTCGTTCGTAAAACAGTTGACTCCGATGGTAAAGTCAAATTTTCAAAATCGGGTTTCTCTGAGACAAAGCCTGTTAAAAAGCATACTGAACCTAAAGTAAAAGCGGCACCACCTAAAATTACCGCGCCCAAAGTGGATATTTACTACGCTAGTTGGGATCCTTATAGCAACAAAGCCATTGTATTTTTTCGAGAAAATCATGTCGTGGTCAATGCTTACGATATTGATCTTGATCCTGAAGCGGCAGCGCGTAAAAAAAAGATTGACCCTAACTTTTTTGGAATGCCGTTAGTGATTATTAATGGTGATGTGATTCGTGGGGTGAATGAAAAACGTTATAAAGAAGCATTAGCTAGACCACCACAATAAAGACTTAACGGTGTTGCATTGCTTAACAAGCTAAGCAACACCGAGCCACGCTAAACCACTTTATCGTTGGGTTCATGTCCTGCAAAAAATGCGGCAATATTTACTAAGACGCGATTACCCATTGCGGTACGTGTTTCTTCCGTGGCACTGCCTAAGTGCGGTAATAATGCGATATTATTTAAGGTTAAGAATTCGGGATTAAGTTGGGGTTCACCTTCATAAACATCTAAACCTGCCCCTGCAATTTCACCTGTTTTCAACGCATGAATTAACGCGTCACTATCGACCACATCACCGCGAGCAGTATTAATCAAATGAGCAGTGGGGCGCATTAATTTTAAGCGGGCTTCGTTGATTAAATGTTTAGTGGTCACGCCTGCTGGGCAATGCAGTGATACAAAATCAGAGTGTGCTAATAAGTCTTCTACCGAGTCACAGCGCGTGGCTTGCAAGTCATCAACAATATGTTGGTCGGGTGTAGATGGCACATAAAACAAAATTTTCATATCAAAACCGTGATGGGCTTTTTTTGCCATTGCTTGGGCAATGCGACCAAAACCAATCAATCCCAGCGTTTTACCTGTGACTTTTTGCCCCAGTAGTTGAGTAGGAGTCCAGCCCGTCCATTGCTGATTAAGAATTAAACGCTCACCTTCCGATGCTCTGCGTGCTGACATTAACAATAACAGCATAGCAATATCGGCGGTGCAGTCGGTTAAAACGTGGGGCGTATTGGTAACGGTTAAGCCTTGTCCTTTCGCCGCTTGAATGTCGATATTGTTATAACCAACACCAAACTGACCGATAATTTTGGCGCGTTTGTTCGGTGCATTCAGCACATCGGCGGTGATTATATCCGTTACCGTCGTTAATACCGCATCCGCTGTTTGTAACGCGTGTTTAAGTGCGTCCGTGCTTAGTGGTACATCGGATTCATTCAGTTGTACATCGTACAGTTGTTTTAATTGTGCTTCGACTTCACAGGGCCACTGGCGCGTGACAATGACTTTAGGTTTATTCATGGCATTTTCTCAAACAATTAAAAGTGAATTGGCTCAAGTTTAACCTCCCCAAGATTTAATTTTTTCCATCCTAGAATTTGTTAAATCATTTGCAAGAGCGCGTATTAAAAAAGCCTCAAGATTGATTATTAAGGCATCATGAGTGTAATAGGCTGAAAAGTAATGAGCTATCTCAAACAAATATACATTCCGAACTTTAATATCCCTTAATTTTTCATAAGCAGGTTTAAATTGGCTATTTGTTGGATGGTCAACTAAAAAAGCTTTTTGAGGAAATCGTTTTCTATTAAAAGCACTATTCATTTCATCCCAAAGCGTCATTCTCTGGGCTTTACCTGCATAAATAACATGACCTGTTGAACTATAAAACAAGTAAATTCCATTATTGTCTTGTAGCACTTCTTTCATTTCGATTTCGTAGGAATTTTCCTCGTCATCGTTTGATAGCATTTCCCATCTCGCGCCTTGTTTTGATTCTGTGTGAGTTATGGGATAAAACTCAACAATTGGTTGTATCCCATTTTGCAGTGCAATTTCACCACCTTTTTCAACTGCTTTATGAAGTAAGTTTGCAACCTGTTTTTCTGTCAGTGTTCCATTATTTTTCCATGAGTTGATTGTTGACAGACCAATTCCTGTTTGTTCGGCTAATTCTCTATCCGTAGATAATTCGAATTTTCTTTTCAACTCTTTCAATAATAATTGTGCATCCATAAACTTTTATCCCATAAAAAATTAAAACAAAAAAAACCCAAGCAAAAGTTTTATCTTTCGGCTTGAGTCTTTGAATTTGGTTTTAAAACTTACTTCGCAGTCGAACGATAATACTCAATCGCCGCCGCAATGCCGCTACCCGCTTTAATATCAAAGCCGCAATCTAACAACGCCATTTCCACGCCCGCAATCGCGCCCAGCATAGACACATCATTCATATCACCAACATGACCGATACGGAAGGCTTTACCCATCAATTCTGATAAGCCGCCGCCTAGGGAAATATTGTATTTAGAAAATGCAGTGCTAATCACATCACGCGCATCTTTGTCTTCAGGCACGATAACAGCTGTTACCGTATCAGACGCAAAACCTTCTTGAGCGCAGGTTTTCAGACCCCACGCTGCCACTGCACGACGTGTGCCTTCGGCTAAACGGTAATGACGCGCATACACATTTTCCATGCCTTCTTCTAGCAACATATCCAAGGCTTTACGCAAGCCGTACAGAATCGGCAATGCAGGCGTATAAGGCGTGTAACCTGCCGCGTTATTCGTGATTTGATCTTTTAAATCTAAAAAGCAACGTGGATAGGTTGAGGTTTCAGTAGCTTTTAAGGCTTTCGCGCTGAATGCTAAAAACGCGCCACCCGCAGGCATCATAAAACCTTTTTGTGAGCCGCTGATAGCACCGTCCACGCCCCATTCGTCCATGCGAAAATCGATACTGGCAATTGAACTCACGCCATCAACAAACAAAAATGCAGGGTGATTAGACGCATCCATTGCTTTACGAACGCCAGCAATATCAGAGGTAACACCTGTTGCGGTTTCATTGTGCGTGGCTAACACGGCTTTAATTTCGTGATTAGTGTCTTCTTTTAAACGCGCTTCCAGTTTATCTAATGGAATACCTTTGCCCCATGTTTCTTGATGAATTTCCACATCAAAACCCAAACGTTTCGCCATTTCTGCCCACAAATGGCTGAATTGACCAAAGCGATAAATTAACACTTTATCACCTGCATTTAACACGTTAGTAAGTGCAACTTCCCAACCCGCTGTGCCTGTGGCAGGAAAGATAAACGCTTGCCCAGTTTCAGTTTTAAAGATTTTTTTCAAATCTTGTAACAGCGGCGTTAACAACTTAGGAAATACGGGTGAACGATGATCTTCCATCGTAACGTGCATCGCATTTAAAATTTCGTTCGGTACGTTAGTAGGACCTGGGATATAAAGGTGGTTACGACCAGCCATAATGTTATCTCTTAAGTAAGTGGGAAAAATGTTGCAATGATGACATAGCGGTTAATAATCAGCAAGTTTGAACATGACTGCCAGTCTTTTAGAGAACTGGTAGTCTTAATACCACTGGCTAACTACTTATTTTTGGTTGAATTTACAACCTTACTTAGGTTTCCGTCGTGTCTGTAAATACAGCCATACTTTAGTGATTACTACCTTACTGCTTGCCGTATTACTAATAATCACCAGCGGTATGGCAAAGCCGAGTAATACACATAATACTAATGCAGCCCACGTTGCAGGTGACCAATCGACCGTATAACTATCTGCATTCACCGCCGCACTAATGCCTGGAATACTCGGTAAATCACCATCACCGCCATCGACTTTTAATTGTGCTTTCATGCCTTTTTCGGCGTGTTGCGGTAATTCACAATGCACCAGATAGGTTTTTTTCTGGCTGGGTACAATGAATGAGGCTTGTAACTGCCCTTCACCATACAGCTCTAAATGCACCATGCCATCGGGGTATAAATAACCGGGTAAGCCGTGAACCATAATTTGATGACGAATTTGGTCGTCATTAATAAAGGTGATGTTTATCTTGGCACAGGGTTTCACATTCCATTCTTGCTGGTCAAAGGCAAACATTTTACCCGTGAATTTCAGCGCGTGTTTATGTCCTGCGCGAATGGTTATATCGACATTTTCAGAAATTTTCGGGCAATCTTGCGGTAGTTTGTCAGGATTGGCATTCATAATCATCATTTTGTCATCCATCATCATGCGGCTATGATTCATAGCGGCGTGGGCAGGACTGAGTATGAATAAACTGAGCAGTAAAATCGTTTTTAGCTTCATGATGATTTCCGTTTAAGCAGACGTAACACAACCAACAGCAAGCCAATGAGCAAACCGACCGCTAAGCCAAAGCCAATAATGCGAATATAATTAGGCGTGAGCAAACCCGCATCACTTAATAACGGCGCGAACTCTTTATTGTTAGCCCAAGTCGCCTGTTTTTTAGCATAATAATCTTTGCTAAAAACTTGATCGACCATTTCTTGATGACCTTTGGGCATTCCTTGTTCATCGGCAAAGGCTTTATAAAGGATTAAGGAGATATTACCACCTGGTTCGATACCGTCAGTGGTCGCGCCAGTCGGAACGTGGTCATGAAACATCCACGCACCCGCGCCGTAACTGTCTAAGCCATCATTTGTAGTGTCTAAATGCAAATCTATGCGTTGCGCGGGGGCTATATCAAATACATCGCGCGTCATTTGTAAGCCAGCGGGCGCGTCTACGCCATCGAATGCAACAGCGGTCGCTTTGTGTCCGTGGGTATGGATTGCCACCGCAGAGCGTTGTAAATTAGCGATGTGCAGTTTTATGTGTTCGTTTTCATCGACAATAATTGACGAATCACGCAGGGTGTAAGGAAACGAATGCCCGTTAAGTAGGAAATAATTTTCCAACGATTGTGTTAAGTTGTGTTGCCGCGTCATACGCTCAGCAATTAAGCGCGGATCATTCGCTTCCTGCACAATACTCGCCAAACTTTTATCCACCGATTGATAATGTAAATCATATTCTTGGCTAAATTTTTCTTTAACTGCAACCGCAGGATGACGCACTTGCCCCGCGCCGATATTAAAAGTTTGCACCCAGTTATTCGGTTTATTTTCTTCGACAATAAACATCCCACCCATACCCATGCCTAAATGCTGCGCGGTTTGAACGTGGCAGTGGTACAGCATCGTACCTGTGTGGCGCGGTTTGGCTTCATAAGTATGCTGTTTTCCAGGGAATATGGCGTGTTCTTCCATGCCGTCATTATCATGCCCTGCTGAATTCATCCACGGATGAT
The DNA here is from genome assembly GCA_002134785.1 of Crenothrix sp. D3. Taxonomy (GTDB): domain Bacteria; phylum Pseudomonadota; class Gammaproteobacteria; order Methylococcales; family Methylomonadaceae; genus UBA4132. Next base: position 29,215 of record MBQZ01000094.1, read on the forward strand.
CGACACCGTGTAAATGAATGGTATGCGGCAGATAATGCGTATTTTCTAGCGTGATAAATACCTTATCGCCTTGTTCCACACGAATCACAGGGGAGGGCGCACGCAACAGCGGATTAGCCTGTTTAGAATTAAAGTTTTTTAATGCCATGCCGCTAGATTTGGGCGCGAACACCCACAAAGCGGGTTGAATTCCGGGTGCAATATCGTAGGTATTGATTAAAAAATTACCGTCAGGACTCGCCCCGTTCAGTTCAACCACTTCCAGCTTAATATAAATTTCATCAGGGTCACCGTCACCATCAAGGTCTTTACCCATTGTCAGTGCGTCTTGCGCAAAATGGGTTTGCATCAAGGTCGCCATTGACACGTTATTCGTGCCTTTGACTGAAACGGCGACATCGTAGGGGTTATCAGGTTCACACAATCCAGACGCATCAACATTAACGCCCTCAATCACTTGCGCAGCTCGCCATTCGGGGTGTTCATTCGAGCAAGGTTTTTCCACGCTACTGGTTTCTTCACCGTGATTGTAGACGGTGGCAGGCGGTGTGATGTCTGCTTTTTCGGTTGCGCTAGGGAGGAGAAAAATCACCGCCGTCGTTAATGCAGTAATCAGTATCAAAATGAGCAAGATGGAATATTTTTTTGGCATAGTTTTTAAAGCCTAAAGTGACGAGAAATTATACCAACACCATATTATCACGATGTATCAATTCTAAATCATCGGCATAACCGAGGATGTGTTCAAATTCTGTACTGCTTTTGCCTGCAATTAAGCGCGTATCAATATGACCATAATTAATCAAGCCCCGTGCTATTTCTACACCGCTTTCATTCAAACAAGACACTAATTCACCACGTTCAAATGAACCTGAAACTGATTTAACACCCACCGCAAGTAAACTTTTACCGTCATTTTGCAACACCTTCACCGCGCCAGCATCCAGCACTACTTGCCCTTTCAGTTGCAACTGCCCTGCTAACCAGCGTTTTCTAGCGGCAAATGGTTCTATATCAGGCAAGAAATGTGTGCCTAGTTCAGCACCTGCAATCACTTCGGTGATGACTTGATTTGCTACCCCTGCAACCACAATAGTTGCTGCACCCGAACGTGCCGCTAAGCGTGCCGCGCGAACTTTAGTAGACATACCGCCACGCCCCAAACCGCTACGGCTATCTCCTGCCATACCATTTAAACGCCCATCATTAACACTGATTTCAGAAATCAACGTCGCATCGGGATACACGCTAGGATCGCCTGTGAATAACCCTTGTTGATCGGTCAAAATAATCAGTAAATCCGCTTCCACCAGATTAGCCACCAACGCGGCGAGGGTATCATTATCACCAAAACGAATTTCTTCCGTTGCCACTGTGTCATTTTCATTAATCACAGGCACTGCGCCGAATTTCAGCAGCGTTAATAAAGTGCTACGCGCATTCAAATACCGTTGCCTGTCCGATAAATCATCATGCGTTAATAATACTTGCGCGGCATGAAGGCTGTGTTGCTGAAAATTATCATCAAACACCCGCACCAACCCCATTTGCCCGACAGCGGCGGTGGCTTGTAATTCATGTAGTGTCGTTGGGCGTGATTTCAAGCCCAAACGCGCAACGCCTTCAGCAACTGCACCCGAAGACACCAAAATCACATCAATGTCTTGGTGTTTTAGCACCGCCATTTGCCGAACCCACTCAGCAATCGCGATTTTATCCAAGCCCTTACCGCCTTTGGTCAATAAAGAACTGCCGATTTTGATAACGACACGTTTAACGTTTTGAAAGTTTGTTCTACTCACGGATGGTGTTCCTGTTGTTTTAATTCCGTTGCCTGTTTGCTAGGTAATGCTAGCAATTGATTATACCAGTCGGCAAAGTGATAACATTCTGCAAGTAGTTTATCAATGCCAATTGCTTCAATCGCTAATGTGCCGTGTAATGTTTTGCGATAATTTGGGTTATTTAAACACTTTTCTAATCGTGCCGAAGGTTTGGTTTCATAGCCATTATTAATATGTTCAGGTGTTTCTACACTTTCACGAATAACTTGTAAATAATTGGTTGCTGATGCCCAAGTTATTTCAATTTCAGTTAGTTTGGCAATATCAGTAAATAATAAGCCTTCAAATTCATAAGGCTGAATATAGGGGAAAAAACGGGGGGCGAATGACGAATTTTCTTTAATAATATCATCTTTAAAATCCTGTTCAAAAGCAGCGACTTTTTTATAAACATCGGTTTGTTGTTGGCTTTTTGAAAAATTAGGAAACGTATTATCTAAGGCGTATAAATCAAAAAACGTGGTAACAAAAACATGATTATCTTCCTTGAGCGAGTTAATAATAAATCGTTTAACTCTCTCATAAGTTAATGCGCCGCCTTTATGCTTTTTAGAGGTTGAAATTAATCGAGGTGTTATATAAATTTGCTGATTATCCAAAATAGGCTTAATCACCTTATTAATAAAAGTTTCCTCAGTTTGTCCTTCACAAACCACATAACCGCGTATCATCGAGAGGGTCTCCCGCCGATAATATTTTGTTTCCACAAGTCGCCGAGTGTGTAGTCTTCTAACCAATCTGTTAATTCTGATTTTTTAAGACGTTTAAATGTTGATGCGTCATTTACTCTATCAACCACAATAATATCGTTAGCCGAAAAATGATTGATTAATTCAACCGATTGCGTAGAAATAATTAATTGTTTCTTTTCTGCGGCACGTTTAATTAAATCTGCTAACACCGCTAAGGCGTAGGGGTGCAAGCCTAATTCGGGTTCATCAATTAATATCGTGTCATTCATTAATTCAAACGGCTGTAATAACAAAGTGGCTAAGCAAATAAATCGTAATGTGCCATCCGATAAAACGTGTGCTTTGAAAGGGGTGTCTAAATCACCTTTTTCAAACCATTCTAGTTGAATATAACCATCATTTTCTCGATTCACAAAGTCATAAAAAAAAGGCGCGACTAATTGAATTGTTTTTATTATTTGTTGATAATTATTTTGATGTTTCTTTTTTAGAAAAAACAAAAATGCAGCTAAATTGGCAGCATTGGTTTTTAATCTTAGATTATCGGTAATTGAATGAGTTTGTTTAACGGAGGCTGTATCGCTAGTATCGTGAAAATGATAGATTCGCCAGCTTTCAATAGCTTCTTTAGTTTCAAATTCTTCTACGGGATGCGTATTACTTAATTCCGATTCACTATTTCCTTCTCCAATAATTTTACACGAATGTCCATAAGTTATTGGATGAATCAATTCACGAAATAAAGAAAAAATAATTTCTTCTTTGAAAATAAGTCTATTATCCAGTGTCGGAATTAAATCAAATAGATAGCCATTACGTTCAAAATAAAATTCTATTTTTATTTCTTGGGTTTTCTTCCTACCATAATGCAATAACGCATCAGCTCCGCCATTTTTCTGAATATATAGCTGTAGATTCTGTGCATACATATTGGCAAGTAATTTAAACACCGAAATAAAATTACTTTTTCCTGCCCCATTTGCACCCAATAAAATATTAATATTATACAATTCAAAATCTTCTAAATTCTGAATGGACTTATAACCTTTAATAGTGAGTTTGCTTAATGTGGACATAATCTTAATAAGTTGTGTCTTTTATATCGTTGTACGCTCCAGCGTCACGCAACGCTGGAGCAATGCAGGATTAATCCCAGACGATGACAGGTTCTGCTGGTGGTTTACGGGCTATTTGCCGATGTTCTTCTAAAAAGTCCATGATGGCATACGTTAGGGCTTTTGTGCCTTCGCCATTGATGGCAGAGATTTTAAATACGCGGTCTGTCCAGTTGAGTTCATCAATAATGGCTTGGCAATGGGCATCTAGTTCTTCGTCTAGTACGCGGTCGATTTTGTTTAATACTAACCAGCGCGGTTTGTTGGCGAGTTCTTCGCTCCATTTGGCAATTTCGAGGCTGATTTTTTGTGCAGCTTGGACGGGTGATTCTGAGCTTTCATAAGGTTCGATGTCTAGGACGTGCAGTAATAAACCTGTGCGTTCTAGGTGTTTGAGGAATTGTAAGCCAAGACCTGCGCCTTCTGCCGCGCCTTCGATAACCCCCGGAATGTCGGCAATAACAAAGCTGCGTAATTCATCAACCCGCACTACGCCTAAATTGGGGTAGAGGGTGGTAAACGGATAATCGGCAACTTTGGGCGTGGCAGAGGAAACGGCACGAATTAAGCTGGATTTGCCTGCGTTGGGCATTCCTAATAAGCCGACATCGGCGATGAGCGTGAGTTCTAAGTGTAGGATGCGGTGTTCGCCTGCTGAACCTTTGCTGGCTTTTTGGGGCGCACGGTTGATACTGCTTTTAAAACGGGTGTTACCTAAGCCATGAAAACCGCCTTGTGCGACTAATAGCGTTTGTCCAACGGTGGTTAAATCACCAATGACTTCTTGGGTCTCCGCATCGGATACTTTAGTACCTAAGGGAACTAACACATAGAAGTCTTCGCCTTTTTTGCCTGTACATTCGCGCGTCTGACCATTTTGTCCGCGTTCCGCTCTATGCACGGTGTGGTAGCGAAAGTCTACTAGCGTGTTGGTGTTTTCAGTGGCAATTAAATAGACGCTGCCACCGTCGCCGCCATCACCGCCGTTAGGGCCGCCCATTGGAATATATTTTTCACGGCGAAAACCAATCGCGCCATTACCGCCATCACCCGCTTCAACACGCACCTGTACTTCGTCAACAAATTTCATAACACACTCAAATCTAACCGATAAAAACAAAAAAAGCCCCAACCACACAGGGAGGAGCTTTTTTAAAATAACTTAACTCGTCGCTGAACGCGACAGCTTAGTCTTATGCAGCAACAATATTAACAAATTTGCGGCTTTTAGGTCCTTGAACCTTGAAAACCACTTTGCCAGCTGCTGTTGCAAATAAGGTATGGTCTTTGCCAATACCGACATTTTCACCTGCGTGAAAATGTGTGCCACGTTGACGCACGATGATGTTGCCTGCTAAGACTGTTTCGCCACCGTATTTTTTAACGCCTAGGCGTTTGGAATTCGAGTCGCGTCCGTTGCGGGTACTACCGCCAGCTTTCTTATGAGCCATTTCTTAACTCCTAGTTATGCAGAAATGCCAGTAATCTGGATTTCTGTGTAGTATTGACGATGACCCATTTGTTTCATGTGGTGCTTACGTCTTCTAAATTTAATGATTCTGATTTTTTTGTGTCTGCCTTGAGACAACACGGTTGCTGTGACTTTGCCGCCTTCAATAAAAGGCAAGCCAATTTGAACATTACCGTCTGATTCAATCATCAGCACTTTATCAAATTCGATGCTGTCGCCTGTGCCTAGCTCCAGTTTTTCTATTTTTAAATAAGTACCTTCTTCCACACGGTACTGTTTACCACCTGTTTGAATTACCGCATACATCGGCGCAAGCTCCATCAAGCATAATCTGTTAAAAGTGAACAGAGAATTATATTTTTAAACTAAAGTCGCGTCAATAAAAACCAACCGACCACACTTGACTAGAATAACATAAGAAAGGCATTGACACCATTCTAGTTTATTTAATAGCATGGTCAGTTCGCTTTTTATTGCGCTATAATGGCGCGATAAATTTACCTTTCATCGTTTTTACAGTGAAAGGCATCCGAAACTTTACTCTATAAGCTTGCAATAATGGACTCACAAAAACTATCGCCTATTGACTTTGATTTAATTAAGAATTTAACAGCAATCGAAGCTCAAGCCGTCGATCAGCTTATTATTAACGAGCTGAGTTCGGATGTTATTCTTATTAATCAAATGGGGCATTATATCGTTGGCAATGGGGGTAAGCGTTTGCGCCCCATGTTGTTGCTGTTGACTGCTAAAGCGTTAGGCGGTGTCAATGACAATCATTTGATACTCGCGGCAGTCATTGAGTTTATTCATACTGCCACTTTGCTGCATGATGATGTCGTGGATGAGTCTGATCTTAGACGGGGTAAAGAATCCGCGAATGCAGTGTGGGGTAATGCTGCCAGCGTGCTAGTCGGTGATTATTTATATTCTAGCGCGTTTGAAATGATGGTACGCACAGGCAAATTGCGGGTGATGGAAATTTTGTCCAAAACCACCACCGCGATTGCCGAAGGTGAAGTATTGCAGCTATTAAACTGCAATAATCCCGAAACCACTGAGGCAAAATATCTGGAAGTGATAGCACGAAAAACAGCTATTTTATTCAGTGCAGCAACACGTTTAGGCGCAGTGCTTGCCAATACCAGTACGGAAGTAGAAGACAGTTTAGCGGAGTATGGTCAACAGCTGGGTATTGCGTTTCAATTAATTGATGACGCTCTGGATTATAAGGCGACTAAAGAAGAATTAGGTAAAAATTTGGGTGATGATTTGGCAGAAGGCAAGCCGACATTGCCGTTAATTTACGCGATTCAACAAGGCACAGAAGCCGAAGCTGCTATTATTATCGATGCAATTAAAAATGGTAAACGTGAAGCGTTTAATGAAGTCTATGCTGTGGTACAGCGTACTCAGGCAATTGTTTATACAGAAAAATGTGCCGATGACTGCGCCCAAAAAGCCATTGATGCACTTAGTGTGTTGCCTGATTCTGAATACAAAACAGCATTAATTTTACTGGCAAAATTCTCCGTGCAACGTAATTACTAAAATAAACGAGCTTAGTAGGAGGGTATCGATCTCTGGTCACGTTTTTGAACAGCCGTTCGATGCACGCTTATTTTGCCATTTTTGCCTTTGATGCCGTAGCCGTTTTTTCCATTACGCTTTACTTCATACATCGCTTCATCCGCAGATTTTAAGAGCGTTTCTACAGTCGTTCCGTGTATTGGAAATAAGGCAATGCCTATACTCACGCCAATGTTGACGGTGATTTGAGCCTCGGTGGTAATTGGGACTCTGATAGCGGTTATAATGTTTGAAGCGATATTGAATCCTGTGCTGACAGCGTCGCAATTAAATAAAATAATAAGAAATTCATCCCCGCCTAAACGACACACAATGTCATTATGACGGACACACGCTTCTAAGCGTCTGGCTGTTTGTATTAACACGATGTCACCGACATCATGCCCGTAAGTGTCATTTGCCTGCTTAAAGCCATCTAAATCCAGCATCATTAGAATAGTCGCCGCACTGTTTGTCGATGCGAGGTGTTTTGTTGCGTGCAGTTCTGCCGCATTACGGCGTAGCAAGCCTGTTAATGCGTCATGATTGGCTTCATAGTGCATGGCTTTTTCAGCGGCTACCCGTTTACTAATATCAAAAATAACGCCTTCAAAACGAATTATGCCATTCGTACCAACAATTTTAGAGACCAAACAATGCACCCATAATGGATTTTCTTTGGTGTCGTTGTGTAGCATTAAATCGCGTGCTTCTAATTGTTCTAACGCCAGTGCATTTTGCATCATTTTTTGAAATTGCATTGGCTCTTTAAAAAAAAGCGTCGCAAAACTCTGCCCGTTAATCGCAATTAAATGATCATCTTCATAGCCTAGTATTTTAAGTAATGTAGGCGTACAAGTTAAAATTTTACCCTCTTTATCCAGTAAAAATAAGCCCGCACTGGTTGATTCAAAGATATTGCGTAACTTTTTTTCCACGGATTCTACGCGCTTGCGTAGTATGTTTTGTGTGGATAGCTTGGTATTTTTTAGATCTAAAATTTTATTGATATTGACTATTAAGCGACCTAATTCGTTATTTTTATTATTCTCTAATGGCTCAATACGCTCTTGTTCTCCAGCGAGAATATCGCGTAGCGTATTAGAGATCAGTGTTAATGGCTTAGAAAATAGTGAATGAGTCACCAGCAACATAACTAATAGTGTTAGCCCTATCGGAATAAGCGCGGTTAGCGCGTTGATTATTACTGCGTGTTGTATTTCACTCAGATTAAAATCAGCAGCGGGTATGATGCTCAGTTGCCCAAGGGATTTTTTCTCTCCAAATGGTGAAAAGAGTTCACGAATAATTTCTTTCTGGTTTTTTGCTGGCTCGCCTTTCATTTTTTCGATGAACAGCCCACCATCACTGGTCATCGTTACTTTATGAACTACATCATTATGTAATAGACCATCCAGTACGTCGTTAGCAATTTGTGAGTTATTGGCATAAACCGCAATCGCCGCTGTCGTTTCAACCGTATCCATCAACTGATTAATCATCACCTTGGCTTTGTGATTAGCATTATTAACTTCTAGGTGAAAAGAAACAAAGGTAATGATACAAAGAAAAACAAGGGCAGATAAAAAGCCGTAACTAACCAGTTTGTAGTGCAGGCTTTTATTGCTAAATAGAGTCATAAATTAATTCAAAATTAATAAAATACGCACATGGTTATTGACATATTTTCTATCGATATAGCCAATCGCATCGGTATCATTATTGACCGCCATTAATACTGCCTCATTATCGGATAATAATTGTGGTGCGGTTAGTCCCCTAGCCGTCATTTGAATCCAATACGCATCAACTTTCTCAATGGAGCTGGCAGTCAGTTTTTGATAAAACGTAGTGCGCAACGCTGATTGATTAATCGGTTTGGCAATTCGACCGTTAGGTAATGCGGATGAACGCCCCATAAAAATATTCTCCAATTGAGTGAAACCAAGTGAGTGAGTACCGTTTGAATTGCCAATCACAACAATCTCTGCCCGCGTGGTCGCAGCAAAAAAAACCAGCCAAAAAGCAGTAAGGATTCTTATCATATCAAAGTGGTACTGCGTGATAGCTAAATTTCATTAACTGTCTCGTCATAATAAAAGCATTTTGCAACGCATTTTATCTTACTTATGGATTGTTGGCGGGTGTGAAAAACTGAATCACTTAGAACTTAGCCACTAAGCCCGTCATTCGCGCTACTTTTTGTTGGATTGTCGCAGTAAAAACAGCTTTATCGGCGACTAACTTAACCGTTTTTTTAGCGCGGGTAATGGCGGTATACAATAATTCTTTGGTCAACACGGGATTAATCAAATCGGGTAACACGATAAGCACTTCTTCAAACTCAGAACCTTGGCTTTTATGAATCGTCATTGCAAACACTGTTTCACATTGCGTGATACGGCTAGGCAAATAACTTTTTACACTGCCATCGGGACGCTGAAAAAACACCATTAATTTACCACCTTGATTTTTATCGGGCAGACACAACCCAACATCACCGTTATATAAATGGAGCGTTGGATTATTTTGCGTCACTAATACAGGACGACCCACATACCACAACCCTGTTATTTGAATCCGCCCTTGTTGCGCTAATTTTTGTTCAACACGAACATTAATATCAGCAACACTGTTTTTGCCTTCCCGATTAGAACACAGCACCTGAAAGCGATTAAACGCCTGATAACAGTCGCTAAAATCCGCGTTCTGGTGAATTAATTTTAAATAAGCGACTTGTTGCGAGGCGATATAAGTAATCAAATCGCCGTCCAGTAACAACGTATTTTCATTGTTCGAATTAAGAAACTGCCACGCTGTCTCAACCTCTTGCTCATTAACCGCGACCGCTAGCTGTTTAATATTTTCATCAAAACGGTGCGCCGTTTTTAATTCCACGGTATGTGCGGGTAATGCCTGCGTTAAATCTGCTAATACTGCTCCCGATTCCACTGAGGCTAACTGATCTTTATCGCCTAATAGAATGAGCCGTGCGTTAGGTTTTAAGGCATCGAGTAATTTACTCATCAACGCTAAATCCACCATCGACGCTTCATCAACCACTACCAAATCATGAATTAAGGGATGATTAGCATCATGCTTAAAATAAGGTGAATCGCGTTTTGCACCCAGTAGCCGATGCAAGGTAGTGACAGTTTCGGGAATATGGCTTTTTATAAGCTCTGAGCAGGGCAGGGCAGTTTTATTAAACCCAATAGATTCTTGTAAACGCATCGCGGCTTTACCCGTTGGTGCGGCTAAGGCAATCAATAGCGGTTCTGTGGCTAATGCTTGCAACACTGCGAGAATTTTAACCACTGTGGTAGTTTTGCCTGTCCCTGGCCCGCCTGTGATAATACTAAAACTGTGCTGAACTGCTATGCGAGCCGCTTCACGTTGCCAATCTGTGTCTTTTGATTGCTTGCCAAAATAAATATCCAGTAACGCGTCTAAATTTTCAACATCATAATGATGACTAGCAATGACTTTAATCTGGTGCGTCAACTGATTTTCATAATCCCAGTACCGCTGTAGGTACAAACGATTTTGTTCAAGCACCAACGGTAATAATGCCGCTTTTTCTACCGTATCAGCCGTCATCGCTAAGCCTGATGCCAATGTCAACGCCTGCTCATCATCATCCACAACGATACAATTATGCCCCTGATTATGATGATAAGAGAGTTTTAATACTAGTTGCTTAAAGGTGGTTTTTTGCGCATCATCCAAGGTGGCGCGTTGTTCTAAAAACCGCGCAAACGCCGTGTCGAGACGAGAAAATGCAAAGGGTTCAACACTGGGTTTACTCATTAATGAAGTGTGCGTCATGGTGTTGGCATACGGAAATGGAGGGCTGAATTCCATTATCAATCATCGGACTTAATTTAGCACAATGAAAACTGTATTTTTTAGTGCAGAATGAAAAATAGGTATAACGCTTGGATGTGGGGGTGACAGATGTTATAGCTAACCGCTAATAAAATGATTACAAAACCGTTCGCACTGAGCTTGTCGAAGTGTGAATGTGGTTCGACAAGCTCACTACGAACGGTGTCATTTTATTGTATTTTAGCTATATGGGCTTACGCGCTCGGTGACAACCTAGCATTCCTGAAAATATGGCTTTTGCCGATACATCACAATAGCCCTGCTCTTCAAGTAATACCGATAATTCTTCAGTGGAATAGAAAATTTCTAATGCGTTAATGAAGTATTGAATCAGATTGTACGCTTCTGGACTGCTACGAAATAGTAAGCCAGTTCCGCTGAGACACAGACGCAAATACGCATAATACACTTTTTCAACCACGCGATTGCTGGGTCTTAACATATCGCAATGGTAAAAATGTCCACCTGGTTTAAGTACGCGATTAATTTCACCAAACATATGGGCGATTTTTAAATGTCGCGAGGCGAACTGTAAGGTGACAACATCAAAATGATTGTCTGGAAAAGGCAGGGTGTGAACATCGGCAATGACGCTGTTGATGTGAAACCCTTGCTTTTCAGCCCGTTGCCGTCCCACTTCCTGCATATCAGTACTGCGGTCAATCGCGGTAATGTCCAAGGTGGGTTCGCGTTTCAGTAACGCAATGCCGATGGCATTTGTTCCCGCACAGACATCGAGTACCTTTTGTTGCGGTTTTAATTCTATCATCGACATAAATTGACGTAGAAAAAAGTTCCAACAACCTAGGCTGGCAACTTGATTGCCTCGGTCATAATAGGGCGCGATATTTTTAAACGCCTCATTCAGTTGTTCAGACCAAACAATGCTAAAAGCAGATTCTCGAACTTGTTCGCGTTTGGTGAGTGGTGGTAAAGCCATTTGTATAGTTCCGTTGATTAAGAGGGAGGTGTCGGGTTGCGCTGTTCGACCATTCGACAAGCTCATGACTCTCAGCTAACCCGACTTATGATAACAACTTTATTTCTTCGTCCAGCGCGGCAACCACATTTGAGCAAATGCGGTAACAAACATGACCATTGCGGCAATGCTATAGCCTATACCACCAATCATGGTAAACCACGCGAAAGCAGGCCAGAATTTAGTGAGCCACCATGATGCAATGTCTAGTACCAAAAAGGCAAACGGTGTGGTGATTAGAATAATTTTCCAGCGTTGGTTAAATTCTGCCATGCCAAAAATCCAACCGACAAACAGGAAAATAAAGCCAATACCAAATAAATGGATATGTGAAACTCGTGTCAATGTGGCAATACTCGCGCCTTGATCGGTTTCAGAGAGACTTCTTGCTACGTCGATTTTATTGACTTCGGGTAAGCCCGATTCAGCATCATGACAAGAAGCGCAATGTTTCTCAAACAAAGGTGCGAGTTTGTTCCATTGTTCAGCAGGTGCGCCATCACGCGCCCATTGAATCATGGCAAAACTCACTTCTGCGGGTGCTTTGGATTTCATTTTTCCCGTCATGGCGGATTCCAGTTTAGAGCCTGAACGATTACCGTAATAGCTATAAACAATGTCATCCATAGATAAACCCATTTTGCCGTCTGCCGCGCCATGCGTGAGCATGATTTGTGCGCCCGCCATGCACAAGCCTAAACCCATGACTAATAAAAAGCTGGTGAATAGTGCGCGGTAAGTTAAAGGTAATTTACCTAATGTCACGTCTTCCCTTGGTTCAACCATTTGTTATGCTCCTAGGTGTAAAAATTCATGAATAACACCGCAGAAAAACTACAAACAGGAATATCCCCGTTTGCAGTTTACAATGCGAATGCTTTATTAGAACTTATGGTTATAAGACAGTGCGACTACGTTAACCGTGTAATCCTGATCTTGTAAACCATTGGGCATCACACGGTTTGGTGTGTAACCAAATTGTTGGCTGTTATAAAAATAGTCATTGCTGTTTAATTTTTGGTACATATAACTTAAAGACAGCTTACCATTTTCAACGATTTTATAATTACCCGTGAGTTTTAGGCTGATGAGTTCATTTTTGATAGGCGACACAACACCACACGTCAGTGAGGCAGGCGTTGCGCAGGTAGTAAGATAGGGAACATCGGTTGCATAGGTTGTGGTATCTAACGAGTAGGACAGATCACCGATAAGTTCGAGTTTTCCGCCTAGCAGACCACCCTGTTTAGCAAGCAGACCGAAAGCCTGACTGTTATCATCCAGTTTGTTACTCCAAATATTCTTAGGTGCGATGATTTGAGAAGGCGTGAAAGCAGCTACACCATTGTTAACTGCTCCACTGGTCAGATTTCTCTGCCCATTTTGCCAACTCCAATAAGCAGACACGCTACCATCGTCGGTGTAGTTGTAAGTCGCATCAACATTGACAGCCGCTGATTGCCCATTCTGAACACCCAGTTGTGCATCGTAATCGTCATAGCTATAACGACCATTCAAAGCCAAATCTAATTTTTGCGTGACTTGCCAATTGACCCCTGCTTTTCCTACATTCTGACTGCGACTCGCATAAGGATAAGCGACAAAACCTTGGTAATTGCCTGCGTTAAAGGCAGAACCAGAAACAGGCGTTACTACCGCATAGTTACCCGCATTCGCCAAAAAATTAGTCGTATCTGCACGGCGGTCAGCATAGGTGTAGCCCGCATTAAAATTGACTGACTCAATCAATTTTAACCGATAGGTTAAACTGATTTTATCCTCTTCACTGGCAGGACTGGAAACACATTCAGCCCCACCGACTACGCTACTACACCAGCGTTTGAGGCTTTCGTGCAAATAAGTCAAATTCAGATTTTGTCCCTTTGCTAAACGGTAATCTGCTGCCGCTTCGTATTGCAACTTTCTGTTGCTATAGGGCGTATTGACCCCCGTGTAAGCGACATTAGCAATCTGCATATATTTATAGGTGTTCGAGTCCGTGCGGTTGTCACGCTCATCGAATTTAAACCCAGCACTCAAGTTAAGGTCTTTGATACTCTTATTGGTTAGCTTTATATCACCATGCGTAGTCTCCACAACACCATTCAGCGAGGTGGTCGGTAGACCGTTCGCTTGCATCATGTTGTAAGGATTAGGAGTGTTTCTGCTGATCTGCGGTATCAGAGTAGGTGCGTAATTATCGTTTTGCTTGTTATAGCCGTAAGAAAATCCGCCTACCAGTTTAGTAGTCGATGAAAAATCATAACCACCTGATAGGTTTGCCTGATGAAAACTATTGCTAGGCGCGGTACTCATGCTGTTGTTGACATAGCAATTGATACCCACACAATTACTTGCCGCAGTAGTCTGCTGAGTCTGCCAATTCAGGGAATTATAATCGTCATGAAATAACGAGCCATAATAGCCAGCGGTTAAATGGGCTTTGTCGCCCACCCAGTTCAGTGCCGCATTGATATTATCGGTACTAGAACTAGTGGGATTCATAATCATGGCAACGGCTTCTGCGCGTCCAGTAGAACCACCTAGAAGATTTATACCCGCCTGAGAGCCAGTGCCGATGAGCTTAGCCCCCGACTGTTCAAGGTGATTGTAATCAATCTGCGCACTTAACGAATCTGTGAATGAAAAGGTAGCACCAACAGAACCGTTTCGGCGCGTGCTGTACTCTTTTTCGGTATGAAACGCACTTAATTGAGTAGGTGTTAGACCTCTTGAAGCAGGGATAACACCACCGTTAGTTCCGCCAAAATTGGCAGGCAGGGTAAAATTATTCCCGCCTGTATCTTCTCTGTACGGTGTTTGAAAGGTATCGGTGATGTTATGGCGCAATTCATCGTAGCCTATGCCGAACTTCCATTTGCCTTGTTCGCCTATCGATGCGCCCATATTACGAGAGGTCGTTCCGAGGTCAGAACCGTTTAGCTTCCAGCGCAAGGCACTGTTTTTGTCACGGTCGTAGCCATCGCCGCCACGCACGTCAAAACCGCCCAGACCATAAAAGCCTTTTTTATTCAGCCCATTGTATTGACCAAATCGAGCGGAATCTTGACTGGAATACAACACACCAAAGTCCACAGAGCTACTAGGTTTTGTTAAAGCATCTGCATCATCCGCTGCATAAGCACTCAGTGGCAGGGCAATAGTTGCCATTAATGCACAGCGCACCGCTAAAGCTAAGAGGCTGACTTTCATTTCTTCATTATGAGTTTTCATGACTATCTCCTAAGTTTAGCGTTGCAAGAGTGCGCCAGCGGGATGATTTGAACCATGTACCATGCTATGGCAATTCATACACGCCCGACCCGCAAAGCTCTCGTTTGGCACTGACGTTAAACCGCCTTGTGTCCCTTCAACATTGCCAGCCGCTGGTGCTTTACTTTGATGTGGGCCATCATGGCACTCTTGACACATAAAGGGAGCGCGAGATTTAAGCAACGGAGTGATATTAGATCCGTGTGGCGTATGGCAATTTGTACAATCCTCAGTCACAGGCTGATGTTCCCACAGGAAAGGACCGCGTTTATCAGCATGACAGGTGTAGCAGGTTTCGGTAACGGTGTTTTTATTTAACAATTTTGGCCCAGCTGAACCGTGCGGATTATGGCAATCGGAACAAGCGACTTTACCCTCACCAATTGGGTGATGCGAAAATTTGTTAATTTGAGTTCTTTGGTCTTTGTGGCACGCAAAACAAACATCAGGTTGCGTTTTTTTGTCGCGTACTTTGTCATGTGCCGTGTGCGTTTCGTGGCATGAGGTACAGGCAACGTCAGCCGTTTGATGAACACTCGCTTCCCAATGGGTGCGTTTTGCATCTTTATCATGACAAGTCAAACAGGCTTTATTCTGGTCTTTTGCCTCACTGGGCGCGTGACTACCGACGCTCTTTGTTCCAAAAATAACATCGGGAGCGGCACTTTTGTTACTCAGATGTTTTGCACTATCACCATGACAAGATTGACATGACGGCGTGCGTGAATCGGCTTTATTGCCATGCGCGGTTTGATAGATAGAAAGAATCGGCTTGCTTTCATTTTCATCGTGACAAGTGGTACACGTTGAGTCTCTATCTAAAGTTGCCGCAGTAGCTGGTTTAGCTGTATTTTTTGCCTCTGTTTGTGGGGCATTTTCGGCATAAGCAGACGTAACCATTAGTCCGCACAGCATGATGATAATTCTAACTAACAGTTTCATGAAAGAGTTACTCCAGACGTTTTTAAACGCGCAATTACAGCAATTAACAAAGGCGATTTACACACTATGATTTTTGCCAAAAAGAGGTTGAATGTTAAAGGGACAAAATCCAATCCACTAAATTTTGGTTTGCACTCGCATCGTCTGATTTTAAAATAGGATGTGCTTCTTCATGACCATCAGCGAATTTAGCGGTTTCTCCTGAACTCAGGTGGTGAAGTAGCTTTTCTTCGCCTTTAGGATCAGCCTTAAATTTTGCAGCAATTTTATTCCATGCAGGACCGTCTTTATCTTTATCAGTTCCGTGGCATCGGAAGCAATTATTTTGTTTGGCTAAGGCTTTTGCGGCATCGACATCGACTGCTGCTTGAGCAGAAAAACAAGCAACGGTAAGTACAACAGCAAAAAGCATTTTTAGATGCAATGGTGAGTGGTTCATAAACAGACCTCAATGGTGATAAATATAAAATCATTATATTTGTAGGGTAGTTTATGAACCCTACTATTGTCAAACTAAAATAGACACGGTTGTTAGTAAAAAACAACGGCATTTACTACTTGTGATTAATTAACAACAAAGCGAATGGTTTGAAGTGGAAAGCTGATGAATTCTTAAAGAAGCACATGGAAATTAGGTAAAGTCCTTCTGTTTATTATGTTGCTCACGCAACATCCACGACAATACTTTGCTTTTCAGCATACAATTTGATTAATAATAAAATAATAAAATAATAAAATAACAAAATTAGGGATGAAACAAATGAAAAAACGATTAATTATTGCTATGACGGGCGCGACGGGCGCAATTTACGGGCTGAGAATGTTGCAAATTTTGCAACCATTAGACGATTGGGAAAGCCATTTGATTATTTCATCGGCTGGGGTGGTGAATTTAAAATATGAATTAGACATGAAACGGGCTGAAATCGCCGCGCTTGCCGATGTGACGCATGGCATTAATGATATTGCTGCCAGTATTGCCAGCGGTAGTTTTAAAACCGAAGGCATGATTATCGCGCCGTGTTCGATGAAAACCTTGGCGGCGATTGCCCACGGTTTTGGTGATAATTTAATTTCACGCGGGGCAGATGTGGTGCTAAAAGAGCGGCGGCGTTTGCTGGTGATGCCGCGTGAAACGCCGTTGAATTTGGTGCATATTCGCAATATGGCAATTGTCACCGAAATGGGTGGAATCATGTATCCACCGATGCCCGCTTTTTATAATAAATCCAATTCAATCGCCGCAATGGTGGATGAAACGGTGGGGCGGGTATTGAATTTTTTTGATGTGCCTGTGGATGGTTTGTATACGCCTTGGGAAGGTTTGTGAGTGTTTTGTTTTTAACAAGTCGTTGAATAAAAACAACCTTAAGGTACATTTAAGGATTGGGCGGTTAGAATCGTTTCGGGTTGAGATTAAAGTAAATCGTTTTACTTTGGCTCAACAATCAAACGAAGCACTGGTGATGAGTCTTATCACTTGAATATAAATGAAGTGCTTTGTATGCCGTGGCTGTTTAGTTAAAGCCCTGCGATTTTAAATAAAAGAGACACTCCCATGAAAAATACAGTTACGCTAACGATTTCAACGCTGGTTCTATTTAGTTCCATAGCGACAGCCGAAGCGGCTAAACATCATGCTATTACCTCCAAACATTCAACCGCCACGGCACACAAAACTAGCCATCATTCTTCCACTTCAAAAAGTCATTTACACCACGCACACGCGGCTTCTCATCAAGCACTTTCAACGCATCATAATAGATCCATATTTCACAGTGTTGCCACAGACAGCGATCCACATTTAGGCACGGTTTCTTTATATAGCACCCGCCATCATGGCAGAAAAACGGCTAGCGGCGAAAAATATGATATGTACGCTATGACCGCTGCCCATAAAACGTTACCGCTAAAATCTTATGTTGAAGTCACTAATTTAAAAAATAATCGTACTGTAGTCGTGCGTATCAATGATAGAGGCCCTTTTCATGGCAATAGAGTGATGGATCTTTCCACTGCTGCGGCTGAAGAGCTGGGTATTGATGGCTTGGGATCAGTAAAAATCACGCCGTTGGCAATGAATTAAGTCTATCGGCAAGTATAAGCTGGCGGGCATTATTGTTGGCTGAAAGCCAACAAACATAAAATCTGCATGATACAATAATGCCCTGTTTTACTGCGTCCATATTGAAATATCAATGACACCTTTTAAGAGCTTTATCCTGTTTTTATGTTTTTATTTACCCACTGTTGCCTTTCAGGCAAATGCAGAAACCAATGAAATAGTCACTCCCGCCGCACCGACTATTGCGGCGAGTGCTTACATCCTGCAAGACTTCCATACGGGCAAAGTATTCGCTGAAAGTAATGCGGATACGCAACTTGCACCTGCCAGCCTCACCAAAATCATGACGGTGTATGTGGCGTTTAAAGAAATCAGTAAAGGAACTCTGCATTTAACGGATCTCGCTACTATCAGCGCGAAAGCCCGCGATGCGTCGGGTTCGCGTATGTTTCTTGAGATTAACCAGCAAGTTGCCATTGAAGATCTATTAAAAGGTATCATTATTCAGTCGGGCAATGATGCCAGTATTGCACTGGCTGAACATATCGCCGCGCAAGAAAGTACCTTTGCCGATATGATGAATCAACACGCAGTACGACTGGGAATGAAAAATACCCATTTTCAAAATAGTGATGGTCTACCAATTGAAAACCATTACACCACCGCCCGCGATTTAGCTATCCTCACCACCGCATTAATCAAAGAATTTCCCGATTATTACCCTTGGTTTTCGCAACAAGAATTTACCTTTAACAAAATCACTCAGCATAATCGTAATTTGTTGCTAGGACGTGATGAATCAGTCGATGGCGTTAAAACAGGGCATACTGATGATGCAGGTTATTGTTTAGTTGCTTCATCACTGCGTGAAGGAATGCGGTTGATTTCAGTAGTTATGGGAACTAAAAGCTCTAAAGCGCGTGCCGATGAAAATCAAAAACTATTGAACTACGGCTTTCGTTTCTTTGAGTCTCATCGTTTATATGAAGGCAAAAAACCATTAAAAGAAGCCCGCTTATGGAAAGGGGCAGACAGCACAATAGAACTGGGTTTAGCTGAAGATCTTTATGCGACTATTCCACGTCGCCATTATGATGAGCTGAAAGCCACCATTGTGGTTGATAAAAAAATGACTGCACCTGTTAAAGAAGGTGATAAATTCGGCTCGGTGAGCGTTACCTTTAAAGGTGAAGTGGTATCACAAAAAGACCTAATCGCTTTAAAGTCGGTAGAGGCTGGCAACATTTTTAGAAGAACCTACGACAGTATAATGATGATGATGGAGAAATCGGATGAACAATAAAACAGTCTATTTAAATGGTCAATATGTACCCCTAGATGAAGCCAAAGTATCGGTTATGGATCGCGGCTTTCTATTTGGCGACGGCGTTTATGAAGTGATTCCCTGCTATCTTGGGCAGTTATTTCATTTTCAAGCTCATGTTGATAGACTGACTGCGAGTCTCGCAGGTATTCGTATGGCTAATCCTTACAGTACCGAACAATGGCTGGATATTTTTAAGCCGTTAATGGATGTTAGCGAAAATCAATATATCTATGTGCAGATTACGCGCGGTGTTGCCCCTAAACGCGATCATGCGTTTCCAGAAAAAACGCCGCCTACTATTTTTGCAATGTGCAACAATATTTTGCCGTTTGCGGGCTTGGAAACAGGCGTTAAAGCCATTACCTTGGATGATAGCCGCTGGCAGTTTTGCAATATCAAAGCTATCGCTTTATTAGCGCATTTACTGCATCGTCAAGATGCGGTAGAGAAGGACTGCGCGGAAGCGATTTTAATTAATCGCGATGGTTTTGTTACCGAAGGCGCGGCGAGCAATCTATTTGCAGTCATTGATGGTGTGTTGCTAACGCCGCCTAAATCAAACCAGATTCTTGCGGGCATTACGCGTGATGTGATTTTAGAATTAGCCGCAAAAAATAACATTGCTTGCCGTGAAGCTAATATTTCCTTAGCGGAATTAAAAACCGCCAGTGAAATCTGGGTCACTAGCTCAACACGCGAAATCATTCCCGTGGTTGAACTCGATGGTGTCGCAGTTGCAGATGGTAAAGTCGGCGCGGTTTGGCACGCTATGAATTCCATTTTTCAAGCCTACAAACAATCTCTATTATGAGCGAAGAAACCCTATTTGAATTTCCTTGTGAATTTCCCATTAAAGCAATGGGTAAAGCGGACGTAGAGCTACATATTGTGGTGACTGAAATTGTCCGTCGTCATGCACTTGACGTTGATGAAACAGCAGTAAAAACCCGTTTGAGCAAAGACGGTAATTTTATTTCCGTGACTGTCACTATCGAAGCCACTAGTAAAAAACAGCTCGATGCCATTTATCAAGATTTAACTGATCATCCGCACGTTTTGATGTCGTTGTAGGTACGCAATGCGTACTCTACAACCGATAACCATCCACAACCTAGGCTTGCAAGATTATCAAACCGTCTGGCAAGCCATGCAAAACTTTACGTTACAACGCACCGACGATACACCCGATGAACTGTGGCTAGTTGAACATCCCGCTGTTTATACCTTAGGCTTAAGCGGCAAACGCGAACATCTGCTTAACACAGGCGATATTCCTGTGATTCACTCTGACCGTGGCGGTCAAGTCACTTACCACGCACGCGGGCAAGTCATTATTTATACCTTGCTGGATATTAAGCGACTTAATATCAACATTCGTCAATTAGTCAGCCTGCTAGAACAAGCAATGATTGACACCTTAGCCCATTACGGTATCGTAGCGATTGCCAAAGCTGAAGCCCCTGGCGTTTATGTGCAAGGCAAAAAAATTGGTTCTATCGGCATACGCATTAAAAATAATTGCAGTTATCATGGCTTAAGTTTCAATAATGAAATGGATTTGACTCCATTCAACTTCATTAATCCTTGTGGGTACAAAGACTTAAAAGTCACCCAACTGAGCGATTTAGGCGTAACCATTAACACTACCGAGCTTGCTTCTTTAATGGGGCTAGCGATTATCACGGCACTCGAAAAATGACTTATTCTGCTCCTTCACGTTCTACGCCTGAATCACACCAACGCAACACTGAAAAATTAGCAAAAATTCCTATCAAAGTTGAGGTTAGCGACACCGTATTGCGCAAGCCAGACTGGATACGCGTTAAATTATCTGCCAGTGATGACATCACCCGCATCAAACAAATCATGCGTGAACGCAATTTACATAGTGTGTGTGAAGAAGCCGCTTGCCCTAATTTATCCGAATGTTTTCAACACGGCACCGCGACTTTTATGATTATGGGTGATTTATGCACCCGTCGCTGTCCGTTTTGTGATGTGGCGCATGGTAAACCCTTGCCATTAGATAAAAATGAACCTGCACAGTTAGCCGATGCAATTCAAGCAATGGCACTCAAATATGTGGTCATTACTTCGGTTGATAGAGATGATTTAAGAGACGGTGGTGCGGGGCATTTTGCGGAATGTATTGAGCAAATTCGCTTAAAAACGCCACAGATAAAAATAGAAATTCTAGTCCCCGATTTTCGCGGACGTATTGAAAAAGCCGTTGCTATTCTCGCTGAACAACCTTGTGATGTGTTTAATCACAACTTAGAAACTGTGCCGCGTTTATACAAACAAATTCGTCCAGGTGCCGATTATCAAGGCTCATTAGAATTACTGCGCCAATATGGACAACTCCATCCACAAACGCCTACCAAATCAGGACTCATGCTCGGCGTGGGCGAACGTTCAGAAGAAATCCAGCAAGTCATGCACGATTTGAGAGCCGCAGGTTGCACCATGCTCACGCTAGGGCAATATCTGCAACCCAGTAAATCACATACGCCTGTGCAAGAATACATCACTCCCGCTCAATTCGATGAATACGGCGTAATGGCTAAATCGTTAGGTTTTAAACAAGTCGCCAGTGCGCCTATGGTGAGATCGTCTTATCATGCCGATATTCAGGCGAAAACACTGGTGTAAGCAACTGGAGCAGGGTTTTAGCGGTGTAAAAACTTTTTATGAGTGTGTATAGACATCAAAATTCCAAACCCTGATAACAACGTGACGATGGATGTGCCACCGTAACTGATTAAGGGCAGGGGAACACCAACAACGGGTAGCACGCCAATCACCATGCCAATGTTGACGAAGACGTAGACAAAAAAGGTGAAGGCTAAGCTACCTGCGAGTAGGCGACAGTAAGTATCACGCGCTTGTGAGGCGATGTATAAACAGCGAGTGATGATTAGTATATATAAAGTCAATAAGCCAGCGCAGCCGAATAAGCCAAATTCTTCAGCAAATACCGCAAAAATAAAATCAGTAGAGCTTTCGGGTAAAAAATCCAGTTCTGATTGGGTACTGCCTAGCCAACCTTTGCCATAAATCCCTCCTGAGCCGATAGCAATTTTCGATTGGATAATGTGATAACCCCGTCCTAAGGGATCGGCTTCGGGGTTTAAAAAAGTGAGAACGCGGGCGCGTTGGTAATCGTGCATGAAGTGCCACAGGATGGGTGTTAATGCGGTTAAGCTGGCAAGAATGCCAATAATAAACCACCACGATAGTCCTGCAAAAAATAACACCCCCGCACCAGAACTAGCAACCAGAATGGCAGTGCCTAAATCGGGTTGTTTAGCAATCAGTAAAGAGGGAACAAGAATAAGAACCGTGGCAATAAAAAGTTGTTTAGATCTAGGTGGCAATGGGTGTTCTGATAAATACCACGCAACCATCATGGGCGCGGCAATTTTCATCATTTCTGACGGTTGAAAACGAAAAAAACCTAAGTTTAGCCAGCGTTGTGCCCCTAGAGCAGTTTGCCCCATGACTAATACTGCCGCGAGTAACACAATACCAATGCCAAATAGTAACGCGGAATAGCGTTTAAACTGATAGGGATCTATGTGCGCGAGGACAATCATAACGGTGAATGCGAGTCCAATCCTCGCGCCTTGGCGTGCGAGTACGCCCATATCTTGACTACCCGCGCTGTATAAAATAACAAAACTAAGTGAGGCTGTAAGTGATAAGGCGATGAATAAGGGAATATCAATATGCAGTTTACGGAGGATAGTGCCGATGACTGAAGGGTTTTCAAATTGATGATGATGGGTTTCAGTTTTCATTATGGTCTTGTAAATATTGCTTAATCACTTTTGCTGCAATAGGTGCTGCGACTGACGCACCGTGACCACCGTTTTCAGCAATAACAGCGATGGCTATTTTTGGGGCATTGGCAGGTGCAAAAGCAATAAACAGAGCGTGATCGCGGTATTTAAATTCAATGGCGTTTTCATTATATTTGGCATTTTGTTTAATGCCTAGCACTTGAGCCGTGCCAGTTTTTCCTGCCATAAGATAGTCAAAGTCTTTTTTAAGAGCATGGGCAGTACCGCGTTCGTTGTGAACGACATCAACCATTGCGGAAACGATGGTGTCAACATTGCTTTTCTTGAGTGGAATAATTTCTTGGTGTGTTTCAGGGCCTTTACGCGTTTCGGTTGCAGAAACGATTTTGTCTACCAGAAAAGGCGTGACTACGTCTCCTCTATTTGCCAGTGTGGCAGTTGCTCTGGCAAGTTGTATGGGTGTGACTTGATTTGACCCTTGACCTATGCCTGTGATGAGGGTCTCACCGGGATACCATGATTGCTTTTTTTGTTCTAATTTCCATTCGCGTGAAGGTAGCAAGCCCGTTTTTTCATTTGCCAAATCAATGCCCGTTTTTTCACCAAAGCCAAATTTTTGTAAAAAGTTGTGCATATCATCAATGCCAAGTGTGGAGGCGAGACGGTAAAAATACACGTCACAAGATTCGGCGATGGCATCGCTGACGTTTACCGCGCCATGACCTGTTTTTTTCCAACAACGGTATTTGTGATCGACATTAGGCAATTGATAATAACCAGGACAGAAAAGACGTTGTGAGGCAGTAACAGCGTTATGCTCCAGTCCTGCGAGGGCAACAAAGGGTTTAAGTGTTGAGCCAGGAGGATAGAGTCCACGCAAAGCCCGATTGTATAACGGTTGATTTTCCGATAATTGAAGAGCTTGGTAGGCATCATTAGCGATACCTGCCACGAAAGGATTTGGATCAAAGCTGGGACGACTAGTGAAGACTAATACGCCACCTGTTTTAACCTCAATGGCAACTACCGCACCATTGAAAGGTGCGAGTGCGTCATAAGCAGTTTTTTGTAAATCCAT
Source organism: Crenothrix sp. D3 (assembly GCA_002134785.1). Lineage (GTDB taxonomy): Bacteria > Pseudomonadota > Gammaproteobacteria > Methylococcales > Methylomonadaceae > UBA4132. Next base: position 53,261 of record MBQZ01000094.1, read on the forward strand.
ATCTAAGGTGAGATGGAGATTCGCGCCTTGGACAGCATCGGTTTCATTGAGCGTATTGAGCGGTCGTGCTTGTACATTGGTTTCTATTTCCGCATAACCCGTTTTGCCATGTAATTGGGTTTCATAAGAGCTTTCTATGCCAAGTTTGCCAACGTGGGTTGAACCTTGATATTCCTCTGCGGACAGTGTTTTAACTTCTGCTTCATTAATACGTCCTACATAACCGACGACATGAGCAGCTAACTCACCGTAAGGGTAATGTCTTACCAGTCGTTGCTTAATATCAACACCTGGAAAAAAAGGTCTGTTGACGGCAAATTTAGCAATTTCATCGTCACTCATACTTAATAACAACGGCGTGCTGGTAAAACGTTTTTGGCGTTTGCGTTGTTTTTGGTAAAGATCTATTTTTTCGTCGGGGATGTTCAGTAGTTTTTGCAACTGTAACAGGGTTTCATCCATATCCTTGACTTTTTCAGGGACAATTTCGAGGCTGTAAGACTGGGTGTTTTCGGCAAGAATATTGCCGTGGCGGTCATAAATCATGCCGCGTGTCGGTACGATTGGATAGATTTTAATGCTGTTATCTTTTGCCAGTGTCGCATAATGTTCATGACCTGCAACCTGTAGGTGAATCAAGCGAACAATAAGCCCTGTCGTTAATAACATAATGGCAATAAAGGCTGCCATGATGCGATTAAGAAATAAATGGCTTTCTAACTGAGTGTCTTTAATAGAGTGAACGCGAGACATAATTAAGGCTTACGATTCAAACAACAACGAACTAGAGGCTGGCTTATGCTGGCTGTCATTCGGGCTGATTAGTTTGCATTGATAAACGAACGCAACGTAATACTCTATAAACTAATGGCCAACAAGCGGTACCTGTTATTACAGGTAGCCAGAAATCAGTCGTTAGTTGTATAGGATGGTGTAGGTTTTTTATGAAGAAAAATAGTAGTTGAGAGACCAACAATGCACAGAAAATAAACAATACTTGTTGCATTAAGGCGTATTGACGTAGGCGTTTATGTAGTTTGAGGCAGGCGTAGATGACTAGTGAATAAGCTAAGGCGTGTTGACCAAATAATTGACCTGTTAATACGTCAGTTAGCAAACCAATTGTCCACGCGTGAAAAATGCCAACTCGTTCGGGCAATGCAAGTGACCAATAAATAAGCGTTAGCAATACCCAGTCTGGATTAAATAATTCCAACGTAGCCGACCAAGGTATAATTCTTAGGCACATGGCTAACACTATTGTCAGCGCAACCCGACAAAACCATATTGTTTTATTCATTGGTCGGAACTATGGGGGCGGGCGTATTAAGAATGGGTTCAGAGATAGTGGGCTTTGATATGAGGGGTACGGGTGTTGAGTGACTCCAGACAATCATCAGCTCTCTGTTACGATCTAACAGGGATTTAGGCGTAGCCGTAATGTTAGCGAAGGGTTTGTTAGGCTGTGAGGTAAATTCATCAACAACACCGACAGGATAACCTTGCGGAAATGTTCCGCCTAAGCCTGATGTTATCAGTAAATCACCTGGACGAATATCCGCGTTGCTCGGTAAAAAAGGCAAATTCAGTTGGTTTAGTTGACCACTACCTACCGCAATAGTTAGCAAGCCGTTACGGTTAATCTGCACGGGAATCGCATGATTAAGATCAGTGATTAGCATAATTTCTGAGGTGAGTGGTAAGGCACGAAATACCTGCCCTACCACGCCGTTTGCATCTAATACGGGTTGTTGTGGATGAACACCAAAATTTGTTCCTTTGTTGACCACAAGAATATGATCATAAGGTGATGTATTAATGGATAATAATTCAGCAATTAACACTTGTTCGCCCAGTTTAAAGGAGTTTTCCAATAAAGCACGGAGACGAACATTTTCTTTTTCTAGCGAGTCCAGTTTAAGTAACTGGGTTTGGCGTACCAGCTGTTCATTACGCAAGTTCGCATTTTCACGGACTAATGCAGTATAAGAACCGAAAGATTCAGTAGCCTGCTTAATGAGCGCACTAGGCAAGTCAATTGCATATTTTAATGGATCGACAATATAGGATAACGATAGTCGCAACGTATCCAATTTAGAGCTTCTGTGCTCAGTCACCAACAAGGCAATCGAAGCGATAACTGCCACAAGCAGGCGAGTATTAATGGACGGAGCAGTGGCAAATATCAGTTTTATAGCGAAAACCTCGTATCAGTTAAAAACAGAACTATCGGGTGCGTTATATCGACAGTAGCTAGAATAAATGGTTTAAAGCAGTGGTTTATTCTAAAGAAAAACTGGAAGTCCCTTGTTTTTCCATCATTTCTAACACCATGCCGCCGCCTCTTGCCACACAAGTAAGTGGGTCATCAGCAATATATACAGGTAAGCCAGTTTCCTCAGAAATTAAACGGTCAATATCTCTTAATAATGCACCGCCGCCTGTTAAATAAATGCCCCGATTAGCAACATCTGAACCTAATTCAGGTGGCGTTTGTTCTAAAGCGGTTTTAACAGCACCGACAATTCCTGATAGTGGTTCTTGCAAGGCTTCTAAAATTTCATTGCTGTTTAAGGTAAAACTACGCGGTATACCTTCAGCAAGATTACGACCTTTTACTTCGATTTCTCGCACTTCAGAACCAGGATAAGCAGAGCCAATTTCCAGTTTAATGCGTTCTGCGGTGGCTTCACCGATGAGCGTGCCGTAGTTTCTACGCACATAACTGACAATCGCTTCATCAAAACGATCACCACCAATACGCACCGACGATGAATAAACGATACCATTGATAGAAATAACCGCGACTTCCGATGTACCGCCACCAATATCCAGAACCATAGAGCCGTAGGCTTCATTCACAGGCAATCCCGCGCCAATCGCCGCTGACATAGGTTCTTCAATTAAATAAACAGCGCGTGCGCCTGCCATCATGGCGGATTCACGAATTGCACGCCGCTCAACTTGGGTAGACCCGCAGGGAACACAAATCAAAATGCGTGGGCTAGGGCTGAATAATTTACGTTTGTGGACTTTTTCGATAAAAAATCGCAACATTTTTTCGGTGATATTGAAATCAGCAATTACGCCATCTTTCAAAGGGCGAATAGCCGTAATATTCCCTGGGGTGCGTCCTAGCATTTGTTTAGCCTCAGCACCGACCGCTGCAATAGTTTTCGCACCACGCACTTTGTCTTCTTTTATAGCAACTACTGATGGCTCATTCAGCACAATGCCTTGACCGGGAATATATATCAATGTATTAGCGGTTCCTAAGTCAATCGATAAATCATTTGAGAAAAGTCCGCGAATTCTTTTGAACATTTTTACCTGTTTCCTTTAAGGAATGAAAAATAGCGTTACTTTATCAATCAAGCGGGTATTAGAGCAAGATATAAAGTATGATATTTGCCATAATACTGATTTAGATACACCAATAGTCCACCGTATAAATTGAATTTTAAGTAAGGAGCAAAAAAATGGCGCAATGGGAAACTGTTATTGGGTTGGAAATTCACGCACAACTCGCCACAAAATCCAAAATTTTTTCAGGTGCATCTACTGCCTATGGCGCAGAACCTAATACTCAAGCCTGTGCCGTTGATTTAGGCTTACCAGGTGTGTTGCCTGTACTCAACGAAGACGCAGTTTATAAAGCAGTCATTTTTGGCATGGCAATTGAAGCTCACATCGCACCTTATTCTGTATTTGCTCGAAAAAATTATTTTTACCCTGACTTGCCGAAAGGCTATCAAATCAGTCAAATGGATTTACCCATCGTTGGTATCGGACATATCGACATTGAAGTTGATGGTGAAACCAAGCGCATTGGCGTGACGCGTGCGCATTTAGAAGAAGACGCAGGTAAATCACTGCATGAAAGTTTCCACGGTTTAAGCGGCATCGACTTAAACCGTGCGGGTACGCCATTATTAGAAATTGTTTCTGAACCTGATTTGCGTTCAGCCAAAGAAGCAGTCGCTTATATGCGCACGCTGCATGAATTAGTGCGTTATTTAGGTATCTGTGATGGCAATATGCAGGAAGGCTCATTTCGTTGTGATGCTAACGTCTCGGTGCGCCCTAAAGGACAAGCAGAATTTGGTACTCGCGCGGAAATTAAAAACATCAATTCGTTTAAATTTGTTGAAAAAGCCATCAATCATGAAATTGCCCGCCAAATTGAATTGATAGAAAACGGCGGTACAGTGGTACAAGAAACCCGTTTGTATGATTCAGTGAAAGATGAAACCCGCTCTATGCGTAGTAAAGAAGAAGCCAACGATTACCGCTACTTTCCTGATCCTGACTTACTGCCTGTTCATATCAGCGAAGACTTTAAAGCTCAAATCAAAGCCGAACTGCCCGAATTACCCAAAGCGAAAAAACAACGCTTTAAAACGGAGTATGCCTTAGATGATGAGAACGCAACCATTCTTACTTCATCACGACCTTTAGCGGATTATTTTGAAGCGGTGGTTAAACAATCGGGTTGTGAAGCTAAACTGTGTGCTAATTGGATGACAGGTACTTTATCTGCCGCCTTGAATAAAGCAGGTTTAGATATTATCGATTCACCTGTTAATGAACAACGTTTTGCCAGTTTATTGGCGCGTATCGCTGACAACACCATTTCTGGCAACATTGCCAAACAAGTGTTTGAAGCACTTTGGCAAGGCACTGATACGACGGATGAAATTATTGAAGCCCAAGGCTTAAAACAAATTACGGACACAGGCGCGATTGAAGCGATTATCACTGAAATCATTGCGGCGAATGCCAAACAAGTGGAGCAGTACCGTGGGGGCAATGAAAAAATGTTTGGCTTTTTTGTTGGGCAGGTCATGAAAGCCATGCAAGGCAAAGCTAATCCTGCTGAAGTGAATAAAATATTGAACGCTAAGCTATCGTAGCTTGAATAGAGCGATAACGAAACTGAACAATCATCACAGAAATGTTAGGTTACGTTATCGCTAACTCAACCTTGTACCTACATTCCCGTCTTAAAAACCTCTCCTTATTTTCAAAAATGCTCACACACGTCTCGCCCATTCCTAAATCACAAATTTCTGCCCGACAAAATTTGCGGTGGCTGTTTATCCTCAGAAACATGATGGTCGCCAGTGAATCACTGCTGATTTTTATCTCAGTGTATGTGCTGAATATTCGACTACCCGAACAACAGCTCTGGCTAGTCATCGCGTCGATTGTTGCTGTTAATGTGTACACATTAATACGCTTGGATACCGATGAATCAGTGACGCACCTAGAGATTTTTTTGCAACTCAGTATGGATGTACTGGGTATTGCGGGTTTGCTATATCTAACAGGTGGCGCGTCCAATCCTATTATTTGGGTGTTTTTGTTACCCGTGATTATTGCCGCTATCATGCTACCGCAGTCATTCGCGTGGAATATGGTTATTTTAACGACCACCTTATACACAATATTGATTACTTATAACGTGCCGTTGCCGTCTATAGAACCACACGCGCCCGATCCAGCAATGAGTCATTCTGATATGAGTAGCTATCAAATGCTACGACAGGCGCATATTCTCAGTGACAAACATTATTTTAATTTGCATATGTTTGGGATGTGGTTTGGTTTTGTATTTAGTGCGGGTTTGGTGGCTTTTTTTGTGGTGGCATTGTCTAAAGCCTTAAAAGTTCAAGAACGTAGTTTAGCCGAAGCGCGTGAAAGTGCATTACGCGATGAACGCGTCGTCGCACTCGGCACATTAGCTGCCAGTGCCGCGCACGACATGGGGACACCTTTAGGCATCATTGCTATCGTTGCACATGAATTGGAACAAGAATACCCCGCACATCTTTATCCTGATTTGCATCAGAAAGCCATCATCATGCAGCAACAAATTAATCGTTGCAAAGAGACGCTGTCGGTGATGTCAGCTTCAGCGGGGGAGATGCGTGCCGAGTCGGGTGGCAGTATGTTATTGACTGACTATATCGACAGCGTGATTATGCAATGGCGTACCCACCAGCCATCGGCAAAACTGAATTTTTTTATCGAGTCAACCGTTGCTATGGATGCAAAAATCATTGCTGAACGCACACTCACCCATTCCATTATTAACATTTTAAATAACGCAGCCGAAGCCACACAGCCTGAATTAGGCATCGAATTTCATGCTGATTGGGACTTAGAACAAGCTACCTTTAAAATCTGTGATTTTGGCTCAGGGCTACCACCCGAATTACTTGAATTTGCAGGCAAGCAACCTGTCGTGAGTAAAAAGCGTGGTTTAGGCGTGGGCTTATTTTTAACTTACTCCACCATCAGTCGTTTGGGTGGCAAAATTAACCTTTATAATAAGGAGGGAGGGGGGGCGTGCGTCGAAATCACCCTGCCTCTTTTAACCATCGAGAATCATAATGACAACTACGGAAACGGATAAACCGCGCTTATTGCTAGTCGATGATGACGTGACGTTTTGCATGGTGTTAAAAAGCGCGTTAGAAAAAAGAAATTATGAAGTGCTAGTGGCTAACGATGTCAGTAGTGGTATTTTACTGGCTGAACAAAACTTACCCGAATATGCGGTGATTGATTTGCGTATCGGTTATGAGTCGGGCTTAGAGCTGGTGAAAGCACTCATTGCCTTGGATGATAATACCCAAATTGTCATGCTAACAGGGTTTGCTAGTATTGCCACTGCGGTCGAAGCCATTAAATTAGGCGCGGTGCATTATTTAACCAAGCCTGCCAATGCCGATGAAATTGTTCACGCGCTTAATAAAAATGACGGTGATTCTGCGGTCTCTATCAGTGAAAACCCATTATCGGTTAAACGCTTAGAATGGGAGCATTTACAAAAAGTGCTGATGCAGCATGAAGGCAATATCTCTGCCGCCGCCCGCGCTTTGAATATGCACCGCCGTACTTTGCAACGCAAATTAGAAAAAAAACCAGTACGCGAATAACAAAGCACACTATAAATAAATAACATTGGGAGTAGGAATATGGTAAGTCTATCCGATCATGATTTAAATGAAGACTATGAAAAAGCACAGATTCGGCAATTTTTTCAGCAGCGACAAGAAGGAATTTGTGTTGAGGTTGGCGCGAATGAACCTGTTTCAGTGTGTTCACAAAGCCTGCATTTAGAAGAGCAATTAAATTGGCGATGTGTATTAATTGAACCCAATCCAAGTCTAGCGCAAAAAGCGGTACAACTTAGACCTAAAGCCACCGTTTGTGAAGTCGCTTGTACTTGCCCTGAAAATATCGGCACGATGGTATTGAGTATTCCACTGGATGATAATAATCAGGAAGTCACAGGTCATGCCGCATTAGAAAAAAATGCCGATGAACATAACTATCAACACCATAACAGCATAGAAGTCCAAGCGGATACCTTGACACATATTTTGCAAACCCAACAGATTCAGCAGATTGATTTTTTGTCGATTGATGTGGAAGGCGCGGAAATGGATGTGTTATTAGGCTTAGATTTTAGTCTTTATCAGCCGCAATTAATCTTGTTAGAAGACAAGCACTTGTATTTGAAAAAACATTTATTTTTAAAGCAACAAGGTTATAAATTAGTACGCCGACTCAATAGAAATTGTTGGTATATATTGAAAGACCTCCCTCCGCCCGCTGTCCCTATGTTAGAAAAACTCAAATTATTTAAACGTATGTACATCAGCATTTGGTTTAAAAAAATCCATTATGCGTTTAGACATCAGACATTAAAGCCGTTTCAAACGTTGTAAAACCAGCCGCTAACTGTAAATGTTGGGGTTTGTACCTCACCCCAACCTACACAATTCATCTAACACAATAACCAAACCATGACTAAACAACCCTTTGGCCCGATTATGCTCGATGTGTCGGGCTTAACATTGACTGCGCATGAGCGTGACATCATCAATCACCCCAACACTGGCGCGGTGATATTGTTTTCCCGCAACTACGAAAGCCCAGAGCAAGTCACCGCGCTGATTAACGATATTCGTGCAGCAAGAAACGGCGATATTTTAATCGCTGTCGATCAAGAAGGCGGTAGAGTACAACGGTTTCGTACTGGCTTTACGCGCTTACCGCCTGCATCTTCTTATGCTAATGAACCCGAATTGGCTGAACAAGCAGGTTGGTTAATGGCGATGGAATTATTAGCCGTCGGCGTGGATTTTAGTTTCGCACCCGTGTTAGATATTGATTGCGGAGTCAGTGAAATTATCGGTGATCGTTCGTTCTCGACAGATGCCGAGTTAGCAACGCACTTGTCGAGTTTATTCAGAAAAGGCATGAACACTGCGGGTATGGCAGCCACAGGTAAGCATTTTCCTGGTCACGGCGCAGTCGCCTTAGATTCACATTTAACGCTCCCTGTTGATGAGCGCGATTTAGACAGCATCCGTGCCAAAGACTTGCAACCATTCGCCCAACTGATTAATGAAGGCTTGGAAGCCATCATGCCCGCGCATGTTGTTTATTCAAAAGTTGACCCCAATCCAGCGGGCTTTTCTCCGTTTTGGTTGCAACAAATTTTGCGCGGGGAACTCAACTTTAACGGCACAATTTTCAGTGATGATTTAAGCATGGAAGGTGCGGCGAGTGTTGGCGATTTTCCCGAACGCGCCAGACAAGCGCAACTTGCAGGTTGTGACATGATTTTAGTGTGCAATAATCCTGCCGCAGCTGAACAAGTGCTAAATGCTTTGCCTGTGACCGTAGACCCACTCAGGCAACACCGTCTGCAAGCCATGCAAGGCAAGTTTCATCTCAACCGCGAACAATTAATGAATACTCAACAATGGCAACATATTACTAATCTTCTTACCCAAGGTAATCAACACCATGCTTAATGAAATTCAAGACCTGCAAGAAATTCAACAAATACAGGAAAACGCTGATTTACTGTACGATGAGCAAGCTGTAGAAGCCGCTTTGGATGCAATGGCAGCTGATATTAATAGCCAACTGGCGGACACTAATCCTATCGTGTTATGCGTGATGAATGGCGGTATTGTGACAGCGGGTAAACTGCTTACGCGCTTAACCATGCAGTTAAATATCGATGCCATTAATGCCAGTCGTTATAGAAATCAAACCTTTGGTGGTGGTATTGATTGGATATTAAAACCGCGTGCCATATTACAAGACCGCACCGTATTAATTGTTGATGACATCCTAGATGAAGGCATTACCCTCGCCGCAATTCATGAATACTGCATACAACAAGGTGCGCGAGCGGTTTACAGCGCGGTATTAATTGATAAAAAATTGGGACATGACAAACCGATTAAGGCTGATTTTGTTGGCTTAGAAACAGAAAATCGTTATTTATTTGGCTATGGCATGGACTATAAAGGTTATTGTCGTAACGCGGCTGGCATTTATGCCTGTAAAGAAAATTCTTAAGGAAACAGATTATGACAACATTAGCAATTATCGGCGGTACAGGTTTAACGCAACTCAGCGACCTAAAAATTATTAAACGTGAGCGATTAGACACGCCTTATGGCGCACCGTCTGCTGACTTTATCACAGGCGAATTAAACGGCAAATCGGTTGTTTTTCTAGCACGCCACGGTAATCCGCACACCATCGCCCCACATAAAATAAACTACCGTGCCAATATTTGGGGACTTAAACAGCTGGGTATTACCGAAATTGTCGCCGTCGCCGCTGTCGGTGGGATTACCGAAGCGATGAAACCCGCACATATCGCCATTCCCGACCAACTGATTGATTATAGCCACGGGCGTAAACACACGTTTTTTGATGATGAAAACTATCCCGTTACCCACATTGACTTTACTTATCCATACAACCGCCGCTTACGCGAACTGTTAATCACCGCCGCCGCCAACGCGAATATCGCTATCACTCCAGAAAGTACTTACGGCTGCACCCAAGGCCCACGTTTAGAAACCCCCGCTGAAATTAAACGCATGGCACAAGACGGCTGCGATTTAGTCGGTATGACCGCCATGCCAGAAGCCGCCTTAGCCAAAGAATTAGACATAGAATACGCTGCCATTTCTGTAGTCGCCAACTGGGCGGCAGGCGTGACTGAAGGTGAAATTACGATGGCAGAAATTGAACATAATTTGCATAGTGGTATGGCTAATACCGCGCTGTTGTTGAAGGCGTTTATAGCGTTGTAGGGTACGCTTGCGTACTAATTAACATAATTTAGTGAGGAAAGTTTTAATGAATGCACAAGTTTTAACGCCAACAAAAGCCGATTTCAAACTTACCTTACTGGATGCAGAGGCTGAATCTGTTTTGAGTAGCGACCTTTATTTATGGCTCTGTGAGAATGGCTTGCCTAGTGAAGTCGCTATTAGATTAAAAGACCTGATTAACGTTACTGCAAAAGTTGCTGACCGCGTTATTAATATCGGTAAAATTGTTCTAATTAAAATTATCGAGTTTATTAAAGCCCATCCGAATCTTGCTATTGGTATTGCTGTCGGAGCCGCGATTGGGGCATTGGTCAGTATGATTCCTTTTTTAGGTGTTTATTTAGCACCAATTGTTACCGCAATTGCAGTCACTATTGGTGCGATTGCAGGTCATCGACTTGATAAAATTGAACAAGGAAAAGTCGTCAATACAACTGATGGTTTAATTGCTATAGGACAAGATGTTATTGAAATAGCCAAGGCATTTTTTAAGTTGCTTATCGATATTTTCAACACCATATTTGAACAATAACTTTTAGGGTAGGTGTGATGTGAAATGTTCACGAACTCAAAAGTAACAAAAGAACAACTCCTCAAAATGATTGATGATTTAGAGAAAAATCCAGATGATAAAGTACGCATCTTGGGTGATACAGGCATTACTTTAGTCGGTGTAGGATTAGGCGCAGCAGCGGCAGGTACTTTAGCAAGTGCGGCAGGAGCAACGTCAATTTTCGGGCTGACAACAGCCGCGAGTTGGTTTGGTGTGGCAGCAGTCGCAGCAACGCCTGTCGGTTGGATTATTGGCACTGCTGCGGTTGCTGGTGCGGCGGCTTATGGTGTATCACGCTTAATTCATGGCGGAGGCTTAGCCGAGGGAAGAAAATTAGAGTTGTTACAACAATTCCGTGAAAAGTCTAAGTCTCTGGAAGCAAAAGAAAAAGCGGGAAGCATTACTGAGATTGATAAAACAGCCTTTATTATCTCCACTAGGGAGCTGATTGATAAAGATGTTATTTCACCCAAAGATGCTTCTGAATTAATTAATCATGTCGAACAAGGGCGTATTTCTATTTTTCAAGCTTATGAGATGATTCAAAATTTGCTGAAAGAAAATTAGCCTACGACTCATTCAATAGCAGGTATAAAAAACTGCTTTTTAATATATTAATTTCGAGAAACAAATAATGCCCAAAGCAAGTGAATTAAAATCAGGTATGGTGGTGGAAATCAACGGCGTGGCTCATGCTGTTAAACAAGTTGAGGTGAGAAATCCATCCTCACGCGGCGCGTCTACCTTGTACAAAATCCGTTTTACCAATCTCAAAACAGGGCAGAAACTGGATGAGTCGTTGAAAGGTACGGATATGTATAAAGAGGCGGATTATGCGCGGGTGAAAGTGCAGTATTCTTATCAAGATGGTGACAGTTTTATTTTTATGAACAGCGAAGATTACACCCCTTACAGCTTAAACCGTGAAGACATCGCGGATCAAGTTGGCTATTTAATCGAAGGCTTAGAAAGCATCGTGGCGTTATTAGTCGATGATACCGTTATCGCGATTGAGCTACCTGCCTCGGTGGTGATGACGATTGTAGAAACCGCACCTGCTATTAAAGGTGCGACCGCCGCAGGGCGCACTAAAACCGCTAAACTCAGCACGGGCATTGAAGTGCAAGTGCCTGAATATTTGGAAACTGATGAGCTAATCAAAGTTAATACTGAAACAGGCAAGTTTATGTCGCGTGCTTAAACGACGGATAACATCCCTTAAAGGGATGTTATCCGTAACAATCTGCAAATTTTAACCAGCCCTTATCATGCCCAATCAAGACCACACCCTCACCGCCACACAAGGCACGTTTATTCTGCACCGTTTACCACACCGTCCCCGTGAGTTATTACGCGCGTGGGATGCAGCGGATGAATATGTGCTGGACACGCTTGCCGACACGCCGCCGAATACGCGCGTGTTAATTGTTAATGATACTTTTGGTGCGTTAGCTGTGGCGTTGCATCAGTTGCAACCCCATGCCCTGTCTGATTCCTATCTATCACAGCAAGCAACACGGATTAACCTGCGCAATAATAATTTACCTGAACACGCTGTTAAATTGACAGCAAGTCTGGACATACTGGACGGCGTGTTTAATTATGTGGTGATTAAAGTACCGAAAACACTGGCGTTATTAGAAGACCAACTTATCCGTTTACGTCCGCATATCAACGCGGACACACAGATTATCATTGCGGGTATGGTCAAAGCCTTACCCGCTAACGTGTGGAAACTATTGGAACGGTTAATCGGCACTACCAGCACCTCATTAGCGAAGAAAAAAGCACGGCTGATTTTTGCGACTTTGGATGAAAATTTGCCAATTGTTGAAAATCCCTATCCTGTTGAATACCAACTGGAAAACACCGATTATTGGCTAAGCAATCACGCCAACGTCTTTTCGCGTGACCGTCTCGACATAGGCACACGGTTTTTTTTGGAACATTTGCCCATTAAACCCAATGTGACTGACATCATTGATTTAGCCTGTGGTAATGGCGTAGTCGGCTTGATTGCCGCTGAACGCAATCCCACTGCAACACTGCATTTTATTGATGAATCGTTTATGGCAGTCGCTTCGGCACGCACTAATTTTCAGCGTGCATTTGGAGAACAGCGGACAGCTAGTTTTCAAATCGGTGATGGCTTAAGCGATTTTGCGGCGCAATCCGCCGATGTAATTTTATGCAATCCACCGTTTCATCAACAGAATACTATTGGCGATCAAATCGCTGTTCAGCTCTTTAAACAAGCTAAAAATGTGTTAAAAAAAGGCGGCGAATTGTGGGTTATCGGTAATCGTCATTTAAATTATTACCAAGATTTAAACCGCTTATTCGGTAACTGCACTGTCGTTGCAAGCAATACTAAATTCGTGATATGGCGAGCGAAAGCCTAACGCGCCTTGTACCTGCATCCTTATTTCTATAAAATCCCCTCCCTAACGCTCACCCTAACTTCTTTTGACACGCAGGCTATGGACTTAAATTTTCTCGATTTCGAACAACCGATTGCTGAACTAGAAGCAAAAATAAAAGAACTGCGCAATGTGCAGTCTGATAACAATATCAACATATCTGACGCGCTTAAACAGTTAGAAGACAGAAGTTTGGCACTGACTGAATCCATTTTTGCTAATCTTTCCGATTGGCAAATTTCGCAAGTGTCTCGACACCCCGGCCGTCCTTATACCTTGGATTATGTTGAACATTTGTTCACTGAATTTCACGAACTGCATGGCGACCGTACATACTCCGACGACCCCGCTATTGTTTGTGGCTTAGCGCGTCTGGATGGACAGCCTGTGATGATTATTGGGCATCAAAAAGGACGCGATACCAAAGAAAAAATTTACCGTAACTTCGGTATGCCACGCCCTGAAGGTTATCGTAAAGCCTTACGCGTGATGAAAATGGCAGAGCGTTTTGGTTTGCCGTTGATTTGCTTAATTGACACTCCAGGTGCCTATCCTGGAATTGGCGCAGAAGAGCGCGGACAAAGTGAAGCCATTGCTAGAAATTTATTTGAAATGGCAAAACTTAGAACCCCGATTATCTGCACCATCATCGGTGAAGGTGGTTCAGGTGGTGCGTTAGCGATTGGCGTAGGTGATCGCTTAATTATGTTGGAATACAGCACTTATTCGGTTATTTCCCCCGAAGGCTGCGCGTCCATATTGTGGAAAAGCCCCGATAAAGCCCAATTAGCCGCTGAAGCAATGGGGATTACCTCCGACCGTATTCGTGAACAAGGTTTTGTAGATGAAGTGGTTAGAGAACCGCTAGGCGGCGGGCATCGTGATTTCAAAATAATTGCCTCGAATTTAAAAGAAGCATTGATACGCCATTTAGCCGAACTCAAACAGCATTCACTTGATGAGCTACTAGAGAAACGTTATCAGCGCATTATGGATTTTGGCGTGTTTAGTGATGATTCTGGCAAGTAAGCGTTAGCCGTTATTTGTTCTTGCGGGCTATGTCATTGCTTTTAATAGCGGATATTGCACGCGACTAGTAGCCACGAAAAACACGGAAAGCGGTCATTGATTTTTTTCGTGTCTTTTGTGGACAATGCGTAGCAGCAGTTAATTTTCAAGGCTTAAATAAACTATGAATACAACGGTACTTTCTCCTATTAAAATCGGTGCTTATACCTTACCGAATCGAGTAATTATGGCTCCCTTAACGCGAATGCGTTCACCTGATGGTGTGGCGAATGAGTTAATGGCAACGTATTACACGCAACGTGCCAGTGCGGGTTTAATTATTTCCGAAGCGTCGCCTATTTCGCCGCAAGGCATTGGTTATCCCGCTATTCCGTGTATTTATGATGCAGCACACGTTGAGGGCTGGAAAAAAGTCATCTCAGCGGTTCACGCAAAAAAGGGGCATATCTTTTTGCAGTTATGGCACGTTGGACGTATTTCTCATCCTGATTATCATGAGGGTGCGTTACCCGTCGCACCGTCTGCTATCGCGCCCAAAGGTCAGGCGATTACGCCCACAGGTATGAAGCCGTTTGTTACACCGCGTGATTTATCAGTGGCTGAAATTCAAGAGATTGTTGAGCATTATCGCCACGCTGCTGAAAATGCGCTGGCAGCAGGGTTTGATGGCGTGGAAATTCACGCGGCAAATGGTTATTTAATTGACCAATTTTTGCGTGATGGTTCTAATCAACGCACTGATGAGTATGGTGGTAGTTTAGAAAATCGCACGCGCTTTTTGTTGCAAATAACCGAAGCGGTGGTGTCGGTGTGGGGTGCTGATAGAGTTGGTGTGCGGCTTGCGCCAAGCGGTACATTTAATGATATGACGGATTCTGTGCCAGAAGAGCTGTTTGTTTATGTGCTAGAACAATTGAATGCTTTTAATCTGGCATACCTTCATGTTGTTGACGCGCTTGAAAGTGATATTAGGCACGGTGCAAAGGTGGTTGATTTGGCAGTGTTACGCGCGGCTTATCACGGCATATTAATAGTGTGTGGTGGTTATGATTATGACCGCGCTAATAAAACCATTGAGCAAGGATTGGCAGATGCGGTCGCGTTTGGACAGTTATACATTGCTAATCCTGATTTAGTGGAACGCTTTGCGGCTAACGCGCCGTTAAATAAACCCGATGCAAGAACGTTTTATGGCGGCGAAGCGAAGGGTTATACGGATTATCCGATTTTATAAAAATGCAATTGCAGTCATTCCTAAATAGATACTTATATGATAGGGGTGATGTTTTATTAGTGGGTATTTCTAATATCCATTTTATATCTATTAATACACCATTTTAAGTGATTGTTATTTCTGGTTTATTGGGTAACAATGGCAACACTTTTGGAGGTTGGTTGTTTAATTTTAATTAGGATGTCATAACCCCGTTATGAAGTTAGAAAAAATCAAACTTTCGGGTTTTAAATCCTTTGTTGATACCACCGTTATTCCAATCACCAGCAATCTGACGGCTATTGTTGGCCCGAATGGCTGCGGTAAATCGAATATTATTGATGCGGTGCGTTGGGTGATGGGCGAAAGTTCCGCTAAACATTTGCGTGGCGGTAATATGGCGGATGTTATTTTTAATGGTTCGTCAGGGCGTAAACCTGTCAGTACCGCATCGGTCGAATTAGTGTTTAATAATTCTGAAGGCAAGCTGGGGGGGGAATATGCCCAGTATGACAGCATTGCCATTAAGCGACAGGTCAGTCGTGATGGTTTATCGGTGTATTGGCTGAATGGTTCACGCTGTCGGCGCAGAGATATTACCGATTTATTTTTAGGCACTGGGCTGGGTTCGCGTAGTTATGCGATTATCGAGCAAGGCACGATTTCGCGTATGGTGGAAGCGAAGCCTGACGAGTTGCGCGTCCATATCGAAGAAGCCGCTGGCATTTCTAAATATAAAGAACGCCGCAGTGAAACCGAAACCCGAATGCGTAACACCCGCGATAATTTAGAACGGCTGGATGATGTCCGTGAGGAAGTGGACAAGCAAATCAAGCATTTGCAAAAACAAGCCGAAAAAGCCGAAAAATACACTGAGCTTAAACAGCAAGAGCGGCAGTTTAAGTCTGAATTGTTAGTTATGCGCTGGCACAGTTATCAGCAAGCTGCCAGCGAGTTGGATACGAAATTACAAGCCGTTGCCATTGAGCATAATCGGCTATTTGTGGAATCGCGTAGCATTGATAGCAGTTTGGAAAGCCAACGCGCTGCACATCAGCAACAGCAACAGCTGGTTAATCAAGTGCAAGGCGATTATTACGGTGCGGCTGCAGAAGTGGGGCGTTTTGAACAAACGATTAAGCATGAACAACGCATTCATGAGGACGCAGTGCTGGACATTGGACGTTCACAGCAACAAGCCGATCATGCGTTGAGTGAGTTGGAAGCCGATAATCAGGTATTAGAAGATATTAAACAACAGTTGGACGAAGCCGAACAAAGCTGGCTAGATGTTCAAGAACGCCAAGAAACGGTCGTGCAGTGTCAGCAAGATACAGAGCAGCAGCGTCAAGCATGGCAAGCACAATGGAATAGTTATCAGGCTAAAACTGCGCGTTATAAAGAGCAGACAGAAGTCCAGCGCGTTAAAATTATTCAATTGGATAATCAACAACAGCAATTACAAATTCGACTTGATAGGTTGTTGCTGGAAAGTGAACAGTTGTCAGCGGGTGATTTGTCCGATGATATTGAGTCATTAGCAGCCAGTATTGAACTGATTGAAACACAGCGTGAAGATTTACAGGTTGAGCTTGAACAATTACATTCGCAAATAACAAAGCACCGCCAACAGATTAAGCAACTGCATGATACGCTGCATAGTCATCGTTCACAGCAACAGCAACTGACAGGCAAAATAACGTCGTTGGAATTATTACAGCAACACGCTATGGGTAAGGATAATAAAAACCTGAGTGCGTGGCTAGATAAATGCAGCGTGGCTATTGAGCAAGGACGGTTAGCGGAATATTTAGACGTGAATGCAGGCTGGGAAATAGCGGTTGAAACGGTGCTGGGCAGTTATTTAGAGGCGGTTTGTGTAGAGCAAATTGATTCATTATTACCGTTTTTACCAAGTTTAACGGATGAATCTTTAACATTGTTTGCGTCCGCTGGTTTATCAGAACACGACTGCCAGTCCTTTAAAGGACTGGCAGTCGTTGCACCAGCACTATTAACTAAAATCAGCGCACCGTGGGATTTAAGTGGTTTATTGTCGGGCGTTTATTGTGCCGAAGATAGCGAAACCGCTCAGCAGTTAGCAAAAAATCTGCAAGTAACTGAATCCGTTATTACGCCTGAGGGTTTATGGTTAGGTGCGGGCTGGTTGAAAATTCAGCGTAGCAAAGATTATAAAACGGGCGTATTACAGCGTGAAAAAGAATTGCGCTTGTTAAAGCAACAATTAGAGCAGTCAGAAACTGAGATAGCGGATGTTGAAGACTGTTTGGTGGCGACAGAAGCGCATCTAAAAACTGCCGAAGTTCAGCGTGAATCAGTGGCGCGATATGATAGTAATCTAGGCATGGAGTTGTCACTTAAAAACGCAGAGTTAAGTGCGCAGTCTGCCCGCTTAGAGCAACAGCAGCACCGTTTGGCGCAAATCAGTCGGGAGCAGCACGATATTAATGGTGAATTGGTTAAAACCCTTGCAATGTTGGATGAAGCTGCGCAGTTACAGGCACAAGCCGAAGCCATTATGGAAGAACAAGAAACCACGCGACTACAGCTAGAGACGGCAAATCAAGTGTTACAAACCGCCCAACATCATAGCGAACACGCGGTGAATGAAGCGAGACAGCAGGTGTTTAGTATCAAAGCAAGCATTGAAGCACTGCGGTCGTCGGAAAGTTTGACCAGTAAACAAATAGAACGCTTACGACTGCAACACCAGCAAGCTGTGGCGCGTATTGCGCAGTTAGACGCTAAACAGCAGCAAACCTCTTCGACATTGGCTGAGGAAAAAGCCTTACTCGCTGACAAAGTGCTGGAAAAAAACCAACTGGAACAGCGATTAAAAACCGAGCGGCAGATTCAAAATGAGTTAGAAGCGACTCTCACGGAGTTAGCCAAGCAACACACGCGCGTACAAAGAGCGTTAGACGTTGAGAAAGAAGCTCTGGATAAGCTGCGTTTTGAGAGTCAAGAAAGTAAAGTGCGAGGGCAAACAGTCAATGAGCAACTGAAAGAAATGAATGTTGATGCTGAGCAAGTGTTAAAAAATCTAAGCGAACAGGCGACAGAATCAGTCTGGAAAGATAAAGTGGATGAATTGACCACGCAAATTGAACGCTTGGGCGCGATTAATCTAACTGCTATCGAAGAATATAAAGCGCAATCGGAACGCAGTGCTTTTTTAAATGCCCAACACGCCGACCTGATTGAAGCCTTACAAACCTTAGAAATGGCGATTAGTACCATTGATAAAGAAAGTCGGTTACGTTTTAAAGAAACATTCGATAAAATAAACAGCGGATTACAAGAAAAATTTCCAAAATTATTTGGCGGCGGACACGCCTATTTGGAATTAACGGAACAAGATTTATTAGAATCGGGGGTTACTATTATCGCTAGACCCCCTGGTAAGAAAAACAGCACGATTCATTTATTATCGGGTGGCGAAAAAGCATTAACCGCAGTGGCATTAGTTTTTTCAATTTTTGAACTTAATCCTGCGCCGTTTTGCCTATTAGATGAAGTGGATGCACCACTGGATGATGCAAATGTAAGACGATTTTCAAAAATGGTTGAAGAAATGTCTGCCAGCGTACAGTTTTTATATATCTCACACAATAAGGTTACAATGGAAATTTCCAAACAGTTAGCAGGTGTTACCATGAAAGAGCCAGGCGTGTCCCGAATGGTCGCGGTTGATATTGAAGAAGCAATCAGTTTGGCGGTCATCTAATGGACAAAGAAATATTAAGAATTGTAATTATTGCCACAGGACTCATTATCGTCATCGTGATGTTGACGTGGGGTTATTTGAAAGACCGACAATCACAAAGAGAAATGGACTTTGATGAGGAGGAGGAATCGCAAGCCCTACGCCGTGAGCCATCGAATAGCACCGAGGACGAGGTTTATATTGCACCCTTAGGATCTGCGATTGCTACTCCAGATGATTATTATTCAAATGACGAAGATGGTGAAGAAGATGGTGAAGAAGAGGAAGAGGATTTTTCTCCCCCTCCACGCATTGCCACGCCAGCGATTATTCAATTTTGTCTCGTTGCCAAAGCAGAACAAGGTTTTAATGGACTGGATTTAATTCGCGCTTTTAGAATAGCTGGACTTAAATATGGCAGTTTAAAAATATTTGAACGCTTAGATGCCAATCAACTGGTCGATTTTGGCGTAGCTAGTATGGTTGCACCAGGTACGTTTCCTAATGGTCATTTAGAGTCGTTTTACAGTTCTGGTATCGTATTTTTTATGCAGCCCGATGCCTTAGATGATGCACGCTCTGTATTTGATGATTATGTAGAAACTATTCGTATGTTAGCTGTCGAGTTAGATGGTGATATTTGGGATCATCAAAGAAAACCACTCACTGAAGCGACCGTAAAGGCTATTCGGCAGAGTTTGTAATTGATTTTGAAAGGCACGAAAATTAATTAGTGTAGAGACGTTGCATCACAACGTCTTTACCATGTCATTATCACTCCCATAATCCTCGTTATTCCCACGCACTTACGCTTATTTTTCGTGTTTTTGTGCTTTTCGTGGACAGCTTATAAACACTTTGGAGGCATTTTGAACTTAAGCTACGAGCAACTGGTTGAACGCATTAACTGCTGGAATCACGCCTATTACGTCCTTGATAATCCACTGGTCAGTGATGCCGAATACGACCATGCTTTTCGTGCCTTACTGGCACTGGAAACGGAAAACCCCGATTTAGTCAGCCCAGAATCGCCTTCGCAACGCATTGGTGCCGCACCGATAGCTGAATTTAAAAAAGTAGAGCATGGCGTAAAAATGCTCTCGTTAGCTAATGCGTTTTCTCTCGAAGAAACCACCGATTTTTTTGAAAAAGCGGCTAGAGAACTAGATGTTGACCTCGCATCACTGGCACTATTTAGCGAACCAAAACTCGACGGTTTAGCGATTACCATTCATTACCATCACGGCTTATTCAGTTACGCGGCAACACGCGGTGACGGGGCTGTTGGCGAAGATGTCACTCATAACATCAAAACTATCAAATCCGTACCACTAAAGCTCAACACCGACACGCCGCCTGAAAAATTGGAAGTGCGCGGTGAAGTGTTCATGCCTAAAGCCGCGTTTGCTAGACTCAATCAGTTAGCCAAACAACAAAACAGCAAAGTATTTGTGAATCCGCGCAACGCCGCTGCGGGTACGGTTCGGCAAATGAATCCACAAATCGCCGCTAAACGTGATTTGCAATTTATCCCTTACAGCGTTGGCGAATATCAAGGTGAGCGTGAATTCACGCGCCATTCGGAGATGATTGACTACCTCATATCATTGGGCTTTAGACGCAATCCCCATTGCTATGCGTTTTTGGGGAGTTTCGAGGCATTTGCTGAAAATTATCAACGTATGGAATCGCTCAGAGACAGCCTGCCTATGGAAATTGATGGTATTGTTTATAAAATCGATGATTTAGCCACACAAGCCGCCTTAGGTTTTATTGCCCGTTCGCCTAAATGGGCAGTGGCTAGAAAATTCCCCGCGCAACAAGCGATTACTCAACTCTTAGGCGTAGATTTTCAAGTCGGACGCACGGGCGTATTAACCCCTGTGGCGCGTTTAGAACCTGTATTTGTCGCAGGTGTAACTGTTAGCAATGCCACTTTACACAATATGGATGAAATTAACCGCTTAGGCTTGTGCATCGGTGACAGCGTAGACATTCAACGCGCAGGTGATGTGATACCCAAAGTGGCAAAAGTCGCTGAACAAGGCGAAGACAGGCAGCCAATAGTCATGCCTACGCGTTGCCCTGTATGCGATTCGCCCGTGATACGCATTGAAGGGCAAGCCGCGTTTCGTTGTACAGGTGGTTTAATTTGTGCGGCACAAGGCGCGGAACGTATCGAACATTACGCCTCGCGTAACTGCATGAACATTGTCAATCTAGGTACTAAGTTAATTGAATTGTTGTACAGCAAAGGCATTATTCATACTATCGCTGATATTTATAAACTTAAACTCGATGATATTGCCAGTTTAGATGGGCTAGGTGAAAAAAGTGCGCAAAACGTATTGGATTCTATCGAAGCCTCAAAAGCGACTAAATTGCGGACATTTTTAGCGGCCTTAGGTATACCCGAAGTCGGTGAAGGTGGCTCAAAAAATGTCGCCCAGTATTTTAAAAACTTACCTGCGATTCAAGCCGCGAGCTTTGAAGACTTAATGCAAGTGCCTGATGTAGGGCCAGTCACCGCGAAAAGTATCGTGGATTTTTTTCAGGATGCTCGAAATCAAGCCATTGTTGCCGATATTATTAATGCGGGTGTGAACTGGGTAGATGAACAACACGAACCCACACAAGCCCAATCATTAGCAGGGCAAACGTGGGTATTAACAGGCACAATGTCCATGCCTCGCCATGAAGCCAAAGCCCTGCTGGAAAGTTTAGGTGCGAAAGTGTCAGGCTCAGTGTCTAAAAAAACTGACTGTGTGGTGGCAGGTGCAGAGGCAGGCTCTAAACTAGCTAAAGCTGAGGAATTGGGCGTTAGAGTCATTGATGAAGCCACGTTTTTGGCAGAGCTTAACGGGTAGAGTGTGTCTGTTATTTAGGAGTCCAAAACACGTTTTGGGTGTTTTTACACGTCCAAGTCCTGTCTTGGACTTCATTTATAACTCTTCCGTGACTACCGAACTCAGTAAACCCAAATGCTTGACATCAATTTCAATCACTAACTCACTGTCACCAAATTCATCAATTTTTTCTTCTAAAATTTGCGCACAAGCGCATAATTTTGCACGAATATCACCTTGATTAGCTTGTAAGTGACAGCGTTTTTTAACTTTAGAACTGGAAAAAATCTCGCTAAGCACTTGATACAGTAGCTCAATACCTACGCCTGTTTCAGCCGATAACCAAATGCGAATAGCATTACCAGCATCATCTCTATCAATGTGCGGTTGCACGTTATCTAACAAATCAATCTTATTAAAAATTTCAATCCGTCTAATTTTATCTGCGCCAATTTCTTCCAACACTAGATAGACTTGGCGCATGATTTCATTACGGTCTTCGGCGTTTGAATCAACAACGTGCAGTAATAATTCGGCTTCACTGGCTTCTTGCAAAGTTGATTTGAATGCCGCAATCAATTCATGAGGCAGATGGCGAATAAAGCCTACCGTATCCGCTAATACAATGTCGGTATTATTTGATAGCGAATAGCCGCGTAGCGTGGGGTCTAAGGTTGCAAATAATTGGTCGGCAACATAAATATCCGCGCCCGTCAGCGTATTAAATAGCGTTGACTTGCCCGCGTTAGTGTAACCCACTAAGGAAACTGTCGGGACTTCCGATTTTTTACGCTGGCTACGTCCTTGATGACGCTGTTTTTCTACCTTGTCCAAACGCTGTTGAATTTGTTTAATACGTCCTGCCAACAAACGGCGGTCGGTTTCTAATTGCGTTTCACCTGGTCCGCGTAGACCAATACCGCCTTTTTGGCGTTCTAAATGTGTCCAGCCGCGTACTAAACGCGTTGATAAATGCTTGAGTTGCGCGAGTTCAACTTGCAGTTTGCCTTCAAACGATTGAGCGCGTTGCGCAAAAATATCCAGAATTAAGCCATTTCTATCCACCACGCGCACGCCTAAAAAACCTTCAAGATTTCTTTCCTGACTAGGCGATAACGGATGATTAAACAACACCACATCGGCTTCGTATTCTTCAACGGCTAATTTAAGTTCGTCTAACTTACCTTTACCGATAAAATATTTAGAATCAGGACGTTGACGACTTCCCGTCACCACATAAACAGGATTAGTCGCTGCTGATTTAGCGAGTTCTTTTAACTCCGCGAGATTTTCTTGTTCGTAACGAAAGCTGATGTGAACGAGGATAGCTCGTTCACCTGAATCGGGGCGATCAAACACACACTACTCCGTTGACGCATTTGGATAAGAGTTTTACATCACTCTTAAGAGAGTTTAAGGGTTTTTTTAGACGTGCCAAAGCGGTTACGCAAAAAACGCTCGTAAAGCCTGCTGCCAAAAAATGGCAAAAGAGGTCGTTTTTATCAAATAGGGGGTGTACAGCTTATTCCTCGCTGGACTCATCATCACGCGTGAGATTAACTGCCTTACTTGGTACGATGGTTGATATAGCGTGTTTATAAACCATTTGGCTGACGGTATTTTTTAGCATAATCACATATTGATCAAATGAATCAACCTTACCTTGTAACTTTATGCCGTTAACAAGAAAAATTGATACAGGCGTATGTTCTTTTCTCAGTGCATTTAAAAAGTTGTCCTGTAAATTCTGACCTTTTGACATCCGATTTCTCCTTATTATTAATAGTTGTTTGTCTAAGATAACTGCAATTACCAGCCAATACAAATTATTATCTCGGCGGCAATCAATTTAAATTTATCAATGTGTTAATTGACACGCCACCTCATCCGTAGGGTGAAACCCACCGACAGATAGTAGTCGGTAAATTGCTTCTCTTCGTGAAAGAGGAGGTTACTACAAAGGATAACGATACTAGCGTATTGTCGTCAAATTTAAAAATCCCCCTGAAAAGAAAGACTTTAGACACGCAAGGCGTTTCAATAAGATACTGGTATGGCTACTCATCCCATAAAAATCAATGGCAAGCCTTATTTTTTCTATTTTTGGCGGATGTGTGTTAGCGATGCTATTGCTATTTTTATTGCATATAACACTATATGTTGTGCTATTATATTAAAAAATATCTACATATAGACATTAATCAGCAATTGCCCAGCAACGCTAACCCGCTGATTTATCGTTTATTTTCGTACTCTTCATCCCCCAAAACTGCTTAGGAAGACTCATCCATGACCGCACAACTTCACGTCATCGCCAATAATGTCACCGAAATTCCCTTTCAAGATGCCTCAATGGATATATGGGACACCAAATATCGCTTAAAAACCAAGGATGGCGACGCTATTGACGGCTCGATTGATGAAACCTACCAGCGTGTCGCCAAAGCCCTCTCAGAAGTCGAAAAAACCGAAGCGAAACAAAAACAATATTACAAAGAATTTTTATGGGCATTGCGCCAAGGTGTCATTCCCGCTGGGCGCATTACCTCTAATGCAGGTGCGTTAGCGCATAAGCCATCAACCTCAACAATCAACTGCACCGTGTCAGGCACTATTGAAGACTCAATGGATGATATTCTGCATAAAGTCCACGAAGCAGGGCTTACGCTAAAAGCTGGCTGCGGAATCGGTTATGAATTTTCCACGCTAAGACCCAAAGATGCTTACGTTTCAGGCGCAGGTGCATACACTTCTGGCCCTCTGTCATTCATGGATATTTATGACAAAATGTGTTTCACCGTATCGTCCGCAGGTGGACGACGTGGTGCGCAAATGGCAACATTCGATATTGCTCACCCCGATGTCGTCGAATTTATACGCGCCAAACGTGAAGACGGTCGTTTACGCCAATTCAATTTATCGTTATTAATTACTGCCGAATTTATGCTGGCAGTTAAAAACGATGCGCAGTGGGCGTTGTCATTTCCTGTCACTCAAAAAGAAGTCAAAGTCGATAAGCTAGATTTGCACGATACCAACCTGATAGTCTGGCGTGACTTACCCAGCACCGAAAACTACGTCCTCAATGATGCAGGTTTAGTGGCGTGTAAAATCACCAAAACCATTCCTGCGCGTCGCCTCTGGGACATCATCATGAGTTCTACTTACGACTACGCCGAACCGGGTTTTATTCTCATCGACAAAGTCAACGAGATGAACAACAACTGGTACTGCGAAAAAATCAGAGCCACAAATCCATGTGTAACCGCTGATACTCGTTTACATACCCAATACGGTATGGTCAAAATAGGCGACCTTTATGCAAATGGTGCAAAATTAGACGTGACAGTTGATAACCGTGCGTTAGAGCTAGAAAACAAAGGCACATCTGTTCGACCTGCTAAACCCGCATTTATGACTTCACAATCAGCGGATGTTTATCGTGTTACCACTAAAGACGGCTACGAAATTAAAGCAACTGAATGGCATGATTTTTACACTGATAAAGGCAAAATAAAACTCAAAGACCTTAAATTGGGCGATAAGTTATTAATCCAATCAGGCAAAGGGCAATTTGGCACACAAGGTGATAAAAACTTCGGTACGTTGTTAGGCTTAATTACAGGCGATGGACACTTCACTAATCGCGGTAAAAATCAACAAGCGGCGATTATTAGCTTGTGGAATAACGACCGTGTGTTCGCACCGCAATTGGTTGGTTATATTAATCAATTATTAGCCGTTTCAAACATAGCTACAAGCAGCCTGAAAAAATCGCACACCGTCTCGGCTGTTGCTGTACCAGAACGTAATATGGTCATGATTCGCTCTATTTTACTGGCGCGTTTATTAGAGCTATACGGTTTTAATAAAGACAGCAAATTAAGCGTACCCGAAGTCATTTGGCAAGGGTCAGAAGACTGTGTAAAAGGCTATTTAAGCGCGTTATTTCAAGCGGATGGAACAGTGCAACGTGATGATAAAAATAGTTATTGCACCATTCGCTTAGCATCCAGTTATCCCGCGTTACTGAAAGATGTTCAAATGCTGTTGAGCAACTTCGGTATTTTCTGCCGAATTCTTGAACGCCGCAAAGCGTCTTTTAGAAACTTACCCGATGGCAAAGGCGGACAAAAAGCCTACGCTTGCAAAGCCGATTACGAATTAATTATTGGTTCAGAATCGCGTGATATTTTCATGCGTGAAATCGGTTTCTTAGGCACGGAGAAAAACGAAAAATATGCAGAATGGGCAGAACAACGCACCCGTGCAAACGAAAATAATTTCATCAGCCCAATTGTAAGCATTCAATATATCGGCAAAGAAGCGGTGTTTGATACCACACAAGATGACCATAATACGTTAATTTTCAATGGTATAGTGACTGGTAACTGCGGAGAGCAGCCGCTCCCGCCGTATGGTAGTTGTCTTCTAGGCTCAATCAACCTAACCCGTTTTGTCAAAAAACCCTTCACCAGCGAAGCGCATTTTGACTGGGACAATTACCGCAAAACCATCCGTATTTTTACGCGTATGCTGGATAACGTGGTGGAAATCAACGGACTGCCGTTGCCGCAACAACGTGAAGAAATTATCAGCAAGCGTCGGCATGGTATGGGTTATTTGGGCTTAGGTTCAACGGTGACTATGTTGGGAATGCGTTATGGTGATGCGCACTCTGTACAGTTTACCGAAGACGTGACCAAAATTTTAGCCATTGAAGGCTGGAAAGAAGGCTTAACACTGGCAAAAGAAAAAGGTGCTGCACCTATCATGGAGCAGTCGTTCACTGTCACCAGTGCAATGTTGCATCAACGCCCTGAAATGATTACTGACGGCTACAAAGTCGGCGATAGCATTACAGGCAAAGTGTTACACGCGAAATACAGTCGCTATATGCAGCAACTGGCACACGAAGAACCTGAACTGGTTGCCGAATTGATAGAAACAGGCGCGCGCTTTACCCATCACAGCTCCATTGCGCCGACGGGTACGATTTCCTTATCGTTGGCAAACAACGCCAGCAACGGCATAGAGCCGAGTTTTGCCCATCATTATTCACGCAACATCATTCGCCAAGGCAAAAAATCCAAAGAAAAAATCGACGTGTTTTCGTTTGAATTATTAGCGTATCGGGAAATGGTCAATGCCGATGCCATGCCCTACAGCGATAATCCAGACCACCAACTGCCCGCGTATTTTATCGCCGCAGATGATGTCACTCCCAAACAACACGTTGATATACAAGCGGCGGCGCAAAAATGGATAGACTCCTCCATTTCCAAAACCGCCAACGTGCCGACGGATTTTCCTTACGAAGATTTTAAAGATATTTACCAATACGCTTATGACAAAGGGCTAAAAGGCTGCACCACTTTCCGCTTCAACCCCGAAGTCTTCCAAGGCGTATTAGTCAAAGCCTCAGACCTGGAAAACACCACCTACCAATTCACCCTAGAAGACGGTGAAGTCATCGAACTAAAAGGCAATGATGAAATTGAATACGATGGCGAAATCCACAGCGCGGCGAATTTGTTTGATGCGTTGAAAGAGGGGTATTACGGGAAGTTGTAATTTTTAACCATTTTGGTCATTTAGCCAAAGTTTGGGATAGGGTAGTTCGTAGTATGTTTTTCACTACGTTCTACCTATCCTGCTATGCTAAAAAATCTCTATCTATTTCTTGCAAGACTTACCATAATGGTAAATAATATGAAAAACATAAGCCGTTACGATGGCAGTGTTCCAACGCTGGAAAACCCAGAGCGTAAAATTTCTGCAACACCGCTTTATGATGAAGATTTTGTGCTGACTTTATTAAATACAAAAGGTAATCAGGGCCTATCAGTCTGGACACGCAAATGCAAAGATGATCTTCTAAAATATGAGTTAGATCATGATGATGTTTTAAATTTAATTCGGCTTTGTTTTCATACGGGTAAATTTTTAGGTGCAGAATGGTGTCAACAACAACCCAATGGTTGTTGGGCAGCCTGTGATGCCTATCGCGTATTTAGAATAGAATGGGTAAAAAATGCCGACAAAGACATAACTTTTGAATATTACCTAAAATTTGCAATTAGTAAGACTGGTCAGTTATTACTGTTGGTTTCTTGTCATCTTTCTGAATATTAGGTTATCGGTAAAAAGTTGTTAGGTGCAAGCCGCTCAAACCTCCAAGGTTTTAAACCTTGGAGGTTTATTTATTGAAGAGATGAAAAATGACTAGCGAAAATGAAATTTGCCCAATTTGTGGCGAAGGGCATCTTGAAGAATTGGTAGATAAAACGCCAGTTGAATATAAAGACAATAAAACGGTATTGGATACTTTTTATTCTGTTTGCGATGCGTGTGGCTGCGAACAAGCTAATGCTGCTCAAACTCGTCATAATAAACGGTTAATGATAGCGTTTAAAAAAGAAGTGGATGGCAATTTAACTGGTACGGAATTTAAAGATATACGCAAGCGTTTAGGAATTACACAAAATGAAGCTGCGGCAATTTTTGGTGGCGGTTCTGTGGCATTTTCAAAGTATGAAAATGATGATGTGATTCCATCGGAATCAATGGATAATTTGCTTTATGTTGCAGATAAACTGCCAGCCATTTTGACTATTCTTGCAAAAAGAAAAGGTATTAAATTACAGTCTAAACCGCGCTTATCTATTGTTGCAGCTAATTCACCTCAATATAAGGATGAATTAATAAATAGTAGTGATAGTAAACGTCAAAAAATCGAAATACTCTCTAATTTATCGTTAATAAATCAATCCATATTGAGATACGGCAGATGATTACTGAAAGCTTACAAAAAGCCATTGATACACTGCGTATCCACGATGTTTATTTGCGTAGTTCAATTTCGCAATGTGTGAATGGCTTTGATCCAAAATATGATCAAGATATTGACAAGCTAATAACTCAAACCAAACACGGTGTTAAGCAATCACACTTGGCAAAAGTTGATGAAAACCAGTGGCTAGTTCGCGTATTTATCGAAGTTGGTATTCGCCTTGTTGACCCAGAGATAGAGCAGGAAGATGAATCAGTAAGAGCTTTCATCGAGGCAGAATTTGTGGCGGAATACACTGTCAGTGAAGATTTAAATCAAGAGTGTATTAATGAGTATGCACTCAAAAATGCCAGTTATCATGTCTGGCCGTATTGGCGGGAATTTTTAATGAGTCAATGTACTAGAATGTATTTACCTAGATTGGTTTTACCCGCCGTACAGCTTGCTCATAACAGACATCAGAATTAGTACACGCTGAAGTTGTTTTTAATTAATTGATACGCCTTGTATTTCGGCGTATCCAATGTACCCTGGCCATCTAATCAAACGAACTTTTCTCGCTTCCAAGCATTGCATAATACGAGTTGTTAGCTCGAATGATGCGCCTCCTATCGTCGGTACATCCTATTTAATGGTAAACGCAATATAGGTCTTATTTACAAAAACTGATGATGAAAAATACCAAAATTAAGCCAAGCAATACACTCATTTTAATACTTGCTTTTGTGCTGGCAGTTATCGCTTCGTTTTCAGATGCAGAGGCAGGCGATAATAATAGAGATAAAATCAGTAGTGCCAATAATTACGCGGTGGATAAATCAGATTTTACCCTGCCTTTTCACCTGATTGATGGATATATTTTTATAGACGGGCAGGTGAATAATAAGAAAGGCAAGTTTATGTTTGATACCGCGACTCCGTTTGCATTTCTTGTTAATAATCATTTTGCACCATTAGCTAAAGATGTATTTTTAGCCGAAGGACACGCAGCTTCTGGGCAGCCTTTGGTTTTATATACGCAAAAGCGGGCGGTTTCGGTTAATTTAACGGAACAAATAAAACTGGGTAAACTCAAGTCGTTACCACACACGAATTTTGATTTTATTGAAAAATGGGTGTTGCAAGATTTTTTAGGTATGACAGGTCATGCTTTTAATAAAGACTATTTGTTTATTATTAATTTTGATAATCAAACCATAGATTTTCATTCCTTCAAACAGGATGATAAAACGCTGAGTGCTTATATTAATAAAGAGAGCCTTATTGCCACTTTGCCGTTTACTGCTAAAGACGATGGCAGAAAACCTGAAATTGATTTATTAATTGGCAATGAAAAAATGACGGGCGTATTTGATACGGGTAATCGGAGCGGTTTAATAATTACGGAAGAAATGAAAAATCGCTTAGAAAAGGCGGGTAATTTAAGGGTGGAAAAAAAGGCTTATCTTTATGGAATGAATGAGCCTTATTTGTCCTGTACGTTAAGAAACTTAACTTTTAATAATCAGCCGCTGGAAGATATTCATAATGTTGATTTGAAAATTGGCGAGGCGAATGAATTATGGTTGGGATACCAGTTTTTGAAGCATTATGTCAGCGCGTGGGATTATAAAAATAAAACCATTACTTTGATGAAACGGTAAGTTTTCTCTCGGCACTTAAATCAGTCAATAAGCAAATAGTAACAACTTAACAATCAATGGGTTATAATCGACTCGCGTCTAAGTCATTGATTATTATCGCACAATACACACGGATAATTTTTTACATAAAAATAGATAAGGCTTTGATTCATAAAGACTTTGATATTAATAATACCCACGGACACAGAACATGGTACACAAAATCGCAAAAAAAATTGTTTCTTACAAAGTGATAGGCAATGAACTTCCGCCAGATATTACGCCCGTTGAGAAGCCTAAAATTGATGTAGAAAGTATGCACGAGAACGTGACTCGCCCTGAAATTTTAATGGGCGCAACGTATAAAATTAAAACGCCGCAATCGGAACACGCGCTGTATATCACGATTAATGATGTGATTTTAAACGAAGGCACGGAATATGAAGAACGCCATCCTTATGAGGTGTTTGTTAATTCTAAAAATATGGAACATTTTCAATGGGTGTTGGCATTGACGCGCGTTATTTCGGCGGTGTTTCGTAAAGGCGGCGATGTGTGTTTTTTGGTGGAGGAGTTGAAAGCGGTATTTGATCCACAGGGCGGTTATTTTAAAAAAGGCGGGGTGTTTATGCCGTCGTTAGTGGCTGAAATCGGTTATGCGATTGAAGCGCATTTAAAAGTCATTGGCATGATTAAGCCTGCGGAAATGGACGATCATCAAAAGCAATTTTTAGCGGCTAAGCGCAAAGAGTTTGATGCCTTACACAGTGATAACTCCAGTTTGGAAGAAGCAGGTGATTTTCCTGCTAAGGCGTTGTTATGTGTGAAGTGCAGCACAAAAGCATTGGTGCTGATGGATGGTTGTATGACGTGTTTGAATTGTGGTGATAGTAAATGTTCTTAGTTGCTAGAGTATTGTAATTAAGTTGAGGGTTTTTCCGTTCGCCCTGAGCCCTTCGATACCTCAGGAGAGCCTTGTCGAAGCCTGTCATGAGCTTGTCGAATGGGGTGAATAGAAAATCCGAAGTCTGAAGTTAAGTTATTCGTGCTTCGACAAGCTCAGCACGAACGGCTTAACTTAATGGCAGTGAGTTAGGGGTATACCTACACTTACAGCCGAAATAATGGCTCTAACGCCTCATTCTCAGTCGCTGGCATTTTCGCTCTGGCTTTATTTTCAACAAAGGCTTGAAACAGTTTTTTACCCGACCACGCGGGTGCGTCTTTTGCGTATAACACTTCATTCAATTGTAAAATTTCATCTCGCAAACGTGCATCACAACAGTCAGCACACATTCCTAAGCTAGTGACACCAAAGTTGAGTAAACCCCATGCTAGCAAGGCGTTTTTAGCGGCTGGGGCATTATTATCCGCACAGGCTTTTTTCAATTGTTTAACACTGGCTTTTAAACTCAACTCTGCTTCATCGTTAGCAATAACAACGGGCAGGGCAGGGCGTTTAGTTAAAAAATAAAATAAGGTAATCAACCAGCCTAAGGCTAAAAATAAACTCACCCATAGCCAGTTAGTCGTTGGTGATTCACTAGGGGCTTGAATAATCGGTGTTGCATCTTGTTGTGGCTTGGTTGCCTCAGGTGTTGCAATCGTGGGTGTACTTGCACCTGCCGCGACGGTAATGGTAGTTTCAGGAATAGTTGCGGTTTCCATTTTGTTGGTTTTGGTATTAAACCAAGGAATTTTGATGGCAGGTAATTTATAGTCGCCTGTTTTTGAAGGAATTAAAGCGATTTTTTCTTCTCTAAAGGCTAATAAACCATCGGTAGTTTTTTGTTCTTTTAATACGGGCTGATCGGGATAGGTTTTTAAACGCTCATCGGTTTTGGTGGTATTCAGTTCAGGCAGTGAGCTAACCGTCGCGCCTTTTGCTAATAAAGTCAGGGTTCTGGTGACAGGTTCACCGATTTTCATTTGTTCAAAATCACCTGACCATTCTTGTTTAATCTCCAGTTGTTCAGCGGATAACCAGTGTGATTCTGTGAACGCAGCAGGCATAGGTTTAACATCCAATATGACTTCTTTAGCGGTAACGCGTTTAGTTTGTGTTGAACTAAATAAACCGTTAAAACCACCCCGCGCATTAGTCACCACGTCGGCCGTTAATACGGGCGGTTTAATAGTCATTTTTCCGCTTTTTTGCGGGAAAATAGCGTATTTTCGTTCAGTCACTGAATACTCCATGCCATTAACTTTAGTCACATAATTACTGTCTTCAGCCAATTTTTCAATAACAGCGTCGCTAAGCTCTGGCTCAGTTAATTGTGCTTGGGCAATATCGACTTTTCGATACAAACGTAGCGTATAAATCACTTGCGATTGTAAGTAAGGATTAGCGGGCGTTGCTTCAACATCTAAAAATAAGTCTTCAGCGGTATTCCCCGTCTTATTATCCCCGCCTTTAATCACATTAATGGTTATTGGATTACTGCGATCACGACCAAATTCTATGGCAGGAATAGTTAAATTACCGCTATTTTTAGCTGCAACATTCAGTATCCACTGCACGGATTTACTCGATTTACCGTTAATCCACGCCGCTTTACTGCTATGGCTTTGGTTAAGAATAATAAAATCCTGATCCAGTGGCGTGAAGTCTGGCGCAGCATCAGGTGATTCCGTTGCGGTAAATAATAGTTGAAAAGTTTCATCGCTACTGACTGGATTTCGGTCTACCGAAACCTCAATTTGTGTGGCGACCACAACTTGACCTGTTAGCAATAAAAGAAAAAACAGCGTTGATGTCAGTAATTTTTTGATAGTATTCATGCGCGATAGTGGGTGTTTAAACTCATAGCGTATAGTTTACAACAACAGAATTTATAGCATTGCATTTATGTGCATAACTGTATCGACGTAACACATTAGGAAAACATTGTATGAAACTTGAAACCATTGCCGTGCATGGCGGCTATACACCTGATCCAACCACTAAAGCCGTTGCGGTGCCAATTTATCAAACCACCTCTTACGCGTTTGATGATACCGCGCACGGTGCGGATTTATTTGATTTAAAAGTCGCGGGCAATATCTACACGCGCATCATGAACCCGACCACCGACGTACTGGAAAAACGGGTTGCCGAATTAGAAGGCGGTATCGGCGCGTTAGCCGTTGCCTCAGGGATGGCGGCGATTACTTACGCGATTATGACCATTGCCGAAGCGGGCGATAATATCGTGTCTGCGTCTACCTTATACGGCGGAACATATAATTTATTGGCGCACACCTTGCCGCAATACGGTATCAGCTCACGGTTTGCTGATTATCGTGATGCCAATGCCTTTGAAGAATTGATTGATGACAACACCAAAGCGATTTTCTGTGAATCCGTCGGTAATCCGCTGGGCAATATCACCGATTTTGAAAAACTGGCAGCGATTGCGCATCGTCACGGTATTCCGCTGATTGTGGATAATACCGTACCGTCGCCGTATTTATGCCGTCCGTTTGAACATGGCGCGGATATTGTGGTGCATTCGCTGACCAAGTATTTAGGCGGACACGGTAACAGTATCGGCGGGGTGATTGTCGATAGCGGTAAATTTCCGTGGGCAGAACATAAAGCCCGTTTTCGTCGTTTGAATGAGCCAGATGTGTCCTATCACGGCGTGGTATATACCGAAGCCTTGGGTGCGGCGGCGTTTATCGGACGGGCGCGGGTTGTGCCGTTACGCAACACAGGCGCGGCAATTTCACCGTTCAATTCATTTTTAATTCTGCAAGGCATTGAAACTTTAGCGTTGCGTATGGATAGAATTTGTGAAAATACGCTGAAAGTCGCGGAATTTTTAAGAAGTCATGACAAAGTGGCGTGGATTAACTATGCAGGTCTGGATGACCACGCAGACAAACCTCTGGTTGATAAATACATGGGCGGACGTGCCTCAGGTATTTTGACTTTTGGTGTGGAAGGCGGACGTAAAGCGGGTGAAAATTTCCAAGATGCGTTGAAGTTAGTCACGCGTTTAGTAAATATCGGTGATGCCAAATCATTGGCGTGTCATCCCGCTTCCACGACCCATCGTCAATTATCGCCAGCAGAACTCATTAAAGCAGGGGTATCAGAAGATATGGTGCGTTTGTCGATTGGTATCGAACATATTGATGATATTTTGGATGATTTAAAGCAGGCGTTAGCGGCGGCTTAATAATGGGAGAAAGAGGATGAATCGTTTAAAACAAGGGATATTAGTGGCTATTGCTTTGTGTGTGACAGATCTTGCTCATGCAGAAGCTCCGTTTGTCGATTACCAATGGGCTAAGTCCTCCGATGCGTGTCTTGAACGGGCTAATAACAGTCTGCGTGATGCAGGTTTTAAAATAACAGCTAAAGGGGACGTAGAAGTGGTCGGCACAAAAGGCAATTACAAAGCTGTCATTGCTTGTATAGATAAGGGGGGTGACATGGCAGTTTTTATGGTCGCTGGTGCTTCTTATGATGAAGCTAAACACTATGCTGTAACACTAAAAAATAACTTTCTAAAGTAATGTAAAACAACACGGAATACGGGGAAAAATCCCCCCGTATTCCGTTTGAAATTAGCTTTTAGACGCTCTTTTACGCTCGTTTTCAGTTAAGTATTTTTTGCGTAAACGAATCGATTTAGGTGTTACTTCAACCAATTCATCTTCGGCAATAAATTCTAACGCTTGTTCCAGCGTTAATTTTTGAATACGCGCTAATACTAAACTTTCGTCAGTACCTGAGGCGCGGACGTTAGTTAATTGTTTTGGTTTACATGGATTAACGCATAAATCGTTAGTGCGTGAATGCAGACCAACTAACATACCTTCATAGACTTCATCACCATTGACTAACAGCAATTCGCCGCGTTCTTGCAGTGGGTGTAATGAATACGTTACTGCTTTACCCGACACCATTGAAATCATAACGCCGCGCATACGATTACCTACTTCGCCTGCTTTCATTGGGCCGTAATGATCGAAAACGTGGTAAAGCAGACCCGAACCTGAAGTAGCCGTCATAAATTCAGTTTGAAAACCAATTAAACCGCGTGACGGCATCATGTATTCCAAACGAATACGCCCTTTGCCATCAGGAACCATATTGGTCAAATCGCCTTTACGTTCGCCTAGTTTTTCCATGATAGAGCCTTGATGCTCTTCTTCGACTTCCACAGTCACCATTTCAAATGGTTCGCATTTTTTACCGTCGATTTCTTTGATGATAACTTCAGGACGCGAAACGCCCATTTCAAAGCCTTCACGACGCATATTTTCAATCAATACTGATAAATGCAGTTCACCACGACCTGAGACTTGGAATTTATCAGGGTCAGCGGTGTCTTCTACTTTCAATGCGACGTTATGTTGCAATTCTTTTTCTAAACGGTCACGAATTTGACGGGTAGTAACGAATTTACCTTCTTTACCTGCAAACGGTGAGTTATTCACTTGGAAAGTCATGCTTACAGTCGGTTCATCAACTGACAGCGGAGTCATGATTTCTACCAGTTCAGGACTACAAATCGTGTCCGAAATTTCCAATTTTTCGATACCCGCGAAAGCAATAATGTCGCCCGCTTGCGCCTCTTCGACTTCAACACGATCCAATCCATGAAAGCCGTATATTTTTAGCATACGACCTTTACGTTCTACGCCTTCACGGTTAACGATAACCAATTGTTGATTGGGTTTAATCACGCCGCGTTGAATACGACCGATACCGATAACACCCGTGTATGTGTTGTAATCTAAGCTGGTCACCTGCATTTGAAAGGGACCGTCGATGTTCACAGGCGGTGGACTTACTTTATCCACAATCGTTTGGAATAACGCAGTCATATCGCCGCCCGTTGTGTCAGACGTTAAGCCTGCATAGCCGTTAATGGCAGACGCATAAACAATAGGGAAATCCAATTGCTCATCAGTCGCACCTAAACGGTCAAACAAATCAAACGTTTGATCGACAACCCAATCAGGACGCGCACCAGGACGGTCAATTTTGTTAATAACAACGATGGGTTTTAAGCCTAAAGCAAAGGCTTTTTGGGTAACGAAACGGGTTTGTGGCATCGGGCCATCAACTGCATCAACCAGTAATAAAACTGAATCAACCATCGACAAAACACGCTCTACTTCACCACCAAAATCAGCATGGCCTGGTGTGTCTACAATGTTGATGTGGTAGCCATTCCAATCCAGCGCGGTGTTCTTTGCCAAAATGGTAATACCACGTTCTTTTTCAATGTCATTGGAGTCCATCATGCGCTCAGTCACTTTAGCATGAGCGGCAAATGTGCCTGATTGTTGTAAAAGTTTGTCAACGAGGGTCGTTTTACCGTGGTCAACGTGGGCAATAATGGCAATATTTCTTAATTTTTCAATCACTGGTAGTTCTCTAAGGGTTAATAAATCGGTGTTGGGTGTATTTTACACACTCTTGTAAAATGGAAGGGTGCATAAAATGCACCCTACGATGGTTTAGATGTTGCAGAGGTGATGTGTTGTTAGTTTTGTTCCCAAGGCAAGCCACAAAATAGCCAGCCGTTGATGTTGCCGCGTTGTTGGTTGCTATCGGGGTCGCCTTCAAAGCCATTAACGATGTTAATCAAGTTCGAATAGCCAGCTTGTTCTAAGGCTTTTGCAGCACTTAATGAACGTTGACCACTGCGGCACAGTAATAATACTGGGGTATTTTCATCAGGTGCAGCTCTGTTAACTTCGGCAATAAAGTTGGGATTAACAGGCGCACCAAAGTTTTCTTGCCACGCAATGTGAACCGCACCGATAGGATGACCAATATCGTTATATTCCGCTTTTGTTCTGACATCAATTAACACTGCATTAGGGTTTTGTTGTAATAAATCCCATGCGTGTTGCGGGTCTAGGTTTTCTATCATGCTATTCTCCAATTTTTTGTCCGATAAATTGCGCTTCGTTGCGTAAGCCTTGCTGGTGTTGACCGATGAGGGCATTTTCTTGGTAAAAAACCACTGTCAATGAGTCGAATAAAGCCAGTAATTCATTTTTTGCCAATAGGTAATCGGGATTATGAGGCGGCGTGTGCGTCGCTTTTTCGCGGGTAAATGTTTGATAAAAAAGCAATCCGTTTGTTCTAAGTGCGCCTATTATCGCATTCATTAGGGTACGGTCAAGAAATCGACTCACGATAATGACATCAAAACTGTCTGCTTTGAGACTACTGGGGGTAATTTGTTGCTGGTAAGCGTTGATAGTTAGCTTATATTCGCTGGCATAGTGAGCCAATTTGTTAATGGCAACTGATGAAATATCTAAGGCAGTGACCGCCAAGCCGTGTTGGGCTAAAAAAATGGCGTTGTTACCTAATCCGCAAGCCAAATCCAATGCTGTACCTGTTATGGGTAATAAAAAAGCGTAGTCGCTTAATACAGAGACAACGCTATTATCAGGGTCTGTTTGACTATAGATTGCATTCCATTTGTCTATTAATGCTGTCACTATTCAGGACTCGGCATATTAACGCGTGACGGTAGCCATACTTGTAAAAAATCTAAAAATCGTCTGACTTTAGTCGATAAATATTTTCTGTGTGGATAGACTGCATGAATATCTAACGGAGGTGGTGCGTAATCTTCTAATACGGCAATCAGTTTGCCTTTTTCAATATCCCGTCCAACCACATAAGTGGCTAACATGGCTAAACCCAAGCCGTTGACAGCGGCAATGCGATTGGCATTGGCTACGTTAGATTGCATTCGCCCTGTGACATTAATGGTGGTATAGCCTGTTTTACCTTTAAATTTCCATTTATTTCTTGGCGCACTTGCCCAATTCACTAAGCAACTGTGCTTGAGTAAATCCTCAGGGGTGTTGGGAATACCGTACTTTGCTAAATAATCAGGTGAGCCACAGACGACCATAGATGAACTGGCAAGTTTACGCGCCACCATGCTGGTATCCGCTAAATCACCTAAATAGATGGCTATATCAATACCTTCATCAATCAAATCACTGGGGTTGCTTTGCAAAATTAAATCGACAGTTAAGTCAGGGTGTATTTTAAGAAACGCCGCGATTGCCCGTGTAATATGCGTCGCACCAATCACAGGTGGCGCACTAATTCTTAATACTCCGCGCGGCTCGGTCTGTAAATGCGTGACAGCGGCTTCCATTTCTTCAACATCTAATAGCACTTGCTGGCAACGTTCCAGATAAGAGGTACCTACATCAGTTAAATTAAGACTGCGTGTGGTGCGATTAAATAAGCGCGTTCCTAAACTGCCTTCTAGCTGCATGATATGCTTGGTCGCCATTGCTCTGGAAATACCTAATTCGCTTGCACCACCCGCAAAACTGCCCGCTTTAGCAACTCGTACAAACACTGACATACTGGTTAGTTTATCCATTGTTAGCCTATTTTTACGTTAAGTGGGTTATGGGTAAGAAATCTTTATTGTTTCCTTTAAGGAAACAATCCATTCGTTGCTTTGCATATTGTATCCAAAAAATATCACTGTATAGTAAGCACATACTCAGTAATAAAACAACTTTTAGGTGACAACATGAATGACTTAAATAAAGATATTCTTATCGGACTACTATTTATTGTCGGAATTTGGAGTTTCATTTCTGGTTTGTTCGTTATTTCAACCGTATTATTTGCAAGTGCTGCTATTTACAGCAATATTGTGATGAGAGCAAAGCGTAACAGCTAAGTTCTAGCTATTTTTTTCCTCCTAGTGTTATGACTACAAGCAGAATCTCCTCATTAGAACCTGCTTGATTTTTTGCCTCCTGATACGATAGTCTCAGGAGGTTTTTTTTGCCTATCGATGTGCTACCGCTTTACGTTGTTTCCAGAGCAAATCACCAATTTCACGCGGTGGCACGAAGCCTGATACCGCTTGTTGTAAAATGACTCTAAGTTGTTCAAAATCGTCTTCTCTAGTTGCGTGTGTAAGTGCATTCAGTATCTTTTCCAGTTCAGTCCACACAATCATGCTTTCTTCTGCACGCATAATTCTAGGGTGCGTGGTTTTGGATACGTTGTCACCTATTAACAGTTCTTCATACAGTTTTTCACCTGCGCGTAGTCCTGTAAACTGAATTTCTATATCGCCATCAGGATGTGCCTCGTCTTTTATTTGCAAACCACTTAAATGAATCATCCGTTTAGCTAAATCAACAATACGAATCGGCTCACCCATATCTAATACAAACACATCACCCCCTTGCCCCATTGCACCTGCTTGAATGACGAGTTGTGAGGCTTCGGGTATGGTCATAAAATAACGGATAATACGCTTATCGGTGACAGTGATAGGGCCACCTTTAGCAATTTGCTCACGAAATAAAGGAACGACTGAACCTGAAGACCCTAGCACATTACCAAAACGCACCATAGTGAAACGGGTTTTTTGTTCATCTGTGGCATTGTCACTCAGGGCTTGCAAAATTAATTCAGCAAAGCGTTTAGTCGCACCCATCGTATTGGTAGGTCTAACGGCTTTGTCGGTGGAAATAAGTACAAAGGTTTCAACGCCTGTATGAATAGCAGCCTGTGCAGTGTGCAGTGTGCCGATAATATTGTTCCACACGGCTTCGGCAGGGTTTTTCTCTACCATTGGAACGTGCTTATAAGCAGCGGCGTGGTAAATAGTGTGTACACCAAAGGTGTTACAGACTTTTTCGACGCGTTCCGCATTGGTAACAGAGCCTAACACAGGCAATATAGCAATATTGTCATTATCTACTTGTTGCTCTAATTCTTTTTCTATTGCGTACAGAGCAAATTCATTTTGTTCAAACAGCACCAGTGTGTGCGGTTGTAACAACACTATTTGCCGACACAGTTCCGAGCCAATAGAACCACCTGCTCCTGTGACCATGACCACTTTCCCCGTCACATTCGCTTGTAATAATGATGTAACAGGTGCGACGGAGTCACGACCTAGCAAGTCAGCAATATCGACTTCTTGAAGCGCGTCAAAAGTAACTTTACCGTGAGCAATATCCGATAAGCTGGGCATCGACAACACATGAACAGCATAAGGTTCTAATGAATCGATTACTTCACGAATACGCATTCGACTCGCCGAAGGCATGGCCAATAGTAAATTCGCAACGTGGCATTTTTCTATTAAATAGCTTAATGAATCAAACGGATAAATTTTAATACCATTGATTTTTTGTTTATGTAATAACGGATTGTCATCAATAAAGGCGACGGTTTTAAATTCGCTACCGTGGACTAAGGCAGAAGCCAGTTGTACGCCTGCACTACCAGCACCGTAAATCACCACGTTTTTTTTGTTATGATCAGTATCATAACTGTCCTCATCCACACGATAATGCGCATCGGCAAGCCACCAGCGGACAAAAAAACGACTGCTACTGACTAACAGGATAATTAATAACCAATTAAGTAGTGAGACAGTGCGAGGAATACCTTTAATGCCTGATTCATAGAGAATAAAGGCAAAAATTAGTGAGTACAGCGTAGTCGCTTGAATAATTGTCCATAATGCGCGTATTTCGATGTAACGGATAATGGCACGGTACAAGCCGAGACGAATAAAAATTGGCACGGCAATAACAGGCGCGACGGCAAATAAAGCCCATTCATCGCCTTTGGGAATATACCAATCGCTCCAACGTAATGAAAAAGCTGCCCACAATGCAAATGCAGTAAAAAAACTATCGGCACTGATAAGAATTGCTGCTTTTGTCCGCCGCGAAAGACCCACAAACCAAGCGCGTAAGGGTAATGCTATCATTCAGCCAACCCTGCTTTGAAGTGTATCGCTAACCATAATAGCGGCGCGTAAGCGATACTAAGTCCCAACCCACTATTTAAATCACCCAAACTGACCAACAACGCGATAGGTAATAACCAACAAACATTAATAGC
Organism: Crenothrix sp. D3; assembly: GCA_002134785.1. Classification (GTDB taxonomy): domain Bacteria; phylum Pseudomonadota; class Gammaproteobacteria; order Methylococcales; family Methylomonadaceae; genus UBA4132. The sequence goes on from MBQZ01000094.1 coordinate 94,497, forward strand.
TGCAACCGCTAAGGACACGGTTTTGTGTGAAGCATATTGCCGTGAAGTGAATTGATAAGCATGACTACGGTGGGCTTCATAGACTTTTTCACCGCGTAAAAATCGCTGTATTAACGTCCACGTTGCATCAACGATGAATACACCCAGTAAAATCAACCAACTGTAAAAAAACTGTGGCGCGTGATGAGCGGCTTGAATGGAAAATAGCCCTAAGGTAATGCCTAAAAAACCACTGCCTGCATCACCCATAAAAATTTTAGCAGGTGGAAAATTCCATAGTAAAAATCCTACCACTGCCATCAACAATAATATTAAGCCGTAATAATCTGCCGTGCTTGAACCAAATGCTAACAACAGTATGCCACCTAAGCAAACCGTTATGGCCTCAATACTTGCCAGTCCGTCGATACCGTCCATAAAGTTATACAGATTTAGCATCCACACTAAATAAAACGCCGCTAATACATAGCCTAGTGCGGTTAAATTCATGCCGAATAATGATAGCGTTGGCAAACCCAGCCAAAACAGTCCCCATATCGCCCCGATAAAATGCGCTAATAATCGCCAACGGGCAGGAATATGTTGATGATCGTCGATAAATCCCACCACAGCAACCCACGCACCCGCTCCTAAAAATGCCCATAGAGTTGACGTTGCCCATAGCCCAGACAGTGATAATGCAATGATGCCTGATAGAAACACTATCACAATAGCCACACCGCCGCCGCGTGGTGTTGGCAAACTGTGTGAGCTTCGGGCATTGGGAATATCAAGCAGACTCGCGGCGAGGGCGTAACGACGCAATAGCCCTGTTAATACGACTGACGCAAGCAAGGCAAACAGAAAAATCCACATAATTGTTAGCACTATAATGATGACCTGTAAGCGTTAGCTGTTTTTTGCAATGCGTCAGTGACGCTGACAGGTGGAGTCCAGTTTAATAGCTGTCGGGTTTTGCTAATATCTAGTTGTAGCGAACCGCATAATCGCTGAGCGACAGCGCGTTTGCCCAGTAACGTTGCACCGACTTGTAATAACCGCGCGGAGACAGGTAATAATCGTGCTGATTTTCCCAATGCGTTTGCCATGCGGCGCAATAAGTCGCTGGTAGATAAATCTTCGCCATCACTGACTAAAAAGGTTTGATTAGCGGCGGCGGGATGGGTTATGCAGGTGATAATTAAATCGACTAAATTAGCTAAGGCAACCAGACTGCGCTGATTATGAATCGCACCCAGTGGTAGCGGAATGCCTTTGTCCAGCCAACGCATCATGCTACGAAAATTCGCTTTAACACCCGCGCCATAAACTAACGGCGGACGAATAATGACTACTTCAATGCCTGTATCACGCGCTAATTGCCGTAGTGCATCTTCGGCTTCACGCTTGGAGATACCGTAAGCATCCATAGGCTGGGGTTTATCATCGGCATGAAACGGCTGTCCCAATTCGGTACTTTCACCATTGACTTTAATAGAGCTGATAAAGACAAAGCGTTGTACGCCTGCTTGTGCGGCTTGTTTAGCTAGATTCAGCGTACCCTCGACATTCACTTTACGAAATTCGCTTAACGGATCAACACTGTGGTCGTTCATCACATGAACCCGCGCGGCAAGATGCACCACGACATTGACACCGTGCAAGGCATCACGCCAATCGGTGTTGCCGTCGATGGTATCAATCAGCACCGTGTTGGTATTGGCAGGTAAGGCTTGCACAGAACGTACCGCGCCTGTCACTAAAAAATGAGACGCGGCTACGGTAGATAATTGCGAGCCAACAAAGCCGTTCGCGCCTGTGATTAATACAGATGTTTTTGTGGTGGTTGTCAAATTGAACGACCTGCTAACAATTTAGAATAGAAACATTTTAACTCAGCATACAGTTTATCTGCCGAAAAATACTGTTCTACACGTTGCCGCGCCGCGCTGCCCATTGTTTTAAGCTGTAATGGGTTTTCTAAAAATGATGACATCGCCGCCGTGAGTTGGTCAATATCGCCTGCGGGAAATAAAATCCCCGTGTTGTTATTGTCAATCGCATCGACTAAGCCAACAATGTTTGAACCGATGGTGGGTACGCTAAGTGCAGCGGCATCAATGACTATCGTGCCGAAGCCTTCTCGATAACTGGGCAGACACAATACATGACTAATGGCTAAAAATAATTCATGATTATCGACTTTATCTATACACAGTACGTTATTAAACAGCTCTGGCGTGTCTGTTTTCAATTGCTCCAATTGCCCTTCGGATTCATCGGGACCGATAAACAATAGCCGACTGTGTGGATATAAAGCGGTCACTTTGGCAAACGCGGTGATGATGTCAATTGCGCCCTTATCACGGGTTTTTCTGGCAATAAACGCAAATACAAAGTGTTGCGGGGTGATGCCTAATGAGTTGGCTAATTCCTCGGCAGATTTTTCCATACTGGTTAAGTCAAAACGGCTCAAATCTACGCCTGATAATGAACCATTGCCCAATACAGGCAAGGGTTTACCGTGTACAGAGATATGATGGTCATATAAAAACTGTGATTGCGACGGGCTATCGGTTAAGCACACTGTATTTAATAGGGTAATCAGCTTATCAAGTGCGTAAAGAAAGTACCGCGTTTTAGATTTTTTAGTTGCCCACACTTGCCCCGTAAAGGTATGCAGTCGAATCGGTACGCGACAGATAAAACCTGCTAATGAGGTGAGTAAACCCGCTTTTGGCATGATGGAATGGACAATATCAGGTTGATAGCTGATAAAAAAACGGCACAACTTATACAGTGATAGCAAATCAGCCAGTGGGCTAATTTTTCTATTTAAATCAATATCGACCCATTTCACATTCGGGTAGGTATTTTGATAACTAGACACCCCTTGCCCTACAACACAGATTTCAAAATCTGCGCTGATGCGTTTTAGCGTATTGCCCAAATGCCAAGGCACAACATAAGACGCAGTAACGATGCGTACGACTTTTAATTTTTGATTTTTATTTTGCATAGCGAACCAGTTCACTTAACCCTGCTGACATGGAAATAGTGTGCCGATAGCCTAATTCCGATTCGATTTTATTTGTCTGATAAATATGCCGATAAGTTAGCGCGTCAACACGCGATGAACGCAACGGAAAGCGTGGCAAATAATCCCCTAAACACGCCACTAATCTGACTAATGTTTCAGGTAATCGTTTTTTAGGACAGGGAACTCCTAACGCGGTAGTAATAATCGCAACAAATTCTTTCAGCGTGCAGCAATCGGACACAATATAAGTGCGACCATTAGCGGGTAAGGTTGCCGTGCCACACAAAATCAGCGCGTCAATCACATTGTCGAGGTGAATATAATTAACCATCGACCCGCGCCCACCAATAAAAAAGAACAGCCCGCGTTTAATCATATTAACCAGTTGAAACAAGGATTGATTCGGCATATCAACACCGTAGACATTAGACGGTCTTAACACTACACCGTGTAAGCGTTGTTCATTCATAGCCGTATAGACCAGCTCATCAGCGGCAGCTTTGGAAATTTCATACGCATTCATTGGATTGATAGGCGTGTTTTCATTAACATCTTGCGTAGGCTTACTACCATAAACCCCTGTGCTACTGAGTTGCACCCAGCGTTTTACTTGACCGTTTGCTGCTGTTAATAACAGGTGCGTACCCACTACATTCGTGTCGCGCATTTTTGTCACATCGTTTAGTTCAGCGGCACAGTGATACAACACATCTACCCCGCGTACTAGAGGAAGCAGGCTATCAATTACTGATAAATCGCCAATCACAGCCGTCGCACCCGCAATCACTTTTTCAGGTGTGTGGCGCGTTAAATAGCGCACCTCATCACCACGCGCAACGTGCCGTGCGATAAGATGTCGTCCAATAAAACCTGTGCCTCCCGTAATAGCAATAATCATCAGCAATCTCCGAAATAATAATTCATTGTGACTAACCGCGACTGCCAGTCCTTTAAGGATTGGCAGTTGTTAAATCAAATTCTATTCATTAAAATAACTAACCTTAAAATAAAATTATCAATGCTTTTTTGCCGCCAAATAGCAGGAGATAATGCTAGGCGCACACGGCACCAACAGGATGATTTTGCCTTGATTAACAAAGTTAATAACTCGCGCTCAGCAGGCGGTAAGCGGTCGGCAAACAGCTCTAAAAAAGTCACCGTCTGCTCACTAATCCATAACCGTGCATTAAATAATCTAGCCAGTTTACGTTTTAAAACGCCGATGTGATTCGTCGCCGCGCCAATGACATTGCCCCCATGCTGACGGTATTTAATCAGCGGGTTATCATCAAAAATAATCTTACCAAAACACGAAATTACCAAATAACACCACCAGTCATGTACATAAACATGATTAGGCAATGTTTGCTGACACAACAAATCAATAGCCTTTCGATTCAGAACCATCGTACAACCAACGGCAATATTTTCTACTAACGCATTACCAAAGCCTATTTTGGTAGGTTTCACACTGAGTTCAAGCATTTCTAACTGTTCATTGACAATGTCCAAGCGCGAACAATACAACGCAGGGCAATCAGACACCTCAGCCAACAATGACACGGCTCGCTCAATTTTATTCGTTTGCCACACATCATCTTGATCGCAAAATGCCACATAAGCTGTTTGAGTCTGTGCCGCATGGCGCAATAACGTAAAAAAACTAGCGGTTGCCCCTAGGTTTGCTCCCGCTTCTAATTGCGCGATAGCCCCGCGTGCTTGCTCATGGGCTAAAATAGTGTTGGTAGCATCTGAAGAACCATCGTCGCGCACCAAAATTTTAATATGAGGGTATGTCTGCTCATACAGGCTATTAAGCTGCTGTTGCAGAAATTGACCGCCATTGTAAGTGGACATTAAGACAGTGACCTGATTAGGCATGAATACTTCAGATGTCATGGATATAGCGTTCCTCGTATCAACCTACAAAATTTTAAAAACCTGATGGGTTTGGATGCTTTTAGCTAACCTGCCACCCATAATAATTCTAAATGGCAGTGACAAGAAAAATCGTAGCATACTGGCAAGATGCCATAATAAATAGCGCGGATTATGGTGGCTGGTACGTTGTGCTTGATGTATCACTTTACTTTTTGGCGATAAACAGACTTTATAGCCGCGTAATGTTAAGCGTGCGCATAAGTCTACATCTTCATAATACAAAAAGTAACGGTCATCAAAGCCATTAATTGCGCTGAACATTTCACGCGAGAATAACATAAACATGCCACCTACCCAGTCAGGAAATAGTAGTTGGTCATTTACCACATAATCGCTACTTTTACAGCGACCTAACGCCTTACAAAGAATAATCAGCGGTGTTGGAAAACGCCGTACACTGTCTTCCATGACCCCTTTTTCATTTAAAATTAGCGGTGCAACCACTCCCACGCTGGTATCACGCAAACAAGTTAGCAAAAGGGAAAATGGATCATCGTGTAAGCGAATATCAGGATTCATCACACAAAAAAACGCGCCCGCTGCCTGCGTAAAGGCTTGATTATGATTAGCCGCAAAACCCAGTGGTTTCGGGTTACGAATAATTTTAATAGGAAAGGTAAAATCAGCGACTACAAACGGTAATGCCTCATTTAAATTAAGCGTCAAAATCAGCTCAAATGTCGAAACGTGACAAAATTGAGTCAAATCATGCAATAAATTTGCCACCAACTGAATTTGTCCATGACTCACCACAGAAATGGAAATTTTAGGTGTGTTATCCGTGGTGTTACTCATGACTTTTAGTCTCTAGTTTTGACCACAGGTCAACAAAGTTAATAATTCTTGCCAGTTTTGCGCAAAAGGTGCTTCGGGAATATCAGCAACTGCACCTGTCAAAGCTGCTGTTCCCGTCATTATCTGTTTCATGTTATCAGCCCATGCTAGAGTATCAAATGGGTCAATGAAATTAACATTATCATAGTTGCCAACCGTTTCATGTGCATAAGGGAGTTCTGCTACTAACAAAGGTTTGCCTAATGCTTTTGCTTCACTAATCGGTAAGCCCCACGTTTCTAATAAAGAAGGAAATAACACACAATCACTTTGTTCATAGTGTGCCATCATTTCTTGGCGATTTTGTCTGCCTATAAAGTGAATATTGGTAATGCTGCCATATTGCTTCACTAATTGAGCTGCATATCTATTTTCTGTGCCATTTATCGTTAAACGAAGTTCAAATTCCGTTACGCCTTGTTGATATAACTGTTTTGTAGCTTCACAAATTCGCTCAATATTTTTAAAAACACGCGGCAATGCAGGGTATAGAAAAACAAAGTGAGCCGCTGTCTGTTTTTTCGGTGTTATTGCTTGAATAACACTAATAACAGGATGGGCGACGATAATATTGTTTAATGAAAACAACCGTTTAAATTCTTGACGTAGCCAACGTTGCTGTACTATGACATAGTTATTCCGATGAATGCCAACACTGTATAAGTGACGATAAAACAAATTAAACAATAGTAACTTGGGTTGTAATAGAATTTCGCGTAAAGATAAACGGTAAAACGGTGCAGCATTATGACAATAAACTGCCTGACAACCTGCCTCTACCCAAGGCGTTATATCGTGTAACGACAGCCATACATCGGGTTTTATAATTTTTGACAGTTTTCTAAAGTGCCACCATTCATAGTACAAACGTAATAACCATGATTTTTTAGCTAACGGAAACGCCAGCTTGGTCACGTTATTTACATCAACAAGCGAAGCATTATTTACTAGGACAATAATATCCCAATTATGACTTAGTAATCTATTGGCTTCCTTCACACAATCGATCAATACACTTAAAGGACCTGCCTCCGTAATATTGATTGCAGAGATAACTAATTTTTGTTTTAACTTTGTATTCATCGACTTAGCACACTGAATAAGCACCGTTTTTAATTTAAAAGCAAAAGTAGTGCCACACAGCGCGGGTTAAGTAGTTTATTGACGGTGGCGTAGCCATTTTTTTACAGCGACACAAAGAGTAATAAATCCTTTTTCACGCAAAATCCATACAGATTTTAACAAGCGATGTTGGTAAATAAGTAGCCAGTAGAGTGGATAACTTGCTTTATAGCGTTTCAGTATGCGGTGATTTTCAAGTCCTAATTTTTTCTGACCCACTCGTTGAGAGGTTTGCACGATGTGTTCACGATACACCGACAGTGGCTGATTCAAATAAGCAAATTTTGTGGCTTGTGATAAACGAATAATCCAATCCCAATCCCCCGCGTATTGAAACGCCAAATCAAAGACGATGTGGTTATTAGCGATTAATGGTTTAGCGATAAATAATGAGCAATGCGGAATAAGCAACCAATAGCGAATAAACCATGCAGGGTAGGGTGGTTTTCTTAAGGTAGGATCTAATTCCAATAATTCACTTTTGTCGTTCATGTGTAAGGTATCGCCATAAATACACCCGCAATCAGGATGCGCCTGCCAAAAGGCAATCACAGAGCTAAGTACAGAGGGCGAGGCATATTTATCATCGGCACAGATAATACTGACTACATCGCCTTGCGCCGCTGCTAAACCTTCGTTAAGTGTGGCATATTGCCCTTTATTTTCTCGACTCCACCAGCGTAAATGTGGGTATTTTTGCAGAATGGCAACTGTCGCGCCGTTATCATTAGAGCCATCATCAATAATAATATGTTCAATATGCGGATAATCTTGTTGCAACACACTGAGAATGAGTTCATCAAGATAATCAGCTCCATTATAGACAGGGGTAATAATGGAAATGAGCGGTTGTTTTTCAATAAAAGCCATTATGGTGTTGGTTTCTTCCAGATTTTATGATTGACGTAGTCAGTATAACTCATGATTATGCGGACGATTTTATCGGATACATTGGTTGCTGCGTAGTCACTCACTAGTTGAATGGTGCGTTCAGTGCCGCGTGCTTGAGTCGATAACAGTTTTATTGCTGATAGCATCCGTTCAATATTCAGCCCTACCATCATCACCGCACCTTGTTCAAAGCCTTCAGGGCGTTCGTGAGTCTCGCGTAAATTGAGTGCTGGAAAATTGAGAATAGAGGCTTCTTCAGTAATTGTACCACTGTCAGATAACACCACTTTTGCCTCTGTCTGTAGTTTTATATAATCAATCTCTGTACATGACAAAAAAATCAGCTTGAACCACAAAGCCGCTTAAACTCAAGAAAAGAAAACAAAAGGTTAAGCGTATTTTCAGAGGAATACACCCGCTTAAACAACTTCTCGTTAATAATATCTAAGCCGAGTCTGAAAATGCTTTTAGCAAGCCATTGATGCTTTTTCACCTTAATGGGTTTAACGTTTTCATGTTGCCATTCACCTACTCGATGCGCCCAGCAAAAGGCGAGTACGGCGGCGGTCAGTGACGTGGGTGTCTTCAAAGTTAAAGCCACGACTTTTTAAGCAGCTAAACAAAGTCTCGATTTGCCAGCGTAGTGCGTAGCTTGCAATAGCATCTTCGCAGGGTTTCCCTGTTGCCACAATCAATAACGTGCCATCTTGTAGATAAATAAACGTCTACTTCGAGTATTTTTCGTGCGTCGTTCAGAACGAGGGTTTCGCCCACTTTAAGAAATCGACACAGGTGCTGAACTTGAACAACATCACCGCGACTGTTCGTTACTTTAGTATTTTTCTTGATGCGAATTGCAAAATTAATCCCTTCGCTTTTCAACCACTGAAACCACTTTTTACCCACAAACTCACGGTCAGCTAACAACTTGATAATCCGCTTTTTACCGAATTGACTGATAAATCGCTTCATCAGGGCAATGCGCTCACGGGTATTAGAATGACCCTTTTTGTTCAATAAAATCCAGTACACAGGGATTGCAATGCCTTTATAAACCACTGCCAACACCAAAATATTGATGTTTTTCTTACCCCATTTCCAATGGGTACGGTCAAAAGTCAGATAATAATCCGTTTCTAAAAATCCAAATAACTGGATGACAAACCACGCAACATGATCAAAATCAACTGCGTGTCGGTCGCTCAGAAAGCGTTGTATGCGTCGATAGTTAGACTCTAACTTCGCTGAACTCGGAAAGGCTTTGGCGAGTTTGCTTAAATTTATCGTCTCCTTGAAAAAATAAAGCAATCACCATGCTGACCAGACAATCCATTCGCGCTTTATTCCAGTGAAAGTGTTGGTTTAATAGGGTCGATAACTCAGTAAAGTGTGACATAGCGTTATATTTTGCAAATGTCAGTATTTTGCCATATTTTCAATGCGTTGTTTTTTTGTCATGTACAGAGATCATCAATATAAACTAGATTTATTATCGAATTTTCATCATTAATAGAAATAGGTAAGTCATGTGAAATATTATGGCAAAAGGTAGCAACAACGGAGTTGTAATTAGGATTACTCCACTTACCAAATACATTAGGGAGGCGATAAATATAAACACAAGCCCCTATATCTTTGGCATATTGTCTTAAAATAATCTCAGTATCACGCTTACTTTTACCATAAGGATTATTCAATTCAGCTTGCGTTGAAGAAGAAAAAATAATGGGGATGTTGCGCTTATTATGAATAAGTGCCTGACAAAGCGTCTTCGTCAAATCTACATTGCCACTAATAAATTCAGAAGGCAATTGCGGACGATTTACACCCGCCAAATGCACAACTGCATCCAAATCAACAACCAACTTAAACAAATCTTGTTCAGGCGTTTGATGCGAAAAACAAATGACTTCAAAATCACCCAGCTCACGAAAATGAGCAAGTAAGTTTTTTGCAATAAAGCCATTGGTGTCTGTTATCAACACTTTTATGTTTTTATTCATAAATATTATTTTTAATAATCATAGATGAGGAGCATCTATTTCAGAAAAATTTCCCGACAACAGTTAATTTAAAGTATTAATTGGAAAAAGTAGATAAGTCAAAGATATATTCCATATTAAATAAAATCTTTTTTATTAAAAATATTATGACGACCAGTCAGTCTATTTTTTAATATTTTTAACTTATTTTTCCAAGTTTTTAATCTTTTTTCTGTGCCATGATAGTCGTAATCTGCATCAATATGACTTATTGCTATTTTTATGTTGTGCAAATGAATAACATAGGGTTTATAAATTATTTCAATAGCTTGCTTGGTTAATTTATAATTACAGACTAATTCTATTTTATTATTTTCAAGAAATTTTAAATAATGGAAATGATAAAAAATCACTTTAAAATGCGTTTTAGTTGCTAGCTCAATACCAAAAATCTCATTATCATTATTATTGAATAATTTATATTGTTGAATATTCCAAGGTGCGACACCAGCACCCAAATTTTTAACCTCATGAACACCTTCAAATTGATTCAACCAATTATCCAAATATTTTTGATCGCCAAACTTGCCTTCCTCAATATGTGCATAACACCAATCAATACACGCATTCCGCCACCAATTCAATACTTTCATGCCATCATCATCATTTTTAAACCTCAAGAATTGCGCACAATATTTACCACTGGTTGCTGTTTGATTATATTCGGGTGTATATCGATGCTCTGTAATCGAAACTGATTTATCTCCAATTTCTCCGATAAGCACATTAGGATCTGAGAAAAAATATAAATCCGAATCTAAATAAGTACAATGTGTTAATTGATAAGTTTTAATTACGTGTTTAATAGCAGAAGCTTTACAGGTCCAACAATACTCACCAATAGAACGACTAGCTTTTATATTAAGCAACGCTTCATCTTCAAATTCTTGTAAAGATATAATAGTTGCATTTTCTAAATTTAATTTTTTTAATAAAGCGTAGCATCTATTATCAAAAGCAAAGATATATAAATGAAATTCCTTTGAATGTTTCGCAAGCGACTCATACATTGCAAGACCGCGCGTAACATAACGGCTATTGAATAAAGTACAATAATTATATGTCATAAAATTTAACCACTACCTGTTGTGTCTGTATTTCTTAATAGGGTGTGCATTATCATTCTGATTAAAATAGTTAAAAGTATACTAATAATTAATTAAAAAAACCAAATTTAGCTATAGTAATATTAGTAAACAGAACCGCAACTGATTTAACATACTTTATGGGGATAAGCACCCATAATATTACTTTAAACCAATAGTCTTCAGCAATTCGTGGGAATTCAGTGTAATAAGGAAGATAATCTAGTAATAGAAGCTGTCTAAGCTTACTAGAGTATGCCTGTGGGCATGTTCTTGCTTGACTTGTAGCCACATTCCTTTTGAATAACATGGTATTAGGATTAGTTGAGAGTCTACCATATTGAGCAACTTTAAATACTAGATGATTATCACTACCGAACGCATCGCTAACATCAAAATTTTTCAAATCAATTCTTTTGTACAAGCCATAAAAAAAATTAGCCTTATAACTATTTTCATCTGATAGAAATAATTGTATTAATCGAAGAAATTTAAATTCACTAAAACGTTGATACTTATGTTGCCTAATTATCTCACCATTCTCAGCGATACTAACAATATGTCCAAACGCTATAATCGTACCAGCAGTAAAGTCGTTTAAAAGTACATCCAGCCAATTATTACTCCAATAATCATCGTGTGCAATCCAAATAAAGTATTCGCCAACCGCCTTATTGAGAACGAACATAAAATTAGCAGATGCACCTAAATTTTTATCTTGTCTTATATATTTAATCCGTGAGTCTTTTTTTGCATATTCAAAACAAATAATTCCTGTATCATCAGTTGACGCATTATCAGAGATAATTAATTCAAAATCTATAAAGGTTTGATTTAATAAAGAGTCCAAAGCTTCACGGATAAATCTATCACCATTATAAACTGGCATACCAATGCTAATTTTTGGAAAAATATTTTTTTTATTCATAGTTAAGTTCTATGTCAATTTTAAAATTCATAGCTTTCTTCCTCCAAGAGGGTAACGAGGTATAAAAGGTGACACCAACCATGCAGATGCCACCATTAAAATACCACTGAGTAATAATAAAACTAATTCAGCTATTTTAGAAAGCCCTTCTGGGAATATAAATACACAAAATCCGCCAGTACACAGTACAGTAAAACTAGGAATTAAAATATCTTTTCCATACCATCTCCATTTTTCGGTGGTCAGCAACCGTCTATACAGGAAATGAACACTTATCAAGACATAGCCGCTATTTAGTATTACCCATATCCACGCCGCGCCCATTACTCCATAATTCAGGGTTGCCCAGATCATAGACGGCACTAATAAGACTACAGCGACAGTATTTGAGTACACTGAAAATTTTGTCCAGCCATAAGCTAATGTAAGCATGTAAGGAATGTGCATAAAGCCATTTAACATTGTTCCTAAAGCCATTAAAGCTAATAATGGTGCGACATTTTCAACCAGTAGCGCATTTCCTGTCCACAGTAGTAATAAATTTTTACCAAAAAACACTAATATGAGGGTGGCAGGAATAATTAGTACACTAATTAATTGCGCACTTTGATGATAAATTTTTATTAATTCAGCGGTATCGCTTTGAGTAACTAATTCGGTAAAACGTGGGTAATAGGCTTGCGTAACAGGCAATATTAAATTATTAAGTATTGCTGCTACCGTTCCTGCTAAGGTGTAATAGCCAAACATTTCTAAATTTAACAAGCGGGACAGGATGATTTTGTCAGCTTGTGTTAATAATAACGAAAGTAAAGTAATCGCCATCATACCGCCTGCAAATCGCCAAATCTCTTTCAATTGCAGCAATGAGAATCGAGCAGATTGTTTGCTGACTGGTAAATGATGATAAGTTGTGGCAATAAACACTACGATGGTGGTAATTGATACCACGCCTTGCCAAAGGAAAAAGATGTTAATGCTAGGTGCGACCCAGATTAATACTAAAACTGCTCCGCCTGAACGTAACGTTGCCAAGACTGCACCTGCTACGTTCAACCACACTTGTTGTTGTAAACCCACTATTGCGCCACGATAAAGTCCTTCAATAAAACGCAAGGCAATGACTAAGCCTATGATTGAAATTGCGTGTGCTAACTCTTCTGTGGGTATTTTTTCGGTATGTAACCAATGGTTCGCCAGCCAAGTTGCAGACAGACTAAGCCCTGTAAATAGAACAATGGCAAGCGTAAAACAAATAATTTCCAGTGTGCGCAGTAGATCACGAATAGATTGTTCGCTATGCGCTCCTGCGGTGTAACGCGCCATCTCTCGGCTTAAGGTGGGTGTCATACCCATATCCAGCAGAGTCAGCCATGCTTGCAACATAATAAATATGCCGATTAACCCGTAAGCCTCCATGCCTAAATACTTGATATAAACAGGCACGAATACCAAGCTCATGATGGCAGTCCAAGCTTGTCCTAAATAATTAGCGAGTACGTTTTTTTTTAGTGACATTCTGCTAGTTCTTTGTCTCAATAAATCCGCCATGTGCGTGTTAAAAATAGCACCCATGCCAATGGTTTCATAGTCTTTTAAACACCGTCTATCATTGGCGATAGTGGCTCGCATTGCCAGTGGTGCAGTATGAATGTTAATTGAATCGATTTGTTTATCAGTAACAGCTAAATTTTCTACTCAATCAAGTTCTGGTTGCCAAGCAATAGTAACATTCCAATCGCTGTCTGGATGCCTAGTATAGCCAAAGCAAAATAAAATGATTTAAAAAAGCTGAGAAAACAGCGTATCAGTGGAACAGTTTTTCTTTCTTCTAAGAGCTTTAGCTTGCGCCCATTTGTGTTCAATAGGATTTAAGTCAGGAGA
>MBQZ01000095.1 GCA_002134785.1 Crenothrix sp. D3
TTCAGTCAACTGTTTGGTGTTTGTAATGCTTATCCATCTTTGGTCGGATTGAGAGGGGATGAAACTATAGCAGTTGACCCCTTCTAAATCTCTAAAAATGAATTGCATTTGTTAGTTGAATCTAAGTCACCTAATAGCGTGTTAATCCACCTAAATTCTGGCATCTCTTTTGGTTTGCGAGCACCTGCGATAATGGCTTGGTGTTGACAGCCTGCATCGAGTACGCCAGTAAAACAGCTCAGCCCATCGGACATGACAACGCAACCTGGACTCAGGTCTTGCTTTGCCCATTTGACAATGGCTTTGCTGGTAAAACCTGAAACGGGAGTCATTTTGAGGTACATCGAATGCCCTTCGGTGTTAAGCGAAACCGCCGCCACAAAAGAAACCTTGTTCTCAGAGCCGCGCCCCGCCTTGCCGCCAACACATTCACCACCGAGATAAGCATCATCCACTTGAACGTTGCCGTGTAACGTGTAAAGCGTGTCACGTTCGGATATGGCTTGCATCAACTTCTGCTGAATAAGCCAAGTGGTCGGATAACTCACACCCAACTGCCGTTTCAACGCCAGAGCTGACAAGCTCGTCTTGGCTTGACTGACGGTAGTCCCTACAAAACAATGCAGGTTGTTTTTATCAACGAGTTACCAGAATAGGCACCCGAATAAGACTCTCCAAGTTAATGCGTCTTGAGTCAATCCCATAGTCATGGCAGGCGTTCGATGCGTCCATTTTTTTTGGAATCGTGACACGCCAGGAACTGTCAGTGGCAGCCTTAAGCTTTTATGATGGCATCGATAGATAGTTGTAGTCATAGAGATTAATCCAAAGAGCGTCTGTAAAGTTTGCTTTCTTTTTGCAATAACCCACTGTTTTTCTTTGTAAATAAGAGACTCGTTGTCTTAGCGTCAAATTGAAACGTTCAATATAAGAGGTATTTTGGGTTTTCCCTTTAAAATCGTCCTGAGTTCCTTTTACAAAACACTTCTTAACCGTTACTAAGCGCATTTTTACTCTTTTCTTAACGATTTGCAGATAAACATAATCTATCTCCGTGAATACCGACTGTAGCGCATTTTTGTAAGCAGCTAGTTTGTCGGTCGTGACCTTTAATGGATTAATCCGAGACAGTTTGCCGAGGTAGTGATTGATACGCGTCACCCGCTTGGTTGCGGTATGCGTGGTGCGACTGCCTAACTCAAAGTTCATCCAAAAAAGGGAATCCACTTCGAAGCCAACAAACACCCGCAACTGGCTGTTTTTGTTTCTCAAAAACGACCACAACTCATCCATCTGTATAAATAGAACCGTCAATGTGATCGATAAGCACATAACATTATGAAATACACTGGCTTTCTTACTCACGCCCCGTTGCCATACCGCAATGGTTCGGGTGTCTTTGAGTAATACATCCGCTATGGCATCAACTGATAAGCCGTAGCCGCTTAACTTACACAGTTGTTCATAAT
>MBQZ01000096.1 GCA_002134785.1 Crenothrix sp. D3
CGCTCAGTAAACTCGCGTAACAACTGAGTTAACGTGTCGAGATTATTAATGCAAGCGGCTAAACGTGCCGCTTGCTCTTTAATCATCTGCCCGCCTTTCACAAGGCTGCGTTCTGGAATGTTCCACAAACCCGTTAAGAAAATCCAATGCTGAATGATGACGATGAGCAGTTTCGCGTACAGCTCGCACAGTCTGCGCCACGGATTGGCACTGTTAGAATGTCCCAGTTTGCTATGACTTTTCCAGAGTTTGAACAGTAATTCAATCTGCCAACGAACGCTGTACAGTAGTAAACAGTCTTTAAGACTGAGTAACTCAGGTTCAGCATTGGTGATAAGTATTTTCCAATCGCACAAGGCTTTGTCGCTTGAGTAGCCGTTCTGCCATTATTAACGGCAATTTCTTTCATTTTTGCTCGACATCGTGCAGCGGCTTCTTCGGGTAATCCCATCAGGAGTAGCCGCGCTTTAAGGTGTATTTTAACCCCCAGTTCCACACAGCATTCCCGCTGACGAACACCTGCCAGTTTGAGACCGTGCAGGGTGCTGGGCAGGTCAATAGTTAGCCCTTGTTCATCAAACAGCGTGGTATTGATTTGATAACGCGAAATCCAATACTCGCCCCGTTCTGATTGCGCTTTCATGCGTTCCAAATTGAAATAACCCAAGTCTTGCAAGCGCAGACTGACCCGTTCATACACCGCGTTCGCTAATGGACTGCGATTGTCGGACTGTTTGCCATGTTGCAAGTTACACTGCAACTGCCCTGTGTTTAACTCGATACAGGTATCCAGTTTGAGTGCCGACCGACTACTGCCGACCGCTCCGCCCGTGCCTTGCCAGTATTCATGCAGTTCATCGGGCAACGTTATCAGGCTACCATCCGCAACGTAGACATGGCTGAACCACTGCAAAATCTCTACGTCCACCGCCGCACTGGCTTTTATCACTTGCCCCAGTGCTTCTTCTAACATTCGTTTGACAAACTCCGCTGCCTTCTCAGTAAAACGTTTATCCAAGCCTTGCGCACTGATCCTGACATCATGGCTAAATCCTGCTCTCACTAAGCCTTCTAACGATGACTCAGGGTTTTGCAGTCAGCCAAACAGCAACAGCTTTATAAATCCAGATCCCGTCAACTTCCGTTGCCGCACGATAAATCCACTGCTTTTTGCTAACTCCGTTGCTTTGTCGTTTAAAATCGTCTGCAATACCTTGGCTACTTTTGAATATAGGCTGTTCATGTCATTATCC
>MBQZ01000097.1 GCA_002134785.1 Crenothrix sp. D3
CATCAAGTAGTAAAAGAGGGACATAGCCGTTAGGGTTTAACTTCCGAAAATCTTCGTTGGTTTCGGTGAGTTTGTTTTTTAAATCAACCTTAATCAGTTCAAGGGGTAGTTCTGCTTCGCAAGCTACAATATGGGGTGATAAGGAGCAAGCGCCAGGGCTGTAATAGAGTTTCATTAGTTTTTCCTTTTGGTTAAGTGGGAATTAATCTTTGGTAGCTTCAATGGGTATGTCAATACTGACCTCGTCAGCTAGTTTTGGAACATATTTGTCTATACCAAAATCAGAGCGCTTAAGGGTAGTGGTTATATGGGCTCCACAGGTGTTTTTTAGCGTAATCAGGTTCATTCCGCAATAAAAATGCTCAACGTTTAAATGCACGGGTTTGGCAATGCCATGTAGCGTTAATAAGCCATCAGCGGCAATGAGTTGGTCTTTGTTAAAGCGTAGTCTGTTTGCTAGAAAGGTTATTTTAGGATAGCGTTTAGCATCTAAAAAATCTTTACCGCGTAAATGCTTTTCCAACTCGGCAAAACCTGTATCGATTGATGCTGTTTCAATGGTGATATCAATGTTGCCTGCTGATAATTCAGGGTTAAGTGTGATTTTTCCAGTGGTTTGATTAAATCGACCCCGTTGAATTGAAAAGCCCAGATGATTAATTTCAAAGCCGGGAAAAGTGTGCTTGGGATCTACCGTATAAGTGTTTGCTGCAGTGGCAGAAAAACTTATGGTAGTCATTATCAGCAGAGCTAAAAGATTTATTTTTAAATGCAGGCTTCTTTTTAAGATATTCACTTTACACTCCAGTAGAGTCAGTTGGAAGGTAACTGACTTGAGCAACAATAGCAAGCCAAGGTTGCTCATGAAGAGGCTTGCCAAAAGGGCGGTAATAATGATTGATTAAGGTAAAGCCTGCGGCTTCCAGAAATTGTTTGCTGGAATCAAGTTCCATGTAATGGCCGTATCGTTGGCCAGACCAGCCTTCATCATTGCCTCGCGGATTGGACAAGAATAAAACACCGCCAGGTCTTAAGACAGTTTTTAATTCCTTAAGGACGCGAGGTAGTTCTTGACTGGGTACATGGAATAAGGAGGCAT
>MBQZ01000098.1 GCA_002134785.1 Crenothrix sp. D3
CATCAAGTAGTAAAAGAGGGACATAGCCGTTAGGGTTTAATTGTCGAAAATCTTCGTTGGTTTCGGTGAGTTTGTTTTTTAAATCAACCTTAATCAGTTCAAGGGGCAGTTCTGCTTCGCAAGCTACGATATGGGGTGATAAGGAGCAAGCGCCAGGGCTGTAATAGAGTTTCATTAGTTTTTCCTTTTGGTGAAGTGGGAATTAATCTTTGGTAGCTTCAATGGGTATGTCAATACTGACCTCATCAGCTAGTTTTGGAGCGTATTTGTCTATACCAAAATCAGAGCGCTTAAGGGTAGTGGTTATATGGGCTCCACAGGTGTTTTTTAGCGTAATCAGGTTCATTCCGCAATAAAAATGCTCAACGTTTAAATGCACGGGTTTGGCAATGCCATGTAGCGTTAATAAGCCATCAGCGGCAATGAGTTGGTCTTTGTTAAAGCGTAGTCTGTTTGCTAGAAAGGTTATTTTAGGATAGCGTTTAGCATCTAAAAAATCTTTACCGCGTAAATGCTTTTCCAACTCGGCAAAACCTGTATCGATTGATGCTGTTTCAATGGTGATATCAATGTTGCCTGCTGATAATTCAGGGTTAAGTGTGATTTTTCCAGTGGTTTGATTAAATCGACCCCGTTGAATTGAAAAGCCCAGATGATTAATTTCAAAGCCGGGAAAAGTGTGCTTGGGATCTACCGTATAAGTGTTTTCTGCAGTGGCAGAAAAACTTAGGGTAGTCATTATCATCAGTGCTAAAAGATTTATTTTTAAATGCAGGCTTCTTTTTAAGATATTCATTTTACACTCCAGTAGAGTCAGTTGGAAGGTAACTGACTTGAGCAACAATAGCAAGCCAAGGTTGCTCATGAAGTGGCTTGCCAAAAGGGCGGTAATAATGATTGATTAAGTTAAAGCCTGCGGCTTCCAGAAATTGTTTGCTGGTATCCAGTTCCATGTAATGACCGTATCGTTGTCCAGACCAGCCTTCATCATTGCCTCGCGGATTGGACAAGAATAAAACACCGCCAGGTCTTAAGACAGTTTTTAA
>MBQZ01000099.1 GCA_002134785.1 Crenothrix sp. D3
CCACCTCCGATGTTATCGGGCTCAGATGAATGGCTGTCATCATATTCTTTAAACAACGCTTGTAGTTTCTCTGTGGTTTCCTTTTGTAATATCCGTAATCTAGACTCCTCTATAACCAATAAGTCTAATTCCCGACTTCTTGTAATCAGTTCTTCAATTAAATTTTGTATGCTCTTATTCATTTGGTTGCCTATTAAAAGAGTGAAGAAAGTGATTCTTTAGTAGTCTTTATCTGCATTCAATTTCCAAGCGTTTGAAATGAGCTAGGCAACATTGACCAGAGGGATTTTTAATTTCACAAGCGCATTCGCCTGTTTTCGTGCGCTGGATAACAAAGTTTTTTATCTGTTCAGCGCACTGTGCCTTTAATGCTGACACATACTTTATGGCAGTAATATCAAAACAGTAACAAAGTGCCACATTTTGTATGGCGTGATAACTACTTAAATGTGACTTTGGAATAGGCTTGCCCCTATTCGAAAAGTAAGCGATGGGGCATGTTTTGGTTGAACAAAAATAATAGCTGTTAGTTAAGAGTGTCTGATTCTCAGGAAACCTAACCTGATGATAGAGCGTAGTCATGCTGACAGGTTTGCAAATGAAATGACATTCCGGACAAAACTGTTGCTTACTAGTGATTGATGTGACCGGATTACAGCACTCAGACACTGGTTTATCCTAGGGTCTATCGAACGTTGGAGGCGGCGATTGCACTTGGATAACCGGCATTCGTCGTGGCTTTAATCAAAGCGTCACTATTCGTTTTTTTGCTATCGAAAGTGATTGCCGCTGTTTTGGTACCAAAATCGACAATCACCTGCTGTACACCCTCGACTTCTTGCAACGCTTTTTTGATAGTAATGGGACACAGGGCGCAGGTCATGTTTTGTAACTTCAGTGTTATGGTTTGCGGCTGGATTGATTGTTCAGAACTGACGTTAGCACTGGCTACCGTCGCCCATAGAGTGCTTAATAACAAACTCAAAATTAATAAACTGGTTTTAATGCTCATATCGATCTCAATCAAGTC
>MBQZ01000100.1 GCA_002134785.1 Crenothrix sp. D3
TATAGCTAAAGCAGTATAATTTGATTATTTTAAATTAGATGACATATTCAGCCGATTTCCGCCAAAAAGTATTGGCGATTAAAGAACAAGAAGGGTTAACACAAGCGGAAGCGGCAGAGCGTTTTGGTGTTGGAGTGGCAAGCATAACAAGGTGGAACAAGTGCTTGGAATCGAAAAGTATGCGAACAAAACCCGCAACCAAGCTAGATATGAAAGCCTTGGAAGAAGACGTGAAAATGTACCCTGATGGCTACCAATATGAACGAGCCGCTCGATTGGGAGTCTGTCAACGCGCGATAGGCTATGCGTTAAAACGACTCGGAGTCAGCTATAAAAAAAAACACTGTCGCATCCGAAAGCGGACGAAAACGCACGACAGCTCTTTCAGGAAAAAGTAATAGCGTATCAAGCTGAAAAACAACCGATTGTTTATATTGATGAAAGTGGTTTTGCACACGATATGCCGCGCACTCATGGTTACGCGCCTATTGGAAAACGGTGCGTCGGCAAACACGACTGGCACGCCAATGGACGTACTAACGTCATCGGGGCATTGCTCGCGTCAGTCCTGCTAACGGCAGCCCTCTTTACTGGCTCTGTCAATGCGGACGTGTTTTTTGCTTGGCTTGCCCAAGATTTGCTACCAAAACTACCGACAAACTCTGTCATCGTTATGGATAATGCCTCTTTTCACAAGCGCGACGATGCAAGGCTACTCATCGAACAGGCGGGGCATATTTTGGAATTCTTGCCGCCTTATTCTCCTGACTTAAATCCTATTGAACACAAATGGGCGCAAGCTAAAGCTCTTAGAAGAAAGAAAAACTGTTCCACTGATACGCTGTTTTCTCAGCTTTTTTAAATCATTTTATTTTGCTTTGGCTATA
>MBQZ01000101.1 GCA_002134785.1 Crenothrix sp. D3
CCTTTTCGAGGGCGGTGGTTGAGGCGGTGCATGACTGCTTCAACCTGTTCATCGGTAATGTCCTCAAAACTGCTGCCTTTGGGGAAATACTGACGAATCAAGCCATTGGTGTTCTCATTCAAGCCCCGCTCCCACGAGGAGTAAGGATGGGCGAAATAGACTTGTGCATCAAGCTCTTTGCTCATAGTTTCATGCCCTGCAAACTCTTTGCCATTATCGGCGGTAATGGTGAATACCTTGTCGTTGTAGGGCGTGAGCAAGGTTATCGTTGCCGCTGTTACACCCTCTGCGTGCTTAGTCTCGACCCTTTTAATCAGGGTAAACTTGGATTTACGTTCCACAATCGTCACCAACGCGCCTTTGTGGTTTTGACCTATCACGGTATCAATCTCCCAATCGCCTATTCTTGATTTTTCATTAACAATATCAGGACGTTGGTCAATACTCACCCGATTACAAATCTGTCCACGCTTATCTTTTGAGCCATATTTTTTACGGCGTTTTTTATGGGCTTGACGCAAGTGGGTGTATAAATCGCCGCCAGCACGTCTATCTGCCCAAATATGCTGATATATCCGCTCGTGGCTAATGTGGATGCCATGCCGCGCTTTTAAACACCCTGACACCTGTTCAGGACTCAAATCAAAGCGAATCTGTTCATTGACCAAAACAATCACTTCCGCTTTCATTTTGATCGCCTTAGCTGCGTTTTGTTTACGCCGCAATGCCTTAATCTGCGCCTGTTTAGCGCGATAACCACGTCTACCCGTATTGCGCTTCAGCTCACGGCTGATAGTCGATTCGGAAGTCTCAACAATCACTGCTATCTCTTTATTTAACGCTCCTGCTTTCTTTAATGCCGCAATCTGGTATC
>MBQZ01000102.1 GCA_002134785.1 Crenothrix sp. D3
CCTGAAACCATTCACTTGTTACTGAAAGAACTCAAACTGCCTGCCTTCAGCCGCCATTATCAACACCATCAACAACAAGCGATTGAAAACAGCTAGGGTCATATCCACTATTTATCAGGACTTTGTGAGCAAGAAATAGCCGAACATTATCAACAACGCGTACAAAAATGGGCGAGGGACGCAAAACTACCTGCCAGTAAACGCTTTGCCAACCTAAGCCTCACAGAACTTAGCTCTTGTGTACAACAGCAAGTCATCGCCTTGAAAGACCAAGCAGAGTGGACGCGGCGTGCCGAAAACGTCTTGCTCATCGGACCTTCTGGGGTTGGTAAATCGCACATAGCTGCTGCCCTCGCTTATCAACTTATCGAACAAAACGTCCGTGTCAAATGGTTCTCAGCGGTCGCACTCGTTCAAAGTCTACAACAAGCCAAGCGTGATCTGGAATTAATGACCGCTATGACAAGATTGGATAAATATCAGGTTTTAGTGATCGATGATATTGGCTATGTTAAAAAAACCGATGCGGAAACACAGGTGTTATTCGAATTTATCGCTCATCGTTATGAAAGCGGCAGCTTAATCATCACCTCCAACCAACCTTTCAGCCAGTGGGATCACATCTTTCCAGACACCATGATGACCGTCGCAGCGATTGACCGCATTATTCATCATGCCACCATTATTGAAATTCAAGGAGAAAGCTATCGAAAAAAACACAGCCTAAAAAACTAACTATTTTTTAACTAATACTGGTCAGGGTAATTGTCGTCAATTCGGG
>MBQZ01000103.1 GCA_002134785.1 Crenothrix sp. D3
ATATTAGTGATATTACCATTGGTCGCATTGATATTAGTTAAGCCCGTGGCATTACCCCCTGTCGCACTCAAATTCGAGGTAGCTAAATTGGTGTAATTAGCGTTCGTACCGAGAAGATTGGTGATATTACCGTTGGTCGCATTGATGTTAGTCAAGCCCGTGGCATTACCCCCTGTCGCACTCAAATTCGAGGTAGCTAAATTGGTGTAATTAGCGTTGGTGCCAAGGAGATTAGTGATATTACCATTGGTAGCATTGATGTTGGTTAAACCCGTGGCATTACCCCCTGTCGCACTCAAATTCGAGGTCGCTAGATTGGTGTAATTAGCATTGGTGCCAAGGAGATTAGTGATATTACCATTGGTCGCATTGATGTTGGTTAAACCCGTGGCATTACCCCCTGTCGCACTCAAATTCGAGGTAGCTAAATTGGTGTAATTAGCGTTGGTGCCAAGGAGATTAGTGATATTACCATTGGTCGCTGAGATGTTGTTCGCGGCTCTAATATCGGTAGCATTTACATTGGTGAAGTTACCATTAATTGCGGAAACGTTGTTCGCGGCTCTAATATCGGTAGCATTCACATTGGTGAAGTTACCATTAATCGCGGAAACGTTGTTCGCGGCTCTAATATCGGTAGCATTTACATTGGTGAAGTTACCATTAATTGCTGAGATATTGTTACTCGCAATGACGTTGGTAAAGTTACCATTAATAGCTGAGATGTTGTTCGCGGCTCTAATATCAGTAGCATTCACATTGGTGAAGTTACCATTAATGGCTGTCATGTTATTGGTCGCCGTAATGTCTCTACCTGAGATATTACTGGTCGCCGTGATATTGTTGCCTGCGCTGATATTCTGCAACGCGCTCACATTGCCATTGGCAGTCACATTATTCAGCGCATTTACATTGGTAAAATTACCAAACTGTGCTGTTATGGAAGAATTAGTTTGACCTAAATCGATAATACCTTGGCTTGCCGTTAGATTAATGGCACCAGCAACCGTTTGGGTAAGATTATTAGCCTTTTGCGTCAAATTATTAGTCGCATTCAGCGAGATATTGCCAGCTTTCACAGCAAAGTCGTTAGTGATATTTAGACCGATATTATTCGTGTTGAGCGAAAGGTTTCCAGAATTCTGAGTAATGTTATTGGCAGATACGTTCAGGTTATTAGTGGCATTCATATTAACATTCGTGCCATTCAGATTGGTACGATTCTCAAATACTTGTAGCCCCGTCGTGTTACCAAAACCATTCGTCAACAGCACCGAACTCGCTGATTCAATACCCGCAGTGAGATTACCTGTCATAGTGGAGATATTGCCGCTGGTGCCTATTGTCCCTGCTTGAGCACCAAAAATACTGGTCTGGTTTGTCGTGCCACCCGCGTAAGCACTAAAAGAGGTATTTTCGTTTATGTTTCGAATAGTAATAACAGGTGTTGATTCGGTATCGAGTGTTTGGTTCGAACTCACTGCAAATGAGATGCTAGTCCCATTTACAGCACTAGGAGCACCACTTACCACACTTGGTACTACAGTTCCTATAATCCGATCAGAATTTATTGGTAATGTAATTGGACTATTGGGAAGAAAATCCGTGACTGTTTGCGGGGCTGTAGCTGTCGCATAAACGGACGGACTTAACACGCTTGCCACTACGGCAGCAATAGCGGTTCTGCGAAAATAATTACTGGGATGATTGTTATTAGTGTTCATAGTGGTCTACTCGCTTAGTATTTGTAAAAAACTGGGCATCCAAGTCGAAAAGCCCCAAGTGTATTGTTGTGTTTTTATCATGATTAAATTCGCAGTGATTTAGTTGTGAGTCATTAATAAACCACCTCTTTTTTAATTGCCACGCAGCCTGTGCCTGCGGGCATGAGGAACACGCGTAACTGAGGCCCGCCTTCTAACACTAAAATATTGCTTTGAATTACGCCGATGAATTTAAGTTGCGCATAACCTTTGCTTGCCACATCTTTACAGCTATTTTGCCAATGCGTGACTGCTTCGTAACTACCACCACAACTGGTTGCCAATGGCGCGAAATCCGCGCTGGCATAAGACAACACTTGCGGGGTTTTTATTTCAAACGCGATAGAAGCCATGCGTTCATTAGGTAGCTGAGGCGATACCGATAAAGACGCGCCGCTTTGCTGTGCGCCTGCCACTAAAAAATTAGAGACTTGATTGATACGCCCTAAGCAATTAACCACGCCCGCTTTTTGCGCCGCTTGAGCAACTGCATTTAACGGCCCTGTATTTTCTACAATAGGTGCAGGGAGTTTTTCTGCGGGTGTAGCAGCAGCAACAGGTTGAGGTGTTTCGCCATAAAAAGGAGACTTAAAATCCTTAGTAGCACAGGAGCTGACCATAACACCCATGACGAAAATGCTGGCGGTGAGCGGAAAACGTGATTTTAGATTATTCACAACATAACTCCATCAAGGTTGGTATTGCCAAACGTGGCTGCCGATATAATTCGGCAATACCCAAAGTGTAGTTTTAAATAAAAAAAATACTATTTGGTAACACCAAAAATGTAGTTTCAAATAAAAAAAATCCTATTCGGTAATGTCCAAAGTGTAGTTTTAAATAAAAAAAATACTATTTTCGACAACGAAAAATAGCTTGAATACGCGGAGTTAGTGGTTATGATTACCACCAATATAGTTAATTAACCAATTGAATATAAAGGATAATTTATGATATTTCTGGGGGGGGGGTAGACCGCTTTATAAACGTTTAATTTAATTTTAGTGGTTTGAAAGTAGCGATGGGTAGCGTTAGACATTGTCTATTAGAGCTAACGTACAATAAAACGATGCCGTTCGTGGTGAGCTGTGAGCTTGTCGAACAGTCGAACCACATTCACACCATTCGACAAGCTCATGACAGGCTTCGACAAGCTCAGTGCGAACGGTTTTGTATTTCGGTATTTTTAAGAGCTTACCCGTGACTAATGAGAGAGAAATTACGCTAAATCAAGTAAAATGACGGCTTTGCACTCAGGAGTTCATCATGGTTTGGAAACCTCACGTTACTGTTGCGGCTGTCATTGAGCGCGATCATCGCTTTTTATTTGTTGAAGAACATACGCCCAGTGGTTTGCAATTTAATCAACCTGCGGGGCATCTTGAACCTGATGAAGATTTTATTACCGCTGTTAAACGTGAAGTTCAAGAAGAAACCGCGTGGCAGTTTGAACCAGAATACTTGGTTGCTATTCAACTATGGCGCAAAAATCCTGAGCATCCGACTTTTTTACGACTGTGTTTTACAGGACATTGTCATAGTCATGACGCGGAGCAAACGCTTGATGAGGGCATCGTCACCACACATTGGCTAACACGCGCAGAAATCGCCGCCGAGGCGCACCGATTGCGCAGTCCGTTAGTGTTAATGAGTGTCGATGACTATCTCAGCGGGCAACGTCACCCTTTATCTTTATTAAAATCATTTCTCGATTATGCGTAAACATATCATTGTTGGAATGTCTGGCGGTGTTGATTCATCAGTCACGGCGTTACAACTGTTAGAACAAGGTCACACTGTCACTGGTTTATTTATGAAAAACTGGGAGGAAGATGACGGCACGGAATACTGCACGGCAATGGAAGACCTCGCCGATGCGCAACAAGTGTGTGACAAACTGGGCATCCCCTTAAAAACGGTGAACTTTGCCGCTGAATATTGGGATGAAGTGTTTGAAGTGTTTTTGTCAGAATTTAAAGCAGGACGCACACCGAATCCTGATATTTTGTGCAATAAACACGTTAAATTTAAAGCCTTTTTGAATTATGCGATTGATGACTTACAGGCAGATTATATTGCCACAGGTCACTATGCGCGGGTTGCTGAAAAAGACGGCGAATATTTTTTATTAAAAGGTTTAGACCCCAATAAAGAACAAAGTTATTTTCTGTACACCTTAGGGCAGAAAGCCTTATCAAAAACGCTGTTTCCGATTGGGCATCTGCATAAACCTGAGATTCGTGCGTTAGCTGAAAAAGCAGGCTTTGCTAATGCGCGAAAAAAAGACAGCACGGGGATTTGTTTTATCGGTGAACGGAAATTTACTGAATTTTTACAACGCTATTTACCGACCCAAGCGGGTGAAATGCGCACGCCTGAAGGAAAATACATAGGCAAACATTCGGGCTTAATGTATTACACCTTTGGACAGCGTCAAGGCTTAGGCATAGGCGGGGTTAAAGATGCGCCCGATGAGCCGTGGTATGTATTGGATAAAGATTTAGACAACAATATTCTAATCGTCGGACAAGGACACAATCATCCATTAATGCTGCATAACAGCTTAATCGCCAGCCAATTAGATTGGTGTAGCAATAAGCCACTAACCGAACCCTTACGCTGTATGGCAAAAACTCGCTACCGCCAAGCCGATCAAGCGTGTTATGTCGAGCCGTTAGACGATGGAAGTTGCAAAGCAGTTTTTGATGAGCCACAACGGGCGATTACACCTGGGCAGTCGGTAGTTTTTTATCAGGGCGACGTGTGTTTAGGTGGCGGCATTATTGAGTCAAAAGTAAATATAGCTAACCGTCAATCCGCTCATGGTTCGACTGTTCGACAAGCTCACAGCTCACCACGAACGGTTTGACTTAGCCAATATCACTCGCTTTTTAGGACTACCGTCAATTAGAAAAGTTTGATTGATAGAGACGTTGCAATGCAACGTCTCTACGCTTATTAATTCCCTTTCGGTCTTGTTCCTGTACCACCCACATCAACGGCAGTTTTTGCGTACAGTGCTTTTAATTTTTCAAAAGCTGACCATAGAGACGTATCCCAGACCACTTGATTACCCATAGAAACAATCATGCGGCTTAATTCAGGAATTGGGTTACTAGTTGATGTTAAATAAACAGGTTGCACATAAAGAATGGTGTTGCCTATCGGTAAAATAACCATGCGACCTAATTCAACTCTTGAGCCATGCTGATCCCATAGCGTCATTTTTTCGGAAATTTCGGTATTTTGATTAATCAGGGATTCAACTTGTGCAGGGCCGTTGACCTGAACGTCTTTGGCAAACTTATAAATTGTGATATTCGGCTTGTACTCTTCATTACAATACTTGCCATCAACAGTGCTTGCCATACCAATCATACTGAGATTGTTTCTGTTGATAGGAGTCATCGGATTAATCAACACAAATTCTTCTTTATTATTACAATTACCAAAATCCATCGTTTGATAATAAGGCATGACGGGTTTACCACGCACATTCGCAAATTGCCACGTTTCCCCTTGTTCGTAAAATAACTCAGGGCTGCCTTGATGGTATTTTGCGTACACTTTCATCTGCATATAGAACAAATCACGCGGATAACGTAAGTGTTGCCGTATTTCATTAGGCATAGATTTCAACTCTTTAAGCAAACCAGGAAAGGCGCGGTTATAGGTTTGAATAATAGGGTCAGAGGCATCTGATAGATAAAAGTCAACCTTACCATCAAACGCGTCAACGACGATTTTAACGGAATTACGAATATAGTTAAATTGATCGTCGCTGGCTAAATAATCATCAGCCGCAGGTTTTGAGACAGGGTATAGATTGCTGATGGTATAAGCATCCAATATCCAATAAAACCTGTCTTTTGTTTGTATCAAATAGGGTTCTTTATCTAACTGAAGAAACGGAGCTATTTTATGAACGCGCTCAACAATGTTTCTATAAATCATCAGCTGACTATTGTCACTAATATTGGGTGAGAAGAATACTTTAAAATCTTTTAAATAAATTGAAAATAAGGCTTTTTTGAAAATGCTGGAAATAAATATCCCGCCTTTGCCTGTGTAATCGTGTTCCTCACTCTTATCAGAGCTTTCGATACCCAACACCTTAAGACTATTAGGCACGATGGCGTAATTATATTTTGTTTCACCGAAATAAATATCTGGATTGGTGACGGTGATACCGACATCAGAATTCATATTTAAATCGCGTAAGTACCAGACTAAGGGCTTACCTGCATCTTGTGCGGCAGGTGTCATCACCGCACCCACACCATGCGTGTAGCGTAAATGGATGTTTTCCCAGTTTTGCGCTGCTTTTGGTAATTTGGACGTTTCAATTTCTCGCGCAGCAACATTGGTCTGCCGAATATGATCAAGTAAAAAATAGCGACCTTCATCCACTTCATGAAAGTGATAATAAGGTCTAATTTCTTGTAACTGTTGGTACGCAGGGAGGAGAAATTCTCTGTCCCAGATAGGTATATTTTCAAAATGTTTTTGCGTTGCCCACGATTCAATATCGGCAGTAGCATCTTGTTTTATGTCTAACTCTTTAATCGTAATTTTATTTAAATCATAAGCCGTTAATGTTGAATCTATATTCGCCTGCATATAGGGTTTTTCCATCACCACAGGATTAGGAATGACCAAAAATTTTTCAATCAGTTGTGGTAAAAACTCGACGCGTGACAGCCCTAACACACATAAAAAAGCCGTAAATGAAACTAAAAACGGAGCTTTGCCACGATGCTTTGTAGAGAAAATAAATAAACTTGCTGAGAATGCAGTGGCAATAAAGGTAATGATACCTAACCAGAGAATCGGTAGCTTATAGCGCATCTCTACGACACCTGGTCCATAAAAAATAGGCTCGTGGGAATTAGTATGCAGCAGTGAAAAGCGTTGCAGTAAAAAGCCCCACACCACAAAAAGCACCACAAAACCGATTAATACCATTAAATGGACTTTTGCACCTGTGTGATATTCCTGACGTTGATTAGGAACGAAAATATGTTCTAACCAATAGAGTAAACCGACAAAAATTAATACTAATGTCGCAGTAACTAGCAGTTCTTGCTGAACCAGCATATACATTGGATAAGACAACATATAGAAGCTGACATCATTGCCATAGATGGACTCTTTAATACCTGAGTCACTACTAAAAAAGTACAGCAACGCCAATTTCCATTGATCGTAAAATGGCAGAGCAACAAAAACCCCTAATACCAATGAAATAGGCGTGTATATTCTTGCCGACCAATTCATAAACAAATCAGCGAGTCGTTGAAAACGCAGCCGTTTAGAGACATTGTCAATAATGTCATCGGGTGGGTTTAACCCCAAATAACGGGAAGCAATCCAAAAATGCAGAAAGAAAACAACGAAGAAAAACAGTGTCACGCCGCCGAAAATAAAAAATTTGTACAGCAGTCTTAGCCAAAAATAAGATTCCAGCTTTAATGATTCAAACCACCATAAATCAACGAGGAGATCCAGAAATATATAGTGAAAGGTGACAAATGCAATGATAGCAATGACAAGTATTGTTCCAATCAGGGCGGGAGATGGTATAAGTTTCCGCATAGAATCCTCTTTTAAGTAGAATGCGTAGTGAACGGTATTGGGCAATAAAACGTAACTAAACCCTATTTGATGGGGCTATTCTAACACCCAATAGCCCGTTCGTAATGATTTAGCGCGTCATGAGCCTCATGCCCAACTTGCGGAACTCTTCAAAAATTAGCACTGATGCGGCGATACTGGTCGCTAATAGCCAGTCCATCGCGCTTAATGCGGTGGTATGAAAAATGGCTTCAGCTGCTGACCATTGCACAATCGTTATTTGTAATAAAACCACACCGATAATGGATGACCACAACGCTTTATTGGCAAAAAAATGTTTATTAAACGCACTGCCTTTTTCGGCGCGTGCATTAAAGGCATTGAACACTTGAAACAACACAAAGGTGGTAAATGCCAAGCTGGTAGCGTGATGTGCATCACTTATTTGTAAATCATAAGTCAGCACACCTAACGTACCGATAGCCATCGTTAAACCATAAGTAAACAAATTACCCAGCCGTTGTAACGATAAAATACGATTATCGGGTTTGCGTGGTGCTTCGTTCATACTATTGAGTCGTGCAGGATCAACACCCAGCGACATCGCAGGCGGACCATCCATAATAATGTTAATCCACAGTAATTGTATAGCGGTAAACGGTAGCGGTAAGCCTAGCAACGGCGCGGTGGCGACACACAAAATCGCCCCGATATTGGTGGATAATTGAAAGCGAATAAATTTAATCATGTTTTCATAAATCCCGCGCCCTTCTTTCACCGCTTTAACGATAGTGGCAAAATTATCATCGGTGAGTATCATGGTTGCGGCTTCTTGAGCGACATCTGTTCCTGTCATGCCCATTGCAATACCAATATCCGCACATTTGAGGGCAGGCGCATCATTCACTCCGTCACCTGTCATGGCAACAATATGCCCCGATGCTTTTAAGGCACTTACTATTCTCATTTTTTGTTCAGGTGCAGTACGCGCAAACACACCAATATTATTAATACGCGCGGTCAAGGCAACATCAGTCATACTCGCTAATTCAGTGCCATCAATCACATCACCGACTAAGCCAATTTCTTTCGCAATTGCGGAAGCGGTTAATTTTTGATCACCTGTAATCATTTTTACGGCGATACCTGCTTGATGGCAAAGCTTGATTGCTTCGCACACCTCCATTCTAGGCGGATCCATCAAACCGACTAAACCGACAAACGTTAACCCTTCGATATAACGAAACAAATACCCATCCGCTGAAAATTCCTCAATGGATAAATGACGCACTGCTAAACCCAACACCCGCAAGCCTGTACTCGCCATCTCTGCATTTTGCTGTAATAGCACGGATTGTTGAAGCGCGACTGCATTACCATCCTTATCCAGCATGGATTGACACAATTCCAGCAATACCTCAGGCGCACCTTTAATAAAAACACTGATTTCACCATCAAGACGATGAAACGTCGCCATAAATTTATGCTCAGCATCAAAAGGAATTTCAGCAATACGCGGCAATTGCTCATTCGCTTGTTCCTTAGTCAAACCACCTTTCGCGGCTAACACCAATAACGCGCCTTCCATTGGATCACCTAATAGTTCATTATTGCGTAATTGGCTGTCATTACATAAAGCCAGTGGCAACAATAATTCCGTTAATTGTTCCGCTGAACAACGCGGTGAAATTTCACCTGCTACCTCATAGCCTTCACCACTGACGTTATAGCGTTGCCCTTTATAATACAAAGCACGCGCTGTCATTTGATTAACCGTTAACGTGCCTGTTTTATCAGTACAAATAACCGTGGTACAACCCAAGGTTTCCACCGCAGACAACTTCTTCACAATCGCACGTTGACTTGCCATACGGTGCATTCCCAATGCCAGTGTCACCGTAACCACCGCAGGCAATCCCTCAGGAATTGCCGCAACTGCCAAGGCAATCGCGGTAAACGCCGTTTCAATCAACGGTTCACCGCGCCATAATGCACTGGCAAACAATGCAATCACCACCACGAGCGCGAGCAATGCCAAGCGTTTACCCAAGCTATCCAGCTGGATTTGTAACGGTGTTGCCTCGTCTTCGGTTTGCGCCAACAGATTGGCTAATTTGCCTATTTCGGTGTCCATACCTGTTGCTGTCACCAACATCTCTGCACGTCCGCGTACTAACGCATTATTCATATACAGCATATTGCTACGTTCAGCTAAGGGCGTAGTGAGATTTTCAAGGGCTAGGTTTTGTTTAGACACGGGTACAGACTCACCCGTGAACGACGATTCATCGACTTCTACCGTATTAGCCACAACAATACGCCCATCAGCAGGTATTTTGTCGCCTGCTTCAAGAATAACAATATCGCCTCTGACCAATAATTCAGCGGATAATTCTTGTATGCGTCCATCACGGCGTACTTTCGCTTGTAATGCCAACATTTTTTTCAATGCCGCGAGTGATTTATTTGCCTGAAACTCTTGATAAAAACCGAGGCACGCGTTAATCATCACCACAATCAAAATCACAACACCATCGGTTAAATCACCAATCGCCGCCGCAACAATAGCCGCCACTATCAATATCAGGATAAGAACGCTCTTAAATTGTGACAACAACAAATGCCACGCAGACTCAGGTGGCTTTTCGTCTAAGCGATTGAAACCATCATCCTCTAGCCGTTCCTCAACCTCTGCTTGGCTTAAACCACAACTCAGTTGAGTCGATTGTTTATGCAGAGCTTGAGCCACTGACAAGGTATGCCAACTGGGTTCATCGTCGGTGGATACCGCTGGAGTATTATCATTTTTAACAGGACGTAACCACCTTAAAAGTAGCCCAACGAACGTTGATAACACCCATAACACAACGATCAATATCATGAAACCTAGCAATACAGCCATTGTAATGAATGCGTAATTGTTCAGAAAATCGTTATAGTCTGACATGGTCTTAATCCTTGTGATTATCGCGGCAAGCGTACTGGTAGAATCCAGCGCGTAGCCTATCGAGATAGCAAAATTCTAACATAATCATTCTAAGTTTGATGGTCGAATAACAGTCGGCGTAATACGAGTTGTCTTTAAAAACATTCACAATGATCCCGCTATGCGTCAAGTGACACGGTATAATGACTTAGTCTTGAGACTGGCTAAAGCAACAGTATCAATGTAAAGATAGATGAAATTCATCAGAATAAATAACAAATTAATATATTTTACGAAAACTGTTTTGTGGTCTGTATAAGGTAATAATTTATGAAATGGAAGGATTTTGTTTATCAACAAGTTATTGAACATTGCAACGTTGTAGGCTCAAGAACTTTCTCGCTAAAAGATATTTTAAAAGCACGGTTAGAGCTATTTAAATCATTTCGTCCTGATAATAATCACGTTGAAGCAAAAATAAGACAACAACTACAACTTTTAAGCTGTCCATTACCCACAAGTACGTTAGTTGTTTAAAATCAATATGTTACGCTTATATTTATCATTCATAAATATAAATATAATTAAAATCATGGAGTTACACAAAGTTTATCGTTGATAAGTTGCTGCACTGAGGTATAAAAAAGACATATTGTGGTTATAACTACCCAATTTTTTATTTTCGATGCTTCATTGCTCGTGTAACTTTGATAAGTAATTCATTTTTTATCATCTAACATATTGATATTATTAGCTAAAAAGATGTGGGTAATGGACAGAACTTTTAAGAGACGATAATTTAATAAGTTTTCTCGATAACACAGGGCATTACACACTGAGGGGAATTGATTTACTCGATGAAGAAGCCAAAGAAACGGTATCAATTGATTTAACCAAAGAAGTACCAGAAAAAAGGGAATATCTTGTTGAAACTTATGTAAGAAATGTTAAATGGGCTAAGCAAGCAAAAGACTTATTAGGCTATAACTGCTTGTTTTATAATTGCGGCAATACTTTTTTACACGAAGATGGAACGCCTTACATAGAAGTTCATCATATTATCCCACTTTGTCATGGTGGAGAAGATGGAATATGGAATTTGTCCGTGTTATGCGCTCACCATCATCGTATGGCGCATTTTGCAAATGCAAAAACACGCATTATTGTTGAAAATTTTTTACTTAAAGAAATAACGGCTAGAATTTAAATATAATGAAAAATATCACATTAAGCGATGAAAATTTAAGAGATATAAAAATAGTATTTGAATATCTATTGGATTCTGAAAGAAAATCGTATGAAGAATATTGTGGTGATTTAATGGATGAAAACGTTAATTCTATACTAGATAAAGATTTTTATAATAATCCAGAAATAAATCATATTTATGCGTTTGCGCGTCGAGTAAAAGATACTATTGATAGTCAACTATAAAAAATTGATTAGAAAGTTATTTTATCAAAAAGACTTTTGCCAGATAACTTATTAGTCATAGTTCGATAAGATTAGGGGTACGAAGCCCATCCTATCGCTCTATTAACCAAAAAACTGGAGAATAAACTATGCCCGAAATATGCCGATTTTATGGAATAATTATTCGTATGTATTTGATAGACAAAGAACATCCTCCGCGCCATATTCACATAAAATACGGTGATTATGAAGCTATTATGGAATTGGTAAATTTAAATGTTATCGAAGGCAGTTTGCCTAAAAAATGCCGTCAATTAGTGAGAGAGTGGGCAGAAATTCATCAAGAAGAACTGATTGAAATGTGGGACACGCAAAACTTTCACAAAATAGAACCTTTGGAGTGAGTTATGAAATTAGTCAACTTTAAACATCAACACGACTATTTATTTACTTTATTTTTTGAAAATGGCGAAACTAAAGAAACTGATTTAAGCACGTTAATTGAGCAATATGTCAGCCCAAGTAATTTGAATACAGCACATCTTAATTCAGACTGGGGATGTTTGGAATTTAATAATGGTATGGTCGATATAGACCCTAAAACATTATATTGTCATGCTACCGTTAAACACGCCATAAACGCGCCATCAAAACCAACAAAACAACCCCCCACACGCCTAGATTTGATAGAAAAACCATTATCTGGCGAACTATCAGTATAAAATAGCCGCTGTTTTTATAATTTAAGAATAGATAATCCCCATGTCAGAACACACTACAGATTCCGCGCAAACAGCAGTAAAACGCTTGCAAGATTTTATTAATCAAGAAATCATCGGGCAGGATGAATTGATAGAACGTATGTTGATTGGTTTGTTAGCCGATGGGCATATTTTGGTGGAAGGTGCGCCCGGCCTTGCTAAGACACGCGCCATTAAGGTGTTGAGCAAAGGCATTGAAGCCGATTTTCATCGCGTTCAATTCACGCCTGATTTATTACCCGCAGATTTAACAGGTACAGAAATTTATCGCCCACAACAAGCGGCGTTTGAATTTCAAAAAGGCCCGTTATTTCATAATTTGATTTTAGCGGATGAAATCAATCGCGCCCCTGCTAAAGTGCAAGCCGCATTATTAGAGGCAATGGGCGAACGCCAAATCACGGTTGGATTGGCAAGTTATCCATTACCGCCGTTGTTTATGGTGATGGCAACGCAAAATCCAATTGAACAAGAAGGTACTTATCCGTTACCCGAAGCCCAACTGGATAGATTTTTACTTCATGTTAAAGTCAATTATCCTAATGCGGAACATGAAAAAAGCATTCTGCATCTTGCGCGTTCAGAAGCAGGTTCTACAGCGGAAAAGGCGCATGATGTATTTGAACCATTGAGCCAATACACCTTATTTAAAGCCCGTCAGGAAGTCCTTGATTTGTATATGGCGGATGGTTTAGAAAATTATTTATTACAAATTGTCTTAGCAACCCGCACCCCAGCCGCTTATGGTGCAGATTTAGCCGCGTGGTTACGTTATGGCGCGAGTCCTAGAGCCAGCATTGCTCTTGACCGTTGCGCTAGAGCGAAAGCATGGTTATCAGGGCGTGATTTTGTTGCTCCCGAAGATATTCAAAACATGGCATTAGATGTGTTACGTCATCGGTTAATTTTGTCTTATGAAGCGGAAGCGGAAGGCATTACCACCGATCATGTGATTAAAGAATTAATTGCCCGCATTGCTGTCCCTTGATTAAGACCATGTTGAAAAAATCAACTGTTTTGACCAGTGAACGAGTGTCTGCCTCGTTAAAAACCCTCATTGATTTAGCCCAGCCTGCGGCTGGTTTGAATTTAAAACGCCTGTCTATTCGGTCGTCACAAAGCGGCGGTTATGTCTCGCGTTTTAAAGGGCGAGGTATGGACTTTGAAGAGTCGCGGATGTATCAAGCGGGTGATGATATTCGCAGTATCGACTGGCGAGTGACGGCGCGTACAGGTGAAACGCACACCAAAGTGTTTAGAGAAGAACGTGAACGCCCTGTGTTTATTTCCGTCGATAACCGTGCCGCGATGCACTTCGCAACACGCGGCGTGTTTAAATCAGTGTTAGCCGTCAAACTGGCAGGATTAGTTGCGTGGGCAGCGCAACATCAAGGCGACCGTATTGGCGGGCAGTTATTTTCTGACGTGCAATGCAGTGAATTAAAACCACAAAACGGCAGACACGCTGTTCTGCGGTTTTTAAATACACTGGCAAACGGTAACACGGTAAGTACAGAAGCAAAGGTTATTAGCTTAGAACAAGTGCTTGCCCGACTAGCGCAACACGCCCATTCAGGGAGTTTGGTTTATATTATCAGCGATTTTCGCGGCTTGAATGAGGCGGCTGAATTACATTTAGCTAAATTATCGCGGCATTGTGAAGTGGTGTTAATCTTCATTTATGATGCCTTAGAAAGCAATTTGCCAACCAAAGGGCGTTATCGTTTTACCGATGAACAGCGTGATGTCGTGATTGACACCAGCGATTCGCAACGTTTATCCGTGTATCACCAGCATTTTGAAGAACGCCTACAGCACTTGCAACAACTCGCAAAAAAAAGAGGCTTTAGCTTTATTCAATGCAGTACGACAGATGATCCTGTCCAATGCCTACGATAATTAACAACAACTCGGTGCGCCATCGGCTTTATGTGTCGCGCCTTTGGTTTCTGCGGCAGGTCTTAATGTGCCTGACGCATGACACCAATTTTGAGGCGTTTGTTCTTGTGCGGGTTTTATACCAATAAACTGGTTGTTATAGGCTTCGCTAGTGAACAGATTAAAACTGCGTTCACACATTGCCATGCGTTGCCCACGATAAAAAACATGGCCTTCATCGTCATACACTTTAGCAAACGGGCCGCGATAAATCACCGCGTGACCTTTATCTAAACACGGTTCAGCCTGCGGTTTGATAGCAGTAATAGTGACGGAACGAAATTCAATCCCTTCAACCACCTGCCACGCGTGGCTTTCCCATTTATCATAAGTCACTGCTACAAACCCTGCGGCAACAAACGCCTGTAAAAACTCATGCTCTTGCAACGCGCCTGAAATACAGCCACTCCATAAATGCGCATCGGCTTTTAAATGTGCGGGTACAGGTTCATCACTGACAATATCCGAAATAGCAACACGCCCACCTGCTTTAGTGACACGAAAAATTTCGCGTATTAATTGCGCTTTGTCGCTGTCATGCACCAAATTAAGTACGCAATTGGATACCACTAAATCAACGGAATTATCAGCAATTAACGGTGATTCTTTGCGTTGTTTTTCTTGCCAAGCGCGTAGATGAATCACGTCTTCTGCATTGGTAATCGGGTTCTCGGCTAAATAGTAATTCAAAGCAGCTAAATCCAACGCCAAATCCTGAATTTGTCCTTTCACAAATTCAACGTTCGCCGCGCCGATTTTTTCTGCCATCTCAACTTGATATTTTCTAGCTAAGGCAAGCATATCGTCATTCATATCCACGCCAATCACTTTGCCCGTCTCGCCGACTAATTGCGCCGCCATATAGCAAATTTTTCCTGAGCCTGAACCCAAATCCAGCACTACATCGCCTTTTTGTACATAACGTGAAGGATCGCCACAGCCATAATCTTTATCAATAATTTCCTGTGGCAATAATGCCAATAATTCACGGTCATAATCGACAGGACAACATAAATCGGCTTGTATGGATTCTGCGCCTTGTGAGTAACGTTGTAAAACACCTGTTTCTATGGTCATTTCATCTCCAAATGCCTAAATATCAACTGTGTTAAGTTGACGGATTACTAGCACGATATAGCCGCATTAGCATAATAAACGCAAAAAAATCATACAAGCTGTGAATAATCATAGGGATTAATAAATTACTGTCACCGCCACCCATATCCATAGACAGACTTAAGTAATAACCCACCAATGTCACTAATAGCGCGTACAACGGTGTTACTGCGTGGGCTAAGCCAAAAATAATACTGCTGGCATATAACCCCGCAGTCATACCCCATGCCGCCGTTATCCACGGTTGAATCACACCACGAAATAACAGTTCTTCAGAAACCCCTGCAATGGTGGCTAACAGTAGTAAATCAGTCCAATGCCGCTGATGCAGGCTAGGGGCTAAGGTTTTCAAGAGCAAATTTCTAATATCGGTGGCGGATTTTTGAGGCAAATAGAATAACGCTTGAAAAAGTAACAGTAAAGGTAGCGTCCCTAATAGTCCAATGATAATCGCGGGTTCTGAAAAATACAGCGGTGCAAATGGATTAATATCAGCAATCCAACCCAATAATAATGCGACGACAATCAGCGAAGCCTCAAACAAACAGGCCGTTTTAAAAAAATGATTTGGGTTCATTGTGGTGGTTCATAAAATGAAGAGACAGGCATTCTAAACAAAAAATCAGTAAAATGACGGCTTTAGTTTACTTTCCCCTGAAATCTTATGCCTTGCTACGTTTATAAAAGTGTAAAAAAAGACCTGTATTATTTATACATTGATAAAAAAGATGATTTTTCCAGTGTGCCAGAAGAATTGCTACTCAGCTTTGGCAAATTGGAGTTTGTGTTAGAGCTAGAGCTTGCGCCAAATCGCAAACTTGCCAAAGAAGACAGCCAAAAAGTGCTTGAAAGTTTGCAAACAAAAGGCTTTTTTGTCCAATTACCCCCACAAACACATTAATTTTGGTAGTACCAAACCTGACTTGGGTCAAACTTTGTGACAGAGCCGTTTAACCCACTACCCAAAATAGTAGCCACAATTAACGATAAGGTGCTTATGAAAATAACAAAAAATTTATTAAAAACAACAGTGATAATTTTTCTTGCAAGTTCAGCTAGTGTGAATGCTGCCGAATATGGAAGTAGTCAGTATTTACCAGGTTTTTATGGTGATTTTGGCATGGGAATAGGGGGCGCATCAGGTACCTATTTAAGTAATTTTTTTGGTTACAATTGGGCAGAAAATACCACCGACAAAAGCACTTTATTGTTTGAATTACCAGGGATAATGCACGTCAGTGAAACTAAAATTTTAGGTGGAACGTATTCAGGAGGATTTTTCCCCTATGTATTGCGTAATACTTACGCAACAACAAATAACGGCATCAAACAAGAAAGCCAACGTGCTGGCGCAGGGGATATGTACGGTGTGCCGATTTCATTATCGTGGCAGTGGGAAAATCTTTATTTTTTAGCGTTTGAAGGCATTGTCCCGCCAACAGGTTCTTATAATAAAGACCGTGTATTAAACGCAGGTAGAAATAGCTGGACGTTTGATAATAATTTATCTGTAACGTGGTCGCCCGATGAGGGTAAATATGATTTATCGATGACGTTTGGCTACATGGTCAATACCGAAAATAAAGCGACTCGTTACCGTACAGGAGATGAAATACACATTGATTATTCAGCAGGTTATTACATTACACCCTCTTTGGGCGTGGGTGTGACGGGTTCTTATTATCGACAAGTGACTGCCGATTCAGGAGAGGGTATTGATGGTATTAATCCCGCTGATACTATTCAAGGTGAATATAGCAGCATTGGCCCCGTTGTGACTTACACGGCAAAAATGGGGGATCGTGATGTTTCATTTTCTGCAAAATGGCTGCACGAATACAATGTTAATAATCATATTGCTGGCGATTACGCCATTTTACGCACAGGTTTGAAATTTTAATCTAAATTAAAACGCACAAAAACCGAACTTCCTTGCTTGGGAACGCTGTTGATATAAATGTTGCCGTTCAGTAAAGTTACAATTTCTTTTGATAGCGACAAGCCCAAGCCAACACCTGCGATATTACCTGTTTTATCAACACGGAAGAATCTGTCGAACACATGAGAAATATCATCGTCAGTTAAACCTAAACCAGTGTCTTTCACTTCGATTTCAACAACGTGTTGCGCGGTGTCGTGAGTCACATTGATTAAAACGTCCCCGCCATTGGGCGAGTATTTGTAAGCGTTGTCGATAATGTTTTTCAACGCTTGTTTGAATTTCACTTTATCCACTTTTAAACTAATTTCAGTGTCAATTGGCGAATAAATAACCGCGTTGCGTCCTTCTGGAATTGTAAAATCATCAATCGATTGCTGAATCAAATCGTTTAATTGATACGATTCAATCACAAAATCTACACCTGCGCGTTCTTCAATTCGGCTTAAATCTAATAATTCGTTAATCATAGTAATCAAACACGTTGATTGCTGATAAATCATACTCACAATTTCAGGCTGCATTTCTGCTGGAATAGCACCGCTATCGAGTAATTCAGAATAACCGTGAATCGTCGATAGCGGCGTGCGTAATTCATGTGTCGCACTCATTAAAAACTCTGATTTAATGCGATTCGCTTCTTCTTCTTTGGTGATGTCGTGTAAGAAATACAATTTGCCGAGTAAATCACCATTCGGAAAATAAATTTCATTCATTCCACACAACAAACTCAGATGGCGTGGTTTGATTAAATCAATTCGCTGTAAATCATGAACATTTTCCAATTGTGTAAGCGGTTCTTTTGCTTGGCTTGCTAAACGTTCCCAGAATTTTTGCTCAGACATTCCAAGCAATTCAACCATCGTTAAGCCTGTTATAACGCTAACCACTTTATTCACTAACAAAATTTCGTGTTGATGATTAACCAAAACGTAACCGCTCGGACTTACGTCAAACACGATTTGTAATTGTTCAGTTCTTTTATTAAGTTCGGCTGTGGCAATTTCACGCGCTGTTTTAGCGGATGCTAATTGCGTTCCCATGTCTAAAATGCCTGACGCAGTGGAATCCAATTCTGTTACAAAAAATTCGTGTTCTAAAGAAATAGGGTGTCCTTCGGCAATATTAGAAACAATTTCGTCTATTTCTTTAAGTGGTTCAGATAATGAAACACTCATTTTTTTAGATTGTTTATAAAGCATCGTGAAAAAGATACTGTAAAACAGTAGCATTCCCG
Organism: Crenothrix sp. D3; assembly: GCA_002134785.1. GTDB lineage: Bacteria > Pseudomonadota > Gammaproteobacteria > Methylococcales > Methylomonadaceae > UBA4132. Next base: position 18,668 of record MBQZ01000103.1, read on the forward strand.
AAATCATTATCAACGCAATTTTATTTAATCGCGTTGATAATGAATTACTGGGTTCAAAAATCGTTTCTATTGGCACGACAATTAATAATTTCCAACTTGTTGAAGGCACTGTCGCCCAAGCTAAAATTGATTTTTCAGTCAGTGTTGTATATTTCACACCTTTTTCAGTTTGTTTAAGCGTCGCGCCAATTTCAGGTTTTTTCAAATACAAGTTGTAATCTTCGGTTCTAAACGTGTCTTTTTTGATTGCATCCGAATAATCCGACGCAGTCATATTTTTAATTCCCCAATCGTTTTCTCCAACCGACGGCAATGCCAAAATCGTTCCGCTTTTATCGATTAAAACGCCGTAACCGCCCCACGGAATTTCCAACGCTTTTACTTCATCGACAATGGTTTTGATTGTAATATCAACGCCGACAACACCTTCTAAAAAGTCACCGTTGTAAACAGGCGCACTGCACGTTGTCATCCAACCTTGTCCAGCAGGATCAATATACGCATCTGTCCACACTGTGCCTCGACTTGGATTATGTTTTGCATCCGCTTCGTAATAGAAATTGTAGGATGGAATATCCATTTTTGCGGGATATTGCGAAATCACGTCAAAATAGGGATAAATCCGATTTAACGAATCGTGTGTGTTTATATAAGTTTGTGCGATGAGTGGAAACGTTTGTTTAACGGATTTTAATGCAGGATCTAACGCGGCGGTTTTTAAGGCTTTTTCTTTTTCAATGTTACCAATCGGCACAAATCCGCTGTAAAACACCGCACTTCCGCCAATGTCACCTGTTGCATCTCTGGTTGTGTAATACGCCCCATCTTTGCTAAATGCAAACCGTTTTGGGTCGTCACGTTTTAATAAATTATTGCCAGACATCACAACGGTTGAATACTTTTGCAAATACTGTGTGGCATATACAATTGCATCGAGTTGGTGATCAATGCCAGTCGATTCACGTTGTGCTAAATGTGATAATTCTTGTTCGGCAACTTGAATAATGGTTTTAATGTTTTCTTTGTTGGCAAGTTGATTGCTCAAAAAATAGGTCGTAATCAGCGCAATTTCGACAACCAGCAACGGTATAAGTGATGTTTTAAAATAGGAACGCCAAATCCATTGAAATAACGTCGATTTTTGGTTGTTTATTTCCTGCTTCATAAATGTAATTGCGTGGTATAAATAAAATAGTGTTTCCGTTAAAATGATAACATGATTTGCATGAAGCCCAATTTACCTTTGATAATCAAAAAAACAAAATGTCAAAATCTAATTTACCGAGCAACATAGACGCATTATTGCTTGAAAACACAAGATTAAGCAAAGCGTTGCAAGCGGCTGAATTATGTTTTGATCAACTGAGTGAAATTGTTTTTTCGATAACGGAAGAAGGATACTTGACGTTTTTAAACCCCGCATGGGAAAAAATGACAGGGTTTTTAGTTAACGATAGTTTGCATAAACCCATTACAAATTATCTTTATTATGATGATACTAAAAAAGTATCAGCTGTTCTTTTCAATTCTGATATTTCACAAATTGAACGGCAGATTGAATTTAGACTTGTTACGAAAGATAGACAAATTCGTTGGGTTTCCTTGACGGCGAAAATTAACACGACTGAAAATGGCGAGATACGCAACATTACAGGCAGTTTAACTGATATTACTGATCGCGTTACAACCCAGCAAGCCTTAACGGCAAGTGAAGAACGTTATGAATTAGTCGCCAGCTCTTTTAATGATGGCATTTGGGATTGGGATTTAACGAACGATAGTATATATTTCTCACCTCGTTGGAAAGAAATGCTCGGTTATGCGCGTGATGAATTACCCAATGTTTTCTCAACATGGCAAGATCTAGTTCATCCCGATGATTTAAAGATAACGCTTGATGTTATCGATAATTTTTTTAAAAGCAATGAAACATTTTACGAAAGCATTCATCGTTTAAAACATAAAAACGGAAGCTGGGTGTGGATATTAGATCGCGGCATTGCGGTTCGAGATTCGAACAATAAACCGTTACGTTTATTCGGTTCACATACCGATATGACACGATTACGCACAACTGAAGAAACATTATTACAACGCAAACGCGAACTAAATAATGTGGTAATGGTTAGCCCTGACGGGATTGTGACATTTACCGATGAAGATTTAGTGAGTTCGGTTAATCCAGCATTTTTAGAAATAACAGGATTTAAACAACATGAGTTGCTGATGATCACTCGACATCAATTCGATCAAAAAATGTTGGCAATTAGTCATCCTGAACAACCTTATCACATGGAAATGGGGCTGGGGCATGAAGAACCTTTATTGATACAAATTACAAATTCAGAATACTTACCTGTTCAAAAAATAGATGCTTGTAATGTAGGATTAAATTTTCAACATAAAATCTCAGAATATCGCACATTACGATTAACAAAATATTGTTTAAATAATACCATTACACCGACCATTATGTATTTTCGTGATGTCACGCTGGAAACAGAACTGAATCGTATAAAAAGTGAGTTTTTATCTGTTGCAGCACATGAACTACGAATGCCCATTGCGAGTATGTATGGCTATTGTGAATTATTATTGAACCGTGAATTTGATCCATTGATGAAACGCGATATTTTGCAAACCATTTATGGGCAATGTTCAAGCGTTGTTGAAATGATTAACGATTTACTCGATTTGGCGCGAATTGAAATGGGTAGTGATAAATTTTTTCATTTTAGTTTGCAGCCTTTTATTCCGATTGTTAAAGAAACGCTCAGTAGTTTAAAAATGCACAGTGATTTTCATAAAATAGAAGTCCATTATTTTATTGATAAATCGTCACTTATTTATGCCGAAACAGATCAAATCAAACGCGCGTTAGTGAATGTATTAAGTAATGCGTTTAAGTATTCGCCAAGCAATCGAAAAGTCATTTTAGAAATCAAACAACGTGTTAATGACAAAGGTGTAGAAGAAATTGGCGTAACGGTTGAAGACAAAGGCATTGGCATGAGTCCACAACAAGTTGCTCGACTTTTTGAGCGGTTTTGGCGAGCTGATAATGTCCGCGATATTGTCGGTTCAGGTTTAGGAATGGCGTTAGTAAAAGAAATTGTCGATTTTCATCAAGGTGAAATTGACGTAGAAAGCGTGCTTGGAGAAGGTACGAAAATTGGATTGTGGTTTCCGCTTCGCCTCACAAATGAAGACAAAATTAAAAAATTAGGATAAAAATGAAAATTTTAGTGGTCGATGACAATATACAAATGAGAACGTTATTACGAATTACGTTTTCGACAAAACCAAATTATGAAGTTATTCAAGCAGAAAATGGCGCAGATGCGTTGAACATTATTCGTACTCAACATATCGACATCATGTTTTTAGATATTATGATGCCAGGTGATATTGACGGTTTGGACGTTTGTGAATTTGTTAAAACGTCAGAATATAAATCGTGTTTTATTGTATTACTTTCTGCAAAAGGACAAAAAGCGGATATTGAATTGGGTTTAGCAATGGGCGCTGATAGATATTTAACAAAACCCTTTAGTCCGCTTGTGGTGTTAGAGCTTGCCGAACAGTTTGAATCGACACTTTAATTTGGATTCGTGTGTTTCAATGATGTTATTACTATTTTCTATTTTTAATAAAATGTTCTGCGCGATTGAACTCGATTTGAATTTGTGCGATTAACTGCTCAATTTCTACGACGTTTTCTTGAATCGCGGTTTGTTCAAGTTGCTCCGCTAACGTCGCCAAAATAACCGCACCAATATTATGTGCCATTCCTTTTGTTTCATGCGCTATCGCTTTGACGTTATCGGTATTTTTTTCATTTGCAGCTTCAACAAGTTTTATTTTTAAGGGCGCGAGTGAATCACAAAAAATAGCTAATAATTCCGTAATAATCTCTTCATCATCTTCAAATAAATCCGTCATACGGCTCATTTCAATCGGACAATTTTTGATTAACATTCCTTCGTTGTCCGCTAATTCTACTGTTTCTGAACATTTTTCTTTTATGTCTGGCATCCATTTTTTTAACACATCTGCCAATATATTAACGTTAATGGGTTTAGAAACATAATCATCCATGCCCGATTCCAAACAATGTTCTCGATCGCCTTGAATAGCATTTGCGGTCATTGCGATGATTGGAATGTGTGTTTTACCATCAGAGGCTTGCTCACGTTTGCGAATAACATAGGTTGCTTCAAAACCGTCCATAATCGGCATTTGACAATCCATTAACACCAACGCATAAGGCAATGTTTCTAAGGAATCAACGGCTTCTTGTCCATTATTGACAATATGACAGGTATAACCCAATTTTTGTAAAATGCGCTTGGCAACTTGTTGATTAACTAAACTATCTTCAACCAATAAAATCAATTGTTCACGTTGTAATGCGTTATGACCGTTGTTCGCAACAGCAGGACGCATCAATGTCTCAATTTGTTGCAATTCTTCAGGGTGAAAAATAGCGACAAGCGCGTCAAACAACGCAGATTGTTTAACGGGTTTAACTAACACGCTGGCAATACCACTTTCAATAAGTTGCTTTTTTAAGTTGGTATCGATGGCTTCTTGGCAGGCGATAATCGGCAAATTTTTGAAATCTTCGTTAGCGTAAATTTGCTGAATCATGGTCAAAATTTCATTCACACTTAATTCTGCTAACAACACCGCATCGTAACGTTGATTAAGTGATACCGCTTCCTTGAGAACATATAACATTTCTTCCATGTTATCAGTCGTATTAATTAAAACACCCCACGCCCCCAAATACGCCAAATAAATATCGTGATGCCCCGTATTTTTACCGACCACTAAAATACGTTTTCCACGCGACTTTTCAATTGAAAAATTGTGTTTTTGTTGCCCAATTTTAAACGGTAATTCAAGCCAAAATGTTGAACCTTCGCCTAATTTACTTTCTAAGCCAATTTCACCCTTCATCAATTCAACTAAGCGTTTTGAAATGGATAATCCTAAGCCTGTGCCGCCATATTTTCGCGTGGTTGAACTGTCTGCTTGTGAAAAAGGTTGGAATAAACGTTCTTGTGTTTCAGGTGAAATACCGATGCCGCTGTCACTAATTTCTATGCGAATTCTCACCGTGTCATCGGTTCTATTGACTAATTTTGCAGTGAGATGGACTGAACCTTTTGCGGTGAATTTAACCGCATTGCTTAAAAAATTGAGCAAAACTTGCCGTAATCGCGTTGGATCGCCTATCACTCTTTCTGGAATCACAGGGTCAATGAATGTCATGAGCGACAATGATTTTTCGTAAGCCTTCGTTGCAATGACATCTGCACTGCCTTCTAAGGAATGTTGTAAGGAAAATTCTGTTGATTCAATCAACAATTGCCCCGCTTCAATTTTAGAAAAATCTAAAATATCATTGATAATCGTCAATAACGTTTGTGATGATATTTTAATGATATTGGCAAATTCGAACTGTTCTTCATTAAGCGGCGTATCAAATAACAAATCCGACATACCAATAATGCCGTTCATGGGTGTGCGAATTTCGTGACTCATAGTCGAAAGAAAATTCGATTTTAAATGCAAGGCTTGTTCAGCGATTTCTTTTGCTTTTGTGAGTTGCTCTTTAATCATTTTTTCTTGACTAATATCACGAAAACACACGACAGAACCCATTAATTTTTGATTATCAAGCAAGGGCGAACTCACCATACTGACTTGAATTTGACTACCATCTTTATGAAAAAATACCTCGTCTTCAGAACGATAAACGTCGTTATTTTTCATACTGAGTGAAAGGGGATATTCTTCAAACGGTAAATCTGAACCGTCAGGTCTTTGATAATGAATAATGGAATTAATGGGTTTGTCTTGCATTTCTGCGAGCGTCCAACCCAACATTTTTTCAGCTTCAGAATTTAAATAAGTGAGGTTTCCTTTAGAATCTAGTGTGTAAATACCATCGCCCACATTATTTAAAATCGATCTATTCCATTCATTCGCTTGTTCTTTTACCCGCTCCATTTCTTTTTGTAAGGTGATGTCAGTACGAATTGAAATATAACTTTCAATCGCGCCTTTGGTATCAAAAAACGGCACAATGGTTGATTGAACCCAATACAATTGTCCCGACTTAGAACGATTACAAATTTCTGCTTCCCACGGTTCACCTTTGCTAATTGTTTGCCACATTGCTGAGAAAAATTCACGCGGATGGTGTCCAGAATTTAATAGTCGATGGTCTTGTCCAATTAATTCAGCGTGTGAATAGCCGCTAATCGCTATAAATTTTTCGTTAGCATAAATAATTCGTCCATTTTTATCGGCAATACTGACAATGGCGTGTTTGTCTAACGCATATTGTTGGCGTTTAAAATCTAGGTTTGCTTGTTCTCTTTCCTTCATCATAATTTTAATAAAATTCATCAAGCGAAATAGAAACGGCAGCGTAAATAAAATGACAAAAACCGAAGCGAGAGAAATAGTGCCAATAAATTGAAGCCGATGCTTTTGAATGCTTTCGGCTGAAACATCAATGCCAATAATACCATCGAGTTTGCCTGATGACGTAAAAATGGGCGCGTAAGACGATAACCATGTGCCATATTCGTCATGATAAATTTCGGGTTCGATGTATATTTCCGATTTTTCTGGAGTTGCATTTAATGCGTTGATGAGTGTTGCAGAAGGCTTAGGATAAAGCGTATCGAGAGCCGCTTGATTTTCTTTTGAGGCATCGACAATAATGTGAACGTCACCATTATCCATTTTACGCACGGTGTAAATATTGGCAATATCTGTGCTGAGTTCACGCATTCGCACTAAATTATTTTTTAATTTAATGAATACTGGGCTTTCAGTATCAGATATTGTCTGCACTTGACTATGTAAATCCCCATCAATTTTTTCAGCCATGATGTGAACCACATCGGTAATGCGAAGGCGCAATTCTTCGCGTAGAAATTTTTCGACTTGTATCGAAGTCACAACGGTTAAAACTAAAATTCCTAACATCGTCAAGCCACAAATTGAATACGTTACCGAATTTAAAGTGATTTTTTTAGGTGTGATTATTTTTTTCATTGTTACCTAAGGTTTTGAATCGTCGTGGCAACCCAGTGGGGAAAACTAATTTTCATTTACAAATTGACGCAGACTGTCCATTAAATCCACAATCGCTTTGGTCAGCAGCTGCGTCATTTTCGCATAATCTTCGTTTTGATTAGCCCGCGCTGCGTGTTCAAGACGAGCCGCACAATCTACTGCAGCTTTGGTGCAAAAATAGCTCACTGATCCTTTGAGGGTATGAGCTACATTGGCTAGGCTAGGAAGATCATTGTTATCCAGTGCTTGCTGAAGGTCTGACAGTTGTATGGGGGCTTCATCAAGAAAGGCACCAATCATGGCTATCAATAAGTCTTCATCACCCCCTAAACAGATCAGCGAGTCTTCTTTGTTCCATAATAAATCGGTAGTTATTGCCTGTCTATTTTCAGTAGATAGTTGTTTGGTTTCAAGTACAGGTGAACTCAACCAACGAGCTAGCATATCCGCTAGACTTTTTTGTGAGATGGGTTTTGTTAAATAATCATCCATACCCGCAGCCAAACATTTTTCTCGTTCCCCTGCAATAACGTGCGCGGTTAGTGCGACCACAGGTTGATGCGCTAATCCAGTGTTACTTTCAAGTCTACGCAGTTCGCTGGTCGCCTGATAGCCATCCAACACGGGCATTTGGCAATCCATTAATACTAAGTCGTACGCGCTGTGAGTTAACTGATCCAATGCCAATTGTCCATTATCAGCAATGTCAGGGACAAGTTGGAACTTGGCAAGTAAACCAATAATGACTTTCTGATTGACTTTATTGTCTTCGACAACCAGTAATTTTTTGCCCTGATAACTGGGTATTGATACAGTTGCTGTGGCTTTTATGGGTGTATCTTGTGTAGCGGCATTCAGGCTGGTCACGATGGCATCAAAAAGTTGCAATTGCTTCACTGGTTTTAACAAACTGTGAGAAAACCCCAGCTCGCGGCGTTCAGTATCCCCCATGATTCCCCCCCCAGATAACAGTAGAATGCGCGGGATTTTACTTAACATGGGGATTTTATTTATCATTCGAGCTAAGGTCAAACCATCCATTTCTGGCATTTGCATATCCAACAAGACTAAATCATAGGCTACGTTATTAGTAATAGCGTGTTCCAGTTCGATGAGTGCTGCTCTACCATTATCTACTTGTCCAACGACAAAACCCCAATGTATTAAATAATGTTTTAGAATCATACGGTTGGTCGCATTATCATCTACTACCAATACCCGCTTACCCACGTTATCCAATGGCAGTGTGTCAGTTTCCACCACGTCACTTGATAGCAGTTGTAAGGTAAACCAGAAACATGTTCCATGACCTAAGGTACTGTCCAAACCCAATACTCCTCCCATCAACTCAACAAGGTTTTTGCTAATAGAAAGCCCAAGACCTGTACCCCCAAATCGTCGCGCCGTGCTACTTTCAGCCTGAGAAAATGGTTGGAACAAACGAGTTTGTATTTCAGGTGCAATGCCTATGCCCGTATCTGCGATTTCAAAATGTAACATATCCGCCTCCCCCTCTATGCTAGGAGTGCATGTTACTATCACCGAAACCTCGCCATGTTCAGTAAACTTAATCGCGTTGCCGATTAAATTAGTCAATACTTGACGAATCCGATTCGGATCACCTAGCCAATGCGACCGCATATCGACGGGGATGAGGCAGTTTAACTCCAAGTTCTTAGCATGAGCTCGTCCAGCAAACAATGCACAGACATCGCCAATCAGTGTAGTGAGATTGAAACTAATCCGCTCTATTTCAAGTTTGCCCGCTTCCAATTTAGAGAAGTCTAAAATATCATTGAGAATGGCTAGCAGCGATTCCGCCGAGGCATGGGCGGTGTCTACTAAATCCCACTGACTACTCGACATATCAGTATCACGCAGTAAATCTAACATACCCAACACGCCATTCATCGGGGTACGAATTTCATGACTCATATTGGCTAGAAACTCGCTTTTCGCCACTGCGGTTTGCATTGCCATATCACGGGAATTTTCCAGCGATACTTTTACTTGTTCTTGCAGCACAGCCAACGCTAACAATTCGCCCACTTGTTTTAACATGGTAAGGCGACTGTCATTTTGTATGGGATAAGGGTCAGTATAAAGAAATAAGATGCCCAGCGTATCGCCTGCCACACTGATTGGCACGATGTAATGACCGTGTGCCTGCATACTATCAAACTTGCGTTCATGACATGGATCACAAAAACAATCATCTGAGACCAATAACTCGCCTGAAACAGCGGCACGACCACACAAACAAGCGCCTAAAGCAATCCGTTGTTCTTCCTTAGCAATAAATTGCTCGCTGAAGATACCGCGCAGCAGGAACATCTCCAAATAGTCGCTGTCCGTGGCGTGTAAAAACACCCCGCCTTTGCGTTGTAAATCAAATGATTTAAGGTCAAATAAAATGTCCAATACATTGGTGAATCGTTCCTTGAGAGGGATTGCCTGTTGCAATGTTTCAGCAATTGCCAAGCGTGCGGCGGTATCATTTCTTTCCATCCATTGAATGGCTTCTCTACTCACTTGTTCACTAATATCGCGTTGGATTTGTACATAGCCCGCACGCGTGCCATCTCTATTAAAAACGGGGGTAATATTCAATTCTGCCCAAAATTCTAAGGCATCGGGTGGCGTAGTTTGACCTGCAATATGCAGAGGAGCTATCCCCGTGCGGCGTTGCAGTATCCGTCCTGACCAACCTATGCCCCTGTCCAATGCGGTACGCATCACCGCTATGGTGAACGCATCCGCGTTAGGACTGTCCAGTACATTGGGACTGCGACCTATCAGCATCGCTTGTGTCCAGCCAGTGGCTTGGCATAAGGCTGGATTCGCATATTGAATATAGTCTTCGTTATTGGTGAGGAGAATCATTTCAGCGCTGGCATCAACTGCCCGCTTGAGCATAATCAATTCAGCATTGGTTTTTTTTTCTGCTGTTATGTCTTGTCGTATCGAAATGTATTGATACGGTTTACCTTTGTCATCCAGCAATGGCACAATTGTGCTGGTTACCCAATAAAGATTACCGTCTTTGCTGCGATTGCAAAAGACACCCTGCCAAATCAATCCTTGGCTAATCGTCATCCACATAGCACGAATATAGTCTTTATCATGATAACCCGAATTAAGAATGCGATGATCTTTACCTAACAACTCGTCCCGTGTATAACCAGATACTTCACAAAACTTGTCATTGATGTGAATAATGCGCCCAGAAGCATCGGCAATGCTGACCAGCGAATGAACATTTAACGCATTACGCAATTCAGTATTTAATCGACTGTGTTCCAGAATTGTCTCCTGTTCTCGATTAATTTGCACAACCAAAGGTTTAAGAACTAGAAACCACAGTAGCGGTGCACTGATTAATACTAACAACAGCGTATTCATTATTGTTTCTTGAAACTCAGTGAATAGTCCGCCTTCCTGTTGAGATAAATTCAATAGTAGCATTACCAGTCCATCAACTACGCCGATGATAAAACTAATCACAAGCAATGAAGAAAGAAACCGATAGTTCATTTTTTTTATGACAGGATCGTGGTTATGTATCATATTGCTTGTCCTAATTATTTTTATTAATAGCTCGCTATGTTACCGTCAACCAGCATAATAATAAGATTATTTTTCATTGTTAAAATTGACTTTCATCTCGGTTGGCACGAAAAATTCTGGTGGGCTTGAAATTGAGTAGCCCCTACAAATCAATGCAGTTCGTAATTGCTCAAGGACTAAGCCGATAGGGGCTAACAACAAAAATCGCCACCTCAACGCCTGATTCGTTAAGCCCGTGGCCATTGCTAGGGTTCGATATTTGAAATCGCTGACTTGCGGCCTGATTGACCGCAAGCCGTAAACTTTTATGTGGTCTGCGGTAGTTGTAATCAAACAGGTTGATTAAAAGAATGGCATTAAAGTTCGTCGCTTCTTTGATGGCACGGACAGGTTCGTCTCGGACAGAATAGCGTTAACTCAGCGTTGATTTCAGGTGTTTTCAATTTCATGACAGTTTGCATTGGTTTGTAGGAACTATCCCATTAGCCTTGCTTAAAACTGTGTATCAATCGCCGATCTTTTTTATTTGGCTTGTGTTCGGGGGGGGTGAAACCTGATAACGCACGTTGTTCGCGTTGCAATAGTATTTGTTGCTCACGTTTAGCTAAGCTTTCAGCATCTTCTTGATAAAACAATACCGCTTCTTTAGCTGGGCGGCGTTGTGCGCTGAGGGCGGTGATGGTAATTTGCCAACGTAAACCGTCTTTACTAATCGACAATACTGCACCGACTTTCACTTCTTTGCTGGGTTTAACGCGTTGTTCATTAACATGGACTTTGCCGCCGCCAATCGCTTCGGCGGCAAGCGAACGGGTTTTAAAAAATCGCGCCGCCCACAACCATTTGTCTAAGCGGATGGTTTCGAGTTCAGACTGCGTCATGCGTATCGGCGTGTTTCTTCAAGCCTCTAGGTAAAGAGAAAACCACTTTTTCTTCAATACCTTGAATCTCAACAGTTGATGTACCACCCCATATTTTTAACTGCTCTATTACTTCCTGCACTAATACTTCTGGAGCGGATGCACCTGCGGTTACACCAACAACAGTCACGCCATCAAACCACTCTAACTGCATATCTTGTGCAGTATCAATCAGATAGGCAGTTCTACCCAGCTGTTCAGCAATTTCGCGTAACCGATTTGAGTTTGAACTATTAGGTGAGCCAACCACCAAAATAATTTCTGCCGATTTAGCCAGTTCATAGACTGCATCTTGACGATTTTGGGTTGCATAACAAATGTCGTCTTTTTTCTGTTCTTGAATCGAGGTAAACCGTGTTCTTAAAGCATCAACCATGATTTTTGTATCAGTCATGGATAAGGTAGTTTGTGTGACATACGCCAGATTATTCGGATTATGTACCACCAATTTTTCTACATCCGCAGGCGTTTCCACTAAATAAATACCGCCATTTTCAGTGCATTTTTCGTACTGCCCCATCGTGCCTTCGACTTCGGGATGACCCGCATGACCGATTAAAATCACTTCGCGATCAGATTTTGCGTGTTTTGCAACTTGAATATGGACTTTAGTGACTAACGGGCAAGTGGCATCAAACACCGTTAATTGGCGTTCTTTGGCTTCTTGTTGAACTTGTTTAGACACACCGTGCGCACTGAAAATAAGGTAAGAACCGACGGGGACATCGGTCAAATCTTCAATAAAAATCGCGCCTTTTTCTTTCAGACCATCGACCACGGTGCGGTTATGTACCACTTCATGACGTACATAAATCGGCGCACCAAAAGCTTCAATGGCTTGATCGACTATTTCAATAGCGCGGTCAACACCAGCACAAAATCCACGAGGGTTAGCGAGTAAAATTTTCATATCTTGACTTATTAAGTTGGTTATTTATAAATGCGGTTATTCTAACCCAACAAGACGACCACTGCCATTAAGTTGTCTTCATTGCCTAATCCATGGGCTAACGCTACGCGCTATTGTTAATCAAGCATGACGTTACTAATTTTTGATTTACCCGATAAAAAATATCTTGAGCTAATAGTGTCTTAGGCGTACAAAACGCTCTCTTCAACCTCTTTTTTCTTTAACTGCAATGAAACTTCCTATTTTCGCTAAGCTATTCATCACGTTACTACTCAGCATTGGGATTATGATTGCCGTGATGATAGGCTCGGCAGATTGGCTATTTCGTCAGGGTTTCACCGAATATTTACAGCAAGTTGAGGCTAATCGCTTAGGCTTTTTAATCAGTCAGTTAGAAGAGACTTATCAAAAACAAGGTAGCTGGGATTTTTTGCAAAACAATCCACAACAATGGCGTGCGTTCTTAATAAAACTTGCAGGCAAAGATGCACCACCCGATGACCGTCCGCCACCGCCTGATAACAATGGTTTTACCCCACAAGATTACCCACCGCAACCTGAGCAACGTGGTTTTGTACCCGAAGATCATCCGCCGCCTTATGGTTCACCGCCACCGCGCCCACCAGACCCGTTACAATTAGGTAAACGCTTACGGCTGTTAAATGCAAACCATGATTATGTGATTGGCGCACATTTTGAAGAGAAGCCTATTACGCGGGAGCTAAAGGTAAATCAACAAGTTATCGGCTGGCTAGACATTCGTCCCAATGAGGCAATGACTGATGAACTGGCTTCAACCTTCATAGCGCAACAACAACAAGCCAAAACGATGCTCAGTGGTCTAGCCTTTGCACTGTCCATTTTTGCAGCGTGGCTATTAGCACGGCAATTATTATTACCGATACGTCGTATTGGTGGAGGTGTGAAAGCACTGGCAGCGGGTGAATATCAAACGCGTATTAAAGCCAATGGTCATGATGAGTTAGGTCAATTATCCCAATATTTTAATTCACTGGCACAAACCCTACAGCAAAATGAAACCGCACGGCGGCAATGGATAGCCGATATTTCTCATGAATTGCGCACTCCATTATCGGTGTTGCGTGGAGAGCTTGAAGCGTTGCAAGATGGTGTACGCCAACCTACCCCTGACCGTATTCACTCTTTACACAGTGAAGTGTTAGCCTTAACCAAATTGGTAGAAGATTTGTATGAGTTGTCGTTGTCCGATGTAGGCGCGATGAATTATCACAAAGAACGCATCAACGTCACCGACATCATACTGGGTATACAGCAGAATTTTGTGGCTCGCTTTGCCAGTCGGGGCATTGTGTTACGCGAAATTACTAGTCCAGATCTGGTATTGCCCGTGTTTGCCGATGCACGACGGCTGTATCAATTATTTTCTAATTTAGCCGAAAACAGTTACCGCTATACTAACGAAGGTGGGTTTTGTGAAATTACTTTGTATAGAACTAAGCAAACCGTGATGATTACGTTTCAAGATTCCGCGCCTAGTGTCCCGCCTGATGCACTGCCAAAATTATTTGATCGCCTGTATCGCGTAGAAAAATCTCGCAGTCGTGAATTAGGCGGCGCAGGTTTAGGATTAGCGATTTGTAAAAATATTGTTGAAGCACATGGCGGCACAATAACCGCCTATCAAAGTCAATACGGCGGCTTATCTATTCAAGTAGAATTACCGTTATTGCTGGAATAAAGAATGCCATACTCCTTACAACGATATAATTAACAATAGTAACTACCATGAACTGCATCACGCAAAAAACCATTTTAATTGTTGAAGATGAAGCCAAACTTGCCAGCTTACTGAGTGAATACCTAGCTTTAGCGGATTATGCCACGCATATTATCGCCGATGGTTTAGCAGTCGTGCCGTGGCTACGCACGCACTCTGCTGATTTGATTGTGCTTGATTTAATGCTACCGAATCGAGACGGCATTGAATTGTGCCGCGATATACGTCAATTTTCTAATGTCCCCATTATCATGACTACCGCGCGTATTGAAGAAATTGACCGTTTATTAGGTTTAGCCTTAGGCGCGGATGATTATATTTGTAAACCCTATAGCCCACGCGAAGTGGTGGCGCGTATTAAAGCGGTGTTGCGCCGCATTAATCCAGAACAACAACCTACCATCATACCCAGCACGCCAGAGTTACTCTCTTTAGATCCCCTCAGTTATCGCGTCAGTGTCGGTAAACAAAGCATCAGCTTATCGACTATTGAATTTATGCTACTCAACACCCTACATCAAGAACCCACACGGCTGTTCTCTCGTAATCAACTCATGGATAATATTTATAGCGACCAGCGCGTTGTGCTAGATAGAACGGTGGACAGCCATATCAAAAAACTGCGCAAAAAACTCACCGTATTATTGCCTGATTATGAGCTGATTCATGCGATGTATGGCGCGGGGTATTGTTATGAAGCGCGGTTGAAGTAGGCTATTTAGGTCTAGGGGAAATGTACTTTAGGAGTACAAACCTAGGCTTATACTCCAATCAATCTATTCTTAATGACTGCTATTTAATCCAGTAAATCGGGGGGGATATTACCGCCATTTTCTGCGAGTTTTCTTAATACAGTTTTATGTAACCACATATTCATCTGCGCGGAATCACTCATTTTCCCCGCTGGACAGCCCAATTCTGCCGCTAGTTCTTTACGCACAGTCAAACTACTATCCAATTTCAGCAACTTTAACAAATCGACGATAGACGTTTTCCAATTCAGTTTTTCTGCGTGGGCAGCGGCTAAGTCTGTCAATTTAGCGACCACATCAACCTCAACCGCGTTAGCATTGACAACGACAGGTGCTTGGCTAACGGCTTCTTCTACAGGAGCTGATGCAGCTTGCTCAATGACTTCATCAGCGGCGGCACTGCTGATACCGAGTGTTTCGAAAATGGAGCTAAATATACTCATGGTTGTTCCTCAATGTTAAAGTGAAATGTGAAATATTTTGCATAGCGCGTGGAAACTATAACATTGAATAGAAAAAACGGGCGAAGATACTCCGCCCGTTTTTAAAAAGCTGTATTAGTTATTGTTTACTAGCATTAAGGTGTTCTACTCCCGCTTCAGCCGCCTTAGTTGCCGCTGGTGCGTGTCCTAACTCGCCTTCATCAATGGATTTTTGCAATGAATCAGCGGCTGCATCTATGTGAGTTTTTGGTACACCTTTTGCCACTAAAGAGGCTGATAGCGTATGATTCAACGCCAATTTAGCGTGTTCAACTAAAATAGGCGCGTGTCCCGCCTTACCGTGTACCACAGCGGCATGAGCGTGTTCCAACGCGGTATTAACGTGTTCTACTCCCTTGTCACTCAATCCTGCGGCAAAAACGGTTGTGCTTGCACACAGTAATAAACCTGCAAATACAGATGCTAATTTTTTCATGTTCTTCCCCTTAAGTATGATTTTGATTATCAAATGTTGATACCACTTTACTTGAGATAACTGTGACCACTAACATGAAGTGGCAAACTAATGGCTCAACGTTCGCATTGTAAACACTATTGAATTTATTTTGCAAATGACTGATTAATCTAATATCTGCTCTCCACATTTATTCCCTAATAGATTCCTTTTTCGTCCTTATTTGTTACACAATTTACCCGTATCTTATGACCCATGAGCAACAGCAACGGTTGCGCAACAACACAAGGAGAAGGTAATGAAAAATACATTGTTAGCATCAAAACGACTGGCATTGTCAGAAAGTGGCTTTGTTTTTGATCCTGTGTCAGGGCAGAGCTTTTCCGTTAATGAGTCGGGGCTGGTGTTTCTGCGTTTAGCGCAACACGAAGATGACCTCGATAAACTCACCACACAACTGGTTGAACAATTTGATGCCAGCAGCGTAGAAATTAAACGTGATGTGCAGGATTTTATTAATCGCCTGCAAGGATTTTTAAAATGAGCATCACGGTCGCCGTTACAGGCATGAATGCCCGCGCAGATAATCCAGGACCTGGTTTAGCCATCGCACGGTGTTTAAAAGAATCCAACACGCCCACTCGCGTGGTCGGTTTGGGTTATGAAGCATTAGACCCCGCGTTATATCACCGTGGTTTTGTCGATAGAGGTTATTTACTGCCCTACCCTTCACACGGTGAAGATGCTTTATTAGCGCGAGTGTGTGAACTCCATGAACGGGAAAAATTCGACGTATTAATTCCCTGTTTAGATGCAGAAATGCAAAGTTTTGCACGGCTCGCACCAACCTTAGCAGGCATGGGCATTCGTACTTTTATTCCTAATAGCCATCAATTAGCCTTGCGCAGTAAAGACCGTTTACCCGAATTGGCAAAAGAAATCGGCATTGCATCGCCCAAAACCCAAGCCATTTATCAAGCGAACTTTTTTCACAGCTGTCAAAGCCAAGACTGGCAGTATCCGCTGATGGTTAAGGGTTTATTTTATGATGCCAAAATCGCTTATAACGCAGAGGAAGCTGTCGCGGCATTTCACCGTATAGCAGGTGAATGGGGCGTTCCCGTGTTGGCGCAAAGCTGGATTGGTGGTGAAGAGATTAATCTGGCGGGTGTCGGTGATGGTGAAGGCGGTTTAGCGGGTGCAGTGATGATGAAAAAACGCGCCCTGACCGATAAAGGAAAAGGTTGGGCAGGTATTAGCATTCATGATGAAGAACTACTTGCTGCCGCCCAGAAATTTTGTGCAGTTACTAAATGGCGCGGCGGTTTAGAGCTGGAAATGTTGCGCGATACCCAAGGCGGTCTGCATTTAATTGAAATTAATCCCCGTTTTCCCGCGTGGATTTATTTATCCGCAGGCGTGGGCTGTAACTTACCTGAACTGTTGGTCAAACTAGCATTAGGTGAAAAATTAATCCCCTCGACACCGACACCCGCAGGCGTGCTGTTCATTCGCTATGCCGAAGAAGCCATTGTGTCATTAGCTGATTTTGAAAATATAACCGTGTGGGGCGAGACGCTACGCACAGAAGGAGCATTCGCATGAAAAATATCACCACTAAAAA
The DNA here is from genome assembly GCA_002134785.1 of Crenothrix sp. D3. Taxonomy (GTDB): domain Bacteria; phylum Pseudomonadota; class Gammaproteobacteria; order Methylococcales; family Methylomonadaceae; genus UBA4132. Next base: position 36,195 of record MBQZ01000103.1, read on the forward strand.
CCCGTGGGTCGCCCCTGTCATAGTTCGTCATGCGTCTAGCGGCATGAATAAATTCGGTGGGGTGCGTGATGCGCAATTTCGCGATGAAATTGCTGGTGTGTCGATTGCCGAACTGGTAGAAAAATACGGTTCGCCGCTGTTCGTGTTATCGGAAGAACATTTACGCCAATCGGTGCGCCGTATTAACCGCGCTTTTACCACCCGCTATGCCAAAGTGCGCCAAGCGTGGTCGTATAAAACCAATTATATCAACGCGGTCTCCGCCATTTTGCACCAAGAAGGCTGTGATGCCGAAGTGGTGTCTGAATTTGAATACGACAAAGCCCGCCGTTTAGGTGTGCCTGCGTCGCGGATTTTCTTTAATGGCCCCTATAAATCACGCGGTGCATTAACCAAAGCGGTGAGCGAAGGGGCGCGAATTCATGTTGACCATTTGGACGAACTAGCATTATTAGAAGAAGTCGCGGCTGAACTGGGCATTTTGAACTTCCCGATTACCATTCGCTTGAACTTTGATACAGGCTTTGCGGAAAACTGGGGACGCTTTGGGTTTAACTTAGAAAACGGGCAGGCAATGGAAGCGGCGCGGCGTATTGCCGCCAGTCCCAATTTAAAACTCACAGGGCTGCATAATCATATCGGCACGTTTATCACTGACCCGCGTGCTTATACCGCGCAAGTCGGCATCATGATTAATTTTATGAACAATGTGGAAGCGGCGACTGATTGCACCATCACCACGCTGGATATAGGCGGCGGTTTTGCCTCGCGTAATGCCATGCAGGGCGTGTATTTACCGCCTGAACAAATTACCCCCACCGCTGAGCAATACGCCGAAGCGATTTGTGGCGCGTTAGCGATTGGCTTAAAAGACCGTGAACAACACGGCAAGCCGTTACCCGAATTAGTGTTAGAAACAGGTCGCGCGGTAGTCGATGAAGCGGAATGGCTAATTTCCAGCGTGGTGGCGAATAAACGCCTGCCGACTGGGCAACGCGCTATGGTGCTGGACGCAGGCGTGAATATTTTATTCACCGCGTTTTGGTATAACCACGAAGTACGCCCTGCGCGTCCTGTGGAAGGTATCCCCGAAGACACCGTGTTGTATGGCCCGTTGTGTATGAACATTGATGTGGTGCGTCAATCAGTGAGTTTGCCGCCGCTGAAAACAGGCGATTTATTGTCGTTTTGGCCTGTCGGTGCTTATAACAATACCCAGTGGATGCAGTTTATTCAGCTCCGCCCTGCGGTGGTCATGGTGCGACAAAACGGACAGGTGGATGTAGTGCGCCGCGCGGAAACGCTGGATGATGTGGAAGAACCTGAACGCTTGCCAGCGGATTTGCAACCTGATTTTTCTTAGCCACTTGTAGGGGCAATCCCTTGTGGTTGACCTGATAACGACCTATTCACAGGGCTGGCACAAGGCACAGCCCCTACTTTTAGGCTTAACTTAATGGCGACGCTGCGTGTGGAAACGAGAAATAAAGAATTAACCATGATGACATCACATTCAATCAAAGTTTTTTGCCAACACTTAGCCCAAGGTTACGCGTGGATATTACTCATGCCCTCCACTCGTGCTGGCGTGGTACTGATAATGGCAACCTTCGCCACGCCCAACATCGCTATCATCGGTTTATTAGGTGCGAGTTTCACATTATTGAGCGCACGCGGCTTGCGTGTCACCGAGGGCTTGTCGGCGGTTTATGTGTTTAATGGGCTATTAACAGGCTTGTTTCTTGCCGCGCATTATCAAACTACAGTGCATCTCTTATTGTTGCTGGTCTTTGCAAGTGTATTAGTTGCCTTAATAACCCATAGCGTTGCGGGCGTATTGTGGCGATTTTCTCAATTGCCTGTATTGAGTTTGCCGTTTGTCTTGGCGGCGTGGCTGGCGCAACTGGCAGGAACGAGTTACGGCAATTTATTACCTATTGCTGATGCTAGCCATCTGTCTACCGATTGGATAGATACTTTTTTTACTAGCTTGGCGAGCATCTTTTTTCAGCCTAATCCGTACTTGGGTGGCGTGTTATTTATCACACTGTTCATCACTTCGCGCACTTTGGCTTTTTTAGCGGTGTTGGGATTTTTGGCAGGTGTCGGGTGGCACACACTGTTCACGGGTAACGTGGCAGTTTATGTTGCACCGAATTGGATTTTTAATTCAATGTTAGCGGCAATGGCAACAGGTGGATTATTTGTCGTTCCCAGTGTTGGCGGTTTGTTATTAGGCACGGTGGCAGCGTTGTTAGCAGCATTATTAGCGGCGGCACTCAGTCAATGTTTATTGCCTTTTGGTTTATCGCCGTTAGCCTTGCCGTTTTTACTGTCAACGTGGCTGTGTTTGTACACGGCACAACGCTCTGGAAAACCTGCGTTAGTCGGTGAACGCGTGCAGTTACCCGAAAAATCCTTAGAAGATGGTCGCTTAGCCCGCACACGGCTGGGTAATCCTGCCAGTGTGGCGTTGATTCCGCCGTTTATGGGAACATGGCAAGTATCACAAGGACGCGATGGCGAACATACGCACCGTGGATTGTGGCGTGATGCGCTGGATTTTATTGTCACCGAAGACGGGCAGAGTTTTCATGGTAATGGGCTAGTCGTTGAAGATTTTTTCTGTTTTGGTTTGCCGATAGTCTCACCTTGTTATGGGCAGGTAGTGCAACTACAAAATAATGTGCTTGATAATGCGATTGGTGAAGTGAATTTACGCGAAAACTGGGGCAACTATGTAGTCATCCGTTTGTATGAGGGTGTTTATGTATTATTGGCACATTTACGCTATAACAGCCTCAGTGTCACTGTCGGCGATTGGCTAAAAACAGGGCAAGCAGTGGCACAATGCGGTAATTCAGGACGTTCACCACAACCGCATTTGCATTTTTCGGTGCTACGTCATGCGACACCCGAAGCGGAAACCCGCCCGTTTCATCTCATCGGTGTGTTATTACAAGCCGAAAAAAACAATGCCGTTTTTCATCTATGGGCAAATCCTCAACAAAACGACAAAGTCACCGCAGCGTGGTTTGGTGCAGTGCGCCCTTTATCATTGCGGGTCGGTTTAGGACGCAGTTATCGAGTGCGCGTGAATGGCGGGCAATGGCAATCGTGGCAACTGACTCCGCAACTCAATTTAGCAGGGCAGTTTTTGTTAGTGTCTGAGTCAGGCGCGAGTTGTTGTTGTGAAGAAAATGGTGCGGTCTTTGCTTGTTATGGGCGCGAAGGCGGCGCAGATGTGTTTCTTGATTTATGGCTATTAGCGGTCGGTTGCACGCCGTCTTCTGAACACGCGAAACAATGGCGCGATAGCCCGCCAACGCGCTTATTACCCAGCCGCTGGCGGTGGTTGAGTGCGTTATTAGCCCCTTATGCCACGCAAATCAACGCCCACTATGCTCGCAGTTTTGATGATGCGGCGCGAGTATGGCGACAAACAAGTACGCTTTTCTTATTGGGTAAACAAGTGATGACCATTGAAACGGCGATTGTTGCTAATAATGGACTTACTTATTTATTAGCAAATAGCGCGGGGCAACGCTGGGAAATGATACTGGAAGGTGCGTTTCAAACGGGCGATACGGGTGTTCCTGAACGTGAATGGGCGATAGACACGAACATTTAACTTTAATCAAAATAGGTTATAAAAATAATGAAAAAAAACATAATGCTGTTGTGCTGTACGACTGTACTGGCAAGCTCACTGACGCACGCCAGTGAAGCATGGAAAGTAAATACAGCGGCTCAAGGTACTTATTTAGGTTATTCAAACTCACAGTATCGTGACTCACTGCATGAAGAAGGCGCGGTGGTATCGGCTGATTATTTAGATGAAGGCGGAGTCACTGCGGGTTATACGCACACTGAACTGACGCTTAAAAATAATCAACCTAGACTTGATCAAAATTCTTATTTTTTATCCGCGCGTAAACATTTTTACATTGACGAACTGGCTGGGAAAATCACGCTACGCGCTGATGGGCATTTTATTGATAACACCGACCCTAGTAATGATACCGATGATGTCAGTGTCGGTGCTACTCAAGCCAGTTATCTCAGTAATAATAAAAAATATTATGCTGATTTTGGTTATGCCTACAGTCATTATCAAAATAATCTCCATGTTAGCCAATACACGCCCACTGTCGGCGTTGGTGTGTTTGATGGTGATGGTTGGTTGCAATTACGCGGTTATTTTATTGAAACGTCCAACCCAGAACGCGCTCAAGGCTTAAGTTCCACGCAAGCCGCAGAAATTAAATATACCCATTGGCTTACGCCTGACGGACTGTTTAAACCCAGTAATTTACAAATCGGCGGCTTAGTGGGTAGACGTTTTTATGCCGTCGATATGGATGCGGGTACGGTGGCTAACTTAGCCGATGTACAAACAGGCGGTATCACGACAGGGGCAGAATGGAAGGTAAGCGAACATGGCAAGGTATTATTACTAGGAGGCAATAATTTTTATAAAAATAGAACCGCAAGCGACAGTTACTCAGGGGCGTTTGGTTATCTGAATGCTAGCGTTGTTTGGTAATACACTCATCAATTCACAGAGAAAAATACAATGAAAAAAATAAAATTGGTACTTTTATTGACAGGATTATTGGCGACATCGTGGGCTTATGCAGACAATGAAGCCGCGTGGACCAGCTCTTACAGCTTAGAAGCAACTAAAAAATATGCCGATGCACTCGCTGCATTGAATGGAATATCAGCCAGTGGTGACGATGCACAATTATTATTATTGCGTCAAGGTTGGCTCACTTATTTACAAGGGCAATACAGTGAATCCGTTCAGCATTACCAAGCCGCCATGCAACAAAATCCTAAATCCATAGATGCTGCATTAGGTATGACATTACCGCTACTAGCACAACAACGTTGGCAAGAAGCCGCCGTTCACGCTAAAGAGGTATTGAATGCCTCGCCTAACCAATACACGGCTTATTTACGGCTGATTGTTGCTGAAGAAGGCGCGAAGGATTGGTCAGCAATGAAAAAACACGCGGAAGAATTAACGCAACATTACCCAACTGATACCTCGGCTTTTGTGTATTTAGCGCGGGCGTATGCGTGGTTAGGAGATAAAGAAGCGGCTAAAAAAGCCTATACTGCGGCGTTAAGTCGAATGCCTAAACATTATGAAGCGACGGCTTATTTAGCTAAACTATAAGTCGTAGATTGCACTCCCAACAAATATGATTTTGTTGGGAGTGCCATTGACCGTTATTTTTCCAAATAAGTATAAGCGGTTAATCCCGCTAGTAGTTCTTGTTCATAATCATGCTGGTCTTTGCGCCTGAGCTGGCTTTTCACTAGCTTTTCACGGTTGGCGATTTTTGATAGTCCATACAAACCAAGGAACTGGATTGGTTTGTAGGAACTATCGTTCAAGCAATGTAAATTGTGTTTGTTCATAAAATAAACTCATAATGCGCCAACCCTGTTCAGTTTGTGCCACAACTAATACATCCAAGCCTTCACGTTGTTCTCTATCGGCAATCAGCAAATAGTTCGCTTTGATAATAGCGATTTCACCCTGTTGTTGAACGGATACTTCAGACCACGTTTCTGTAAACACTTTCGCCTGCAACGCGTATGTTTGTTGCTCTTTAACGCAGTCATTCAAACCAAATACTTCGACTTGAGCATTTTTTTCTAGTCGAACAATGTTTGCGGTTTCATGAAATAACGCTCGCCAGCCAACGAAATTTTTTTGTGTGAGATACAATGGATAGTGCTGTGCAATCAATTGAGGAGTATTTAAGTTAACCATTTGATTTACTTATAAAATTGTCGCTTTATTTTATGTAAATTTTTTTGCTTACCAAGCAGAAAATATTCAATGCGCGGCGAGATAAGTAGCTGACCATTTTTTAACTGTTAGCTATAGCTAACCTAATCTATGCAGCTGTCTTAAATGGAATCCATGTATTCTCTGGCTGATTTCATCACCGATAAACCCGTGGGGGTTAAATCTCCATACTGCTTAACCACACTGTAACCTGCTTCAAAGTTTTTCTGATCCCGAAGCATTGCAGACTCGGCATATAAGTGATCTGAATCATTCAGTACACCACTGGCAAGTAGTTTAGACATTGCCCAGTGCATTCGAGCAGAAACATAAGTTGCGTGGTAGATACCATCCATTGGACGCGAATCAACGCGCAACGGTGATTGGTAAAGCGTGTCATCATCGTTATTGACCAGAGCTTCATCACTGGCAAAACCAAAAAGTAGTATGTGCGCACTTTCGTGAGCCATTACTTCTATTAAAGCAACTTCGTTTTCATGGGAGGAGGCATTAAGAAAGAGACCACCCCAAAGCATATAAGAAGAGCCACCATCAAACTGGTATTCTGCTGTGGAGTCCCCCTCTACCATGATGATTTGACTTACCAGCGCGTCAAATTCTGCTGCCAGTTCAGGGATTGCAGCACTTAGTAAACGATAACTGCGTTCAAGCCGTTCACGAAAGCATGACGCAGTCTTTGGAGTTGGTGAAAAAATTTCAAATCTAGCGAGGGGATCTGCGTCCATTAGATTAATGTAACGCGCAACATGGGCAGTGAGCTTGGCATCATCGAGGGCTAATAATTGCCAGTTTTTATCTTGTGGACGTTCTTGTACTAATTCTTTGAGTAATTGTGTGGCACTATCGATGTTATCGCTGTCCAATGCCAGCACTAATTCGGTGTAGATGGCAAACGTTGAAGGGGGAAACTTGTCACCTTGATTTAATCCTGTAATCAACTGAGTCATTGCCTTGGTGTCGAAGTCAATTTGACCATTAATTTGAGTCGCTATGTAGTCTAAGCTTTCAGCCAGTGAACAACGCATTCTGCGATTTATTGCTTTAGCACGAATCCCACAAGGGGGGAATTTGAAATCAATCATAAGAAGAGAAAGCTAAAATAAAGACTTGTCAATTGAGGGGGAGGGGTAATATTTTAGATTTAACTTTAAAATTACTGATAAAAAACCGCTGCTGGGAGCACAAATAATGTCGCCCAGCAACGGCTAACAAATGGCTTTTTAGTATTAAACGTCTGGACCAGTTTTCATGGGGGACGGTACTTTACCAATTTTCGGACTCAGAACAACAGACGGTACTTTACCAATTTTCGGACTCAGAACAACAGACGGTACTTTACCAATTTTCGAACCCAGAACAACAGGTAGTTGCTGTTGACTAAGAGAGTGGCTGGCGATTTTAAAACCATAAAGTTTGGATGGGTCAAGATTGATTTTTTTGTTGGTATTCATTTGAGCTGATTCCTTTACGTTCAGTTTAGTTTAGTTTAGTTGAGTTGGCAGTGTATATTCATTAAGTAGTCGGGTCAATTCGTTGTAGCGAGTTTTCGATGCTCTATTGTGATTATTCCAATCTTTAATTTCATTATTCACAACTGTGATTTTATCGATTTTATCGATAGGCAAACCACAATGCAGAAACTCATCGGTTTGAATGACCAAGAGTATAGCCTCCACCGTTCTATTCATTAGCAAGGCTATAGTTCTGTCAAACAAGCTCTGTGTATTAAGTATAAGTTGCTCACCGAATGGCAATAAAGTCAGCTCGTGACTGCTCAGGTAACATTTGACTCCTTCTGCTGTCATTTTCTGCTGACGCTCTTTAGCAATATCAAGCGCGGCATCACCACCAACAAAAACTTCCACAGGAATTCTGCCATCATCACTTAGAATTCTGTCGATATAGATGGGGCGATACGGTTTACTGAGTTCTGCTATAAAAGTAGGTGAAAAATTGATTTCATTGATGACCGCTCCATTTTCATGCCACGGCTGGCTAATATCTACAGACATAAGATCAACGCCAGCGGTTGATAAACCAAACAGAGCCGCCGCTCTAATGGTAATGTCCACATTATCAGGATGAATAATTTTTGTAGCTTCTTCAGCTATCCCGCCCCATTCAGTAGACTCAACTTTTCTGAGAGGGAGAAACTGCCCTTCTTGTGAAAAACTATCAAGTGTCATGCCCACGCTCGCTAAATTTTCCACTGCCATCGCATCAGTCGGGAATGGCTTACTCCTTTTCCATGGTAATTTTACATTTTCCTTGGCGTTGGCAATGGCAATCAATTCTGCGACCGTGTGAATGCCATCACCTGTCACTGACTTGGGTATTCTTTTAAAGGCATACAGCAATTCACCACCTGAAATAAATATCCGATGACACACGCCCAATATGTGACGCTCGACCAGCACTGAGGTTGCTTTTGTCAGTTTAACGGCTAAGTTAAATGCCTCAATGAGTGTTTTTTCATCATTGACATCAATCGTTATACCTTCACCCCGATTCAAATCCAATGGTTTTACTACCACTGGCCAGCCGATAATTTTCGCTGCGTCAATTGCTTCTTTTTCGGTACTTACCATAATGTGCTGAGGTGCAGGGAGTCCTGCTGCTCGCATCACGGATGCTGAAATGAATTTATTATTGCTCAGTTTTGCGCCTATTAACGAATCAGCTTCTGTCGTCGATATTTGAATCAGTTTCAATTTATGCCCCCAGCCAAGTTGGTAGCAACCATCTCCGAGATGGCGAAACGGAATTTTCTTATCATAAACAGCTATCAATATAGGCAATGTGGATTTACCAGTTGCTATTTTTTTAGACATTGGCTTTATAAATGACTTATCGATTTCATCAAGCAGGGTGTGCAGATATTCACTACTGTGTTGGTTTTTAACAGCATTAACAATAATCTGTAGTGCAACCCAATAAGCCGTTTTAGTGACATCAGCTGGCATAGAGTCAATAAAAGGTATCGCGGTTACTACAGTGAACTGGCTGGCATTTTGATCGGCTGCACTGACCTTTAGAACCCGCCCCGCATCAAAAGCAGGTATTTTTACCCCTTGAAGTAAGCGGCTTGTCAAATGCAAAATGCGCCAAACCAGTTCAACAATCATTTTTTCACAAGACCCATCTTGATACTGTTCCGACGCACCGCAGGGGACTAGAGCAATTTCAAAGGTATTTATTAACCAATCGTCGATTGCTTTAAAATCAACTTGATCAAGACGCGAAACATTGAATGTCAGTAACGTGGCTGGTTGCGACATTCCATAATTATAGCCAAATGAGGGCGATTGAATTATCGGGTGATTAGATTTTGTGGTTTCCATTTAATTATGTCTGTGTTCGTTACCAATAGTTTGGATAGTTTTTAGAAAAGAGGAAAAACTTAAATTTAGAGGGTAATGTAGTTACCAATAAATAACGACCTTAAAAGAAAGATTTCCATGATGCGACTAGAAATGATTTCAGGGTGGATTAAAAATCTCACAGCTTAGAAAAATCAAGGTACTCAAAAATAAGAACAATAGATATAGCTAACCGTCAATAAAATGATTACAAAACCGTTCGCACTGAGCTTGTCGAAGCCTGTCATGAGCTTGTCGAATGGTGTGAATGTGGTTCGACAAGGCTCTCCTGAGTTTAGCGAAGGACTCACCACGAACGGTATCATTTTATTGTATTATTGTACGTTAGCTCTATAACCCACTACCGAAAATTTTAAATTTTCTAGTGACTTTTTTCAAATTTATATGTAGAGAATCTTACACATCTTTAACAACCTTTTCACTTGTTTCAGTAGTCATGGTCATTTTTCCAAATAAGTATAAGCCGTTAATCCCGCTAGTAATTCTTGTTCATAATCATGCTGGTCTTTGCGACTGAGCTGACTATTCACTAGCTTTTCACGATAGGCGATTTTTAATTCTTCGGTGCTGATATGCACATAATCCAATAAATCAGCGACATTTTCACCTTTGTGCAAATCGTAAAAATGGTAGCCGTTATCATCGAGTTCGATATTAATCGAATGGGTATCACCAAACAAATTGTGCATATCGCCTAAAATTTCTTGATACGCACCCAGCATAAAAAACCCAATAAGATACGGCTGTTCGCTATCAATAGCATGAATGGGTAGCGTGTGTTCGATATTCTGACCATCAATATATTGGTCAATACGTCCGTCGGAATCACAGGTTAAATCCTGTAATACAGCGCGACGTGTTGGCTGTTCATTCAAGCGATGAATCGGCATAATGGGGAAAATTTGATCAATCCCCCAGACATCGGGCAGTGATTGAAACAGCGAGAAGTTACAAAACACTTTATCTGCCAATTTTTCATCAAGTTCTTGCAAAATGGTCGCTTCGCTTTGATTCGTTGGATTAAGTTGATTTTTAATCTGCTGACAGACCAGCGCGTAATTATTTTCAGCAGCCGCTAAGCCATCAATGCTTAATTTATCTTGGGTAAATTGAGTTCGCGCTTCAAACAGTGAGAACTGGGCATTGTGATAATGTTCCGTTAAATTCGCGACACTGGGTAACGCTAATAACTCGGCTTCATTGCTGTAAACGGATTCCACATCGGTGACATTGGTGATAAGTACCGCGTGATGCGCAGTCAACGCTCTGCCTGATTCGGTAATAATATTCGGTTGCGGCAGTTCTTTTTCTGCACAAATATCGGCAAAACTGCGAACTATATTTTGCGCGTATTCATCCAAACTGTAATTAATCGACGATTCACGGCGTGAGCGGCTACCGTCATAATCCACCCCTAAACCACCACCTGCATCAACAATTTTTATGTCCGCGCCCAAACGATGTAATTCAACATAAAACTGCCCTGCTTCTTTGAGTGCGATTTTAATGTCATGAATATTGGCAATTTGCGAACCCATGTGAAAGTGCATGAGCTTCAGCGTATCTAATAAATCCGCTTGTTTTAGACGGTCAATCAGTTGCAATACTTCGTGAGCATGAAAACCGAATTTGGATTTTTCGCCGCCGCTGTTTTGCCATTTACCCGCGCTGATACTGGATAAACGAATCCGCACGCCTAATTGTGGCTTTACATTGAGCTTTGCCGCTTCTTCAATAATGAGTTCGAGTTCGAGTGGTTTTTCAATGACTAGATATAAATCTAAGCCCATTTTCAAACCAATCAACGCGAGGCGAATATAAGCGCGGTCTTTGTAACCATTGCAAATAACTACACCTTTTTTAGATAACGCCATAATGACGAGTAATTCAGGTTTACTACCTGCTTCCAAACCAATATTATCTGCCGCTAAAATGCCTTCCACGACTTTGCGTTGTTGATTGACTTTAATGGGATAAACAGGCGTGTAACTGCCTTGATAATTGTGTTGCACACAGGCTTTAGCAAAGGCGTTTTGTAAGCGTTTCACACGGTCTTTTAAAATATCCGTAAAACGCACTAACACGGGTAGCGACAACTGCTTGTCATTAAGTGATAGAGCTATCTCATATAAATCTAACTCAGTTGCTTGTTCTGAACTGGGTTTAACGCAGACATGACCTTTATCATTAATGGAAAAATAACCATCACCCCAGTTGTCGATGGCGTAAGTTTGTGCTGATTGCTGGATTGTCCACGTTGGGTTGGTGCTTGAATTCACTGTTTAACTCCGTTAAGTCCTGTTGACGATGGCAACATTATAGGCTTTCTTCGTGACTTTCTAGTGAAGATAACACGCTATTTCGTCGTAATATTTTTTTTGGAGAGGTAAATGGTTTGCAGTTAATTTCACATTCGTTTGCGCGATATAGGCGTAAATGCTTTATCATTAGCGGCTTAATTTAGAGTCCTCTGGTTGTTAATGAAACTACATGATGAAAAGCTCCGCGCCTTAGGTCTTGCGGTTATCCAAGTGGAAACCCAAGCCATCGCCGCTTTAGCTGCACAGATTAATGATCAGTTTGTCCTCGCCTGTAAACTGATGTTTGCCTGTAAAGGACGCGTAGTGGTCACAGGCATGGGTAAATCAGGGCATATTGCGGGTAAAATTGCCGCGACCTTGGCTAGTACGGGAACGCCTGCGTTTTTTGTGCATTCAGGTGAAGCCAGTCACGGTGATTTGGGCATGATTACCGCGCAAGATGTGGTACTGGCATTGTCCAATTCGGGTGAAACTGAGGAAGTCATTACTATACTGCCGATTATTAAACGTTTGGGCGTGCCGTTGATTGCGATGACAGGGAATTCTGATTCAAGTTTGGCTAAATTTGCTACAGCGCATATTAATGTATCGGTTCAGCAAGAAGCCTGTCCGCTGGGGTTAGCACCCACCTCCAGTACAACTGCCGCGTTGGTGATGGGTGATGCACTTGCAGTGTCTTTGCTTGATGCACGCGGTTTTACGCGGGATGATTTTGCGTTATCACATCCAGGTGGCAGTTTAGGTAAACGATTGTTATTGCGTGTCAGTGATATGATGCACGTTGGTGAGCAAGTGCCTTTTGTGCAGGAGTCCGCGTTTATCAGCGAAGCCTTGCTAGAAATGACGGAGAAAAAATTGGGCATGACGGCGATTGTCAATGCGCAGGGTCAAGTCAGTGGCATTTTTACCGATGGTGATTTACGCCGTATGCTATCTAAAAATCTGAACATTCACACCACCTGCATTATGGATGTCATGACGACTCATTGTGCGGTGATTAACGCTGATATTTTAGCCGCCGAAGCCATGCAGATTATGGAACGCAAAAAAATTAACGCGCTAATCGTGGTCGATGACCAGCAACACGCGATAGGGGCGTTGAATATGCACGATTTAATCCGCGCAGGGATTGTGTAATGATGAATAACGAACTGATTGAAAAAGCAAAAAAACTGAAATTATTGATTCTCGATGTCGATGGCGTACTGACTGATGGCAAGCTGTTTTTTGATAATGATGGCAATGAATATAAGTCGTTTCATGCGCGGGATGGGCATGGTATTAAGCTGTTACGGCAAACGGGTGTAGAAGTCGCGGTTATTTCAGGTCGAAAATCCAACTCAGTCGCGCTACGCATGAAAAGTCTAGGTATTGAATATGTTTATCAAGGGCATGAAAATAAAATTGCCGCGTTTAATGAGATTATTGCGAAACTAGGCATTAGCCCAGAACAAGCCGCTCATGTCGGGGATGATGTATTAGATTTACCCGTGATGAGTCGCGTAGGTTTAGCGATTGCGGTACAAGATGCAAACGATGCCGTTAAACAACGCGCGGATTGGTGTACTGAGTTAGCGGGTGGTTGTGGTGCGGTGCGTGAAGTCTGTGATTTTATTATGCAGGCACAAGGTACATTTGATGACGTATTAAGCCCTTATCTCAAATGAAGAATTTAAGAAACAAAAAATTTTATCTAACACTAACCACGGCTGCTCTTGTGAGCTGGGGGCTAGTTAGACTCATAGATAGCGATGAGTGGCAAAAAACTGTTGTACCCGCACACAGTACCGATTATTTCAGTAACGGCTATACTAAATTTGAAATGAATGAACTGGGTAGATTAAATAAGAAATTGATTGCAGATCAAGTCTCGCATTACAGTGATGATGACACCACGCATTCAGTCAATCCTGTAATATTTTTTTATAAAGAACAAAGCCCTCCGTGGGTTATTAAATCCGAAAAAGGTATTTTGTCTGCCGATGGCAACAATCTGTTATTAAACGGTAAAGCCATTGTTAGCCGTGCTAAAGCAAAGGGCGTGACAGAACTGACCATTAATACGTCTAATCTACGCGTAAAACTAGACACAAGTTATGCAGAAACTGATGAATGGACTGAATTAATGAGTCCGCCTAATATCACCACGGGCATCGGCATGAAATTGGTTTTTGTAAGCCCTATTCATCTGGAATTACTGGCAAATGTAAAAGGAAAATATGAAACAAATTAATAAACACTGCTGTGTACTGTTACTGGGACTTTATAGTGCAGGTACTTTCGCCCTAGAAACTGACAAAGATCAGCCCATCACCATTGATTCCAATACCGCGACTTATGATGATGCCACTGGCACCAGTATTTATACGGGTGCTGTCATCTCCATTCAAGGCAGTTTACGCGTAGAATCGGACAAGTTGGTGGTCTATTTTAAAGATGGCGATGCCGAACAAATGGTCTTTACGGGCAATCGGGCAAAGTTTAAACAAACGCCTAGCGAGGGGAGTGAGGATATAACAGGCGAAGCCTTAACGGGGGAGTATTATCCTAAGAAAAATCTGTTAATACTGAAAGATGAGGCGACCGTGTGGCAAGGTAACGGTACTTATTCAAGCAAACTGATTGAGTATGACAGTAAAACCTCAGTGGTTAAAGCGGGTGAAGCCAAGTCGGATGCGATGCGTGTGCGAGTGACTTTACAACCGAAATCTAAAGAAAAAAAGAAGTAATGACTACTCTCGCAGCAACGCAAATCATAAAATCTTATAACGGGCGTAATGTCGTTAACGGTGTTTCTTTACAGGTTCATACCAGTGAAGTCGTCGGCTTACTAGGACCTAATGGTGCGGGAAAAACCACCAGTTTTTATATGATGGTGGGGCTAATTAAAGCCGACACGGGGAAAATTACCCTCGATAATCATGATATAACGCACCATCCTATGCACTTAAGAGCGCAGTTAGGTATTGGTTATTTACCCCAAGAACCCTCAATATTTCGCAAATTAAGTGTGGCAGATAATCTACGCGCAGTATTACAAATTCGCTCTGATTTAACGCGCGGGGAGATGGAATTGGTGATTGAAGAGTTATTAGAAGAATTTCACATCACTCGATTACGCAATCAGCAAGCGTCCAGTTTGTCAGGCGGTGAGCGGCGGCGGTTAGAAATTGCGCGGGCATTGGCAACCAATCCACAGTTTATTTTATTGGATGAACCCTTTGCGGGTGTCGATCCTATCTCAGTAGAAGATATTAAAAAAATCATCACCCAGTTGAAAGATCGGGGTATTGGTGTGTTAATTACTGAGCATAACGTCAGAGAAACCTTAGGTATTTGTGATCGTGCCTATATTCTAAACCAAGGTCAAGTCATTGCGGAAGGCGGCGCGGAAGCGATTGTTGCCAATGAGCAAGTACGCAACGTTTACCTAGGTAATAATTTTAGCCTTTAACTATTAAATAACGGTCGCATGAAGCAATCTTTAAATCTTCGCTTAGGGCAGCAACTTTCGCTGACCCCACAATTGCAGCAATCACTCAAATTGTTGCAGATGTCTACCTTAGATTTACAGCAAGAAATCCAGCAAGCACTTGAGTCTAATATGATGCTGGAAATCGAGGAAGACAGCACCACGCAACCTTTTGACACGTCTTTTGATGTTGATAAAAAAGCGAACAATACCGACTTACAAACCAGTGAAGGTTCACAAACTGATATTCCAGACGAATTGCCCACCGACTCCTCATGGGAAGATATTTATGAAAGCGCGTTAATATCAACGGATAATTCCAGTGATTTAATTGACTTTGAACCCCAAAATAGTAAAGCAAACACCTTGCTAGATTACTTATTGTGGCAATTAGAATTAACGCATTTTTCAGAGCGAGATCAAGCGATTGCGATTACTGTCATAGATTCCATCAATGAAGACGGTTATCTTGGCTGTTCACTTGAAGATATTTTTCAAGGCTTGCAAAACCAATTGGATGACCTTGAATTTGATGAAGTTATCGCTGTGCTACACCGCATTCAAAGTTTTGAACCCGCAGGTGTCGGGGCGAAAAATTTAAGTGATTGTTTGCGCATACAATTACAACAACTACCTGATAGCACGCTTTACAAAACGGAAGCACTCGCCATTGTCACGCACTATTTGGATATTTTAGCAACGCACGACCAAGAAAAACTTATGCGTGAACTGCAATTAAGTGAACAACACACGCGTTCAGTTATTGCCTTAATTAGAACCCTAGATCCTAAACCAGGAGCTAAAATACAAGAATCGGATTATGAATATATAATCCCAGACGTGTATGTGGTAAAACTAAGCGGGCAGTGGCAGGTTAGTCTTAATCGAGATGTCGCGCATAAATTACGGGTTAATCCGTTTTATTCATCACTCATTAAACGCGCAGATAACAGTAGCGACAACACCACGATGAAAAATCATTTGCAAGAAGCTAAATGGTTCATCAAAAGTCTACATAATCGGAACGATACCCTATTGCGGGTTGCTCGCTGTATCGTGGAAAAACAAACTGGCTTTTTGGAACACGGCTCAGTTGCCATGCGCCCGATGATACTGAAAGATATTGCCGATGAATTGGAATTACACGAATCAACCATATCGCGTGTCACCACCCAAAAATATATGCACACACCCAATGGCATTGTTGAATTTAAATATTTTTTTTCCAGTCATGTATCAACAAAGTCAGGCGGCGAATGTTCATCAACAGCGATTCGCGCCTTTATTAAAGAATTAATTAGCACCGAAAATTTAGCAAAACCGCTAAGTGATGACAAAATAGCCACCCTTTTAAAAGAAAAAGGCATCATTGTTGCCAGAAGAACCGTTGCCAAGTATCGTGAGGCAATGGCGATTTCACCATCAAATCAGAGAAAGCGCGTGTTATAAGCGCGAACTGAAGCACCATCCATCATTATTAAAAAAGGAGTATTACCATGCAAGTTATCGTAACAGGACATCATCTTGAAGTCACCGACGCATTAAAAGCGCATATCGACGACAAATTCGCTAAATTAGCGCGTCATTTTGATAAAGTTACAGAAGTACACGTTATTTTAAGCGTAGAGAAATTGGTTCAAAAAGCGGAAGCGACACTGCAACTAAGCGGTGCAAAATTATTCGCTGAAGATCATCAAGAAAATATGTACGCTGCTATTGATGCAATGGTTGACAAGTTAGATCGTCAAATCACTAAACACAAAGAAAAACATAATCAGCATTAATAAAAAGCTAACAGGTTTAAGGTGCGAATTTTCGCGCCTTAAACATTGATCTTTTATACCCCATAAATTTATGAAACTACTAATTATTAGTGCTTTATCGGGGGCAGGTAAAAGTACCGCCTTAGATACCTTAGAAGATTGCGGCTATTACTGTATTGATAATCTGCCTGTGACCTTACTGGAAGATTTCATTGATCACGTCATGCTGGCGGATAAAAAAACCTATGAAAAAACCGCTATTGGTATAGATGCTCGCAATAAAAATGAAAGTCTAAGCAATTTTTCCGACAGTTTAGAGCTTATTCGCAGTAAAGGGATTACCTGTGACATTATCTTTCTACACGCAGATGAAGCCACGCTGCTTAAGCGTTATAGCGAAACGCGTAGAAAACATCCGCTCACCGATGCCAATATTCCGTTAAAAGATGCGTTAAAAATCGAAAAGGTACTGTTAGAACCCATCGCTAGACACGCTAATATCGTGATAGATACCAGCCGAACCCATTATCATCAATTACGCGAACTGATTAAAGAGCAGCTTGATGAAGGTGACTCCAAACATATCTCGTTGCAATTTCAATCATTTGGTTTTAAAAATGGCATTCCGCTCGATGCTAGTTTTGTGTTTGATGCCCGCACACTCCCCAATCCCTACTGGGTTCCAGAATTGCGCGCCTTATCAGGAAAAGATAAACCCGTCATAGATTTTCTTAAAGAACAACCATTAGTCAGCGAATTCTTTCAGGATATTAGTCATTTTCTTGAGCGATGGCTACCGCGTTTTGATGCCGAAGGGCGCAGTTATTTAACCATCGCCATTGGTTGTACAGGTGGGCAACACCGTTCAGTGTATCTTGCTGACTTATTATGCCAACACTTCAAAAATCCAGCACTTAAAGTCATCGTCCGCCATCGGGACTTGATGCACTAATTACCCCGCCTCAATCTGGCGCACACGCTGAGTCACACCACACACCAGCGTATAAGGAATAGTATTCGCACATAACGCTATTTCTTCGACAGGCAAACCATCTCCCCATAATGTCACTGCATCACCCGCTTTAGCAGTGGACTGTGAACCTAAATCCACGGTAATCATATCCATAGACACGCGCCCAATTAACGATACCCGTTGTCCATTGACTAGCACAGGCGTACCGACTCTAGCATAACGTGGATACCCATCGGCATAACCAATGGCCACCACGCCTAAAATCGACTCTTGTTCACACAACCAACTGCCGCCATAACCCACCGTATCGCCTTTTGCTATCGGTTTAACGGCAATCAAACGCGAATGTAAACTCATAATCGGCTTTAAACCCAGCTCTGCCCCCGTCGCTTCGGCAAACGGTGAAATACCATACAGCATAATCCCCGGCCGTACCCAATCGGTGATTGCCTGTGGCCATGCCAAAATACCTGCTGAATTAGCAATACTGCGTTCACTGCCAGCGTCCGGCTTGAGACCCGCTAATGTGTCATTAAATAAAGCCAATTGCTTGCCCGTCATTGCATCGGTCTTATCATCCGCATTGGCTAAGTGTGTCATGATATTAATCGGCTGTTTGACAATTGAACACGCCATTAATCGCGCATAAACAGCCTGCAAATCCGCCGCTTTAAAACCTAAACGATTCATGCCCGTATCGAATTTTAACCATACCGCGATTTTTTGTTGCTCAGTTCGGGCTTCAAAAATGGCTAATTGCGGCCATGAATGCACCACTGCATCTAAACCATGCGTCAATAATTCATCCAATTCGTCCGCACAAGTAAATCCTTCTAACACGGCAATACGTTTTTGTACGCCTGCTTTTCGCAAGCGTATACCTTCATCGACTCGCGCCACCGCAAAACCATCGACCTCGTCTGCTAACGCATGAGCGAGGCGCAACGCACCATGCCCATACGCATTGGCTTTAATGACAGCCATAATTTTTGCATGAGGCGCACAGTCACGCACTTTTTGCAAATTGTGACTCACTGCTGCCATATTCAATACTGCGTAAGCTGCTGGAATCATTCATAATCCTCGTTGCTATAAGATGTGCCTGAGAAATTTTCAAAGCGTGTGTACTGCCCCAGAAAAGTTAAACGCACCGTCCCCAAAGGGCCATTACGCTGTTTACCAATAATCATTTCCGCAATGCCTTTATCAGGACTTTCAGGGTTATAAACTTCATCACGATACACAAACACAATTAAATCGGCATCTTGCTCAATTGCCCCAGAGTCGCGTAAATCCGACATCACTGGACGTTTATTCGGGCGTTGTTCCAGATTACGATTTAACTGCGACAATGCCACCACAGGCACACTCATTTCTTTTGCCAAGGCTTTTAAACCTCTGGAAATATCAGAAATTTGCTGCACGCGGTTATCACCACTGCTAGGTGATTGCATGAGCTGCAAATAATCCACCACAATTAAGCCTAACTGCCCATGTTCACGCGCCACGCGCCGCGCTCTAGCGCGTAATTCAGTTGGACTTAACGCAGGCGTATCATCAATAAATAATTTAGTATTGGCTAATAAACTAATCGCTGAGGTTAACCGTGGCCAATCGTCATCTTCCAGTTTTCCTGTTCTGACTTTATGCTGATCTATACGCCCTAACGATGACATCATCCGCATAGCCAGCGCGTCCCCTGGCATTTCCATACTGAACACTAACACAGGTTTATCCGATTTTAACGCCACGTTTTCTGCCATGTTCATGGCTATCGTGGTGTTATGTACGACCGTCATGTCTTCTAATAAAAACAAGCGATTACCATCACACACGAAACCGTAGTAATCGTCTATTTTATCGTACTCAATTGAAATCGCTGTTTTTTCAATCGGTTGCGTGGCTTTGTACCCTAATAAACGTGATGTGCTTTCAGGAAAATGCTCAAGATAATTGAGATAATCAAGTAGCGGGAGATTAAACGTTACGTCACTTTCAGAATGTTTAAATGACAAAATATGCGACTCATTGACGCGATAATCTAATGCTTTTTTTTGCCGTACCCAATACATGGCTTCTTGACCACGCGCCAATGACAATACTCGTCTGGGCGTAGAATCATCACCCATCAGCTCATCACCGACCTGTATGTCTTCCACGGCTTTAATTTCGCCCGAATACATTAAAATACGCGTGCCTTTACCAAAGCATTTACCCATTGACGGCCTCCCCGCAACAATAATTAAATCTGATTGTTGTAAACCTGAGGTGAGTTCATCAAAATCGGTAAATCCCGTACTCGCGCCAGTAATAGAACCCTCTTGCCCATATAAACGTTCGATTTTCTCAACGGTTTGTGCCAATAAGGTTTTAATGGCAATAAAACCGCCCTGCCCTTTTTGCCGTTGTTCAGCAATTTTAAATACTTGGCGTTCAGCGTTTTCTAGCAACTCAGCAGTTTCACGACCTTCGGTGTTAAATGCTGAATTAGAAATTTCAGTGCCAACATGAATTAATTGCCGCAATACCGAACGGTCTTTAACAATTTTGGTATAGGCGAGAATATTGGCAGCCGTTGGGGTATCTTCGACCAACATAATCAAATAGGGCAAGCCGCCGATACTGTCCAGTTCACCCATATTGCGCAAGGCATCCGACAGCGTAATAATGTCAAACGGCATTTGTTTTTCAGCCAAATCTTCGATGACACGAAAAATTAACTGGTGATTGCGCCGATAAAAATCAATCTCGACAATCTGATCGGCGACACTATCCCACGTTTGATTATCCATCATCAAACTACCCAAAACCGCCTGCTCAGCCTGCATAGAGTTAGGCGGAACTTTTAGCTGTTCAACTGAATAATCACGATCCATTGAATAATTTTCGACCATTATGAATTACATCTTAAAAACGGCGTGCCACTTGATACAGGACAAAGCTGATAGGTTTTATAAGCCCATCAGGTTTTTCGTCTAAACTGAAAATGGTCGCCTTAAAAACAAGTCATGATAACGTAAATTTAAGACCATTGGTTAAAAACAACTCGCCTCTATAACGCGAAAAAAAGTTATAATCAACCCCTTTTTTTGCCTTGACATCATGTTAGTACACCTTAAAACCCTAGGCTGCCGCCTTAATGAAGCCGAATTAGAAACGTGGGCGCAAGCCTTTCAACAAGCAGGGCATTCCATTACTCAACAAGCGGAAGCGGCTAATCTTATTGTGCTTAACTCCTGCGCAGTCACAGGCGATGCGGCGCGAAAGTCTCGTCAGTTAATCCGCCGTATTCACCGCGATAATCCCACGGCTAAATTAGTCGTCAGTGGCTGTTATGCGACCTTGAATCAACAAGAAGCGGAGTCATTATTAGGCGTGGATTTGGTGGTTAGCAATAAAGACAAAGATCAATTAGTCGAAAAAGCCATCACCGAATTGAACATGAACACCATGCCCGCCATGTCCACTGAGCCTGCGGAAATCTCGTTGTTCACCCGTGGCAGACAACGCGCCTTTGTTAAAGTCCAAGATGGTTGCCGTTATCGCTGCACCTTTTGCATCGTCACGGTGGCGCGGGGTGAAGAAGTCAGTCGTCCAATACACGTCGTGATTGATGAAATTAACGCGCTGCACAGCCAAGGTATTCATGAAGTCATTTTAACGGGCGTACACCTAGGCGGCTATGGCAGTGACTTGGGTAATAATTTATCTGAATTAATTCAAGCCATACTCGCTGATACTGACATTCCGCGCTTACGCTTAGGTTCATTAGAACCGTGGGAATTACCCGCTGATTTTTTTCAATTATTTAATAATCCTCGCCTGATGCCGCATTTACATTTACCGTTGCAAAGCGGTTCTGATACGGTGTTACGGCGTATGGCGCGGCGGTGTAAAACTGACGAATTCGCCGCTATTGTCAATCAACTTCGCACGCAAATCCCGCATTTTAATATCACCACCGATATTATCGTCGGCTTTCCTGCGGAGAGTGAACAAGAATGGCAAGACAGTTTTGATACGGTGCAGCGGATTGGTTTTGGACATATTCATATTTTCACCTATTCTCAGCGTGAAGGTACGAAAGCCGCGACTTTACCCAATCAACTCACCAACGATATTAAAAAACAGCGTAGCCAACAACTACACGAACTCGCCGACACCCTCAAACAGCAGTTTTATACTGCTAATATCGGCAATGAATTTCCTGTGTTATGGGAAGGTTATAGCGAACCCTTAGCCGATGGTAAACACCGCGTATTTGGTTACACGCCGAATTATTTAAGGGTCTCTTGTGTGTTAAATGCTGCCATCAGTGTTGAGAATCAAACCATTAACACGCGCTTAATTGCAGTGGAAGATGGCGTTATCATTGGCGAGTTGGTGCAGTAATCACAGGCAAAAAAGACCATCATTGCAACTGCGGGGTAATAAACTTCGGCGAATTTCAGACAAATCAGCAACATTAATCACCAGAGAGCTTTATGAATGACGATAACCTAGATTTTTATGAAATTCTTGAGATAAGTTCAAATGCCAGTCAGGATACGATTGATAGAATGTTTCGTTTTTTAGCCCAGCGTTATCATCCTGATCGCCATGAAACGGGGGATTCTGTTAAGTTTGATCAAATTGTTAAGGCTCATGACACCTTGAGAGACCCTGAAAAGCGTGCTGCTTATGACATCAAGCATAAGAAAAATTCAGAATATCACTGGAGTTTGGTTGAAGAAGCGGGTGATACGGAAAATTTTGAAAGTGATGCAGGTATTCAAGCAAGGATTTTGTCGTTAATGTATATCAAACGCAAACGTGATATTTCTCATCCAGGACTGGGTAATATGCTACTTGAAAGTTTAATCGGTTGCCCAAAAGAAATACTAGAATTTCATCTTTGGTATTTAAGGGAAAAAGGTTGGGTTACACGCTTGGAAGACGGTTTGCTGGCGATTACCGCAGATGGCGTTGATAAAGCATTAGCCAATCATCATGCGGGCGGGACAAACAAATCAATCACCGACCAGCATAATGTAATTCATTTGTGATGTTTAAACCTGTCCACTCGAGCTTGTGGAATACGGGGTTTTTCGTGATGATGTCACTGTTCCCCGTGTTTTGCTACGCATTAATATTTTACTTACCAATCGGAAAAAACCATGATGAAGTCTTTAATTCTCACACTATTAGCATTCAGTATTGCACCCATCGTAACTGCGAGTGATGAAGAAGTATCCTGCCGTGAAGAACTGGGTAAAAGGGCAGCGGCTGTCTATGTACAGCAATGTATTGAAATTTCTCCAGCATCCCATCCACCATGCAATGACCAGAATTCTTGCTCACTCATCATGGACGAAATCAAGCGCGGCTGTGAGTTCGCAAAGAATACTGAAGGCGGAGACGTTCCAACGTTTTGTAATTAACACATTACGCGGTTTCACTTAATCGTAACCTGTCCATGTATAATGCGATGATGTTAGTTACTATTAGGGTATTTGTTTATGATAATTCTCGGCATTAATGATGTAGGTCATCATAATTCCGCTGCATCAATTGTTATTGATGGTCAATTGGTCGCCTCTATTGAAGAAGAGCGCATTTCTCGCATTAAAATGGATAACGCTTATCCGCATCAAGCGATTGCCGAAGCCTTGGCAATTGCAGGCATAACGCCTGAACAAGTTGATGTGGTTGCTTTGGCTGGTTTGTCGCGTTGGGATCAAAAGCCTTATGTCGATACGCTGTTTCATTACATGGCTAAAGTCGCTAAACAAGAGCCTGATATTAAACGCTTTTATTGGAATCAACAGCCTGCTCGTATCACTCGTTTATTTAAACAACGTCAAAAACCTGCGGGTGTTTTGGCAGAAAAACCCACGCAAACCGTTGAACATCATTTAGCTCATGCTGCGTCTGCTTATTACGCCTCACCGTTTACCGATGAACGCGTTGGCGTGATTTCTTTGGATGGTGTGGGCGATTTTTCGTGGGGTTCGGTGTGGTTAGGCGAACACGGTCACTTACAACCAGTTGAATATTTACCGTATCTTAATAGTATTGGTTTGCTGTATTCAGCGGTGACGATTTATTTGGGTTTTAAAGCCACGCGCCACGAAGGCAAAGTGCTAGGTCTGGCGGCTTTTGGTAATCCAGAGCCGTTGTTATCACGACTGTTAGCGCGTACTAATCAAACAGATTGGGCGAATCTATTTGATGCTAAATTAGCACGAATTGTCTTGCAGTTTGCCAAGGAAGTCGGGCAATCAGCCCTGAGGGAATTGTGCGAAGATTTAAGTCAAGAAGATGTTGCCGCAGGCATTCAAGCCTATACCGAACAACTGATTTGCAACTGGATACAAGAGCAAGCGCGACAGTTACAGTTCAGTAAATTAGCATTAGCAGGCGGTGTATTTGCCAATGTTAAATTAAATCAACGGCTATTAGCTTTGCCTGAGATTGACAATATTTATGTGCATCCGAATATGGGTGATGGTGGACTGGCAACGGGCGCGGCTTACGAAGTGTATTCGCGTTTACAAAATGGTTTGCTACCCAAATTACAACCGCACGTTTATTTAGGCACAGATATTAATCGAGAAAACGCCTTAGCCGCGTTAGAAAAATCAGGGCTGGCTTATAGTGAACCTGATAATTTATCCTACCGTGTCGCAGAGTTGTTAGCCGCAGGTAAAGTGGTGGCTAGAGCCGCTGGCAAAATGGAATATGGCCCTCGTGCCTTGGGTAATCGCACAGTGATGGCTTCTTGTCAGGATAAAAATATTAATCAATGGCTGAATGAAAAATTTGCCCGCACGGAATTTATGCCATTCGCACCTGTGATTATCGAAGAACAGGCACACGCTTATTTTCCTGATTGGCAAGAAGATCATGTTGCGGCGCGGTTTATGACTCTGACATACAATGCTTCACCTATCGCACAAAAGAATATTCCAGCGGCGGTTCATGTGGATAATACCGCTAGACCGCAGGTAATACGCCGCGTCGATAATCCTGCGTATTACGATATTATTAACGACTATTATCAATTAACAGGTGTTGCGAGCGTGATTAACACCAGTTTTAATATGCACGAAGAGCCAATTGTCCGCACTGCCGAAGAAGCTATTCAAGCGTTTCAGGCGGCGCAATTAGACGCGCTTATTTTGGATGGTTTTTTAATTGAACAAGCACGTTAGTTTGATGTAAAAAATATCCACGAAAAACACAAAAGACACGAAAAATAGAGTCGATTCCGCAGACTTTATAAGCTGTCATTTCAGTAACAAAGTGAGGATTCAGACCTTTTTTCGTGCTTTTCGTGTCTTTCGTGGAAAATAATTCTTATACGTTAATTAGTGCGTGTATTGCTCTGCAAAGTTGTCAGTTGCTGAAACCAGCGCGTCTATCATCTCATTACCTTGAGCAATATGCCCTGCATTGGGCAGAATAATATACTCAGCATGAGGCATGGCTTGATGTAAACGCATTCCTGCTTCAATGGGACAGACCAAATCCATGCGCCCATGAATAATCACGGTGGGAATGGTCGCTAGTAGGTGGCAATTATCCAAAATTTGATTTTCTGCAATAAAATAATGATGCTTGGCATAATGCAGTTCCATACGCGCTTGCTTGAGCATTTTTTCACTGACGTGTTCATCACTGGGCTGATAATCGTTGCCCAACGCCACTTGACCGCCCCATGCTAACCATTCTTTAGCCACCCGCCGTTGCGTCACTTCGTCTTTATCCCATAAAGCCGCATAACAATCCTGTACTAAATTAGTGTGGCTGGCATTAGGAATACTAGCGACTAAACGATGCCATTGTTCAGGATAAATACGCCCTGCCCCGTCTGTGGCAAACCAATCCAAATCTATTTGCCGTACCAAAAATACCGCGCGAATAATAAGCCCTAACACTTTATCTGGCTGTTGTTGTGCATACAATAATGCCAACGCTGCACCCCAAGAACCACCAAATACTAGCCATTGCTGGATGTTAAGTTGCGTGCGAACGCGCTCTAAATCGTCACACAAATCTTGCGTAGTATTCTTATTCAATTCGCCAAACGGCAATGACAAGCCACACCCCCGTTGGTCTAGCAAAATAATATGATAATGTTCAGGATTAAAAAACTGGCGGTGATGTGGTTTAGTCCCTGAACACGGGCCACCATGCAAAAAAACCACGGGAATCCCATCAGGATTGCCGCTTTGCTCGACATAAACACGGTGCTGACTGTCTGTGTCGAGAAAAAAACTGTGAAAGGGTTGAATTTCAGGATAAAGAGTTTTCATTTTCAAATTGATTAAGGCGATAGTGGGGTATAAAAAAGCAGGAAACCAATTGGTTAGTTTACAACAATTTGCGAGGCATTCAGTAATTGACAAAGCCCAGAGGAATGATGAAATAAAAACAAGCCTTTTTCTCACGCCCTAAAATTCGTGTAAAACAGGATTTTTTAGTTAATTATCTGTCCATAATGGCGCATTGAACCCTTTATTACAGCTGCTTAGTAGATTTATGCTTGAATTACACTACTATTGGCATTATGTTAGCGTTATATAGCATATTTTTGTGTAGCAGTGACTATGTCTGATTTTGATCCACTTGATAATAATAGCGATGATTTAGCGGTTAAAGACGCTAAGCCAAGACTACAAAGACCACCTTTATATAAAGTGATTTTGTTAAACGATGATTTTACGCCCATGGATTTTGTGATTGAAATTTTAATGGGTTTTTTTGCCATGCCTGAGGACAAAGCGACACAGGTTATGCTACAAATACATACGCAAGGAGTTGGGGTATGCGGTACATATACTAAAGATGTAGCAGAAACTAAAGTGGTTATAGTCAACGAATATTCGCGCGAGCATCAGCATCCCTTGTTGTGCGCGATGGAAGAAGTATAGAGTGGAGCATTTATGTTAAGTAAAGAACTTGAAGTGACCTTAAACACCGCTTTTAAAAATGCGCGTGATAAACGGCACGAATTTATTACGGTAGAACATTTGTTACTGGCATTGCTAGATAATGCGGCTGCTGAAACTATTATGAATGCGTGTGCTTGTAACATTAAGATGTTACGAGGACAGTTGACGCAATTTATTGATGAGACTATTTCATATATTCCCGAAGGCGTACAACGGGAAACACAGCCCACCTTAGGATTTCAACGCGTGTTACAACGCGCTGTGTTTCATGTGCAGGCTTCTGATAAAAAAGAAGTGACAGGTGCGAGTTTATTTGTCGCCCTGTTCAGTGAGCAGGATTCTCATGCCATTTATTTGCTTAACAAACAAGATATAACGCGCCTTGATGTGGTTAATTTTTTAGCACATGGCACAACAAAAGCCGATCAAGACTCTGATGCGGATGAGCGTGGTGCAGAGTCTGGGCAAACGGATGCAGAAAATTCAGGGAGTCCATTAGAAAAATATACCACCAATCTAAATGAAGAAGCACGGCAAGGTCGTATTGATCCGTTAATTGGTCGAGATTTAGAAGTTGAGCGCACCATTCAAACACTGTGCCGCCGCCGTAAAAATAACCCGTTATTAGTGGGTGAAGCAGGTGTGGGTAAAACTGCCATTGCTGAAGGCTTGGCAAAAAGAATCGTAGAAGGCGATGTCCCTGAAGTCCTGAAAAATAGCGTCATTTATTCGCTAGATTTAGGGGCGTTAGTCGCAGGCACTAAGTATCGTGGCGACTTTGAAAAACGTCTAAAATCCTTGGTGACTAATCTAAAAAAAGAACCAGATTCGATTTTATTTATAGACGAAATTCATACCATCATTGGTGCGGGTTCAGCGTCAGGTGGCGTGATGGACGCGTCTAACCTCATTAAGCCTGTATTAGCGTCTGGGCAGTTGCGCTGTATAGGTTCAACCACTTATCAAGAATATCGCGGTATTTTTGAAAAAGACCACGCTTTAGCCCGTCGTTTTCAAAAAGTGGATGTGCTAGAGCCGTCTGTTGAAGATACCATTTTGATTTTAAAAGGCTTAAAAACTCGTTTTGAACAACATCACGATGTTAAATACTCACCCGAAGCCTTACGCTTAGCCGCCGAATTATCTGATCGTTATATCACTGATAGACATCTGCCTGATAAAGCCATTGATGTGATTGATGAGGCGGGGGCGAAACAACGCATGGCTACCGAAGCCACGCGTAAACAGCTTATTGAAGCCTGTGATATAGAAGAAATTGTGTCTAAAATAGCCAGAGTGCCTGCAAAATCGGTATCCTCTAATGACATAGACAAATTAAGCAACTTAGAAAAAAATCTAAAAATGCTGGTGTTTGGTCAAGATGAAGCGATTTCTGCCTTAGCATCTGCGATTAAGTTATCACGCGCTGGACTGCGTGATTCGCAAAAAACTATCGGTTCTTTTATTTTTGCAGGGCCAACAGGTGTCGGTAAAACTGAAGTAACGCGCCAGTTAGCAAAAGTATTAGGCGTAGAATTGATTCGCTTTGATATGTCAGAATACATGGAACGCCATACCGTTTCACGACTCATCGGCGCACCTCCTGGTTATGTCGGTTTCGATCAAGGCGGTTTATTAACTGAACAAGTCACTAAACACCCGCACGCTGTCTTATTATTAGACGAATTGGAAAAAGCGCATCCTGATATTTTTAACCTGTTGTTGCAAGTCATGGATCACGGCTCATTAACCGACAATAATGGACGCAAAGCGGATTTTCGTAACATTATTCTGGTGATGACGACTAACGCAGGGGCGGAAGAAGGCAGTCGTGCATCCATCGGTTTTACAGCTCAAGATCATGCCACCGATAGTTTAAAAATTATTGAAAAAGGCTTTTCACCTGAATTTCGCAACCGTTTAGATGCCATTATTCAATTCAAACCCCTCGATATTTCTATCGTTGGTTATGTAGTCGATAAATTCATTTTTGAATTAGAAGCACTATTATCCGACAAACAAGTCACGCTCTCCTTAGATACCGAAGCCCGTTTATGGTTAGCTGAACACGGTTGCGACCCAAAAATGGGTGCAAGACCGATGGCGCGATTAATCCAAGAGAAAATTAAAAAACCTCTGGCTAATGACTTGCTATTTGGCAAACTCGCGCACGGCGGACATGTCAGAATTTATGTGGAAAATAAAGAATTGGCTTTTGCTATAGAAAGCAAAGAATTGATTGTTTCTGAATAAATACTAGAACGTGAGTGTTAATTCCATCGAAAGATGGAATTAACGCATACGGAAAGTGATACGACCTTTAGTTAAATCGTAAGGAGTCATTTCAACTTTAACACTATCACCTGTCAAAATACGGATATAGTGTTTACGCATTTTTCCTGAAATATGAGCAGTAACAATATGCCCATTCTCCAGTTGCACGCGAAACATAGTATTCGGAAGGGTATCAATTACCTTACCTTCCATTTCAATTTGGTCTTCTTTAGCCATTGTGTGTAATCCAAGCAATTAAAAGTGTCTATTATACCACAAACCTGATTTTAACAACAGAGCCGTATCATTTGAGTTTTACATCAACGACTCAAAAACATAGCGTCACCGTAACTAAAAAACCGATAAGATTGTTCAATCGCATGCTGATATGCCTCCATAATGGGTTGATAACCTGCAAATGCAGACACCAACATTAATAAAGTTGATTCGGGTAAATGAAAGTTAGTGAGCATGGCATCGACTGATTTAAATTGATAACTGGGGGTAATAAATAAATCAGTATCACCACAACCTGATGTGAGTTGCCCATTTTTAGAGGCAGACTCCAACGCCCTCACTGCGGTCGTACCGATGGCAATCACCCGCCCGCCTCGCGCTCTCGTTTGCTGAACTGCTTCAACAGTTGCCGCTGAAACCGCAAAATATTCTTTGTGCATTAAATGATCAGCTAAATTTTCTACTCTCACTGGTTGAAAAGTGCCGCTACCGACGTGTAGCGTCACAAACACAGTGTTTATACCTCTGGTGTTAATTTTTTCCAGTAAGTTCTCATCAAAATGCAAACCTGCGGTCGGTGCAGCAACAGCTCCTGCTGTTTTAGCAAATACGGTTTGATAACGGGTTAAATCAGACACATTATCGGCGCGGGTAATATAGGGCGGCAAGGGAATATGTCCAATTTGCTCTAATAAACTCAGCAAACTACTTTCACCTTTAAATTCTAATTTAAATAAATCGTCCGCCCTGCCCTGCACTTCACAGCAATAGCCTTTATCTAAATCAATCAATGCACCTTCTTTTGGCGATTTACTGGCTCTAACGTGAGCTATCGCGTGATGATCGTCCAGTATGCGTTCAATCAAAATTTCCACTTTACCGCCACTGCGTTTTTTACCAAATAATCGTGCAGGTATTACTTTAGTATCATTAAAAACCAACAAATCATCCTTATTGATTAAATCAATGAAATCGGTGAATTGCCTGTCTACTATTTGCCCAGTGTCTCGATTCATACACAATAAACGACTCGCATCGCGATTTGGTAAGGGGTTTTGCGCAATTAACGCCTCAGGTAAATCATAGTTAAAATCACTTTTTTTCATAGTTTGGCTCAAATTAAGTAGTTATTTTAAAAATAGACTAGCATTTTTAATACACTTTGCCTATAATACCCTTTCTGTGCCGGGATGGCGGAACTGGTAGACGCGCCGGATTCAAAATCCGGTGATGGTGACATCGTGCCGGTTCGATTCCGGCTCTCGGTACCAAGAATAAAAATAGGGATTACCATGTAATCCCTTTTTTTTGCTCAAAATTTGCCATCATAAACCGATTCATACAGCATTATTCATATCAGATTTCCCCTGCTGACTTAAGCGACTCGCATTCGTAACATTAACTGACGTACTCACCAACAAAAATTTATGACTGATTTATTTAATACATGGGGAAACTTTTTTTTCCATACCCGCAATTACCTATTTCCTGCCTTTATTTTAACACTGCTGTTTATCTGGCCGCCTGTCGCACTAACTGATGCTGCGAGTTGTTTTGTTATGACAGCGGGCTTACTGATGGTTGCTTTAGGGCAGACATTTCGCATTAGCACCATTGGATTGGATTACATCGTGCGCGGTGGACGCAATAGACGCATTTACGCAGAAGATTTAGTCACAGGCGGTCTATTTTCCCATTGCAGAAATCCGTTGTATGTTGGCAATATTTTAATTGCGATAGGTTACTTATTTGTTGCGGGTAATTGGGGCAGTATTATTGTCGGCTCATTGTCTTTCTTAGCCATTTATCGCTTAATCGTCCACAGTGAAGAAACCTTTTTAGGCGAGAAATTTGGACAAGCCTACGCTGATTTTTGTAACGATGTACCGCGCTGGATACCGAATTTCGCAGGCTTTTCAGACACCGTCAAAGGTTATCAATTCGACTGGCCCGCTGTTGCAGTGAAAGATGGTGGGACAATTTTTATGTCTGTCATGGTGCCAGTGGGTTTGATCGCGTGGAAACTGTATTTGAGCAATCAATTAGGTAATTATCAAACCGTGTTAATCATCATCACTGTCATTATGACCAGTGCTTTTTTAACGATGCGGTTTTTAAAAAAATCAGGTCGTTTAAAATCCATGCGCTAAATCATTTCAGTTGAAACAAAGACCTCTGGGGTCTATTACAACAAATAATTCATTTAAAACACAATCGAGCAAACAGCATGAAATTCGTCGTCTCCTACCCACAAACCAACTGGGATTATGTCAAGTTCAGATTAAACCGCATTATTCGCGGTAAAGATAAATCTAATGATGTTTTTAGAGGTTTACCTGGTGGCAAACTGGAATTATTTGAACATAACGGCGAATTAGGCGGTATAAAATCACTGGGGGAAATTTATCCGATTAAACCATTCGGAATGCAGTATGTAGCAGATGAAGGTTTATATTTTATTACGGGTTTACCGTGCAGCGAAGAAGGCGTATCAGGTGATGAACACATTGCCCGACTCAATGACAACGGCGAAATTGATTTAGAAATTCGCAGCCCATTACTCACACAAGTGCGCTCACTGCGCCGCACTGAAAATGGTTTAATGGTCACTGCCAGTGGTGTCGATGCCATTTTAGAATTTGATTTATCAGGTGCATTAATTTGGTCATGGTGGGCAACAGAACACGGTTACGACCAAGCCTACGGTGGCAGTGGCACACGCGTGATTGATAAAACTATGGATCACCGTTTAAAAAATTACCCAGGCCGTTTGCAAACCACACACATGAATTCGGCGATTGTCGATCCTTACGACTCATCAAAAGTGCTGACGATTTTATTTTATCAAGGCAAAGTAGCGCGTATTGATAGAAACACCTTAGAACATGAGATTGTTATCAGTGACTTAAACGGCGCACACCATATCCGACCACATTCAGGTGGTTATATGCTATCCAATTCGCGCAAAGGTGAAGTGTTATTGTTCGATAAAGACTTCAATTTGACTGAACGCATTGCTGGCACGAACCAATATTTCCCTGTGAAATGGGTACAAGATGCGATTGAAACCCCATTCGGTACGCACCTTATCGCTGATTGCAACACCTTTAAATTGCGCGAACGCGATAAAAACGGTAAAGAAAAAAGCTATAACACAAAAATGCCCAACCGCGTGTTTCAAATCGAACCTGTAGCAGACAGCTTCAACTTTAAAAAATAACACGCAAATTTAACGTGCGTATTTTAATTGTCGGAGCGTCTTGGGTGGGTGATATGGTGATGGCGCAAAGCCTGTTTATCACCCTGAAACAACAACACCCAGACTGTCAAATTGATGTCATTGCCCCGCCGTGGACACTGGCATTATTGGCGCGGATGCCCGAAGTGTCTCTGGCAATTGAAATGCCCTCTGTGCGTAATAAACTGGGCTTAATGATGCGTATTCAGTTGGGTAGACAGTTGCGCGACCATCATTATGACCAAGCAATTTTACTGCCCAACACTTGGAAATCCGCGCTCACGCCGTTTTTTGCCAACATTCCCGTAAGAACAGGTTATGTCGGCGAGTGTCGCTGGGGTTTACTTAACGATGTACGGCGTTTGGATAAAACTGTATTAACCAAAACTGTACAACGCTTTGTTGCCTTTGCCTTCCCTGCAACGGTGAACGCTGTACCCAACTGCCCTGCCCCTGTATTTAATATCAATCCAGAACACCAGCAACAACTCATTACAAAATACGCGCTACCCACCGACCGTAAAATTTTAGCCCTGTGTGCAGGTGCAGAATACGGTGAAGCCAAACGCTGGCCAGTTACCCATTACGCCACGGTAGCACGACAAAAAATCAGCGAAGGCTGGCAAGTGTGGCTCTTAGGTTCACCCAAAGACCAAGCCGTTGCGGCTGAAATTAATCGCTTGACTGATAATGGCTGTGTCGATTTTAGCGGCAAAACCAGCATGACTGACGCAGTTGACTTATTATCCTTAGCCGATGTAGTAGTCAGCAATGATTCAGGCTTAATGCACGTTGCCAGTGCCTTAAATAAAAATCTCATTGCCATCTATGGCTCTTCTGATCCCAATTTCACCCCGCCTTTAAGCAACAAAGCCAACATTATTTATTTAGGTCTTCCTTGCTCCCCATGTTTTAAACGCGACTGCCCATTAGGGCATACTCATTGTTTAACAGAGATCAGTGCCGAACACGTCATCACTCAATTATCGTAAAAACCTGTAATACAACGTCTTTACAAAATGAACAGCTACCAATAAATCAAGGATTGCTATAATGACCACCTCGGTGTTCATCGTTACAAGTTGAACAGACAATGCTAAAAAGGAGTAATCGGTTTTGACAAACGTGCAGGATATTACCAGTCCGATGAGTACATCGGAAAAACGTGCAGTAGCTTCATTAGCAAGTATTTACGCCTTGCGAATGCTGGGGCTATTTATGATATTGCCCGTGTTATCGTTATTTTCCGAACAGCTTGAAGGATCGACTCATGCGTTGATCGGCTTAGCAATGGGCATTTATGGTTTGCCACAAGTGTTGTTGCAAATTCCTTTTGGGCTGCTATCGGATCGCTTTGGTCGCAAAAAAATTATTCTTATCGGTCTGTTGTTGTTTTTTATTGGTAGTGTGATTGCCGCTTTTTCTACCACGATTTACGGTGTCATTGTGGGGCGTGCTTTTCAAGGTGCGGGCGCGGTGTCTGCGGTCGTCATGGCATTGGTCGCTGATTTAACCCAAGAAGTGCATCGTACTAAAGCAATGGCGACGATTGGTGTCAGTATTGGGATGTCGTTTGGTGTGGGTATTATTGCAGGGCCTATTATCTCAGGCTTTGGCGGTGTACAAGCAGTGTTTGCTGTCACAGCGGTATTAACGGTGTTGGCTATGTTAGTAGTTATTTATATCGTGCCTAATCCTCAGCACTCTAAGCTGCATCGAGATGCAGAGTTTGTCCCTGAGCAAGCCATGAACGCACTAAAAAATCCAGATTTGTTGCGCTTGGATTATGGAATTTTTGTGCTGCATTTGATTTTAATGGCCATTTTTGTGGTCGTGCCATCATTAATGCGTCAAGCAGGTTTAGAAGCGGGGTATGAGTGGCAGGTTTATTTGCCTGTGTTTGCAGGTTCAATGGTGGTGATGATTCCTTTCATTATTTTGGCAGAAAAAAAACGCAAAATGAAAGCCGTTTTTCTGGGTGCTGTGGGCGTGTTGGTGATTGCTGAATTAGGCTTATCGCAGTTTCATGACACGCTAATCAGCATTATCGGCTTTTTGGCAGTGTTTTTTTGCGGCTTTAATTTATTAGAAGCCACCCTACCCTCACTAATTTCCAAAACTGCACCCGCTGATTTAAAAGGTACAGCGATGGGTGCGTATTCAAGCTGTCAGTTTATGGGTTTATTTCTCGGTGGTGTGATTGGCGGATGGTTCAATGGTCGCTATGGAGTGACAGCGGTATTTTTATTTTGTGCAGTTGCGGCGTTGAGTTGGTTTGTGGTGTCGCTGAGCATGAAGCCTCCGCGCTATCTAGCCAATATGCTGATTTCCCTAGAAAACTTAAATGAGCAAGTCACTCATACCTTTGTCAATCAATTGCAGGAAATTGTCGGCGTAGTCGAAGTGACTGTACACGATGAAGAAGCAGTTGCGTATCTTAAAGTAGACAGCCAGCTATTGAATAAAGACCAGTTGCAAACTTTGCTGAGCCGCTACGCTAATTGATTAATCGGGGTGCTGTAGGGGCAATCCCTTGTGGTTGCCCTGTTATTAAAGGCTGGCATAAGGCACAGCCCCCTACTTTGATAACCGTTTTACGCCTGCTGAAGAAAGTAACTGTACAAAATCAGCCTCTAGCATAGGTTTACTGTGCAGATAACCTTGATACATATCACAACCCTGTTCGCGTAAAAATGCCAATTGTTCAGCCGTTTCTACGCCTTCTGCTAATACTTTAAAACCTAAATGATGCGCCATTGCAATAATGGTTGCAGTGATTGCCATATCACCTGCTAAAAAAGGAATATCATCAATAAAGGTTTTGTCGATTTTTAATAAATCAACGGGGAAATATTTAAGATATGCCAACGATGAGTAGCCTGTACCAAAATCATCAATAGCAAATCGCACGCCTTGTTTATGAAGGCTATTAAGAATCTCCATAGTGTGTTGTTGATTATCCATTAAACCACTTTCGGTGATTTCCAATTCCAGATGCTCAACGGGAAATCCTGTATCAAGTAATACTTGAGTAACCAGCGCGTTAATATTACTGCGGCTAAATTGATGAGGGGAGACATTAACTGCCAAGGTAATGGCAGGTAAACCTTGATCTAACCATTGCCGACCTAGCCTACAGGTTTCTCGTAGCACAAATTCACCCAAAGCGACAATTAAATCAGTATCCTCGGCAAGCGAAATAAATTCACTGGGCATAATAAAACCATGAATAGGATCATGCCAACGCACTAAAGCTTCGGCACCGATAATACAGCCACTATTAATGTCGATTTGGGGTTGAAAATAAACCTGTAGTTCGTTTTGCTCAATGGCGTGAGATA
This sequence comes from Crenothrix sp. D3, assembly GCA_002134785.1. Classification (GTDB taxonomy): domain Bacteria; phylum Pseudomonadota; class Gammaproteobacteria; order Methylococcales; family Methylomonadaceae; genus UBA4132. The sequence continues at coordinate 71,957 of MBQZ01000103.1, forward strand.
AACGGGCTTCCAATTCAATGCGTTCACGCGCTTTTTCTGTTAATTCATCAGAAAAATAAGCAAAGCAACCGCGCCCTGATTCCTTGGCATGATAGAGAGCCGTATCAGCATTATCAATCAATGTTTCTAAGGTGTAGCCATGTTGTGGATAAAGAGCAATACCAATACTAACTCCGATATTTACAGTGTAATGTTCAGCCAGTGTAAAGGGTTGTTTTAAGCTGATAATAATATCGTCGGCAACCCGCGCCACATTTTCATAATGTTTGACATTTTCCATTAGAATGACAAATTCATCACCACCTAATCGTGCCACTGTATCTACTTCACGCACACAAGATTGAATGCGTATAGCCACTTGTTGCAATAATTTATCGCCTGCAGCATGACCAAAATTATCATTAACGGCTTTAAATTTATCTAAATCCATCATTAACACTGCCATCAGATTACCTGTGCGATGATTAATATCAATGCCATGTTCGATGCGCATGTGTAGTAATCGGCGATTAGCTAACTGTGTTAAAGGATCATAAAAAGCCAAGTTGTTAATATGTTCCTCAGCGGCTTTGCGTTCAGTAATGTCTTCCACCATTACCATAACGTAATCGACTTCACTATTGGGCTTACGAACGCAACGTATGACTAACTTAGTGGGAATAATTTTTCCAGTGCGGCTAATAAAACGTTTTTCCATTGTGTAACCATTAATTTCATTCGCTAACAATCGTTCAAATTGTTCAACATCGGCAGCTAAATCATCTGGATAAGTCAGTTCAGCCCACGTCATAAGACGTAATTCTTGTTCTGAATACTCTATCATGTCACACAAATATTGATTAATACGAATCCAGAATTTTTCAGGTGACGTAATTGCTAAGCCGACTAAATCTAACTCGTAAAATGCGCGTAATTGCTCGTCCGCTTGTTTACGCTCAGCTTCAACGTGTGCAAGAGTAACCTGCTTTTCTAATAACCAGCCCAACACACTGTTTTTCGAGGCATTGGGACATGAAAAATCGCCACTACCAAAATGAGAAATACATTTTTGCAGTTGATCCACTGAACCACCCAACACGGCATTCAAAGCGCGATAGGCAAGCACCAGCGTCAACAATAATAGCAATCCAAAAATGATAAATAATATCCACATGAGTGTTGCAGTACTCTCTGCGGAGTGAACAGTTTTTAGTATGCGCTGTTCTATCATCAGATTGAATTTACCGATGGGCTGCATAATACGCGCCTTGGCTTGAAAATAAGTTGGGGAAAATAATAACGCTAGTGCTTTGCGGCGATTATCATCAGTGGTTGGCTGAGTGGCTTCGATTAACGCCATCGCGGCAAATTCATCGCGTGTCAATAAATCGGAATTGTGCTTAGCTTGTGTTAGTTTGGCAAATTCTGCTGCGGTAAAATGAACTTGCTGCTGAATTTGCTGCATGAGTTCTAGCAAGGTAATCGACTGACTTTTAGCACGAGGTCGTCGATTGTCTGCCAATACCAAGTCCCAATAAACATCTTCATAGCTTAATGGACGAGGGCTTTTACCCTCACGAATAGCGATAATTTCCAGATAGAGTTGCTTGTAAATAGGATTGCCCGTTGCCACATAGCTGCGCACTGTGTTACTGAGATCGTCAGACGAATGGCGTAATTCATCTGCCAGTAAAAATGCCTGCAAGCGCGACTCGTTAGCTAGACCTATCTGTTTTTCTGAATGGATATAAAAGCTAAAGCTAAGAGAGAAAATGACAAACATCCCCAATACGAGCCAAAGACTGCGCGTAAACCTTAATAAGTTAGTCATTTTCTCAGCTCTTACAAAAACAGCAGGTTAGGTGTAAAACAATCATAGTCCTTTAAATTAAATTTAGTTACTTTATCTATCTACCGCCGATTACGTCTACGCCACACAAAAAAACCTGTCACCAGTAACAACACAGGCAAAATAATTAAAAAACCAAAACTAAGTGCCGCAATTGCGGTTGGGCTTAATTGCAAACTCCCATCGGGTGTCGTTTTAGAGGGAATATCAATAAATTTATCATCATGAATCAGCCAATTGACTAGCCTTAAACCCATGTCTAAATTACCGACATTGCCGATATAAGTATTCGATAAAAAATCGCCATCACCCACCACAACAATACGCTGTTCGGTATTTTTAATAGTTCGTGTTAAAGCGTAAGCAAAATTTAACGGCCCAGCTCGCTCAACACCGCCTGCATCAAAGCGGATTTTTCCTGATACCACCTCGGTTTCTGTCCACGACTGTTTAGCACTGCTCAATAAGGCTTCTGCTTTAAATGGACTGGTTAAATCTGAATCTAAAGCGGCAGTCACAGGATAGACAGTAATAGTCTGAAAACCCTTAGTAATCGGATGCTTAGTGTATTCACTTGCCAATACAAAACTGGGATCATCAATGCCATACAGCTTTGATTTGCCATCGACTAAAACACCCGCTAATACGCGAATACCTAACCACTCCAACACGGGATTTAGATGGGTATTATTAGGATCTGTAAGTAATAACAAATTGCCGCCGTTGTCGATATACTGCTTAATCAGCGTCAATTCACCCGCCATTAACGGCACAGCAGGTGCGGAAATCACCAGTAAATTAGAATTATCAGGAATTGCCTGTACAGTCGCTAGATTAAGCGATTGCGCTTTAATTTTATGCTGATCCAAGGCTTTACCAAATGACCCAAAATCAAAATTAGCGATACCATTGGCGACACGTTCACCATGCCCTGCTAAAAACGATACCCAACGTTCATTAGCATTCGCCAGTTGCAATAAGGCATTAGTTAATGACGCTTCATCCATAAAAATTAAGCGTTCAATGCGTCCTTGATAGTCGATAATAATGCCGCCTTCTGAACCGATATTTAACTCACGCGTTTTTTCAGGAATAGAAGCAGGATCAACAAACGTTAAATTCACGTCGGCTTTATAATCACTATAACGCGCCACGAGTTGTTCAATTTGCCGCCGAATAGCTGCGTCTTTTTTCAGGTACGCAGTGATTTGTACTTTATCAGGCAGATTGGCTAATACTTTTTGTGAGGCTTCAGAGAGTGTATTACTGGCACTGCTGGTAATATCAACTTGCCCAGTAAATCGCTGTGTCAATGCCGCTAAGCCGCCTATCAAGGCTATGAATGCTAAGGTAAGCAGCGTATTTTTTAAGCGTGGTGGTAATTTCATTGTTATAACTGCTCCTTGTCTAAACGGCGAATACTGAGCAGTAAAAATAAGCTAATGAACAATAGAAAATAGCTAATGTCTGCTGTATTAATTAACCCGCTTTGAATATTTTGGAAATGCCTGAGTATCGACAAATACGCCAATAACTCACTGTGTTTATCCGCTAAACCAGCCGACCAATCCAAAATCCACAACACAAATAAGCTACCAAATGCCCCCATTGCCGCAATCGTCGGATTACTCGCTACACAAGACATGAATAAACCAATGGACGCAAACGCACTGACTAATAATGACAACGCCAATAAATTGGCAACTAATTTACCAAAATCCAGCGTGCCACCTATCAGTAACGATAACGGCATCAGCGTAATCAGCCCGACAATCAAGGCGAATAAACCCAAACTACCCAAATACTTACCGATGATAATCTCCGCATTAGATAGCGGCGCGGACAATAATAACGTTAGCGTTTTATTACGCCGTTCTTCACAAATCAGCCGCATCGTTAATAATGGCGTAACCAATAGCAGAATAATCCCTGCGTTACCAAATAACGGCGTGACCGTTATATCGGTCAAGCTAGGCGCGTTATCCATCGTTGCTAATTGTGGTTGTAGCATCGTGAAATTTTCCACCTGCGTTAAGAATAAAAACGCCAGTATGAATTGCAAAATCGCTAAAATTGTCCACGCCAGCGGGGATAAAAACAGAGTTTTAAATTCGCGAGCGGCAATGACTAACATTAAGTTCATAAATCACCCGCTTGCATTAGCTCAATAAAAATCGCTTCTAAGGATTTTTCCGCAGGTAACGCATCAATTCGCGCATTCAACACACAAGCCCCTTGCCGAATAATCAGCACATCGGTACACAATTCTTGGACTTCCGACAAAATATGCGTCGAAAAAATAACCCCATGATTTCGCCCCAACTCGCGTATCAAATTACGAATTTCTATGATTTGTAACGGATCAAGTCCCACAGTCGGTTCATCGAGAATAATCACATCGGGATTATGTACAATGGCTTGGGCAATACCGATACGTTGCTGATAACCTTTAGATAAATTGGCAATTAATCGGTCAGCAACATCGGTTAAACCACAGCGTGTTTCAGCTAATTTCACTGCGGCAGGAATGTCCGCTTTAGGTACGCCATGCAGTTGGGCGCAATAACGTAAAAACTCATTAACACTGAGTTCTTTATACAGTGGTGGCGTATCAGGCACATAACCTAAACTGCGTTTAGCTAATTTAGCTTGCTTGAGCATATCAAAACCATTGACTTGAATCTCACCACTCGTGGGTGCGAGATTACCGCACAGCATTTGTAATGTCGTGGTTTTACCCGCGCCATTTGCTCCTAAAAAACCCAATATTTGCCCCTTAGCTAAACTAAAACTAAGCTGATTAACGGCACAGTGTTTACCGTAATAGCGGGTGAGTTGCTCCGCTTTGATTAAGGTTGTCATTAGCGTACCTGTTTTAATAACTGCTCTAATTCAACCTGCATTTTTTTCCGCGCAAACAAAAATTTCCAGCGTGTTCCACCGCATTGTTTCCATAACAACGCTGAACGAATGCCCGCTAACAAACACGCACGGATTTTATTAGCAATATCAGGGCGTGATAAATAATCAGAGTCTCCGTTTACCATGATGCGTGGCTGTAAGGTACTGAGTGTTTCTTGATAGACATTGCCTAGATTGGCAAATACATTTTCATGCAGTAAGCCAAATTGATCCGCTTGTATTTGCGCTTTAATAATGCCTGTTTGAATATTTTTCAGCATTTGCGGTTCTTGCGCCAATTTATTTTCCAAAAAAATCAAGGAAGCACAATACCGCGCTTGTTGAGAATCGGCGATTTTATAGCCTGTCATTTGCTCGCTAAGTTGTTCTAAACCTAGTTTTAGATTATTCAGACCACCGTAAATATCCAGCACAGTATCAGAATCTATTTTTAAAATACTGGTCATACTGGCTTCCAATGCGACAGACTCTGCTTTGCCTGTGGTAGCGAGTTGCTGAACTAAAGCGGCGGCTTGGGTGATACCTGCTAAGGCGATAGTTTGATTTGTGATGGTTTTAAGTTGCATAGTATGGTTTAAATCGTAGGTTGGGTTAGCGGCTTTATCGCGTAACCCAACACACTCGTGGGAAATGTTGGGTTACGCTATCGCTAACCCAACCTAGAAACTAGCCAATTAAATTCAAAAAACCTGCGAAGTTTTAAAAACCTCACAGGTTTGAGTGAAACATTAATCCTTAACCCAACCGTCTCTCAAGGTCACGGTGCGATTAAACACCAACTTACCCTCGACACTATCAACAGCATCTAAACAAAAATAGCCTGTTCGTTCAAATTGATAACGGTTATCGACGCTGGCAGTGGCTAAACTGGCTTCAACGCGGCAATTACTCAATACTTCCAAGGAATCGTGATTAATCACATCCAAGAAGTTATCTTCGTTGTCGGGTTGCGGCACGGTGAATAAACGACTATATAAACGGATTTCAGCAGGTTGTGAGTGGGCTTCTGATACCCAATGAATCACGCCTTTCACTTTACGCCCTTCAGGGTTTTTGCCTAAGGTTTCCGTATCATAACTGCAACGTAATTCAATAATGTTGCCGTCTGCGTCTTTGATAATTTCATCACAACGAATCACATAACTGCCGCGCAAACGTACTTCGCCGCCTTCAATTAAACGTTTGTATTTTGGTGGTGGGATTTCGGCAAAATCATCTTGTTCAATCAGAATGACTTTAGAAAACGGTACGATGCGTTTGCCTAATTCATGACGTTGTGGATGATTGCCGACTTCCAGATGTTCTACTTGCTCATCGGGATAATTAGTAATCACCACGCGCAACGGTTGTAAAACCGCCATTGCTCGCAACGCGTTTTCGTTCAAGTCTTCGCGTATGCAGTATTCCAACACGCCCATTTCTATCCACGAATTTTGTTTAGTCACGCCGATGCGCTCACAAAAATCACGGATGGCTTTCGGGGTAAATCCAGCACGACGTAAACCTGCAATAGTGGGCATACGGGGATCATCCCAACCGTTGACGTGTTTTTCCATCACTAGCTGATTGAGTTTGCGCTTGCTGACGATGGTGTATTCCAATTGCAAACGCGCAAATTCAATTTGTTGTGGATGACAAGCAATGTCGATGTTATCCAGCACCCAATCATAGAGCGGGCGATGATCTTCAAATTCTAAAGTACATAAAGAATGGGTGATTCCTTCGAGTGCGTCAGAAATACAGTGCGTGTAATCGTACATTGGATAAATACACCACGCATCACCCGTGCGGTGATGATGTACACGGCGAATACGATACAGGGCAGGATCACGCATATTAATATTCGGCGATGCCATGTCGATTTTGGCGCGTAATACATATTGACCATCGGCAAATTCACCTGCTCGCATACGCGCAAATAAATCCAAATTATCAGCGATAGAGCGGCTACGGTCAGGGCTTGCTTTGCCCGCTTCGGTTAATGTACCCCGATAAACGCGAATTTCTTCGGCTGACAAACTATCAATATAAGCTAAGTCTTTTTCAATCAGCTGGACGGCATATTGATACAGTTGCTCGAAATAATCAGAGGCATGATGCAAACCCGACCATTGAAAACCCAGCCAATGTACATCGCGTTCAATGGATTCCATGTATTCGATGCTTTCTTTTTCGGGATTGGTATCGTCAAAACGCAAATTACAAGTGCCGTTATTTTCAATAGCCGATCCGAAATTTAAACAAATCGATTTGGCATGACCGATATGCAGATAACCATTAGGTTCAGGTGGAAAACGTGTGGCAACTTTGCCATTGTGTTTGTTGGTGTTTAAATCATTCGCAATGATTTGACGAATAAAATTGGTCGGTAAGTTAGGTTCGTTTGTAGACATTGAGTTGGTTTGTAGTGAAGGTGATGAATGAATAAGCGGTAAAAGCCCACTATTTGAACAACCGCGATTATACTCTGCACGGTTAAGGTTTTGAAAAATGAAATTTTTAGCGGCTGTACCTTTGAGATTTTTAAAGCGTCAGCGGACTAAAAGTTATTTTATGCACAGAAAAAATCAATGACTTAGCGAGACCTTTTGTTGATACAGTTTAGCTGGCTAAAATAATTTGTAACTCATTGATAATTAAATAAATCGGCAAATTGTCTTTTTTTTATACAATTTAACAAAACTGTAATAAAAACCGACACTAAGCGATGAAAAAACCGAGTTATCCACAGAGTTATCCACACAAGTTGTGCATAACTTTGTGGTTTTAAAAAACAATTTTATTTCAATAGTTAAAGCTATTAAACTCCTGTGGGCTATGTCCCGCCTAATCACAATTTTTACACTGTAGGTGCTGTTATTTATGTCAGATTTACCTAAGTTACCGTATTACAAATTGACCGAAAAATTGGGCGAGAGCTTACAATCATTGGTTTATAAGGGCTATGCTAAAAATCAGCCTAATACGCTTTTAGTGTTGAAATTACTTAAGTTTTTATCGAGTTGGGATGATCAATCGCGGCATTTACGGCAAAAAATTGAACGGCTAAAAGTGCTACACGACCCGCGTGCTTGTACGCCCATCGCTTTAGAAAGTAATGGTGAAACACAGTTTATTGTCCAGCCTTGGTTTGCAGGGCAGTCTTTGAATGAATGGGCAGCTCAACAAGCAACCATATCATTAAGCGATTTTTTTGCTATTGCCTGTACCTTAGCGGAAATTTTGCAAGCGGTACATGAGGCGGGTATTACCCACGGCGGTGTGAAACCACACAATATTTTAGTGCAGCCCAGCACGCTGACGTTACGCTTAACCGATTTCATTACCCCTCTGGATATTCGCGATGTCAGTCATTTTATTTATGATCCTGAATTTGTCCGTGGCACATTGGCGTACACCTCACCCGAACAAACAGGGCGTATTAATTATCGCGTGGATTTTTCCACCGATTTGTATTCCTTAGGCATTGTATTTTATGAATTGCTGACAGGAAAACTACCCTTTTTTTCTACCGATCCCTTGGCATTAATCCATTCCCATTTGGCAGAAGAAGCCCCCAAAGCACATGAAATTAACGCACTTGTTCCAGAACAACTGAGCGATATTATCGTTAAGCTGGTATTGAAGCAGCCAGAAAAACGCTATCAAAGCGCGGCGGGCTTATTGGCAGATTTATTGCGTTGCCGTGATGAATACGCAGCCACAGGAACGGTGACTAAATTCCCAGTTGGTTTGCGTGATCGAACCAAGCGGATGATTTTTATTTCCAAAATGGTCGGGCGTTATGGCGAATGTGAGTTAATTCAGCGTGAGTATGACGCAGTGATGACGGGCGAGTTTCGTTCCGTGTTTATTTCAGGCTTTTCAGGTATTGGTAAAACGCGCTTAATTCAAGAATTACAAAAACCCCTAGTGCGTAATCGTGGCTATTTCACGTCGGGTAAGTTCGATCAATATCAAAAAAATATTCCTTACAGCTCGTTGATTCAAGCCTTGCGTAATTTAATGCGCACGTTTTTAACGGAGAGTGATGAGCAAATCGCACAGTGGCAAGCTAAAATTCTGGCAGCAGTCGGGCATGATGGTCGTGTGATTACCGATGTCGTTCCAGAATTGGAATTCATTATTGGTCAGCAAGCCGAAGTCTCTCACTTGCCACCTGTCGAAGCGCGTAATCGTTTTAATAATTTATTTGGTCGCTTTCTGTCTTGCTTTGCTAATATCGAACATCCATTAGTGTTATTCATTGACGATTTACAATGGTGCGATAGTGCGACTTTTGATTTTTTGCAAAACTTGTTTATTAATCCAGAGGAGCATCCGTATTTATTTTTTATCGGTGCGTATCGTCATAATGAAGTCGATGCCGCACATCCGTTAACTAAATTGATACGCACCATTCAACACCACCGTGGCGCGTTGCAATCGATTCGCTTAGACTCGTTAAATGAAGACGATTGCCACGATATGGTGGCGTATATTTTGGATGCTTCATTAGAAGCAACCCAAAATCTCGCGCAATTTATCACCCATTTGACCGAAGGCAATCCGCTGTTTGTCAGTGAAAGTTTGGCATGGTTGTATAACGAAGATTTGCTGTACACCGACAGTGAACAGAATTGGCATTGGGACATGGCGAAAATTCGTGATGCTAAAATGCCGACTACAGTGGTGGAATTATTCAGTTCCAAAGTGCGTAAGTTACCGCCAGAAACGCTACATATTCTTAATCACTGCGCTTGTATGGGCAATCGTTTCACGGCTGATGATGTTGGTTTAGTGGTGGGTATCGGTGTGCGGGTCTTGTTTGATAATCTAAAACAAGTATTGAGTTTGGGAATGTTGTTGGAAAATAAAGCCGATTTGCAGTTTGTTCATGACCGTGTGCAGGAGGCGGTCTTACAGCAAGTCGATGAGCAAGAACGACTTGCAATTCATTGGCGCATTGGTCATCGGTTATTAGACGCGATCCCCAAAGGCGCGGATTTAGAAGCCCAAGAAAATCTATTCACTATCGCTGCCCATCTTAATAAAGGGCATCCCGCTGACATGGAAGATGCCACGCGCTACCGTTTAGTCACTATTAATTTTCATGCGGGCAACAAAGCCTTAGACGCATTAGCCAGTCAAGCTGCGAATGAATTTTATGCCAACGCCCATGATTATTTACCCGCCGACAGTTGGATAACAGATTATGAATTAAGCTTTCGACTTTATCAGCGATTGGCAAAAACCGATTTGATGTGCGGGAATTATGAAAACTCAGAACGCTTACTCAATCAATTAATTCATCATGCTGTCAGTGATTTTGATAAAGCCGAAGCCTTAGCCGAACAAACCACCTCATTATCTTCGTTTGGTAATTTCAATCAGGCGATTATTACCGCGAATCGTGGCTTGGCGTATTTTGATAAAGCCATACCCGAAGATGCTGAACAAGCACAGCAACGAATGCAGCTTTTGATGGCTGAGATTGCCGCACAAGGGGATGTTTGGCAAACCATTTTAACTATGCCTTTCACCAACGAACGTAAAAGCAAAATTGAACTCGCGTTTTATAGTGAATTGATTCCCGATTTATATATGTCTGGCTTAGTGCCGCAATTGTATTTATCAGCGGCGCAATCCACCCAATTGTGTTTAGCAGGTGGCATGGATGAATCGGTGATTTATTCGTTTTCCATTATGGGGCTGAATTTAGGCGAGCAAGAGCAGTTTGAACTGGCGTTTCGTTATGAAGATTTAGCCCACGATTTATGCGCTAAGTATCCCAATACCTTCGGCGCGACGCGTGGTATGAATGGTATCGTTTGGTGCAATATGCACTCACGTTCTCATCCTGCTGAGATTGCCGAATATTGCTTAAAAGCCATACAGTGCGGCAAAAATTGCGGTGATTTATATAACGCGGGCTTGTCTTATGGCCCAAAGATGTGGAATTTACAGGTGCATGGTAAAAATTTACGCCACATCGAAGAAGTCGCGGAGGAATGTTTACAGTTTTCGCGCAAGAATCAATTATTCTTTTCCGTCGGTTTAGCGGAAGCCGTTTTAGCAGGGTGGGTCGCGCCAATGAAAGCTGATTACACGCCTGTCGCAATGGAAGAAACACTCACCCGCTGGGCAGAAAGTAATTATGTGTCGGCATCGGGTAGTTATTTTGTGTTATTAGCCATTAGCCAATATTATCGTGGCGAGTATGTCGAAGCCGCTGCGTCATTGGCTAGCGTAGAAAATTATCTGCATGGCTTAACCGATAACGTGTTAAAGCGGCTGTGGTTTGTGTTTCGGATTTTAAACCACTTACGGCTTGCACCACAGGGTGAATGGCAACAATGCAAAGCGGACATCTTGCCCTTGTTGAGAAAAATAGAAATATGGGCAAGTTTAGGCGTGTTATTAAAACCTTATTTAGCCTTCATTTACGCAGAAATTGCCCGCTATCAAAACCATCCACGCACCGCCAGAAACCTCTATTTAGACGCGATTACGCTGGCGCAACAGCAAGACTACACGCTATTGACTGGGCATTTGTACGAATGTTTGGGCGATTTACTGTTTTCAGACCTGTATTACGCCGAAGCGCAGCGTTTATACACGCTATGTCATGCCGAAGCCAAAGCCGTTCGTTTGCAAGAGCGTTACCGTTATGACACGACCACCACCAGTAATAAACGCATCGATAATACTACTCTTGCACAAGAAACTAATGAGCCGCCTACCTTACCCAATCTTGATGTTAATTATTTGATGAAATCCTCGCTGGTGTTATCAGCAGAAACCGATTTAGCACAGTTGCTACAAAAAATCATGACGGTAGTCTTGGAATGTTCAGGCGCACAGCATGGTTATTTATTGATTAAAGAACAAAATGAGTTGGTCGTCGCCGTTGAAAATCACATCGGCAAAAAGCCGATAGTACAACCGCGACACTACAGCATAAGTAAAGCACTAGGACTCTGTCCCTCCATTGTTAATTATGTGTTTCGCACCCATGAAAAAACCGTGCTGAATGATGCGTGTGCAACGTGTAATCTTCAATGTATGTTGCCCGACTTACAAGCCGTGGGTTTACGTTCAGTGTTATGTCTACCCGTCATTAAGCAAGGGCAGTTAATCGGCGTGTTGTATTTGGAAAATCAGCTATCAGCGGGGATTTTTACTGCTGAAAAAACGGGTATGACGGAATTATTAACGTCACAAGCCGCGATTTCCTTGGAAAATGCCCGTTTATTGGAAGAAACGCGCCACGCTTACGAGCAGCTACAAGAAAGCCGCGAAAATATGATGCAAATGGAAAAGTTATCCGCGCTGGGTACACTGGTCGGTGGCGTAGCCCATGAAATCAATAACCCGCTGATGGGGGTGATTAATTATGTCGAATTTGTGCAACAAAAATCCACCGATGAAAAAACAATTAAGGTATTAGGGCAAGCCTTACAGCAGATTGAACGCATTAAAAATATTGTCCGTAATATGCTGATTTATGTACGCACCAATGCGAATCCTACCGCAACTTGCTACATTGCCGAAACCATTACGCAAACCTTGTCGTTATTGGATGGTGAATTTAAAAAATCCAATGTTCAGATACAACTTAATCTTGCTGAATCCTTGCCCGCTATATGTTTTAGTAGCGACAGCCTACAACAAGTATTAATTAATTTATTATTGAATGCGCGTGATGCGTTAAGCAAAACTAGCAAGCCGCTAATTAATATTAGCGCGATGGTTAATGGCGCGGGGCTAGAATTAACAATTTCTGATAATGGTACAGGTATTCCCGATGCAGTATTAAAGCGCATTTTTGATCCCTTCTTCACCACTAAACCACCAGGAAAAGGTACAGGCTTGGGATTATCCGTATCACACCGTTTGATTGAAGAAGCAGGTGGTAGCATAATAGCCTACAATCAAAATGATTGTGGCTGCTGCATGAAGCTACAATTTAAAATAGCCGAAACACATTAAGACTAAAAACATTAAGACTGAAAAAATTATGGCACACACTATATTAATAATTGACGATGATCCCGCTGTACGCGGTGCATTTACTTTAATACTGGACGATGCGGGTTATCAAGTATGCGAAGCAGAAGACGGCTTAGAAGGCATCGCAATGGTAAGATTGCAACGACCTGATTTGATTTTTCTCGATTTGCGTATGCCGAATATCGATGGTGTTGAAACCTTGCGGCGTTTAAAGGCAATAGATGAGAGTCTCAATATTTATATAGTCACCGCTTTTGCCGATGAATATATGGATCAGCTCAAAATAGCGGATGAGGAAGGACTTCATTTTCAAATAGCGGCCAAACCGCTGTCATCGGGACAAATCAAGCACATTGCCAGCTCAGTCATCACGCCACTGATTGAAATGGAAAAAATTGAGGCAGAAAAAAATCGTCACAAATTGATACTGACCTTATATATCGTTTCACTCAATGACGAATTTAAACAGTTGATTGAACGTATCAGCACGATATTAGCGGAGACTTACGCGCCAGAAGATTGGAAATTAGACGTGATTGAGGTGTTATATATGCCAGAAAAAGCCTTGGCGAATGATGTATTTGCTACCCCCATGTTAGTTCGCGAACTACCCAAACCTGTCCTTCATGTATTGGGTGATTTATCAAAAATGCCTTCTATTATTGCCGCCATTACCGCTCAGGATAATAATGGTTCAAGTACCATTCTCATGTGAAGTGTGAGATACCTATTATGTCCGAAGAAATCTCTGATAACCTCCAGCTTATACTTGATGCAATCACTGACGGTATTGTGATGGTGGACAGATTGGGCAAAGTGCTTTACAGCAATCGCAGTGCCGAACGCATTTTTGAGCGTGATAACTTAATCGGTAAAACACTAGCGATTCCTGTTAATACCAGTACAAACACACCACAAGAAATTAACCTCTTGCGTCCAAGCGGACTCGGTTGGGCAGAACTACGTTCCGCGTCTATTCAATGGCAAGGCAATGATGCTTATGTTATCGGTGTGCGAGATATTACCGAAAATAAATTGAATGACGAGCGTTTGCGCCAAGCTGCCGCCGTGTTTGACAATACGCGTGATGGCGTGATGACAGTCGATGCAGACTTACGCATAGTTCACATCAATGCAGCATTTACCGATATTACAGGTTACACGGAAGCAGAAACCCTCGGTAAACCTTCTAGCCTATTGCGCTCAGGTCGTCATGATAGAGAATTCTATGCACAAATGTGGCAGAGCATTACAATCACTGGGCATTGGCAAGGCGAAATTTGGAATCGCCGCAAAAGCGGTGAAGTCTATCCTGAATTGCTCAGTATTAGCCGCGTAACAGACAAATCAGGCACGACTACCCATTATGTCGGCGTATTTGCCGATATTTCCAAGCTCAAGACCTCAGAATTACAGCTTGATTTTCTAGCTCATCATGATCCACTTACCCGCTTGCCTAATCGCTTATTACTGCTCTCACACTTAGAACACGCTATCAAAACTGCGCAACGTGAAGGCAAAATAGTCGCATTATTGATGCTTGACTTAGACCGCTTTAAAGAAGTCAACGACATTTTTGGGCATTTAGCGGGTGATCAATTGTTACAACAAGTTGCCGATCGTCTCATCGCTCGCTTACGCAGTGTTGATACCGTCTGCCGATTAGGGGGTGATGAATTTATCCTGCTATTAGAAGATATTGAACAAGCAGAAGATGCTGCCCTCGTTGCAAATGACATCATTAGTGCCTTAAGTGAACCGTGGCAATTGTCACAAGACAGTGAAGTGAGCATTGGTGTAAGTATCGGCATCAGTCTTTATCCTGAACACGGTAATGAAGCAGAGCAGTTAATACAACAAGCCGATACCGCTTTATATCATGCAAAAGCCAAAGGTCGTGGTTGTTTTAAGTATTTTTGTGAAGACATCACCCACGCGGCCCGCGTGCGCATGGACATCGAAGTGCGTTTGCGGCGTGGTATCAACGAAGGCGAATTACGCGTTCATTACCAGCCACAAATCGACATCATCACTGGGCGTATTGTTGGCGCGGAGGCCTTAGTCCGTTGGCAAGACCCGCTAAATGGACTGCTATTACCAACGGTTTTTATTGAACTGGCTGAAAAAACGGGACTGATTACCAGTATTGGCAACTGGGTATTAAAAGCAGCCTGTACTCAAGGGCAACGTTGGTTGAATGCAGGCTATCCGCCATTGACTATTGCCGTCAACGTATCGCCACACCAATTTAGATACAGCCACATTGACACAGTTGTCAATGAGGTACTCAATGAAACAGGCTTTCCCGCTTATTGCCTTGAACTGGAATTAACCGAATCTGCATTAATGCAGCGCGAAGGTGAAGCTACTTTAATTCTCGCTCGTCTGAACAAATTAGGCGTTACGCTGGCTATCGATGATTTCGGTACAGGCTACTCTTCGTTAGCTTATTTGAAACTGTTTCCTTTAAATGTGTTGAAAATTGACAAGAGTTTTATTGATAACATTCCCCATTCTCGAAGTGATATAGCAATGACTGCCACCATTATTGCTATTGCACGAACACTTAATCTAAAAGTATTAGCCGAAGGCGTGGAAACACCCGCTCAACTGGCGTTTTTACAAGAGCAAAGCTGTGATTTATATCAAGGTTACTTAACCAGTCCACCCGTACCTGCCGCTGAATTTGAGCAATTACTCAAAAAAATTAATGGCTGACTCTATCATTCTCACGCTCTGGCTCACTGCCATTAAGTTAAGGATTTTTCCGTTCGCCCTGAGCCTGTCGAAGGGTGAATGGAAACATCCGAAGCCCTGAAGTTAAGCCGCTCATGGTTCGACTGTTCGACAAGCTCACAGCTCACCACGAACGGCTTAACTTAATGGCAGTGACGCTCTGGCTTCGCGTAAGAACGTAACTATTTTACTTGTTGGTATAAAAATTTATGGATAAATATCTCAGCATGAGATATTGTGTGTCTGCGGTGGGGTGGTTTCTCTATCGCTTTAATATAATTTACATCCTATTTGGAAAATACTAATGAGCGAATTTACTATTAACTCACCTCAAAAAATCTCAATCATTGCCGAAAAAGCAAGGAGTGTTTATGCACGTTATTTCCAGCAAAGCAATAAACGACTTTGTACGTCAACACCCTACAGCTAAAGCGTCACTTAATTCGTGGTTCAAAATAGTAAGCAAAACCAACTTTTCTAATTTCAATGAATTAAGGGCAATATTTCCAAGTGCAGATATTGTTAAAAATGTTAATGGCAATAATTTAACCATTTTTAATATACACGGTAATGAGGTGCGGCTGATTGCTGGCATTCATTACAATCGTAACAAACTGTACATACGCGATATTTTAACCCATTCTGAATACGATAAAGAAAAGTGGAAAAATAAGTAAGATAGATTTATCAATGATTTGGATGTAATGCGTTACATAACGTAATTTACATTACATCTAAATTATTTAAACAACTTACCTATAACCGCCTATTATCAGCGGAGATTATTCTAATGAACAATACTGTACATGCCATTGCAAAAAACTGGCAACCTTTAGCACCTTTGTTATCTGTTCCTTACACGGAAGAGGACTATAACAATCGTGTTGAATTATTAAATCAACTCATAGATGAAGTGGGTGAAAATGAACAGCACCCATTAGCATCATTATTGGATACCGTTGGCATACTGGTAGCTAACTATGAACAAGAACATTACGCGCTACCCGAAGCCAGTCCACAAGAAGTATTGGCTTATTTGTTAGACGAACACCAATTAACTCAAAGCCAATTACCCGAAGTGGGTAGTCAAGGCGTGGTATCAGAGATACTGCGCGGCAAACGGCAATTAAATAAAAGACAAATACAAGCCTTAGCAAAACGCTTTAATATCTCGCCCGAAGTTTTTTTTTGATGCTATATAAATAGCGATTGCCCTCTCAAATAGTAAGACGTTTATTCTGTGTCAAAAGATGAATAATAGGCAATATTTTTCAACGCAGGGCTAAGTTAGCTTGATTGATTAAGTGCATTTTAACTACACGAACAATCGCCAAACGGCGTAATATAATCAGCTGAATCGCTTACCCGAATAACGCTTACCTTTAACAAAACAACAAGAGGCTTCTCGTGACTACCCCTGCTTACAAACATTTATTGCCCATCACATTAGTAACGCTGATGACTGGATGTGCTAGCAATCCTGTCGATTATCACGGAGATTACCCCAACAATAACATCAATCAACACGCTGTGATTGTGCAGCCGCAAAAACCAGTACAACCGCTTATTCAAGCCCCTATAGTCAATAATTATTCCGTTAATTTAGCGGGTGATTATGTGAATAATCCTGAAGTGCAAACCTTCATTCAGCACATGGTGCAAACTCACGGATTTTCACAAGATTATCTGGTTGGCTTATTTTCACAAGCGCAACGTTTGGATTTTGTAATTCGTTTAGAAAGTCCTGAACCTTATAAAGGGCCTGTCACTAGACCAAAATTAGGCAGTTGGACAAAATACCGTAGTCAATTTTTAACCGAAGCCCATATTAATAATGGTGTCGAGTTTTGGCGTAATAACGCCGCCGCCATTGCCAAAGCCAGCGCAACTTATGGTGTTGATCCTGAATATATTGTTGGCATTATTGGCGTAGAAACATTTTTTGGTAAAAACTTCGGTAAAACCTGTATTTTTGATGCCTTAACGACCTTGGCATTTGATACCCACAGACGTGCGCCGTATTTTACCCAAGAGCTGGAAAACTTTTTATTGATGGCAAAAGAAGAAGGTTATGATCCACGGCAACCAAAAGGCTCGTGGGCAGGTGCTATGGGTTATGGGCAGTTTATGCCCAGTAGTTTTCGTAAATTAGCGGTGGATTTTGATAACAATGGTCGTCGTGATTTATGGCAACCTGCTGACGCTGTAGGCAGTGTTGCTCATTATTTTTCTGAGCATGGTTGGCAATTAAACGGCGTGGTCACTCGACCCACACAAGCCGAAGACTCACCCGATGTTATTGAATTAGGCGCGGCCACTGGCAGTGAATACTGGCGTATTTATGATAACTTCAAAGTCATTAAGAAATACAACAGCAGTAATAAATACGCAATGGCAGTCCATCAATTAGCGCAAGCGATTAAACAGCGTTATAACTAAAACAACAGGTATGGAGTACAAACCTAGGTTTGTACTCCCCCTGTATGCTAATCGGTAATCACCTTTATCAACATTTTCACCTTATCAATAATTGCTGGCGAGGTGTGTTCTATAAATTCAGCGTCGCGTTCTGTGAAGTCCAATGATTTAAGTTGATGTATCAAAATCGCGCCTTTAGTCTCCAGCTCATCATTCAAAACAACTTCTAACTTAATTCCTCTAATCGTACTGCTAATGGGCGCGACCAACGCTAACCCCGTATGTTCATTAAACAATTTTCTGGACACCACATAAGCAGGACGGCGTTTAATGATTTCTTTACCGCTGCTAGGGTCAAAACTTAACCAAATAATATCGCCTTGTTCTGGAACATAATCCATTAAATTTCCTTACCGACAGCGGGCTCGTTTAACCAATCTTGGTCTTCTTCATTCAGTTTTAACGCTTGTTTAGGACTACCCGCTAACAGCTCGGCTAAACTGGGTTCTTGACTGACAGGCGTTAAAATAATTTTATTATCTTCTAACGTAAGTTCTAAAGCTGAACCAACATGAAGATTAAGTGTGTTAAGTATCATTTTTGGCAAACTAATAATATTTGCCCCGCCAGATTGCCTAATAGCTACTTGAGTCATGGTCGCCTCTTGGTTGATTTAAGTTTTACTATTGTATAACTTTAAGTTGGCAATAGGGTTAAATTTTAGGTTTTTTTGGGCTGGCTGTCGCCTGCTCAACAACCTACACGGCTACCTATTTAAGAAACATATCAAGGTATGAAGTATTGCTAAACTGGTTAGGTATATAATAACTGCTGTTCATTAGCCATGATTTATTTTCTATATTGAGAGTATGTGTAATAGGTTGAAATTGAGAAACTAATTGGTGCCAGCGAGTATAAAAATTCGTTATAGATGAGTGCCATTGTGTTGAGATATTAACCATTTTATTGAGAATATTTTGTTGATATTCGATTCTTTCTTCTTCAGATAAGCATTCAATAAAATAACCGACAAGTGCAAAATCTAATTCTGAAAATGCTATCTCAATAAGACAGTTTTCATTAGTTTCAAAATTCCATTCATTCCATCTATTAAATGCTTTCGTCCACAACATCACACGCTTTTCAAGTGATGCTTTTTTGCTAAAAGCTTCAAGACATTTTGCAACTAAAACTCTTCCCCCATCATTTAATTTACTCTTATTAAGAGAAATAGAATTTATATAAGAATCCATAGATTCTAAATCAGCGTCGGCTAAAAACAAACCCAATGCTGTTTGCAACAAAGGATAACGTACAGGATATTTATTAAAAATATCCATCCATGCTTGAAATCTAATGGTATCTTTTGATACCTTAGTCAAAATAGTTACTATTTGACTTTCTTCCTCTTGATTAAATTGATTTTCATTAGATGCAACATG
This sequence comes from Crenothrix sp. D3, assembly GCA_002134785.1. Classification (GTDB taxonomy): domain Bacteria; phylum Pseudomonadota; class Gammaproteobacteria; order Methylococcales; family Methylomonadaceae; genus UBA4132. The sequence goes on from MBQZ01000103.1 coordinate 91,295, forward strand.
ATAAAACGCTACAAATTCTACAAATGGATTATTACTTTCAACACCTAATATTAAAATTTGTTTATCAGTTAGTTCATACATTGGAAGCATGAAAATAACTATATCTTGAACATTATAAAAAGCGTTGCAAAGTCTATTGAAATCAAGAGTTGCAAGCAATTTAACCATTTCATTCATAAGAAAGTTAGGAGACCATGAGGTATTTTCAAAAAAACACCATAATTTACTAAATGTTACCCAATCTCGATTTAATATAGCTGTCTCAAATTTAATTATGGTTTCTTTCTCCCATATAGGTGTATTTTCAAATTCTATAAAAGAATTTCTGAACCCTGATATTAAATTTTTCAACTCATCAAGAAGCTCGGCATTTTCTTGAATACAAGAAGGCAATATTTCATAAAAGCAATCTTAGATTCAACTAACAAATGCAATTCGTTTTTAGAGATTTAGAAGGGGTCAACTGCTATAGTTTCATCCCCTCTCAATCCGACCAAAGATGGATAAGCGATGAAAACACACAAACAGTTGACCGAAGGACAAAGATACCAGATTGCGGCATTAAAGAAAGCAGGAGCGTTAAATAAAGAGATAGCAGTGATTGTTGAGACTTCCGAATCGACTATCAGCCGTGAGCTGAAGCGCAATACGGGTAGACGTGGTTATCGCGC